>JAAXWO010000020.1 GCA_013334965.1 Chlorobiaceae bacterium | reverse complement strand
TCGAAGCCGGCGCGGATTACATCATCCTCGACGGCAGGGGCGGGGGCACCGGCGCATCGCCCGACCTGCTGAAAAACAACATCTCCGTTCCGACCATCCCGGCACTGGCAAGGGCTCGCAAGCACCTTGACAAACGTGCCGCCACCCACATCACCCTCGTCGTCACCGGCGGGTTGCGCACGGAATCCGACTTCATCAAGGCGCTCGCCCTCGGGGCCGATGCCGTGGCGCTGGGCAATGCCGCCATCCAGGCTGCAGGCTGTCTCGGCATGCGTGCCTGCCACAACAACAGCTGCCCGGTCGGCATCGCAACCCAGGACCCCGAACTGCGCCGGCGCCTCTCCATCGACCGGTCCGCACAGCGCGTCTCCTGGTTCCTGCGCAACTCGGTCACCATGATGCAGGTCATGGCAAGGGCCTGCGGCCACGACCACCTCAACGGATTCAGCATCACGGACCTGACAAGCTGGAAGCAGGAAATGACCGCCCTGGCAGGAATTCGCTATGGAGGTGTCGCCGGACAATGATGAATCGTCGCTGACACCTGCGAATATCTCATTCTCGCTGAAGGAGGCTGAGGGACGCAGGTGACTGAGGGTAGTTTATGGCTCTGTCTATACTGAATGGTTCAGCCATTAAAGGTCTTCCGGAGGACTCCAGGCCGGAGATCGTTTTTGTCGGGCGGACCAACATCGACAAATCTTCGCTGCTTAACTCCCTCTGTGGCAAAAAGGGGTTGGCCAAGACCAGCTCGACTCCCGGTATGACCTGCCTGATCAACTATTGAGAGATTTGTATAAATTATAATCGCTGGATGTTCTGTTGGCAATCCGTGCTTCAGGTCTGGACATCCCTGTATGTGGTTTTTCGATAGTGACGATTACTTCCGCATTCCTCAAGGAGGCATTACTATCATGACGACAATAAAGGTCACACCATCAAGAGATGGGCAAGTCGCTCTGGACTCTCTTCAGAATGCGGTAACCAAAATCCTCAAAAAGAAAAAACTGCTGGGGCAGTATGCTGTCGTTTGGGAGGATGGTAAACCAGCGATTATAGGGGGCGCCAAGCCGAAAAAAAACGGCAATAGCACGACACACAAGCAAGCGTCTGCGGCAGGTGGTCGCGGAACGAAAAAATCAAAGGCTATCAAAGCTTCGGGTTTGTGAGCTGAAGGGGCTTTGAATGCCGCGATAACCACATCGTCATGCGGATTTCCACTAAAGTAAAACGTCAGAAACGGAACTCTCATGCCGCAGGCAATACGGTGAGCCTGAATATTTGGGTTTTTAAGGCAGGGTTTTTTAGCTTAGCCTTTCGCAACTTGCCGCAAAACCCGCTGCGGGCTTTTACCTGGATTTTTTCATGAACATCACCAGCGCTGAATTTTTCCTGAGTGCTTCAGCTATCAAAGGTCTTCCGGAGGAGGTAAAGCCGGAGATCGTTTTTGTCGGACGGTCCAACGTCGGCAAATCTTCGCTGCTTAATTCCCTTTGCGTGAAAAAGGGGCTTGCCAAGACGAGCTCGACGCCGGGGAAGACCCGCCTGATCAACTTTTTCCTGATCAATAAAGAGCTCTTTTTCGTCGACCTTCCCGGTTACGGCTATGCCCACGTCGGCCATGCCGAACGGGAGAGCTGGGGACAGCTCCTGTCGGATTACATCCGCTATCGCAAGCAGATATCGCTGGTTGTGCTGCTTGTCGATTCCCGCCATCCGGGGATGGACCTGGATACCCAGATGATGGAGTACCTGGAGTTCTGCGGAAGGCCGTATGGCATTGTGATGACCAAATACGACAAGCTGACCCAGTCTGAAAAATCGAAGGCTCGCAAGACTATGGAAAGTTGCGCTGCCAATGCCAAATTTATTGTAAATTATTCCTCTTTTTCCGGGGCGGGCAGAAGCGGACTTCTGGCTCAGCTCGATAATTATTCTCAGTAATGGGCTCGTTCATGCATCGCGGAACCGATCGATGAAGATGCCCCTAAAAGATAGCGAAGTGGAAGAATGTAGACTCGGCAGGCGCTCAGCGTCTGCTACCGTGCTTGTCGGCACGCAGTTCGGTGACGAAGGCAAAGGTAAACTTGTCGATTATCTCTCAGACAAGTACGACATCGTGGTCAGGTATCAGGGCGGGGCCAACGCGGGTCACACCATCTGCTTCGACAACAAGACCGTTGTACTTCACCTCATCCCATCGGGCATATTCAATAAAGATTGCATCTGTGTCATCGGCAACGGCGTGGTGATCGATCCGAACGCGTTGCTTGAGGAGATCAAGAAGGTCGAGGATCTGGGATATGATGTCAGGGGTCGCCTGTTCATCAGCCACAACGCCCACCTCATCATGCCTTACCACAAGCGGCTTGACTCGCTCAGCGAATCGGCTCTCAGCGACAACAAGATCGGTACTACCGGTCGCGGCATCGGTCCGAGCTACGAGGACAAGTTCGCCCGCTGCGGGATCAGGGTTGTCGATCTGCTCTGTCCCCAGATTCTCGAAGAGAAGCTTCGCGAAAACATCAAGGCGAAGAACAAGCTCTTCAAGAATATCTATGACAAGGAGGAGCTCGATGTCGACGCCATGGTCAGGGAGTACGCCGAGTTCGACAAGATCATCGATCCTTTCGTCACCAACACCCAGCTCTACCTGAACCGCCAGATCAAGGAGGGCAAGACCATCCTGCTGGAAGGCGCCCAGGGTTGCCTGCTGGATGTTGACCACGGCACCTACCCGTTCGTGACCTCTTCCAACCCGACCTCCGGCGGTGCCTGCACCGGTTCCGGCGTCGCCCCGAACCATATCGACAAGGTGATCGGCGTCTGCAAGGCCTACACGACCAGGGTCGGCAACGGTGCGTTCCCGACCGAGCTCGATGACGAGACCGGTGAGGCGCTTGGCAGGATCGGCCATGAGTTCGGTGCAACCACAGGCCGTAAAAGGCGTTGCGGGTGGATCGACCTGGTTGCGCTTCGCTATTCGCTCACCATCAGCGGCGTGACCGAACTGGCGCTGACCAAGCTGGATGTGCTCGATACCTTCGAGGAGATCAAGGTCTGCACCTCATACATGCTCGACGGAAAGGAGATCCACGATTTCCCGACCGAAGACCAGACGCTCTCGAAAGTAAAGCCTGTCTATAAAACCCTGAAGGGCTGGATGTCGTCGAACGCCGATGCGAAGAGTTTCGCCGGGATGCACCAGAACGCAAGGGACTATGTCACCTTCCTCGAAGAGGCGCTTGAAGTTCCGGTGACCTTTATCTCCGTAGGCCCAGGGCGCGACGAGACCGTTTTCAAATAAACACGGGCGCGGCAATGGCCCTGATGGATATCACGGTGGTGCCGCTCGGTACCGGGGAGAGCAGCCTGAGTGCCTGGATTGCCGGGCTTGAGGCCTTGCTTGAACAGCGAGGCCTTCCGTTTCGCATGAACGATATGGGCACGACGGTCGAAGGGACGGCGGATGATCTGTTCGCTGTCGCCCGTGATCTTCACGAGTACTCTTTTCTGTACGGTGCCCCGAGGGTTTATACGATCATGAAGATCGACGACCGTCGCGACAGGCAGGTCTCGATCGGCGACAAGGTCGCATCGGTTCAGGCCCGCAAAGCCGCACAGGATAAATGAAAAATATTTTTATCTTCGTTCTCAATATTCAGGGTTGACCGCCCGGAAGCTTTTCAGGGCCTGAAGTACCACATAAAGTAATAATGCCATGATGCCGGTTTCAAGCGATTGCCAGATTCTCAAAGAGGATAACGTAACCCACAGTTTTTGCGGTCTTGCCTGTGTCGGCTGGCTCTACCAGAAGATCAAGGACAGCTTCTTCCTCATCCTCGGCACTCACACCTGCGCCCATTTCCTCCAGAACGCCCTCGGCATGATGATCTTCGCAAAGCCCCGTTTCGGCGTGGCCTTGATCGAAGAGGCCGATCTGGCGCGTGAGGAGCCCAAGCTCGAAGAGATCATCGCGGAGATCAAACGCGACCATAATCCGTCAGTCATTTTCCTGCTCTCTTCATGCACTCCCGAGGTGATGAAGGTCGATTTCAAGGGCCTTGCCCATCTGCTCAGCAGCGACGAAACCCCGGTGCTCTTCGTGCCGGCCAGCGGTCTGGTGTTCAACTTCACGCAGGCTGAAGATTCGGTGCTCCAGGCGCTCGTGCCCTACTGCCCGGAAGCTCCGGCTGGCGACAGGAAGGTGGTGTTCGTCGGTTCGGTCAACGACAGCACGGCTGACGACCTGAGGGCTGAAGCTGAAGAGCTCGGCATCCAGGTTGGAGGCTTCCTGCCCGAGAGCCGCTTCGACAGGCTTCCTGCCATCGGTCCCGACACGGTGCTTGCTCCTATCCAGCCATACCTTTCCCGCGTCTGTTCACGCCTGAACCGCGAACGCGGATCGCAGGTGCTTACGTCGCTCTTCCCGTTCGGTCCGGACGGAACGCGTGCATTCTGGGAGGACCTGGCCGCCATGTTCGGCAAGACGGTCGATCTCGCTGACCGCGAAAAGGCTGCATGGGAGAAGATCGAGAAGCAGAGGGCATTGCTCCGGGGCAAGAAGATTTTCCTGACGGCTGACACCATGATGGAGCTTCCGCTCGCCCGATTCCTCAAGCACGCTGGTGCTGATGTGGTCGAGTGCAGCAGTTCGTACATCAACAAGAAATTCCACGCACGGGAACTTGAGGCGCTCGATGGGGTCAGGGTCGTCGAACAGCCCAACTTCCACCGCCAGCTCGAAGAGGTCAAGCGGACCAGGCCCGACATGATCGTCACTTCGCTCATGACGGCCAACCCGTTCGTCGGCAATGGCTTCATCGTGAAGTGGAGCATGGAGTTCACGCTCATGTCCATCCACAGCTGGTCTGGCGTATTCACCCTTGCGAACCTTTTCGTTTCGCCGCTCCTGCGCCGCGAGAGCCTGCCGGAGTTCGACGAATCGGTCTGGCTCGAAGGCGTTATGCCCAGCGCGAAATAATTCAACGACGAAAACAACCGAACAAACATGCGTTTAGCTTTCTGGCTGTATGAAGGGACCGCACTCCACGGGATAAGCCGTGTGACCAACAGTATGAAGGGGGTCCACACAGTTTTTCATGCCCCTCAGGGTGATGATTACATTACGGCCACCTATACCATGCTCGAAAGGACGCCCGACTTCCCGAAGCTCTCCATCAGCGTGGTTCGCGGCCAGGACCTTGCCCGCGGCACATCGCGCCTGCCAGGCACCATCGAGCAGGTCCAGGAGCATTACAAGCCGGAACTGATCGTGGTCGCCCCGAGCTGCAGCACGGCATTGCTTCAGGAGGATCTCACCCAGATGGCTCGCCACTCCGGAGTTCCTGCTGACAAGATCATGGTTTACGCGGTCAATCCGTTCAGGGTTTCCGAGAATGAGGCTGCTGAAGGGCTCTTCACCGAGCTGGTGAAGCGCTACGCCGCCGAGTGCCCGAAAACCGAAAAGCCTTCGGTCAACCTGCTGGGCTTTACGTCGCTCGGGTTCCATCTTCGTGCAAACCTGACCAGCCTTCGCCGCATGCTCACGACGCTCGGCGTCGAGGTCAACGTCACGGCTCCATGGGGCGCAGGCATAGAGGACCTGAAGAAGCTTCCTGCCGCCTGGCTGAACATCGCCCCGTATCGTGAAATCGGCTCCCTTGCTGCAGGATACCTGAAGGACACCTTCGGTATGCCAGCTGTCACGGAAGCCCCGATCGGTGTGCTGGCCACCACGCGCTGGTTGAATACCATCATCGAAGAGATCAATAAAATCGCGGCAGAGCGCGGCGTTCCGCCGATCGCCATGCCTGAGATGCGGAAGTTCTCGCTTGACGGCCAGAGCGCACCGAGCGGTGTGCCATGGTTCGCAAGGACCGCCGACATGGAGAGCTTCAGCAACAAGCGGGCCTTCGTGTTCGGCGACGCCACCCAGGTGGTCGGTATCGTGAAGTTCCTCAAGGACGAACTCGGCATGAAGATCATCGGCGCCGGCACCTATCTTGCGAGGCAGGCCGACTGGGTCCGTTCGCAGCTCGAAGGGTACCTGCCGGGCGAACTCATGGTGACCGACAAGTTCCAGGAGGTCGCGCAGTTCATCGAAGAGGAGATGCCGGAGCTGGTCTGCGGCACCCAGATGGAGCGGCACAGTTGCAGGAAGCTCGATGCCCCCTGCATGGTCATTTCGCCGCCGACCCATATCGAGAACCACCTGCTCGGCTACTATCCGTTCTTCGGGTTTGACGGTTCCGACGTCATCGCCGACAGGGTGTACACTTCAGCCAAGCTGGGCCTTGAGAAGCACCTCATCGACTTCTTTGGCGATGCAGGCCTCGAATATGAAGAGCCGCAGGCTGCAGAAGCTGCATCGACAGGTACGGATTCGGCCCCTGTCGCAGAGGTTCCGGTTCCGGCTGGAGCTGCTGCACCTGCGCCGTCATCATCCGGCGAAATGAGCTGGAGCGACGAAGCCGAAAAGATGTTGAACAAGGTACCGTTCTTCGTGCGCAAGAAGGTGCGCAAGAACACCGAGAACTTCGCCAGGGAGATCGGCGAGCCGACCATTTCGGCAGAGGTTTTCCGCAAGGCCAAGGAGCATCTCGGCGGATAAGGCAATTATCACTCAAACCATTTGACCTCTATTTTACCATGAGTTTAGTATTGGCCGTATACGGAAAGGGCGGGATCGGCAAAAGCACGACCAGCGCCAACATTTCTGCAGCCCTCGCGCTCAAGGGAGCCAAGGTGCTCCAGATCGGTTGCGATCCCAAGCACGACAGCACCTTCCCGATCACCGGAAAGCTCCAGAAAACCGTTATCGAGGCGCTTGAAGAGGTCGATTTCCACCACGAGGAACTCACCCCCGAAGATATCATCGAAACCGGTTTCGCAGGCATCGACGGCCTTGAAGCTGGCGGTCCCCCTGCCGGTAGCGGTTGCGGCGGCTACGTGGTCGGTGAGTCGGTCACCCTGCTCCAGGAGATGGGACTGTACGACAAGTACGACGTCATTCTGTTTGACGTTCTCGGCGACGTCGTCTGCGGCGGTTTCAGCGCTCCGCTGAACTATGCGGACTACGCGATCATCATCGCCACCAACGACTTCGACAGCATTTTCGCAGCCAACCGACTCTGCATGGCCATCCAGCAGAAGAGCGTTCGCTACAAGGTGAAGCTTGCCGGTATCGTCGCCAACCGCGTCGACTACACCACCGGCGGCGGCACCAACATGCTCGACCAGTTCGCCGAACAGGTCGGCACGCGTTTGCTCGCCAAGGTTCCATACCACGAGCTTATCAGGAAGAGCCGTTTCGCCGGTAAGACCATGTTCGCCATGGACGACAGCGAAGACAAGGCAGAGTGCCTGAAGCCCTACAACGAGATTGCCGAGGCCATTCTCTCCGGCAACCCGATCTCGTCAGTGCCGAAACCGATCGGCGACCGCGAAATCTTCGACATCGTCGGCGGCTGGCAGTAAGCGGTAGGTCATATGGTTTTCGAAAAGGCGGAGCATGTTCTCCGCCTTTTTGTTGTACTGTGGGCACCGAACTCCAACCCGGCTTCGGTTCCATACTTTCTGCATGGAGGGGAGGTTCGCTAACCAGCCCCCATTCACGGCAATCAATACCGTTCTCTTTGCACTTGTGAGCCCACGCAGCCATTCCCGCAGGGCTGGACCTGTGTATCCGCCTCCGCTTGAATCTCCATGCCGTGTTTGACTGGCGTCCGTGTTGTCGCCTTACCAGAGCAGTCTAAGGGCTGTTCAATCGGGCGGGTTCCGGCGATGAGCTTCTCTTGAAGGGGAGGAATTTCGTTATTATTAACGCATTCCGTATAATTTAAGATGCGTATCCCCTAATACATGCGCTCGCCATCTCCATTCGATCACGATTTTCCGTCTACTGTGCCCATTGCCATAAGTCGCCAGCACAGACGACGTGCGAATTGGTGAAAGGAGTTCATGATGGATGCAACCCGTCGGTGTTTCAGGGGTGAACAGGCGGGATAACCAATTAAATGTCGAGGAGGTCATAATGGAGTTAAAATCCGGTAATCCGACCCTGAAACCGGGTATTTTCGAGGGTCTTGCAAAGACAGGGCTTGAGGGCGACAGAATGAGCCTTCAGGGAACCGTCAACAAGGTTGGGCTCATGCTGCTCACCGTGCTGCTGTCCGCTGCGTTTATCTGGTATCGCTTCAGCGGTACTATGGATTTTGTGTCAGTCGCCCCGCTGTTCTATATCGGCCTTTTTGGCGGATTCGGGGTTTCTCTCATCATCATTTTCAAGAAGGATCTCGCTCCCAATCTTGCCCTTGTCTATGCTGTTCTGGAAGGTCTTGCGCTTGGCGGTGTTTCTGCGTTTATGGAGAGCCTCTATCCGCGTATCGTCGCCCAGGCCGTGGTGCTTACGTTCGGGACTTTTACAGCCCTTCTGGCCTTGTACCAGTTCAGGGTCATCAAGGTTACCGCCAGGTTCAGGCTCATGGTCTTTTCTGCAACAGGGGGGATCGCCATATACTACCTGTTGTCATTCGTTCTTTCGTTTTTCGGAATCAGGATGCCGTTGATTCATGACAGTGGCATGTATGGCATCCTTTTCAGCCTTCTGGTCGTAGCTGTCGCGGCAATGAACCTGGTACTCGATTTCGATTTCATTGAACAGGGAGTTTTGGCCGGTGCACCGAAATACATGGAGTGGTACGGAGCGTTTGGTCTTATGGTGACCCTGGTCTGGCTGTACATCGAGATTCTTCGACTTCTGTCAAAGACCCGCAGGCGATAATCAGCAATCGTATGAGTTGACTTCGGCTGTCAGTAAGCGGTAGGTCATATGGTTTTCGAAAAGGCGGGGCATGTTCTCCGCCTTTTTGTTTTGCAGGTGGCAGGGTATCTTTCCTGAAAGGGGATGGAACCAGGAGCGCTCCCCACTGATCTCGCACCATCACGTTTTCATCCAGGGAGGGACAGTCCATGTCATATTGGCGCGGTAAATGCGCGATCGTCACCGGTGCGGCTTCGGGCATCGGTTTCGCCCTGTCGACGGCGCTTGTCGAGCTTGGCGCGAAGCTCTGGATAGCCGATATCGATCCTTCAGCGCTCGAAAAGGCAGCTTTCCGGCTCGGCCCCTCCGTAAGGCCCGTTGTGCTCGACGTGCGCGACTCATCAGCCTTCAAATCAATTGTCGAGCGAGCAGTCGGTGAGGATGGCGCCATCGATTTCCTTTTTAACAATGCGGGGATACTGATATCCGGCGAGACATGCGATTTCGATACGGAACGGTTCGACCGGATCATCGATGTCAACATCCGCGGCGTCGTCAACGGAACGATGGCCGCTTACCCCGTCATGATCGCCCAGGGGCACGGGCATATCGTCAACACGGCCTCACTCGGCGGCCTCATGCCGTCGCCGCTCCTGGCCGCTTACGGCATGAGCAAGCACGCGGTGGTTGGCCTGACGAAAAGCATGCGGTTTGAAGGTGAGAAATATGGCGTGCGGTTCAGCGCCATCTGCCCTGGCGGCGTCGATACCCCGATGCTGGACGAGTCTGGCGAACCGAAGGATTCCCGGGTCTCCTCGCGTCCGGACGTGAGGCGTTACCTCACCAGGCTGGCCGGAAAGCCATGCAAGCCAGAGGTCGTCGCCACGGAAGCGTTGAAAGGCGTGGAGAAGAATCGGGATATCATCGTCATTCCGGGCAGGGCCAGGTTGACGACCCACGTTTACCGCTTTGCCCCATGGCTCGTCCATTCGATAGGGCGGATGGTGCTCGCCTCTGAACGCTGAAGAGGGGGTCAGGGAAAGAGTGGACGTAATGGACAGAATGGACGTTATGGACAGGAAGAGGTCTGTATTCGTCCATGTCGTCCATTGAGTCCATTCTTTTTCAAGAAATGGGGAAAAAGCGAGAAACCGTTTGGAAGTAAAGGGTTGAGTTGGTACATTAGGAACCTTCACTTGAGACGGCGACGATCGAGAGTGAGGAAAGGCCCGAAAGGGTTCTGTTATTTGACTTTACTGAT
>JAAXWO010000015.1 GCA_013334965.1 Chlorobiaceae bacterium | reverse complement strand
TTGTCGGGAGCAAGCCGGGCCTCGACGCTGACGCTCTCCTCGACGGGAGCGTTGAGCAACGCGGCATCGTCAAACATTCTTGTGACGGGCTTGAGTTCGTTGTCTGCAGCATCGATCAATCTGGGCAACGCAGCCGGAGACGCGTTCAACACGGGCAGCCTGACCTTCAACAGCCCGGGAGATGTGAACATCAGCGAAAACAGCGATACTACGTTGGCAGGCGTCAACATGGCCTCGACCCTGGTCCTCTCCGCGTCAGGTCTGCTGACCAACGCGGCCTCATCGAGGATTGGCGTAACCGGCCAGAGTACGTTGTCGGGCACTTCGATCAACCTGGGCAACGCGGCAGGAGACGATTTCAGGACAGGCACGCTGCGCGTCAACAGTACCGGCAACGTGAACGTCAGCGAAGATGGCGATACGATGCTGACGGGAGCCAGCGGCGCTTATGCCCTGACGCTCTCTTCGACTGGAGCACTCTCAAACGCAGCCTCGTCGAGCATTGCCGTGACGGGCCTGGGCACGTTGTCGGGTGCGTCGATCAACGTGGGGAATGCCAGTAGCGACAGTTTCAATACCGGTACGCTGCGCTTTACCAGTCCGGGTTCGGTGAGCATCAGCGAGGACAGTTCGACGATGCTGGCAGGGGTGAACAAGGCGCAGAGCCTGACGTTGGTTTCGTCGGGTGCGTTGTCGAACGCGCCGTCGTCGACCATCACGGTAACCGGCCTGAGCACGCTGTCGGGCAGCTCGATCAACGTGGGCAACGCCGCAGGAGACGCCTTCAATACCGGGAAACTTGGATTTGTGGGCGGCGGAAGCGTGAGCATCAGCGAGAACAGTGCAACGGTGCTGTCGGCAACCAGTTTGTCTGGAGGCCAGAGCTCAGCCGGAAGCCTGACGCTGGTGTCGACCGGCTCGATCACCAATGATGCGACGATGCATCTAGATGTTGCCGGGCGTACGTCACTGAAAGGAACGCTGATCAGGCTGGGCAACGTGTCGGGCGACTATTTCAAGACGGGTTCGCTGGTTTACTCGAGTCCTGTCCCCGTGGTGATAGTCCGGGACTGACGAAAGGCTGAGGCAAAAGCCTGCCGGAAGTGCTCCTGTTTTGAGAGCATAACACGAAAAGCCGCCATAATCAGGGCGGCTTTTCATGTTATGGTGACTCCTGACTCCTCTCAATGGACCTGTGAAAGGTCCGCTTTTTCTTTTTTGTCTATCCTGATGAAGAGCAGCAGTGGCAGGCAGCAGAGGAAGAGCAGGGCGATAAGCTTGAATGCGTCCATGTAGGCGAGGTGGTAGCTCTGGCCGGTGACGATCCCTTCGAGCGCTTTCCAAGTTCCCTGCTGTGCCTCCACGGGTGAGAGGGTCCTGGATCCCAACGCCTGTTTGAGCCCTTCGATCCTCATTACCACAGCCGGATCGTAGGGGGAGATATGGCTCAGCAGCTCCGTACGGTGAACCGCGACGCGTTTGGCAATATAGGTGTTGGTGATGGCAATGCCGAACGAACCTCCGAGCTGACGCACCATGTTGTTCAGGCCGGTCGCCTGTCCTATGTCACGCCCGTGAAGCCCTGCGACGGCAAGCATGGTGACCGGGATGAAGATGAAGCCGAGGGCAAATCCTCGCAGGAGCAGCACCCAGAAGAAGTTGGGCGAACCGGACTGCAAGGTCTGCATCCCGAGCTCCCAGCAGAAGAGCATGAAGGCGCTCATCCCGATGGCCATGAGCAATTTTGGCGATACTCCACGCTGCATGGCGATGCCCAGCGGGATCGATATGGCGCCGGTGAGCAACGCGCTGGGAAAGAGCACCTCTCCCGTCAGCAGAGCGGTAAAACCGAGCAGTCGCTGTACGAAAACCGGAAATACGAAGAGGGAGCCGTAGAGCCCGTAACCGACGATGAAGGTCAGTACGGCGCCGATGGCCAGGTTCTTGCTGCGTCCGAGCACGCTCAGGTCGACCGCAGGGTGCTCTGTGCGCAGTTCATGCCATACGAAAAGAGCGAGAGAGAGTATTGCGATGAAGGTGAAAAAGGTGATATAGGGCGTTTCGAACCAGTCCTTGGACTCGCCTCGTTCGAGAATGAACTGCAGGGAGCCGATGCCGACGGCAAGCAGGGCGATGCCTGCCCAGTCGATCTTTTGCACGATGTGCCGGACTTTGGGCTCCTTGACGAAGGTGAGGGCAGCCCATGCGGCCATCAGGCCGACGGGAATGTTCACGAAGAAACACCACTCCCACGCGAAGTAGTCGACAAGGTAGCCGCCCAGCAGGGGGCCAAAGGTGGGGCCGAGAATCAGGCCCATCGAAAAGATGCCGGTGGCAGTGCCCCGCTCCTCCGGCTTGAATGTCTCGTAGAGAATGGCCTGTGATGTCGGCAGGAGCGCACCGCCTCCAATGCCCTGGACGAACCTGAAAAAAACCAGCATCCAGATGTTCGTCGACATGCCGCAGAACAGCGACGCCAGCGTGAACAGCAGGATTGACCCGACGAAATAGTTCCTGCGTCCCAGGAGGTTGCCGAGGAAACCGGAGAGCGGGATGATGATCACGTTTGCGATGGCATAGCTCGTCACTACCCAGGAAACGTCTTCGATGCTTGCGCCGAGGTTGCCGCTGATGTGGTTGAGGGCGACGTTGACGATGGTGGTGTCGATCAGCTCAAGCATTGCCGCGATGATGACCGTAGCCGTGATGATCACCTTTTTCATCCCGGTTTCATAGGTGTGTGCCGGCAGTTGATGCGCCGGATCGGAGATGATGCCTTTCGCCCCTGTTGCTTCTGCAGCCATGATGCCTTTCCTTTGCCTTATTTTACCTTGACTTCGACAATGACGTTCATGCCGGCTGAAAGCGGCTTGTCCGGCTTTTCGGTGAAGACGATTTTAACCGGAATCCTCTGCGTCACTTTCACGAAGTTTCCGCTGGCATTGTCGGGAGGCAGCAGTGTGAATTTTGCTCCGGTTCCTGCGGAGATAGATTCTACCCTGCCGTTGAACTCCTTGCCGGGAAACGCGTCGACCCGGATGATCACCGGTTGGCCGGGTCGTACCTTTTCGAGCTGCGTCTCCTTGAAGTTGGCCACCACCCAGAGCTCGTTGCTTCCGACGATCGCGATCAACTGCTGGCCGGGGGTGACGTATTGGCCAGGCTGGATGTTCTTCCTGGAGATATGGCCTGATGCAGGGGCGGTTATGTTCGCCCATGAGAGTTGCAGTTCAGCGTTCTTCAGCTCTGCTTCACGAAGCTTTACCTGCGCTTTTGCCGCTTCATACTTGTCGCCAGCAGCCGTCTGTTTTGCCGTGGCAGCAGTCGCCCCTGCCTGTGTCGCGTCGAGCTCCGCCTGTGAAATGACATCCTGGCGCTGAAGGTTCCTGCTGCGCCGGAGATCGGCTTCCAGCTTTATCCGGGTGGCTCCCGCTGCACTGATATCCGCCCTTGCTTCCGAAACGGATGCCTGCGCATTCAGCAGGGCCGCTTCAGCCATGTCACGCCTGATCTGGTAATCCGCAGGGTCAAGCTTGATGAGCGTGTCGCCCCTCGTGACGGCCTGATTGTCCTTTGCTGTCACTTCAATCACTTTGCCGGGGACGCGCGGAATGACAGGGTAGATATCCCCCTCGATCTGGGCGTTGTCTGTTTCGACATACTGGAACGAGCGGTAAAGCTTCGTGCCGCCCCAGACGACTCCCACGACGAGGAGTATGCCGAATATGGCTATACGTATCCATGACTTGTCGTTTTCCGGTTTTGTTGCCGCTGATGCCGAGGTGTCGTGGTTATGGTTTTTCGGGTCTGCCATGGGTGATCAATCGTTGGTGTTTGACAAGAGTTCGATGTTTTCATAAACGGCCTCGTCCGCTGTCTCGACGGATTCAGGGGACTTAAGGATCATTACAGGGCAAGGAGCGTTTCGCATGACCTTTTCTGCCGTGCTTCCCACAAGCAGCCGCAAGATGTTGCTGGAGCCGTGTGATCCCATCACGATTAAATCGGTTCCGTATTTCTCTGCAAATAGAATGATGGCCTCTGCCGGTGTTCCATACTCCACGGCGAAGCGGACCTTGCAGCCATATTCGGACAGGATATCGGAATAGCGCGAAAAGTGATGCAGGTGCTCTTTCAGGAGCGTACCCCGATCGCCCGATCCCGGATAATCGATGTGAAGGATGATCAGCTCGCTGTCTGCAGAATACTGTCCTGCCGCGTGCAGAAGCGCTTTCTCGGAAGACGGCGAGAAATCAACCGGGCAGAGGATGGTGCGTAATGGTTTATTTATGGTCTTTGTCATGGTCGACGTCCGGTTATTGCCTGATCAGGTCGCCGGCGGCGCGCCTGACCGAATAGGCGTTCAGTACATATTCATAGCGGGCCTGCAGCTGTGCTAGTTCAGCTTCTGCCAGCGAGTTTTCAGCATTGAGCAGGTCGAGAGTGGTGGCGAGGCCGTTCTGGTATCGGGCACGTGCATGCTGTGCGGCCAGTTCAGCCTGGGCTACCTGCATTTTGGTCGTTTCGATTTTTTCGATGCTGGTTTTCAGCGAATTGACCGATTGCCGTACCTCTGCCTGAACCAGATCCTCGGTATCGATCCGCTCCTGTTCAGCGGAGCGCATCATGGCTGCGGCCTCCCTGGTTGACGCGCTCGTCCTGAATCCGTTAAAGATCGGCACCCTCAATTCGACGCCTGCCGATACGTTGGTGCGCATCTCATTGATGTCCGGAACGTAGCCGTTGGTCGTTCCCCAGGAGGCGCTGCCGACGATTCTGGGCATACCCTCTTTAGCGGACATCGATTTGCGGTACGAAGCTGCGCGGAAATTTTCCCGGGCGAGCATCACTTCCGGACGCTGTTCGAGAGCAGATGCGACAAGCCTTGATCCGTCCATGTCAGCTGCGGAGATTTCGAAAGAGCCCTTCAGCTTCAGCTTGTTTTCCCCTTTGAGGCCACAGAGGCGGCGAAGGGAGATCTCCTGGTTGTCGAGCTGCGTCTGGAGGTCGATTTTGCGGTTGCCTGCCGTGGCGAGCCGCACCTGTGTCGTCAGGAGGTCGAAACGGGTAGCTACCCCCTCTTTATAGCGTTTCTGCATCTGGTCGAGATTTTTCTGCAGGGCGACGATCTCCCTCTCCTGAACCTTCACGGCTTCCTGCAGGAACATCACTGAGTAGAAGGCCCTGACGGTCGCCAGTGAAAGGTCTCGAACGGTCATGTCCTGCCGGATGCCAGCTGCGTTTTTTCCCGAAACGGCTAGGTCGACGGATCGCCCTGTCCTGCCGAAATCGTAGATCATCATTTCGGCAGTGATCCTGGCGTCATAGTTGTCGTTCGGCATGAACTTTAACGGCACTCCTCCGAAGGAGAGCTCCGATACGGGGTCCATATAGCGGTATCCTGCTTTGGCAGACAGGTGCGGGTAGTATCCGCTGCGTCCCTCGGTGATTTTTGCGTCTGCGGCTTTCACCTCTTCCGATGCCTGCAGGGCTTTCGGGTTATGCTCCCTTGTCAGTCGTAACGCCTCATCGAGCGTCAGCGACTCAAGGGCGATCGAGATATTGTTCGCCGCCAGACCGGGCTGAGCCGACAGGAGTCCGGCTGCGAGCATGATAAGGGGGACGATGGTTTTGCTTTTCTTCATGGCTCGGTATGATTGTTGACTATGTCATTTAAACAGCAATTATCATGCCAAAGTGCCTGTAATTCCGATCTGTCTGTAAACGGCCGTCTTTAAAGGTCATTACGGTTTTCCTTTGTATTCCTTTGTTACGTGGGATTCTGAAATATTCGGAATATTCTGTAAATAGTATTCTGAAATAATCAGAAAGAACGCCATGAACAACAGCACATTGTCGGAGTCGCGCCAGCTCATGCAGTATATCGGCGACGCCATCGGTACCATTCGTGATCCCCAGGAGCTTTTCCGCACCGTTACGGACAAGCTCAGGCTCATTTTTTCGTTCGATTCAGCGGTGATCATCACCATCGACAAGGACCGGCGCCACGTCAGCGTATTTTTCGAGATGCTCAGGTTTGAGGTTCCCGAGGAGGTGCGGCGTCAGAAGCGGCTCATTAACGGCTCCTGGATCGCACAGCACATGGACGATCGCTCGGTCACAACCGTCGACCTCGACAAGGGTATTCCGGGCACAAGCGACCAGGACTCCTCGTTGTTCAGGATGCTTCATGATCTCGGGATGCGCCAGGTCGTGCTCTCTCCCCTGCGTTCGGGAGGCCAGGTGATCGGGTTCCTGAATTTCGTGTCGAAGGTCGCCCAGGAGTGGACCGAAAGCGACAGGGAGTTGCTGGCAGGGGTCTCCTCCTCGATCGCCATAGCGGTCAGCAACTCGATCGCTTATGAGGAGCTGCGTCAGCGGGAGGCTGAAACGGCCATGCAGCTTGCTGTCAACAACTCGCTGCTCACCATCAAGGATCGCAGCAGGATGCTGCTGGCTGTTTGCGAGCAGATCAGCAAGCTGATGCCGTGCATCTTCCTCGGCATCAGGGTTATCGGTGAGGATGGCAGGTTCCGAATCTTTGACAATTTCATGCGTGAGCCCGGCAGGAGTTTCATACCGTTCTCTCCACTCGAAAAGCTCAATATTGACGGCGATGAGCGGATCATCCGTGAAAGCGCGGAGGTGATTTCCAGGCCCGGCGTCTATTCGGGCGCCCGTTTCGACGAGCTCTGCAGCGAATTCCAGCTGGTGGCGATGGCCCGTGACCGCTTCAGGATCCGTTCGTCCATCATAGCTCAGCTATGGGATTTTCCGGGGAGCCGCGCAGGGATGATCATTTCAGGGACTGACAGCGATTTCGGGGAAGCGGAGCTTGCAACCGTAAGGCTCATCATGCCCCAGCTTTCGCTTGCGCTCCAGAACTACCTTGCCTTCGAGGAGATCGACCGGCTCCGGCGTAAACTCGAAGGCGAGCGGACCTACCTGGTAGAAGAGATTCGTGCGGCGCACAACTTCGAGGAGATCATTGGCAACAGTGCGCCGCTTGCCGATGTCTTGCGTCGGGTAAGCCAGGTCGCCCCTACCGATGCGACCGTCCTGATCCAGGGCGAGACCGGTACCGGCAAGGAGCTGATCGCCAGGGCTATCCACAACCGTTCACCACGCAAGGAGCGTGTACTGGTGAGGGTGAACTGTGCCGCCCTGCCTGCATCTCTTATTGAATCTGAGCTTTTCGGCCATGAACGGGGCAGTTTCACCGGCGCAACTGATCGACGCATCGGCAAGTTCGAGCTGGCTGACGGGGGAAGCATATTTCTCGACGAGATCGGTGAACTTCCTCTCGAACTCCAGGCCAAGATGCTCAGGGTATTGCAGGAGCGGGAACTTGAACGCATCGGTGGTCGTCAGGTGATCTCTGTCGACGTCAGGGTGATCGCCGCCACCAACCGCGACCTTGAACGGGAGGTCGCTGCAGGGCGGTTTCGCGAAGACCTGTTCTTCAGGCTCAACGCCTTTCCCATATCGCTGCCGCCGCTTCGTGAGCGGCGTGACGACATTCCCGTACTTGCCCTGCACTTCGCACAGAAGTTCGCCAGGGAGTTCGGTCGACCTGTCCGGGCCATCAGGGACAGCGACATTCGGGAGCTGACTTCGCGCGACTGGAAGGGCAACATCAGGGAGCTTTCTCACTGCGTCGAACAGGCGGTGATCCTGTCGGAAGGAGAGACGCTCGATTTCTCGTCAGTACTGACTCCCCGCGCGGGGGGGACGGTGCCCATCGCAGGGTCAATACCCAGGACACTGCACGATTTCGAAGAGGAGGTCAAGGTGATGGAACGAAGGCTCATCCTCGACGCCCTCGACAGGGCTGGCGGGCGCGTTAGCGGAGAGGGCGGCGCTGCCGAACTGCTTGAAATCAACGCAAAGACGCTCTACTCCCGAATAGACAAGCTCGGCATCCGTAAGCGATACAGCGGTTGAAAAAAGATGAAAACGATATTTTTGCCTATATTTGGTGTATATCATCCCGCCAGTATTCATGCGCAGTGGTTCCATACGCATGTTTCTACGCTTTTTGCCAGGTCAACTAATAAACGTGAAGCATTATGAACAATATCTCCCGTTGTCTGCTTGCAGTCGTGCTGCTTCCCGCCCTCCTTCTCTCAGCCTGCGGCGGAAAAGGCCAGAAGGAACCGGGTTCTGCATCGGTTCAGCAAGAATCGGCGCCGCTTGTAGCCGCTCCGTTCGAAGGCATTATGTACATGACCACCACCATCCCCGGCGCAGCCAAGGGTGAGATGAAGCTCTTCATCGGAAAGAAAGGTGTTCGCACCGAAAGCAGGACGACTATCGAAGGTAAGCCAAGCGGCATAGCCATGACCGTCATTTCCCCATCAGAGACGCCAAACAAGGTGTTCATAATCAACGAGGCCAACGGCAGTTGCATGGAGATCGACATCTCCAAAGCCAAGGCGGAGGGAGCTGTCGATCCTTTCAAGGATGCGAAGATCGAAAATCTCGGAAAGGAGACGGTCAACGGGTACAACTGCACCCATATCAGGATCAGTGAGCCCGGCAAGGATACCGTCATCGAGATGTGGGTCACCAAGGACATTCTCGACTATTTCACCTATGCCCGCATGCAGGGTGGACGCGACAAAAGCATGTCGCAGCTTTCTGAAAAGCTCAAGGCTGCCGGTGTTGACGGTTTCCCGGTCAAGACGTTGCTCAAGCCATCAGGCGTCGTGACCGAACTGACGAAGGTGGAACGTTCTTCTCTCGACGATGCGCTCTTCAAGGTCCCTGCAAACGCAACGAAAATGGAAATACCGACGTCGCCTCAGGGGATGACGAAAGAGAAGATGAAGGAGATGCAGGAAATGGCACGCAAAATGCAGCAGATGCAGAAGCAGTAGTGTTTCAATGAAAAGTGATACTGTCTTGAACGGGCAGTGAGGAACAAAAAAGGGCTGCCTGCAAAGGCGGCCCTTTCTGTTGTGACGCTCAAATGATTCTGGCAAGAGCGCCGTTCTCAACGCCAGGCATCTTACCCGCAGACTTGCCTGATTGCGTCGGCGATGATCGGGATGCCTTTTTCGATCTCATCCGGGCTGTTGTTGCAGTAGGAGATGCGCATGGTGTCGTTGCGCGTTCCGTCCGGGTCGAAGGTGCTTCCGACAACGAAGACGGCGCCCTTGTCGATGGCGAGTTTGAGGATCTTTGTCGAGTCGGTGCCTTCGGGCAGGGTCAGCCAGATATAGAATCCCCCTCGTGGCTCTTTCCACTGCACGTAATCGGGCAGGTATCTTTTCAATGCATCGGTCATGCAGGCGGCGCGGCGTTTGTACTCTTCACGGATGGATGCGATATACGGGTCGATCATGCCTGAACGGATGAACGCGTCGGCGATGACCTGGGTGAAGCTTGGCGAACATGCGTCGGCAGACTGTTTGATCAGTTCGCACTTTTCGTAGATCGATTGAGGTGCGAGTATCCAGCCGAGGCGCAGTCCGGGGCCAAGGATCTTGGAAAACGAACCGGTATAGCAGACGTCGATGCCTTCAGGGTCGATGGACTTGATCGGCTGCAGGCGTTCGCGGTCCTCTTCGCTGAACCACAGGTCGCCGTATGCGTCGTCCTCGATGAGCGGGATGTCCTTGCCCTGCAGGGTTTCGATCAATTGCCGTTTACGTTCCGTTCCGTAGAGCATGCCTGCCGGATTGTGGAAGTACGGCGTGATGTAGAGGAACTTTGCCGGATCGGGTCGTTGAGCCTCCTTTGCAAGTTGCGCGATGTCGATGCCCTCTTCGTCGACCGGCAGGGAGACGATATCCGCCCCGCATCCGCGGAATGCAGCAATGGCCCCGATGAAGCAGGGGTACTCGGTCAGCACCCTGTCCCCGGGATCGACGAACGCCCTGGCAAGAATGGAGAGCGCCTGCTGGGAGCCGGTGGTAATCATAAGGCGATCACTCTTTACCGGTAGCCCCTTCCGTTCGAGGAATCCTCCAAGCGATTCGAGCAACGAAGGCAGGCCGGGCGTCGGGCCATACTGGAAGGCGGCCTGTTTTGATTTCATGTCGAGCCCCCTGAAAAGCTCTTCGACCTCCTTTACCGGAAAAAGATCGTTTCCGGGCATTCCCCCGGCGAAAGAGATGATGTCTGGTCTCGAAGCGAGGGCCATGAGTTCCCTGATGGCCGAAGATCGAAGGGAAGAGACCGCGGAGGAGAATCTTGGCATTATGTGATTTTGTCGATAAAGTGTTATTCGATAGTAAGATATTTGGCTGAAGCCGGGAGAGTATCCTTTGTTTCATCATCCCCGGACTGAAGTCCGGGGCAACAGAAGAAAATGTAAGATGTTGGTGTCCGTCGTCCCTACAAGTCGGGACTCCTGAATGCAAGAGACTGAAGTCCGGGGCAACTGAAATAAATATAAACAGTTACAGTAACCGGGACGTCAAATGCTCCGGGTTTTAACATTTCATGTTCAGTATATGGTTCAGTTCCCGGACAGAAGTCCGATATTCAGGAGGGTTTTAACCCTCCGGATATTCAAGGTTCCCACATTCAGTTGCCCCGGACTTCAGTCCGGGGAGACAGGCCCCCTAAAAAAAACCCAGGGCTTCAGCCCAATATCTTATTTCTTGGCCCTTCTGTCCCTTCAGCCCGTTAACTCCTTTTGAAAAATTCTTTAGCCACGCGTCCATTCGCTCCATTCATTTCCCCTGTCATCACATCTGGTATACATCTCCCGACTGCAGCATCTCAAGTTTGTGCATCTGCAGGACATCGATGGCCCGTTTGGTTTCGTCGGTGCGGATGACCACGGTCGCCCGGTCGTCGGAGGTGGCGAAGGCGTACATGTAGTCGATCGAGATGCCGTTGTCCGACAGGATCTGCAGCGATTTGTGCAGCCCGCCCGGTTTGTGCGGAACGATCAGGCAGATGACGTCGGTCATTTTGACGGCGAAACCCTTCTCCTTGAGCACCTTTTCGGCCAGGTCGGGTTTGCCGGCGATCATGCGCAGGATGCCGAAGTCGGCCGTGTCAGCGATGCTGAAGGCAGAGATGTTGATATCGTTCTCTTCAAGAATGCCGGTCAGTTCAGTGAGTCGGCCGGCCCTGTTTTCGAGAAATACCGAAAGTTGCTTGATGATCATGTTGCCTCCGGTTACGTGAGTTTGCGTTTGTCAACCACCCGTTGCGCCTTGCCCATGCTGCGCTCAATCGTGCCAGGTTCCACCAGCCTGACGGCGGCGTGCAGCCCCAGCGTGCTTGCAAGGTTCGACTGGATGCGCTTGCGCAGCCCTTCGAGCTCCTTGACTTCGTCCGAGAAGAACTGGTCTTCGACTTCAACCTGGATTTCGAGGGTGTCGAGGTTATTTTCGCGGTCCACCACGAGCAGGTAGTGTGGTCGGGTTTCGCTCATTTCGAGCAGCACCGATTCGACCTGCGACGGGAAGACGTTGACGCCCCGGATGATAAGCATGTCGTCGGATCGACCGACGCATTTTTCCATGCGAACCAGCGTGCGTCCGCATTCGCATTGGTCTGCATGCAGGCGGGTGAGGTCGCGCGTACGGTAGCGCAGGAGGGGAAGCGCCTCTTTGGTGACCGTGGTGAATACCAGCTCGCCGAGCGATCCGTAGGGAAGCACTTTGCAGGTTTCCGGGTCGATGATCTCAGGGATGAAATGGTCTTCGAAGACGTGCATCCCTTTCTGGCAGGAGCACTCCATCGAGACACCGGGGCCGATCACTTCAGAGAGGCCATAGATGTCGAAGGCCTTGATTCCCAGCATATGCTGGATTTCGGTCCGCATCTCCTCCGTCCATGGTTCGGCGCCGAAGATACCCGCCTTGAGCTTGATTTTTGAAGGGTCGATCTTCTCCTCGACGAGCGCTTCGCCAAGATACGCTGCGTAGGAGGGGGTGCAGGCGATTGCCGTAGACCCGAAATCCTCAAGGAGCTGAAGCTGCTTTTTGGTGTTGCCTCCTGAGATCGGGATGACCGATGCCCCGACCTTCTCGGCTCCGTAGTGCAAACCCAGCCCACCGGTGAAGAGCCCGTAACCATAGGCCACCTGGACGATGTCGTTTTTTGTGATGCCGGCCATGGTGATGGATCGGGCGACCACCTCGGACCACATCATGATGTCGTTATGCGTGTAACCGACCACGGTCGATTTGCCGGTTGTGCCGCTGGACGCGTGGAAACGCACGACATCCTGCTGCGGAACGGCGAAGAGGCCGAACGGGTAGTTGTCGCGCAGGTCCTGCTTTGTGGTGAAGGGGAGCTTTTTAAGGTCGTCGATCGAACGGATGTCTCCGGGTTCGATGCCCATCTCCTGCAGTTTGTTCCGGTAGAAAGGAACGTTGAAGTAAATCCGTTCCACCATGTCCCGCAGGCGCTGGCCCTGCAATGTCACCAGCAGTCCGCGTTCCATGCATTCGTGATACTCGTTCCAGATCATGAATGGTGAGTTAATGGTTAGAAAGCCGTTGTCCCATACGGAACGCCTTGATATTGATATCGACGATTGCCTCTCCTTTCGGCCCGAAAAGAGCCTTTATGCCCGCTTCGAGACGCTCCGGGTCGATGCCGGTGAATTGCGCTGCGGCTCCGAGCATCACCATGTTCGACGCTCTTGCGCTTCCGGCCTCGCGGGCCAGTTCAGCGGAATGAACAAGAACCGGATGGTCGGTCTTGCCGAGTTCGGAAAGAATCTGCTCCATCGCCGGATAGTTCGGCATGTTGATGAACGGTTCCAGCGAGGTAACCACCTTGCCGCCAGGGGCGAGAAATGGGAGGTATCGGAGAGCTTCGAGCGGTTCTACCGAGAGGATAAGGTCTGCCGTGCCCAGAGCGATAAGGTCTGCGAAGAGCTCATGGTCTGCTATGCGAAGGTGCGACTGGACGGCCCCGCCTCGCTGGCTCATGCCGTGCACTTCAGCCTGCCGGATTTCGAGTCCTCCCGTCAGTGCCGCCCAGTCGATGACGGCGGCGATGCTGAGGATTCCCTGTCCGCCGACTCCGGCGAGAATGATGTTTTTCTGCATGTGCGGTTACTGCCCTGTTGCCGCTGCGCGGCGATTTTTCTTTGCAGCCGACTCGACGCACTCCCGCTGCGCGATCACGACCGATACCCCCTCGTAGGCGAACTCTTCGCGCAGGACGGCGATGTTCTCCTCAAGGTGCTTCTTCAACGGGACGATGAGCCTGATGTGACTCTCCTCTACCCCGAGCCCGCGGCAGATCTCGATGAGCGTCGAGCCCGTAGCCGCCGAGTGCTGGCCTCCAGTCATGGCGGTCGTCTCGTTATCGCCAATGATGATCGTCACCGGGGCATGGTCTTTTACAGCGTCAAGCAGCCCGGTCATGCCGGAATGGCCGAAGGTCGAGTCGCCGATGACTGCCACGGCAGGCCTGAGCCCGGCATCGGCCGCACCGATGGCCATGGTGATCGAGGCTCCCATGTCGACGCAGGTGTGAATCGCGCTGTACGGCGGCAAAGCGGCGAGCGTGTAGCATCCGATATCCGAAAAAACGTGGCTCTCCCTGTTCTCCTTCATGACGATGTTGAGCGCCTCGAACATGTCCCGGTGGCCGCACCCCTTGCAGAGTTCAGGCGGCCGGTTGACGACGATGCCCGGAACGGCAGTCGTCTCCGCCGGTTTCGCGCCAAGCGCCACAGCCACCAGGTCGGTCGTCAGCTCACCTGCACGCGGCAGGGTTCCGTCCATGCGGCCCCTGATTTTCGATGATCCGAAATAGCCCCTGAAAAGCTCCTCGTAAACCGGATACCCCTCCTCGACGACCAGCACCGTATCGCATGCATCGAAGAGTTCGTTTACCTGGGGCCTGGGCAGGGGGTACTGGCCTATTTTCAGTACGCGGCAGTCGATGCCGTGAGCGTTGCGGGCTTCCATCACATAGTTGTACCCGATGCCGAACGCGATGACGCCGACCGGGCCGCGCCCCTCGACTGGCTGGTTCAGGAACGATGATTCCGACAGCTCTTCGAGTATCGGCTGGAGATCAAGCAGGTTCTGGTACTGCACCCTTGCGTTGTGCGGCATGAGCACGAAACGATCCGGCGCGTATTCGGCATGGAGGGGGTTCTGTTCACGCATTTCCGCCCTTGTGACTCCGGCGCGGGAGTGCGAAAGGCGCGTCGTCATCCTTACGATTACCGGCAGGCGAACCGATTCCGACAGCTCGAAAGCGTGGAACATCGAATCGTAAAGCTCCTGCTGCGAGGAGGGTTCGAGCACCGGCACCATGGCGAACCTTCCGTAGAAGCGGCTGTCCTGCTCGTTCTGCGAAGAGTGCATCGACGGGTCGTCGGCCACGGCGAGCACAAGGCCCCCGTTCACGCCGGTGATGGCAGAGTTGATGAACGCATCCGCGGCGACGTTCAGCCCTACATGCTTCATGCAGACGAGACTGCGCTTTCCGGCATAAGACATGCCGAGCGCGGCTTCGTAGGCGGTTTTTTCGTTGGAAGACCAGGACGAGCGGACCCCGTGTTCACGGGCCTCCTTCGATCGCTGGATGTATTCGGTGATTTCGGTGGACGGGGTGCCGGGATAGGCATAGACGCCGGACAGTCCGGCATCGATCGCGCCTTGCGCAACGGCCTCTGCACCAAGCAGGAGTTGACGGTTCATTCGAGGGTTCAATACTTATGTAATTCCCAAAGATCATAAATTTTTTCTTCTGAAGGGAGGGATAAAACGTGATTCTCGCATTTACGTCTCATTCCACCCTTTTTGAAATACGATTACGATCCTGGCCGGGCCACTTGTTATTGCGCGGCGGCAGCCTCTTTTTTCCTGAATTCGATGGCGAGCCACTTCTCCTCATAACCCGCATGGGCGACCTTCATGCCGGCAAGGAAGAGCGGCAGGACGACGGCTTTCTGGTAATTGCCGATCCTGACGGTCAGCGAATCCCCGACCTGCGTGACGTTGGCCTCCATTTTGTTGTCAAACACGAACGGCAACCGCAGCTTCATCACATAGTGCCCCTCGGCGACCTTGGTGATCTCCACATGTTCCTCATGGTAAAAGATGTCGAGAGGGTTCCTTTCACCGTACACGGTACTGCCGACTGTCCTGAGCATTTCGAGACCAAGCACCTCTTTCGGGAAAAGCGGCACTTTGGTGATCGGAATCGGCGCAAACGAGGTCTCGATCTGTTCGATATATTTTTTCTGGATCTCCTTCCAGCCGGCGAAATACTTCCCGTCAACATCGTCCATGTAGACGCGGTTGATCACCACCTGGTCGACAGTGATGCCGTAAAGGTTGAGGTAGGTGAGCGCCCGCATCGACTCCTTGATCACCATTTTCTCAGGATTCATGACAAGTCTGACCGTGGTTTTCGATCCGTCGGACAGGAGGTCGATGATTCCGTCAATCGATGAAAACAGGTGGTCGACCTGTTCGTATACCTCGGTTTCCGGAACGTAATCGTGCAGCTTGCTGATTTTTTTCGACAGGGGGCGGATCATGGGCTTCACCACATACTTCTCAAGGTTGCGCATGAGCTTGAGCATCCAGCCGAAGGTCTCCGGAATGGAGAGCAGGCGCAGGGTCTCTCCCGTCGGCGCGCAGTCCACCACCAGCAGGTCATACTCCTTCGACTCGTTGTATCGTTTGATGTAGGAGAGCGAGAACAGCTCCTCCATTCCTGGCAGCACGCCCATCTCCTCGACGTAGATGCCCTGGATTCCCTGCACCTGCATGAGGTGGGCGAAATGCTCGCGCACGATCTCCCAGTTGAGAGAAAGGTCTCCGTAGACGCTGACCTCCTGTCCGTAAAGGTTTTCGGCGATCTTGACCGGCGACGGGCCCAGTTCGATATCGAAAGAGTCGCCGAGGCTGTGGGCGGGATCGGTCGAAATGACCAGCGTCCTGTAGCCCATTTCAGCCGCCCTGACGGCTGTTGCAGCGGCTACCGAGGTTTTTCCGACGCCTCCTTTGCCTGTAAAGATGAGGTTTCTCATGACGCCTCCGGTGGGGAATGGTTGTTTGCCCTTTGGCCAGTCGTAATAATCGTAACCGTTCCTGCGGCCTTAAAATTCAGTCTGGGCCGGGTCGGTTACGCTCTTCGGCATCGACCTCTTTTTTATGTCAATAATTGCAGGGGATCTTGTTTAATTATGGGCTTATGCTTATAATTGCATTGCAGATTTACTGAGTCTGTCGTTTACCATTCTCCTTTGTTGAAATCACAGGGCTACTGACCAGAGTCCCTTGCAGATGCTGTCGAACCCGGTCATGCCTTCCTGTTGTCGAGCAGTATCAATCAGTTCTCCCCTGCCGTCCCCCTACCGTCAGGAGCTTTTGAGATGATGCGTAATGCAACCGGAGAAGCGCATTCATCAATCATCGAAAACCTTGACGTTATATGGCAAAGGTCGTCGTTTTAGGGGCCGGCGTAGCGGGCCATACATGTGCCTCGTTTCTCAAGAAGAAGCTCGGAAAGCATCATGAGGTCGTCGTTGTCTCTCCCAACAGCTATTATCAGTGGATACCTTCGAACATCTGGGTCGGCGTCGGGCAGATGACCATCGACCAGGTCCGCTTCAAACTGGAAAAGGTCTACAGCCGCTGGGGCATCGTCTTCAAGCAGGCCAAGGCTCTTGAAATCCATCCCGAAGGAGATTCGGGATACGATGGCGGATACGTCACGATCGAATACACCTCAGGCGAGAGTGCCGGGCAGCTTGAGAACATCACCTATGATTACCTCGTCAACGCGACCGGCCCGAAGCTGAACTTCGAGGCTACCGAAGGCCTTGGTCCGGACAAGAACAGCCTTTCGGTCTGCACCTACAGCCATGCGGCGCACGCATGGGAGCAGTTGCAGGAGAGCATTAAAAAAATGCAGGCCGGCCAGAAGCAGCGATTCCTCATCGGTACCGGTCATGCCATGGCGACTTGCCAGGGCGCCGCGTTCGAATACATACTGAACGTCGCCTACGAAATTTCGAGGCGCGGCCTGAGCGACATGGCGCAGATCTCCTGGATCTCGAACGAGTACGAACTGGGCGACTTCGGCATGGGCGGCGCGTTCATCAAAAGGGGCGGTTACATTACCCCAACCAAGGTTTTCACGGAATCACTCCTTGCTGAGTACGGAATCAACTGGATTCGCAGGGCGGGTGTCTACAAGGTAGAGCCGGGAGTCGCCTACTATGAAACCCTCGACGGTGAAATGAAGACCCAGGAGTTCGATTTCGCCATGCTCATTCCCTCGTTCTCGGGCGTCGGCATGACCGCCGTCGACAAGAGCGGCGCCGACATCACCGAAAAGATTTTCGCACCGAGCAAGTTCATGAAGGTCGATGCCGATTATACCCCCAAGGCCTTCGAGGATTGGTCTGCAAACGACTGGCCGACGGTTTACCAGAATCCGCTCTACAAAAACGTTTACGCGGCAGGCATTGCCTTTGCCCCGCCGCATCCGATCTCCAAACCCATGTCGAGCCCGAGCGGACGCCAGATATTCCCGACGCCGCCACGTACCGGTATGCCTTCCGGGGTTATGGGAAAGATCGTCGCGCTCAACATCGCAGAGCAGATCCTGGGCGGCCACAAAGAGCATCACCACAAGGCTTCGATGAGCCGAATGGGTGCAGCCTGCATCGTGTCGGCCGGTTTCGGATCGTTCGACGGACTCGGCGCCTCGATGACCCTTTTTCCGGTCGTTCCCGACTGGGACAAGTATCCCGAATGGGGCCGCGACATGAATTACTCTGTCGGCGAAGCCGGTCTTGCCGGCCACTGGCTGAAGTTCATTCTCCACTACCTGTTCTTTCACAAGGCGAAGGGATATCCGTTCTGGTACCTGATCCCGGAGTAGGGATTAATCTGTTGCGCGACCTGGTGGATCACCATCGTACTTCAGAATGAAACAGAGAAGGAAATCGTATACTGATTGCAACGTCAAAATTCATGACCAATGGGCAACTATAAAATCAAGGCATACTACGACGAGGCCTATCCTCCGGTGCCGGACAAAACCACGCTGTTCTGGAGGAAATTCCTGCCATGGCAGATCATCAGGTTCTTTATCCTGAACATCAAGATGATCCGCATCGTGGCCGGCGGTCACTCCTAAGCATCTTCAGGGGTTACGACTCCAGAACGCACTGAACATAAAGCGAAAAAGGCTGCGTCATACCGGGCAGCCTTTTTCGCTTTATTCTTTTATATCGTTCCCATGACTGACATAAACTGTCGTGCGTTGGTAAATTATATGTGATTTATTACCTATTTAAATAAAGGGTTGCGGTTATTGATCGGCGAGCAACCCGTTTTTTTTCAGGTGTCTGTTGATCGGTTTCACCAATTCCACAAACCATACACGACAAGAGATGCAAGTATCAGAAGGTTGTTTAAACCTCATCAGAAAGAGTGAAGGCTTCAGGGCCAAACCCTACCGTTGTCCGGCAGGAATCCCCACGATCGGTTACGGCTCAACGAGGTACGCCGACGGCCGTGCGGTAAAGCTGACCGATTCCCCCATTACGCAGGAACAGGCTGACGACATCATGCGTGCCACCCTCGGGGAGTATGAAGCTGCCGTTACCCGCTACGTTACCGTCGAAATCAACCAGAACCAGTTCGACGCCCTCGTGGACTTCGCCTACAACGCCGGGGCCCAGAACCTGAAAAACAGCACGCTCCTGAAACTGCTCAACAAGGGGCAGTACGAAAACGCCGCCATCGAGTTCGGCAAATGGGTCTACGGAGGCGGGAAGAAGCTTGGTGGACTGGTGACGCGGAGGGGGTTGGAGCGGGAGCTGTTCGAACAGGTGGTTTGAGTGGGGGATGTAAGGTCCGAGACAGGTTTTCACAAAGGGGGTGCAAGAATAACCCAAATGAAAAAACGGCTTAATGGACCAAAAGGACCCAACGGTTTGTCCGTGCAGGCCTGATGCTTACGATGAAGGGGCTTGACATTTTCGTCCTTTAAGTCCCTTTGGTCCAGTTCTTGCTTCCTGGGTTTCCTACTTCTTGTATTCCCACTTTATCGCGTTTGACCCTTTATTGTCTGTCGGGATTTTGTGCTGATCGGACATTTTAATCTGCGTTGAGCCTTTGTGCTGGTTGGAGAGCTTGATCTGTGCTGAATCGGCTTTTACATTATCCAGTTTAATGGCTTTGGCCTCCTTTGCAGGTGCGGCGCTTTCAGCATGCAACTCTTCGGTCGCAACGCCGAGTGCCGCTCCGAGTGATGTTACGGCCGCAGCCATCGCAATGGCTTTTTTTGAGCGTTTGTTCATGGCTCTTCTCCGTTTATGATTGTTTTATCCAGAGACGTATTACTTCCTGATGCATGCGGGTTTTTTCATCAAGATCGAGGGGACACGGCTGCCCTTTCCGGAGGCAATGGTTTCTGACTGCCATATCCATGTCGAGCCACTCCCCGTTTTCAGGCATGTCGCGTTCGTCGACTGAGGTTGATCCCGAATCTGCGGAGGCGCCTTCGTCGTCGGCCGTCTCTTCAAGCAGATTCATCATCTCCCAGAGCAGGTCGAGATAACTGTCAGCCGCTTGTGTGTAGGCTTGAACCTCCTGTTCGGCAAGATAGTTTTCGATAGATGTATCGTCGCCGTACTCGCCCCGGCATTCCGTGTCCGGCTCTATTTCTGAAAACCACTCTTCTTTACGGTCGTTGAAATGCCGCCCGAGCGGATACAGTCTGCAAACGAGCGGTCGGTCGGCATGAACAAGGCACCCTTCGGGACCGAGAAAGGTGCATCTGTTCTGTTCGTCGAATTTCAGGAATGTGCCGTTACCGTCAGTATACCCGGCAATGAATTCAGTCGTCGATATCCCCAGATTCCGGGCAAGTCGCGCAATTTCGTAAGGGTTGACCTGTATTTTTTTTGATTCGCAGCATTTCAGGCAGCGCATGCAGGAAAAGCTGAACGGCGTCTGCCGGTCGAGATAAGTTCTCCGGATCGGCAGCGATTTCGCCCGATTTGTTTCCTGATCAGACACGATTGGTTACTCCCTTGTTACAGGTTGTACCTGAAAGATAACAATAAAGAAGAACTCAGGGGACCAAAAGGAGATAAGGGTTGGCCCGGCAGGGTCGGTTACCTGGGACGAGCGGGCTTTTACATTTTCGTTCTTCAAGTCCCTTTGGTCCTGTTCTTATTTCCCCCCTTCACTGAAGACCTTTCTCAGCCAGTCGAAAGTTACCGCGACCGCTTTCCTCGATGCTGAAGCTGTCGCTTTTTGGTTGTTTCCAAGCCAGTCGTGGCTGGCTCTGTCGATCAGCAGGAGGTCGGTTTTGACTCCTGAGGCTTTCAGGGCATTATAGAGTTCCACTGATTGTTCCGACGGTATCCTGGTGTCGGAGGTGCCGTGGATGAGGAGGGTCGGAGGATCATGCTTGTCGACGAAGCTGATCGGGCTTCCTTTTACGAATATTTCGGGGGGGCAGCCGTCCATGGTGCAACCGAAGAAGTTCAGGGGGCCGGTAATTTCGGACGCTTCTTCGGGTGACATGGGGACGCCTGTTACCGGAGGCGCTGACATGGCGTACCTGAACATGCCGGGCAATTCGTAGGTGCCGTACCACCCGACAAGGGCCTGGACGCTATCTGACTGGTCCGGGTTGCTCCTGTCGACGGGTTCAAGCGACGCTTCGTCGCCGGTGAACGCGGTCATCGCGGCGAGGTGTGCTCCAGCGGAGGCGCCCCACACGGCCACTCTGCTCCTGTCGATTCCGTAGCGGTTCGCGTTGGCACGCAGGTAGCGGATTGCTGCCTTGATGTCCTGGACTGCGGCCGGGAATTTCGCTTCGCTGCTCAACCGATAGTCGACTGATGCGACGGTGTAACCTTGTCCTGCAAGAGCGGCAAGCACTCCGGGGAAATCCTGGAAGTTTGCTGTGGAACGCTTTGAGCCGTTGGTCCAGCTGCCGCCATGGATGTAGACGATCAGCGGTCGACGGCCTTTGCCGGCAGGCGTATAGAGGTCGAGCAGCAAGGGACGGTAGCCGGGAATCGTCGAGTAGACAACATCCTTGGTCACCGTGACTTTTCCGAGGCGGACTTTTGTGTCGGGCAGTCGGTCTGCGGAGACGCTGGTCGCTGAAACTGGAATTGGTAAAGACCTGGCCGACAGGCTGGGTGAGACCGAGGTGAAAAGGAGTAGCGTTAGTGCGATATTTTTGAGACGCATGGTCAGGAGAAATGTGTTACATGGTTGATCGAACAGGAGTCGATTTCGAGAGCAATACCGGGCAATTCCCAAGGTCAGAATGTCAAGCCGGGCTCTCTTGGCTAGAGAAATGCCGTTACCTCTTCAATCGGTTTGCGTGTCTTGGGACGGGTTTCGGCGTTCGGAGAAGCGAAGCCGAGCGGCGTGATGGCAAAGACCTCTTCGGTCGGTTTCAGGCCGAGCGCTTCACGGAGCATGATCGGGTCGAAGGCGGAGATCCAGCAGGTACCGACACCTTCGGCATGTGCGGCGAGCACCAGATGATCCATGGCGATTGCGAGATCGGTTTCGAGGGAGTTCCATCCATCGGAGGGCCTCACCCATGCAGCTTCGCGGTCTCCGGTAACGATGAGCACATGAGGGGCTTGACGGAACCAGTCCCGTGCATAACATGTGCGGATTTTGGAGAGCATTCCAGGGGAGCTGACCAGCACGAATTTCCATGGTTGGAGGTTTTTGGCCGATGGGGCGAGCCTCCCGGCATCGAGGATCCGTTCGAGGGTATCGTGCGGTACGGGCAGGTCCGGAACGTAGCCGCGGACGCTTTTCCTTGATGCGACGAGTTCGTGCATGATCATGCCTTTATCTCTCCTCCCTGTGCGAGATGGTTCAGCATTTCGAGGTCGCCGCCCTGACCGATGGCGATGATGGTGCCGTTTTTCTGGATAATCTCCGCAGGTCTTGGCGTTGTGTGCAGCTCTCCGCCTGGGAGCTTGTAGCCGACGACGTTGATCCGGTGATTGTTGTACAGGTCGACTTCGAGGAAGGACTTGCCGATCAGCGATGATTTTTCGTGGATGAGGAACTGGGCGATCCTGAGGTTGAGGTTGCTGGCGTCGCTGAGCTCGTCGAGGTACTCTTCGAGTTCGGGTTCGATCAGAAGGTTCGCCATCCGTTTGCCTGCCGATCGGTAGAGCATGACCACTTTTTCCGCACCGGCCTTGAGCAGCTTGCTTTCCGACTCTTCGTTGTCCGCCCTGGCGACGATGTGCAGGTCGGGTTTGAGGTTTCGCGCCGTCAGTACGATGAAGACGTTTTCGGCATCGGTACCGGCTGCGGCGATGAGTCCTTTCGCGCGGTGAAGCCCTGCGTCGATGAGCACGCTTTCATCCGCAGCGTTGCCTTTTATGGAGAGGTAGCCGTTATCCCTCGCCCGGAGGACCTGGTCGATCGCGTTGTCGATGACGATGAAGGGGATCGATTTGATCCGGAGTTCCTCGGCGACGTTGCCCCCGAGACGGCCGTAGCCGCAAACGATGAAGTGGTCGTTCAGCTTGCGAAGCATGCGTTCATTTCGTTGTTGTTCCCAGTGTTCCCGCCACTCTCCCGAAAGCAGGAAGACGGCGACGTTGCTCAAGGTGAAGAAAAAAAGGCTGGTGCCGCTGATGATCAGGAATATGGTGAAGATCTTGCCTATGTCGGTGAGGGGATGGACTTCACTGAAGCCGACAGTGGCAAGGGTTATGACCGTCATGTAGACGGCATTGAGCAGGGACATATGCTCCAGATACATGTATCCGGCTGTACCAGAAAGGATAAGGAGCACCACGCTTACGATGGATACCGCAAACCGGCGTATGGCGGAAAACTGTTGCGTGTCCTTTGTCAATGGGCGATGGTCGTCATGGTTGTTACGGATTGATCGTCAGAGCTGGCGGACCGTGCCGAAGTCGCTGGAGATGCTCTGGAACATCTTGTTGGTCGCCGTCTGCATGACGAGCGACATGCCTGCGTTGGTCATGGCGCGTATGATCTGTTCCGGGATGATGCGGAATGCCGGGTAGAGCACGAACTTCACATCGACCTGGAGATCGAAATCGACTTTCGTTTTTTCACCCTGCAGAGGCAGTATGAGCATATCCGCAGTTGCCTTGCCTTCAAACAGGTATTTTTCCGGCATCGCGATCGTATCTCCGGCAGGAAGGTGGCGCCAGCTGATCCTTCTCCCGACGGTGTATTCGCTGATCATCTCGTCGGTCAATTCGGTCGGGTCGATCATCTCGGCATTTTCGGGCAGTTCGAGCAACAGCTCGGTCTCCTGCTGGATGTTGAAGATGACGTCGAACGGGTTGTTCTGCGGGTCGGTTACCCTGAAATACCATCGGTAGGCATCGTCAGGCCCGAGTGGCTCGACTTTGTGACAGAACGGATTGAAGCCCAGGATCCTGGCATGATCCGACAGGTAGCCGACCGTTCTGTCGAAGTCGCCGTGAAAGACCCATTGGCCTTTGCATTTTCCTGTGGCGTCCATTTCCATGATCTCGTTCCCTCCCGCTCGAGCGTCCGCCTGAGCGCTATCGTGTCATAATTGTTGGTAAAACTGTCAGGTGACCGGAATGCTTTCGCATCAGGTCTGGTGGCGCGCACACTTCCAGATAAAAATATAGCGACTATCCGGCAATAATGTATGGATGTCGATGGCGCCGGAGCCATATTCTGGCGATCAGGCGGTTTCTGCCTGAAGGCGTTCGGCCTGGTCGTGCATCCTCAGGGCGTCGATCACGGGGTCGAGCTCCCCCTGCATGATCTGCGGCAGGGCATGGCTCGTGAACCCGATTCGGTGGTCTGTGACTCTCGACTGGGGGAAGTTGTAGGTCCTGATCTTCGCGCTTCGGTCGCCGGTGGTGACCATGGATCGCCGCATGTCGGCACGTTGCTGCTGCTGCTCGGCGATCTGGATGTCGTAGAGCTTGGAGCGAAGCATTTTCATCGCTCGCTCGCGGTTCTGGAGCTGTGATCGCTCTTCCTGGCAGGCTACGACGATGCCGCTCGGCATGTGGGTGATCCTTACGGCCGTTTCGACCTTGTTGACGTTCTGTCCCCCCTTGCCGCCGCTGCGGAAGGTGTCGACTCGCAGGTCGTCCTTGCGGATTTCGACGTCGACCTCTTCAGCTTCAGGAAGCACGGCGACGCTTGCCGCGGAGGTGTGGATCCGTCCCTGGGTTTCGGTATCGGGAACGCGCTGCACGCGGTGTACGCCGCTCTCGAATTTGAGGATGCCGTAGACGTCGTGCCCGCTAATTTCGAGTACGGCCTCTTTCAGGCTGCCCGGTACCGAGCCTTCGTTGGCATCGAGCAACTGGCAGCTCCATCCCCGCCGTTCAGCGAAACGCTGGTACATGCGCATGAGGTCGGCAGCGAAAAGGCCTGCTTCATCCCCGCCGGTTCCGGCCCTGATTTCGATGATGGCGTTGCGCGTATCGGCTTCGTCCCTGGGCAGGAGCAGTACCTTGAGCTGCTGTTCGAGGTCAGGAAGCTTCGCCTGCAGTTCGTCGGCCTCCGTTTCAACAAGGGCGCGCATCTCGGGGTCCTGCTCGCTTTTCTGCATGAGCTGCGTCTCGTGGAGCTGGTTTCTGATGCTGACCCAGGCGTCGTAAGCCTGTACGATCTCCTTGAGGCTGCTGTACTCTTTGTTCAGTTTCCTGAACCGGTTCTGGTCGGATACGACTTCCGGATCGGAAAGCTGCTGCTCGATCGTCTGGTACTTGTCCTTGATGGACTGAAGCTTGTCAAACATGGCTGATGTAACCCCTGAAGGTCAGGGGTTGAAAATGTCGTTGATCATTAAATAGGCGAACAGGGCCAGAAGCACGGCCATGCCGACCTGCTGGATGCGCATTTTAATTTCGAACGGGATCTCTTTGCGGATGACTCCCTCAATGGCGTTGAGCATGAACTGGCCGCCGTCAAGCGCCGGTATCGGCAGGATGTTGATGATGGCCAGCGAAATCGAAAGGACGGCTACGAAATAAAAGAAGCTGACCGGGCCCTGTTCGGCGCTCTGGTTGGCTATGCGTGCAATTTTTACCGGGCCGCCAACCGATTTCTTGAAGTCCTCCTGTCCGGAAAAGATCTTCGCGAATCCCTGGACGGTCATCACGGATGTTTTCCATGTCTGGTTGACGCCGCTCACTACAGATTCGGGGAACGAGAGCTTGTGGCGTTCGGTCTCGATGGTCTGTTTGAGCGAGATGCCGATTTTTCCCGATTTGGATGGGACAACCTCTGTTGTGCCGCTCTGGCCATTCCTGCGGATCATCTCGGCAGTGACCGGGCCGGTCGGGGTTGATTTCAGGCTGAGCCAGGTGATGGCAAGCTTTTTGCCTCCGTTTTTCGATATGATGCCGACCACTTCGGTCCAGTCCGAAACAGGGGTTCCGTCGATCGACGTGATGAGTGCGCCCGGCTTCATGCCAGCTTTGGCTGCAGGGTCGTTGGGAAGTACCTGGTCGATGATCGGCGGCATGGTCGGCCTGAGGCCGATGGATTTGCTTCCGTTGAGTCTGGACAGGATGTCGGGCGGAGCCTGAAGTGTCAGCACCTGGCCGTTCCTCTCGATGGTATACTGCAGGGTTTTGGCGGAGAGCTGATCAGGGGCGAGGGCCTCTTCCCAGTAGTTGATCCTGTTGCCGTTGATCGAGATCAGGCGGTCTCCGCTCCTGAATCCCATTGAGGAGAATACCGAGTTCTGATCGATGAAGGCCGGTGTGGTGAGCGGCGTGCGCGATTCGCCGAAGATCGCGGTGATGCCGATGAAGATGAGCGCCGCGAGCACGAAGTTCATGCCGACGCCGCCGGCGAGGACGATGAGGCGTTGCCAGACCGGTTTTCCCCTGAACTCCCAGGGCTTGGGCTCCGTGTGCACATAGGCGGTGTCAAGGCTTTCATCGACCATGCCGGCAATCTTCACATATCCGCCAACGGGGAATGCCCCGATGCCGTATTCGGTCTCGCCTATCTTTTTCTGCCACAGCTTGATGCCGAAAAAGTCGAAACCGATGAAGAAGCGGTCGACTCGCATACCGAAAATCCTCGCGGTAATGAAATGGCCGAACTCGTGGGCCGTGACCAGTATGAAGATCGCGACGATGAAGTAGAATATTGTGCTGAGAGTATCCATGATGATCTTTGTCGATTTATGCGAGAAGTCCGTCGATATCTGCGCCGCGATGCGCGGCTGTGTCGCCTATGCGATGAGCTGTTCTGCCGTCCGGCGCGCCCATTGGTCGGCCTGGAGGTACTCTTCCAGTTCGACCGGTGTCCATGCTTCGTGCGCCTGCATGGTTTTTTCAACGAGTTCGGGGATGCCTGTGAAGCCGATCCTGCCGTTCAGGAATGCCGCTACGGCGATTTCGTTGGCTGCGTTCAGTACCGCAGGGTAGGTGCGGGCGGCTTTGAGTGCGTCGTAGGCGAGCTGCAGGCAGGGGAACCTTTCGGTGTCCGGTTCCTGGAAGGTCAGGTTTCCTGTCCTGGTCAGGTCGAGTCGTGCGATACCGCTGGGACAGCGTTCGGGCCAGGCCATGGCATAGGCGATAGGAGCACGCATGTCGGGCATTCCAAGCTGGGCCATCACGCAGCCGTCGATGTACTCGACCATGGAATGGATGATGCTCTGGGGGTGGACCACCACACCGATCTTTTCGGCGGGCATGTCGAAGAGCCAGTGCGCTTCGATCACCTCCAGCCCCTTGTTCATGAGAGTGGCGGAGTCGATGGATATTTTCGCCCCCATGTTCCATTTAGGGTGTTTCAGCGCCTGTGCCGGAGTGACTTTCCGTATCTCTTCAGCAGGGGTGTTCAGGAACGGGCCGCCCGATGCGGTGAGGATGACGCGAAGCACATCTTCGTGGCGCTGTCCGGCCAGAGACTGGAATATCGCCGAGTGTTCGCTGTCGACCGGGAGTATCTCAATTCCGTTTTCACGGGCGAGATCGGACACGAGGCGACCGGCGACCACCATGGTCTCCTTGTTGGCCAGTCCGATATGCTTTTTGGCCTTGATGGCGGCGACGGTCGGCACCAGTCCGGCAGCGCCGACGATAGCCGAGATGACCAGCTCCACCTCGTCGGCAGTGGCGACGGCGCACGCGCCTTCGATTCCATGAAGGATCTCGGGCCTGATGTCGCCGAGCTCTGAGCGCAACGCTTCAACCGAGGCCTCATCCCTGACCGAGACGATGCGGGGATTGAACTCCCTGATCTGTTCGGCGAGAAGGGTGATGTTGTTTCCTGCGGCAAGGCCGGCTACCCGGAACCGCTCGGGGTGCTGCCTGACGACGTCGAGAGTGCTCACACCGATCGAGCCGGTACTGCCGAGGACGGAGAATGATTTCATGGTGTTTTGGACGGTGGTTGCCGGGTAACGGGTGACAGCGCGGTCTGTTTCTGCGGTGTGCCGTGTTGCTGTTTTGGCCTGAATTTATGCTTTTTCGGCACGGCTTACAAGTGAACCCCCATCCGGTATTACAGGAAATGCACGATTTCGTTTGTTATCTTGCCAAAATGTAGTATAATATTGGCCTTTGCCTGAGGGTTCCTAGCTCAGCTGGTTAGAGCGACTGGTTTACACCCAGTAGGTCGGGGGTTCGAATCCCTCGGGACCCACACCTTCCCTTCCTTCCCTGTTTCCCGGTTTTCTTCTGATTTCACGCGATTCCGCCACGAAAGGGTTTCGCCGTGCTTCTGCGTCTGCTTCAGCCCAGGACGCGAAACTTCGTTTCTGTGGTTACGAGATTGGTTTCCCTGACTGCCAGGGCGGTCACCCGAGAGCGCGACGGACCTGTTCTGACGCGGTTGAGGAGTTCGTCCACCAGTCCGCTGTCGCCCTGTACTTCGATTTCGACGGTGTCGTCCGGCAGGTTACGCGTCCATCCGGAGAGTTCCCGCATATTCGCCTCCCTGAGGACGAACATGCGGAAGCCGACCCCCTGGACAAGCCCTCGCACGATGACGTTGACTCTTTTTTCCATCGATCGGAGCTTAGTTTACCGACTGATCCCTGGACTGGCGGAGCCTTTCGACGGCTGCTTCCAGCGCCTGGCGCTCTTCATCAGGCAGGGCGCTCCCGTCGTCTGAATCGGCTGCCGGGGCTGCTGCAACAGCTTCTGGCAGGCTCTTTGCGGGAGCCGGTTCATGCACCTCTTCACCGTTCTGGCAATTGTGGGCAAGATGTTCCGAGAACTTGCCTGATGGGCGTTTCCCGAGGATCTGCTCGATCTGGCAGTAATGCATGATCTCTTTTGCAAGCAGTTCGCGTGCGATCGCTTCGAGCTTGTCGCGGTTAGCGGAGAGAAGTTCGAACACCTGTTCTCGAGCTGCATCGACGATTGCCTTGACCTCTTTGTCTATCAGCCTTGCAGTCTCGTCGCCATATTTTTTGTCGATGCCGGGGCCGCCGTAATAGGCGTTGTTGCTCTCAAGGAAAGAGAGATAGCCGACCTTTTCGCTCATGCCGTAGACCACCACCATGTTGTAGGCGATCTCGGTCACCCGCTCAAGGTCGTTCTGGGCGCCGGTAGATATCTCTCCGAAAATGATCTCTTCGGCGATACGTCCGCCGAGCAGGCCGCAGATCCTGGAAACCAGTTCGTTCCTGGTCATGAGGTAGCGGTCTTCAAGTGGAATGTTCAGCGTGTAGCCGAGCGCGCTGACGCCTCTCGGTACGATCGAGATTTTCTGCACGGGGTCGTTTTCCGGCATCATCCAACTGACGATGGCGTGACCCGCTTCGTGGTAGGCTACGATCTGCTTTTCCCTGGGGTTGATCACCTTGTTCTTCTTTTCAAGACCGGCGATCACCCGCTCGATCGCATCCTCGAAATCTTTCATTTCGATGCTCAGCTGGCCGCGCCTGGAGGCGAGCAGGGCCGCTTCGTTGGCTGCGTTGGCGATCTCCGCGCCGGCGAATCCCGGAGTCTGCGAAGCGAGCGCCTTGAGATTGACGTTCTCAGACAGCGACAGGTTCTTGGTGTGCACCTTGAAGATGTCGATACGTCCTTTCAGGTCGGGTTTGTCGACCATGATCTGGCGGTCGAAACGTCCCGGCCTCAGCAGGGCGGTGTCGAGCACGTCGGCGCGGTTGGTGGCCGCCATCAGGATGACCCCCTTGTCGGTGGCGAATCCGTCCATCTCGACCAGAAGCTGGTTCAGGGTGTTTTCACGCTCGTCGTTCGCGCCCATCATGAAGCCTTTGCCGCGGCTTCTTCCGACGGCGTCGATCTCATCGATGAAGATGATGCACGGGGCTTTTTCCTTGGCTGACTTGAACAGGTCCCTCACCCTGGCCGCACCGACGCCGACGAACATTTCGACGAAGTCGGAACCGCTGATGCTGAAGAACGGCACATCGGCTTCTCCTGCGACTGCCTTTGCAAGGAGGGTCTTGCCTGTGCCGGGAGGTCCCACAAGCAGCACGCCCTTGGGCAGTTTTCCGCCAAGCTTGGTATACTTTTTAGGGTCTTTAAGGAAGTCGACCACCTCCATGACTTCTGCTTTGGCTTCGTCCAGGCCGGCGACATCCTTGAAGGTTATCCGTGTGTGCTCGTCAAGGTTCTCATAGAGGGCCGCCTTGTTCTTGCTGATGTTCATGAACTGCGAACCGGGACCGCCCATCCTGCGGAACATGAAGAAGTAGATGCCGATCAGAAGGCCGAACGGCAGGAGCCACTGAAGGAGCTCCCCGATCCATGAGTTGCCGGGGGTCGCCTGGTATTTGATTCCCTTCGATTCAAGAAGCGTAATGAGCCCGTCGTCACGGAGTGGGTTTACGGTAACATCTTTTGTCGAGGATGCCGGTTTAGGCATGCGGAATCCGGGCATCTCCTGTGCAGGAGCCTTTTGGGACGCAGCAGAGAGCGGGTCCGGCTTGAGCTGGACATAGATTTTCTCTGGGGCGATCCGTACGGATTCGACCTTGTTTTCGGTAATCAGGCGCCGGAATTCGCTGTAGGCGATCTCCTGCGTCGTGCCGGACCAGAAAAAGGCAAGCTGAAAGCCAATGATCAGCAGGATGACCGCGACGTAATAGATTATCGAGAAACGGGGTCGGCGTTGTCCGTTTTCAGGTTCGTTTTTATAAGGATTTTTCGGCTTGAAAGGGTTGTTTGCCATCGAGAGCACTCATTATTGAAAAGATTCACTGACATTGTCCATCGGTTTGCGGCCATGTACATCGTGTGTAAAGGGCATAAATACATGGGTTCGCAGTCATCGGCTGTTAATAATAAAAAAGTATTCTGCCGACTTGCAAGATACATAACCACAACCGATAAATGTATTCCCGATCCTAATAGTTTCAGTTGAACCGGCAGGGTCATCTCTTATGACGTCAGTCAGGTACAAATCTTTTGCCCGGCATCCTTATATTAAAGGACATACCCATCAACCAGCAGACAACCATGAGCTCAGCAAGGGACAAGACAAACAGGCGTATCGCATCATTGCAGTCGATGCTCTGCGTCGGCCTCGACAGCGACCCGTCCAAAATACCGGCGGTTTTCAGGACGATGGATCGTCCGGTTCTGGAGTTCAACCGCTCCGTCATCAGGGCGACAAGGAACCATGCGGCGGCATATAAGGTTAATACTGCATTCTACGAGTCGAGAGGCATGTCGGGAATGCGGGATCTCGAAGGGACGCTCGAAGCCATTCCGCCCGAGTGTCTGAGCATCGCCGATGCAAAGCGCGCCGATATAGGCAACACGAGCAGGCAGTACGCAAAGGCATTTTTCGAGGCATGGCCCTTCGATTCGATCACCGTGGCCCCTTACATGGGATTCGACTCCCTTGAGCCGTTTTTCGAATTTGAAGACAAGCTGGTATTCGTGCTGTGCCTTACCTCGAATCCCGGTTCCAGAGATTTCGAGGAGCAGCTCATGCAGGATGGCCGTCCGCTTTATCGCACTGTGCTTGACAGGGTTCGGCAGTGGCAGCGGAACGGCAACGCCGGTATCGTGGTCGGCGCTACCAAGGCCGGGCTCCTTCATGAGCTTCGCAGTGAAGCCCCCGATCTTTTCTTTTTGATTCCGGGCGTCGGCGCCCAGGGTGGCTCGATGCAGGAGGCCGTCGAACAGGGGGCCGATTCCGGACGTCGCAGCGCGATCGTCAATGTCAGCCGGGCCCTGATTTTTCCTGAAGGTGAGTTCAGCTCCGTGGAGGATTTCGAGGCTGCTGTCGGAAGGGAGGCGAAAAGCCTGCACGACGGAATGAGGGGGATGTTGTGATTTTGTTCCCTCGGGGTATATTCGTTGGATTTTATAAAACAGATACTGGCGTTCTCCTGTCGAGGCGGGTCAATTGGCCGGGTGGGTTAATGCAAACGACAAGAAAGGGATTTTGCTCATGTGTGGAATAGTTGGATATATAGGCAGGCGCGAGGCGGCTCCGTTGCTGTTGAACGGATTGAAGAGACTTGAGTACCGAGGTTACGATTCGGCGGGCATCGCGGTTCTTCACGACGGCATGCAGGTGCTCAAGCAGAAAGGCAGCGTCAGCAACCTTGAAGATTTTTTGAACGTTTCAGGCACAGTACTGTTGGGGGCTACGGCCGGCATCGCTCATACACGCTGGGCGACGCATGGTGATCCGAGCGACAGGAACGCCCATCCCCACATGAACATTTCGGGTGATATCGCCCTTATTCATAACGGCATCATAGAGAACTATTCGATCCTGAAGCAGGACCTCCTCGGCCAGGGTTATGAATTCAGCAGCGATACCGATTCGGAGGTGCTGGTGCACCTGATCGACCGCATTTGGAAAGCTGATCCGACCCTCGATCTCGAAGGGGCCGTCAGGCAGTCGCTCCGCCATGTGGAGGGCGCTTACGGACTGTGCGTCATCTCCTCCCGGGAACCGGACAAGATCGTGGTTGCCCGCAAAGGCAGTCCGCTGGTCATCGGTATCGGAGACGGAGAGTTTTTCATCGCATCCGATGCTGCCCCGATCGTAGAGCATACAAACAAGGTGGTCTATCTTTCCGATGGCGAAATGGCGGTCGTGACCAGGGAGAATTATACGGTCAAGACGATCGAAAACGTCGAGCAGGAGAAGCGGGTGACCGAGCTGGATTTCAGCCTTGAAAAGATTGAGAAGGGCGGTTACGAACATTTCATGCTCAAGGAGATTTTCGAGCAGCCGGAAGTCATGCGCGACGTGATGCGCGGAAGGGTTCGCGTTGAAGAGGGGCGAGTGCAGCTCGGGGGCATCGAGGATTACCTTGATCGCCTGAAGCAGGCGAAGCGGATCGTGATCTGCGCCTGTGGAACCAGTTGGCATGCAGGACTCATCGGCGAGTACCTTATCGAAGAGTTTGCCCGGATCCCTGTCGAGGTCGACTATGCTTCTGAGTTCCGGTACCGTAATCCGATCGTGACTTCGGATGATGTGGTGATCGTTATCTCTCAGTCGGGCGAAACCGCCGATACGCTTGCCGCCCTGAGGCTCGCCAAGGAGAAGGGGGCCATGGTGATCGGCATCTGCAACGTCGTCGGCTCGACCATTGCCCGTGAAACGCTGTGTGGCATGTATACCCATGCGGGGCCGGAGGTCGGCGTGGCATCGACCAAGGCGTTTACGGCCCAGGTGATCGTGCTGTTCATGCTGGCCATGGCGCTGAGCAAGGGACGGACCATTTCGCATGACGAGATCCGTCTGAACCTCCGCGAGCTGTCCGAGGTTCCCGAAAAGGTGGCGCAGATCCTGGAGCAGAACGATACGATCAAGGAGATCGCCGTAAAGCTGAAGGATGCCCGTAACGCGCTTTACCTCGGCCGGGGATACAACTTCCCCGTTGCGCTCGAAGGCGCGCTGAAGCTGAAGGAGATATCCTATATCCATGCAGAGGGGTATCCGGCGGCTGAGATGAAGCACGGCCCGATAGCGCTTATCGACGAAGATATGCCGGTGATCTTCATCGCAACCAGGGACAACACCTATACCAAGATTCTGAGCAACATCGAGGAGGTTCGCAGCAGAAAGGGCAATGTGATCGCCATTGCCAGCGAGGGTGATCGTGAGGTCGGTCGCCTTGCCGATCACGTTATCTACATCCCCCAGGCCTCGGCTCCCGTGCTGCCGTTGCTGACGGCTATCCCGTTACAGCTGCTCGCATACCATATCGCCACCCTGCGCGGCTGCAACGTCGATCGTCCGAGAAACCTGGCCAAATCGGTGACCGTGGAGTAGTTTCGTTCGGGGGGGCTCCCTTCGATACTGTTGAAGGGAGCCCCCCATCTGGATGAACACATCTCCCCGGTGAGTTCCGTTGTGCGGCGATCCCCTTAAGCGGTCACCCCATTGGCAGGGTTTGCAGCAAATCCTCCTTAACCTTCTGCAGAATCCCCGACCAGTCGCCAATGGCTTGCTGGCGGTAAAGCCTCGCGCTGCGATACCAGGGACAGTCGGTTCGATCGGTCAGCCATCGCCAGTCGGTGACATATGGCAGCAATATCCATGTCGGTTTTCCCATGGCTGCGCTCAGGTGCGCCACGCTCGTATCGACACAGATAACGACATCCATCAGCCCGCAGAGCGCAGCCGTGTCGCTGAAATCCTTCAGTTCATTCCCGAAATGGAGAATCCCGGAATGTGATTCAAGAGCTTCACGGTCAGAATCCCCTACCTCCTTCTGAAGGCTTACATATCGGAATCCTTCCGGCAGGGCGGAAAGCAATGTCGCGAGCGGGATGCTTCGATTACGGTCATTTTTATGTGAGGCGCTCCCGCTCCAGACAACTCCTGTGAGCGGCTGCTCATTTTCGCCGATCCGTTTCGCCCAGGCGCCCGATTTTCCTGGTTCTGCCGACAGGTAGGGCGATGAATACGGGATCGTTTCGAGCGTCGTCCGGAACGCCAGGGGTAACGACATCAAGGGGCAGTGCACGTCAAAAGGAGGCAGGGCATCTCCTTTTGCCACGCACCGGGAAACGCCTTCAAGTTGCCTCAATAATTCCAGAAGCGGAGTCTCAACCTCCAGCACCACTTTCGCCCCAAGTTCTGACGTCATCTTCACGTAGCGGCAGAATTGAATCGTATCCCCAAGCCCCTGTTCGCCATGAAGGAGAATGGTTTTGCCGTTGAGGGGTTCCTGGCCGAGCCAAAGCGGCTGCGCAAAATTGCGTCTGGGAGAGCCAAAGCTGTCGACGTCCCATCTCCGCTCATACAGGCGCCATCCTTTTTCGAAATTGCCTGTTTTAAGAAAAAGTATTGAAGCATTCAGATATGCATCGGCGAAATCAGGCTTGAGTTGGATTGCTCGGTTATAGCTCTCCAGGGCTTCGTCATATCGATTAAGCTCCCGCAGGGTATTGCCTCGATTGGAATGGGCATCAGCGAAACCGGGTTGGAGCCGGATCGCACGGTTGAAACTGTCAAGAGCCTCATCGAAACGATTGAGGGCAGAGAGGGCAAGGCCCCGGTTTGACAGCGCTTCGGCATAGTCGGGCCTGAGTTGGATGGCGCGGTCATAGCTTTCGAGCGCTTCCCTGAATCTTTTCAGGTTATGCAGGGCAAGTCCGCGGTTTGAGTGATAGGCGGCAACGATCGGATTAAGGCTGATCGCATGATCGATCAGGATAAGGGCGATCTGATGGTTCTGTTGCTGGGATGCTATAACCCCGAGCAGATGGAACACATTGGCGTTCCCGGGATCGATTTTCGATATCTCTTCATAGATCGCCCGGGCCTCGGCAAGCTCTCCTTTCTGGTGAAACGACAATGCCTGCTGGAAACGGGCTGCTGTTTTGGGATCAGGGCTTGACATGATGACGGGGAGATAGTTTCAGATATCCGACATGGCCTTTCCGTGCAATGTTGACGGTATCACTTGCGTGTTGATCCTTTTCCGCCGTGATTAGAAACAACGAGCCTGCGCTGGCTTTGTCTGATCAAACCTCCTTCGTTCCGCGCGATGCTACCCCGCATAAGCGGCGAGAAGCCCTGACTTGACCTTCTCGAGAACCGAAATCCAGTCTTCCGGTCGTTGTTGGCGAAACAGCCGCATACCCGGATACCAGGGGCTGTCGTCTCTATCGATCATCCAGCGCCAGTCCGGCACGAACGGAACCAGCACCCATGTCGGCTTGCCCAATGCCCCGCTTAAATGAACGACACTCGTGTCGACGCTTATCACAAGATCCATCAGGTCGCAAAGCGCGGCGGTGTCCGTAAAATCGTTCAGCTCATCACCAACGTGAATGATCCCGGTATGGGCCTCAAGCGTCTGTTTGTCGCTCTCCCTGATCTCCTTCTGGAGGCTCACATACCGATAGCCTGACGGAAGCTGGTCCAGTATCGTTGAAAGCGGAATGCTGCGATTCTTGTCGTTGCTGTGGGTAGGGCTGCCGCTCCATGCCAGTCCGACCAGAGGCGTTGCTGTTTGTCCCAATCGGGTTTTCCAGTATGCCGCCTTGCCGGTATCGGTTTTCAGGTACCTGCTTGAGCAGGGAATCGATTGCAGGTCGGTCTTGAAGGCCAACGGCAAGCTTAACAAAGGACAATGGCAATCAAAATCGGGAAGTGGGTTTCCTTTGATCACCAGCCCGGATATGCCGGGGAGCTCCTTCAGTAATCCAGCGAGCGAAGGGTCGACTTCCATGATCACTCGTGCTCCCAGATCTGCGACTGATCTGGCATAGCGACAAAACTGGATCGTGTCTCCCAGTCCCTGCTCGCTGTGCAACAGGATGGTTTTGCCCCTGAGAGACTCTGTTCCTGACCAGAGCGGTTGTGGAAAGTTGCGGCAGGAATCTTTTAGTTCGGTTCGCCATCTCTTTTCATACAACGGCAGGCCATGCTCAAAGTCTCCTCGCAAAAGCAGGGCAATTGATTTATTCCAGAGAGCCGCATCGTAGTCAGGCCGGAGGGCAATGGCCCGATTGTAGTCGGCGACAGCATCGTCAAGTCGCATGAATTGCTGGAGCACATAACCCCGGTTGCTGTATGCCTCAGCATAGTCGGGCTTGAGGGCAATGGCCCGGTTATAACAGGCAAGGGCATCGTCAAGGCGTTTGATGTTATGGAGCACAACCCCACGATTGTAGTGTGCCTGTGCGTAATCAGGTGCAAGCTCAATGGCTTTGTCAAGGCTTGCCAGGGCGGCATCGTACTCTTTCTGATCCAGCAGCGTGCAGCCTCGGTTATTGTACGCTTCTGTATAACCGGGCATGATGGCAATGGCTTTGTCGTAACAGGCAAGAGCGTTTTCATGCTGCATGAGCTCCTGGAGCGCAAATCCCCTGTTGCAGTATGCCTCCGCATAGTCAGGCCTGATGGCAATTGCTTTATCATAACTCGAAAGGGCATCATTGAACTTCCGGAGTTCCTGGAGCGCATTGCCTCTGTTCTGGTATGCCTCTGCGTAGTCGGGCCGGAGGGCGATTGCCAGGTCAAAGCTTGCAAGGGCTGCTTCAGCCTGCTTGAGTTCCCGGAACGCGATTCCCCTGTTGTGGAATGCCTCCGCGAAGTCAGGTTTCAGGGCAATGGCCTGCTCATAGCTTTCCACGGCGGCCTGGGTTTGCCTGAGTTCCCGGAGCGCATTGCCCCTGTTGTTGAACGCCTCTGCGAAGTCAGGTTTCAACGCAATGGCCCGGTTAAAACTTGCGAGTGCGTCGTCGAACTGTTTCAGGGCGTGGAGTGCGAGACCCCTGTTGGAGTAGGCTTCCGCGTAGTCAGCCATGATGGCTATGGCATTGTCATAGCATGCGATGGCGTCGTCGAACTTTTTCAGCTCCTGGAATGATTTGCCCCGGTTGTAGTAATACGTCGCATTGTTCGGTGAGAGCTCAATGGCTTTTCCAATCAGGTCGATCGCTTTCAGGAGGTTGTTCGATTGGGCAGCCGCTACGCCTGACAGGTGAAGCGCGTCAGCGTGGTCGGGCGTCATTGCGAGCACCTCTTCGTACAGTGCTTGCGCTTGGGCGATCTTCCCTTGTTGATGAAACGCCAATGCCCGTTGAACCTTCTCCTGCTCTTGCGCAGGGCTTCGCGTTGTATTGTCGCTCAATGGTTGTGGCATGCGCTCATGCTTTGTTCTGTGCTCAGGGATGCGTTGATCGTTTGACCATAATGATATATAAAGATTCCAGGGCATTCGATCCAACGGCATACCCGCTCTCCCGGAGCCTGTTATCAAATGTAACACTTGATTGAAGATGCTTTGATGGTTTTCACTTTTGGCGAACCCGCCCATCAACTGATGAGTATTCGCGTTCCAGCCGATGTTCATGGTTCCGTCAGTTGAGAAACATCAAGCAGGACAGTTTGTTTTCGCTTATCGGAAAGATGCCCTGGTTATGGTCGATCAGGGACTCCCGCCTGATTTTAAGGTATCTTCCGAAGGTGAAACGACGTTGGGAATTATTTCGTCAGTTCGACCGGTTAACCTTTAGAATAGAATCTTTTATCGATACACGTACTTAAACAGGAAATTCATGGAAGGACATATCGTCATTACTGGCGCTACCGGCGTGATCGGCAGCGAGGTCGCCCGAAGGCTTATAAAGTCAGGGCGCAAGGTTATTGTCTTTGCAAGGTCCCCGCAGACTGCCGCTTCGGCGGTTCCCGGGGCTGCCGGTTATGTGCGTTGGGATTCTGACATGAAAGAGGGCGAATGGACGGCATCGCTCGAAGGGGCATATGCCGTTATCCATCTTGCCGGAAAGCCCTTGCTCGAAGGCAGATGGACTGAAGAGCACAAGGTGGCCTGTTATGATTCACGTATCAACGGGACCCGCGCCATGGTTACTGCCATGTCGAAGCTCGAAAATAAACCGCAGGTATTTGTGTCATCTTCAGCCATAGGCTATTACGGCTCCTTCGATCGATGCGATGACACCTCTCCGTTGACGGAATCTGCACCTCCAGGAGTGGATTTTCTTGCAAAAATCTGTTTTGACTGGGAGCGGGAGGCGGTGCCGGCAGAAAAACTCGGGGTAAGGGTTGTGCTGCTCAGGACTGGTATCGTTCTGTCAACCCGGGGCGGAATGCTGCAGAAGATGATGGCGCCGTTCAGTTATTTTGTCGGTGGCCCTGTCGGTACCGGCAACCAGTGCCTGTCATGGCTCCACATCGACGATGAGGTCGCGATCCTTCTTGAGGCGCTTGACAATCCAGCCTATCACGGTCCGGTAAACGCGGTTTCACCGGAACCTGCCAGCATGAAAGAATTTGCGACAGATCTCGGCCTGGCGATGGGGCGTCCCTCGCTTTTGCCTGTGCCGAAGTTCGCGGTACAGATTCTCATGGGAGAGGGGGCCGATTACGCCGTCAAGGGGCAGAAGGTTGTTCCTGGATTTTTGCTGGAGCACAATTTTCATTTCGCATGGCCGAATCTGCAAGATGCGCTTGCCGATCTTGTCGAAAGGGGGATCTGAGCGGGTACGGCATGAAAATAAAAAAGGCGGACCAGACCTTGTGGGTCTGTCCGCCTGTGACTTGGATAAGTCAGGACGCTATCAGTAGCGCTCCCTTCTCATCGGCCTTTCTTCACGGGGCCTTGCCTCGTTGACCTTTATGGTGCGACCTTTGAAGTCTTTGTCGTTCATTGATTCGATCGCTTCACGAGCCTCACCATCGTTCGGCATGTCGACAAAGCCGAATCCTTTGGAGCGGCCAGAAAATTTGTCAGTGATGATGTTGGCGCTTTGCACCTGCCCAAACTGAGAGAAAGCATCGCGTAAATCTTCTTCTGAAACGTTGTACGGCAGATTGCCAATGTAAATATTCATTGTAGGACGGTAGAAACATGTGCTTGATAGAAAGAGACGCTACCGAATAACCAAAGCACCAATTACTCGAAAAGCGATCAGCCAACCACTGGCTAATTTAAATATCAATTTACCTTAATAAATATTGGTATTCAAAAAGAAAAACATTACGAGCGAAGTAGTGGTGACGAAAAAGAGGCTTGTCCGGCTCCTTTTTGGGCTTTTTTCGTCCGTTTATCCATTAAATGTTATTCAAGCTGATGCTTTTTAAATCTTTTCCCAAAATAAATCAGCCTCGCATCTCATTCCGGTTCCCTCTGTCCCGTTCATTTTTCCATTCTGTAACACCTGATTTTCAGGGGCAAAACCTCCCGGAATGTCACTAATCGCGGCTAATTCTACTTTGGCGTAAGAAAAAGACGATTATTTCTTGCTAACGCTTAAAAAATTAATTATTATTTAGCTGTGTTCATTAATTATTAAGGATTGACAAACAGTTTAAACTGAACGGTTATGGGAAAGAAACTTAGTGCATCGCTACTGCTGTTTATGGCAGTGATGATGGCCTACAGCACGGGATGGTCGGCTGAACCGGTAACGACGGACAGCGGTACGACTTCCTGGATGTTGACCTCAACGGCGCTTGTCCTGCTTATGGTGCCTGGTCTGGCTATGTTCTATGGTGGTCTTGTGAGGACCAAAAACGTTATCGGTACCATGATGCACAGCTTCGCGGCGATGGTTATCATTGGCGTTCTTTGGCCGACGATCGGGTATGCATTGAGCTTCGGCCCAGGCATTCTCGGCGGACTGGTTGGCTGGGACAACAAATATTTCATGCTTCAGGGGATTGATGAAACCATCATGGCAACCCAGATCCCCGAGTATGTATTTGCAATGTTCCAGGGCAAATTCGCGATCATCACTCCTGCGCTGATTGCCGGCGCGTTTGCTGAACGGGTGAACTTCAAGGGATATGCGGTGTTCATCGCATTGTGGAGCATTATTGTCTATAGCCCGATATGCCACTGGGTGTGGGCTTCTGACGGTTTCCTCTTTAACCTTGGGCCAATGGGTGCAATCGATTTCGCAGGCGGCACCGTTGTTCATATCTCATCAGGTGTCACCGCACTTGTCGCTGCCCTTTTTCTTGGCGCACGTCGCGGGTATCCGAGAAACGTCATGCATCCGAACAATCTGGTCATGACTCTCATGGGCGCAGGCCTTCTTTGGGTGGGATGGTTCGGCTTCAACGCAGGCAGCGCAATCGCCAGTAACCTGGTGACGGCAAGGGCTCTTACCGTTACCCAGCTTGCCGCAGCCGCAGGCGCATTCACCTGGATGATGATCGAAATTTTCCAGCATGGCAAGGCAACCAGCCTTGGCGTCGCATCGGGCATCCTGGCCGGCCTTGTCGCCATCACGCCTGCCGCCGGTGTCGTACAGCCTTCCGGCGCGTTCGCTCTGGGTGCAATTGCTGCCGTCGTCTGCTATCTTGCAATCATGCTCAAGAACAAGCTCGGTTACGATGACAGTCTTGATGCCTTTGGGATTCACGGCGTCGGCGGTATCGTCGGTGCAATCATGCTGACCTTCTTCATCCGCGCTCCATGGCTGGTTGAGGCTGCAGGGAAATCTGCAACGAAAAGCTGGACCATCTGGCAGCAGCTCGGTGTTCAGGCTACGGCTGTCGGTGTTACGATTGTTTATGCCGCAGTGGTTTCGCTGATTCTGCTCTTCATCGTCGAGAAAACCATCGGCCTTCGCATCAGCGAGAACGATGAGATGTCTGGTCTCGACCACAGCATGCACGGCGAACAGGGGTATGGCCTTATCAATCTTAACTAACAAGTGTAGCCATGAAACTGATTACAGCAATTATTCCGCCGGACAGGCTCGATCACGTTCGTGAGGCATTGATTCAGGCAGATATTACAAGAATTACCGTCAGCAGGGTAACAGGACATGGCCGTCAGGAGGACATCGAGTTCTATCGCGGCCAGAAAATCGCACCTAACCTGATTCCCAAGGTTCGTCTCGATATAGCCGTGAACAACGAGTTCGTCGATATCACTGTCGATACTATCGTCAAGGCGGCAAGACACGGGCAGGGCGAGATCGGTGACGGCAAGATTTTTATCACGCCAATGGAGGAGTGTGTGAGGATCAGGACCAACGAGCGCGGAGGAAGCGCAATCTGATTCAGCCTGAACACCGGGTTCGGTACGAAAGGAAAAAGCGGCGGGGCGATGAGCCCCTGCCGCTTTTTTTGTGGGTGGCACGAAACTCGCTCGGCCGGAAAATCTGGCATGAAGCATAATCACGCAGTCATACCCATGATTATGGCTGTTTTTTGTATCGTTATAATGATAAGCAGTTGTTCCTGACCCCTTAACCCTATTCATCAGGGAGGCTTGCCATGTATCCCGGAAAGATTCTTTCTTCTGTTTCCAGTAACGGAGTGGAGGTCGGCACAGGCTGGCTCTCCCCGATTCCCGATATGAGGGATTATACTGAGTCACATCCGGATATCGCTGAAATTGCCAAAAAACTGAAGATCCCCGATACTCGCAAGAAGCGGCTCGTCACCGTTCCTCCGTCAGTCGATCTTCGGCAGTGGTGTTCGCAGGTCGAGCACCAGGGTAAGCTTGGGGCCTGTACGGCACATGCGGCCGCCGGAGTCGTCGAATATTTTCAGCAGCGGGCCTACGGAAAGCATGTCGAGTCTTCTCGACGTTTTATTTATAAGGCGACCCGCAGTCTTATGGGGGTTTCAGGAGATACCGGCGCCTGGTTGCGCAATACCATGGGAGCGCTGGCGCTTTGCGGGGTTCCTCCGGAACAGTATTGGCCATATACCGACAAGCAGCCTGATTTCGACAAGGAGCCGGGCGGATTTGTCTATGCCGTAGCCGATAATTTCAGGGCTTTGAAATATTTCTGTCACGACCCGATAGGGGCCAGCCCCGCAAAAGCGGAAATTCTATTCGGTGTCAGAACCTATCTCGCGGCAGGCATTCCGTCAATGTTTGGATTTTTCGGGTTCAGGTCGTTTGCTCTTGCCGACACGCCAGGGGCAATACCGATGCCATGTCCCAAAGAGGCTGCTGAATGGGGACATGCCGTTGTGGCCGTTGGTTACGACGATGCGAAGCTGATCGTCAATACCCGGAGTGGACAAAAGAGCAAGGGGGCTCTCCTGATCAGAAACTCATGGGGTGAAGAGTGGGGGGAGAAAGGCTATGGCTGGCTACCCTATGACTACGTCCTGAAAGGGTTTGCCCTTGACTTCTGGTCCCTCTGCAGCCTGGATTGGGTTGATACCAGCCAGTTCGGTTTCTGAGGAGGTCGCCCTACTTCTTGACCGGACGCCAGCCTGGATTGGTTGAGTCAAGCCAGCGTTCGGCATCCGGGTCGCCAAGCTGTGCCGCCTGGATGAAATCTTCATTGGTTCCTGTAAGGTCGCCTGACTTGAAGCGGGCAAGGCCTCTATGGAAATAGGCGGCTGCCATTTTTTTGTCTATGGTGAGGGCGAAGGTGAAATCGGGAATCGCATCGCTGTATCGGCCGATGATGTTTTTGACGATTCCCCGGTTGAAGTAGCCGACTGACTGGAAATAGGGCTCCCCCACGCTGATCACCATCGAATAATCGGCGATCGCCTTCTGGTACTGTTTCAATTTATGCCATGCGGCACCCCGCATCTGATACGCCATCACGAACCGGTTGTCCGTGTCGATGGCTTTCGAATAGAGCCGGATAGCCTCTTTGAAGTCTCCGGTCCGGTGTATCGCGAGTCCTTCGTTGAAGTATTCGTTGGCTGATTCTGCGGCGTACAGGTTGACATACGCCGTCATCCCTGCGATCGCAAGCAAAAAAAACATCGCAAGGCGTTTCATTGGGCCTGAACTGATTGTGGTTGGACTCTTCAAGATGCGGTAATATGCTTGGGGCTACGTCGTAAAAATACCGATCGTGACTCAATAAATTAAATGGAAAGTCAGTACCTTGAAATATTGTTTTTCTTCGCCGGCAGGGATCGTAATCCGCTGGCCCCCTATTTCAATACGAAATCAACAGGGCCTGAATGTTCCGCATCAGTCTTGACGAATTCGAAGGGCCTCTCGACCTTCTCCTGTTTTTTATCAAGCGCGATGAGCTTGATATATACAATATTCCGATTTCGAAAATCACCAGCGATTTCATCTCGTATATAAAAGCAATGCAGCGCCTCAACCTCGAGGTCGCTGCCGAGTTCATCTACATGGCATCGATGCTCATGAGCATCAAGGCAAAGATGCTTCTTCCCCGTTTTGAGGCAGAGACGTCAGACGACGGAGAGTTCGATCCGAGAACCGAACTCGTCCAGCGGCTTATTGAATATAAACGGATCAAGGAAGGGGCTTCGGAGCTGGAGCTTCTGGCCCTGGACAGGGAGCGTATGTTTCCTGCCGGGTTTGTAGAAGAGATCGAGCCCGAAGTGATCGATGAAATGGACCAGCCGGTCAATCGCCCTACGATCTATCATCTCATGCAGGCTTACCAGTCGGTGCTCGATAACATACCGAAGGTCAGGACCCAGAACGTGAACGATGCGCCGGTAACCGTCGAGCAGCAGAGTGCCCTGATCATGGCTCGCCTTGGCGAACGGGTTCAGGTCTCTTTCAGCTCCCTGTTCGATGAAATACGTGAGGCGATCGTGCTTGTCGTTACCTTCCTTGCCGTACTCGAACTTTGCCGGAACAGGAAGATCTCCGTCATTGTCAAGGACGGCTTCAATGATTTCTGGATTTCGCAGCGAGATCATGTCGATTAACCTCTTAATCAATAAAGCCCATGCCTGAAATTGTGCCGTTCAAAGGGATTGTTTACGGACCCGGTGTCATCAGGGATGCTTCCCGGTTGATCTGTCCTCCTTACGACGCCATTCCTCCATCGATGCAACAGGAGTTGTACGACGCATCACCGTACAACGCAGTCCGAATGGAGCTGCCCATGGAGCAGGACCCTTATTCCGCCGCAGCCGCCCGACTCCATGAGTGGCTGGCCTCCGGCACCCTGGTTCAGGATGGCGAACCTGCGCTTTATCCATACTTCCAGACTTTCGAGGATGAACACGGAGTATCCCACACCAGGACCGGACTGTTTGCTGCGCTTCGACTGTATGAATTCTCTGAACAGCAGGTGCTGCCACATGAAAGGACCCTGTCGGGCCCGAAAGCGGATCGCCTGAATATGTTCAGGGAAACCAGGGCTAACCTCAGCAGCATATTCGGGCTTTATGCCGATCCTTCCAGGCGTGCCGACCAGGTCGTGAAGGAGTTCACGGAAAGTAATGAGCCTATTGTCGATGCCGTGTTTCAGGGGGTGAGAAGCCGCATGTGGCGAATGACCGATCCGGAACTCATCGGCATCGTCCAGTCTGTGCTGGGCGATCTGAAGGTTTATATCGCCGACGGTCATCATCGGTACGAAACCGGCGTCACCTATCGGAACGAGCGCGCGGCGGCCAATCCCGCCCATACCGGCAGGGAGCCATATAACTATATCCTTGCATACCTGTCGAACATCCATGACGAAGGGCTGCTCGTTCTGCCGATACACCGGCTCGTTCACGGCCTTGAGTCTTTCAACCCCGAAAGCTTCGTCGCCCGCCTCGAGCGACATTTCACCGTCTGGGAGCTTCCCGGGCGGAAGGCGCTTGAAGAGTTTCTCTTGAATGCCCGTTGCGGAACCTCCTACGGGATCGTGATGCCGGGCATTACGATCGGTATTTCGCTTGACAGCAATCCGGCGGAGGTACTTTCGACCCCGGTGCCGAAAGTCCTGCAGAATATGGGGGTCGTGGTGCTGCACGACCTTGTGCTTGGTCAGATGCTGGGAATCTCCCTTGATGCGATGGCCCGCCAGACCAATCTGACCTACATCACCAACTGCCGTGACCTTTTCGAGGCTGTGGCCTCCGGTGCGGCCCAGATCGGGATCGTCGTTAAGCCGGTGAGGGTTGAAGAGGTTATTTCGGTTTCCGGTTCAGGGGAAGCCATGCCGCAGAAGTCGACCTGGTTCTATCCGAAACTCATGACCGGCATGGTTTTTCACTCTCTGGAGCCGGAGGCATGAGGGGCGAATATCTTTCTCGTTCATCGGCAGAGACCCGCGAATATGCCCGGAGGTTCGCCTCCGGGCTGGGCCCCGGAGACGCGGTATGCCTCACGGGGCCGCTGGGCGCCGGCAAAACCGAGTTCATGAGGGGTATCGCAGAGGTGTTCGGTTGTGATGAGCAGATGTCCAGCCCGACCTTTTCGCTGATGAACATCTATGAGGGGGCGATGCGTAGCCGGCCGGTCGAGCTGCATCATTTCGACCTGTACCGGCTTGAAACGGAAAAGGAGCTTGAGGCTACGGGGTTTGACGAGTATCTTTCCGGACCTTTTGTGTCTGTCGTTGAGTGGGGCGAGAAGTTTCCCTCCTTCGAAAACCGCTACACCCGCCGCGTGACGTTGTACATTGCCGGTGAGGATGAACGGAGAATCGTCATAACCTGAATTTGTGACCATGAAGATATTGGCCATCGAGTGTACGCACCAGTTGACGTGCGTTGCAGTGAAAAACGGCAGCATCGTTGTCGAACGGAACAACGAAGAGTGGCAGAAGACGGCCGAAGCAATCGTACCGCTGGTCATACAGGCGATGTCGGATGCAGGAGTGACTCCTGTCGAACTTGACGGCATCGCGGTTTCGTCGGGCCCCGGCTCCTTTACGGCGTTGCGCATCGGCATGTCTGCCGCAAAAGGCATCGCTTTCGGCGCCGGTCGACCGCTCGTGCCGGTTCCGACAATGCAGGCAATGGCTGATTCGGCCTGCTCCCACACAGCCTCGAAGTATTTAGTTACAGTGATTCCCTCCAGGCCGGGAGAGTACTTTTATTCAGTCTTTAGCCGGGATGGTGGCAATGGGATGCCGAAAGAGCTTGAAAGTTCACGCTGTCTTGCTATCGAACTGTCCGGTCGCCTTGACGGCATTGCCGGTGAGTTTGTCCTGACAGGGCGTGCGATTGAAGAGCTGGCAGGTTATTCTGCCGCACTGGCCCCTTACGGTGTCGAAGCCTCATTTTTTAATGCTGCGAGCTTGCTTCCTTACGCCGAAAAAGCGCTTGCCGATGGAGTTGACGGAATCCTGGCCGAAGCTGTTCCCGATTACAGGCAACAGTTTGTTCCGGGACAGCAGAAACAGTAACGCATTATTGCTATATTGTGTCGCAGGAATGCTTCCTGCATAGAGGATTTTTTATCATTAAAACGGATGTCTATGTCTCGTTTGGAGCATACGGTCACTTCAGGGTCTGAAGCCCGGGAAGTGGCGATGAGTGAGCTGCTTGCCAGGAGAGTCGCTGAATTATCGCTGGAAAAGAAGGGTGAAAATGTCAAGATTCTCGATCTTCGGGGACTGACTACTGTTACGGATTTTTTTGTCATTATTACCGCCGATTCGGAACGGAAGGCCAAGGCAGTAACCGATCATATCGTCGATGAACTTAAAGAGGACGGAGAGCGTCCCATGCATATTGAAGGTCTCGATACGCTGCGGTGGGTGCTCATCGATTACATCGATGTCGTCGTCCATATTTTCCAGCCTGACGAGCGCAGTTTCTATGACCTCGAATCCCTCTGGTCCGATGCAGTTGTCACCCGGGTTGTCGAGCCTGAACCGGCAGGAGGCCAGGCACAGGAAGAGTGACTTAAAGCGGCTTCCGCATGACTTGCGGGGCCTCTTGAGCTTTAAGTTTTATAAGCTATTTCATACATTACGCCATTGTAATTCAGGGTAAAACAAAGTCAGGACATTCATTATGCAGCGCGAAAAGATATTGCCGATCAGCATTGAAGAAGAAATGCGGGACTCATATCTCGATTATTCAATGTCGGTCATTGTCAGTCGTGCCCTTCCCGATGTCCGTGACGGACTCAAACCGGTGCATCGGCGTGTGCTTTTCGGCATGCACGAACTTGGCCTTCAGGCCGGCAAGCCCCACAAGAAATCGGCCCGTATTGTCGGTGAAGTGCTCGGTAAATACCATCCTCACGGCGATAGCGCCGTTTACGACAGCCTTGTTCGTATGGTGCAGGACTTTTCACTGCGCTATCCCCTGATCGATGGACAGGGCAACTTCGGTTCGGTCGACGGCGATTCACCTGCGGCCATGCGATATACCGAGGTTCGCATGAAAGCCATCGCGGGAGAGATGCTGAAGGATCTCGACAAGGAGACCGTTGATTTTTCACTGAACTTCGACGACTCCCTGGAAGAGCCGACAGTATTGCCTTCAGCGATTCCCAACCTGCTGGTCAACGGAGCATCGGGTATCGCGGTCGGCATGGCCACCAACATTCCTCCGCAGAACATGCGGGAGGTCATCAGCGGCATTATCGCCCTGATCGACAATCCGGAGATCGAGATCACCGATCTCATGAAGATCGTCATAGCCCCGGATTTTCCTACCGGCGGCATCATCAACGGTTATGAAGGCGTCCGGCTTGCTTACCTGACCGGTCGCGGCAAGGTCGTGATCCGCGCCAGGGCGCTGGTTGAAGTGACCCCCAAGAACAGCAGGGAATCGATCATCGTCACCGAACTTCCCTATCAGGTCAACAAGGTCAGGCTTATCGAGAAGATCGTCGAGCTGGTTCACGACAAGAAGGTCGAGGGGATCGCCGACATCCGCGACGAGTCGGATCGCGACGGTATGCGCCTGGTCATCGAGCTCAAGCGGGATGCGGTGGCAAAGGTTGTGCTGAACAATCTTTACAAGCATACCCCGATGCAGGACACTTTCGGGGTGATCATGCTTGCCCTGGTCGATGGAGTGCCGCGCGTGCTGAATCTCAAGGAGATGATGCAGTACTACGTCAAGCATCGTAACGAAATCGTGCTCCGTCGTACCCAGTTCGATCTGACCGCCGCCGAAAAGAGGGCACATATTCTCGAAGGTCTCAAGATATGTCTCGACAACCTCGATGAGGTTATCTCGACGATCAGGCAGTCCCCCGATGCGAACACGGCACAGGAGCGCCTTGTCGAGCGGTTCGGCCTTTCCGAAATCCAGGCCAAGGCGGTTCTTGAGATGCGTCTGCAGCGCCTGACCGGAATGGAGCGCCAGAAGATCGAGGCTGAATACAGGGACACTCTTGCCCTTATAGAGGAGCTGAAATCCATTCTTGCCAGCCCAGCCAAACAGATGCAGATCATCAAGGATGAACTCCTGAAAGTCAGCGAGGTATATGGCGACGAGCGCCGGACTGAGCTTCAGCCGAATGAAGGCGATTTTTCGATCGAGGACATGATCGCCCAGGAGGATGTGGTCATCACGATCACGCACGACGGTTTCATCAAGCGATTCCCGGTCTCCGGTTACCGTCGCCAGCATCGCGGCGGGCGCGGCGTCACGGGGGCACAGGCCAAGCAGGACGATTTCGTGGAGCACATGTTCATCGCGTCCACGCACAATTACATTCTTTTCTTCACCACGCGAGGTCGCTGCCATTGGCTCAAGGTGTATGAAATCCCCGAAGCAAGCCGGGCAGCAAGGGGTCGCTCTCTGGCCAACATCATGGAACTCCAGCCGGGCGAGTCGATCAAGACCTATATCAACATCAGGAACTTCGACGATCCGCTGTTCATCATCATGGCGACGGCGAGGGGTATCGTGAAGAAGACAAGCCTTGAGGAGTACTCGCATCCCCGCCGTACGGGTATCGTGGCCATCACGATCGAAGATGGCGACGAACTTATCGATGCGAGGCTTACCGACGGCGATCACCAGATCATTCTCGCCAAGAGCTCCGGTTATGCCGTCAGGTTCCCGGAATCTGAGGTTCGTCCGATGGGGCGCACCGCCATGGGCGTCAAGGGCATCACTCTCGACGAGGACGAACGCTGCATTTCGATGGTCACCTCCAAGAGGAATGATACATCACTGCTGGCGGTTACCGACAACGGTTACGGAAAGCGCAGCAACGTTGAAGAGTATCGTATGACGAAGCGCGGCGCGCGGGGTGTGATCACGATCAAGGCCCACGAAAAGATCGGGCACCTGGTCGGACTGCTCGACGTCAACGACGAGGACGATCTGATCATCATTACGACAAACGGCATCGTCATTCGCCAGCACGTTTCCGATATCCGCCTCATCGGCAGGAACACCTCCGGCGTCAGGCTCATCAGGCTTAATTCCGGTGACAAGATTTCCGCCACGGCAAGGGTTCCGAAGAGCGATGACGATACGGCATCGGAATTCATCAACGAGGACGAGGACGGACAGATCGACCTGTTCTGACAGGCGCACAGTCATAAAAGTTTTCAGATGGATTGAGGAAAAGGAAAAGAAAGGAGAAATCATGCAGAGAGAAAACAGACCAACGGTAATCAGCGAAGAAGCCGGCGTCAAATATTATTGTGCCTGCGGAAAGACAGCAAACTGGCCTTATTGCGATGGAAGCCACGCCGGCAGCGGAACCGTGCCGTTCAAGGTGGAGATTGAACAGGCTAAAAACGTAGCCATATGCGGTTGCGGCAAATCGGCCAGGATGCCTTTCTGCGACGGCGCCCATAAGGCGCTGTAAGCGGTCGCTCCTACCTGTGTCGTGAGCGGTTCGAGTACTGTCTAACGCACTCATCGGACCGCGCAGTTCATAAGCAGGGGCGTCCATGAAACACCAGGAACAGTTATCACTAAATCATCACAAGACGTATGGCACGCCCGAAGAACGTAAAGCATATATTTGTAACAGGCGGAGTCATCTCTTCACTCGGAAAGGGCATCCTTTCCGCGTCGCTGGGACTCCTGCTCAAGTCCCGGGGGTTGCGTGTGGCAATCCAGAAGTACGATCCCTACATCAACGTCGATCCGGGAACCATGTCTCCTTACCAGCACGGTGAGGTCTACGTGACCGACGACGGAGCTGAGACCGATCTGGATCTCGGCCATTACGAACGATTTCTCGATGAGCCGACATCTCAGGCCTCCAACCTGACGATGGGTCGGGTTTACAAGTCGGTGATCGACAAGGAGCGTCGGGGAGAGTATCTCGGCGGCACGGTACAGGTCGTACCCCATGTCATCGACGAAGTCAAGGAGAAGATGGGAGATCTGGCCAAGAACGGCGGCCTGGATGTACTCATCACCGAAATTGGCGGTACGATAGGCGATATCGAATCGCTTCCGTTCCTTGAAGCGATGCGCCAGCTCAAGCTTGAACTCGGTGAGCGCAACCTTCTTAACATTCACCTGACCTTCGTGCCCTACATCAAGGCGGCCTGCGAACTGAAGACCAAACCGACCCAGCACAGCGTCAAGATGCTGCTTGAGACCGGCATTCAGCCTGACATCCTGGTCTGCAGAAGCGAGAAGCCCCTGTCAAAGGAGATCAAAAACAAGGTCGGCCATTTCTGTAACGTCCACGAGCAGGACGTTATCGGGCTGAACGACTGCGAGACCATCTACGAAGTTCCGCTCATGCTTCTCAAGGAGCAGCTCGACCTGAGGGTGATGAAAAAGCTTGGCCTGAAGAAATTCAGGGAACCCAACCTTGACCACTGGCGTGAGTTCTGCGACAAGGTCAAGCATCCGAAGGACGGGGAGATCACCATCGGCATCTGTGGAAAGTATACCGAGTATCCTGACGCATACAAGTCGATCCTCGAATCGTTCATCCATGCCGGCGCAAGCAATGACGTAAAGGTGTCCGTACGGTTGCTCAGGGCTGAAGACGCCGAGGATCCTTCATTCAATCTCGCAAAGGCCCTTGACGGAGTCAGCGGCCTTCTCGTCGCGCCCGGTTTCGGTGACCGTGGCATCGAGGGTAAGGTGCAGTTCATCCGGTACGCAAGAGAGAACAATATTCCGTTTTTCGGTATTTGTCTCGGCATGCAGTGCGCCACGATAGAGTTTGCAAGAAACGCATGCGGCATGCAGGACGCCAATTCGACAGAGTTCAACAAGCGGACGCGTTTTCCCGTCATCGACCTCATGGAGCACCAGAAGAAAGTCAAGGAGAAGGGCGGCACCATGCGCCTCGGCAGTTACCCCTGCATCATTAAAGAGGGGTCGAAGGCCTACGACGTCTACAGGAAGTTCCTTATCAACGAACGCCATCGCCATCGCTATGAGTTCAACAACCAGTATCGCAAGATGCTGGAGGATAAAGGAATGATGTTTTCCGGCACCTCGCCGAACGGAGAGCTTGTCGAGATCATCGAGCTTAAGGACCACCGCTGGTTCGTCGCCGTACAGTTCCATCCGGAACTGAAGTCGAGAGTCCAGAAGGTGCACCCCCTGTTCAGCGGTTTCGTTGCCGCAGCCAAGGAGTATGCCCAGGGCAAGCGCCAGCTTTCGCTTGAGGTGGAAATGCCCAGGCTCAGCCCGAAGGAGATGGAAGGAGCCAACTGAGCTTCTGAATAAGGTTTTTCTAAGAAGCGGCGCCCATGATGGCGCCGCTCTTTTTTAGGGTGGGGAAATGGACGTAATGGACGTAATGGACCGAATGGACAGAATGGACTGAATGGACGGGAAGAGGTCTGTATTCGTCCATGTCGTCCATTGAGTCCATTCTTTTTCAATTATTGGGGGAAAAAGCGAGAAACCGTTTGGAAGTAAAGGGTTGAGTTGGTACATTAGGAACCTTCACTTGAGACGGCGACGATCGAGAGTGAGGAAAGGCCCGAAAGGGTTCTGTTATTTGACTTTACTGAT
>JAAXWO010000005.1 GCA_013334965.1 Chlorobiaceae bacterium | reverse complement strand
GATCGTGGCGGTCGAGCCGTTCGATTCCCCGGTCATTTCAGGCGGCAAACCCGGCCCGCACAAGATCCAGGGCATCGGCGCCGGATTCATTCCCGACATCCTGAACACGAACGTCATCGACGAGATCGTCACCGTGAAGAACGAGGACGCGTTCCGTACCGGCCAGAAGCTGGCCCGTACCGAGGGCCTGGTCATCGGCATCTCGTCGGGCGCTGCAGCCTATGCCGCACTGCAGCTCGCCCAGCGTCCGGAGAACGAAGGCAAGCGCATCGTGGTGATCCTGCCGGATACCGGCGAGCGTTACCTCTCGACCCTGCTCTATCAGTTCGAAAACGAGCCGGTCTCAATCTGAGGGGCATCCAGAGAACATCATACAAATCACGCTCATGGATATCAATGAGAAGGGGATCAATACACTCGAACAGGCCATAGCGCGGTTATCTGACGGGAAGGGCGCCGAATGCGAGTACGTTCCCCATCCGGAACACAAACTGCCGTCGATCGACAAGCTCCGTGAATTTGTCGATCTGGTCCGAGCGGTCATTTTTCCCGGATATTTCGGCGCACCGATATTTCATCGCGAATCACTGCACCATTTTATTGGTGTCCGGATTGAAAAGATTTACGAATTGCTGGCAGGCCAGATCCTCAGTGTCCAGGCGTTTGAATCTCCCCGAACCGAAGACGGGAATCCAGTCGAACAGGCATCGGCACTTGCACGCGAATTCATCGCGGTACTGCCCGAAATAAGGCGGGTGCTCTGTACCGATGTCAAGGCTATCTACGATGGTGATCCGGCAGCCAAGAGCTACGGGGAGATCGTCTTCTGCTATCCTTCTATCCGGGCCATGATCAACCACAGGACGGCTCATGCACTGCTGAAGCTTGGCGTCCCCCTCATTCCGCGGATCATCTCCGAGATGTCCCACTCCGAGACCGGCATCGACATCCATCCCGGAGCAGAGATCGGCGAGTTTTTCTGCATCGATCACGGGACCGGCGTAGTCATTGGGGAGACCTGCGTCATCGGCAACAACGTCAGGATTTACCAGGGCGTGACGCTTGGCGCCAAGCGGTTCGTTCTTGACAAGGACGGAAACCCGGTGAAGGATCTTCCCCGACATCCTGTCATCGAGGACAATGTCGTGATCTATTCGAACGCCAACATCCTCGGCAGGATAACCATAGGCAAAAACTCCATAATCGGCGGCAGCGTCTGGGTGACCAAAAGCGTGCCGCCTGATTCGAGGCTTCAGCAGCAGAAAGCTGTAGAGAGCACCTTTATCAACGGGCTTGGCATTTAAAGAGAGCCTTTTCGAAAATACTCAGGAAGTTATCACTGGTTTATTCAAACAACCGTAACCAAATCATTACCAATGGCAAACTCACTACCCGAATCCAACAGTCTGCTGCAGCGCAGTGTGACCACAACCGTGGCAAGGAATCTGGCCAACACGACCAAGACCGTGCCCCAGATGATGTCGATCACCCCGAGATGGCTGCTCAAACTGCTTCCGTGGGTCCACGTCGCTTCGGGCACCTATCGGGTCAACCGCACCAAGATAGAACTGCAGAAACCCGAGAGGATCGGGATCGATTTCCACAGGGGAATTCCTTCGTTCAGGCCTGAATCACTGAAAAGCATTCCGCTTTTCTCGACCCTCGAAGACGAAGTCATCGCAGGATTGGCAAAGAAATTCGTGCTTGAAGAGGCTGAGCTGGGCAGCACCCTGATCCTGGAGGGCGAAGACCGCCACAAGCTGTTTATCATAGCGCATGGCCAGATCGAAATCCTGAGCAAGGGCCTTCATGGCGAAGACCTGCGCATTGCGCTCCTTTCGCAGGGTGAATATTTCGGCGAGGAGGAGCTGGTTTCCGACAAGCCATCCTCCGTAACCATTCGCACGATTACCCCGGGCTCGATTTTTTCGGTTTCGAGCAAGGAGGTTGAGCAGCTGTTCCGTGAAGCGCCAGCCTACCGGGAGTCGTTCAAGACCGCGGTGGACGAGTACCTGAAAATCCGTTCGACAGTCAACAAGCATGGCGAAAAACATATCGACCTGGTGTCAGGATTCGCCGAGGATGTAGAAATCCCGGAGACCTACGTCGATTACTCGAACAAACCTCGCGAGTACTCACTGCACGCCATTCAGACGGTTGTGCGAGTGCATACCAGGGTATCGGACCTCTACAACGATCCGCACAACCAGATCGAGCAGCAGATGCGCCTCACCATCGACGGGATCAGGGAGCGTCAGGAGTGGGAGTTCATCAATAACCGCGAGTTCGGCCTGTTGCACTCTGCCGATCCCGGTCAGCGCATCAGCACGAGGTACGGCACGCCGACCCCCGACGATCTTGACGACCTGTTGACGCTGGTCTGGAAAAAACCGGCCTTCTTCCTGGCCCACCCGAGGGCGATCGCCGCGTTCGAACGCGAGTGCACATGGAGAGGCGTCCCGCCGGTCACGCTCAACCTGTTCGGCAGTCCGGTCATCACCTGGCGGGGTGTTCCGATCATTCCGTGCGACAAGATAGAAATCAACAAGAACAACAAGTCCGGCCTCGGAACGACCAACATCCTGTTGCTGCGCGTCGGCGAGAATGAGCAGGGGGTTGTCGGACTCCACCAGGCAGGCATTCCCGGAGAGATCAGCCCGAGTCTTTCAGCCCGCCTGATGGGCCTTGACAAGCTTGGTGTTGCATCATACCTGCTGACCCAGTATTCGTCGCTGGCAGTGCTGACTGACGATGCTCTTGGCGTGCTCGAAAATGTCGAGGTAGGGTATTACCACGATTACGAGCACCGGAAGAGTGGCGGAAAAGCAAAATAAACGTTAAGACAACACGACAGGCCATCGCATTCGACCGGATTCAAACCGGGATGTGATGGCATGAACGACAAACGCACCTATGCCAAACATCAATCAGCATCCGTTTCCCGGAGAAACCCTTCCAGATCTGCTGAACCCTACGTTCATCGCCCAGGTCGCAAGCCGGTTGTTCAACGACCTGCCCGAGGCTGGCAATGTGCCGAGAAGTGAATCTGACCTGCACGAAGCTCCCCAGTCGGCAGTTTCGACCGCGCAGGGCCAATATGTCAATACGGCCGATTACGGCGACGGCAGGCAGTTCGATTGGCAACCTGACCTGCCCTGGTTTCCTGCAGAGGTTCCTGGAGCAGAAAGTGATGCCTTCTATTTTCTTCAAAGCGATGCGGGCCAGAAGGAGGCACCCCTTGAACACCATGCAGACAGGCTTACCGAACAACAGGCCTATTCGGGCAATGCAAATGGCTCTTATGGTCTTGACGAGCTTCTGAACCGTCCGCAGCCGAATAACAACCCGTATGAAGAAATCTCATCTGCCGCGGCACCGTTGATCAATGCGCTGAACGGAGGTAATCCAGGTGGAGGGAATTTTTCACTCGACTTCCTTCGTGGCGCAGGTCTCCCGGGATTTCCCCAAGGGAACTGCATCGCACAGGATCTTTTCAGGAAATTCAGCGGTGCCGCCGAAGGGCAGGCGCCGGTTGACTCGCAGCACCTGCCGTCCGGTTTTTCTGACTTTTCATCCGGGCCATATTATTTCCTGAACGAACCGGTTTCTTCGGTCACGAAAACCGAAATATTTGATGTGACGTCGGTTCGCAGGGATTTCCCTGTTCTCCACCAGAACGTTCACGGCAAGCCCCTTGTCTGGCTGGACAATGCCGCGACGACCCAGAAACCGTTGAGCGTCATTAATGCGGTTTCACAGTTCTACACCCTCGACAACTCTAATATCCATCGTGGGGCACACACTCTGGCCGCGCGCGCTACCGACGCATATGAAGGTGCACGAGAGAAGATCAGGCAGTTTATTGGCGCAGGCTCCACATCGGAGATCATCTATGTCCGTGGCACCACCGAGGGGATCAACCTGGTGGCCCAGACCTGGGGGAGGAAATTCATCCAACCCGGTGACGAAATCATTCTTTCGATTCTCGAACACCACGCCAACATTGTGCCTTGGCAGATGCTTGCCCAGGAAAAAGGAGCGGTCATTCGCGTCGTGCCGGTTAACGACAGGGGAGAGATTCTCCTGGAGGAGTACACGCGACTGCTCAATCCGCGAACGCGTCTGGTTTCACTTACGCAGGCATCAAACGGACTCGGTACGATTTTACCGATCCGGGAGATGATTCGGCTTGCGAAACGCCATGACACGAGGGTGCTGATCGACGGTGCCCAGTCCGTGGCTCATATCCCGGTAGACGTCCAGGATCTGGATGCTGATTTCTTCGTTTTTTCCGGACACAAGATTTTTGCTCCGACAGGCATTGGAGCTCTCTACGCCAAGCGGGAACTGCTCGAACAGATGCCTCCCTGGCAGGGCGGGGGCAACATGATCAAGGATGTGCGTTTCGAGCAAACCATCTATAACGAGGCTCCGGCTAAATTTGAAGCAGGTACGCCCTCGATAGGCGATGCCGTAGGTCTCGGCGCAGCGCTCGACTATGTCAGGAAACTCGGTATCGAAAATATCGCACGCTATGAGCATGAGCTGACCCGGTATGCGACAGGAAAGCTCGGTGTCATTCCCGGTTTGCGATTCATCGGAACAGCAAGGGAGAAGGTCGGTGTGCTTTCATTTGTCCTCGACGGTGTTCCAAACGACGAGGTCGGTCGACTGCTCGACCGGGAGGGCGTTGCCGTCCGCACGGGGCATCACTGCACCCAGCCATCCCTGAGGCGTTTCGGTGTCGAAGGCACCGTGAGGCCATCCCTTGCCTTCTATAATACCAAGGATGAGATTGACCGTCTTGCTGATGTCGTCAGCAGCATCCGGAGACGGTAACACGCTAACCTGTTAAAGAAAATTCAAACGGTCCGGTGTCATCAATAATCGGTTGGGTGGCTCGAATTTGAGCCACTCATCGAGATGACCGCTTGTGATGAAGTGCTAATAAATATCGGAAGTTTCAGACGCGATCAGAAAACAACACTTATGATTCTCATTACAGATACACAGTATCTGACAAACCATGCCTTGAAAGCCCTGTTGACTTCCCATGGCCATACCGTTCAGGTTGCTACTGCTCGAGATGAATTACACGCATATCTGCAGAAGAATAGCGTCAGGATGATTATCACCGATTATGCCATGTTTGGCTTCATGTCGGTGTCGGAGTTGGCTGAAATAAAAAAAAGATCGCCTGATACGCCGGTACTTGTCATGACCGGCATGATCAGCCAGATGCAGATAAAGGAGCTGAACAATATCGGCATCAGGAATATTTCCCTTAAAACTGACGACAGGGAAGAGCTTCTTCAGGCTGTTGATGAAGCATTGAGGGGTATAAAACACTATTCGGAAGCTGTTCTGGACATTCTTCTGAAAAAATCAGACAACATCGACATTGCAGGATCCTTGACAAAATCTGAAATCGATATCGTTCGCCTGATCGCTACCGGATTGACCACAAAACAAATTGCGGCCAAAAAGCAGATCAGTTTTCATACTGTCATGACGCACAGAAAAAACATTTTCCGGAAGCTGGGTATATCGAGCAGCCCTGAACTTGTAATGTATGCGATAAAGTCGGGGTTGATCGAAAATATCGAATATCATATATAACTGCAGGCGATGCCGGACTGAGGGTCCTGAAAAAAAACAATTATATCTCACGTAACTTTGCCTGGTGAACATGAAATCTATCACATTGAACGGTCAGCAGCAGAATGTTGCTGATGGGTCATCAATCAGTGATTTACTTCCGGTCATTGGTGTTGACAGCCAGCAGGTCGCTGTTGTTGTAAACTCAAAAATCGTACGCCCTGAAGAGCGCGATAAATTCATTCTTGACGATAATGATGATGTCGATATATTGATTTTCGCCGGAGGAGGATAACCTTGCCGGGCGAGGCTTAAACGATGAAATGGCTGATATTTCTGTGCGCGTGTTGACGGGGAAAAATTATCATGAGAAATGTCCAGATAGAAATAAAAATCGGATTCAGAATAGATTATTCCAATAGAACGGATAATCTGTTTCTGAGTAATTCTGGTTTTAAAAAACATGTATTGCCATTCTCAGGCACCATGCCCGGGATGTTTGACAGACACAAGATCTTCCGCCGTTGACAAGACACTATACTTTCAGGGATTAATACATGTTTTTGGTCGATGGGCAAAAGCTGTGATTTCCAATATCGAATATCTGACAAAATGCACGCCACAGTAAAATTCAACAAGAAATTTCCTCTTGTCGGCCTGAACGAAAATGGTCAAAAAACCAGGTTCGATGCAACGATGGATTTTACAGGGCCGGCCAAAAACGCCTCCCCAATGGAGGTGCTGCTTGAGTCTCTTGCTGCCTGCTCAATGATGGATATCATTGCGATTCTCAAAAAAATGAGAAAGGAGCTGATTAACATTGAGGCCGGCCTTGAAGCGGAAAGGGCTCACGAACATCCTAAAGTGTTTACCTCAATTCATGTCAGGTATCGCCTGAAAAGCCCTGATTGCACTCTGGAGGAATTTGAAAAGGCGATCAGGCTTTCAATAGACAAATATTGCAGCGTCGCGGCCATGCTCAAAGGTTCTGGCTGTGCGATAACCTGGAATGCCGAGCTTTGTTAGCGTCAGGAATGCGCTTCCCGCTGAAATGGCGATTGACCAGGGCGACTGCTTTGTGACGTCGAGTCCTGCGATAAGGGAAATGCCGGAGATGAATTCTTCAATAAGGGAATGTGCCGATATCTGTTGGTGCTGATAATATATCTGTAACAAATCGAAAATTTCATGTTGAAAAGGGAGCAACTGATTGTATCCGGAGTTGTGTAGGGAGTTGGGTTCAGAAAGTTTATTGACCGGACGGCAAAAGGGCTGAACCTTTCCGGGTGGGTACGAAACCGGACCGACGGAACGGTTGAAATCAACATGCAGGGGCCGGAGACGGCGTTGGATGAGCTTCTCAGGAGTGCGATAAAAGGTACCGGGCGATCTAAAGTGATCTCTGTTCAGAAAGAGCTTCGGGAGCCCGAGGTGGATTTGGGGGATTTCGTCATCATCTCATGAATAATCGCCCATGCGGGGGATTATCATCATCATTCACTTCGCAGCAAGGACAGGGCGCGTGTTCCAGATTCGGCCAGTTAAACTATGCCCTCGGCCATGACTTCGTTGATGGTTGAAACCAGTTGCGCCATCTTGGCCGGTTTTTTCAGGATCCTCGATATGCCGACTTTATGCAGCATGGTTCTGTTGCCCAGATCTTTATCATAACCGGTCATCAGGATGATCGGCATGTGGGGACTGATCCGGTGAAGTTCAGCGGCAAGGGCGGTCCCGTTCATTTCAGGCATGGTCAGGTCGGTAATGACAAGGTCGAAGTTTCCTGGATTTTTTCTGAAAAGGGTAATCGCCTCTATCGGTGAATTGGAAGTGTCTATCCTGAAACCGAGTTTAGAGAGCATCGCAGTCATCATTTTGGTGCTCGACTCTTCATCGTCGACAAACAAAATGCTGCTGCTGCCTTTCAAAAGAGGCTTTTCGTTTTCTACGAATTTGACATGTGCGTCGATAACCGGAAGATAAATGTTGAATGTCGTACCGTTGCCCGGATGGCTGTCGACCGTTATTTCTCCTTTGCTGCTGGTGACGATTCCATGAACCACCGATAGACCGAGCCCGGTTCCCTTGTTTTTGGCTTTGGTGGTGAAGAATGGTTCGAATATGCGCTCCATGGTCGCTTCACTCATTCCCGGTCCGTTATCGGAAATGGTGAGACGCACATAGCTGTCGGCAACCAGCCTGGGCAACGACATCCGGAGTTTCCTGTCGACTGCGATCTCTTTGATCTCAATACGGATGACTCCTATCGTATCCTCCATAGCCTGGAATGCGTTGGTGCAAAGATTGACGATGATCTGATGGATCTGGGATGGATCGGCCAGGATGTTTCTGCAGTTGTCGTCGATATGCTGCTCGATCGTGATTGTGGCCGGTATCGATGGCCGAAGAAGTTTAAGGGCTTCGGAAACGACGGACTTAACGCTTATGACTGATGGAGTGACCTCCTGGGCCCTGCTGAAGGTAAGGATCTGTCCGATCAGGGTCTGTGCCCGCTCGGCGGCATGCATGATTTCGCTGAAATAATCATGTACCGGCTCGTCGGGGGGCATGCTTAACAAGCCCATCTCCGAATAACCGAGGATCGGGGTAAGGATGTTGTTGAAGTCGTGGGCGATTCCGCCCGCAAGCGTGCCGATGGTCTCAAGACGCTGCGCTTTGCGAAGCTGAGCCTCGAGCAGCTGTTTCGCTTCCTCCTCCTTTTTTCGGTCGGTTATGTCGATGACGATACCGACAAATCGGATCTTGCCTTCGGCATCGGCAAAGGGGGTTCCTTTGGACAGGAGCCAGTGGATAGTGCCGTCCTTGCCGCGTACCCGATAGATCGTGTTGAATTCGGAGCTTGTTGCAACCGCCTTTTCAGCTTGAGCCCTTACCATTTCCCTGTCTTCCGGGATGATGGTGTTGATCCAGTTCTCATATGAGGGTTTACAGCTTTGGGGTGCGAGTCCGTAGAGTTCCCATACTTCGTCAGACCAGATATCCCGGGTTGATCCTGTACTCGTCTCCCAGAGCCCTGCATCGGTAGCGCTCATGATGTAATGCAGTCGCTTGCTGCCTTCAAGAAGTTGCTCCTGGAACAGCTTGCGATCGGTGACGTCGTTGACGATCGAATACAGCAGGGCGTTGCCGTCGACAGTAATAGGGCCGCTGACGACCTCCACATCGCGGACTGAACCGTCGGCCAGGCGGTGCTGGAAGGCAAAATAGCTACAGTGCTGTTCATGGGCCCGATGCATTTCCGTTTGTATCTGCTCCTTCGTCAGCGTGTTGATCTGTCCGATATTCATCCTGCATAGCTCATCCAGTGAGTAACCATAATAGTTTATCGCAGCCGGATTGGCGTCGATGATCGCTCCGGTTTCCTTGTCGATAATCAGCATGACGGTATGCCTGTTCTGGAAAAGGCTCCGGTATCGGGCTTCGCTTTGGCGCATGGCCTCCTCCGCCCGCTCTTTTTCCTTGCGGTTCTGCAGCATGTTGATGCCGTATGCCAGATTGTCTGCAAGCGAAGTGAGCAGTGTTATCTCGTCTGCATCGAATGCGTTCGGGGTGGTGGCGTAGATCATCAAGGCACCGAACACCTGTTTCGCGTTTTTCAGCGGCAGGCCCAACGATGAAGCAAAGCCGCGCTTAAGGGCCTCGGATCTCCATGGTCCAAATTGAGGGTCGGTCTGCATGTCATTGGCAACGCTTGCCTGACCTGTACGAATCGCGGTGCCTGACGGCCCCCGGCCCCTTTCGCTATCTGCCCAGGTGATCTGGAGCGTCTCAAGATATCCATCCTCAACCCCTGCCCAGGCGACAGGCAATACGTTTTTTCCAGGATCATCCTGTGCATATCCCACCCAAGCCATTCGATACCCACCGATCTCCACGACAGTACGGCAGATTTCGTTCAACAGCTCCATCTCATCGTTTGTCCGGAGAAGAGCCTGGTTGCAGGAGCTGATTGCCTTAAGGGAGCGGTTGAGAGTTTGAAGCTGAATTTCCGCTTCCTTACGTGTGGTTATGTCGATAAAGTGGCCTGAGATTTTGGATGCTTTGCCAGTGTCGTCAAATGCCAGCGCGGTGATGATGCACTCAACCCATCTCAAGTTTTCATTCCTGGGCATCAGCCTGCAGACTATCGTAGACGCTTTATTTGAGTGTCGGGAAAGCTGTTCAACAGCATTAAAAAATAGCTTATGGTCATCAGGATGTATGATCGACTTCAGGAGGCTGGTGTCGAATGGTGTCTCCTGCGGAGCGTGGCCGAAAAGCTCACATCCATATGAGTCCAGACAGAGCTTGCCTGAGGCGAGGTCCCATTCCCAGGAGCCTTGATTCCAACTGCTCAGGGTATTGTAATTCTCTGTATTGTCCATTTTGTGGCGTAGCCCAGCTGAAGCGTTGTTGCGGATGTGTCGATTGAAAAGCAGTGAATGGGTTATCCATGCCGATGATCTGCTATTGATCGCTGAAAGTAAATGAAACAGGAAATGGAGAACGGCATTGCCGTCATCAGGGAATTACCTTGAAAATGAATATACAACGAATGAGGTCTTTAAATAATTTCAGCTCTGGTTCGCTCACGTTTCAGCGTTTCAGCGTGACGGCGTGACGCGTAACCCGTGACGGCGTGACGCGTGACCCGTGACGCGTTACGCGTAAGAGGCAAATCAAGACCGGTATTGTTTTCTGATGTCATTCAATCGGATGCAGTGATGCCGGTAACAGTTATGCGTGCACATGGATATTTCAGCTCTGGAACGTTGAAGTTTGACAATTTATGCACGTGCCTCCCGTCATCATTTATGGGAGACCGTAGAAAAAAATGCAATAGTCAATCAATCATTTTTATCAAATATCCAACCGTGAAACAGGGGGGAGGGGCGGTTACAAATTTTCACCAGTTACCGTTGCCTCTTGTAAATCTTGTTTGTTTTCAGGATAAAAGTATTATTATTAAAACAGAGTTATTCCTATTTCATCCCGTTCTCTCCTCTTTTTTACCTGATTTACCCATTGGTAAAGCTGTAACGCAGTAAAAGGTAGTTCCCAAAAGAATCGACTTTTCGAACCATAGTTATTTGCTTGAAGCAGTTGGAAGTGCCCGCTTGATGCCGGGTTTCGATTGTGGTCACCAGCTTTCTTTCTGAGAGGCGGTGTTTCAGCCGTCCTCTTCCGGATTGCGCTTCTCGTTTCCGCAGGGTGGCGGCTCAAGTTTCGTGTTTCGTCCAGACATTGAAACTGTGTTGGATTAACTCCCGTCTCTAAGCCGGGTAGATGATGTGTTACTGATGTTTTCACGTTCGGACCGATATGACAGGCTGGAATATGATTATGGCAGTTGCCGGTACTATTCAATTTGCCGGTCTGCTATGTAGTGCAGTTAACCCAAACAATTGAAACAAGGAGACTGGAAATGGCAAAATTGCAGATTCAACCCGCAGTGTCCAGGAAAAACGCTGGCTTTCGCATCGAAGGAGTGATTAAACGTGATCAGGCGGAAAGCCTGCCTGGCGAAATGAACCTTGGAGCTTATGTTTTCGACAAGGCAGGTGCCTTGCTGGGGGAGGCTGCCATCGACAAGAATGGGAGTTATGCTGTCGATGTGCGCCTGTCACGCCCTTCCGATGCAGATCTCATCATAGGCCCTGCGAAGATGGCTTCCCAGATTCGCATGTCTGACGCCTACCGTAAAAGCATCCTTGCCGGCGACTGGAAAGCCATTGGGAGCAATTACCATGTGAAATTTGATATGCTGCTTCCCCTGGCTGTCTGGCGTCCGTGGTGGCCTCAGCGCATTTGCGTTTCCGGGCATGTTCGAAAGGTAACTACCAAAGAGGGCAAGACCAGCGTATGTCCGGTGCCTTACGTGAAGGTCGAGATCTTCGATGTCGATCGGGAAGGTTGCTTCTGGCCGCCTATACGCAAATGGTGGGAGCTGCTTCTCGACAGGCCTGTGATCCGTATCCCGGATATCCTCAAAGAGCCGCCCTATCCGATAAAGCCGTTTCCCGGTCCGGATCCCGCTCCTGAAATGAGGCCGACAGGTTCAACCGCAGCCGTCAATACTGCAGCTGCTTTTGCGACGAGGGTGGGCATTGGTTCGAAACCGGAATCTCCGTTGAACACCTCTGTGTCCTATGCAAACCTTGCATCGATGGTCTCATTGAATCCGCAGCCTGAACCGCCAGGCCCGGTCATGATTAATCAGGCATTTACCCGTGTAGGCGAAGCGCGTCTGATGGATTCCAGCATCGCCTCACGTCTCGATACGCTGACCCTGACCTCCAGGATCGCTCCCTGGATGTTGTTCCCCCGTTGTTTCTACAGCAAGGCTCTGGTGTGCGAAACCGTAACGGACTGCAGCGGCGGCTTCAACTGCTGTTTCAACTGGTGGCCGTTCCACTTCCGTCGCGGCAGGCTGCGTTTCGATTCACGTCCGGACATCATCATCAGGTTGACACAGGTCATCGACGGCGTTTCGACCGTGATCTACATGGACCCATACACCAGTACGAGATGGAATGTCACCAATGCCCATATAGACCTGTATCTCGATAATGAAGAGGTGGTCTGCGGCAACCCCAATTGCCACGAGTCCCGGCCAGGGTCGCCCGTGTTTATCACCAGGGTTGGCGACGACGAGGTTTACAGGATCGATCAGGGGACAGGGCTGTATAAGGAGCCTCTTTACCTCAACGCGGCGTACGGTGGCAACCTGCTGCTTTATGCGCAGTTCGGGGACGCACTTGCAAACGGCCTCCCTGCACGCTATTACCGTCTTTCCTATGCCAGGAACGGTAGTTCGGAGTTTACCCCCATCACCTCAGGGCTTTCGGATACGCGCGTAGCCAAGGGCTCCCTGTTCAGCGAAACACATGCGCTGGGTCCCAAAACGATCAATGGGGTGCCCGCGCTCTATGAGGTGCGCGACTTCAGCAATTACTACTGGTACAATCCGGACTGGATCGGCGCCTGGTATACCTGGTTGGCTGAGGCCGATACCGACTTGTATGTGCTTCGACTTGAGGTGTTCGACGAGAACGGAGCAAAGCTGACGAGTGCCATGGGAGTGGAATATCTTGACGGCACCAAAGGGCCTGGGGCAGTCCTGACAACCATGATCGACAGTTGTGATCTGAAGATTACCCTCGATAACAAGCCTCCCGTCGCTACGCTGACCATTCCGGCGGTGCTCAACGAGTGTGGTGTGATTCCCTGGAGCTCGGTGCCGCCGCTTAATTTCAAGGTCGATATTTCTCAGGAAAACGGCCGTTTGCATAGCTGGGGTCTCTATTATAACAAAGGGGTGAATCCGGTGTCTTCATATCTGGCAGGGCCGGTTACCTTCAGTACAGGAACACCGGGACCCATAAGCCAGACAGTCGTGGGAGATTCGCTGCTGACTGGATTGACCGGAACCTGTGCCTTTGCATTGAGGCTCTGGGCTACGGCGCATATCAGGGATGGACGGCAGTTCATCTATTCCGATGACGATATGAAAGCCATCGCCATAGAGAAATGCAAACCATGTCCGCCATGTCCTCCGGCAGTGTGATTCAGCTGATTGTCTGTAAGTGTGGGGGCCGGTGAAATGCCGTTGCTCCCACTTCATCCTGAAGTGTGGTTTCGCATTTTCCGGCCCGGCGTCACGAATTCCGACGCCGGGCTTTTTTACGTTCTGCTCACTCTATTTCGATATCGTAGATGTCGAGCAGTCCAGCAAGGCCATGCAGGGAGAACCTCGCTTTCCTGATGCGGTTTGTTTCCGGTGCGATGGAGTAGTTGACGGCGGAGCGGAAGTCAGCTTTTTCAAGGTTTGTGTGAAAAAAAAGCGCCTGGCGCAGGTCGCATTTCACGAATGCCGAACCGCTCATGTTGGCTCCCGTGAAATCAGCTTCCTGCAGATCACAGTCGACAAATGTTGTGTTTTTAAGTTCCAGTCCGCTGAAGAGCGACAGTTTGAGCATGCAACCCTGGAACTCCATCCGCAACAGAAGTTTCCTGCAGTCGTTGAACTGCAAGCCGAGCAGCTTGCACTCCTTGAAAAGTGCCTCCTGGAATCCTGTGTCTTTGAGTTTCGCCATGCTCATGTCGCAACCTTCGAACGAACACTCCCTGAAGATCAGGCCGGAAAGATCGGCATGGGCGAAATTGCAACGGATGAACCTGCAATCCTCGTATACCCTGCAATCCGGGGTGAGCGAGTCTCCATCGACTTTCTCAAAAACCTGGCTGATGGTCTGTTCTGTGAGTTTTTCCTTCATGATCCAACATACTATCTTCATCGATGTTCTGAAAGGGGGAGGACACATCCGTCGCAAAGCGGGTACCGGAAACTGTTCGGCGACATCAGCGGTTACCCTGTCCAGAACCCGGCGGATTTAACTGGATCAAGGATCTTTCAATGAAAACCGATAATGGTTCGACAAGGCTTTGTTGCCGGGATACGGTGATCGGCCGGATCGCCATTGCAGAGAGCGGGGGAGTCGTCACTCATCTGCATTTCATGGATTCCGTTGTTGAAGGGATCACGGAAACCGGCAGCTCGCCATTGCTTGAAGCGGCTTTTCGACAGCTCAATGCCTGGCTGGCAGGGGAACTCAAGACATTTTCCCTTCCGATCGCACCCGGAGGCGCTGGATTCGTTCGGCGCGTCTGGCGCGCGTTGCCCGATATTCCCTACGGGACGACGGTCGCTTATACCGATATTGCATCGGCAGTCGGGGCTCCGGGTGCGGCAAGGGCCGTTGGTTCCGCATGTCGACGGAACCCGTTGCCGATTATCGTACCGTGTCATCGGGTCGTCTGTCGCGACGGAAGGATCGGCGACTACCTTGGTGGCGCTGAGATCAAGCGTTATCTCATAGATTTTGAGCGCTTGAACGGCAGGTGATTCGACGTCAATAAGAGGTTGATATCCAGGATGCTTGCCGTGAGTTTGCCGGTTTTACGTTATTCTTTGCCCAACCAGATGTGAACGACCGATAATATCAAGTATTTTCATTATATAAATTCGTCATTCTCCGCTGGTCGGACTGTTCGGCCTCTCTTTTCAGTCATTGAAAAACCCATGAATACGACTCTTTTCTACGGAAAGCTTTTTCCCAGGTTCACGTTAAGCCTCATCCTCGGTTCGACATTGCTTTGCTCGGGTTGCGGCAAGAAAGCCGATGACTCCAGGCCCAGGATGCCGACCCTGCCCGTGATGACCGTTCAACCGGCATCTGCCGTCGTATCCTCCGGATATTCGGTTCGGCTCGAAGGCCTCGCCAATGCTGAAATCCGACCTCAGGTGGACGGCGTGCTTCTGGGCATTCTGGTCAGGGAGGGGGATCTCGTCAAAAAGGGACAGCCGTTGTTCAGGATAGACGATGCGGTCTATCGCGAGCAGTATGCGACGGCGCTGGCCTCCCGGCATGCCGCTGAGGCACAGGCTGCAGTAGCTCGCGTCAATGCCGAAAAGCTCGTTCCACTTGTCGAAAACAAGGTTGTCGCCCCAGTCCAGCTTACCACGGCCAAAGCACAGGAGCAGGCGGCGAAAGCCCTTGCGGAGCAGTCTGCTGCGATGGCGCGGGCTGCGCACATCAATCTCGGATACACGGTGATCAAGGCCCCTGTCGGCGGATACGTAGGCCGGATTCCGTTCCGCCAGGGCAACCTGCTGACCAGGAACCAGTCGCAGGCGCTCACGACCCTTTCTGATGTCACCCGGATGTACGCAGTGTTCAGTATAAGCGAAACCGAATTCGCACGGTTCAAAAGTGTTTATGCGGGCAATACCATACAGGAAAAGATCGCCGCAGTGCCTCCTGTCAGGCTGATGCTCTCGGACGGGAGCCTCTATGCCCATGAGGGACGGCTCGAATCGATCAGCGGCGAGTTCGACCGGGCCACGGGCTCGATAGGCCTCCGGGCAGAGTTTCCCAACAGCGAAGGATTACTTCGAAGCGGCAATTCCGGGAAAGTGATTCTCTCGACCAGTTACAGCGGCGTCCTGCTTGTTCCTCAAGCTTCCACGGTCGAACTCCAGGATAAAGTGTTCGTGTTCGTGCTGCAGAAGGGCAACAAGGTCAGGAAGCAGGTCATCTCGGTTTCGGGGAAGAGCGGCCCGGACTACATCGTGACGGCAGGTCTCAATTCCGGTGACCAGATCGTGACTGCGGGCATCGACAAGTTGCAGGACGGCGCAGTCATCAAACCGATGACTGACGCGGCTCCTTCCGCCGCCAAACCGGCCGTTTCTTCACCAGTCAAAGATCGCTAAATACAGGGCCCATGTTCGAACGTTTCATATCCCGCCCGGTACTTGCGACCGTCATATCCGTCATCCTTGTCCTGCTCGGCCTGGTCAGCATGACGCAGCTTTCGATCACCCGCTTTCCGGACATCGCTCCGCCGAGCGTTTCGGTCTCGGCGAGCTATCCCGGTGCGAGCGCCGAAACCGTCGGGCGTACCGTCGCCCCTCCTCTCGAGGAGGCCATCAATGGTGTTGAGAACATGACCTACATGACCTCGACATCGTCCAATGACGGATCGCTTTCAATCAATGTGTTCTTCAAGCAGGGAACCAATCCCGACCAGGCCTCGGTCAACGTACAGAACCGCGTAGCTCAGGCTGCGAGCCGCCTTCCGGCTGAGGTCAACCAGATTGGCATTTCGACGGTAAAGCGCCAGAACAGCCAGATCATGCTGATCAACCTGTCGAGCAACGAAAAGGAGTTCGACACCAGGTTCCTGCAGAACTATGCGAAGATCAACATCGTCGACGACCTTGCTAGGGTGCCCGGCGTCGGTCAGGTTTCTGTGTACGGCAACATGGATTATGCGATGCGCGTCTGGCTCAGGCCCCAGCAGATGGCGGCTTACGGCTTGACGCCCCAGGAGGTCTCGGCTGCGATCCAGAGCCAGAACCTTGAAGCGGCTCCGGGATCGTTTGGCCTGATGAGCAGTGAGCCCATGCAATACGTCATGAAGTACCGTGGCAAGTTTGCGCTTCCGGAGGATTATGAAAACATAGTCGTACGGGCCAATCCGGACGGTTCGCTGCTCCGGCTCAGGGATATAGCCAGGATTGAGTTCGGCGCCTACAGTTACACGGTCAATACCAAGGCCAACGGCAAGCCCGGTGTGGTGCTGGCGGTGTATCAGTCACCCGGGTCGAACGCCAACAAGGTGGAAACCGAGTTGCGCAAAGTGCTTGTAAAAGCGGCGAGATCGTTTCCTCCGGGCGTCGAGTACTCCATTCCGTTCAGCTCCAAAAAGGTCGTTGACGAATCGATCGAGCAGGTGCAGCACACTCTCATCGAAGCCTTCCTGCTCGTGTTCCTGGTCGTGTTTCTGTTCCTGCAGGATTTCCGTTCGACGCTCATCCCGGCAATCGCCGTTCCTGTCGCCATTATCGGCACCTTCTTTTTCATGAACCTCTTCGGGTTTTCGATAAACGTGCTGACCCTTTTCGGACTGGTGCTTGCCATCGGCATCGTGGTGGACGACGCCATCGTGGTGGTGGAAGCGGTGCACGCCAAGATGGAACAGAAGCACTATCCGGCAAAGGTTGCCACCGTCGCGGCGATGCGCGAGATAACCACGGCTATCGTGACGATAACGCTCGTCATGGCGTCGGTTTTCCTGCCGGTCGGTTTCATGCAGGGCTCTACAGGCGTCTTTTATCGCCAGTTTGCCTTTACCCTTGCCATAGCGATCCTCATATCGGCGGTCAACGCCCTTACGCTGAGCCCGGCGCTCTGCGCTCTTTTCCTGACCGATCTGCACGGTGAGGGGAAAGGGAAAAATGATCGTTTCAAAGGGATCGGACAGCGCTTTTTCACCGGGTTCAACGCCGGATTCGAAACCGTCAGGCAACGCTACGGGACAAGCCTGGTTTTCCTCCTCAATAAAAGGAAGCTCGCGTTTTCCGTTCTTGCCGTAATTTCCCTGGTCTCTTTCTGGCTGTTCAAGGTCTCCCCGACAGGATTTATACCGGATGAGGACAACGGTTTCGTCATCGTTTCCGTGACGATGCCTCCTGGTTCTTCTCTCTCCCGGACGCAGGCCGCAATGGACAAGGCGGAGGGTATGATGCGATCCATGCCGGCAATCAGGAAGGTGATATCGGTTTCCGGCATCAATATCCTGTCACGCAGCTCCTCACCGGCATCGGGTCTTATGTTCATGCAGCTTCAGGACCTTAAGGATCGTGGGGAGATGCGCAACATCAAGGATGTACTCGCCGGCGTAACGAAAAAGCTCTCTTCGGTCAAGGAGGGGTCGTTTTTCGCCCTCGCCATGCCAACGGTGCCAGGCTTCGGTACGGTCAGCGGCCTTGAGTTCGTGCTGCAGGACCGAAGCGGAGGGGATCTCGGCAAGTTCGGAGAGGTGGCCCAGGGATTCATCGGTGAACTGATGAAGAGGCCTGAGATCGGTTTTGCGTTCACAACATTCAAGGCCACCTATCCCCAGTATGAACTGGTGGTGGACAATGTCAGGGCCGGTGAACTCGGAGTGAACGTCAGGGATCTCATGACCGTTCTGCAGGCCTATTACGGCAGCTCCCAGGCATCCGACTTCAACCGTTTCGGCAAATATTACCGTGTCGTCATGCAGTCTGAAACGGCAGACCGCAAGGATCCCTCATCCCTGAACGGTATTTTTGTCAAAAGTTCTGCCGGACAGATGGTGCCGGTAACCTCGATCGTATCCCTCAAGCGGGTTTACGGTCCCGACGCTGTCGATCATTTCAACCTCTTCAACTCCATTTCGGTCAATGCGGTCGTCAAACCCGGTTACAGCACCGGTCAGGCGATCAAGGCCGTCGATGAGGTTTCACGTATGAGCTTGCCGACCGGTTATACCTATGACTGGAAGGGACAGAGCAGGGAAGAGCTCGAATCGTCAGGAGGTTTGCTGTTCATCTTCATGCTTTCGGTCATATTCGTCTATTTCCTGCTCTCAGCCCTTTATGAGAGTTACCTTTTGCCGTTGGCCGTAATGTTCTCAATTCCGACAGGCCTGCTCGGCGTTTTTATAGGCATCAAGCTGGCCGGCATTGAAAACAACATCTACGTGCAGGTCGCTGTCATCATGCTTATAGGTCTCCTGGCCAAAAACGCCATCCTGATTGTGGAGTTCGCCCTGCAGCGCCGTGTGGCTGGCAAGTCGCTCGTCGAGGCAGCCATGGAGGGAGCCCAGTCGAGGCTTCGTCCTATCCTGATGACATCCCTCGCATTCCTTGCCGGGCTTCTGCCGCTCATGTTCGTGACCGGTCCGGCCGCGATGGGCAACCACTCCATCGGCGCGGCGGCCATCGGCGGCATGTTCGTCGGCATGGTGCTGGGCATCCTGATCGTGCCGGTGCTATTCGTTGCGTTCCAGGGCTTGCAGGAGCGCTTCACCGGCCCTGCTGCTGAAATCGTCGAAGCAGGGACGCTTCTTGAAGAACAGTTGAAGAGTGAAGGATCCAAAGAATGAGTCGAAATGAATACCGCAGAATGAAAAGCGTTCTGCCCCGCATATTCTCCTTTGCGGCGCTTGTCGTCAGTTGCGCGCTTTCGGCCTGCAGCCCTGTTAGGGAGTACAGCCGACCCGACGTGCAGCTTCCGTCCGCCTATCCCGGCCCGGCAACCACTGGAAAGGAGCTGGCGAATGTGCCATACAGAAAGTTCTTCACGGACCCGGATCTTCTGGTACTGATCGATGGCGCGATAGCAGGGAATCACGATCTGCAGATCGCCATGAAGAACATCGACTATGCACGCGAATCATACGATGTGGCTAAACTCGGGTTTCTGCCAGATGTGAACCTCGGCGTTCTGGGCAGCTATTCCAGGGCTTCAGAGAACAGCTCTACGGCGATTAACGGCCAGAACAGAACCAGCAGGAACTATACCGCCTCCCTGACGGCTTCCTGGGAAGCGGATATCTGGGCCAGGCTGCAGAACAGGAAAAAAGCGGCACTTGCAGAATATCTCAGAAGCTCCGATGCGGCAAGGGCTGTTCGCACCCGTCTCGTGTCCAGTGTGGCCCAGGGTTACTGGAACCTGCAGATGCTGGACGCACAGCTCGATATCACGAGGCGGAACATCGCACTGGCAGATACCACCCTTACGATGATGCGGCTGCAATTCGACGCAGGCAACGTCACCAGCCTGGCCGTGCAGCAGCAGGAGTCGCAACTCCTGTCCGCAAAACTATCCATTCCCAGGCTGGAAGCGGCACGGAACGCCCAGGAGAACGCCCTGTCCATACTTACCGGCAAAATGCCTGGCATGGAAATAAAGCGGAGCCGTGGCTATGCCGCATCCTCCGTTTCGGATTCAGTCGGCGTCGGTGTGCCGCTTGAACTGCTTCGGAACAGGCCCGACGTAAGGGCGGCAGAAGAGTCGCTCATGATGCAGCACGCTACCATGGGTGCCGCAAAGGCGATGCTTTATCCAGCGCTGACCGTGACGGCTCAGGGCGGGCTGAACGCGATACAGTCGAACAGATGGTTTTCAACGCCAGGTTCGCTGTTCGACCTGTTGCAGGGATCGGTTCTGCAGCCGGTGTTTCGTCGCGGTGAGCTCAAGGCGCAGTACGAACAGTCCAGGATCAGGCGCGACCAGGCTGAACTGACCTTCAGACAGACCCTATTCAAGGCGGTCGGAGAGGTTTCCGACGCTCTCGTGCAGGTCGAAAAGACAGGAGTGCAGGAGAGGCTTGCCGGCCAGCGTGTCGCCGCACTTCGAGGTGCAGCGAAAAATGCAGGATTGCTGTTCCGGAGCGGGATGGCGACCTGGCTCGAAGTTATCACCGCAGAGGGCGCGCAACTTCAGTCTGAACTCGAACTCGCCGACGTTCAGCGCAGCCATCTTTCCGCCATGGCCGATTTATATCGCTCGGTCGGAGGCGGCTGGCAGGAGTAACCTGACTTTTGCATTGCCGGGTGCGCATCCGTGATTTCAGCTTGATTCCGGCATTTGGCGTCGTTCTTTTCATTCAGTCCGGATATCTTTCTGGACAGTCAGAAACAATTCACGGTATCACCGCGAACGCCAAGCCGTAGATCATCGCCTGAACGATGGTGAGGGGAATGCCGATACGGGCGAAATCGGTGAAGTGATCCCCCGGTCGCCTCTCGATTCTGCGTTCTGCACGATGATTACGTTGCTCGCGGCCTCAAAATCAGCAGGTTTCCGGCTATCGTGCTTCCAGCGGCCAGCGCCGGAAGGCAGAGGGTTACGGGCGGAACGTTTGAGATCAGCTGGTTCGGCAGGAGGCTTACCGCCGTCAGGGGGGGGAATTATTGTAAGATCGATGCCTGGGCTGCGGAAAAACTCCTGGAAGAAACCGGTATCCCATACGCTTTTCATCAGCACGAACATCGCGGCGAATAACACGAGCGTCGACAGCATCCGAAGACGACGAAGAGGAGCAGAGGATCGGCGCTTTTTGCGCGCCTGAAAAGAGTGCAGGCAAGATGGGCGAGGTAGCCGCTCGATTCGAGTGCACGACCAGCCAGGAACATCCAGAACAGGAACCCATGATGTAGATGGCGTGCAACGTCTCATCGGAAGGAATGTCGCCGCTTGCCAGAACCGTGGCGGCGTCAGCCAGCATGATCTGCCAGATCTGGAGCCTGACCCGGAACGTTGCCTGAAAGCTATGGCTCCAAAGACTCCTGAACGTACGATGACCGGAAAATTCATCACCCGGATTGGGTAAATTCCTGAAAAACCAGTTTCAATGATAACCGACATGAAGGTGTTATCCGGTTCGGCATATTGCAAAAAACCATCGGTCGATCATTGCGTTCAGGCAGACCTATCGCGAAACTCCCACTCCATATTGGAGACCAGATCATGAGAGGCTTCAGGACAGAGATTCCGATTAACGCATCGCAGGAGCGCGTATGGTCGGTTTTGAGCGATTTCGGGCAATATCCATCGTGGAATCCGTTTATCAGGAAGATCAGCGGTCGTATCGGCGTGAACGAAAAACTGCATATCTCCGTGAAGCTCTCTTTTTTCCCTCCCGTCAGCTTCGAAGCGTTTGTCGATCTACTGGCCCCGGGAGAACGAGTCGGATGGAATGCCGTGTTGTTTCCGGGACTTCTGACGGCTCGTCACTGGTTCGAACTTTTTAAGATCGATTCTTGCACGACCCTGCTTATCCACTCCGAAGAGTTCAGCGGAATGTTTTCCGGACCTGTTCTTGCCATTCTTTCCCGGGCGTTCAATAAAGGGTATGCTTCGATGAACCTTGCCCTTAAAAAGCAGTCAGAGAGAAGCTGAGTCGCTCACTGTTTGCATCGACGATGTGTTTTTGTGTTATATTTATATATAAAAACTGTACGATTTTGAAGTGATCGTAACAAAAGGATCTCTGATATGCTCAAAGAAGCTGCCGGCGCTGTTGGAACAGCGCTTGTTTTCTCGCCGATCGGCATGCCGATCGTAGTGCATGGATTTGCAGGGTTACTGGTAGGTGCGGCGGGTCTTCATGTCGTCAATCTGTTTCTGAACGATATAAAAACCGCAGTGGAAGACCGGGATCAGGATATCCGTCGTTCCGGAATCGAGCAGGAGCCGAACCGTTGAGGCATATTGCTTAAACAATGGCCGGTTGCCTGGATGTGCTGGAATTGATGGCTCTGCAAGCCGTCATGGGGATTGATGTTCTATGTTTATGCGCCGGTCTGGATGACGGGATCAGGTATTTTTACCTGATTCTGAAGCTTCCCTGTATCCATCAAGCTATTTTTGTTTTGCCCTCATGAATCTTCTCGTTGCAGTTCCCACCCATAGCCGTACGATTACCATATCGACAGCCATCACTCTTCTTGAGCTGCAAAAACAGTGTGCTCAACGCATAAACATGCAGGTCGTTTTTCACAGTTCTTCGGTTATCAGCGATCTGCGTAACGTGATCGTGGCAGACTTTCTTGCCCGCAAGGCCGATATTCTCTTTATGCTCGATGCCGACCAGGGAATGCCTGCCTCGATGATTTTGCGCATGATAGAGACCGGGCACCCTCTGGTTGGCTGCTTGTATCCCCGTCGCAACTATTTCTGGCAAAACGCCGCGGCGATGCCTCTCTCAGACGATATCAACAAGACGCTCTATCGGGCGATGCGCTTTGTGGGCAATCTGGTGCTTGATGAATCCGGCAACATAGCCGTAGTGAATGGTTTTGCCCAGGCGTCGCACATAGGCGGAGGGGCGATGATGATTCATCGTTCTGTTTTCACGACAATGATGACAAGGTATCCCGAACTTGCCGGCATCGGCTTTTCGAACGAAGACGAAAACCGGCATCTCTCCGCCTACAACTGGGGTTTTTTCAATCCCATCATAGATCGTGAGTCGGGTCGCCATCTCGGGGAAGATATCTCATTCTGCGAGCGTTGGCGCAAAGGATGCGGCGGGGTGATCTGGGCAAATGTGGATGAAAGCAACGAACATGCCGGTAATGTGCTGTTTCGGGGGAATTATATCGATTATCTCAATGCACACTCCGGATAACCGTCATCTGAATATCTGGGGCTGCATTCATAAAAGGCAAACAGCAGGGGATTCGACCTTTGCTTACATCAGGAAGCGCTCAACTTCTGCAGCCTGACAATCGCAGCTTTTTGCGCCCGGCGTCCTTCCTCCCATTCATCACCGAACGAAGCCGCTTCACTGATGTTATCTATAACGGTCTTCAATATTTTGATTTTCCGTTTATCTGAGGTCTTGCTCGTGGATTTTACTTCGATTTTTAAGAGCTCATCCTGAAGGCATTGCATTGCATCAAGGTACCTGGATGCTTCAATGTGCTGGATTACGAGCAAGGCTGTCTTTTCCGTCATATGTTGGTTACAGAACATTTTGAGCCATTATACGAGTTTCAGTCGTAATGGCTTTGTTAAATGGGAATGATCAATAATTGCCTGACGACTGATTAGTGAGGATCAGGAGACAGGTTTTCCTATATTTGATATATAGCGACAACAAATTATACCGGATATTTGTTCACCAGATATTCAGCAAAACAATGGAATTTGTTGCCTGAGCAGACAATGGAAAGGGTGGACAATATAGGACTCGAACCTATGACCTCTCGCGTGTGAAGCGAACGCTCTAACCAGCTGAGCTAATTGTCCGTGGAAAACGAAGCCCTATTATAGGATATAGCGACCATTTTTGCAACGTCCGGGTTCATTTTGTTTCGACATCAAGTTTCTTCCTGTATGCTGCCGCTATTCCGGCGTTGCAGGTGTTGATTTTGATTCATCAAACCATCAATAACGGAGACCATCGATATGGAACAGCCAAGTCAGGATACAATGGTGAAAACAGCCATTGGCGTCGCAGGAGGCGCGGCCCTGTTTTCTCCGGTCGGAATGCCCATCGTCCACGGAATCGCAGGCCTTGCAGTTGCCGGCCTCGGGATTTTTGCCGCGGGAACTATTGTCATGAAGGCGGCCGAAGCCATTACCGGCGGCATTGACAACCTGAAGCCGCCTCGCGAAGAGGACTCTCCGTTCCTCTGAAGGCTTTCTTTTCATTCTACGCCTCAGTCCATCGTCGCTTATCCTGAAAAATGCCATCGAAACCGGCATCATGGAGTATCGATCGACGGGAACCGTTCTGGATGTTCCTCCCTCGTCCCCGTCGATCGACACTGTCCTGACGTGCTGATGCACATGGTGGCGTATGACGTGCGTCCCCGTCAATACTCCTTGCAGGCTCTCCATGGTGGGCTTTTCTTCCTTTTTTACTCTTCTCTCCGTTTTTTACCCATGCTTCCGAGCGCATAACGCATCATCGGCTTCGCTGTCGGGGTCCTGATCCATGCAGTCGAAATATCAATGATTCGAATCGGGAAATCCGGAAACATTCAGGCCGTCCCGCGGGTTGTATTGCTGGACTGCATTCGTGTTATAACCCCGGAGCCGGAGTGACGTTGAAAAAACTGACGTTTATCATGGTACTTGTTGCCGCCCTTATGACAGCATGCAGGCCAGAGGCTCCTGCTTCGGGAACCGCAACAATTGGAACGACAATACAGAAGGAGGATTCAATGACGTTTAAGGCACTGACCTCGGAGGAAAAGAGGGTCATCATCGACAAGGGAACAGAACGGCCGTTCAGCGGCCAATATTACCTCAACAAGGAAAAAGGGCTTTACCTTTGCCGGCAGTGCGACGCAGGGCTTTTCCGCTCTGACGCCAAGTTCGAGTCCGGCACCGGTTGGCCCAGCTTCGACGATGCCATTCCCGGTGCGGTAAGGCAGATTCCCGATCAGGACGGGAAACGGATAGAGATCGTTTGCAGCAATTGCGGTGGCCATCTCGGCCATGTGTTTTTCAATGAAGGATTTACCTCGAAGAATGCCCGTTATTGCGTCAACTCGGTTTCCCTGTCGTTCGAACCGGCAGACAAGCCTGCCGTGACTGCCCAGACGGCCGTTTTCGCGGGTGGATGCTTCTGGGGGGTCGAATACCACTTCAACAAAGTCAAGGGGGTGATATCGACAAGGGTGGGATATACCGGCGGCTCTACCGCAAACCCATCATACAGGCAGGTCTGCTCCGGTAGTACAGGCCATGCGGAAGCGATCGAGGTCACTTTCGATCCTGCGTCAGTCAGTTACGAGGAACTTGCCAGACTGTTTTTCGAAATTCACGATCCGACCCAATCCGACCGACAGGGTCCCGATATCGGCACCCAGTACCGTTCGGCGGTCTTTTATCGGGACGACGAACAGAAGAGGACCGCTGAGTCGCTTATCAGGCAACTCGAGGTCAAAGGGTACCGGGTGGTTACCGAGGTCAGCAAAGCAGGAGAGTTCTGGCCGGCCGAGGATTACCATCAGGATTATTACGAAAAGACAGGCCATCAGCCCTATTGCCACATCTACAAGAAGCGGTTTTAGCCACTGCTCATGATGATATGCATGATGCATCGGTATTGTGCGGGGGAAACCCTTTTGACGAGGATGGGAAATAATCGCAAAATCCACGAAGGCTGTTTCATAAGTCAATATGAAACAGCCCTTTGCTGTTATCGGAGCCGACAGGAGGGGAGTATCATGCTTGTCCGGAAATTTCCTTTTTCACAGCCAGTATCAGTTCATCCAGATCCGCTATCGTATCGATCTCCCCTTTGGTCAGCAGTATCTCGATATTGCTGTTTTTTTTGAGGATGACCGGATATTCAAACTTGAGGTCATACTTGCTTTCAAATTCGTCGCGATGCAGGAACTCCATAGGCATTCCAACGCTCTGGCGGAACTCTTTCCAGGCCTCTTTTTCAGTAAATGGCCCATGGGTAAGGCTACAGAGACTGCATTGGTAGGTTGACGGGCTCAGTATCTTGTGCCCGAGATCCAGCAAGCCGCTAACCGGTCCGCTATCGGCGTTGTAAACGAAAATCAGCGTTGTGCTCATCGTTTCCTCCTTTTTGAGCGTTCATAACCCTCTTACCATATCAACCCGTTCCCGGCCCATGTGGTTCCTTTTCCGAAATGGCGTTGCCGGTGTTGCTGATCTCGTCTATCAGGTCAAGAACCTCTTCGGCAGTCCGGCATATCTGGTAGAAGCGTTTGTACTCTCCGCCGACCATGCCCTCCGAGGCGATCTGCTCGAAAAAAAGAAGCAATTTGTCCCAGAATCCGTTTGTGTTGAGCAGGATGATCGGCTTGCGGTGATGGCCGAGGTGTTTCCATGTCAGGATTTCCATGAACTCGTCTAGCGTCCCGAATCCTCCGGGAAGGATCACGAAGGCGTCTGCCCATTCGGTGAGCATCATTTTCCTTTCGTGCATGGTTTCGACCACATGCAGTTCAGTGATGCCGTAATGGGCGACCTCCCGCTCTTCGAGAAATCGCGGGATGATGCCCCTGACCGTTCCTCCTGCCTGCATGACCGCATCGGCGGTACGTCCCATAAGGCCGACATGCCCGCCGCCGTAAACCAGCCCGATCTCTCTCTCCGCAAGACCGTTGCCGAGGATTGTCGCTTCATCGAAGCAATCCGGGGGCGCCTTTGCGCTTGAACTGCAGTAAACCGTGACTGAACGTATCATGAACCTTTTCCCCTGTATTGTGCGGTAATGCTGTTGTCGGAACGTCGGTAGACATAGCTTTCCGGAGCCTCTATTTTCAGGATGCTGTAACGCTCCCCAGCCCGTTCCCACAGGTCGGTGTCTTCAGCGTAGTCAATGGCCCTGAAGCCTCCGATCTCCATGAACAGCTGTCGACGGCCGAAGAACGTGCCGCCCAGGATGCATTCGTCGATATGGACGAATTTTTCAGGATCGTTGCGGTCCCTTATCCATGGGTCGCCCTCAAGGGTGAAGCCGCCGGAAACCAGGTCGATATCGGGTCTTGTTTCCAGAAGGAGATGTCTTGACTCAAGGTGTTCAGGCCGGAAGTAATCGTCGCTGTCCAGAAACGTGATGTAACGTCCGAAGGATGCCTGAATTCCTGCGTTGCGTGAACGGGCCGGCTTGCGGTTCCGGTGCTTCATGTAGCGGATGTTGACGTGGTGCGTCAGGTATCGGTCAACGACAGCGAATGTCTCATCGTCGCTGCCGTCATCGACTACGATAAGCTCCCAGTCAGTGAAACTTTGTCTGACGACGCTTCCGATGGCCTGTTCAATGAGGGGCGCCCGGTTGAACGTCGTGAGGATGACCGAAATCTCTGGTTGGTCGCCGGAGGTCATGGGTTGATCGATTTGATGGCAAACGCGCACGCCAGCATTCCCGCGACCAGAAAGTTCTGTGCGATGCCGTTGTACCGCACATCCATCGTTCTGGGTGAGCGGACGAGGCTGAACTGCATGAAGAACTGGGGGATGACAAGGGCTGCAACGGCCAATGCGTAGGTCGGGCGGTTGATCATGAGCATATATCCCGCGGCCATGAGCTGGCCGACATTGATCAGGACGGAAGCTATCAGGGCCGCTTTTCGTTCGCCGAAGACGACCGGCAGCGTCCGGATGCCCACCTGACGGTCCCCCTCGATCGATTTGAAGTCGTTGATCGTCATGGTGCCAGTGCTTGCTATGGTATAGAGCATGGCCACGATTAGTGACGGTACGATGCTGTCAAAAGAAAAGACGGCCCGGTATGCGATCTCTCCTGCCACCCACGGTATGACAAGGTATGAGACTGCGACGATGATGTTGCCCGCCCAGAGCCTTTTTTTCAGCTTGATGGGGTTTGCGCTGTAAAGATGGGCGTTGATGATGCCGACGACGACGTAAAGGGCGATAAGCGGGTTGACGAGCCACCCGGCGATGACCGAAAGCACTGACCAGATGGCGATGAGCATCGTCGCGCTCCTGAGCGAGATGGCTCCTCCAGGTATCGGGCGCGACGGTTCATTGATCTCGTCAAGGTCGCGGTCGAAATAGTCGTTCAGCATCTGGCAGGTTCCTGTGGCCAGGGGACCTGTCAGCAGTACGGCAAGAAAAAACTTCATGCTGGCCAGCTCCTGCCAGCCGAAGGCGCCGCTCGAAACGGCACCGCACAGAAAACTCCAGACGACAGGGATCCATGTGACAGGTTTGAGAAACCTTACAAAGAGTCCGAGTTTTGAAAGCGGTTCAGAGGGACGTCGGCCCTGGACGAACGGCTTGCGTCGTCCTATTCCGGCCTCTATGCCGGTTTCCCGGGCCTTTTCGAATGGAGGTTGCTCGCTCACCCGTTCATCGTTGTATTCATTGAAACTCACGGCCTGAAAAATAACACGTAAAACCAAGGAATGAAACTTCATGCGGCAAATATTCGCCGGACTTTTCCGTCGCAGCGATGAAAAGGCGGGTAAGCCCGCTGTATCGCGTTCTTGCATGGCGTCACACAACAATGTAAATTTTAGTAAAGTGTTTCGGTGTATAAGTTTTATGCGGACTTCGCGAACTCTCCCAAACTTTCCCCCATATGACGCCGGTCAAGTTTATTGAGGAGATGAAAAAGACACTGCTGCTTCATGCCGTGGCAGCCCATTTCAGCAACGGGCTCATTCCTGTCGCAGTTCTCTATCTTCTTCTTGCGCTTACTTCAAGGGACCTGTTTTTCGAGCACACGGTCGAACACCTCCTGGTCATCGTGCTCCTCGGTATTCCTGTTTCCTTTCTGACAGGTATCCGTGAGTGGAAAAAAAAGTACAAGGGGGCGAAGGCGCCGGTGTTTACCAAAAAAATCAGGCTCTCGGCACTGTTGTTTGCCCTGTGCCTCATCTCATTGTCAATACGTATCTCGCTTCCCGAGGTTATGTACGGTACGGGGATCCTTTTCTGGATATATAATGCGAGCCTGTTCGCCATGCTTCCCGTGGTCGTGCTGCTTGGTCACCACGGCGGCAAGCTTGCGGCAGGCCAGCGACAGGAGAAGTTCCGCTGATGAGCGTCGAACTGATGCCGATGGTCGGTGAGGATCTTGAAGAGATGGCCGCCATTTTCAACCATTATGTTGAGCATACCTTTGCGACCTATACTGAAAATCCGGTCTCGCTTGAGATGTTTGATTCCCTCATGTGCTTCAGTCAGGGCTATCCGGCCATGACGGCAAGGGATGGTGAAGGGGTTATGGCAGGATTCGGAGCGTTGCGACCATACAGCCACATTCCGGCTTTCGCCCGGACTGCCGAACTCTCCTGTTTCCTGGGCCCGGGGTATACAGGCATGGGCATTGGCTCGATGATCCTGGCTGCGCTCGAAGATGGTGCAAGGGAGATGGGGATAACTTCGATTTTGGCATCGGTTTCATCGCTCAATGAGGTGAGCCTCGGTTTTCATCTTGCACGGGGATTTGCCCGACAGGGGAGCCTCGTTGGCATCGGCCTGAAAAATGGCCGGTCGTTCGATGTCGTTCTGTTGCAGAAAATCCTTGATTGATCCGGCCTTGAATACTAACCGATCACTTCATGATAGAAAGCCATACGCTCTTCATATTTTTCTCGACGGCCCTGCTTCTTGCACTTTCCCCAGGGCCTGACAACCTGTTCGTCATCGCCCAGTCGGCCCAGAACGGCCGTAAAGCAGGATTTGCCGTTACGCTCGGTCTTTGCACCGGTCTTGTGGGCCATACGCTCGCCGTCGCTTTCGGCCTCGCCGCCGTCGTACAGGCTTCAGCAATGGCTTTCATGATACTCAAGACGGCAGGTGCCCTATATCTGCTCTATCTCGCATGGCAGGCCTGGCGAGCCGGGGCGGTCAACGATCAGGCTGCGGCTGTTCCCGCACTTTCCGATCTGGATCTCTACCGGAGAGGGATCATCATGAACCTCACCAATCCGAAGGTGTCGCTCTTTTTTCTTGCCTTTCTTCCCCAGTTTGCCGATCCGCGTCACGGTTCCATGGCTCTGCAGTTTCTTCAGCTTGGAGCGGTTTTCATTTTTGCGACCATGATCGTTTTTGGGGGGCTGAGTCTTGCTGCCGGAGGACTTGGAGATCGGTTCCGCCGCTCTCCGTCGTCACTGCAGTTTATCAACAGGGTCGCCTCCGCCGTTTTTGTCGGACTGGCCCTCAAACTCGCATTATCAGAACGCTGAACCCGGACTTTGTCATGAACTATCTTCCGCTCATCGCGCTGTCCGAACTACCGGAGAACAGCGGCAAATCGGTCCGGCAAGGCCAAAAGAGCATCGCGCTTTTCCATTATGACGGTGTCGTGACGGCGCTTGGGAGCAGCTGTCAGCACATGGGCGGCGATCTCGGCCAGGGGAACGTCCAGAAACTCGATGACGGTGAACTCTATGTGGTCTGTCCCTGGCATGGATGGCAGTATAACCTGAAAACGGGTCTGGCGCCTGCCGGTTACCTGGACAGACAGGCCGTGTACGGAGTCCAGGTCTTGGACGGCATGATCTTCATCTCTGAAGAGCCGCTTATTCCCGGGTTCCGTTCGGTTCATGAAGACGATCCGCTGGCCGACCTGAGGAACCTTGAGTACAAGGTGACCCCGAGCTCCCTGAACGTGCTCGGAATCTCGACGACCAACATGAACCGTGACCTCCCGCGTCCCTCAACTTCGGAGAGCGCTCTGGAGGCCGCACTTGATTTTGCAGCTACCGGGTTCGGCGCTTCGGTCAGGATGATTCGCCTCCGCGACCTGGAGTTCCGGCACTGCGAAGGGTACTACAGCCGCCATGAACAGGCGTGTACCTGGCCTTGCTCGATATCCGAGATGGACCCGGACGACGGAATGAACGAGATTTACCGGGCGATGGTGCTGTGGGCCGATGCCGTTATCCTGGCGACGCCGATCAGGTGGGGCAACGCATGTTCGCTCTACTACAAGATGGCCGAGCGACTCAATACGGTCCAGAACCAGATCACGGTGAACGATCGGGTACTCATCAGGAATAAGGTCGCATCGTTTATCGTCACCGGCGGACAGGACAATGTGCAGGGAGTCGTCGGACAGTTGAACTCCTTCTTTACCGATCTCGGGTTCACCTTTCCGCCCTTCAATTTCGTCGGGTGGAGCCGTGGGTGGATTGCCGAAGACACAGAGCATAATTATGAACGGTTCAATCGTAGCCGTTACGTCAAACGTTCGATCAGGGAGTTGGTGACCAATACGATGAATCTTGTCATACAGGTCAAGCAGATCGACGTTTCCCGATTGCAGACTCCCAAACCGAAAATCTCTGAGGCGGGAACCCTGTCCCAACCGGAAGACAACCCCTGAGTCCCTGTTCCGGTGGCGGGGGCTGCTGGTTCCGTTCTTCACTGACGCTGACGCATGCCGAGGCTTTGCCATTCGGCTCACATGGATTGATCATCCCTGGCTGTCCCGTAACTGTTTTCTTGTAACCCTGCTGAACTCCTGGGTTCATGCCTGTCGACCGGATGTGTCAGCAGGGGCTGTTTGTCTTTTTTTTTATTTGTACAAAATTATGTACAATACAGGGTAATTAATTTTGTACGTAATATAGTCGAAGGACTGTTTGGATTTTCTGCATGGACAGGATTGATCTTGAGAACGATATCAGGCCGTTGTCGGAGTTCAGGGCCAACACGGCGTCACTGGTCACCCAGGTACGGAAGACCGGGCGACCGCTGGTGCTTACCCAGCATGGTAAAAGTGCGGTCGTGCTGCTTGATGTGCGTCTTTACCAGTCAATGCTTTCGGCCTGTGACCGTTTGCGTGGGGGGCAGGAGCCAGTCTCACCGTCAGGACGAATGACCGGGGTTGACTGAGAGTCCCGGGAAAAAGTGTACGGTATCGCTTTTTCTCAAGGTTTTTCAGCATCTCTTTGCAATATTTCATGTCATACCTAACCAAGAACAGCCAACTATGTCAGACAATATCCTGGAATCCGTAGCCCCGGTCAGGGGATCGCTTTGCATGGAGAAGGGGGCGCATGGTCGTTTCCGTGGCATGAGGCTGATGATCTGCGGAGTCCTGACTGCGTTTGCCCTGTCGGTGGCTCCCCATCGCGCAGATGCAACCAGGAAGATAGAGCAGGACGACGCTTCTGTTACCTCCTACATCCTGAAGGAGACCGGGAGTTCGAATGTCCTGATGTCGAGGGATGTCGACAAGCCGGTCTCTCCGGCGAGCCTCACCAAGATCATGACCAGCATGATGGCGATTGAGAGCGGTCGTCTGGACGAAGTTGTGACTATACCGAAAGAGGCGACGATGGTCGAGCCGACAAGGGCTGGCCTGAAAGAGGGCGAGAAGATCCGGTTGCGTGACCTCGTCAAGGCGGCCATGGTCAATTCCAGTAATGACGCAGCATTCTCCATCGCATCACACCTGGGCGGAAGCATCGACTCCTTCGTTACGATGATGAACGTTCGTGCGAGGGCGCTCGGAATGACCAATACATCGTTTACCAATCCGGCAGGATACGACAAGGGCATTTACGCTGGCAACATGTCGACGGCAAGAGACCTCATGATCCTCACCGAACGCGCGATCAGGAACCCGGAGTTCAACGCGATAGCAAGGCTCGACAAGGCCGTTTTCACTGAATTGGGTACCGGTAAGACCTATTGCCTGAAAACCCACAACAAACTCCTGGCGATCTATCCCTACACCGTAGGCATAAAGACCGGTTATACTGCACGCGCAGGCCGCTGCCTGATCGCAAGGGCCATCAAGGATCGTAAGGACCTGCTGATGGTGATGCTCGATGCACGAACTGATCGCTGGTCAGTCGCGGCAGATATGTTCGATCGCGGATTTGACTCGAACAACCGCGAACAGCTTCAGCCTCTCGAATCGCCTCGTCAGGATACCGGGGTCGTCAAGGCTGTGCCTGTGAATCAGCAGCCGGTCAACCAGGCGCTTGTCGAACGTGAGAGGGCGCTGGCGGCCATACGTCTTAAGCTCGCCCGTCAGGGTGACGCAGGCGGATCTGCTTCAGGAGTTGTCGCCCGCCGCGATATCAAGGAGAAATCGGCGCCATCCGTCAGGGTTGCAAAGCGTATTCCCGCCGGGTCCAGGGTCGCACTGACCCAAAAAGCCAAGTCGCAATCAGGGCAAAGGATTGCCCTGAAGGCAAAAAAGAGCCGCCAGGAACGTGTGGCGGTAAAATCGAAGATCGGTGCGCGTCAGGAAACCCGCCTGGCGATGAAGGCAGCAAAAAAACGATCAGAGGTCAGGGTTGCGATGAAATCGACCAGGAAGGCGCAGCCCGCCGTCAGGACGGCCATGAAGACGAAAAGAAGGAACAGCCCCGACGCAAAATCTGCAAAACAGCGCAACGCCAGAAAGGAGCAGCTTTCAATGTCAGGGCAGCAGGCTGTCCGCCCGGCGAAGAGTTGATCGGGGAAGTCGATGCGAAGCGTATTCACCCATACCTTTTTCGTGCCGGACTCTTCGATCGACATGTATGGACATGTGAGCAATATCGAATACCTTCGCTGGATGCAGGAAGTGGCGACGGAACACACGGCCTCTGAGGGGTGGACCCTTGAACGTTACAGGCAGAACCGGGCGATCTGGGTCGTACGAAAACATACGATAGAATATTTCATTTCGGCTTTTGCCGGTGACCAGCTTGATCTCCATACCTGGATTGAGGGGATCAGGGACTGCCAGTCGGTGCGAAGGTATCTGTTGACGAAAGCCGGAACGACAAGGATTCTTGCGAAAGCCGAAACGCTGTGGGTATGTGTCGATCCCGAAACCGGACGTCCCAAACGGGTTCCGGAAGAGTTTCTGGATGCGTTCGATCTGGTTGCAGATGAGGCCGAAGCTCTCCGCATCATCGGTAAGTCAAAGAATTAAAATTTTATACACGCCCGTTCCGGGCTTTTTTCATGTAACGCATATCTGTTCAGCTCATGGTCAAGCATATCGTCATGTGGCGCCTCAAGGATTCAGCCCATGGCAACGATTCCGGGCTCAATGCCCGTCTCATCAAGGAGAAGCTCGAAGCTCTTGCCGGCAGGATTCCGGGACTGGTTTCCATCGAGGTCGGACTCGATTTCAGCTGTTCCGACAGTTCTGCCGACGTAGTCCTCTATTCGGAATTCGCCGACAGGGAGGCTCTGGAAGCGTATCAACGCCATCCTGAGCATGAAGCGCTGAAGCCGTTTATCGGCGGGGCGACATTGGAAAGAAGGGTGGGGGATTATGAATTATGAATGATGAGTTATGAATAAATGCAGAGTGAGTAGTGAAGCGGGAGGGATTTGGAGGAATGTTTGAAATGGTGCGGGGGTAAGATTGGGGAATAAATAAAAAAAGAGGCCGGTTTGCACCGGCCTCTTTTTTTATAAGGCAATACGGGAGAGATCAACCCTGGACGATGCACTCTGCCGGGCAGACAGCAACGCAAGCCGGAGCATCGGCATAACCGACACATTCGGTGCATGAAGCTGCATCGATAACATAGATGTCGTTACCGGCAGTGATGGCGGTGACAGGGCATTCAGGTTCGCAAGCACCGCAGTAGGTGCATTCTTCGGTGATATACAGTGCCATTTTGACAGACGTGCTTTGAGTGTTATAAAAATAAGAAAGAACGATTTCGATGGAGTCGCAATAATATAAACTTTTTTCGAGCCTGAAAAAAAGAGCCGAATGAATTTAGCTCTTCTCCCTTTAATAGTCGCAGGGCGGCAGCAGGCTACCTGAAAAGAGTCATGAAGCATGATTTGGCTGATCGACAGAACCAAACCCTCATTCCTGAAAGGAGATGCAGGTTTGATTGCAAGGTAGGTCATCCAAACCCGGTTCCAGCTCATCGGAACGGCGAGAATCCCACTGCAGGAAATTCGGTAGATGCTATGGCAATGGAATTCAGGATATTGGTTTCCTTATACCTTGAAGATGCAGTCGACCGGGCATACGGCCACGCAGGCGGGCTCGTCATTGTGTCCGACGCAGTCGACGCAAACGTTTTCATCAATGACGTAGGTGCTGTCGCCCGGGGTGATTGCGTTGACTGGACATTCCGGTTCACATGCACCGCAGTAGGTGCATTCGTCGGTAATACGGTGTGCCATAGTTCTGTTTGATTAGGGGTTGAACGGTTCTCGAAAAACGCCGGTTTCGACGTTATAAGACAAACATGGGCATTATAGTCAAAGTTCCTTTTTTTTCTGGGGATGCCGCTGCTCCTCCTCCTGCTCATAGGCGTTGATGATGTCCTTGACGAGACGATGACGGACCACATCCGACTTGTCGAGAAACACGAAGCTTATTCCCTTGATCCCCTTGAGGATCTCCTGCGCGTTAAGAAGACCCGACTCCATCTTTTCAGGGAGGTCAACCTGGGTGACGTCGCCGGTTATTATCGCTTTCGAATTGACTCCAAGCCTTGTCAGACACATCTTCATCTGTTTGCTCGATGCGTTCTGGGCTTCGTCGAGGATGATGAAGGCGTTGTTCAGCGTCCGGCCTCTCATATAGGCCAGAGGTACGATTTCTATGACTCGACGCTCCGTCAGGAACTTGAGCTTTTCAGCGGTCAGCATGTCCTGGAGTGCGTCGTACAGGGGCCTCAGGTAAGGGTCGATCTTCTGGGCGAGGTCACCGGGAAGGAACCCGAGACTTTCTCCGGCTTCAACAGCAGGCCGGGCAAGTACGATCCGCTTGATGGTTTTTGCGTTCCATGCAGCCACGGCAATCGCGACGGCTGTGTAGGTTTTGCCGGTTCCTGCCGGGCCGATGGCGAATACGATATCATTGGACCTCGCTTCGGCTACCATCCTTCTCTGGCCGTCAGTCTTTGCCTTGACTACATAATCCTTTGTTTCGACGATCACGTCGACATCGCCGGCGCGGGAGAGCAACGGACGTGAAACAGGGGACAGGGCAAGGCTGACCAGCGCATCGACGTCGTTGGCCAACACCTCGCCGTGCTGGTCGGCCAGGAAGATGATCTCCCTGAATATTTTTTCTACGGCAGTCAGGTCGGGGTCTTCGCCGCTGAAGGAAATTTTCGTTCCACGGGCGTTTATGTGTATGTCGGGAAACGCTTCCCGAACTCTTTTCAGGTAGCTGTCATAAGGACCGAAAACTATGACCGGTTCTATCCCTTCGAACTCTATGGCTTTTTCAGTCAAGGTTTTATTCCTGGTTTGTGGTTTCCGCCCTTGCGTCGGAAGCATCTAAATGAGGCGCAGCTTTTGCCAGGTAATTCCGGACATAGTCCTGAACGCCCTCCTCAAGCGGCGTCATGCGTTCATTGAAGCCGGCATTCCTGAGGTTTCCGCTATCGGCACAAGTATAGTACTGATAGTTTTCGCGAATAGTTTCTGGCATCGGAACGAAGGTGATCGACGGGGTGAGCCCCATGGCGTCGAACGTGGCCGTCACCAGCTCCCTGAAGCTTCTGGCCTGCCCGGTTCCGACATTGAACAGGCCGTTCGCAGCAGGCGTCTCCAGAAGCCACTGCATGATTTTCGTGCAGTCCTTGACATAGACGAAGTCCCTCATCTGCTCTCCGTCGAGGTATTCTGCGCGGTGAGACTTGAAGAGCCGGACGGTGCCGGTTTCACCGATCTGGTTGAACGCCTTGAACACGACGCTGGTCATATCCTCCTTGTGGTACTCGTTGGGACCGTAGACGTTGAAGAACTTGAGCCCTGCCGCCTTGTCGAGGATGCCGTTCCTGAGCGCCCAGCAATCGAACAGATGCTTTGAGTAACCATACATGTTCAGCGGCCTGAGGCTGTCGAGGCTCAGGGTTCCATCCGAATACCCGGCTGATCCGTCTCCGAAGGTCGCTGCGCTCGACGCGTAGATGAAGCGGATGCCTTTTGCCGCGCACCATGCCGCAATCATTTTTGAATACTCGTAATTGTTCCTCAGCAGCAGGTTGGCATCCTGTTCCGTCGTGGCGCTGATCGCGCCCATGTGGATGACTGCCTCAATTGGCGGAAGCCTGTCATGTTCGATAAGGGATGGGAAGTCGTCCTTGTGGATGAAGTCTTCGAAGCGGAGGCTCCTGAGGTTAAGCCATTTTCCTTCCGATGCCCGGCCAAGGTCATCGACGATCAGCACCTTTTCGATGCCGTTGCGGTTCAGTTCCCAGAGCATGGCGCTACCGATGAACCCGGCACCGCCGGTAATGATAATCATGAAATAAGGTCCAGTGTTGATGAGGCAAAAAAAATATACACCGGCTTGGGGGGAAAAACAAAAGGCCGGTTTCTGTCAGGACCGGCCTTTTGTGGGGAGTATGAGGAGAAATTCAGGCTGATATTCTCAGGAGGTGATCGTTCACGAAAAACTTCCTTCCCCAGAAGAGCCAAAGTCGGACGGTTTCAACGGGCTTGCCGATAATGCCGGATATCTGTGCATGCTTCAGGCCCGAAAGCTCTGACAGGAGCACTGAGAGTTTGATGTCGGCGCTCCACTGGCGCAACGAATCGATCAACCCGCCGGATGTTCCGGATGTATCATGTATGTCGAGTTCTGCATTCTGGCCGTAAGTGTCGATGTAACACTCCCTGAAAGTCTTTATAACCTCAGTCTCAGGAGCGTTGATTTCCGTATTGAGATACGTACGGCTAACAAGTTCAGTAGAGGCCTTCTCGCTTCCCGTCATCCAGTAGGCAAGGCTGTATATATCGTTGATGAGGTCCATTGGTGTTTTCTTTATCTCTATCATGACTGCTCCAATTAAAGTGGATAATTTTTGTCCTGTTTTAATGTACCTAAAAAACCGAAGATGTCCAGTTTTTTTTCAGAAATTTTCAAAAAATCGTTTCTTAAAGGCACTTTTAGTTATTTGTTGCTTCCTTTAAGGGCGGAACAGGTATTTATCGCAGGCCTAACCGTATCCTGAACGCGAAGTCTTGAGCAGGTTAAGTTCATTCCATTCCATGTAATGAGATGATCTGATCTGGAATCCGTGCTCGACAAGGCAGGCTGGAGCGCAGGCGGATCTCGCCGGTTGGACTCGCAACAAAAGGATAAGGGTGGTAGTCGTAACCGGGGCTGGGTTGAGGTCTTTTCTTATTATAAAACGGAGCTGTCGGTATCATGAAGAGAGATATAAAAGAGCTGCTCAACCCTGCACTTCAGCGGATCGGGGTTTATAAGGTCGAGGGCGGTCAGGAGGCTGAAGTCAAGCTGAACCAGAACGAAAGCCCGTTCGACATTCCCATGTGGCTGAAAGAGAGGATTCTGGACGAGTTCAGGAGCGAATCGTGGAACCGGTACCCGGACATCCTTCCTTACAGGGGTATGGAGGCTTACGCTTCCTTTCTTGGAGTCTCTCCCGAGTCGGTCGTGATGAGCAACGGGTCGAACGAAATGCTCTATACCATATTTCTCGCCTGTCTTGGCGCGGGCCGCAGGATTCTCATTCCTGAACCTTCGTTTTCACTCTATGAGAAGATTGCGCTCCTTTTGCAGGCTGAGGTTGTGACCGTTCCCATGCGTCCCGATCTTGAGTTCGATGTTGACGCGCTCATTGAAACCGCTGCGAGGGAAAAGGTGGATTTCATCGTTCTCTCCACGCCGAACAACCCGACCGGAAAATCGCTTTCACATGCGGCGATTGAAAGGATCGTGGCTGCCGCCGACGCAATCGTGCTGGCTGACGAGGCCTATGTCGAATTTTCGAGAGAGGAGTCTGCTCTCGACCTGATCGACCGTTACCCCAATCTCATCGTTCTGCGAACCATGTCCAAGGCCCTGGCCCTGGCCGGCATGCGCATCGGTTTCGCCATCTCCAATCCGGCTCTCATGGCCGAGATCACCAAACCGAAAATTCCGTTCGCCTCGGGACGACTTGCCGAGATCACCCTGGTGAACGTGCTCGGTAATTACTCCCTTGTTACCGAAGCCGTCGATTACATCCTTCGTGAACGGGAACGCCTGGAGTCCGAGATTCGCGGAATAGAGGGGGTAGATGCATTCGAGAGCGATACCAATTTCATCATCATCAGGGTAGGTGATGCGTCGAAGGTGTTCACGACTTTGAAAAATGCCGGGGTCCTGGTGCGGAACGTCTCCGGATATCCGCTCATGGAAAACTGCCTCCGGTTCAACGTCGGCCTCAGGGAGGAGAACGACCGGCTTCTGGAACTGCTTAAAAGTCTCTGATTTGGTTTCGTTCAGGCAATTACGCGGCGATGAGATGGGTCGTCTTTCTCCTGACGGATATGCCGGTTCATCACGACATCCTGTTACCCTCATGCTGCACAATATCCGCAGCATGTGGAACGTCGGTGCGATGTTCAGGACGGCGGATGCCGCTGGTATAGAGAAAATAGTGATTACCGGCTATACGGCCACCCCGCCGAGAAAGGAGATCGACAAGACCGCCCTTGGTGCGCAGGAGACGGTTGCATGGCAACATATCGCCGATCCGGTCCAAGCCATTTCGATGCTGAAAGCCGAGGGGAAGCGTGTGTTCGGGCTCGAAATAGCTGAAAACAGCCGTCCATACACCGCGCTTCACTCCGGGGATTTCCCGCTGGTTCTGCTTGTCGGAAACGAGGTCGACGGAATAGGTGATGAACTCCTTGCCTTATGCGACGAAGTGCTCGAAATACCCCAGTTCGGCATCAAGCACTCCCTGAACGTGGCGGTGGCTGCGGGCATAGCTCTTTTCGAATGTGTCAGGGTATTTCGAAATGATGGGTGATCTTTTGACTCCTTGAGGGGTTCTTATATAAATTAGTAGTATATTCGTCCTCAGTTCATTAGTTCAAACCGAAACCATGCTGCATTACAAAACACATCTGATTGCCGAAGATGCCCCTTGGGTAGTGTTCGTGCATGGTGCGGGAGGAAGCTCGTCGATCTGGTTCATGCAGATCAAGGAGTTCGTAAAGCATTTCAATATTCTTCTGGTTGATCTGAGGGGACACGGCAGGTCCAAGCAGATCGCAGCAGCCAAGGAAGATCGTCACTACAATTTCGAGGACGTCACAAGAGACGTCATCGATGTGCTTGATGAGCTTTCGATAGAGAAGGCACACTTCATCGGCATATCGCTTGGCACCATCCTTATCAGGAACCTCAGCGAAATAGCCCCGGAAAGAGTCTCTTCCATGGTTATGGGGGGGGCGATCATCCGTCTCAACGTCAGGGCCAAAGTGCTTGTAGCCCTTGGCAATACGTTCAAGAGGATGGTTCCATACATGTGGCTCTACAGTTTTTTCGCATGGATCATCATGCCGAGAGCCAGGCACCGCAAGTCACGGATTCTCTTTGTCAACGAAGCCAAGAAGGTCGCGCAGAAGGAGTTCATGCGCTGGTTCAGGCTGACCTACGAGATCAACCCGCTTCTCAAGTATCTGGAAGAGAAAGATACCGGAATTCCTACCCTCTACCTGATGGGTGATGAGGATTACATGTTCCTTCCGGCGGTCGAATACATCGTCAACCGTCACACAAATTCCTATCTGCAGGTGATCAGCAATTCAGGGCATGTATGCAATATCGACCAGCCTCATGAGTTCAATTCCCGGGCGATAGAGTTCCTCAGGAGTATCTCATTCAAGACCCGTTCTGAATGCATCCCTTCCGCAGCAGGACTTGCAGCCTGTTAAGCTCCGGTTGCCTTGTTGTAGTTGTTCATGGCATATCCTGTGCCGTGAGCCGCGAACGCCATTACCGCATCGACACATAACGGGATCATCCCGTCCACGGTTTTTTTCTCTTCTTCGCTGAACTTCGACAGTACGAACGACGATAATGAAACCGGCAGGGTTTCCGTTCCGACCCCCACCCTCAGTCTTGCAAATTCCTCGCTGCCCAGGCTTTCAATGATGTGTTTCAGCCCGTTCTGTCCGCCGGCAGACCCTTTGGACCTGATCCTGAGCGTCCCCAGCGGTATATTCACGTCGTCGCAGATGACCAGGAGCTCCTCCCTGCGAATCTTGTAGAAATTCATGGCGGCAACGACAGCGTGCCCTGAAAGGTTCATGTAGGTCATCGGCTTGACGAGGATCAGCGGCCCGCCTGGCGCGGCGATCTTGGTAAAACGGTAATTTCCCTTTCCGGATGAGAATGTCGCATTGCTCCTGCCCGCAAGATGATCGACAACGTCGAATCCGATATTATGCCTTGTTCCGGCATGCCGCAATTCAGGGTTGCCGAGACCGACGATGAGTTTCATGGCTTGATGAGCGAACGTTGCCCGGTTTCGAATTGATGGAAAATCAGAATGGGAATATAGCAGTGTTGAATGTCGAAAAGGCAACAGGGGAGGAGAAAAAAATCCACCGCTCGTCTCTTCCGCGCTACCTGCCGTTTCTTGATTACTGAAACAATCGCAGCCCGCGCCTTGTGTTTTACCTGAAACCGACGAAGGTAAAAGAGCCGGGAATGAGCCTCTGGTTTGTGCTTATAGTAGTTGCTTTGTGTTTTTATGTGATGAGTTACAGGAAAAAGTTGCTACTTTTACCCTATCCTGTTTTCGGCAGGGCTGTTCTTTCTCGGTATCATATGCTCCTGCGGTCAGCAGTCTTTCTGTAAACAAGTAAAACAGAGAAAAAACAGCGCAATGAAACAACCAACCAAAGCAAGATGGTTCGTCAGGGCCGCATCGGTTCTGGCAGGACTCGGGGTTTTGCTGCAAGCGTCACAAGCGTTTGCGAGCGAGGCCGATCTGGTATTGCCGGATTTAAGTTCGGTATCCTTTCTGGGCGGAATTCCTGGACACACACTGTTGTTGTACGGGCTTGCCGTGTGCATTTTCGGTATGGTGTTCGGTCTGATCCAGTACAAGGCAATCCACGCCCTTCCTGTACACAGTGCCATGAAAGAGATCAGCGATCTGATCTACGAGACCTGCAAAACCTATCTTATCACCCAGGGTAAGTTCATCCTTGTCCTATGGGTTCTCGTTGCAGCTATCATTGTTGCCTATTTCAGCGGACTCAACCATCTTGAGCCTGTCAAGGTTGTCTTCATCCTCGCCTGCAGCCTGCTCGGTATAGCCGGAAGCTATCTGGTAGCCTGGTTCGGCATGAGGATCAACACTTTCGCCAACTCCCGCACCGCATTCGCCAGTCTCGGCGGCAAACCATTTCCGACCTACGCCATTCCTCTCCGTGCCGGTATGAGCATCGGTATGCTGCTCATCAGCATCGAGCTTTTCGTGATGCTCTGCATCCTGCTCTTTGTTCCTGCCGATTACGCCGGTCCTTGCTTTATCGGTTTCGCTATCGGTGAATCGCTCGGCGCTTCGGTGCTTCGTATCGCAGGCGGTATCTTCACCAAGATTGCCGATATCGGTTCCGATCTCATGAAGATCGTGTTCAAGATCAAGGAAGATGACGCCCGTAACCCTGGTGTTATCGCCGACTGTACCGGTGACAACGCCGGTGACTCTGTCGGTCCTACGGCCGACGGTTTCGAAACCTACGGTGTGACCGGTGTTGCCCTGATCTCCTTTATCCTTCTTGCCATCAAGGATCCTTCAATCCAGGTTTCACTTCTCGTCTGGATTTTCGCGATGCGTCTCGTCATGATTTTTGCCAGTGCGATGTCCTACTGGGTCAATGACGCAATGGCGAAAGCGAAGTATGGCAACGCCACTGAAATGAACTTCGAAAAGCCGCTGATCACTCTTGTCTGGCTTACCTCGATTGTTTCGATCATCCTGACCTATGTCGCTTCCTATATGCTGATCGCCCAGCTTGGCGACGGAACCATGTGGTGGAAGCTCGCCTCGATCATCACCTGCGGCACGATTGCCGGTGCACTTATTCCTGAACTGGTCAACAGGTTCACCTCCACCGAATGCGCTTTCGTACGTAATGTGGTGCAGTGTTCAAAAGAGGGCGGCGCAGCTCTGAACATCCTTTCCGGTCTTGTTGCAGGTAACTTCAGCGCCTACTGGATGGGTCTCGCAATCATCGTGCTCATGGGGGCAGCCTTCGGCTTCAGCACACTCGGGCTCGACGTGATGATGCTTGCTCCTTCCGTCTTCGCTTTCGGTCTTGTGGCTTTCGGCTTCCTGAGCATGGGTCCGGTCACCATCGCGGTCGACTCATACGGTCCGGTTACCGACAACGCACAGTCCGTCTATGAGCTTTCGCTGATTGAAAGCATTCCGAACATCAAGCAGAAGATCCAGAGCGAGTTCGGTTTCCAGCCTGACTTCGACAATGCCAAACGCTACCTCGAAGCAAACGACGGCGCTGGCAACACCTTCAAGGCTACGGCAAAACCGGTGCTGATCGGTACGGCTGTGGTCGGTTCCACGACGATGATTTTCTCGATCATCATGATTCTGACCGGTGGCCTGACCGATACCATAGCTATCGGCAAACTCTCCATCCTCTGGCCTCCCTTCCTGCTTGGTCTGCTGATGGGCGGCGCGGTGATCTACTGGTTTACCGGCGCTTCCATGAACGCAGTGACTACCGGCGCCTACTATGCCGTCGAGTTCATCAAGAAGAACATCAAGCTTGAGGGCGTTGAAAAGGCTTCGACCGAGGACAGCAAGAAGGTTGTGGAAATCTGCACGAAGTTTGCGCAGAAAGGCATGATCAACCTTTTCCTGACCATTTTCTTCAGCACCCTTGCTTTTGCATGTCTCGAATCCTACTTCTTTATCGGCTACCTGATCTCCATCGCACTGTTCGGTCTCTACCAGGCCATCTTCATGGCCAACGCCGGCGGCGCATGGGACAATGCCAAGAAAGTTGTGGAAACCGAACTGCACGCAAAGGGCACCGAACTGCACGATGCCAGCGTGGTCGGCGATACCGTGGGCGATCCTTTCAAGGATACCTCTTCGGTCGCCCTGAACCCGATCATCAAGTTCACAACCCTGTTCGGTCTGCTTGCCATCGAGCTTGCAATCAAACTGCCTTCACAGATCTCCCTTTCCCTGGCAGTCGTATTCTTCCTGCTCTCGCTGGTCTTCGTACACCGCTCCTTCTTCTCAATGAGGATAGCTGTGGACAAGCACTAAGCAATGCACATTGCTGTAAGCTGACGTCTTACAAAAGCAGAGAGGCCGCATCCGCGGCCTCTCTGCTTTTGTGTTATAACTCCAACCGGGGAGCGCCAGGCTTTAATATTGCCGCTTTTGTTAATATATGCCCTCCAGTTTCTGGCAATGAGCTGGCCTGTCCGAAGCTCAGTGTTCACTTCATGGTCAAGCATGACCGGTTTTGATAATCCCGGTAATCTGCAGCAAAGTCGACCTCATCCAGACAAAGGGCGGTACTCATCGCTCCGGTGCCACACCTACGGGCATCGATCACTGATTGGTATAGTGTTATTTTCCAACGCTGACTTTCAGCAGAAGGGGGAGGTGATCGGAATAGCCACCTTTATATTTCCCCTTTTCGTAGGTGGGGTAGAGCTTTTTTCCTGACTGTTCGAACATGTGCGGGAAAGAGAAGGTGTTGAACGCATCCTGGTCGACGTACAGGCCGCTTCTGTCGAGAAGTCCGGCCGAGAGCAGGATATGGTCGATCTGTTCCCAATGCCCCTTGTAGGCGTAACTTCCTCCCAGCTGAAGATCGCTCCAGCAATTGAAGAGAACGCGACCGGCATCGTCACGCACCTGTTTTCTGTCGAACGACGATCCGAGGACGTTTCTGATCGAGTTGTTTCCCGGTTCATCGTTGAAATCTCCCATGACGATGATCTCTGCTTTCGGGTTTCGAGTCCTGAGGCTGTCGACGATGTGTCTTGCGACCTTTGCGGCTTCGATCCGCTTCGGCTCGCTCCATGCGGCATCGAAGGCTCGGGATGGCCAGTGGTTGAGCACGACGCTGAACGGACGTCCTGACACGCTGAAACCGGCAGCAATGACGAACCGTGTTCTCTTGCCTCCGAGAGGTACCGTGTAAGGCTTCGATCCAGTGAATCGCACCGTTGCCGGATTCCAGGCGAGCCCGATGTCGATGCCTCTCGGATCTGGACTTTCATGATAATCAGTTCTGTATCCGGCGTGGTCGACGGCAGCCATGGTGCCGTCGAAGATCTGGCGGTTTTCCGATTCCGCAAACGCTACGATGTCCGGATATTTCCGATAGGCGCGATTCTCCCTGATGCCTTCGAAAACGCTTGCGATGCGCATCTGTTTGAGTTTGAGCTTTTTGTCTGTCCAGTGCAGCCTACCTTCCGGGGTGAATTCATCGTCTTCGGTATTCGGGTCGTTGCGCGTATCGAAAAGGTTTTCGACGTTCCACCAGAGAATCAGGAGGGGGTCGCGCCCGGCCTGGCAGGCCGCTTCCCTGATGAACGTAAGCATCAGGAGCAGAGTCGTCAACAGGACGGTTGTGCGGTAACGCATGACTATTGGGTTCATTTAGGTCATCATGCCGTAAATTTACGGTTTTTTACGATGCATCTGAATCGACGCATGATCGCTCCATCCTTTTGTGGTTCTGTCGCGAATTTTTTCAGTCGTCGAATAAACACTTCCCTTAGTGCCTCGGGGGCCTTTTTATTTGCACAATCCGCGGCCAATTCTTTACTTTTAAATGCATTTCGCGCCAGAGTTGCGCCGAATGTTTGCCGGGAGCGTTTCGTGTTTTCATAAGTGCATGCTTTGTAATGGTTTGCGGGGCATGTTCGCCGTTGGCGCGTAACTTTATCCGGAGTTTTTTATCACCGTAACATGGACATCCGGCTGTCTTCAGAAGTATGAACAAAAAGTTCGATGTTAAGGAGAAAGCGAAGGACATCCTTGAGGAGACCTTTGACAGTGAAGCCATAATGCTTCTTGGCAAGATATCCGAAGAGATGCAGCTTATCTTCGTCAGCAATCCCACGCCGACTTTTGCTGACGCCGTCCGTATCGTGACCCACTACTTTGTCAACGACGGGAGGCCTGCCGGTTTTATCGAGGACTGGCTGCGAACCGCAGAGGAGCATTGCAAGTCCAGGGGCCTTGATGAGGCGGACCAGCCGAAAGCCATGCTTTCCGATCTTGGCGTTTTCAGGTTCATGTGGTTCCTCAAGGAGAAGGGGCTGACCGAGGAGCAGATCAACATTGTGCTGACCGGCGCCGTCCAGCAGGCTACGGACCAGCAGAATCAGTGAATTTTTCACGGCAGAAGCCGTACGAACACCATAAAAGAGGTAAAAAAGAATGAACAAGACGATACTGTTGCATGAGGGAAAGGCCAAGAAAGTATGGCAGACCGATGAGCCTGATCTCATCATACAGGAGTTCAAGGACGACGCGACAGCCTTCAACAACAAAAAGAAGGGCTCGATAGCTGACAAGGGCGTGACGAACAACGCCATTTCGTGCCGTCTGTTCACCATGCTCGGTGAGAAGGGTATTCCGACTCATTTCGTGAGCCAGCTCAACGACCGTGACATGCTTTGCAAGAGCCTCGACATCATCAAGGTCGAAGTGGTCACCAGAAATGTCGCCGCCGGTTCGCTGGTGAGGCGTTACGGATTTGCAGAAGGTACGGTGCTCGCCGAGCCGATCATCGAGCTGTACCTGAAGAACGACGATCTCGACGATCCGCTCATGAACGAGTCTCATGCAGTCGCTCTGGGCGTGGCCTCTTACGAAGAGGTCGCCGTGCTCAAGGAGCTGGCCGCAAGGATCAATGAGCTGCTCAAGCCATGGTTCGCTGAAAGGAAACTCCGTCTCGTCGATTTCAAGCTTGAGTTCGGGCGCCACAAGGGCCAGATTCTGCTCGGCGACGAGATCAGCCCGGACACCTGCCGTTTCTGGGATGCCGAATCAGGTGAAAAGCTCGACAAGGACCGTTTCCGTCTTGATCTTGGTGGCGTCGAAGATGCCTATTCCGAGGTCAAGAAGCGAGTTCTCGACCTTTAAGCCCCCCGTCCGGAACCCTGTTTATGATCGACTCAATCATGGGCTACCTCCAGCAGGCAGATCCTTCGTCGATCTATCTCATCCTGTTTCTTTCAGCCTACCTGGAAAATATCGTTCCCCCGATCCCGGGGGACGTTCCGGTGGCGTTTGCGGGTTATCTTCTCGCGTACAGCAACCTCTCCTTTTTCTGGACCCTGTTCTGGACGACGCTCGGTTCGACGGGCGGATTCATGACCGTCTATCTGCTGAGCCGCTCCCTGGGCCTGAAGCTTTACGCAAGCGGTGAGAGTGAGGTCCATCACCGGTTCGCCATATGGATGCACAAGCTGTTTCCCCCTTCCGAGATGGAGGTCGTCCGCCAGAAGTTTTCGACTCACGGCTACGCTGCCGTGCTGTTGAACCGTTTCCTGTTCGGGTCCAGGGCCCTCATTTCGATTGTCACCGGCCTGCTTCACCTGAACGTCCTGCTCGTCCTGCTTGCCGCCCTCGTCAGTTCAACGTTATGGAATGTCCTGCTGCTTTACGGAGGTTACATGCTCGGCCAGAACTGGCAGGGTATCGGAAAATATGTGGTGCTCTACAGCATTCCCGTCACGATAATTTTTGTGGGTTTTATGCTCTACTCCGTGGTGAAGCATTTCAGGAAAAGAAATAAAGCGGGGTGATGTTCATCGCTTGGTATTTTAGGCATGCGCACGTAACTTAGAGCGTTTTATTTTTGTTACCCAACTCACAAGAGATTTCCTGCTGTCATTATGGCAAAACATTTGAAGCCCTATCCTGCGGAAAAGAAAGGGGAGCATCTTAAGCTCTCGACCATGGCTGAACTCAAGGACATGGCACGGCAGGTTCGCCGTGATGTGGTGCGCATGCTGGCGAAGTCCAACTCCGGCCATACCGGAGGTTCTCTCGGCATGGCTGATATCTTTACGGCACTCTATTTCAGGGTACTGAAGCACCATCCGCATCAGTTCCATGATGATCGTGACCACGACATGCTGTTCCTTTCAAACGGCCATATCGCGCCGGTCTGGTACAGTGTGCTTGCCCGTTCGGGGTATTTCTCCCTCGATGAGCTGAACTATCTGCGACAGATCGATTCCTACCTGCAGGGACATCCAACCAGCGAAGCGAAGCTTCCCGGAATCAGGATCGCGTCCGGTTCCCTCGGGCAGGGACTTTCGGCTGCCGTCGGCGCCGCTCTCGGCCTGCGCATGGACGGCAAGAAGAGCGATGTGTTCTGCCTGATGGGCGACGGGGAGTGCCAGGAGGGCCAGATCTGGGAAGCGGCAATGAGCGCTGCCCATTTCAAGCTCGGCAACCTTATCGGCATCGTCGACTACAACAACCTGCAGATCGACGGCGAGGTAAGCGAAGTCATGGACGTGGAGCCTTTTGCCGATAAATGGCGTGCATTCGGTTGGGATGTCTTCTCCTGCGACGGTAACGATATCGAGCATTTCATCGATACCCTCGAGTCTCTCAGGTCTGACTCTTCCCGGACTAAACCTGCAGTGGTTCTGGCGACTACGATCATGGGTAAAGGCGTACCGTTTTTTGAGGGCTCGATGCCTGACAAATCGAACTGGCATGGGAAACCTCCGTCAAAGGACGATGCAGAGAAAGCGCTTGCCATTCTCGGTGAGACTGTCTACGGCGATTTCTAGACCATCAGAACGGCGTGCAGGTACAGGCTGGCAGATATCGTGGGCGGAGGATCAGGAATCTGCCCACGCTTGATATCAGGCCCTGCAGCAGCAGGGTCAAGAAGTCGCTCTTCGATACGATAGGTGCGAGGATCGACTTTGATGGCATTGAGGTGCTGGACCTTTTCGCAGGGTTCGGCAACCTTGGATTCGAAGCCCTGAGCAGGGGCGCGCACAGCGCCTGCTTCGTCGACCAGAGCCGCCATGCCATCGAGGCGATGAGAGGTACCGCTGCCGATCTTGGCGTAACTGCCATGACGAGGTTCGTCAGCGCAGACGTTACGGCGTTCCTCAAAAGGGCGGAGGGACCTTTCGATCTTGTTTTCTGTGATCCCCCGTATCGCTGGGAGGACTACGAATCGCTGATCCGTTCCATACTCGACGGGGGCATTCTTGCCGATGACGGCCTGCTTCTGGTCGAACACCATGGAAGCCACGATTTTTCGTCATCATCAGGATACCTGTTCCATAAGGATTACGGTAAGACGCGTGTCTCTTTTTTCACATCCGAACCCCGCTGACATGAGCAATCGAGCCATTTATCCGGGGACTTTCGATCCCTTTACCAACGGCCATCTTGATGTCCTGGAGCGGGCGTTGAACATTTTCAACAAGGTCGAAGTGGTGCTTGCCGACAACAGCCAGAAGCATACGCTTTTTACGGTCGACGAGCGTCTTGAGATGGTCAGGGAGGTGGTCCGGGATCTGCCGACCGTGAGCGTGCATGTGCTTCATGACGGCTTGCTGGCTGATTATGCCCGCCAGGCAGGGGCAAAGGCCATCGTCAGGGGGGTGAGGCAGGTCAAGGATTTCGAATACGAATTCCAGATATCCCTTCTGAACAGACATCTCTATCCCGAAGTGACCACGGTTTTCCTTATGCCGAACGTCAAATACACCTATGTGGCTTCGTCGATTATCCGCGAAGTTGCCATGCTGGGCGGAGACGTCAGCAAGTTCGTCCATCCTTATGTGCTTGAAAAGCTCGCCGAAAAGCGCGCCGCACATCTCGGCGGATCATGATCCATTTCAAAAAACCCATAATAAATATCATAGACGATGAGTGCAGATAACCATGAGAAATTCCTGAGCCGCAGGGTACTGAGCATGCAGGAATCACAGACGATCAGGATCAGCGGCCTTGCCAAGAAGATGCAGTCTGAAGGAAAGGATGTCGTGAGCCTTTCGGCTGGCGAACCCGACTTCCCGACACCCGATAACGTATGCCAGGCTGGTATAGACGCCATCAAATCCGGTTTCACCCGTTACACGGCCAACGCAGGTATTCCCGAACTGAAGAAGGCGATCGTCAGGAAGCTTTCGCGCGATAACGGACTTGAGTTCCGTGAAGATGAGATCATCGTCAGCAACGGCGGCAAGCAGACGCTGGCCAACGCGTTCCTCGCGCTTTGCGACGAGGGTGACGAGGTGATCGTACCGGCTCCCTACTGGGTCAGCTTCCCTGAGATGGTCAGGCTCGCAGGCGCAACACCGGTTATTGTCGATACCACGATCGAAACGGGATACAAACTGACCCCGTCCCAGCTTGAGGCCGCCATCACTCCGAAGACACGGATGCTCGTGCTCAATTCGCCGTCGAACCCTACCGGTTCAGTCTACAATGAACAGGAGGTGCGCGATCTGATGAAGGTGGTTGAAGGGAAGGAGATTTTTGTCGTTTCCGACGAGATGTACGACATGATCGTCTACGGTGACGTCCGTCCGTTTTCACCGGCAAGAATCCCGGAGATGAAGCCCTGGGTGATCGTGAGCAACGGCACATCGAAGAGCTACTCCATGACCGGCTGGAGAATCGGTTACGTGGCCGCACCGAAATGGATTGTTGACGCATGCGACAAGATTCAGTCGCAGACTACCTCCAACGCCAACTCGATCGCACAGAAAGCGGCTGCGGCTGCCCTTGACGGAGATCAGTCGATCGTCTGGGAGCGCACGGCGGAGTTCCAGAAGCGCCGCGATTTCATGTTCACGGAGCTTAATAAAATTCCCGGCATCAAGACGACATTGCCTGACGGCGCATTCTACATTTTCCCGTCGATCAAGGGGCTTCTCGGCAAGACCTACGGCGGCAAGGTGATGAAGGATTCAGCCGATATCGCCGAATACCTGCTCAAGGATCACTTCGTGGCCACCGTTCCCGGCGATGCCTTCGGTGCCCCTGAAAATCTGCGCCTCTCCTATGCGGCTTCGATCGAGGAACTCGAAAAGGCCGTCAATCGGATGAGAAAGGCGTTCGAGTAATTGCCGCCCATGCTGAAGGTTCGCCGAAGCAGGGCTTACACTCGCTGGTTCGGCTGGTACTCCCGCCGGCAGTTCAGGAGGTATTTCCACTCGCTGAGAGTGCAGATGCCCCCATCTCTGCCGGCGATGGAGCTCGACGTACCGGTCATTTTCTACTGCAATCACGCCTACTGGTGGGACGGGTTCTGGTCCCAGCTCTGCACTGAACTCTATTTCAGGCAAAACCTCTTCATCATCATCGAGTATCCCCAGCTCGAGAAACATCGTTTCTTCACGCGGGTCGGAGCTTTCTCGATCGACAGGTACAATGCCCGAAGCGCAGTAGGCACTCTCGATTACGCCGCAACCTGCCTGCTTTCGCCCTCAGTCCGTCAGAACGCGCTCTGGATTTTCCCCCAGGGCCTTATCGAACATGTCGACAAACGTCCTTTACTTTTTTTCAGGGGAACGGCCGGAATAGCCGAGCGTGTTCTGAAAAAGAGGGAAGACCTTTACCTTGTTTCAGTTGTCAGCCGTATTGAATATCTTGAAGACCAGAAGCCTGAGCTTTTCCTATCTTTCGGGTCGCAGACCCTTCTGGGAAGGTCGGACTGGAAGGGCCTCGATACCCTCAACGGTTTTATGCAGGCGACGACAGAAGCCCATCTCGACGAGGTGAAACAGCAGATCGTGGACAGACGCCTCGAAGGGTTCGATGTGGTCATCCGCGGAAGTGAATCGGTCAACCGTCGTTCAGAGGCTTTCTGGAGGAGCCTGGGGCGAGGCCGGGGAGATGAGAAGCCTCTGGTTAAATGAAGGTTGAAATATATATAGTAATGGTGCCACTGTAAATTCTCCATGACTCAACGGTTCGCATGGAATGTGTTCCATCGGCCCCTTGTCGATCTCGTTTCATGTGGAGCAACACAGCGGCGATTATAAAGGATACCAAACATGAGTACGGTCATATGCAGTTGCCTTCTCGGCGATAACGCCAAGGTGAGGCTGAAACTTTCCAGGATCCTGCATGAGGAGTCTTCAGACCTCTACGGCGATGAGCAGCTTGAAGGTGCGCTTCCGGTTTGTGAGGTTGAAATGAAAGGGTGTCGCAGGGAGTTCTACGCGAACAAGACCGGTGAGCAGATCGCTATCGGCACTCCGGTTATTCTTGAGGCAGACGGCGGTTACGATCTCGGCATCATATATTCTGCAGGGCGAATCGCCGCCAAGAAGCTCAAGCTCAAGGGGCATACCGAACAGAGCGAGGCCCTTCCCGGAATCATCAGGATCGCCGACGAAAACGAAATGCGGGAGTTCGCCGATATCAGGAACCGCGAACCTGAAATAAAGGAGGCATGCCAGAACAGGATCGAGCGACACCGGCTCGATATGAAGCTGGTCGATATCGACCTCCGTCTCGATCAGCAGAAACTGTCGGTTTTTTATACGGCGACCCACAGGGTCGATTTCCGGGGACTTGTACGTGATCTTGCCGGTGAGTTCAAGGCAAGGATCCAGATGGTTCAGATCACCACGCGTGAAGAGGCCCGTCGTGCCAATACCCAGGGGCCCTGTGGCTGCGCTCTCTGCTGCTCGACCTGGATGCAGAAAATCCATGCAAATCCTTTTGCCGAAAAGCCCCAGTTGCAGGAGGGCGCGAACGGGGACAACCACTCCTTCAACACAATCGGGCTCTGCAACCGCCCGAAATGCTGCCTCAGCTTCTCGAAGGGAGCGCACAAGGCCGGAGGTTGCCGGAACAACGGATGGCCCTCAGTGGGCACCACGCTCAGCACCGGAGATGGTTCTGTCGTCGTTGAAGGGGTCGACCAGCAGAAGAAAAGCATCTGGCTCCGTTATGTGGACGGAGGCCAGAAACGGCGGGTTTCCCTGGAGCAGTTCACCGCGCTTGCATCAAAGAGATAAGGAGTTTCCGCATACGTTGCCGTTACTCGACCTGATTTACCTTATAACCGATTGCCGATTTTATGACTCATTCTTTTAAAAGGACACTTGTAACAACTGCTCTTCCATATGCAAACGGACCGGTTCACCTGGGCCATCTGGCCGGGGTCTACCTGCCGGCGGATATCTATGTCAGATACAAGCGGCTTCGCGGCGATGATGTCATCCATATCGGAGGTTCAGACGAACACGGCGTTCCCATTACCATAACGGCAGACCGTGAAGGCATAACGCCCCAGGACGTCGTCGACCGTTACCATCGCATGAATGCCGACGCCTTCTCACGATGCGGCATCTCGTTTGATTACTATGGCCGCACCAGTTCCCCCGGGCATCATGAGACTGCCAGGGAGTTTTTTTCTGAAATCGAACGCAAGGGCATCTTCGTCAAGAAAACCGAAAAGCTCTTTTTCGACGCCAAGGCAGGTCGTTTTCTTTCCGACCGTTACGTGACCGGTACCTGTCCGGTGTGCAACAGCCCCGAAGCGAACGGCGACCAGTGCGAGCAGTGCGGTACCCATCTGAGCCCGCTCGAGCTGATCGACCCGAAAAGCAAGCTTTCCGACGCGACTCCTGAACTTCGCGAGACGCTGCACTGGTATTTTCCGCTTGGCCGGTTCCAGAAGAGACTCGAAGAGTATGTCGAAAGCCATAACGATGACTGGCGCCAGAACGTGGTCAACTACTCCCGGACATGGCTCAACCAGGGATTGGCCGACAGGGCGATCACCCGGGACCTCTCCTGGGGCATTTCCCTGCCGCTCGACAGCGAAGAGGCTAAAGGCAAGGTTCTCTATGTATGGTTCGATGCGGTGCTCGGGTACATCTCGTTCACCAGGGAGTGGGCGGAGCAGCAGGGCGACCTCGAACTCTGGCGGCGATACTGGCAGGATCCCGAGACCAGGATCGTCAATTTCATCGGCAAGGACAACGTCGTGTTCCACACCCTGATGTTCCCGGCGATCCTGATGGCGTGGAACGAAGGCAGGAACGAGGGGCGTTATGAGATCGCCGACAGTGTTCCCGCTTCCGAGTTCATGAACTTCGAGGGACGCAAGTTTTCGAAGTCGCGCAACTATGCGGTCTACCTCGGCGAGTTCCTCGACAGCTTTCCGGCAGATACCCTTCGCTACAGCATCGCGATGAACTATCCCGAAAACAAGGATTCCGACTTCAGCTGGAGCGATTTCCAGAACCGGACGAACGGAGAGCTTGCCGATACGCTCGGCAACTTCATCAAGCGTTCTGTCGATTTCACCAACGCGCGGTTCGACGGAGAGGTGCCCAGCGATGTCAGCATTGAAGAGTGGAACTCCCTCGGCATTGACTGGCAGGAGAGCTGCAGGAAGCTTGAAGAGGCTTATGAAGGGTTCCATATCCGTGAAGCCGCGACCCAGGCCATGGAGGTCGCAAGGTTCGCCAACAGGTTCCTGACCGAAGGTGAACCATGGAAGTCCATCAAGGTCGATCGTGATGCTGCGGCCCGCACCATGTCGGTTTCGCTGAACCTCTGTCACACACTCTCTTTGCTGTTCTATCCGATCATTCCCGAAACCTGCAACCGCATACACAGGATGCTCGGGTTTGTGGGCACAATAGACGATCTTGTGGCTCCTGGCGAGCAGATATGGCAGCGTGCCCTTGAGCCGGGCATGAAGAAGGGACACCGCTTGCAGGGCACATCGGAGATCCTGTTTTCAAAGATCGAGCAGGCCGATATCGAGCCTGAACTCAAAAAGATCGAAGCCCTGCTCGCAGAAGCTGAACGTCGTGAAGCCGCTGCGGAAAAGGTTCAAATGACCTTCAAGCCTGAAATCAGCTTTGACGATTTCCAGAGAGTCGATCTTCGCGTGGCAAAAGTGCTCGAATGCGAACCGGTCAAAAAGGCGAGCAAGCTGCTCAAGATGAAGCTGCTTGTCGGTAGCGAGGAGCGGCAGGTGCTCTCCGGCATCGCACAGTATTACAAGCCGGAAGAGATGGTGGGCAAGCAGGTGGTGCTTGTGGCCAACCTTGCCGACAGAACCATCAGGGGAGAGCTTTCACAGGGCATGATCCTCGCCGTTGAAGGTCGGGATGGACAGCTTTTTGTACTTGAACCCCAGGGTGAAGAAATAATCGGTAGCTCTGTACAATAATTCGTTTGTTTTTAACGAAAATGGTGTTACATTAGGTCACTAACATCGTGGGGTGGAGCAATTGGTAGCTCGTCGGGCTCATAACCCGAAGGTTGCAGGTTCAAGTCCTGTCCCCACCACCAGTAAAAAGACCGTGCCATGTTGTGCGGTCTTTTTTTTTGTCCCCCCAAACCATTTCCCCGATTCTTTACGGCATTGCCCGAATGGACATGGATGGCTATTTTGATTGATGCAGGTCGGGCAGGGATGACTCGAAGGGCGCAAACGAACATGGAGGCGGAGTGATGAGGGTAAGGGTGTCAGCCTTTGGGACAGTGCTGCTGGTCAGCCTGCTGCTCGTTTTATTTCCTGTCTGTCATCTCGATGCGGCCGTGTTCAGATATGGCCTTGACGTGCTCGACGCCGGTGGCTGCAAGGAGCTCGCAGGCAAAAGGGTCGGCTTGATTGCCAATGCTGCGGCTCTCTCCGGCTCAGGCGAGCCGGGTTATCGCGTGCTTCTCAGGCACGGAATCGACCTTAAATTCCTCATGGCTCCGGAACATGGTTTCTCACTTGAACGCGAAGCAGGGGAAAAGTTCGGCAACACCGATGTCGCCGGCGAGCTCAAGGTCTACTCTCTGTATGGCGCTTCCAGAAAACCGGATGTCGCGCTCCTGAAAAAGATCGACGTGCTGATCTTCGACCTTCAGGATGCAGGCGTCCGCTGCTATACCTACATTTCGACGATGAAGCTTGCCATGGAGGCCTGCAGGGATGCAGGAGTAACCTTCATGGTGCTTGACCGCCCCAATCCGATCGCACCCATTCCTGCAGGCGGGTTCATGCTGGAGCCCTCCTTCGAGTCGTTCGTCGGGACAACTGAAATTCCTTTCCTGCACAGGATGACGACAGGTGAGCTCGCTTTATGGATGCAGAAGCGCCTTTATCCCGGGCTCAGGGTGAAGGTTATCCAGATGACGGGGTACCGTCGGGATAGATTCGCCGATGAGCTTCCCGGTTTCAGTTTCCGTTCCCCTTCGCCCAATCTCCGTGATTTTGAGACTCTCCTTCTCTATCCGGCGACGGTCATGCTCGAAGCGACGGAGGTCAGTGAGGGGCGCGGCACGGATGCGCCATTCAGGATCTTCGGAGCGCCATTCATCGACGATGAGGCCCTGCTTCGGGAGCTCGCAACCTACCGGCTTCCAGGTGTAGACCTCCATAAGGCGACGTTTACGCCGGTGAGCGGGAAATTTTCAGGCAGGGAGTGTCATGGCGTTCGCCTCACGATTACCGACAGGCGCCTGTTCGATCCGTTCATGAGCGGCACCGCGATTCTGCTCTCCCTGCAGAAACTCTATCCGGCAGAGCTTGACATCGACCGTAAGGCGAAGTTTTTCGACCAGCTTGCCGGAACCTCCCGCTACCGGTTCATGATTCTGAAGCAGCGCCCGATCGGGGAGATTCTTGACGCTGCACACGGCTCGGTACAGGCGTTCGAATCCTCTTCCTGTGACCGTTTTCTTTATCCCTGAACTGCCTGTAGGCAGGTTCGTGGGGAATGCTGCATTCACCCCTGATTCCCGTCGGACTGAGGAGCACCTGCCAGAGCTGGATGGTTCGGGCCCTGAATGCTCCTGAGCAGCTCAGCAGGTAGTAACGCCACATCCTGTAGAATTTTTCGTCGTAATCATTTTTCAGCCTTGCCCAGTTGCCGGTGACGTTCCGCTCCCACGCTTTGAGCGTCAGTGCGTAGTCGTACGAGAATGAGTGCCAGTCTTCGAGGACGAACTTATTTTCGTATGACGCGGTGATCTGGCTTGCCGAAGGCAGCATCGAGTTTGGAAAAATGTACCTTTCGATCCATGGATCGGTGCATGAAGAGGGTTCGTTGCTGCCGATGGTCTGCACCAGGAGCCGGCCTTCGGGTTTAAGGCATCGGCGGGCAGTTTCGAAGAATGTCCTGTAGTTTTTGTATCCCACATGCTCGAACATGCCGAGAGAAACGATCCTGTCGAATTTGCCCTCCACGCTACGGTAATCCTTGAGCTGGATTTCGACATCAAGGTTCCTGCATCGGTCAGCGGCCAATTCAGCCTGCTCCTTCGAGATCGTGACGGCGACGACTTTCGCTCCGAAGTTTTCCGCGGCGAACTTTGCTGTCCCACCCCATCCGCATCCGATATCGAGCAGCTTCATCCCCGGTTCGAGATCCAGCTTGTCGAAGCACAGGCGAAGCTTGTTCTCCTGTGCCTCGTCGAGGTTTCCGGCCCCACCCCACAGTGCGCAGCTGTAGATCATGAGCCGGTCCAGCATGGCCTTGAAGAGATCGTTGCCGGCATCGTAATGGCGTTTGCCGACCGTAAATGCCCGTGACGGCCTCTGCATGTTCCAGAGCACGCAGGCGATGGATTCCACGGCTTTTGAAACCACCCCGACCTTGTTGTCGATGCCGGTGGAAAGAATCCTGAAAAAGAGCTCGTCGAGGTCGTCGCAGTCCCACCATCCGTCCATGTAGGACTCCCCGAACCCGAGGTTGCCCTGAAGGACGGTTTTTCGATAGACGCGCGGATCGTGAATCCTGATGTCCCACGGTTTTTTGCCGTCGACGGAAATACCTGCAGAATCGAAAAGCTTTTCGAGCCTGGATTGAAAGAGGTCGTTTTGCATGGTGCAGCACTCCGGTTTACGGGGGAGTAGAGAAATTCCTTCTTGTAAGGGGTAAACCGATACTGATTATCGTACTAAAATACGTCAGGGCATACGAATTGTCAATGCCCGAATTCAGGCAGGTATTTTCGGGGTGGAACAAGCATTGTTACCGGATCTTGCGATATGGGGTAAGAAGATCCTGGGGGGGGGAGGATTTGACGCCAAGCCTGATTCTGCTTCGGCCGGGCGGAACGTCACTCAGGTCAACCGCGCGCTTTCGGTTTTACACCGTCGGCTGATGCGCATTTTTTGGGGCGCCCTCTCTTTTTTGGGGAGCTCTCCTTAACGGCAGGCTCTTTGATGTCCTGTTGATCGTCGGAAGGTTCCTCGTTGATTTCAGGGAAGGATTCAGTGTCGAAAACCTCTTCGGGCAAAAGTTCGATCTCGTCGGTAATTTCGTCTGGAGCTTCGTAAGCTGTCGGCTGATGCTGCGATTTGTGGGCTCGTTTTCCCTTCAGGGCCGGTTCGATGAGGGTCATGACCTCGTTGATGGAAGAGAAGATGTAGAGCTGCTTGTCGAGGTTGGTGAGTTTGAGCAGGTCCTTGATCTGCTGGCATAACGAAACGAAGATTGCGAGGCCTTCCGAGCGGTTGGCGAGCTGATGGGCCAGAAGCATGGAGCTGATGCCGGAAGAGTCAATGGCCTTGACCTGAGAGAAATCGATGATCAGGTTTCTGCTCAGGTTGTTGCTGACCAGTTGCTCGATCGTTGTCCTGAACCAGTCGGCATGGCGGACATCGAAAACCACCTCTTCGAGCTTGAGGATAGTCAGTTCCTTACGGGTCGATACAGAGTGCTTCATTGCTGGTACTGCTGTTTAACATCTTGGTTGTGCAACGAAATTCAATTACAAAACGAACTCGATGCTCATATAAACGTATCGGATTGAAGAAGTTTGGCTATCGTCGATGTTTATGTTGTTTCATCTCGTCGACGGCCATGTCCGACAAACATTCTTCACGAAATCCTGCAGCAGAGTTGTTCAGCAAGCTCGGCAATTCCGGATTCGCTTAAAGGGGAGTCCAACCACTCAACATTAAGCCTATTTTTGAAAAAAGTCAACTGGCGTTTTGCATAATTGCGGGTATGCTGACTTATGAGTGCGATGGATGTCTCAAGATTGGTGATTCCTTCAAAATATTCGAACAGTTCCCGGTATCCCACCGTGGCAAGTGCGTTGATGCTGCCGTCGGTCAACTCCTTACGGTACCTGTCGTACAGGCGGCGGGCCTCTTCAGTCAGCCCGGCTTCGATCATTCCGGAGGTTCTGAGGTTGATTCTGTCGTAAAGCAGAGGCCTCGGCATCTCCATGCCGACGACGATGAACTCCAGCCCGTGCGGGGCGACCGCCGATTGTTGAAGGCTCGTGACGGTCATGCCCGAGATCTCGATGATCTCCAGGCTCCTGATGAGTCGTTGGGTTTTGGTCGGGTCGAGGGTCTGCGCCTGTTGCGGGTCGATTGCTTCAAGCCGTCTGTACAGGGCATCTGCGCCTTTTTTCTCAAGTTCGTCCATCAGGCGTGCCCTCAATTCAGGATTGGCGGGGGGCAACGCAGAGAATCCGTTCAGGAGTCCTTCAAGATAGAGCGTTGATCCGCCGGCAACTATCGCCGCAATTCCTCGCTCATGGAGAGCTTTAATCCTTTCGACAGCCTGCACGGCGAAATCTCCCGAGCTGAAAGGCTCTCCTATCTCCTTTTCGTCTATGAAATGGTGCCTGGTCGACTCCAGCATTCCAATGGAGGGTTTTGCTGTCCCGATATCCATCCCGCGGAAAATCTGGCGCGAATCGGCAGATATTATCTCGCCTTCTGTCAGGTTGGCGACCCTGAACGCCAGTTCCGATTTTCCGGATGCTGTCGGGCCGAGGATCACGAGTACCGGTTTCTTGGTCATGGTAGGGGGGGAGGAAACGGGAAGAGGGGTTTCAGGGCGGCAAAGACCCTGGAAAGGGGAAGGCCGACGACGTTGTAATAGCAGCCGTCGATCCTTTTGATGAAGCAGGCCAGCATCGTATCCTGTATTCCGTATGAACCGGCCTTGTCATAGGGTTGCATGAGTTCGATGTACCTGGCGATCTCGGCCGGGGAGATCGGCTCGAACTCGACAAGCGTCCTGGCGTGGCCGGAGACCGCTTTTTGTCCGTGAAGGACGCAGAAGCCGGTAAGCACCTCGTGCGTCCGTCCCTGAAGGGCTGAGAGCATCGAGAACGCATCCTTGAAATCGACGGGCTTGCCGAGCGGTTTGTCGTCAAGCAGTACGGTCGTGTCGGAGCCGAGCACGACGGCCTCTTCAGTCGTGATCATCAGCGAAGCCCGGACGGCTTCCGCTTTTTTCCGTGAGATTGACGTCACGTTCTCTTCGACCGACACCAGAGGGTCGAACGTTTCATCGATGTCGACCGAAGCTGTTTCGAAGGGGATGCCCGTCAGCGCGAGCAGTTCGCGCCGACGGGGAGATCGGGAGGCAAGGATGAGTTTCAGTTGCTTGGGCATGGGTCAATCGAACGTTTTCCAGTTCCTGCGCGACAGGTCGCGGTAAATCATGAATCCAGCCACGGCTGCGGCGGCATAATAGAGTATTGCGGTGCCCGGTTCTCCGAAAATGAGCTTCCCGGTCCCGAAAAGAATCGCATAGACGAGCACCACCCCGAAAAACCAGTCGGCGAAGAGGGCGAGGAACCCGTGGTCCGCCTTGACGTCGGGAAGCCGATCGGAGACGGGTTTCCAGAGGCGTCCGCCGACCCTGGTGATCCTGAAGAACGATTCGAGCCGTTCCGCTTCGGTCGGCGGGGTAAGCCAGGTGACCAGAAGGGTGCAGACGATCGTGAACAGCACGATGATGAAGAGCGAATTGGGGAAGCGGATGCCGGTAAACAGGCTTATCACGGTGAAGGCAATGATCGGGGCGATCATCGATGTGATTTCAGACCATGCGTTCAACCGCCACCAGAACCAGCGCATGATCAGTACGAAACCGGTGCCTGCTCCGCACTGGATGATGAACTCCCACGCACTGGTGATGCTCTGGAGAACGAAGAAGGTGATATAGAGCGCAAAGACGGCCGTCAGCGCGGTGACCGCCCTCGACATCAGGACGTAGTGCTTCTCTTCGGCCTCCGGTTTGAAAAAGCGCTTGTAGAAGTCGTTGATCAGGTAGCTCGTGCCCCAGTTGAGGTGTGTGGAGAGCGTCGACATGTAGGCCGCCAGGAAGGCGGCGATCAACAGCCCTTTCAGGCCGGGAGGAAGCACGGCGTTCATGACATGCACGAAGCCGTCCTCTTTCTGGTTCGCCGGAAGGCCGGGGAACATCACCAGGCTGACCAGTCCGACGATGATCCATGGCCATGGCCTCACGCAGTAATGGGCGATGGTGAACCAGAGGGTCGCGAGCAGCGAGTGTTTCTCGTCCTTGGCGCTCATCATCCGTTGTGCCACATATCCACCTCCGCCGGGTTCGGCGCCGGGATACCACGAGGACCACCACTGCACGAAAGCCATGGCGGCAAAGGAGGTGAAGGGCATGGCGAACGCGCCTGACGTCATGCTTGAACCTGCTGTATCGGACCATGAGGGGAAAAAGTCGAACATCCACCCCGGAAGCGCATTTTTCAGCCCTCCAGCAGCGACGACGACCGGTGAGTTCACTGCAAGCACGGCAAGGATGATGCAGCCTGCCATGGCGATGATGAACTGCACGGCGTCGGTGATCGAGACGCCCCAAAGACCGGACATCCCCGAATAGATGGCCGTGAAGATGACCAGCCCCACGATCGTCAGTTCCGGATTGATCCCGGGTATCATGATCTTGATGATCTTGAACATCGCCAGGTTGACCCAGCCGATGATGACCGCGTTGATGAACAATCCGAAATAGACCGCCTTGAACCCCCTCAGGAAGGTGGCTGCACGGCCGCTGTACCTCAATTCGATGAACTCAAGGTCCGTCAGGATATTGGCGCGTCGCCAGAGCCTTGCGAAGAAGAACACTGTCAGCATGCCGCCCGAAACGAAGGTCCACCAGACCCAGTTTCCGGCAATGCCGTTCCTGGCCACGAAACCCGCTACGGCAAGAGGCGTGTCTGCGGCAAAGGTCGTGGCGACCATTCCGGTGCCCGCGATCCACCAGGGGAGCTGTCGTCCGGAGAGGAAGAATTCTCCGACGTTTTCCGAGGCCCTTGAGGAGAAATAGAGGCCTATGAAAAGGGTGAGCAGCAGATAACCGGCAATGAACGCAAGGTCCAGAAGGGTTAGTTGAGCCATGGTTAAGCCATTGAAGCGTTGTTGTTGTATGCTCTTGAATATGGGCGTTAAGGCGAAAAAATGAGGACGCAGGGATCTTTCCGGGCGTTATGTCGCCAAAGAAACCCGACAAACCGCAACGCGGGGACATCAGTGTCCGCCGGGTGTCGGTTTGCCGGGAAAACGCACAACAGAACTACGTGTTTGCTTTATGCTTCGATACGTGACAGGTCAAGGAAGCTCTGGTAACGGTCTTCGATTTCGAGCAGGTCGAGGTCGTTGATCCTGTCGGTGCCGAACTTCTCGACGCAGAAGCTCGCCATGGCGCTTCCGTACAGTACGGCTTTCCTCATTTCAGCTTCGTTGATGGTGCCGCAGCGTGCCAGATGGCCGATGAATCCACCCGCGAAGGTGTCTCCGGCGCCGGTCGGATCGAAGATCGATTCGAGCGGGTAGGCAGGCGCTGCGAAGATGCCGTTGTCCGTGAACAGCAGTGCGCCGTGCTCGCCTTTTTTGATGATCAGGGTCTTGGGGCCCATGTTGCGGATGATCCGGGCCGTTCTCACCAGGTTCGGGTCGCCGCTGAGCAGGCGGGCTTCGCTGTCATTGATGATGAAGATGTCAACCCGTTCCAGGACCTTCTTCAGCTCTTCGGGCTTGCCTTCGATCCAGAAGTTCATCGTGTCGCAGATGACCAGCTCAGGTTTTGATATCTGGTCCAGCACCTTGATCTGGAGTTCAGGATCGATGTTGCCCAGGCAGATGAACTTCGATTCACGGTACTGATGCGGGATGTTCGGGTCGAAGCTCGCGAAGACGTTGAGCTGGGTATCGAGGGTGTCCCTCGTGTTCATGTCGTAATGGTAGCGACCGGCCCAACGGAAGGTTTTGCCCTCTTCGACCACCTTGATTCCTTTGGTATCGATATTTTTCGAATGGAGCAGCCCGAAATGGCTTTCATTGAAATCGGAGCCGACGACGCCGACCATCCTTATCGGATCGGTGAAATAGCTCGCTGACAGGGCGATGTAGGTTGATGAGCCGCCAAGGGTGTTGTCCGAGCGGCCGAAAGGGGTTTCGATATCGTCGAAAGCGAGGGATCCGATGATAAGGAGTGACATGATTGTTTTTTATTTACTGGTTTAATGGAACAAAAAAGAGTTTCAACTGTTTGCCTGAGATACTTCGGGAGCTTCGGGCAGTTCGAAAAGGAAGCATTGGCCCGGGGCGAAATCGAGAATGGTTTTGTGATCGACGACCGGGAGTGAACCTCCGCTGATGAGTTCCTGGAGAACCATCTCTGGCTGGTCGAACTCCATCGTCCCGGATATCCGGTCATTCATGTTGCTGTTGCCGGCAAAAATAATGGTTTTTCCCCCTGATTTCCTCATGACGGTCAACAGGGCAGGATCGGAGATGTATGGTTGTATGATCGAACCCTGGTCACCGCACCGGATCAGTTCTATGTAGCGATTCCTGATGTCGAGGATTTTGCGGATATCAGCGCAGAGCGGTTCAAGGCCGTTGGCGTTTTCCCAGTCGCACGCCCCTGCGCTGAACAGCGGCAGGGATTCAGACGGAAAGCGCAGGCGATCCTCGTCGGTGAAGTTCAGGCCGAGGTTGACCGGATGCCATTCGCAGATCTCCATTCCCGAGTGTATGAAGGGCATTGCCGGCAGGATGGCCCCGAGGGTGAAGAGGAACAGCGACCGGCGTCGTCCGGCCTCCTGGCCTGCGAGGTTGTGGCAGACCCTTGGCGTGTTGTGGTTTTCCCCTGTCGCGAAAAATGGAATTGCAACACCGTTCCTGTTCAGGAAATTCAGGAGTCCCTTGATGTACTGGACGTCGTGGATCACGAACGGGAGAGATCCGAACACGGCGTTGAATCCCTCTTCCTTCAACTGGGGCGAAGGATCGAAATTCTCGTCCCAGAAGGCGAAATCAGGCTGGCCGATCCTTGCTTTTGATACGATCGCCGCCTTGAGCGCCGGGGGGAGTGCATGGCCCATGTCGATCATTGCCCCGTCGATTCCATATTGCTCCCTGTACCACGGAATGATGCCGGAAATCTCCTCCCAGAGCGCTTCGTTTTTCGACTCGGGCCTGTCGAGCGACTCGTCGTACATCCTGATGGTGTTGTAGGAGATGTAGTTGAAACGGGGATCGTCGTGCATCTTCAGGTAAGCCACATCTGTCCATGGTGGCTGGCGATCGTCCGGAGGCCAGTCCGAGAAAGCGCTTGCCACCACGCATGGGCTTCCGTCTTTGTCCTGGCCTTCATAGGCGCCGTCGCGGAGCGAGACTCTCCCGGGAGGCGACACGAATTGCTTCCGGTAGGTTTCGTCAGGCTCGGGAAGGGCGCGCAGGTCGTGCTTGTCCACTTTTTCATAAATTTCCGCCAGCGTGTCGTGGTTGAACCCCGGAGCTCCGTAAGGCATATCGCCGTTGTTCCTGCGGATCCAGTAGAACCAGTCCGGATGGTCAGGAACCCAGTCGCTGTCGATGGAGGCCGTTCTGAACACATATTCGAACACGACCCTCATGCCCATGAGGTGGGCCGCCTCAACAAATGCCTTTAACTGGGTCTCGGTCGGCAGGTCGAGCGCAGGTTCGCCCAGCACAGGATCGAGGATGTAAGGGTTTTTTATGGCGTACGGGGAGCCGAGAGCTCCTTTCCTGTTCACCATGCCGATGCTGGTCAGCGGAAGGAGATAGACGGTGTTGGCGCCGAGACGCCTGATGTAGGGCAGCATCGCGATCGCCTTGAGCAGGGTGCCTGTCTCCCTGAATCCGCAGGGCAATGGCTCCAGGCCGATTTTTCCGTCACGGTCATGGTCGAACGCGTTGGCAAACCTGACGAACAGGTTGTAGACCGTGGCGTCGCCGCTCCATTCCGATGCGCTTCTGCGTATCCGATGTTTATCTTCACGTGGAGATGCCAAAATTTCAGTGACGATGTCGCTGTAATACCTGGCAGGATCTACCGTCGATATGCCGGTTTTTTCGCTGCGCCACAGGTTCGGGACTGCGTAATTGGGCGATGACTTACGGCGTCCTGCCGTGCCGAGGGATTCGAGAAGGATGTCGAGGGATGGTGTCGTCAAGCTTTTTACCGGATTTTCAGGATGAAAACGAGAAAGATAATTATAATCTGTAAACCAATATAAATAATGGCGATCTAACATGGCATCCCCAAAGTCAGGCAAGGGTTCATGAAAAATATCAGGCTGGATATCGAGTATGACGGAACAGACTTTTCAGGCTGGCAGCGGCAGGCGGGTTCTATTCCCACCGTCCAGGGTACCATCGAGTCGGTTCTCGGCCGGATAGTGCAGGAGGATGTCAGGATCTACGGGGCGGGACGGACCGACAAGGGAGTCCATGCCCGGGGCCAGACTGCCAATTTCACAACCGGATCGAACCTGGAGATTGGGCGTCTCCTGCATTCGGCCAACTCTCTTCTGCCCGGATCGATAAGGATCATCGGTATGAGGCAGGTAGGTCAGGAGTTTCATTCACGGTTCAGCGCCGTGTTGCGGGAGTACCGCTATTTCATGATCGAAACGCCGTCGGCTATCGACGGACGTTTTGCCGGTTGCTGTCATGGACGCCCTGATCCTGAAATCATGAACAGGATCGCCTCCTCTCTTTCGGGAACTCACGACTTTTCCGCTTTTTCGAAAGAAGATCCACAGCAGGAGGGGTGCGAGTGTACGGTCACCTCCGCCGTATGGTATCGCTGGGGACGGTACCATGTATTCAGGATCACGGCAAACCGTTTTCTCCGGAGCATGGTGCGATATCTGGTTTCAGGTATGGTCGAAACCGGTCTGGGGCGTATGGCTGAGGAAGGGTTTTCGATGATGCTTATGGGAGGTGTGCGTTCGCACCATCTTGTTCCCGTCGATCCCGCAGGTCTTTTTCTCTGGAAAGTCTCCTACGGCACGGCGGATTGTAAACCGATCGGTATACCGGAAAATTGAACTGCGTTCTGGGTCTGTCTTTTTGATGAAAACCGCTCTTTCAGAAAATCCCACGGGATTTTGCCGGTCGGCAAAGTCAGGCTGGGCGTTGATAAACGGGCAGTTTTTGTATTAATCGCACGGTCTGGTTATGTTCAAGCTGTCACATTTTTGAAGAATGGGAGCATGCTCATGCAATCTCACTGTTAACCTTGCCCAGCTTGTGAAGATTTTGTCAACGTTCAGGCTTTTTTCTCTCTCCCTGTTTTTGCAGGTTGCCGCATTTTCCTGCGTTGGGTATGGCGCAGAACAGGAAAATGCGCCGATCCCGAAGCAGTCAGGCGTGTCAGAGATGCTCGACAGCCTCGTAAATACCACCTATTTTCAGGATAGCCGGTTTTCTCCGTCAGAGTCCCTCCTGGGAGACATTTATCCCAGGCAGTTCGTTCCGCAGTTCAGTGATTCGATCTACGCATCGCGAATAGCGGAACTTGGTAAAAAAAGCCAGTTCAAGCTCGTCTACAATCCGCACGTAAAGGGATTCATCCGTGTCTACGCAGTGGACAAGCGTAAGATGGTCTCCAAGGTTCTTGGCCTGACCAAGGTCTATTTCCCGCTCTTCGAAGACAAGCTCCGCGAGTACAACATTCCCGCTGAAATGAAATACCTCGCCGTTGTCGAGTCTGCGCTGAACCCCACGGCGGTTTCCCATGCCGGCGCGCGCGGGTTATGGCAGTTCATGAGCGGAACCGGAAAGATGTATGGCCTTCAGTCCTCATCGTTCATAGAGGACCGTTACGATCCCAACAAGGCGACGATTGCCGCCTGCGAGCACCTGCAGGACCTTTATGGCATGTTCGGAGACTGGTTCTTGGTGCTTGCGGCCTACAACGCCGGCGCCGGCAATGTTCAGAAGGCCATCAGGGCCTCTGGAGGCGCAAGGGATTACTGGACTATCTGGCCATATCTTCCGCAGGAAACCCGCGGGTATGTGCCGGCATTCATCGCTGTCACCTACGTGATGAACTATTACCGCGAGCACAACATAAAACCTGCAGAGCCAGGGTACCTCTATTCGGATACCGACAGGGTCCCGGTCAACGCACCGTTGTCTTTCGAACAGGTACAGGAAACCATCGGCGTCCCCCTTGAGGATCTCAAATTCCTTAACCCGCAGTACAAGGTCGGGTTGATTCCCGCTCCGGTCACGACGCCCAACATGCTTCGCCTGCCCAAAAAATATATCCAGCCTTTCGTCCAGAAAGAGCAGGAAATCTATGCCTATCATGCCGAACAGGTCGCCGAGAAACAGCGTCTCTACGCCATGGTGCGGAACATGGAAGGTCCGACGGAGAGCTCCCGCAGCCGTAAAACCCACCTGGTCAGGAAAGGCGAAACGATCGCCGGAGTTGCCAGGAAATATGGTTGTGCAGTCAGTCAGCTTATTGACTGGAACGACCTGAAAAGCGCCAAACTGAAACCCGGCCAGAAGCTTGTCATCTTCAAGGCGGTGAGTTCCCGGTCAGCCTCAAAGGGCGCTGTTTCCAAAATCAAGGGCAAGAAAGGTTCGGCGAAAGTCAGCGCCGTAAAGGCAGGTAAGGGTCGCAAGGCGGTCAAGATCAAATCAGCCAAAGGCAAGGCAGCCAAAGGCAAGGCCGTCAAGGCAAGCCATCGCAAAAAATGAGCGGATCGGGCGATGTTCCGGGTGGTGTGATTATGCAGTTTTTTTTGTGGCAGTTTTCAGTGATATACAGCGCGACTTTCATAGTTGTTTTTCATATCAACGAAGAATTTTCTTATCTTAAGCGTTTCATATTCGAACGCACCGGAAGACCTGGAATTCGGCGATACGGATAGTTTTTTCAACCACCTATACAAAAGGTACAACAACACGTATGCGTAATATCATTTTCACCGGTAAGGGAGGCGTCGGCAAGACCTCAGTTGCGGCAGCGACGGCCCTGAAAGCAGCAGATATGGGGTATAAAACCCTCATTATGTCGACTGATCCGGCACATAGCCTCGGTGACTCGCTCGATGTGGAGCTTGGCCCGTCGCCGGTAAAGATCACTGAAAACCTCTGGGGTCAGGAGGTCAGCGTTTTCGGCGATCTGAACCTCAACTGGGATGTAGTCAGGGAGCACTTCGCGCACCTTATGGCGTCACGAGGAATCGAAGGTGTTTACGCTGAAGAGATGGGTGTTCTTCCCGGTATGGAAGAGCTTTTCTCGCTTTCCTATATCAAACGCTACAACGAAGAGCAGAAAGATTTCGATCTCCTGGTCGTCGACTGCGCTCCGACCGGCGAAACCCTCAGGCTGCTTTCGCTGCCCGAAACCTTCGGCTGGTTCATCAAATTTATCCGCAACGTCGAGAAATACATGGTCAAGCCGATGATTCGCCCCCTGTCCAAGAGGGTCAAGAAGCTTGACGATTTCGTCGCACCTGAAGAGGTCTACGAAAAGGTCGACAACCTGTTCTCTTCAACCGAAGGCATCATCGAGTTGCTCGCAGACGGCACCAAGACCACCATGCGTCTGGTGATGAACCCTGAGAAGATGGTCATCAAGGAGTCGATGCGCGCATTGACCTACCTGAACCTTTACGGTATTACCGTCGACAGGATCACCATCAACCGCGTCATGCCTGACGAGAGCCCTGACCCGTACTTCCAGAAATGGCGTGCGATCCAGCAGAAATACATCGACCAGATCAGGGATGCTTTTGCTCCGATCCCGATCGCAGAAGTGCCGTTGTTCGACAACGAAGTCGTCGGTATCGACATGCTTCGGAGGGTCGGCGAGAAGGTCTATGGAGACGAAAATCCCCTTGATATCTTCTTCAAGGAGGACCCGATCAACATCATCAAGGTTTCCGACGGCCATTACACGGTTCGCGTCAAGTTGCCCTTCATGGAAGACATGGGTCTCGAACCCAAGATTCTCAAGCTTGGCGATGATCTGACCATCCGTATCGGCGATTACCAGAAGATCGTGGCTCTCCCGATTTTCATCGCAGGCCTCGAGTCAACCGGCGCCTCGTTCGATCAGGGCTGGCTCTCTATCGATTTCAGCAAGGGCGAGTGAGAGGTTTCCGTCCATAGTCATACCAGTATGTAGGAACAGGAGAACCTGCCGGACGGCAGGTTCTCCTGTTTTATGGCTGTAAGTGAGAGCAGGGAATTAATAGGTCACCAGTCCCATTATTATGGTTGTTTTCTTATCTTTAGGGCAAACCAGAAATTATTGACGATTATTTTCAGTAAAACGAATGCAACAGTTACAGGATTTAAGAGTTTCACGAATTATCACTTTGAGTTCACCGCGAGCCCTTAAGGCAAAGCTGCCCGTCACGGAGCATATCGCGGATACCGTATGCAGCGCCCGTCGTGAGGTTGAGGACATCCTGACCGGCAGGGACAGCAGGATGCTTGTCATTGTCGGCCCATGTTCCATTCACGACATGAAGGCGGCCAGGGACTATGCCATGAAACTGGTCTCGCTCCGCAAGGAGCTTGAGGATCGTTTCTGCATCATCATGCGCGTCTATTTCGAGAAACCGAGGACCACCATCGGCTGGAAAGGGTTCATCAACGACCCGCACCTGAACGATACGTATGATATCGAGCACGGATTGTACCATGCCCGCAAGCTTCTGATCGAAATCAACGAGATGGGACTGCCGACGGGGACTGAATTCCTTGATCCGATTTCTCCCCAGTACGTTGCAGACCTGATCAGCTGGGCCGCAATCGGAGCCCGTACCATCGAGTCCCAGACCCACCGGCAGATGGCCAGCGGCCTGTCGATGCCGGTAGGATTCAAGAATTCGACTGACGGACGTCTTCAGGTGGCTGTAGATGCCATCCGTTCGGCCATGCACCAGCACAGTTTCCTGGGCATCGATCAGGAGGGCCACAGCAGCGTCATAACAACCAAGGGAAACCCCTATGGTCACCTTGTGCTTCGCGGGGGGGCTGACCGTCCGAACTACGACGCTGAAAGTATCAGGACCGCAGAAATACAGCTCGAAAAAGCAGAGCTCGCCAGGTATCTCATCGTTGATTGCAGCCACGCCAACTCAGGCAAGAAATTCGAGAATCAGATCAAGGTCTGGGAGGACATTCTCGATCAGAAAAAGAGTGGGAACAGGAGTATTGCCGGGGTGATGATCGAAAGCAATATATGTTCCGGAAGCCAGCCGTTTCCGGTTGATCCCGGCACCCTCAGGTACGGTGTGTCGATCACCGATGAGTGTGTTTCGTGGGACGAGACTGACAGGATGCTTCGGGGCGGCGCCGACTTTATGCGCAGTTTACGCTCGTAGGCATGGCCTCGGCCCATCACAGATACTTTCAACTATAATCTTTCAGCAGGGACATGAATATCGATCGCGTTGTTTTTGCCGTTGCCGGGGTGTTCGTCTTGGGCAGCGTTCTGCTCTCCATATATCATAACCAGAACTGGCTCTGGTTTACCGGCTTCGTAGGATTGAACCTTTTTCAGAGCGCATTCACCGGATTCTGCCCCATGGTTTATGTTTTGAAGTCTTTGGGCCTGAAACCCGGGAATGCTTTCGAATAAGGCATAGGTCGGAACTTCCGGCTTTGGGTTCCCCTTCGAGAAGGGGATTCTTTTTTCTCGAATCACCCATCACAAACAATTGGCCATCATGAGCATCGAAATCAGACGTGTCACCACCACGCATGAGCGGAAACAGTTCATCAGGTTTGCCTGGAAGGTCTATCGGAACGACCCTGAACTGAACCGTAACTGGGTGCCTCCGGTGATTTCCGATTACATGAAAACGCTCGATACCCAAAGTTATCCGCTCTACGATCACGCTGACCTCGCAATGTTTACCGCCTGGAAGGACGGCGTTATGGCAGGTACGATCGCCGCTATCCAGAACAGGCGGCATAACGAGATTCATGCTGACAAAGTAGGTTTCTGGGGCTTTTTCGAGTGTCTGAACGATCAGATGGTGGCCAACGCACTGTTCGATGCTGCTTCGATCTGGCTGAAAAGCAAGGGACTCGATGCCATGAGGGGGCCGGTGAGCCCATCCATGAACGATCAGTGCGGTATGCTCGTTCGCGGGTACGACAGTCCGCCGGTGTTCCTGATGCTCTACAATCCTCCCTACTACAACGATCTGTGCCTGAAAAGCGGTCACAAGGTCGCCCAGGAGTTGCTCGCATGGTATATCGACCAGAAAATGATAGATATCGAGCGTCTGCGTCGCATTTCGCAGCATGTCATGAAACGGGAGGGACTATCCATCCGTATTCTCGACATGAAGAATTTCGATAACGAAATCGAGAAAATGAGGGACATCTACAACGGGGCCTGGGAGAAGAACTGGGGATTCGTACCCATGACCGACAAGGAGTTCGATTTTCTCGCCAAGAGCCTCAAACCGATTGCAAATCCCCATTATATCTATTTTGTCGAGAACCGGGAGGGCAAGACGATCGGATTTTCGCTCTCGCTGCCCGACATCAACCAGGCGCTCAAGCACGTCAACGGAAACCCGTTCACCCCATGGGGACTCGTCAAGTATCTCTGGTACAAACGCAATATCAGCATGGTAAGGACCATAGTGATGGGAGTTCTGCCCGAATACCGGAACAAGGGTATCGACAGCATCATGAACACCCAGATCGCAGATTACGGAGGAAAGCACGGCGTTTTCGCGAGCGAAATGAGCTGGGTGCTCAAGTCGAACGACGCGATGAGCAAGCTTGCGCAGGTTATCGGTGGAAAGCCTTATAAAGAGTATGTGATCTACGAAAGGGCAATCTGATCATATCGCCCTTGACGCGCATAAAACGAAAAAGGAGCTCATCGAGCTCCTTTTTCGTTTTGTCTTCAACCCAACTTCGAAAAGAACTTCCACACGATCAGAACGATGCCATGAACACCAGGCTAGATGCTTCGGTGTTCGGGTTGTACACATAGGCAGCGGTGTACCTGTCCTTGGAGACAGAGATGCCGGTGTTGACGAGGACAAATTTGTCGCTTGATCCGTCGCCATAGAAGTTCTTGTTGCCCATTCCGGCTACACCCTTGGCGCTGTATCCGTCCTTGTCGTAGAACTTGTAGCTTGCTTCACAGTATTTTGCATTGTCGGTGTCTTTGCCTGCAACGTTGATCGCGGCAAGAAGTGCGAGATTGCCCGAAGCATATGCTGCGCTTACTTCCACCACGTTCGGTCCGTCCTTGTCGAAGTTGAATGTTTTCGATTTGGCCAGGTTCGAATAGTTCGGCAGCACATTGTAGTTTGTAGCCGTGAAGCTCAGCGGTCCGGCAGGGAAGGTGATGGATGCGTCGACTTCCTTGTAACGGTCAGAGTTGCCGTTGATCGCGTATGAGCCCCAGAGGCCGACGACGATACCGCCTGTGCCAGGAATGGTATAGGAAACAGCAGGCTGTACGGCAGGCGAGTTGCCGTATTCAGTGCCTCTCCATACATAGCTGCTTACCAGATCCGCCCCTATCTTGAACCCGCCATCGGCAGCCTGCGCAGTGCTTGTGCCGAATCCTGCGATCAACGCTACGGCAAGGGTCAGAAGTTTCGCTGATTTTTTCATTGAGGTTTACTCCTTTTGTTGTGTTGTTATGCGTGCTTTTAAGAAAAAACATTTTGGTTATCACGCCAGTCAATCCATCTTGACCTGATTTCGGGATTGCTGTTTGGCGTGCCGTTGTATTCTCTTAATGAGAATTACTGGTAAATATAAAAATCTAATATAAAAATACAAAAAAGTAAGAATTAATTAATAAAAAGAGGTATAGGACTTAAATAAATAAGCGCCATGGCTTTTTTGGGGCATTTGTGCCGAAGCCTGCCTGTGCATACATTGTCAGGACTGGGTTAAACGTTTCAACAGGGCGGCAGGGGCCGATGAATATTTACCGCATCGCTTTTTGTGGCAGCATCACCCGTTGCGGGGAGTTGAGGGGGTGCGTAAACACGGTCTGCAGGATCGAAGGATACAGCGAGAAGTTTATCCCGGTTCTTGAACTCGCCGTGCACGAGGCGTTTGTCAACGCTGTGCTGCACGGCAACAAGGAGTGCCCTGATGGTCCGGTTTCGGTCGTTTTCCGTTGCCGGCAATCGGTTTCCGGACGATCCCTGCAGGTAGATGTGGCTGATTGCGGAAAAGGTTTCGACCTGAAAAAGCTCGACACTCCCGCCGATGATGACGAATCGTCTGCCTTGAACGGCAGGGGACTCAGGATTATCCGGCATTTTGCCGAGAGCATCGATATCGGGACGAGTTCCGACGGGAGTGTCCTGTCATTGCATTATATTCCCTTTTAGTTTACCCCGGTTAACTCTTGATTCCACCTCTAACTTTCTTCCAGAACATGGATCTTTCCCGCAGTGCCGAATGGAGCGCCCTGGTATCGCACCATCATGATATCGAGAAAACCGCAATCAGCGATCTGTTCAGGACTGAGCAGGATCGTAATATCCGTTTTTCCGTTTCATCGCCGGGTATTCACCTCGACTATTCGAAAAACAGGATAACGGCGCGTACCATGGAACTTCTCCTTGACCTCGCACGGAGTACGGGTCTCGAAAAGAAGCGCAGGCAGATGTTCGGTGGTGAAGTGATCAATTTCACCGAACGGCGATCAGTGCTGCATACTGCGCTTCGGCGTCCTCCGGGATACAGCATGGTGATCGATGGCGATGATGTTTCTGCGGAGGTCTCGTCCGTCCTCGATCAGATGAAATCATTTTGTGGAAAGGTGATATCCGGGGAGTGGAGAGGTTATTCCGGAAAGCGGATGACCGATGTCGTCAATATCGGTATCGGCGGCTCCGATCTCGGCCCATACATGGTGACAGAGGCTCTCAAACCTTTCGCGCACGGTAGCCTTCGCGTTCATTTCGTGTCGAATATCGACGGTTCGCATCTTGCCGAGACCCTCAGGGGCCTCAAACCCGAGACGACCCTTTTCATCGTAGCCTCGAAGACCTTCACGACGCAGGAGACCCTGACCAACGCGATGAGCGCCAGGGATTGGTTCCTCACCGGGGCGGTTGATCGGGCGCATGTGGCCAGCCATTTCGTTGCGGTGTCCACGAACAGGAAGCAGGTCGAGGAGTTCGGGATCGATGCCGAAAATATGTTCCGTTTCTGGGACTGGGTCGGGGGGCGCTATTCGCTCTGGTCGGCCATCGGGCTATCCATTGCGCTCTATCTCGGGTTTGACCGCTTCAGCGAGTTGCTTGCCGGGGCAAATGCCATGGATGAGCACTTCCAGAACGCCCCATTTGAGGAGAACATGCCGGTCATTATGGCCATGCTGGGGATCTGGTACAACAACTTCCTCGATGCCCGTTCGCATGCCATTATACCCTATGACCAGTATCTGCATCGTTTTCCTGCCTATCTGCAGCAGCTTGACATGGAAAGCAACGGCAAACGGGTCGACAGGGTAGGCAGGGAAACCGACTATGCCACCGGCCCGGTGATCTGGGGTGAACCCGGCACCAACGCCCAGCACGCATTTTTCCAACTGCTGCATCAGGGCCCCGGGATTGTTCCTGCTGATTTCATCGTCGCGCTTAAAACCCAGAACCCTATCGGCCCGCATCACGACATGCTCGTCGCCAACTGTTTTGCGCAGACTGAGGCCCTTATGTGCGGTAAAAGCGAGGCGGAGGCGCGCGCCGAACTCGAAGCGGCCGGCTACGAAGGGCTCGAGCTGAGAATGCTTCTTCCGCACAAGGTGTTTCCCGGCAACCGTCCGACCAACACCATCGTGCTCGACGAACTTAATCCCTTTATCCTCGGCAGCCTTATCGCCCTTTATGAGCACAAGGTGTTCGTTCAAGGGGTCGTATGGGACATCAATTCATTCGACCAGTGGGGCGTGGAGCTTGGCAAGCAGCTGGCTAAAGTGATTTTGCCTGAACTGGACGCAGGGAAGGCGATAGGAAGCCATGATGCTTCGACGAACGCACTGATCAACCGGTATCGCGAGTTCAAGGCCAGCCAGCCACTTAAGGGTGATCCGCAGCTTTCGATGTTCGATTAGGAAGAAGGCTGGGGTTAAAAGGAGAAAAGGTAAAAGACCCAAGGGCCAAAAGGGATTATTTCGAATAGAAACGAAAAAAGCGGCATTTTGCCGCTTTTTTCGTGAAGTGTGGCTTTTGCAGCCTCAGAGTCCGTTGCGACTGAAGATGGTGTCGACGCTTTTCTTCAGTTTCTGCTGGGTGGTCGCAGGGCTGAACAGCATGGCGATTTCGCTTTCAGGGATGTGTGCGAGGATCTCCTCGTCCTGAAGCACGAGTTCCTTGAGCTGGACCTTCTCTTCCCAGCTCTTCATGGCGTTGCGCTGAACCAGGCGGTAGGCGTCTTCGCGGGTGAGCCCCTTGCCGGTCAGTGCGAGCAGCAGTGTCTGGGAGAGGGTCAGGCCGTAAGAGGTATCGAAGTTCTGCTCCATCCTCTCCGGATAGACCAGCAGGGTTTCGATGGCCTCACTGAAGGTGCGAAGCATGTACACCACGGCGATCGTCGAGTCGGGCATGATGACGCGTTCGACGGAAGAGTGCGAAATGTCGCGTTCGTGCCAGAGCGCCACGTTCTCCATGGCTGCTATCGAGTTGGAGCGTACGACCCTTGCAAGGCCGGTCAGGCGTTCGAAGGTGATCGGGTTGCGCTTGTGCGGCATTGCCGAGCTGCCTTTCTGCCCCTTGCTGAAAAACTCTTCGGTCTCACGGACTTCGGTGCGCTGCAGGTGGCGAAGCTCGACGGAGAACTTTTCGATCGACGAGGCGATTATCGCCAGGGTGGTCGCATATTCCGCGTGCCGGTCGCGCTGCAGGATCTGGGTCGAAATGGAGGAGGGCGTGAGTTCGAGTTTTTTGCAGACGGCGGCCTCGATGTCTGGCGATAGGTGCTGGTAGGTGCCGACTGCGCCGGAAATCTTACCCACGGAAATGATCTCCTGGGCGCGTTTCATGCGCTCGAGGTTTCTTTTCATCTCCTCGTGCCAGAGCAGCAGTTTGAGCCCGAAGGTCGTCGGCTCTGCATGGATGCCGTGAGTACGGCCCATCTGCAGCGTATACTTGTGTTCAACGGCACGTCTGGCGATCACTTCGATGAGCGACTCGATCTCCTTGACGATGATTTTGCCGGCATCGCGCATCTGCATGGCAAGGCAGGTGTCTACAACGTCTGAAGAGGTCAGTCCTTCGTGGATGTACCTGGAGTCAGGTCCGACGTAGCCTGCGACGTTGGTCAGGAAGGCGATGACGTCATGTTTGGTTTCACGCTCGATGACCAGGATCTCCTCCACGTTGAACTTTGCCTTTTCCCTGATGGTCGAAAGGGCATCGGCCGGGACGAGACCGGCTTCCATACGGGCTTCGACTGCCGCGATTTCAAGCTGCAGCCAGCGTTCAAACTTCGCATCGTCTGTCCAGATTGCCGAGATGTCCTTCGGCGAGTAACGTGGTATCAAGGTCGGATAACTTATGGTTGAAAAAGCATGGTTAACAAAATATGAGCGTAATATAATCCGGTGCAGGTGAGAAAAAAACCGAAAGGCGAAGGCTGGGCCGGTCAGGGCTTTTTCGCGATTTCGTCCTGCAGTTCACGGTATATCTCCATCACGTAATCGAGCGCAGCCTGGCGGTCGTATGGGATAAGGCCGTCGATGATCGCGTTTTCCATACGCGATTTGATGATGCCGACCATCCGTCCTTCGGAAAGCTGGAGCATCTCCATGATGTCGTTTCCGCTTACCGGGGGTCGCCATCTGGCGAGCAGGTCCTTCTCTCCAACCTCGGCGATCTTCTCTTCGACGTTGTTGAAATTCTGCATGATCCGCTGCACCTTGCGCGGGTTTTTGCTGGTCACGTCGGCACGGCACAGGGACATCAGGTCCTCCAGGTCCGCACCCGCCTCGAACATGAGCCGACGAATGGCAGAGTCCGAGATCTCCTCCTTGGAGAGCGGAATGGGGCGATGATGCAGCCGGACCATCTTCTGAACGTATTCCATGGGCTCAAGGGGCCATTTCATCGATTTGAAGATCCTGGATACCACCTTGACTCCTACCGCTTCGTGCCCGTGGAAGGTCCAGCCGGTTCCCTGGCTGAAACGCTTGGTTATCGGCTTGGCTATGTCGTGGAAAAGTGCGCTGATCCTGAGCCAGAGCTTGTCGGAATGGGTCGAGAGGTTGTCCACCACCTGGAAGGTGTGGAACAGCGTGTCCTTGTGGCCGAGTCCGTCGACCTGTTCGATGCCCGCCATGGCGGCCAGTTCGGGGATGATCTCTTTCAGGAGCCCTGTCGAGTGAAGTATCTCAAGGCCGATCGAGGGCTTGCGGCACTGCATGATTTTCAGGAATTCGTTGCTGACCCGTTCCCGCGAAACGATCTGGATGCGGCTGTTCATTGCGCTCATCGCATCCAGAGTCTGTCTGTCGAGCCTGAACTCCAGCTGGCATGCGAACCTTGCTGCTCGCATCATTCTGAGCGGGTCGTCCGAAAAGGTTTTTTCGGGGTCGAGCGGGGTCTTGAGCAGACCCTGGCGGATGTGGAGCATCCCGTCAAACAGGTCGACGACGTTGTCGCGATCAGCGACGTTCAGGCTCAGCGCGAGGGCGTTGATGGTGAAGTCACGCCTTGAGAGGTCGTCCTCTATCGTACCGATGCTCGTGATCGGTTTACGGGATTCCGGATTATAGCTCTCCTTTCGGGCGCCGACGATCTCAAGCTTGAAATTGCCGCCGTTTCCATCGCCCAATTCAAGCTGAGCCGTACGGAAGCGTTCGAACAGCACGAAATGCCTGCCGCCAAGCCGCTCGACGATTTTTCGGGCGAAGGGCACAGGATCGCCGATCACCATGATGTCGATATCGGTACACGGCCTCTTCATGTAGAGGTCGCGCACATAGCCGCCGACCAGGTAGCAGGGCAGTCCCTCTTCGTCAGCAAGGTCGCCGATACGGTAAATGGACTCGGGAATGTCTTCGTGTTCGAACGTCAGCATGGGATCAGACTCGCTATTCATCTGGAAGGATTCAGTCAAGGTCGGCAGTGTTTTTCCGTATCTCTTCAGTGATGCGGTCTGCCACCATCAGGGCCCTGCGTCCGTCTGCGGAGGTGACGACGGCAGGCCTCCCGTTTCGGAGAGCGTCGATGAAATGCTCCAGTTCAAGCTTGAGAGCGTTGACTTTCGGGACGTCGGGGCTCACGTAATCGAGCACCAGATCTTTCAGGGAGCCCTGTATCTCGCCGAACTGTTCGAGGATTTTTTTCGATGCGAAATTCTTTATCGGGTTTTTCGACGAAAGCTGATCCTGTTTCACCAGGCGGAACACCTCTGACTTGCCGTTGGTGAAGTCCATGGATGCATAACATTTCGGGTTCCTGCTGAAGAAACGGAGCTTGCGCATCCGGCTCCTGCTCAGCCGGCTTGCCGTCACGTTGGCGATGGCGCCGTTTTCAAACTCGATTCTCGCCGTTGCCATGTCCAACTCGTTCGAGAAGACCTTGACACCTGAGGCCGCGATGCTCTTGATGTCGGACCTGATCAGCGACAATACGAGATCGATGTCGTGGATCATGAGATCGAGCACGACGGAGACGTCGGTTACCCGCTTCGAAAAACCGCTGAGCCGCTCAGCCTGGATGTACATCGGTTCGCCGACATAGGGCTCTACAGCCAGCAACGCCGGGTTGAAGCGCTCGATATGGCCAACCTGGATGGTAAGCCCTTTTTCATGTTCGAGACGGATCAGGTCGTCAGCCTCTTCAAGGGTCGTCGTGATCGGTTTCTCGATGAACAGGCTCAAGCCTGCTTTCAGCAGTTGGCGGGCGATCTCGAAGTGTGAGCTTGTGGTCGTGGCGATCACGACCGCATCGCACGACGCGGCCATCTCCTCCAGGGAGGAAAAGCAACGGACAGAATATTTGCGGCCAATCTCCTCCAGCCGTTCCCGGCTCATGTCGAACACACCGGAAAATTCGACATCCTGTACTGAGGATGCGATATCCTTCAGAATGCCGGTATGGTACTCGCCGAGCTTGCCGACGCCTGCAACGCCTATACGCATGATCTACTCCTTGTCATTGCTGAAGTTTTGCAACTATTCGGTTATCGCCGGCGTGGGTTCGAGCGCTTCGATCTCGTATTTGAACAGTCGTAACGAAATGACGGTTCCGAGGATGGTCAGCGCACCAGCCAGGACATAGGGAAAATGATGGTCGACGCCGTAAAGGATGCTTCCGCTGAATGGCCCCAGGATGCGGGCAAGGGCGTTGATGGCCTGGGCGAACCCCATGATCTGTCCCTGCTTCTGTTTGTAGCTGTAGAGGGAGATCATGGATATGATGAGGGGGTTGACCAGGCTCGTGCCGATCGCAAAGAAGAAGAGGATGATCAGGCCGATCGAAAAAAGGGAGTGCTGTGGCACGAACGGGACGAAAAATACGCCGATAAACGAGGTGATATGGCCGAACAGCATCAGTTTGTGCTCACCGAACTTCTTGCCGATCTTCGGGAGCATCCCCCCCTGGATAATGACCGAAATGAATCCGACGAAAGCGAACAGGTAACCGATCTGCTGTTCCGTGGCATGGTAAAAATCGCTCCATAGCAGGATGGCTGATACCTGCATGTTCACGATGGCCAGCGAATAGATGAAATTGAGGATCATCATGAGGGCCACAGGCCTCGAACTGAAGGCCGACTGGAGCGTCTCCGAGTAGGCTGTGCCTTTTCTTTTAAGGGATGCGATCAGTGAGTTGTCGGCATGGAGGGTTCTGGAGCCCCGTTTAAACAGTGAAGCGATGCTGACCGCATGAGTGTTCGATTCGGTCAGGAAAAAGAGTGCGAGGATGAAATTGAAGCTGTTGAGTACTGCGGCCACGATGCCCACCATCGAGATGCCGTAGTTCGTCATCAGGACGCCGCCGATGACCGGGCCAATGATGAAGCCGATGCCGAATGCAGCGCCGAGCATGCCCATGGCTCCGGAACGGCTTTTTGAATCGGTCAGGTCGGTTATCGACGCCTGGGCGGCCGAGATGTTCGCCGAGCCGATGCCGGACATCGATCGGGCCAGTATCAGCAAAGGAATAGAGGCTGCCTGAGACAGGAAAATGTAGGAGATCGAAGCCAGGAAGATGCTCGATAGCATTACCGGCCGTCGTCCGATCTTGTCGCTCAACTTTCCCCAGATCGGTGAAAAGATGAACTGCATCGATGAATAGATCGCGGCTATCAGGCCGATCATGAAGGGTGACGCTCCGAGCTGTTTCGCATAGGTCGGCAGCAGCGGCAGCACGATGCCGAAGCCGATCAGGTCGAGCAGTACAGTCATGAACAGGATGACCAGCGGAGACAGCGGTGATTTTTTCATGAAAGGCAAGCCGTTGGATGAAGCGGAAAAGCCCCAAAATACAAAAATCGCCTGCCATGACGAAACGGAGTGCCAATATAATGAAGCCTCGTGCTTACTATCTGTCTGTTTGCCTTGTCCGTCCGGATCGATGGATCAATTTCGAGGCCGGGATCAGGCGAACGTCAGCGGTTGCATGAGGGAAAATCTCCGCAGGCTTTGATGCAGCATTGGCATGGAATCGTGGTAAGAGATCTCGTAGGTGATGATTACGCAGATCACCACCATGAATATCAGGGCACAAATGAAGGTAATGTCGGCCACACGCTCGATTTTATGCATTTGGGCCAGCCCTTGCCTGCGCATCGCCCAATAGGACAAGATGCAGGAAATGAGAAAAAGCAGCGCATTCATGGCAAGGAGATCGTCCGCGATCGTAGTCGCGCCCTGGGTTTTGATCACTACACGGATAATGCCGATCACCGTCAGGCATACTCCGACCATGGCAGCCGACACCGAGAAGATATGAACGCAGATGTTTTCTTCGAGCCGTCTTTTTGAGGCCTGATCGTTGTTGTCGGTTTTCATGGAGGTGCCTGTTTCTGATGGTTGAGTCTCCTGCCGCCGACCTTCTGATCAGGCGGCAGCCCTGTTGGAACCATGCTTTAAATCCCGTTTAATTTCCACCTGCAGGTTATGGAGCCCCCGAGGATCGAATCCCCGGATCTCTGTTCCCGGAGGATTGCATGGACGCTGAATCCGGCTTCTGTTACCTGGAGACTGGAACAGGACTCTCCAGAAGGGATTTAAGGCTCGCAATTCCTTCGAGTACCCTTGGCCCTGGTCTAAGGTAGATGTTGTTGTCGAAATCCCCATAGACACGGCCGTATTTTACCGCATTGATTCCCGACCAGCCGGGCCGGCTCCCGACGATCTCACTTGCAGGACTTTTTTTCGACATGTACATGCAGGCAATTACATCGGGATTCTGGCGGATGACCCATTCGGGAGAGATTTCGAAATACTCCTTGTCGACCGCATCACCAATGTTGCGGCCTCCGGCATAGGCAATCATGCTGGAGGTGAAGCTGTGCCTGCCGCCCGTCCAGAGCGGATCGTTCCAGATTTCGAGGTATATGCCCGTTTTGTTCGTTCTGAGTTCAGCCTCTTTCCGGAACGACGCGAGCCCTTTTTCGATCACTCCGGCGAGGCTGTCAGCCTGTCGGGTATGACCGGTCAGGACCCCGAGCTTCCTGAGCGCCGGCGGGACATCTTCGGGCCTCCTGCACTGGATCGGTTCGCGTCGGATGTTCATCGCGGCAATCTTTCTGCCGATCTGTTCGTCGGCAAGATCGACGTCGATCACCAGGTCAGGTTGAGCCGCAGCGAGCACCTCGAGCGAAGGGTGACCGAATGAGCCGATCACAGGCACTTTTTTCGCTTCTTCCGGCCAGTCACATGCGCTCGTCCTTCCGACAAGCAACTCGCCGGCCCCGATCGCGTAGAGCATCTCGGTAACGCTCGGCGCCAGGCTGACGATGCGGCGGGGGTGGTCGGAGTCTTCCGTTTTCCTGGATGGCTGCCGTGTGCATCCGGCAAGCATCGACAGGAGAAGGACGACGCACACAAGAGGGATTGATGCAGGGTTATGGGGCGAGCGAACGGGCATAGTTTTGGAGCACAAGGTTGTGATTGAATGCGAGGTTCATGGTCAGCGCTTTTTCGAGAGCGAACCACGCTATTTCCGAAACCTCGTCGGGCTGATGCTTCAGCGTGCCTTCGCCCGGTCCGCGGAAAACCAACGCCACGGCGTGGAACCGGTGCTCGGGAAAGATCTCCTCAAACCAGCCGAGGCACTCTTCGGGTATGAAATTGAGGCCGGTCTCTTCAAACACTTCGCGACGGACCGCATCGGCTACGGTTTCGAAGTCGTCGACATGGCCACCCGGCAGGCACCATAAGCCCAAGAACGGAGATACGTTCCGCCTGGTGAGCAGGACGGTTCTGGGGTTGCCGGTATCGGGGGTGACGACGGCTGCTACGGTCGCTTTTGCCATGGTACGGGGGTCGGATTTGCGGATGCCTGCGATGGTCAAAGGTAAACAGCAGCAGCAAAAGAGCCAAAGGGATACTTTTTGAGCCGTTTCCGCGTTCTATTGGTAGCAGGGTTATTTGTTGTGAACCTGCCCAAATAGGTAACGAAGAGTTTATTTCGATGAGTCTGCATAAAAAAATGTGGGTACAGAAGCTGCCCGTTTCCATAGATAAAGCCTGGGATTTTTTTTCGATACCGGCCAACCTCGCCCGGATTACCCCACCGGAGATGATGTTCAGGGTTACTGCCGGAAGTGGTGACAAGCCGATCCATGAAGGCATGATCCTCTCCTATATCCTTTACCCGTTCATGATGCTTCCTGTACAATGGACGACGGAGATAGTCAGGGTATCGAAACCGGATTCCTTTGAGGATCGCCAGCTCGAAGGGCCTTACGAGCAGTGGAATCACCGCCACGAGTTCCGGGCGATAGAAGGTGGTGTGGAGATGACCGATATTGTTGAGTACCGTTTGCCGATGGAGGGCTTCGGAGACCTGGTCGATGCGCTGATCGTCGGCCGTCGCCTCGACGAAGTGTTCGAGTACCGGCGTCGAAAGACAGGGGAAATTCTTGGCCGTATCGATTGACGGCCATTGTTTTTTTTGATGGAATTCGTTATTTATGTGCCGCAAAGAAAGATGTTCTTTCACATGATAGCTGGTGCCGGCTTGAAAGCCGGAGAATAGGGAAGTACGTGAGATTCGTACACTGTACCCGCAACTGTACACGGCAAGCTGCCGCTGACAGGCATGGCCACATGCCAGAACGCAGCAGTCGATGCAAGTCACTGCCCAGGTCCTCCAGGGACGGGGTGGGAAGGCTGCACCACATTGGCCGCATAGTCAGGAGACCTGCCAGTTAGCTCTTTGCTCAGTGACACGACTACGGGTTATAGTCAGGCAAAGGCGTATATTTCGGTCATCCCAGTGATTTCTGACAGAATTTCTGATCGAGCCCGGCAAAGCCAGGGCTGATTATCGCTCTCCGACAGCTGCTGCCAGCTCGTTTGAAACGTCATGTATCAAGGTGTATTCCGTCAGTGCGCACACTGCCTCTATGGTTAACCCCTGTCTGTTGATGTATTTATCAATTCAACACAGGACAACAGCATGAACAGGAAAAAACTAGCCATTCTGATGGCCGCAATGCTTTGCAGCAAGGGGCTGCAGGCGGAAGAGACGTCAAAAGGCTATATCGGTCAGGAGGTCGTCGTTTCCGCGACCAAGACCCTCAACAGGATCAGCGATGCCGGAGGAAGCTCGGTCACGGTCATCACATCCAGAGACATTGAAAACTCGGGCCAGCAGACGGTGGAAGAGCTCATCAAGGGTACGACGGGCCTTGACGTCGTTTCAACAGGAGGTCTCGGCACCAACGCGACGGTTTTCATGAGGGGAGCGGATTCACGCAGTACGCTGGTGCTCATCGACGGCGTGCCGGTAAACGATCCGAGTTCCGCCAACAGGACCCCCGACCTGGCGAACCTCACCATCGACAACATAGAGCGTATCGAGGTGGTGCGAGGCCCGGTCAGCGTGCTTTACGGGAGTAATGCCATGGCAGGCGTCATCAACATCATCACCCGTAAGGGAGGGGACCGGATGCGCGCACTTGCAGGCGTGGAAGGCGGTTCTTTCGGGACATGGAAGGCATACGCGGCAGCGAACGGCAAGGTCGACAGGCTGACCTACTCTTTTGCGGCTTCACGCCTGAGGTCCGATGGTTTCTCGGTAGCAGACGACCGCAACGACAGGATTCCGCATAACGGCAACACCGATGAAAAGGATGGCTATGAAAACGCCCTCTTTTCGACGAACCTTGGCTACGCATTCAGCAAAAACGTCAACCTTGAGACCATTCTCCGCTTCTCTGACTCGTCGGTCAGCCTCGATGACTATCTCTGGGCGGGATATGCCGGAGACCGGGAGGACGCAAACCCGAACGGCCTTAAACTGAACCATACCGAAACGCACCAGCTGACCGGTCGAGTCGCAATGAAGGTATTGACTGAACCGCTGTTCTCGACCGTGTATTACAACTTCTCCAACCAGCGGCGCGATATCTACGACAACGAGGCATTCAGGACCAACATCAACAAGGGCTACCTGTACGAGGTGGGATGGCAGGGTGATCTTTCCTTCGCTTCCAACCATACCCTTACAGCCGGAATCAGCTATCAGCGGGAGCATGCCGACAATGACTCATACGGTTTCTATGCCTCGACGCTCGACCGTCATGTCGGGATGAACAGCGCATTTCTGCAGGATCAGCTCTCGTTCGGCGGCATCAAGGTCGTCAGCGCCATACGAAACGACGACAACGAGACCTTCGGCAACCACTCAACCTGGCGTATTGCCCCGTCCGCAACATTCGGCGACACCACCTTCAAGGCCAGCTACGGAACCGGATTCAGGGCTCCGTCGCTCTACGAACTTTACTCCTTTTACGGTAACGCAAGCCTCAATCCTGAAACCAGCGAAGGTTGGGACGCCGGTATCGAGCATCGTTTGACGTCAACCCTGAGGGCCGGGGCGACATGGTTTCACAACGACTTCGACAATCGCATCGATTACGAGTGGCTGACGAACAAATACCAGCAGGTGGTCGGCATCACCCGTACCCATGGCATCGAAAGCTTCGCGGAATGGTCTCCATCCAAAGCCTTTTTCGTGGCGGCAAACTACACATGGATGCATGGAGAGGATCCTGACGGAAACACGATGATACGACGTCCCGCCAACAAAGCCTCGCTGCTGGGAACCTGGCATATCAACTCCCGGGCCAGGGTCAGCACCGCCATGCAGTTGGTCGGTCAGAGAAGGGAGACTCCTTACGCTTACGACAAGGATGGCAATCCGGTCGGGAACCTTGACAGCTATGTAGTCGTCAATCTGTCTGGCTCTTACAAAGTTGCCGACAACGTCGAACTCTACGGCAGGATCGACAACCTGTTCGACCGTTATTACGAGGAGGCCTGGAGCTACGCCACTCCCGGCAGGTCAGCTTATGCCGGTGTGAAAGTTACGCTCTGAACCTTGCAGACTGTTTCGGGCGGTCCGGTATCGCGGACTGCCCGGCAGCCCTTTTACATGAAAAAGGAAAACGTGATGAACAATATCGCCGTGCTCGGCACAGCATCGGACGTCGGCAAGAGCATCGTCGCGACTGCGTTATGCCGCATTTTCAGCAATGCAGGCATCGACGTCGCTCCGTTCAAGGCACAGAACATGTCGAACAACTCGGGCGTGACGCTTGCGGGTGACGAAATGGGGCGTGCGCAGATCGTACAGGCCCAGGCTGCCAGGGTGGTGCCGCATTCAGACATGAACCCGGTGCTTCTCAAACCCAACACCGATACCGGCGCCCAGGTGGTGCTGCAGGGCAAGGTCTGTTCGGACAGGACGGCAAAGGAGTATTTCGGTGACACCACACGCTGGTCGACGGCTGCGTTCGAAAGCCTCGAACGACTGATGGGACTGCATGCGATGATCGTCATCGAGGGGGCCGGCTCGTGCGCAGAGATGAACCTTTACGATCGCGATTTCGTCAATTTCAGGACGGCCCGTAAAGCGGACGCATCGGTTATCCTCGTTGCCGACATTGATCGTGGCGGAGTCTTTGCCCAGGTCGCCGGTACGCTGGCGGTCATTCCCCCGGAGGATCGTGCACTGGTCAAGGGAGTGATCGTGAACAGGTTCAGGGGCGACAGGTCGCTGTTCGAAGATGGAGTGAAGATTCTCGAAACGATGACCGGGGTGCCGGTGCTCGGCGTGATTCCCTATTTCCGGGAGTTTTCCATAGACGCTGAAGATGCGGTGCCGCTCTCCTCGGCGGTCGATCCGAAGCACGCTCCTTCCCCGGAGAAGATCGGCGTCGCGGCGATCTATTTTCCGCATATCTCCAACTTCACCGACCTTGCGCCGCTTGAGCAGGACCCTTCGGTGGAGCTGCATTACCTGCACCGCCCGAAGCCGCTCGATGCCTATCGGGCTCTGGTGCTGCCGGGTTCGAAGAATGTCCGGGGCGATCTCGAATGGATGCTTTCGATGGGATGGCGTGAGCATATCGAGGCATTCAGGGCGAACGGAGGGGTGATCATCGGTCTTTGCGGTGGTTACCAGATGCTTGGCGAGTCGATCGCCGACCCGCATGGCGTCGAAGGCGCTCCCGGTACAAGCAGGGCGCTGGGCATGTTGCCGGCTGAGACGGTGCTCGAACGTGAAAAGGAGCTGAGCAACACCTGCGGCATGATTTTCGGGACCCCTTTGCGTGTTCGTGGTTACGAGATCCATATGGGCCGGACGGATGTTGTGCCCGGAACGCAGGGGATGGTCGAAGTCACTGAAAGGAACGGTACTCCGTCAGACGGACTCGACGGGGCGCGGAGCGACGACGGGCGCGTCATGGGAACCTATTTTCACGGATTTTTCGACGAGCCCGGCGTGCGGGCATGGTTCCTGCGGCAGCTCGACAGCAGCTACCGGTTGCCCGCCGGGGAGACGGGAGGCGGCGCGGATGTGTTCGACCGGCTCGCCTCGCATTTCAGGGAAAGCCTCGATCTCGAGGCCCTGTTCCGGATTGCAGGCATCCAGCCGGTCGCATCCTGAAGAGTGCTGCGAGGTGACGATATGCTGTTTTGCCGTTGGCCCGGCAGCATGTATTTTATTTGACGATATCAGCCGCAGGGGAGATGTTCAGGGTGATTCCTGTTTACCCTCCTGAGGCATACAGCAACAACAAAATGACGCCATGAAACAGAAACGGGTCCTTCTTTTTACAGGTAACGGCAAGGGTAAAAGCACCGCCTCGTTCGGCATGCTCGCCCGCGCGCTCGGCCACGACATGTCCGCAAGGGTCATCCAGTTCGTCAAGGCCCAGGACGGAGTCGGCGAAATGCTCTTCTTTTCGCGTTTCGACAATGTGACCTGGGACCATTACGGGAAAGGTTTCCTTCCCACCGACAAATCGAGTCCCCTCATGGAGTCCCACATAAAGGCGGCTGGCATCGGATTCGAGGAGGCGCTTGAAGCCTTGCGATCCGACGAGTACGATTTCGTGCTGCTCGACGAGGTGTGCTTCGCCCTGTCGCAAGAGCTGATTCCTCTCGAACCTCTCCTTGAAGCCATTCGTACGGCCCCGGAAGGCAAGATCATCGTCCTCACAGGACGCAACGCTCCCCAGGAGCTTATCGACATCGCCGATACGGTCACCGAGATGCGCATGGTCAAGCACGGTTACGAACAGGGGCTTCTCTCACAGGCCGGGGTCGAGGAGTGAGCCTGCCTTCAGATTCAAAGGCCACCAGACCCGACGGCGACGGTTGCCGCCCTTTTCCTGTGAAGGTTTCGCCGAACCGGAACCGGGCGCTTCTTTTCGTGGTTTCCGTGCCGCTCCTGCTCTGCGTTTCGCTGCTGCTCGGTCCCTCCGGCATTGGCCTTCCCGATATGGCGACCTCTTCAGGCCAGGCGATCTTCTCTCTGCGGCTCGGCCGCTTTTTCATGGGGATGATGGTCGGCGCGGCCCTCTCGACCTCGGGTACCGTGTTCCAGGCGATCCTGCGCAACCCGCTGGCAGAACCCTACGTCCTCGGGGTAAGCGGAGGGGCAGGCCTTGGGGCAGCCCTCAGCATACTGGTCGGCGGCGGCCTCCTGGGTGCAGTCGGCCTGCCGCTGACGGCCTTTTTCTTTGCCGTGCTCACCCTCATGGCCGTCTATGGCATAGCGAACCAGGGCGGGATCCCATCGGTGTACAGCCTCATTCTGAGCGGGGTGATCGTCAGCGCCATCTGCTCCAGCGTCATCATGTTTCTCGTTTCGACGGCCGACATCGAGGGCATGCATACGGTGGTGTGGTGGATGCTCGGCAACCTGCAGCCCGGCTCATGGGCGGAACAGTTCGTGTCGCTGGTGATCATTACCTCTGCGATTGTCGCTCTCTGGGTGCTCGCTCCAGCCCTGAACCTCCTGACGCTTGGCCGGGAGATGGCCCATTACCAGGGGGTCAATGCGGGATTCGTGACGATGTCCAGTCTCCTTCTTGCCACGCTGCTTGCGGCCACTGCGGTCTCCATGGGGGGGATGATCGGCTTCGTGGGCCTGATCGTTCCGCATGTCATGCGGGCGCTCTTCGGCCCTGACCACCGCTGGCTCGTGCCCGCCTCGGCCATCGGCGGAGGCACTTTCCTGGTGCTGTGCGACTCCCTGGCACGGAGCGTCATGCCCCCGATCGAAATCCCCGTCGGAGTCGTTACGGCGCTCGCTGGCGGACCTTTTTTCCTCATCGTGCTGCGCAGGAAAATGAAATATGCATGGACCGACTGACATGAACAGGCCTGCGCTCGTCTTCAGGGGCGTTTCCGCCGGATACAAGGCGCGACCGGTGCTGCAGGGCGTTGATTTCAGCATCGCCGAAGGGGAGTTCGTCTCGGTTATCGGGCCGAACGGTTCAGGCAAGAGCACCATGCTCAAGACGGCCACCGGCCTGATCAGGCCTTCGAAGGGTTCCGTGGAGCTGTTCGGGCGCGATGTCTTTTCGCTCAAGCCCCGCGAGCGTGCATCGCTCATCGGCGTGGTGCCGCAGAAGCTCGAATCCCCGATGGCCTTTACGGTGGCCGAGATCGTCATGATCGGCCGCAGTTCCCGGGGGGGATGGGGAGGCCCCGATTCCAGTGATTACGACAGCGCCGAGAGGGCGATGATCTATACGAACGTGTTCGACCTGAAGGACCGGCTGTTCAACGAACTCAGCGCTGGCGAGCAGCAGCGTGCGGCGCTGGCCATGGCCCTGGCCCAGGAGCCGCGGATCATCATGCTCGACGAATCGATCGCACACCTCGACATCAACCACAGCCAGGAGGTGCTCAGGATCCTGATGAACATCAACCGTGAACAGAAGATCACGGTGCTGCTCGTCAGCCACGACCTGAACCTCGCCGCCCAGATCGCCGACAGGCTGATGCTGATGGAACGGGGTCGCCTCGTGAGCAACGGCTCGCCGGGCGAAGTCATGCGTGAGGAGCTGCTCAGCCGGGTCTACGACTGCGAGCTTCGCGTTCGCAAGGATCCATACTCGGGCAACCCCGTGGTGACTGGCGCGCTCGATATGGCGCTTCGTCGCTCTCCTGTCCAGAAGCGCCTGCACGTGATCAGCGGCGGAGGTTCGGGCATCGAACTTTTCCGGCGTCTCCTGATCGAAGGGTTCGACGTTACGGCCGGGGTGCTCAACCGCCTCGATTCGGATGCCGAAGCCGCCCGTGCGCTCGACATCCCTTGCGTGCTCGAACAGCCCTTTTCGCCTGTCGGCCCGGAGGCTGTCGAAGAGGCCCGGCGGATGGTCGGCGAGGCAGACGGCGTCATCGTCGGTGTGGTGCCTTTCGGGTCTGGCAACCTGGTCAACCTGGAGCTCGCAGCCGAAGCGCTCAAGGCAGGCAAGCCGGTCTGGATAGCCGCAGGCATCGACGCAAGGGACTACACGGTCGACAGGGCCGCCGCCGCGACGGCGCTCCGGTTACGGACGGCAGGAGCGCATGAGTGGTCGGGTATTCATGAACTGATGGCCCGGCTGAAGCCCGAGGCCCCCATGCAGCAGGATAAGGCTTGATATGAACAACTACCCTTTCAGGCTCGGCACCTCTTCCTACATCGTGCCGGACGATATCATTCCCAATGTGCGTTACCTTTGCGACAAGGTGGATGACATCGAACTGGTGCTGTTCGAGTCAGACGAGTTCAGCAACCTTCCTTCAAAGAGTGACATTGCGCTGCTCGCCGAAATGGCAGGGGAGCACGGGCTGACCTATTCGGTCCATCTGCCGCTCGATGTCTATCTCGGTAACGGTGACAGGGATGAGCGGGAACGATCGGTCGGCAAGTGCCGCAGGATAATCGACCTGACACGCGACCTGCCGAAATCAGCGTACGTCATGCACTTCGAGGCTGGTCCCCGCGTCGATATCAAAGGGTTTTCCAGCGAAGGGCTGAAACGGTTCGTGGATGCCCTGCATGACTCTGCAGGCATGTTGCTCGACGGTTGCGGCGTTCCGGCGTCGATGTTCTGCGCCGAAAACCTGGACTACCCGTTCGAGATCGTCTGGCCTGTCGTCGAGGATGCCGGATTTTCGGTGACGCTTGATGTCGGGCACCTCGAATTCTATGGTTTTCCGACAGCCCAATACCTGGAGCGTTACCTTGCCCGAACCAGGGTGCTGCACATGCACGGCACGAAAGAGGGACGGGACCACAATTCGCTCGCCTTCATGCGTCCGGAAGCCCTTGACCTTGTCGTCGGGGCACTTCGGGCGGCAGGCGGCGAACCGAAGGTTTTTACCCTTGAAATATTCTCTGAACAGGATTTCATTACCTCATGCCGGGTTCTCGAACGGTTTTCGTCGTGAAGCGATGTGTCCCGGTCTGTTTTCCCAACTGGTCGATCGACCCTGAAATGTTCCATTTTTTCCATGCATGAAGTGATCTATGTGACCGGCGGGGCGAGAAGCGGCAAAAGCAGTTACGCCCTTCGGCTTGCCGAACCCTATCATCCTCGGACGTTCCTTGCTACCGCCGAGGCTTTCGACGACGAAATGCGCGACCGTATCGGGCGCCACCAGGACGAACGGGGGGAGGCATTCACGACCGTTGAGGAGCCTCTCTTTATCGACAGGGCGATCCGGGATGCGCCTGTCGGCGGCGTCGTGCTCGTCGACTGCCTGACCGTCTGGCTCGGCAACATGATGCACCATCTCGGCGACGAGGGGTCGATCAACGACAGGATCGAAGCCCTGCTCGACGTGCTGAAGTCGCCGCCCTGCGATATCATTCTTGTATCCAACGAGGTCGGCCTGGGCATCGTGCCTGAAAACGCCATGGCCAGGACATTTCGTGACCTTGCGGGTACGCTGAATCGACGGGTCGCCGAATGCTCAACCCGGGCCTACCTGCTCTGCAGCGGCCTGCCTCTAGTTCTGAAACAGCATTAACTTTCAATCCGATTCTCAATGATCAACCGTTTTCAAGAGCTGCTCTCTTCGATCAGGCCTGTAGATATGTCACTGACGGCGGCAGTTCAAGCCCGACTCGACGATCTTACCAAACCGCAAGGCAGTCTCGGGCGACTTGAAGATATCGTCATGAAATATGCCCTTGCGACAGCTACGGTCGAACCTGTGCTTACGAAAAAGAAGGTGTTCTGCTTCGCTGCCGACCACGGTGTGGCTGCTGAAGGGGTCTCTGCATTCCCGGCGGAGGTGACGCCCCAGATGGTCTACAACATGCTCGGCGGCGGCGCGGCCATCAACGTGCTCTCCCGTCATGCAGGCGCCGATCTCGAAGTGGTCGACATGGGGGTGAACCACGATTTTGCCGGCCATCCCATGCTTCGCCGATGCAAGGTCCGTTACGGCTCTTCGAACATGGCCCAGGGGCCTGCCATGTCTGTCGACGAAACGCTTCAGGCCATCATGACCGGGGCGATGCTCGCCCGTGAAGCCAGGCAGCAGGGATACCACCTGCTGGCGACAGGTGAACTCGGTATCGCCAACACCACCCCGGCCACGGCATTGTATGCGTCCCTGCTCGGACTTCCTGTGGAATCGATCACCGGACGGGGCACCGGCCTTGATGAGAATGGGGTCGCGCACAAGGTTTCGGTCATCCGGAGGGCGCTCGAAGTGAACCGCCTGAACACCTCGACCCCTCTTGAGACGCTGGCGGCTCTCGGCGGATTTGAGATCGCGGGGATCACCGGCCTCATCCTTGGCGCAGCTTCGGCAGGCATACCCGTCGTCGTGGACGGATTCATCTCCTCTTCGGCGGCGGTTGCAGCCATGAAGCTCTCCTGTAAGGTCAGCGATTACCTCTTTTTCAGCCACCTCTCCAATGAGCAGGGGCATCGGGCGGTCATGAAGAGCCTCGGCGCGGTGCCGATCCTCGAACTCGACCTCCGTCTGGGCGAGGGAACCGGTGCAGCGCTGGCGATGCAGGTGATCGAGGCTTCACTGAAAATCTACCACGAAATGGCCACCTTCAGTTCGGCCAGCGTTTCTGGAAAAAACAGCTGATACCATGGATACTTTTGAGATCGAAACGAAGCGACGCTCCTATGCCGACAGCCGTTTCATCGACTGCGGAGGGTTCAGGGTGCACTACAGGATGCTGGGCACCGGAAAGCCGCCGTTCATCGTGCTGCTTCACGGCAGCTTCCTGAGCATCCGCTCCTGGAGCAAGGTCATGCGACCGCTTTCGGAAGAGTCTACGGTGCTTGCTTTCGACCGTCCGGCGTTCGGGCTGACATCGAGGCCTGTGCCGTCTAAAAACAACGAGGCGCGTTACAGCCCCGAAGCGCAGAGCGATCTGATCGTCAACCTGATGGGTATGCTGGGAATCGACAGGGCGGTGCTTGTCGGCAACTCAACAGGCGGCACGCTGGCGCTCCTGACCGCCCTGCGGCATCCTGCAAGGGTCAGGGGCATCGTGCTTGCAGGCGCGATGATTTACAGCGGGTACGCTACCAGCGAGGTGCCGGCGTTCATGAAGCCCTTGATGAAAGCCATGACCCCGCTGTTTTCCAGGTTGATGAAATCGCTTATTACAAAGCTTTTCGATAAGAATATCCGTGGGTTCTGGCATGTGAAGGAGCGATTGTCTGACGAAACGCTTGCCGCCTTTCGTGGCGACCTGATGATCGGCGACTGGTCACGGGGATTCTGGGAGCTCTTCCTGGAAACCCACCATCTCAGGCTTGACGAGCGACTGAAAACGCTCAGCCTCCCTTCGCTCGTCGTTACCGGGGAGCACGACCTGACGGTCAAAACAGAGGAGAGTTTCCGGCTTGCCCGTGAGCTTCCCGGAGCTGAGCTGCTGGTGATTCCGGACTGCGCACATTTGCCCCAGGAGGAGGCCCCCGAAGCTTTCGCACGGGGTGTGCAGGCGTTCGTCAGGAGGATCGGCTGATATGAGTGGCGGATTGGTGACAGCCATCAGGACCCTTACGATCCTGCCTGTTCCGGGGAGGGATGCTGAACGGTTCAGCGCATCGCTTTACTGGTTCCCGCTCGTCGGTCTTCTGGTCGGAGCGCTCCAGGCACTACCCGCAATGGCAGGAGCGGCTGCCGGGTGGTTAGAACTGGCTGCGTTGCTGGCCCTCGCCTCCGGTGGCATCCTGACGCGGGGGTTGCACGCCGACGGCCTTGCCGACCTTGCCGACGGCTTCTTCGGCGGTCGTGACAGGGAGGCGTCTCTCCGAATCATGAAAGACCCGAACGTAGGCTCTTTCGGAGCCCTGGCCCTGATTGTGGTGACGCTCTTCAAATGGGTCTGCCTGCTCGAACTGGTTCGCCACGGAGCTTTCGGTATGATCGCCGCCGGAGTGATGCTTGCCAGGATGTCACAGGTGTTGCTGGCTGAACGCCTTCCATACGCCAGGGCTGAGGGGGGAACAGCCACCGCTTTCGTCGAGGGAGCGGGCATCTCTCATCTCGTCGTCGCTCTCTTGTCTGCCCTCATCCTGCTCATGCCGCTGGTGCATTTCGACCCCTTTAAAGCAGGTTTCCTGATGGCCGGCGCCGTTGGCTCTGCATCAGCCGTTGGGTTATTGAGCTGGCGGAAAATTCGCGGCGTCACCGGCGATGTGCTTGGTGCCTGCAGCGAATCGACCGAGGTCGTCGTGTGGATAATCGCGGTACTGATCTGTAAATATCCGTTATCCGGCCAGCTTTAAGGTAAACGGGCTGACCGCGCCCCGCTCGGTTCAGAATAATCTTGTTTGTTTATGGGCATATGCTTATAATTTGCCTGGTTCAGTTTTTTTCCAGGCAATAAATTTTCAGTTCCATGAGCAGAGATATGATCGTATCTTTTGGCGGCGGCAAAAAGGTCAACGCTGATTTCAACGGATTTACCATAAAAACAGACCAGGGGGTCTATGCCGGTGGTGAAGGGTCGGCTCCTGAGCCTTTCACCCTTTTTCTCGCATCGATCGGCACTTGTGCAGGCATTTTCGTACTTTCTTTCTGCCAGAGCAGGGATATTCCGACCGACGGGATCAGGATCGTCCAGAGCCACGAGGCGAAAGAGTCGGGCAGGGGCGTCGGCAAGATCACCATTACGATTGAACTTCCCCCTGATTTTCCCGAGAAATACAAGGATGCCGTCATCAGCGCCGCCAATCTCTGTGCAGTCAAAAAACATATCATGGAGCCTCCGGTGTTCGAGGTCAGGACTCAAACCGTGGTCGCGTGATATCTTTCTGTAGCAGTCGTTGATGCCTGCGTTGTCCAGGATACATCGGTTTTTTTTACCGTGAGCCTCCCTGTCGTGGGGAGGCATGCAGGAAATGATATCGGTTGAATATGAAAAACTCCCGTGCAGGCAGACCGGTTAATTGCCGCTCTGTCGAAGGCCTTCCCAAGGTGACCTGTTTCCTTCCTGAAGGCGTCTCTCCTTCAAGGCAGCAGAATGTCGTGCTGTCGTTCGATGAAGTGGAATCCATTCGTCTTGCCGACCAGCTTGGAATGTATCATGCAGACGCCGCCGAAAAGATGAACGTATCACGCCAGACCTTCGGTCGTATCATAAAGTCTGCGAGAAGCAAGGTTGCCGAAGCCCTTGTCGAAGGCAAGACGATCTGTATCGAAGGCGGCAATATCGACAAGAATTGTTCCTGCGAAGAGCCTGACGCCCCAGCAACCTGCGTATGCCTCTACTGCGGTTACGAACAGCCTCATGTGAACGGCGTCCCCTGCAGGATCGAGAGCTGTCCCAATTGCAGCAAGCCGTTGATCCGCAAAGGGAGGTTCAGCAGTGTCGACTGACGGGCGTACCGATTTTTTCCTGCTTCCGCTGCCTCGAATCCATTTCGGCCCGGGCAGGTTGTCTGAGCTGGTAACCTCATGTTCCGCTTACGGCAGAAACCTTTTACTGGTCACCGGAACTCAGACCATGCAGCGTTCCGTAAAGCTTGCGTCGCTGTTCGACGAGTTCAGCCGTAACGGAATAAACTGCACGCATCTCAAGGTCGATAGCGAACCTTCGCCGGAACTGATCGACCGGGCCGTCAGTCTGGGTCGCCTGAAGAATTTCGACGTCGTCGCCGCTGTCGGCGGAGGTAGCGTCATGGACGCAGGAAAGGCCGTGTCGGCCATGCTGCTGCAGCACCACTCCGTCGAACGCTTCATCGAGGGGCAGGAGGGGGTTATGGTGCATGACGGGCGCAAGGTGCCGTTCATCGCCGTGCCGACCACTTCGGGAACAGGGAGCGAAGTTACCAATAATGCCGTCATCAGCAGGGTCGGCCTTGGAGGGTATAAACGCTCACTGCGCCATCCCGCGTTCGTTCCGGATGTCGCCATAGTCGATCCGGAACTTATGCTCACGGCTTCGCCATCCCTTACGGCAGCTTCAGGCATGGATGCCTTCACCCAGCTCATGGAGGCATATCTTTCACCATTCGCAAATCCTTATACCGACGCGGTAGCCCTCAGCGGCCTGGAACATTTCAGCCGTTCTTTCGTGAGGGCATGCCAGGATGGGGCAGGGGATGTCTCTGTCCGCGCTGAGATGGCCTATGCCGCCCTTATGTCGGGCATGGCGCTCGTCAATGCAGGGCTTGGCATAGTTCATGGCTTCGCTTCATCGGTCGGCGGCCTGTTCGATATACCCCACGGGACGCTCTGTGCGACCCTTCTTGCTGAATCCACAAGGGAGAACATCCTGCAGCTTCGTCAGATCGGGGCCGATCATCCTGCCCTTGTCAAATTTGCGAAAGTGGGCGAAATACTTGGCGGCCAACCTTCCGGCAGCGTCAGCGACGGGTGTGACCGTCTTGTGGCAAGGCTTGAAGAGTTGCAGTCAATGCTCGGGTTTCCACGGCTCGGGGAGTTCGGGGTCAGGGAAGCGGACTTCGACGGCATCCTCGCCGTTACTCGCAGCAGGAGCAATGCCGTCAAACTCGGTTCGGATGCGATGAAGAGAATCCTTTCCGCAAGGCTTTAGGAATTTGTTCCCGTCTGGCTCCCTTGTCCCCTGGTGCTCCACCACTCGTCTCCGTAGTTATAGAACAGCTCCTCGCCTTTGCTGATATCGCGAAGCGCGTAGATGACCAGTTCAGCTCCGGTCGTTGCCTCCTGGCGATAGTAGGCGACGTTCGGTTGGGAGGAGTGGTTGAAGAGCATGCCGTAACCCATGACGACGAGCCGCCTGTCCTCCGCGCTTCCGTAAAACACGTAGTTGACCAGTTCTCCGCCAACATCGCGGTCGGTCACCTCGAGCGCAGGGCATTGTTCGATGATCTCTCCCTCCCTGATCGACCTGAGGGCAAATGCTCCGCGTCCGCTGACCGGCGATGCGTCGATACCGACGAGGCCGCGTCTGACTTTTGGCTTCTTGTTTCTTGACAGCATGCCGATGGGGATGCCGATCGCCACTCCTGAGGCAAGAGCGATCGATACGGCCAGATAGATGTTTGGTGCAGGCATGGGGTTCACTTCTTGAATGGAGACACAGTAAGCGAAAATACGAATATCGGGCCTGAATCCCGTCTCCGGGGCTCTGGATGAACGCACATTCCCATTTCTGTGCCCGGAGGCCCTGACCCCTGGCGAAACGCATTCTTAATGGCTGCAATGAAATGAATTACGCTTTCATGAGGTTATCATGTAATGTATTGTAAAAAGATCATGTGGTATCATGAAACAAGATCTGAAATCCTTCATTTTACAGCGGACGGCCTGGCAGGGGGCGGGGTATGATGACGTTTATTGACGGTCAACCGGTACTGAAGATCGAGGCGATATCAAAGATCTACAGGATGGGAGAGGTGCCTGTTACAGCACTTAAAAACGTCAGCCTCGATTTTTACAGCGGTGAACTGGTGGTGCTGCTCGGCGCGTCCGGCAGCGGGAAGTCGACCTTGCTGAACATCATCGGCGGCCTTGACGTTCCGACTGAAGGACGGCTCACCTTCAGGGGCAAGGAGTTGACTGCGGCATCGGAGGCAGAACTGACCTCGTTCCGTCGCCGCTCCATCGGTTTCGTGTTCCAGTTCTACAACCTGATTTCGAGCCTGACTGCGCTCGAAAACGTCCAGCTGGTCACCGAAATCGCCGATGCTCCGATGTCTGCAGCAGATGCGCTGGGGCTTGTCGGTCTCGCTGACCGGATGAACCATTTCCCTGCACAGCTCTCCGGTGGCGAGCAGCAGAGAGTGGCGATCGCCCGTGCGGTGGCCAAGCGTCCCGAGCTGCTGCTTTGCGATGAGCCGACCGGAGCCCTCGACTACAAGACCGGAAAGCTGGTCCTTGAGGTCATCGAACGGATAAACCGTGAGCTTGGTACGACGACCCTCGTCATCACCCATAACGTATCGATCGCAGGCATGGCAGACCGGGTCATCACCCTGCGCAGCGGAGAGGTCGCAGAAGACCGGCGAAACGTCACGAAGATATCCCCATCGGAACTCTCATGGTAAACTCCCGATGAAACCCCTCGTCCGAAAACTGTTCCGGGACCTTCTGCACCTTAAAGGTCAGATGCTGGCAGTATCGGCGGTCGTGGCCTGCGGTATCGCGGTTTTCGTATCGATGACCAGCGTGAAGTATTCGCTTGAGGCATCACGGACGAACTATTACGGCAGGTACCGGTTCGGCGATGTTTTCATGCAGGTCAAGCGTGCTCCCGAGTTCCTTGCCGGGGCAGTGGGCCGCATTCCCGGCGTCGCATCGGTGAGCACCAGGATCGTGACCGATGTCACCATTGATGTTCCTGGACTGGACGAACCGGCGACGGCTCGCCTGATTTCGATTCCTGAACGGGGCGAGCCTCTGCTGAACGGCGTGTTTATCGCGACCGGTCGTGGGATCGAGCCGTATGCGAGCGACGAGGTGGTGGCAAGCAAGCCTTTTCTCGGAGCGAACTCCCTGAAGCCGGGAGCACGGATAGGCGCGGTGATCAACGGGAGATGGAAGGAGTTGAGGGTCGTGGGTTCCGGGTTGTCGCCGGAATATATCTACGAAGTGCAGCCGGGTGCATTTTTTCCTGACAAGCGCAGGTTCGGGGTTTTCTGGATGAGCCGCAAGTCGCTGGAGTCTGCCCTCAATATGAGCGGCGCGTTCAACGACCTCTCTCTGACGCTTTCACACGGGGCTTCGGAAAAGGATGTGATCATGAGGCTTGACCAGATGTTTGCCCGGTACGGTTCGCTCGGGGCTTACGGACGGAGCGAACAGCTGTCGGACCGTTTCATCTCGGATGAGATCAAACAGCTCGGCACGCAGATCACGGTCCTGCCCGCCATCTTTCTCCTGGTCGCGGTGTTCCTGCTCAACATCGTGCTGCAGCGGCTGGTCAGCACCCAGCGTGACCAGATCGCCGTCCTGAAGGCAATGGGGTATTCCAACCTGCAGATCGCCCTCCATTTTCTCGGCTTCGCCATGGTGCCGACGGCTGTCGGTGCCGTGATGGGGACCGCGCTGGGAGTATGGATCGGTATAGGGCTCGTAAAGATCTACGGCGAGTTCTACAATTTTGCCGAGCTGGTTTACGTCTTCCGTCCCGAAAACGCCGTGGTGGCGGTTTTGCTGAGCGTGGTGGCGGCGATGGTCGGAGCGCTTGCTGCCGTGCGCCGGGCAGTGCTGCTCCCGCCGGCCGAGGCGATGCGGCCTGAAGCGCCTCCGCTCTACCGGCCGGGAGTGCTTGATCGCACAGGATTCGGCCGCCGCTTTTCTGTTCCGGTGAGGATCATCGTGCGCAACATCGAACGCCGACCCTGGAAATCGGCCGTTTCCGTGACCATGATTGCATTGTCGGTAGCGATCCTTATCGCCGGCCGCTATACCTATGACGCCGTAGACCGAATGTCCGCGGTTGAGTTCAGCGAAAAGCACCGGGAGGACGTGACGGTCATCTTCAATACGCCGATGCCCCCCTCCACTGCTTATGCCATCGCATCGCTGGAGGGTGTGCTCGAACATGAGTATTACCGGGAAGAGCCCGCCCGCCTCGTTTTCGGGCACAGGATGAGGCGCCAGGCGATACGGGGCCTCCAGCCCGAATCAGTCCTTCAGAGGCTCGTCGACAAGGACACCCATCGCCAGAGGCTTCCCGAGTCGGGAATCCTGCTCACGACCACCCTTGCCGATCTTCTGGGAGTGAAGCCTGGTGACCGGTTGCGCGTAGAGTTGCTGCAGGGTGCCCGGCGATCCGCGGATGTTGCAGTGGCCGGCACCATCGATGAAATCCTCGGTCTTTCCGCCTACATGCGCCTGGACGAACTCGATCGACTTGCAGGGGACGGCGGGGCATTGAACGCGGCCAACCTGAGGATCGACAAAAACCGGGAAGAGTCGCTCTACCGGAGCTTCAAGCATATGCCCGGCGTTTCCGGCATCATGATGCTCAAGGCTCTTCGCCAGAGTTTTGACGAACTGATCGCTGAAAGCATGACCACATCGACCTTCATACTGACCTCATTCGCCTGCGTGCTGGCCTTCGCCGTCGTCTACAACGGTGCGCGCATCTCGCTTTCCGAGAGGGCAAGGGAGCTGTCGAGCCTGAGGGTGCTGGGAATGACGAAGGCAGAAATAGCGTTTATCCTGCTCGGCGAGCAGGCTCTATTCTGCGTCGCAGCAGTTCCGCTCGGGTTCCTGATCGGCATCGCTCTCTCGGCGTTGCTTTCTTTCGCGCTCAGCTCTGAACTATACCGGCTTCCGCTGGCATTCAGCACGACCAATTTTCTTTTTGCGCTGGGCGTACTTTTTATCGTGGCGGTGTTTTCCGGCTTCGCCGTCAGGCGCAGGCTGGTTACGCTGGACCTGATTGCCGTATTGAAAACAAGGGAATGACATGAAACCTCCATCAAGAATCCAGATCATCGCAGGCTGCGGCCTTCTGCTGCTCATTGCGCTTCTCCTGCTCCTCCTCAGGCCAGCCCCGTTGCCTGTCGATGCCGGGAAGGTCAGTAGAGGCCCTCTCCAGGTGACGCTCGAAGACGAAGGCATCACCAGGGTGCTTGAGCGCTTCACGGTTTCTGCCCCGGTCCCGGGTCGTTTCATGAGGAGCGGACTTGAAGAGGGAGACCAGGTGCGGCAAGGTGTTGCTGTGGGAGCGATCCTTCCTCCATCTCTCAATACGCGGGACTACAGCGAGGGGGCTGCCCTGGCGGCTTCAGCACGCGCGAACTTCAGGGCAGCCGATGCAAGGGGACGCCAGGTTTCGGTCAATCTCGCGCAATCCCGGCTGCGGATGGAACGCTACGACAATCTCTATCGGGAGGGGGCCATTTCAAGGGAGAACTGGGAGCTGGCTCGCAACGAGGCCGAGGTGCTTGAAAAAGAACGGCTGGCCTCGGTATCGTCCGTCCAGGCCGCAGCCCATCAGATGGAGGCCGCCCAGTCGCGTATCGACGTGGCCTTGTCGGGTAAACCGTTTCAGGTGATCTCTCCGGCGGATGGCCGGGTACTCAGGATCCACGAGAAGAGCGAGAAAGTTGTCCCTGCAGGAACGCCTCTGTTCGATATCGGCGATCCCGGCTCGATTGAGATCGTCATCGACGTGCTCTCTTCGGATGCCGTCAAGGTTATGCCAGGCCAGAAGGTGAGAATCGAACAGTGGGGAGACCCGGTTCCCCTGCATGCCAGGGTTGTCAGGAAAGAGCCCGCCGCTTTCACGAAGGTTTCAGCCTTGGGAATCGAAGAGAAACGGGTCAATATCATCGCTCATCTCGATAGCCCTGAACCGCGTCTTGGAGACAACTTCCGGGTGCAGGCGACCATTGTGCTCCAGGAGGCAGCCAGTGTGCTCAGGGTTCCTGTCAGTAGCCTTTTCAGGGGACAAGAGGGATGGCGGGTTTTTGTGATTGATGGTAATCGTGCCCGGGAACGCAAGGTAACTACTGGTTTGCGGGGTGTTTACGATGCAGAGGTGACCGGTGGGCTCAGGGAGGGGGATAGGGTCGTTCTGCATCCGGCGAACGAACTGAGGGACGGAGTACGGGTTACTGCCCAGCAGAAATGAGCAGTTCCCACCGATTTTTCAGGTCATGGTCAAATGAATGAATTCCTGTATTGAAATATTGCAGCAGGGTCAGTTCTTTTTTCAGTTCATATCACTTACCTGCATGGAGACCGGGATGGATTGGTTTTTTTGTTTATCAGAAAATTGAAGCAGTGTAGTGACGCCGATCAGAAATATGAAGATCAATACGATTTTCCTGAAATATTTCTGTGAAATATTTTTGAGCAGCAGCTTACCGATATATGAGCCGGATATGGCAACAAGAATCAAGACAGGAATATACCAGTAGTAATCCCTTTCAAGGAAACTGTGATTCAGATATATTCCCAATCGGCTGACATCAACCCCAAAGTCGATAGCTGCGGATGTAGCGACGAACATTCCTTTTTCAAGGTTGAATGCAGTCAGGGTAAGCCCTCTTATAGCGCCGCCCGTCCCGATAAGGCCAGCTAAAAAACCGGCCAAACCTCCTCCAGCAATGGCATTGGGCTTATCGGGAGTCAATGACATGTCAGGAAATATGTAAAGCAGCACACTGAAAGCAATCAGGAAGACGCTCATTGCCAGTTCGACGTATTTTGTGTCAATTTTTGTGCTCAGATAAGCGCCAAAGATAACAAATACCATACTTGGGATGCCAATAAGAAGGAATAGCTGAAGATCAATATTCTTGCGAAAGATGATCAGTTTTGATGTATTGCTGAACACATGCAGAATGCTTGTCAGAGCCAGAACGGTATGAATATTGAAAAACAGCCCAGCAAGGGGAACAAAGAATACAGATGAGCCGAACCCGCCAATTGTTCCTGCGATTTCTGACAGAAAAGCAGTTAAGAAAAACAATATATGAATCATGCAAACAATGGAAATGCCTGGATAAAACGGGCTTCCTGAGGATTTTCAGAAAGACGCATGGCTTACTGCCTTAACAACCGATGAAAATAGTTCCTTTTTTCATGGAAAGAACAAATATATGGGCTGTCGAAATGACTGGTAAAGGGAAAAATATAGAGGGATAAAAGCGCCGTGTTCAGCCAAAGGTTTGTTCGTGTCCGGTTAAGTATATACTTAAATAAGAGTTATGCCGATTCGCATAAACTTGGGCTTCCGTGATGGATCAAGTTCACGAGAGATGTTACGTCCGATTATTTTCTTTGATCACTGTCAGACTGGTGTTGAAGACTTCCCCGTACATCTCCCATGCAGTCGTGAAGAGTGCTGCGATGATCGCCCCCATGATTATTCCGTAAACCCCGGACAAGCCGATCCTCCCGGCGCTCCGATAAAAATAAGGCCGTTCGTGCATCTGCGGATCCCTACCTGCCAGGAGAGGGCGAAGGACGTTGCCTATCGGGTGAACTACCTTAGCCAGGAACAGCCGTAGCCCGACAGCGATGCGGAATTGACCGGTTGCGGCAAGATAGATGATGCATGGAACAGGATGCAAACCCCTATGGGCGGTGGACTGAGGAGAGGCAATGCCACCATGACAGACATGATTATGCCGGAAACTCTACTTTTGGGTTGAGCGATTCAGTTGATAGCCGCGATTGATCAGAGAAAACTGACTTCAACAATGTATTCTATGACACTCATGCTGTATTTTGTCGAATAAATTCAAATCGAGGTTACCGTGAAAACTATTTCTCACCTGTTCTTTGGATTGATGATTACCCTTATGCTCGCTTCTGTATGGGGGTGTGAGAATGCTCCTGAAAATTCAAGGAACATTGTCTTGAGTACTGGAGAAAAAGTCGGCAAAGAAGCTGTCCAGGGTTCGATTGCGGAATTTTCAAAAGCGATCCGGAACGACCCGAAATTTGCCAAGGCATATGCTGGTCGCGGCGCCGTAAAACTTGCCACCGGAGACAAGGCGGGAGCTATTGCTGATTTCACGAACGCTATTGAGCTTGATCCGAAATCCGCCGGCTCCTACACCGGACGCGGAACAGCTAAAATAGGCGCAGGCGATCTCCCGGGAGCTGTGGGCGACTTTATACATGCAGCAAAAGTGATGGTTTCAGCCATGTTCAGCAGTAGTGAAGAAAAATCGAACCCTTGATATTCAGCTTTATACCGTTTTTTGATGGCGGGACGATTGTATATGGATATTTTGGAGCTTTCAGTATGCTCGATGTGTCAATTGCCACGAACGGTTGAAAAGCCAGAAGCCCTGATAGCAAATGGATGGTTCATAAAAAATAGTATGTACGGGGTGAAGTTGTGAACAATAAAAGAGCTGGCATTGCAAATGAACTGCAGTCGAAAAAAAAGAGGCCAGGGGCCCTCATCGCATCGTCCGTTCTTCTGATCGTGGGCGCCGGGGCATCGGGGATGCTTGCTGCAATATCTGCACGACGCACGGCAAGGAGTCTCGGCGTCGCGGATGACCGGTTCCGCATCGTTCTTCTGGAACGCAATTCCCGGCCTGGGGCGAAGATCGCCATATCCGGAGGCGGCCACTGCAACATAACGCACGATGGGCCGGTCGACCAGTTGCTGGAGAAGGGATTCCTCAGGAAAAGCGAACAGCGTTTTGTTCGCCATTCCGTTTACCGCTTCACGAATGGCGATCTGCTTGCCCTTCTTGGCCGTTACGGTGTCACGACCGTTACAAGAGAGGACGGCCGGGTGTTTCCTGCTTCGGGTCGGGCCGGGGATGTGCTGGATGCCTTTCGTCGCATGGTCACGGATTCTTCTGCTGAGATCATCACCGGCACGAGGGTCGATGGGCTCGATATTTCAAGTCAGGGATTTACGGTGCGGGCGGGCTCCTCTTCCTTCAATGCCGATTCGGTGATTCTTGCGGCAGGCGGCGCCTCATGGGGCTCGGCAGGTACTACCGGTGACGGGATCAGGCTGGCGGCAGCTGCGGGACACCGCGCAGCCCAGACCATGCCGGCGCTCGCTCCGATATTTTTTACGGTAGCGCCGAAAACCGAACTTGTGGGAGTTTCATTACGCGGCATCGAGCTTGTCGTTGAATCGGGAAGCGATTCCGATGCGAAGAGAGGAGATGTGCTCATCAGCCATAGAGGTGTTTCAGGTCCTGCCTGCCTGTCCCTGTCCCGCTCTGTCGCGGAATTTCTCGCTTCAGGCAGAGGAGCGGTTCGGATCATGGTCGACCTCTTCCCGGGCCATGACGAAGCGGCCATTTCAGCGTTCGTGCTCGACCATGCAGCACGGCACGGCTCCCAGATGGTACGGACCTTCCTGCAGCGCTGCCCGCTTGCCCCCGGGCGCCTTACTGCAGATGCCGAAGCAACTGCGCCTGCGTCAACCATCCCGAACGCATTTGCCGTTGAGATCATGCGACTTGCTGAAATCGCCGACGGTCAGGTTATGAGCGGGTTGACGAGAGAGCAGCGACGGGCCCTCGTTTCCATCCTGAAGCGCATGCCCCTCGGTAATGTCCGTAAGGTTCCCCTCGACAAGGCTGAGGTTTCTGCCGGGGGGGTATCGCTCTCAGAGATAGATCCCAAAAGCATGGAGTCCCGGCTTCACCCTCGTCTCTACTGCTGCGGCGAGATGCTCGATTACGCCGGCGAGGTTGGCGGATTCAACCTTCAGGCGGCATTTTCAACCGGCTGGACAGCCGGTATGCATGCCACACTGAACCTTCTCGAAGCCAAATCTCCTCAGACTGCGCAGGAGTAGGCCGGATCGTCGGTTTTCCTGTCGTACTGGCTGACCGTGACTGAACATTGAGCAAGGTTGAACGACTCCTGATGATCGTCGAATATGATCCTGCCTGAGCTGAAGCGCACCTTCATCGGAATGATCACCTTGCGCTCAGTTCCGCACGGATTGTCCTTCAGGCCGGGTGCGAACCGGTGACTGTTGCCAGATTGATCGATGACGAGAATCTCCTCCGAAGTGGTTTTGAGGGCCATGACCGAGCCGTCGGGAGCGAATTCAAGCGAGTTCAGGTCGCCGTGAATTCCCTGGGGATCATTGTCGTAGGCGGTCATGGTCCCTGCCGGAGTCTCCACCTTGACGACTCCTGCGGGTTCAAGCGACCGTATCCTTCCGTTTTCATAGAATGCGATGCCTGTACGAACCCTGAGTTTCCCTGAAGGAGTGGAGATCGACAGGAACTCGCCGGGCCATAATGTCACACTTTTCAATGCACCGCTTTCATAGAACTGCAAAGCGATGAATTTGGCGCAGAGAGTTCCCAGCGGTGATTCGATCGTTATGGCTTCTGCCAGCTCGAACTCGTTCTTTGCCGTCCAGAATCCGGTGAGCTTGCCGTCGAGCGGGAAGATTCGCTTGATGCTTTCTGATTCGTGAAATGTAACCAGTTCAGCGGGGATGCACCCGACCGGAGTGCGGACCCTGGTCTGCGTCTGCAGGGCCATCGATTTTATCGCACCGTTTTTATGGAAATAGAGCGGCTTGACAGGTCGGCGCCCCATATCTTCGGCTTCGTACTGAGGCGTCAGGTCCCCGTATGGTGTGCGGATGATGTTTTCACTGCTGACGAGGCATCCGTCGGTTTTGCCGTTCGAGTAGAGTGTCCGGAATTCTATGCCTTCAAGTTCACTATATGTGGTGATGAAACTGGTCATGATTTGTCCTTTTTTATATCGTGGGTGAAGCTTCCAGTTTTCTGTTATAGCTGCAATAAACGTGCCAATATGCTTCTATGGTGCATAAGGCTAGATATAATAAGGAATTATAACGAGTTTGCAACTGCTCTTTCGGGGGCGGAGAATGGTACGGATATGTAGGAATGACGCGGTGATGTTACAATTGCGAAGGAAAACGGGGTGTGAGCGGCCCGGGTGGGGATTATTTCTGCTTCTTCCCGGCTCTGGTCGCCTTTTCGAGGATCTGCTGCTCAATGCCCGAAGCGATTGAAAGGCTTCGCATCAGCTCCAGAAGGTTCTGTTCAATGTTCAGGTTGAGGTTAACCGGTCGGCCGTTCTGGAAGTCGGGATTGTGGCCTTTGATCTGTAACGTGATAAGGGAGTTTCCGTCTGGTGACATGGTGATGGATGAAACCAGCTCGGAATAGAAGAAGTTGCCGAGGGCTTCGTAGGTGATTCGCATCCCGGGGTTGGCCACGGATCTCTCTTCAGGAGTTGATGAGTAGATGATCTGTCCGGTCTTTTCCGCATTCATGCCGCCATCAGGGATCCGGAATCCGGCGCCGTCCATGACTACCGGTATCCGGCCGCGCAGGTTGCCCGTCGCATGGATTTTTTCCGTGCCCTGAAGCTCAAGCAACTTCTGCAATGGAATGCCGTTGAGGAGCAGAACGGTTTCAGCATGCCTTGACTTCAGGTCATAGTCGACATGATCGATGGCGAGCGATCCGCTCATAAGACCGGATGAAAACTTCGAGAGCGAAATCGTCGACGGGTTGTTGCGATGTTCCATCAATCCGATCGTCCCTTCGGGATTGGTGAGCATCAGCTCGCCGTCGCCGGTCTTGCGACCCAGGCTTCGAAGGTGAAATCCGATGCTTGTCTTTCCTCCGGAATCAAGGTTCAGAACAATCGAAGGTTCGCTGAAACTCCATGAAACCTCTTGCGTTGCCGGGCGAAAAGCGGATTCGGCGTCCAATTTTGATAAAGGCAAAGACTGGCGGATGGTGCCGCCGCCTTTCGAGTTTATGTGGGCATTGCTGATCGTCATCCCCTTGGTGTCGATCGATATCGGAACGGTTCCGCTTATCGAGCCTTTCATCGAAGCCTTGAAGTCCTCGTGAAGGCGGATTCGATCCAGGATCGGCAGGTCGGTCAATCTGAGTGTAAATGAGTTTCTGCCGGGAGCAGGGCTTGAAACGTTGAGAGCAGTGACCGATCCGCCGAACAGCTTCATGGAAAATTCCTTGAGAGTAACGGAGGTCGATTGCCTGTCGTTGCCTGCAAGGGAGACGACGGCATTGAGGTTGCCGATCATCGCTGAGCCATTACTGGCCTGCGACGCGTCGAAGGATGCTGAGGGTCTGCCATCGGTTTTCCTGAATGTCAGGCGGGTACCCTTCCCGGATTTGACGATGCCGTTTCTGATGCGAACGGTAGAGTCGACATATTCGATCGGTATCGATCCGCTCAGGTTGCCCGTGAATCCTGGGTTGGACTTCTGGAGGCCGGTTGTTGCCGCCATACTGTCGAGCTGAAGGGTATCGATGTTCAGCGTAAAGCTTGTCCGCCGCTTTTTCAGGCAGTACTCGATGAGCGGAGTTGACGCCCTGAGGCCTGCCATTGACAGGGAGCAGTCCGAGAAGATGAGCGCACAGGGTTTGTCGGGTGTTCTCTCCATGCCGACGGTCGCCTCCATTCCGGTGAGCGGTGTTTTTGCCCCGGCCGAAAAGAGCGACAGGGCCTTGAATCTTGAGGGTTGCTGAATCCAGTTCCCGTTTTTCGTCAGATGGACCTTGTATGAGACTCCGGCGAGCGAGAGGGTCCCGTTTTCAGCGACGGCATCCTCGATGCTGTAGTCAACGGATTCCGGGACGAAATCCGGGATGAGCCATGATCTCCTGCCGATCTGAACATGAGCCTTTATGGATGGATTTCGATCTGAGAGGGTGATGCCGGCAGGTTCCTGCAAAACCTTAAGCGAATCAGCCTTGAGCTCTACTCCAGCAAGAAACGAAGCGGCTCCAGGAATGCGCCGCCAGGAGATTGAGCCGTTGTAGACTGTGCCCCTGAAGGTTGATGCGATGCCGGTGCATGTGTCGGGTTTCGTGGTAAAGACTGCATCGACACGCCCGAATTTCAGGCCGTCTGTTCCAGGACGGCCAAGGTCATGTACCTTCAGGGATATATCCTGACCGATGGCCCGGTCAATCAGCGCTTGCGCATACCATGGGAACGCAAACCATGCCCCTGCTGCGGTTGCGACAACCGACAGGAGCAGGATGAACAGGATGCGAAGTGGCCATTTCACTTTCTTACAGGGCTTTTCGACGGCCTGGGGCTACTGTTTCTTCAACCATTTCCCCTCCTTCTGCACCCATGTTCCGGCAGGGATGCGCAGGTATATTTTATCGAACATCATCCGGCCGACCGCATCAGGAGTGATTTTGTTCTGCGAAGCGACTTTTGTGTATTCGATTTTTCTCTGGGCGTTGACCGTACCGATCAGTTCCTGTCCTTCCGTACCGCCCTCTGGCGGAACTGCAAGGTAGCCGCTGTCCGTCTCGCCTACGACTCCTTTCGCTCTTGCGCTATCCAGGTCGATCGCGAACGCAGGCAATGAAACGGTAGAGGCCATAAATGCGATGGCGGCAACAGCCAGGCGACGTCCCCTTTTTGTAAGTATGCTTATCATGGTTTGTTTTCTCCGTGTCAGAATAGACCTTTTTTGGTTTCCATCAGAGAGTCGAGATCCTTGTCCACCTTGACCCTGATTTCATGATCGATTTTGATGTTCATATTGATCGTGATCGGTTTGTCCGGAGCCTCGATCTTTACGGTAGGGCTGCATCCCCCCATCACGAGACCGGCGATCATTGCGGCTGCCGGCAGGGTATGTGCCAAGGCCTTTTTATTGTATCGGTTATTGCGGCTCATTGCGGTTTCTGGATTGAGCGTTGATTCAGATAATTCATGCTGATCGTGAGGGTGACCTCACCTTTGCCGAGTTCAAACTTTGATTCCGAGAACGAAGGCGGACCCATTCTGATTTTCGGGTTGTTCGATGTTCCGAACCCCTCCTTTGGAATGCCGATGAAGGTTTTATCCATTTTTCCATTGCCGTTTTCGTCATGCAGCACGCTTACTGCATACGTGCCATAAGGAACGTTTTCGAACATGACGATGCAATGGTCTCCGGCTGCGATGCTTTTGCCTTCGAGGGCTCGTTCTGTTTTGTCAGGGAACCCCTCTTTAACCTTGAACAGGGCCACACCGACTTTTCCGTCCGAACTGCGCAGGTTATCGATGTTTACCGTTATGCAACCAGAATTGGCGAGATCTTCCTGGGCAAAGGCGGTTCCTGTAAGTGCAGTGAGCAACCCAAGGGTTGAAATCGTTTTTTTCATTTCAATTGTTTAATGAGTAATCGAACGTTCGATTGTGTCATGGGTATACTGTGAATATAGTAACGCTGAACTATTTTCTATCTGTTCCTCGATTACAACTAAGCGAGGACTTGCCATTGCATCGATGGATTACTGTTCTGTAAATTATCGTTCGGGTAAGGGCTTTTTTTCAACCTCTATCTACCAGGGGAGATATCATGTCTGCAGTTTCAGCGCTCCAGCTTGCCGTCGATGCAGTCGATGATGCACGTAAACGGCTCGAACGGGCAAGAGCCGATGTAGATGACGATTACGAAATCCGACAGGCCCTGAAGCATCTTGAAGATGCCACCAGTTACATCAGGAAAGCCTCTTCTGAACTGAAACAGCAGGGCTGATCCTTAGGGTTCAGGTACTCTTCATCGTGCATTGGTCTGCCGGTTACTGTGAAACCCTGTTCCCGGGAACAGGGTTTCGTTTTGAGCGCGAAAAGAGTTTCATTACAACGTTGCCATCCTCTTGCCCCTTTCGATTGATCTGCGGTTGATGGCTGCTGCCCTGAATCATCAACTTATTGGAGCGCAATGCAGAACATCCCATTCGATTTTCAAACCCAGGTCATAGAACAAAGCTCCACCATTCCGGTTCTTGTCGATTTCTGGGCTGAATGGTGTGAGCCATGCCGGGCTCTTGCTCCGGTGCTTGAGCGTCTTGCAGAACGTGCAGGAGACCGATGGGTTCTTGTGAAGGTGAACACCGAAGCTTTTCCCGGAATTGCATCGCAATATGGAGTACGGAGCATACCTGACGTCAGGCTTTTCCATAATGGTTCCGTGATCGACGGCTTTACGGGAGCCCTTTCCGAATATCAGATAGAGCAGTGGCTAAAAAAAGCTCTTCCGAGTCCCTATGCCGCAGATATGGATCGTGCGGCTTCTGCTGCAGCAGCGGGAAACGAGTCTGAAGCCGTCGCCATTCTGGAAGGGATAGTGACGAAAGAGCCGCAGAACAGCCCGGCAACAGCCATGCTGATCAGGTTGATCCTTTTTTACCGTCCTGCGGAGGCTCTCGCCCTTTCCGAATCGCTTGAGGGTGATCGTGAATACGCCGATCTCGGCGCAGCGGTCCGTACCCTTGCGGCGCTGCTGATGCGCTCCGAAACCGGGTTGCCTGACGATGTCTCGAAGGATGCTTATGTCAGGGCGATCGCGAGCCTTCGCAATGGAGACCTTGACGGCGCACTGGAACGCTTCATCGGAGTGCTGCGGGAAAACCGGTATTACGATGACGACGGCTCCAGGCTTGCCTGTATCGCAATATTCAGGCTGCTCGGTGAAGAGCACGAAATTACCATGAAGCATCGCAGGTCGTTCGACCGTGCGTTCTGAAAGTACGAAACCCATTCAAAGCAGGTTGTGCAATGCCAGAAAACAGCGATATCGTCATCGGCGTAGACCTTGACGGGGTATGCGCAGATTTTTACGGACGCATGCGCCAGATTGCCGCAGAGTGGTTCGAAAAGCCGATTGAAGAGCTTCCGGTTGAAGTATCATACGGTCTCGCAGAGTGGGGGATCGTGGACAGGAACCATTATGACAGCCTGCACAGGTTTGCCGTGACGCAACGTGAGCTTTTCAGCAGCATGGAGATGGTGCCGGGAGCCAGGAAATACCTGCGTATGCTTTCTGACGACGGTTACCGGATACGCATCATAACCCATCGCCTGTTTGTTCACTACTTTCATGCAGCAGCAGTGCAGCAGACAGTCAACTGGCTTGACAGTCACGGCATTCCTTACTGGGATCTCTGTTTCATGAAAGAGAAGTCCCAGGTCGGCGCAGACGTTTACGTGGAAGATACACCATCTAATGTGCTCGAGCTTCGTGAGAAAGGGCTTTATACCATCTGCTTCAGCAATAGCACCAACAGGCATATCGATGCTCCGCGAGCTGCTTCATGGAAAGAGGTTTATGATCTGGTGCGGGCTTTTCGGGCATAAAAAAAGCAGCACGCCGTACCCCTATACGTCATGCTGCACATGTAAGATTCGTAATCAACGGGCGTTGAGAACGACTTACTCGTTTTAAATATACATCAAAAAACAATATCAGCAAGTATTTGCAGTAAAGAATTTTCGCTTTTCAATATGTGCGCGAGTAGTTGACGTGAGAGTATGTTTAGAAATACGCGAAAACGTGATGTATGCGTAAACGTATTTATGGCAGAAGTTTATCTGAACGTGTTTATTGCTTTAGATGGAGCGGTTATCGCCAGCAATTGAGGTGGCTGACGATGGCGGAGGATACTCCTCGTCCTGACAGGGGAGACTTTTGTCGGGACGAGGAGCGTCAAAACGGAGAGAGTGTGCTCAAAGGTTCGTCACATAGAAGCAGGCGAACTTGAGGTAACTGGTTTCGGGCATCGAAAGCAGGACCGGATGGTCCGGCGGCTGCGAGTTCCGGCAGATCAGCCGGAGGTGTTTGCCCGCATGCATTGCTCCAAGGTGCACTGTGGCGAGGAAATCCTCTTCAGATACGTGGTGCGAGCACGATGCCGTTGCCAGGAACCCTTCGTTTCTGACGAGCTGGAGCCCGAGACGATTGAGCTTCGTATAGGCTTTCAGTGCTGTCGGCACTGTTTTGCGGCTTTTGGTGAAGCTGGGAGGATCAAGGATAACAAGGTCGAAGCTGCGGTTCTCCTGATGGAGTTTGGACAGGGCTTCGAAAGCGTCGGAGGCGACGATGGAGAAGTTACCGAAATTGTTCATCCGGGCGTTCTGCTCTGCTCTCTGCAAGGCTTCCTGCGAGATATCGACCATGGTGGTCGATTTTGCTCCTGCCAGCATGGCGTTGAGCGCGAACCCGCCATCGTTGGTGTAGACATCCAGCACGTCGGCGTCATCCGAATATTTCCTTATCATGCGCCTGTTTTCACGCTGGTCGAGGAAAAATCCGGTTTTCTGTCCTTCCATGATGTTGATCCTGTAGCTTACCCCGTCATCATTGATGACCTGGTACGCGTCGTCCTGGCCTCCAAGGATCATCTCCTTGAAAAGCGGAAGCCCTTCGAGCTCCCTGAGCGGGGATTCGTTTCTCAGCACGATCGCTTTGGGCGAGAACAGCTCCTTGATGACTTCCGTGATGATCGGAAGGTGCCTGTCCATGCCTGCCGAGAAGGACTGTATGACGAAAGCCCGGTCAAATCTGTCGATGACAAGTCCGGGAAGACCGTCGGATTCTCCATGCACGAGTCGCCAGGCGTTGGTTTCCGTAGCAGGGTAGACCTTTTCGCGTAGGGTGAGGGCTTCAAGGATTTTTCTTTTGAAGAAGTTCCTGTCGGGCTGCTCTTCGTTCCTTGTCAGAAGACGGAAGGCGATCAGCGACTGCGGGTTGAAGAACCCTGTGCCGAGAAGGCGTTCATCATGAGTGAAGAGCCGGACGGTTTCGCCTGCGGCGATGTCGCGGGGTACCTCCCTGAGCTCGTTGCTGAAAACCCACAGGTGGCCGGTAAGCAGCCGTTTGTGCTCTTTTGGTTTGAGGTACAGTGATCGCATTAATCAAAAACTCCAGGTTTCTTGTTTGATGTAGGTCGGATTTGATTTAAAATAACATTTCAGAACTATCAACCCCATTTTGACTGTAGATTGTGCAAATGGATATTGCTTGTTGAGGGATGAACGGCTTGTGTGTAAACGATGAATAAGTGAAGGAGATGTTGATGAAAAAAGGTATCTGGGGTTTATGCCTCTTCGCGCTGCTTGCTGTCGCAGGTTGCGCTCAGGTCGAAACGATAACCAGGGCGCCACTTCCTGCGACCAACAGGGTTGAACTGTCGCAGGAGCTGAAGCGTCTTTACCGCGACGCCTCCGTCGGCGCAGGCATGGTCAATGCGCTGGACGGGTATGCCGATCTTTACCTAAAGACTCCGAATCGCAACGCGAAGGCCTATTGTACGGTTCAGGTTCAAAAATCGAGGGATGCCAGGCTTATCGTAACGGCCGGGATTTTCGGTTGGCCTGTGGCTGATATGCTGATCCGTCCGGATTCCCTGTTCGTTCACGACATGCTGAACAACAGGATGCTGGTTGGCAGGAATAACGGCGAGAATCTCGGGAAGATCATCGGGGTGAAGGCCGGGTTCGGCCAGTTGACTGAGACGCTTTTCGGTATGGCCGACATGCCAGAGCCTGTCAGCGCCATTGAGTCTGTCCGGCAGGGAGGCGGGAAAGTCGGGTTTACGGTAAGGTCTGGAAACGGAACGAAGGAGATGGTCGTAGACCAGGCTTCGAAAGTTCTTGAAGGAATCACCTTCTTTGATATGTCAGGCAGGAAAACCCTGGAGTTCCGGTTCGCCGGTTACCAGATGCAGCCGGCAGGGACCGGACAGCTGATGACACCAAAAGAGATCGACATGACCCTTTTCCGGGATAATGAAATTGAAGGATCAAGAAGCCTCAGGGTAGTCTATGATGAACGTGCCATCAATCCTCCCGGATTCACCATCAATTTCAGGAGGTCATCGAAGGCCAAAACGGTGAACCTTGACGAGGTGGAACGCATGCCCTGGTTATGATTCATTCTCCCCCGGGTTGAAACCCGGGGCAACAGGAATGTAAGAGCTTTGAATGTCCGGAGGGCTGAAGCCCTCCTGAATATGGGAGGTTGAAACCCGGGGCAACAGGAATGTAAGAGCTTTGAATGTCCGGAGGGCTGAAGCCCTCCTGAATATGGGAGGTTGAAACCCGGGGCAACAGGAATGCAGGAGGCCAGCGTGTCCCGAGGGCTGAATTCCTCGTGAGAGAATGAGAGCCGTGAACGGTCTGAGCAGATTTTTGGCAGGAAATGGAAAAGGCCCCATGGTCTGGGGCCTTTTCCGATTGTCGTCGTCTGTCGCTTATTTCGCGGCAAGGTAGTTGTCGTTGGCGAACTTCCAGTTGAGGAGGTGGTCGATAACCGCAGCGACGTGGTCTGGGCGTCTGTTCTGGTAGTCGAGGTAGTAAGCGTGTTCCCAGACGTCCACGCAGAGCAGTGGTGTCTGGCCGCTGGCCAGAGGGGTCTGTGCGTTACCTGTTTTGACTACCTTGAGCGTTCCGTTGTCGAGCACGAGCCATGCCCAACCGCTGCCGAACTGGGTTGCTGCAGCGTTCTTCAGCTCATCCTTGAACTTGTCTACGCTACCGAAGTCTGCGACGATCTTGTCAGCGATCTCTCCGGATGGTTCGCCTCCGCCGTTCGGGGTAAGGCAGTTCCAGTAGAAGGAGTGGTTCCAGGCCTGAGCACCGTTGTTGAAAACGCCGACTTTTGCAGAATCGGCAGCTGTTTCGCAGATCACCTCTTCGATGCTCTTGGTCTCGAATGGGGTTCCTTCTACAAGGCCGTTGTAGTTTTTGATGTAGGTCGCGTGGTGCTTGCCGTAATGAAACCCGATGGTCTGTGCCGAAATGTATGGTTCGAGGGCGTTGTCGGCGTAGGGGAGTGCTGGTTGCTGGTATGACATAAGGTTGTTTGATTTTTAAAGTTGAACAGGCTACGTTGGGAAGTAAGGTTTTAACCGTTAACCGGGCTACTGACCTTTTAGTTTCAGGGGTTATGAAAAATAATTCAAAAGAGTTGATCGGCAACAAATTGATGATGAATATTCCTTTGTCCGGACGCCTCGGCGGCGTTTTGAAACGGTTCACTTTTTTGCTCGCGTCAGGGCTTTTCCTCGCCGGTTGCGGACTGCAGGGGGAGCCGAAACTTGATGCGGCGGACCTTCGTTTCGCAGCTTTCTACGGCGATTACCTGAGCCGATCCGGCATCTCTCCGAAAGAGGGGGAGGCCCCTACACCGGCATTGACCTCTGCTGGTCTGGATACGTTATACGCAAGGCACGGTATGGACCAGAAAACTTTCGATGCGAAGCTTCGAGTCTATTCGCAGGATCCTCAACGCTGGCGTAAAGTGCTGGAACAGGTCCGCAAGAACCTTTCCAGGGGGCGATAGGCTGCAATGGAACATTTACCTTTGCTGGTCGGTGTGACCGGTGGAATCGGGAGCGGCAAGAGTACGGTATGCGCCATTCTCGCCCAAATGGGCTGTGAGCTATTCGAGGCCGACAAGGTTGCAAGAGAGCTCCAGTTGGAGGACCCTGGGGTCATCCTGGGCATCGAGGAGATTTTCGGTTCAGGAGTATACTCGAGAGACCCGGCCGGGCGTCTTTCCATAGACAGGAAGGCCATTGCCGCTGTAGTTTTTTCAGATCCCGAAAAGCTGGCGGCCCTGAACAGGCTCATTCATCCGAAAGTCCGTGAAGCGTTCCTTCGTGAGGTGCGGCGTTGCACGCGGGAGGGAAAGAAGATTCTTTGCAAGGAGGCGGCGATCATCTTCGAGTCGGGTATGGAGGGCGAACTCGATCGCATCATCGTGGTGGCTGCCGATAATGATTTAAGGGTCGAACGAGCCATGGCGCGGGGTATCGGAACCCGAGAAGAGGTCCGGAAACGGATGCAGGCGCAATGGCCGCAGGAGAGGCTGATCGAACGGGCCCATTACGTGATTTTCAACGACGGCACGCTCGAAGAGCTTCGCACCCAGACCGAACAGGTCTATAAAAGCCTGATGAGCCTTATCCCTTCGGATTAACAGATCGACCCGGGGCCAAAGGAACCATGATGGAATGACTCCTTCACCAGGGAAGATTTCAGCCCTCCGGACATTCAACCCTCCTACATTCCAGTTGCCCCGGGTTTCAACCTCTCATATTCAGGAGGGCTTCAGCCCTCCGGACATTCAACCCTCCTACATTCCAGTTGCCCTGGGTTTCAACCTCTCATATTCAGGAGGGCTTCAGCCCTCCGGACATTCAATCCTCCTACATTCCAGTTGCCCCGGGTTTCAACCCGGGGGAGAGAAGGGAATTGAACAGATCAACAGATATTTCTATGATATGGCTGACGCCAACAGCGGCAGCGAAGTCCTGTAGCGGTAAGACGTGTCGGCGTGGGTGTCTGGAAACTCCTCGTACCGGTGAGCGATCCCTGCTGTTGTCGCCAGGTCGGAAAAGCGCCGGTGGCCGAACTGGAGGTTGTATTCGTCCTGCGATCCGCAATCAAGGAAGAGGAGTTTGAGCGAACAGAGGGCATCCCGGTATTGCTCCTCGTCCATCATGACGATCGGATCGAACTGCTGCCATCTTTCCCACACTTCCGGGACGGGTCGGCAGGTTCTGGGATCGAACGGCAGCGTCATGTTCTCAGGCGCGGGCCTGGACGGGTCGGGCGAGTACGCTGCCGACATGGCCATCATGTCGAGCAGGGCGAACTCTCCGCGAGGTTTCTTGTCGAGCGACTCCCAGTTCCTGAAAAACGCCGTGACGCTACCTCCGTATTTTTCAAGGGTGCGCGCGGCGTTCGGGAAGTTCGGCCGGTAGCAGAGCTCGAAATCCATGTCTCCGCTATGGCAGGCGACGGCTGAAAAGAGCTCCGGATGCCGCATGCCGAGCCTGAGAGCGCCGAATCCGCCTGACGATTTGCCGGCTACAGCCCGGTGCGTGCTCTCTGCAAACGTGCTGAATCGGCTGTCTATCCAGGGGATCAGCTCTTCGGTCAGATAGGTTTCGTAGTCGCCTGTGGCCGGTGAGTCGACGTATTGCGAACCTCCGTATCGCGTCATGCAGTCCGGCATGACCAGGATGGTCTCCGGCATCAAGCCCCGGCGGATCATCATGTCGACGGTTTCGGGGACCGTCGGGCGGCCGAAACTGAAGTTCAGGAAGCTTGTGCCGGTAGATGCAAATCCCGCAAGAAGATAGATTACCGGAAACCGTTTCTCGCCGTCGTAGGAGGGCGGAAGATAGACTGGAACGTTTCTTGCGGCTGGGTCTCCGAGTGCGTTGCCTTCCAGCGTAGTGCCAGCAACGGTTTCGTAAACCACGTTCGGACGGCAGGCTGCATCAAGAGTCATGAGTGCTCCTGCAAAAGCTGCCTGTTCTTGTTCCGCTGAACTCCTGCTGAAATATAAATGCTCACTTCATACAGGATGATCATCGGTACGGCGATGACGAGCTGCGTGACCATATCGGTAGAGGGCGTCACGATTGCTGCTGTCACAAGCATGGCGATCACGGCATGTCTGCGGTAGAATCGCATGAATGCCGGGGTCAGAAATCCGATTTTGGACAGGATGTAGGATATGAACGGAAGTTCGAAGACGATACCTGCCGTCAGGAGTGTGCCGAGGAAGAAGCTTATGTAATCCTGGACAGCGATGTTGTTCTTGATGAGGGGAGAGCCGAAGCCTGCGAAAAACTTCAGGGAGATAGGCATGAATACGAAGTATCCGAAAGCGATGCCGGTAAAAAAGCAGATCGATATGAACAGGATGATGAACCTGCTCGCCTTTCGCTCTTTTTCATGCAGGCCGGGTTCGACGAATTTCCATATCTGCCATGCGAGGAAAGGGAAGGAGAGGACAAAGGCGCAGAAAAAGACAACCTGAAAATAGAGCGAAAGCTGACCGTAGGGGACAAGGTTCTGCAGTACGATGTTCGGGCCGCTCTGTTTCAAAGGGCCGATGAGCACCACGTTGACCAGGTAGTCTGCATAATAGCCGCAGGCGATGGCGGCAACAAGGAATGCTACGGCGCCCCTGACCAGCCTCCAGCGAAACTCTTCAAGGTGGTCGATGAATGACATGCCCTGGGTTTCGGTCTCCTCGTCAGGCGTTTCTTCGGATTCTTCTTCAGGGAGTCCTTCCGGTGCAGTCTCAGGAATGGGTTCAGGCGGCGCCGGCATGATATGCTCATCAGGATCGGCTGCAGTTGAAGGGGACTCCTTTTTTTCGTGTGTTCCGGTCTCTCCGGGTACCCGCATCAGGTCGTTGCCGGAATCTGCACTGCGTTCATTGCCTTCGGTCGGCGGTATTGTTGATTCGCTTTCGTTGCTCATGTCGAATTACGGGGGCCGAGGCCGTGATGGCAGCCATGGTTTCGGAAAACTTCAGGGGGATGTCGGGCGGGTACGCCAGGAGGTGCGTAATGAGCCCGTAATCCGTTTCATAGTAACAAAGATAGCCATTGCGCGCAAATGGTTTTTTCGCCTCTGGAGGGGCCTCTGTCAACGCGGGGAACTTAGAGGCTCCTGCAGTGATTTTTATAATCATGGAAATATCGATAACTTCTCACGATTTTGAACGTAAGCCTACCCTGCAGGGCATAAATAAAAGCAGCCTCGTTTGTTGTTCCTGACGGAATGCGGGACAATTGAACAGGACTGCCCATAAGCAACAGGATCTGTGGATATCAAAGAGGTTACCTCTTCCGTTTCGGAAGAGCTGAAAGTCTTCCAGGAGCGGTACAAAACGGTGCTGCACTCCAGTAACAGCCTGGTCGACAAAGTCACTCGCTACGTCCTGAAACAGCAGGGCAAGCAGATCAGGCCACTGCTGGTACTGCTTTCGGCCAAGGTATGCGGACAGGTCGGTGACGTCTCGTACCGGGGCGCAATCATGGTCGAACTCCTTCATTCGGCTACGCTGATCCATGACGATGTCGTCGACGGCGCCGAGATGAGGCGAGGCATACCGTCGATCAATGCTTTGTGGAAAAACAAGATTTCGGTGCTGATAGGAGACTACCTTCTTTCCAAGGGTCTGCTCTATTCACTCGAAAACAGCGATTATCGCTCTTTGCACCTGGTTTCAGAGGCGGTAAGGCGAATGAGCGAGGGTGAGATCCTTCAGATACAGAAAACGCGGAGCCTCGATATCACCGAGGAGGATTACATCAGCGTCATCGCCGACAAGACCGGCTCCCTGATTGCCACCTCCTGCGCTATCGGGGCGGCGAGTTCCACGACCTCAGAGCAGGATATCGCGAGTCTGAAGAGCTATGGTGAATTTCTTGGTCTCGCGTTCCAGATCAGGGACGACCTGCTTGACTATACCGGGGATTCCAAAAAAACAGGCAAGCAACTCGGCATCGACATCAAAGACCGGAAGATCACGTTGCCGCTCATTTATGCTCTTCAGCATTCCGATAAAGGGGAGCAGAACAAGATAAAGACGATCCTTAAAAGCTCGAAGAAACGATCTGTCCGGAGCAGCGAAGTGATCGATTTCGTCAAGCAGAAGGGCGGATTGGAGTATGCTGCCCGTGTCGCGGAGGGCTTTGCCGACAAGGCGCTCGAATCGATCAGTCATCTACCCGGGAGCGACGCCAAAAGATCCATGCAGTTACTCGTGGATTTTGTCATGAAACGGCAACACTGAACCACGGATCAATGCCCATACTCCATATTATCTACCTGAAATGAACAAAAAAGTCTGGGTCGGTGCCATCCTTTCCCTGATCGCCATAGTCGTCATCGATAAATTCCTGCTTCCGATCTATACGTCGAGCGGGCGTGAGGCCACCGTGCCGAACGTAAAAAACATCTCTTACGGGGAGGCCGAGCGAATCCTTGGAAAGGCGAATCTCAAGGCGGTAAAAAGTTACAATGTGCGGTATCTGCCTGAGGTTCAGCCAGATATCGTGATCGATCAGGTGCCTCCGGCTGCCTCGACAGTCAAGCCCGGACGTAACGTCTACCTTGTCGTCAACAGGACGGATAAACCCAGTTTCGCCATCCCCGACCTTACCGGACGTCCCGAAGAGGAGGCTCGCCAGATTCTGGCCAGGCTCGGTATGACCGTTTCGGGAGTGCAGGTGAGGGCGGTTTCCAAAACGGAGGAGGACGGGCGGGTCCTCAGTCAGTCGGTGCCACCGAATGTGACGGTGATGACAGGCAGTGCCATTTCACTGATTGTCGGCAAAATTGAGCAGGAGCCTGCGGGATTGAAACGTGTGGTCGTTCCGGATCTGCTCGGCATGTCGATAGACCAGGCCAGGAGCATCATCATCCAGAACGGCCTTGTCCTGGGGAAAATCACCTATGAACGCTCGGCGCTTCTAGTGCCGAACACGGTCATCAGCCAGAAGCCGTCGGTCAACTCGTTCGCCCAGTCCGGCCAGGCGGTTGACATGACCGTTGCCACAAACGAATAACGGCACTCCCCATAAGCGATCAGCGGTAGTTCGAATTTTTATACTCTTCACGCATATCCTTGATGCCGGTGGCTCGGTCGTTGCCGTCGCTGATCAGTCCGAAATATTCAAGAATGATCCTGAATACGAGCCATAATCCTGCAAATAAAATTTTTATGCTTCCTGTAATAGAGCTGATCCATTTCATCGGTATGCGTAGAATATCGGGTGAGGATCAAGAATAATCCCGCGCCGTTTACTGAAAATGTGAATATTTAAAAAGCCATTCGGTGAATGGCTTTTTAAATCGCTTATCAGACTGGTAACCTGATTATTTCCTTAACTGTTTCTCCGCTTCTATCCAGTCATCCTCATGGCCGCCTTCAGGTCTGCCGCGCTCTTCCCAACGGAAATATGCTGCGACCCTGACATGCTCTTCGACAAATTCAGGTGCGGCTGCTTTCGCTGATTTTTTTGATTTCGAACTGCTTTTTGCCGTTTTTTTCTCTTCTGAAGCGGTTTTCTTCTCGGCGGTTGCTTTAGGAACCTTCACTTTCGCGGCTTTAACTTTTACTTCCGGTGTTGCTTCAACAACAGCATCGGCTTTCTTTGCCGTCTTCTTTGCCGTCTTTTTTGCAGGTGCTTTTTCAGCGGCCTCTTTTGGCGTCGATTTTTTTGGCATGGTATTCCGGGTGTTCACTAGATGAATTTATCGTCGATACTAATGTCTTAAAGATAAAAAATTATACGGTTGGGTGTACGTTTTGCTCCATTTTTCAGCATGACTGCATTTTAGTTTTTCATCCGGTTTCTGAGGAGCGCAGGGAATGCGATGATGGCCAGGATGGTTAACCCCTGAACCATCATGAAAATATCTTTCGGCACCATGGTGTTTACTGAAAGCCCTCCGTAGTCGAGCCATCCGAAAAGCAGCGCAGAAAAAACGATCCAGAGTGGGTGGGCTCCGGCAAGCAGCGCCACGGCGATACCCATGAATCCAGCCCCTGAAGTCAGTCCGGCTTCGAACCAGTGTTTGTATCCGAGCACCAGGTTGGCTGCTCCGAGACCGGCTATCGCTCCGCCCAGGGCCATGGCCGAAAGGGTGTGGGCCGTGGTGTTGATACCTGCGTGACGGGCCGCTTCAGGGCTCAGGCCGGACGCGATCATGGCGTACCCGTACCTTGTGGCGTAGAGCAGGATGGCCGCCCCCACTGTGGCGCAGATCGCGAGCAGAACTGAAAGGTTTGCCGGAGAGTGCCATGAAAGGCCTGAAACAGCATCGAAGCCGGGAAGTTGGCAGCCCTCAGCGATTGTCGGCGTATGGACGGTCGACGGTACTGCGAAACGTGTAGTGAGCAGGTAACCGGTGATCCCCATGGCTATGAAATTCAGCATGATGCTCGAAATCACTTCGTTGACGCCATATCGGACCTTCAGCCAGCCTGCAATCAAGGCCCAGAAGCTTCCGGCGACCATTGCCGACAGGAGTGTCGCCGGAAGCGCAAGGAGCGCAGGAGTATCCTGGGGGAGGGATGAGCCGCAGAGCGCAGCGGCGAAGGATCCCATGAGCAGTTGACCTTCAACTCCGATGTTGAACAGCCGGACCTTGAACGGCAAAGCTACGGCGAGCCCGGTCATGACGAGCGTCGTCGCCCTGAAGATCACCTGCCCGGTTCCGTAGCCTGTGGTGAAAGTCGAACGGAACATTTTGCCATAGACCGAGACAGGATCGCTTCCTGTGGCGGCGATAATGAGGCTGCCGGCTGCAAGGGCAAAAATGACCGACAGCGTCGGGACGAAAGGCTCAAGGGTTTTACGGGACATGCTGTGCCGGGGGTTCAGGTGATATGCAGGCCGATCTCTTTTTCGAAACCGGACCCTTTCTTGCGGCCGTTCCTGACCGATTCCTCAGGGAACTCATGCCGTATGGCCCCCTTGTAGAGGCATCCGATACGTGATGAAAGCGCGATGACCTCTTCGAGTTCGGAAGAGATCAGGAGGATGGCCATGCCGCTTTGGCGAGCGTCGATGATTCTTCTGTGAATAAGTTCTATCGCGCCGATATCGACGCCGCGTGTCGGTTGGGCCAGCACCAGCAGCTTTAAGCCGGGGCGTTCCATTTCACGCGCCAGCACGATTTTCTGCTGGTTTCCGCCTGACAGGGAGGCTATCGACGGGTTGGAACCGGAACCGGTCCTGATGTCGTATCGTTCGATCATCTGAAGGGCATTGCGGTGGATTTTCTCGTGGTCGAATCCGATACCGCGATGGAAGTCATGTTCGCGATGGCGGCCGAAGATGAGGTTTTCCTCAATGCCGTAATCCGCTATGATCGCAGATTTATGGCGATCTTCAGGGATCATCGACACCCCCATTCCTGCGATTTCTGCAGGGCTCATTCCGAGGAGGGAGCGGCCGTCGAGCGTTATAGATCCATCGATTGTCGCCTGACGATCGTAGGTGCCCCAAAGGAGTGAGAGCAGTTCTGCCTGCCCGTTGCCTTCGACGCCTGCCATGCCGTAAATTTCACCTGAGTGCACCGTCAGGTTCAGGTCCTGAAGCTTTTTGGCGCCATCACGGGCGACGTAGCCCAGCCGGTCAATACGGAGTGCGGGGGAGCCTGCGGCCTGGGATGGATTTTCAGTGGTCAGCAGCACGTTTCGTCCGACCATCATTCTTGCCAGCACCTCTTTTGTGGCCGACGAGGTCGGTATCGTGCCGACGAGCGCTCCCTTGCGCATGACGCTCACATCGTCCGAAACGGCGAGCACTTCGTCCAGCTTGTGGGTTATGAGCAGAATGGTGCGTCCTTCGGCGGCAAGCGATCGCAACGTGACGAACAGCCGCTCGGTTTCGGAAGGGGTGAGCACCGCGGTCGGTTCGTCGAGGATGAGTATTCTCGCCTGGCGATAGAGCAGCTTGAGGATTTCGACGCGCTGCTGCTCTCCCACCGACAGGCTGGAGACCGGAGCGCAGGGATCGACTTCAAGGCCGTGACGATGCCCGAGTTCCCGTATCTCCTGTTCGAGGCGTTTCATCGGCAGGCGGAAGCTGCTTTTTTCCCTGCCGAGGATAATGTTTTCGGCGACAGTAAGCGTCGGTACCAGCATGAAGTGCTGATGAACCATGCCGATTCCGGCTTCTATGGCCTGTCGCGTTGAGGTGAAGCCAACCGCTTTGCCATCGATCTCGATGGCTCCCGAGTCCGGACGTATGAGTCCGTAAATGATATTCGACAGGGTGCTTTTTCCGGCGCCGTTCTCTCCGACCAGGCCATGGATCGAACCAGCCCGGATCGAGAGGCTGACGTCGTCGTTCGCCTTGAGGGTTCCGAAACGTTTCGTGATGCCGGATAGCCTTACTGCTGTTGCCATGGAGAGCTGTTCCCGGATTATATCCAGCTGATAACCGTCTTGACGGCCTCTTTGCTGTCGAGGGCGATCCGGTAGGCAAGCTCGTACTGGTTTACCGGATAGACGTTCGTGAAGAATTTTTCGGTATTCAGCACCTCACGGTCGAGCAGCTCCTTGGCTGCTTCAAGGTTTTGCATGGTGGTGATGCTCGAGCAGATGATAACAGGTTCCTTGTGCTGGATCAGCCTGTAGTCGTAGCCCAGGATGTCGTAACTGCCCATCAGCAGGACTTTTGCCTGGGGTTTCATCAGGCGGATGGCTTTTTCGACCATCAGGATCCGCCCGGTGGCTTCGATCACCAGGTCGTAGCGGTCGTTGAAGTCCGGCGTAAAGTCGGCCATGTCTATGGCGATGTTCTCTGCATGAGAAAGTTCGCCGCGGAGCGGGAAGTTCTCCAGGGCGTCTACGAGGCGGACACCTCTATGGAAAAGATACTCCGACACCATGAGCCCGACAGACCCGAGCCCGAGGATAAGCACCCGCATCGACGGGTCAAGCCGGATTTTTTCCATCGCGCTGATCACGTAGGCGACGAGCCCCGTGAGGAGATCCCGGTGAATGGGTTCGCGCCCCAGCGGGAGCAGGTTCTCCATGGATGTCGGCACCAATTCGGCATGGCACCCGTAATAGGGGTCTATGCCGACCCAGCGGTCCCCTTTGAACGCATAGACGAAATCGCCCTCTCTAAGGCCTGTTACTCCTGAGCCTGTTTTGAGCACCTGGCCGATGGTCTCGCTGCCCGTCATGACAGGGTAGGCGAGAACCTTGTTCGAGACCGGTTTGTTCGTCAGCAGAAGCCGGTCGATACCCGGCGTGATGGTGCTGGCTATTGTCCTCACAAGTACGTCCCGTGGATTGTCGGCAAGGTAACGAACGGACTGGAGTTTGAGCTTGTTCGCTTTGAGGAGGACGATCGCCTGTGCTTCTCCCTGCATGATAGGTCGGTTGCTGTTAATGGATTGTCAAACGTTCAGGACGGCGCTGAGAAGCCAGGCGACCAGGCTGATGCAGATCGAGCCGATCATGGCCCACCAGAAGCTTTCGACGGCAAAACCGCCGCCGACGATCATGGCCGCGAGCTGCAGCATGAGCGCATTGATCACCAGCATGAACAGGCCGAGCGTCACGATCAGGAACGGAAATGAAAAGAAGATGAAAATCGGCTTGAGGAGGGTATTGATCAGGCCGAGCACCAGCGCTACGAGGAGAGCCGCAGTGAAGCTCCTGATCGAAATGCCCGGAAGCATATTGGCCGTGACGTAGACGGCCGTGGCATTGATGAGCCAGAGTACAATCAATCTGAGCATGGTAATATTCCTGTTATGCACATCGGTTGCGGGATTCCATACACACACCTGTCAGGACTAATGTAAGATATTTCGCAAAAAAGGAATATCAAGGAATATCAGGGACGTTACAGCTCCATCGCTTCAAGGGCTTCATGCAGGGTTTTGCAACCGAATATCCTTATGGGGAGCTTCTTTACGGAAGGTTTCAGCTCTCGGGTGTTGGATTCCGGCATGACGATCGATTTGAAACCGAGATGGACGGCCTCACGTATCCTTCGTTCACCGTCGCTGATGGCCCTCAGTTCGCCGGAGAGCCCAATCTCTCCGCAACAGGCAGCAGACTGGCTGCACGGGCTGTTCAGGAGCCCTGAGGCGATGGCGGCGGCCACAGCGAGGTCAGCCGCAGGTTCGATCAGCTTGAGGCCTCCCGCTATCTTTACGAAAACGTCCTGTCCGGCGGTCTGGAACTGAAGCCGTTTTTCGAGCACGGCGAGGATGATGGCGATTCGCTTGAGGTCGAACCCTGTGCTGATGCGCTGCGGCATGGCATAGCCGGTCTTCGAAACCAGCGCCTGGACCTCCACGAGCAGGGCCCTCGACCCTTCGATTCCAGCCAGGACGGCCGTGCCCGGCACGTCGAGCGTCCGGTCCGAGATGAAGAATTCGGAAGGGTTCGACACCTCTTCCAGACCGCTTTCATCCATGCGGAACACGCCGATTTCGTTGGTCGGCCCGAACCGGTTCTTGACCGACCTGATGATGCGGTATCTCTGGTATCCTTCGCCTTCGAACTGCAGTACGGTGTCCACCATGTGTTCGAGTGCCTTCGGGCCTGCAAGCGCTCCCTCCTTGGTGATATGGCCGATGATCACGAGGATGAAATTCTGCTCCTTGGCGGCGCGGATGAGGGATGCGGCGCACTCCCTTATCTGGGTTATGGTGCCGGCTGAGCTCTGGTAATCGGTAGAGTAGACGGTCTGGATCGAATCGACGATCACCATTTCGGGCTGTTCGTGTCCGATTGCGTCGAGGATCCGTTCCAGGGCCACTTCCGATACGAGCCGTAGGTTCGGTGCCTTGATGCATAGTCGCCTGGCGCGCTCGCGTATCTGGTTCGGAGACTCTTCGCCGGCGATATAGAGCACCTTTCTGCCTCCCAGACGTGGCGCAAGCTGGATCATCAGCGTCGATTTCCCGATTCCGGGTTCTCCGCCGACGAGTATGGCCGACGCCTCCATGAGCCCGCCGCCGAGAACCCGGTCGAGTTCGCCAATGCCTGTCAGGATGCGATGGAACTCTGCCGAAGATGCCTCGTCGAGGTTCTGGACCGAGGGAGGCGCACCCGAGGGACGTTTTTTCCGCAGCTTGGATTCCTCACGCTCCTCATGCGTTTCGACGAGCGTACCCCAGCTCTGGCATTCGAAGCAGCGCCCCTGGTATTTAAGAGAGACCGCCCCGCACGAGGAGCAGACGTATCGAACAGCAGTTTTGGCCATGGTCAGAGCCCGTTGTTACGGAGGAACGACTGGAGGGTGTTTTTCAGCAGCATGGCGACGGTCATGGGCCCCACGCCTCCGGGGACAGGAGTGATTGCCGAAGCAATCGGGGCGACCTGGTCGAAATCGACGTCTCCGACGAGCCGGAACCCGCTTTTTGTCGAAGGGTCTTCGATTCGGTTGACGCCTACGTCGATGACCACTACGCCGGGCTTCACCATCCCTGCCGTGATGAAGCGCGCCTTTCCGACGGCCACGATGAGGATGTCTGCCTGACGCGTGAGGGCGGCAATGTCCTTCGATGCCGAGTGGCAGATCGTTACGGTGCAGTTGGTCGCTTCCTGTTTCTGCAGCATCAGGTTGGCCATCGGTTTGCCGACGATGTTGCTCCTGCCGACGACGACGCAGTGTTTGCCCTGCGTTTCGATATCGTAACGTGAGAGCAGCTCAAGGATGCCGTAAGGGGTACAGCAGATATGGCACTGGTCGAAGTGGCCGAGTACGAGGTTGCCCATGTTTACCGGGTGGAAGCCGTCGACATCCTTTTTTGGGTCGATTGCAAAGGTGACGGTCGGTTCGTCGATATGTCGGGGGAGGGGCTGCTGCACGAGGATGCCGTGTACGTCCGGATCGGCGTTCAGTTCAGCGACCTTATCCAGCACCTCCTGTTGCGATGAGTCGGCGCCCATCTCGATGAGCGTCGAATTCATGCCGATCTCTTTGCAACTTTTTGCTTTATTGCGTACATAAACCAGTGAAGAGGGGTCCTGTCCGACGATGATGATTGCGAGTCCGGGGACCTTTCCTGTCGCGGAGTGGTGTTGTTCGACGCTTGCTTTCAGTTCCTGCTGAAGATCCGATGCTACCTTTTTGCCGTCTATGAGAACCATGAAGTTGTACCGTATTGTGCTGTCGATGGTGAGCCGGGCTGTTCGTGCCGGCCGCAAAAAACGAAAGATAACGAAGATGCGTGAAAACAGCAGGCAGATTTTCTTCCTTTCATCCTCCTTCATCTCCCTCAGGGCAAGCGGCCTGCCTTGTCGAATCCTGCAAAACCATTCCTGAAGATGTCGATCATATCCATAGGCGAAGTCCTCGTCGAGCGTGAGCTTGTCGACGCAAGATTCTGCTGTCCGCTGGAACTTTGCCGCGGGGCCTGTTGCGTCGAGGGTGAACTTGGCGCCCCGATAGATCAGCATGAAGAGGCATTCCTCCAGTCTGCGGTTGAGGAGGTGAGGGAGAAGCTTTCCGAAAGGAACCTGCGCTACATCCGGAGGCACGGGTGCACCGAGATCTACCAGGGAAGCCTCTACACCCGGACTGTCGAGGGACGGGAGTGCGTGTTCGTCATTCATGAAGAGGGGGTTGCGCTTTGCTCTGTCGAAGCAGGCAAACCGCTTTCATGCAGCCTCTTTCCCATCAGGGTCAGAAAAAAGTTCGGTTTGGATTATCTTGTCTATGAACAGCATGCGATGTGCCGTGAAGCCCGAAGAAAAGGTATGGAAGAGAATGTCAGGCTTATCGATTTCGTCGGAGCCTCCCTCGTCAGGCGTTATGGTGAGGATTGGTATCGCAGCCTGAAGGAATTCGCCGATTCACCGACCTGAAGATCATGGCAGAGATCAGGCTACAGCAGAGACAGACCGCCCAGCTTTCAGCGCAGCAGGTCATTACCAGCCAGTTGCTGCAACTTCCCCTCGGACAGCTCGAACAGAGGATCTATGAAGAGGTCCAGGAGAATCCGATGCTGGAACTCGTCGAGGAGCGCCTGTCGGGAGAGGGGCTGTTCAATGCTGAAAAACCATCCGTCTCCGGCGATACCCCTGACATGTTCGATTCGGCGGCTCGTCCTGACCGCTATGCGATGAAGGAGCGTACCGACATTCCCTACAAGGGTGAGGATGCTGGAGTCCGTCAGCGTTTCAGCTCATCCGGAGGAGCCGAGGAGCGTTTTTTCCAGGCGGTTCACCATGAGTCGTTTCATGAGCAGCTGCTTCGCGAGCTCTCTCTTCAGGAGGGTATCGACAGGCGGGAGGTGCTCATTGCAGCCGAAATCCTCGGAAACCTTGACAGCGACGGTTACCTGACCGAAGATGCCGGGGTCATCATCGAGGGCCTCGAACAGGTTGGTATACAGGTCGACGAAGCGGAGGTGCGGGCCATACAGAAGAAGATATGGTATCTCGAGCCTCCCGGAATTGCTGTCGGAAATCTCTGTGAACGACTGCTGGTTCAGCTCTCCGTCAATGAAAAAGAGCATGATGAGGCATCGGTTCAAATCGCCCGCAGGATTCTTCATGAGGCTTTTGACGATTTACTGAACAAGCGCTTCGACAAGCTCCTGAAAAGGCTGAGTGTGGACAGGATGCAGCTTGAAAAGGCCGTCGAGGTGATCACTTCGCTCGACCCCCATCCCGGTATTTTCGTTGATGAAGGAGGGCATTACATCTCCCCGGATTTCGTGGTAACTTACGAAAACGGCGCACTGACGGCAGTGCTCAACGATCGGAGCAGCCTCTCGGTAAGGGTTTCCGACAGCTACAGGGATGCGTTGGCAAGCAGGAAGCTTCCGAAAGGGGACAGGCAGTTCATGCGCCAGAAACTGCAGCGGGCCAACGATTTCGCAACCGCCCTGCAGATCAGGCGCCAGACGCTCATGAAAGTGATGGAGGCGTTGCTCGAAACCCAGGGGCAGTTTTTCATAGACGGGCCGCGCTATCTTCACCCCCTGATCATGAAAACGGTCGCCGATCGTACGGGTTTGGATATTTCCACCATCAGCCGTGCGGTCAACGGCAAGTATGTCCAGACTCGATACGGTGTTTTCGAGCTCAAGTACTTTTTCAGCGGCTCACTCTCCACTGACGAGGGCGAGGAGCTTTCGTCGAGGATCATCAAGCAGCAGCTGAGGGAACTCATCGAGGCGGAAGCGCCATCGGAGCCGCTCAGCGACGACAGACTGGCTGAACTGCTCAGTGAAAAGGGGGTCAGGATTGCGCGCAGGACGGTTGCAAAATATCGGGAACAAATGCAAATTCCAGTTGCAAGGCTAAGAAAAAAAATAGGTTAATCAATTACCACCATGGGCCACGAAAAGCCGCAGATACGTTCTACGACGGTCATTGGCGTGATCAGGGACGGCAAGGCCGCTCTCGGAAGCGACGGCCAGATGACTCTCGGCAACACAGTGCTGAAGCACTCGACACGCAAGATCCGTCGTCTCTATCAGGGTCGTCTCATCGCTGGTTTTGCCGGTGCGACGGCAGATGCGGTCACCCTGCTCGACCGGTTTGAAGAGAAGCTTGAAGCGTATAGCGGAAGGCTGGAAAGGGCTGCCGTTGAGCTCGCCAGGGATTGGCGCACAGACAAGTACCTGCGCCGGCTTGAGGCGATGCTGGCTATCGTCAGCCCGGACAAGGCCCTGATCATTTCCGGCACGGGCGACGTCATCGAACCTGAAGACGGGATCGTGGCGATCGGCAGCGGGAGCATGTATGCCCTGGCTGCAGCAAGGTCGCTCATGAAGCACACTTCGCTTTCTGCCTCCGAAATCGTCACGGAAAGCCTCAGGATCGCGGCTGACATCTGCATTTACACCAACGACCATATCGTTGTTGAAACTCTCTGAGGGAAAGCTTCGGGGATGAATGGCCCCGTGTGAAACTCTCAAGCAAATACTGAATGACCACCATGGAAAATAATAGCGAAGAGATCAGGTTATCCGTAGAACGCCACCATCCGGGTGTAAGCCTCATCGACAAGGAGCATCTCACACCGGGACAGATCGTGGAACAGCTCGACAAATACATCATCGGGCAGAAGGAGGCCAAAAAGTCGGTCGCCATAGCCCTGCGCAACAGGCTTCGTCGCCAGAGCGTCAATGATGAACTCAGGGACGAGATCATGCCCAACAACATCATCATGATCGGGCCTACCGGCGTCGGCAAGACCGAGATCGCCCGCAGGCTGGCCAAGCTCGCAAGGGCGCCCTTCGTGAAAGTCGAGGCTTCGAAGTTCACCGAGGTCGGCTATGTGGGACGGGACGTCGAATCGATGATCCGCGACCTTGCGGAGCAGGCTGTGGCCATGGTTCGGACCGAAAAATCAGAAGAGGTCAGGGAAAAGGCGGCCCTTATGGTGGAAGAGCGATTGCTCGATATCCTGCTGCCGCCGGTGGCATCGGCCGGAGGCGACGAAATCGATGAGTCCGATGATGGGGACGTCATGACGATTTCGGGCCCCGGTACAGAACCTGAAGGGGAGCAGAAGAGCGTCGAGCGCGAACTCAACAGGAAGAGCAGGCAGAAGATGCTCGAAAGGCTTCGTAGCGGACGGATGGAAGACCGCCAGATCGAAATCGAGATCAGCAGCGAAGGTCAGGGCGGCATGATGCAGATTTTCGGTCCCATGGGCCAGATGGAGGAGCTGGGAGGCATCATGCAGGACCTTATGAGCGGCATGCCGAAAAAAAGGAAGAAGCGCCGCCTGACGATAGCCGAGGCAAGGAAACTCCTGGAGCAGGAGGAGGTCCAGAAGCTCATCGACATGGACGCTGTGGTCAAGGAGGCCCTGAGGAAGGTCGAGGATTCCGGTATAGTCTTTATCGACGAAATCGACAAGATAGCGGCTCCATCCACGGGGTCGGGCGGAAAAGGGCCTGATGTGAGCCGTGAAGGGGTACAGCGGGACCTTCTTCCGATCGTCGAAGGTTCCAACGTGGCTACCAAATACGGGATGGTCAGGACCGACCATGTGCTCTTCATAGCTTCCGGCGCCTTCCATGTGGCTCGGCCTTCGGATCTCATACCGGAACTCCAGGGCCGTTTTCCCATCAGGGTAGAGTTGAAAAGCCTTACAGAAGAGGATTTCTACCTGATCCTTACCCAGCCGAGGAACGCCCTGATCAAGCAGTACAACGCGTTGCTGAGGACCGAGGGGGTCGAACTGGAGTTTACCGACGAGGCGATTCACGAAATAGCGAGAACGGCTGCAAAGGTGAACGAAAGCGTCGAAAACATCGGCGCACGTCGCCTGCACACCATTCTGACCAACCTGCTTGAAGAGCTCATGTTCGGTATCCCGGAAACGATCACCGACGTGCGGATCGTCATAGACGCCGACAAGGTCAGGGAAAAGCTGGGTCATGTGGCAGCCGACAGGGATCTCAGCCAGTATATCCTTTAAGTGAAACAGGAACATCCATGAGCACCACCACTATTCTGGTCATGAACGGTCCCAATCTTTCACGTCTCGGGAAGCGGGAACCGGAAATATACGGTCGCAGCACACTTGAAGACATCAACAAGGGACTCGTTGAGGCGTTCCCTGATATAGGGTTCGGTTTTTTCCAGTCCGAGGACGAGGGCGATCTGCTGTTGAAGCTTTTCGAAATCGAGGATCATGGCGGATGGTCCGGTGTCGTTCTCAACGCAGGAGCCCTTACGCACTATTCCATCGCCTTGCGTGACGCAATCAGCGCGGTGAAGGTTCCTGTCGTCGAGGTACACCTTTCCAACATCTATGCACGGGAGGAGTTTCGTCGCAAATCGGTGATTTCGGAAGTCTGTCTCGGGGTGATAAGCGGTTTCGGAGCTGAAAGCTACCACCTCGGGGTCAGGGGGTTGCTCAGCTATCTCGCCACCAGGCCGGTTTCATAAAAAGGTCAGGGCCCGTCCTCATTCGGCGCGGAGCTTTCAGCGGAGAGCTTCCGGATCAACGCCCTGATCTCTTCGAGTCGCCGGATGTCGCTCTTCATGAGCACCGGTTTTTTTGCGGCGGTATGGAGGATCTGCAACGCCTCTTCCTTGCGGCCCTCGTCCAGGTAAAGCATCGCCAGTTCATGATAGTGCCTGATAGCTCTCGGGTTGAGGCTGATGGCTTTCCTGAAGGCGTGCTCCGCAGCCTTGCGGTTTCCTTCAGGCATACCTCCTATGAATGCGGTGCCTACAAGGCGACTGAACCAGCCGATGTTCGAAATCTGGTGATGGTATGAGCCGAGAATCGACCATGCCACATCGTCATTCGGGTTCAGGGCAAGCGCTTTGTCGAGCTCCCGCTTGATCTCTGCCGCCCGTCTCACTTTTTCTTTCGCCCCGATCTTGTCCGATTTGACTGCCATGGCGGCAGCAAGCCAGGTGTGGCCGCTGGCGTTGGTGCTGTCGATCGAAACCGATTTCTGGGCGTACTCGACGGCTTTCGTGTAGAACGGCATTCGTTTAGCCGTTTCCGACGGGGGAATCGATTCGGCGATGCTGATGTTCAGGCGGGCGAGTTTCCAGTATACGTCGGCGCTTTCAGGGGTTGTCTGGAGCGTGAACTTGTAGAGCGAGTCGGCTGCAGCGTAATCGAGGGCCATGAATGCGTTATCGGCCGTTGTTAGTACCGTGGGTTTGCCTGAAGGAACGGCGCTTCTGCCTTTTTCGGTCAGGGACAGAAGCGAAAGCGAAGCAAGGAGCAGAAGCGTAAATTGCCTTGACAGGCCTTTAATCAACCGGCATTCCGGTGATGCCTTCATTTGAACCATGGGGAATCCGGGTATTTCAGGTGAAGGTTCCTGTCCAGGCCGAGCCAGTGGCCTGTCGGGAATATCATGAAGAGCAACGACATGGTCACCAGGGGCGGGATCGTCAGGTTGTAGTAACCGCCTGCGGAGAAATTGAGCAGCAGGAAGAGGCCGAAAGCTGCGTTTATGCGGGTCGTGATCCCGAGGAGAAGAGCGACGCCGATGATGAGTTCGCCGATGGTGACGATCCATGCGATCGGCATGGCGAGCGGAATGGCGAAATGCTCAAGGTAAGAGGCCTGGAACATGGAGATATTTGCCAGCATTGAACCGGCAGGCTCGGTCGAAGCCTGCAGTTCGTGAAGCCGTTTGGTGAAGTGTTCAGCCATGATGCCGGTCCACATCCAGCCCTTGTTGAGCTTGTGGACCACGCCGTAAATGAAGAGCGCGGTATAGAGATACCTGAGGATGAGCACAATTGTAACACCTGTCGCTTTAAGCTTGTGATCGCGCAGGTAGCCGCTGTTCCATTGAAAATCGGTCATGTAGATAACTTCATTGATTGATTTCAGAAAGTCATTCCTGAAGTTACAATAAAAAAAATGTTTAGAGAAGGTGCTGCGGATCTACATCAGCAAAGATCGAGAGATTCTGACGACGAAAATCAGCCATTACAGCCTGCTGTAGCTCTTTGAGCAGGGCCGCGGACAGTTTGATGCCGAAAAGCTTGAGGATGATCTGATAGCGATATCGACCCTTCATTTTCATGATGCCGGCCGGAGCCGGGCCGAGGATCGAGCCTTTGCCTTCAGGTATATGGGGCTTGAGGCGTTCAAGAAACGCCGATGCGCCGGCTTCAGCGGTAGCTTCGGAGGGCGCGGAGCATTCAAACTTTATGAGCCTCGAGAACGGCGGATAACCGAGCTCTTCCCGGGTCGTCATCTCCGCATCGAAGAAGCGGCGGTAGTTTCCCTGGAGGATATGGCTGAAGAGCTCGTTATCGCGGTTGTAAACCTGAATGAAGACCTCTCCGGGAGTAGTAGAGCGTCCGGCGCGTCCCGCGACCTGCATCATGAGGGCATAGATGCGCTCGGCAGCCCTGAAATCAGGAATGTTCAGCCCGATATCGGCCATCAGCACACCGACGAGCGTCACGTCGGGAAAGTCAAGCCCCTTGGCCACCATCTGGGTGCCCAGCAGAATGCGCGACTGCTTGTCCCTGAAAGATGCCAGCATCGAGACGTGGGAATCCTTCGTCGATGTCGTGTCGATATCCATCCTGAGGATCTTCTCGTCGGGGAACAGCTTGTTGAGCTCCTCCTCAATGCGTTCGGTGCCGCTGTTTTTATAGAAGAGGTTTTCCGATGAGCACGACGTGCATTTGAACAGATGCGGAGCGACATGGCCGCAGTAGTGGCAGCGGAGGGTCTGGTCGGAGTCGTGGTAGACCAGGGGAATGTTGCAGAACCCGCATTGGGGCGTGTGGCCGCAATCCATGCAGAGCACGCTCCCGGCGAATCCCCGGCGGTTCTGCAGAAGAATGACCTGTTCGTTTCGTTCGAGCCGTTTGCGGATGGCGTCATAAAGCGCCCCGGATATCGAGGGGGTCACCCGTTGGCTTCCTGGCATCCAGATCAGGCCTATCGGAGGCAGGGTGGCGCTGTCGATCCTCCCGGGGAGTTCGAGCAGGGTATATTTGCCGGCCAGGGCGTTGCTGTATGATTCGAACGAAGGTGTTGCCGAACCGAGCACGCATACTGCATTTTCGAATTTTGCCCGCATCACGGCGGTGTCGCGGGCATGGTATCTAGGCATCCTGTCCTGCTTGTATGCCGCGTCATGCTCTTCATCGACGATGATTGCCCCGACGTTTTCAAGCGGCGCAAAAATGGTCGATCGTGCTCCGAGGGCGATGCGGGCCTTTCCTTGACGCAGCCGTTGCCAGGCATCGTACTTTTCATGGTTGCTCATCGCGCTGTGCATGATCTGGATGTCGTCATGGAAATAGTGCCTGAAGCGTGCGGCAGTCTGGGGAGTGAGGGCGATTTCAGGAACAAGCACGATGGCCGTTTTGCCCATCGCGAGCACTTCCCGGAGCAGTTCGATATAGACCAGGGTTTTGCCGCTGCCTGTCACGCCATGAAGCAGAAAGGTACTGAATTCGTCCCTGCGCGAAGCCTCCGTCAATCCGTCAAGCGCGATCTTCTGGTCCCTGCTCAGGCTTGTGATCTTTTTCAGGGGCTCCTCGAAACGGAGGCGGGTGGATGTGTATGATACCTCTACTTCGGTTTTTTCCGCCAGACCGAGTGCTGCCAGGCCGTTAAACACCTCTCTCGACACCCCTTCCTGTCCGGCGACGAACAGCTGTTGAGGGGATGACGCGAGCAGCGCGAAGGCCTCCTTTTTCCGGGGCGACCGGAGCAGGAGCAGGTCGGGATTATCGGGCAGGGCCGGGCTGAGCCGCCAGGCGACGGCTTTTTTCGGCCTGGTCTCGACAAAGGTTTTCCTGAGCCTGACAAGTCCTCCACGCTCGAGTTCGGCCAGCGTTTTGTAAAGTTCGCGTCTTCCAAGTCGTTTACGCAGCTGGCGAACCGTCAATTTTTTTTCGACAGCCAGTTCCTTCAGGATTTTCCTGCGCAGGCCCGTGCTCTTGACTTTTGATTCGGTGCTTTCGAGTCGAAACTCGGAGAGTTCGACCACATCGTCAACGATGGTCCTGAGCGGTGACGGCAGGGCGGTGGTGATGCCGTCGATCGGTCTCGAAAGGTAGTAGTCCGAAAGCCATCCCGTAAGTTTCAGGAGCTGCGGAGTCAGCACCGGTATGCCGTTGTTGAGTAGGTCGAGGAGCTCGCCGCCGGTCTCCTGTTCAGGCTCATCCTGCTGCAGCGAGGCAACATATCCGATGAATGCCGACGCCCTGTGCCGGTCGAGGCTGACCAGTACCTGGCAGCCGGGCTGGAGCTCATTTTCGAGACTATCCGGCACTGAAATGCAGAACGGTTCGTCCCGGTAGATCCTGTCTATGAAAACCAGCGCATTCATAAGGCCGCCCTATAAATTTGTAGCCCCATTCGATTGCATCGTTAGTCCCGACCTGTCGTAAAAGAGATCCTCATGTGTGGCCAGGCTTTACCCTGTTGCACCTGAAGAAATTGAGTGAGATTCAATCCTTGCGATTCCCTGAACCGAAAAAAGCCAGTGTGGAGCACTGACTTTTTTCGATGATTATTCCTGGCGTTGGCTTTAGCTGCCCAGTGCGTCGATGATGCCTGACCTGATCTCCTCGACTTCGCCGATGCCATCGATTCTGCAGTACTTTGGCGCATCGGATGAACCGTTTTGTGAAAGGTCGCGGTAGTATCCGATAAGAGGCTCGGTCTGGCTGTGGTAGACATGAAGGCGCTTGCGTACCGTCTCTTCCGCATCGTCTTCCCTCTGTACGAGATCTTCGCCGGTCACGTCGTCCTTTCCTTCCACTGCGGGCGGGTTGAAGATGACGTGGTAGCTTCTCCCCGAAGCAGGGTGTACGCGGCGACCGCTCATACGCCTGATGATCTCATCGTCGGGGACATTGATCTCGACGATGCTGTCTATGCGGATCCCTTCAGTCCTGAGCGCGTCGGCCTGTGCTATGGTGCGAGGAAACCCGTCGAAGAGGCAGCCGTTTATGCAATCGTCCTGTTCGAGGCGCTCCTTGACCAGGCCGATGATGATATCGTCAGATACCAGCCCGCCTTCGTCCATGATCTTTTTGGCTGCGATTCCTAACGGAGTCTGGGCCTTCACCGCGGCGCGAAGCATATCGCCAGTCGAAATCTGGGGAATGCTGTATGCCTCGGAAATGTATTGTGCCTGTGTTCCTTTGCCGGCGCCGGGAGCGCCCAACAGGATTACTCTCATGAAACGGTATCCTTTATGAATTTTTTTTCAGGGAGATGACTGTGATTTTCGGTTTCGATGTTTTCTGGGCGGCGTCACCGACCGGAGCGGCTGTTGGCGCCGAAGAGCCGTTCTGTTCTGCGGCAACTGCCTGGGGCGTAGCCGGTTTCTGGATCAGGTCGCCGCTGTTCCTTGAAGATTTGAATTCGATAGCCTGTTTCCCGGGTTTCTTGAACTCTATGGACTTGGCTTTCGGGTTGCTCGGCCTGTGCTCAAGCCTGGTTTCGTCGAACAGATTCTGGAAGGCAGTGGCTGCGCCTTTCGGGTCGAGAGACCTGAAAATATAGTCGTCTTCATGGATGATCTGCGGTCTGAACTCGAAGTCGAGCGAAGAGAGCATCATCCGGAGCATCCTGCGGCTCTCTCCGAGGTCTCCCTTGGAATCGATGCGGGTGTGAGCCTTGCCGTTGACCGTTGTGATAGGGCGGCCATTGATGTCGGTCTCCTGCATAAGCCCGAAGGTGATGTCTATTTTCATGCCGAGCAGCGCGAATGAAGAAACCTCCCCACGGATGGACTTCATGCCGCCCACGGCTGTTTTCTGGTCCTTGAGGCTCCATCCCACCCAGTGCTCCATTTTTTCGATGATGACATCGGCAACATCCTCCATCGCACTGTCGTAACGGCGGATTTTTAGCTCGTTGAAAACCGGGTTGTCGGATGTGTGGGTGGCGTTGTCGGTAAGGCCGTGGTATACCTTGACCATTTCGTCTCTAAAAGGAATAAAAGAGAATAAATCCATGATGAGCTGGGCCGGTTAGTAATTACTGCGGTTTTGATCCGTCATTTCCGGACAGGGTAGCCAATTGTCCGCATGCCGCATTGATAGCCGCGCCCTGACTTTTTCGGACGGTGACGTGCAAACCGGCATCCAGCAACTGGCTTACGAACGCGTTTCTTGTGTCGCTGTAAGCAGGCTTGAACTTGAAATTAACGATTGGATTATAATCAATCAAATTAATTTTACAGAACACTCTCTTTGCAAAGCGAGCCAGTTTACGGGCATCGTCCGCAGTGTCGTTGATTCCTGCAAGAAGCATGTACACCAGCGTGACTGGCTGACCGGTTTTTTCATTATAGAACGCGATTGCACGGCCGAGTTCGTCGAGGGGGTATTGCCGGGCGACCGGCATGAGCTTCTCCCTTTTCTGCTGGTCCGCGCTGTGGATCGATATGGCGAGTTTGGTCCTGAGGCCCGATTCCGCGATCCTCACTATTCCCGGTATCAGGCCGACGGTAGAGATCGAGATCCTTTTTGCGCCGATGCAGAACCGGTAGTTCTGCTCTGTCATCGTGCCGATGGCTTCGATGACGTTGTCCATGTTCAGCAGGGGTTCGCCCATGCCCATGAAGACGATGTTGGTCAGTCCGCGGCCATACCTGTTCTGGGCCTCTTCATTGAGCGCATAGACCTGATCGGTCATTTCGAAGGCGAACAGGTTTCTCCTGAATCCCATGTGTCCCGTGGCGCAGAAGGAGCATTGGAGGGGACAGCCTGCCTGTGGTGAAATACATGCGGTCATCCGCTCTTCGGACGGGATCAGGACGCTTTCCACCAGCTCCCCGTCAGGGAGCTTGATAAGGAGTTTGGCGGTGGTCGACGGGTTGCCGTCGGCGGATACGGGCATTTCGCTGTCAGCCCGGACCACCGTGGCCGAGCGGATCGCCCAGACCGACGCGAGCTTGCTGCGCAACCCCAGGCTGAAGGAGCTCATGGATTCGAAATCCTGCGCCTGCATGCCGTAAAGCCAGCGGTGAAGCTGGCCCGCCCGGAACTTCGGTTCTCCGAGATCAGCCATGAGGTCGGCGAGCTGTTTGCGGTTAAGCTCCTTTATATTCGGCAGTAAGGCAGCTTCTTGATGGTCAGTTGACGTCATTAAGGTTTCTCCGGGGCATTGACTGATGGTTCGTTTTCGTACGACTCGCACAAAACTGCGCCATCCTTGCCGTTGATCGATAAAAAAAGTACTTTATAACACGAATAATTCCCGTAACACACGAAGAAATCATTGCGAGAATATAATGCACACGGAACCATCCAAAGAGAAAAAGGATTACAATCATCAGTTACTCGACAAGGTAATCCATGCGAGGATTCGCTTCGCAGCTCTCGCGTACCTGCTGAGCGTGCGAGAGGCCTCTTTTGTTGAACTTCGCGACAATATCAGGGCTACCGACGGCAACCTGAGCATTCATCTGAGGAAGCTCGAAGCTGCGGGTTATGTCGAGTGCATGAAAAGCTTCGAAAGCCGTAAGCCCCTGACCAATTACAGGGTTACCGATAAGGGGCGCGATGCATTTGACCGGCATCGCCGGCATTTCGACATGTTCTGTGAAGATATGACCGGATTGCAGATGGCCTGACATGGTATTCCGGCGATCGGTTACGGGCCCGGTCTGATTTTTTTTATTTACAGGTCTGTCCGTGGGCTTCTGTTGTTTGATTCCGATACCATCGTTTTATTTTGACAACCATTACCTGACCTGATGATTATACCTGAACATGGCCGGACACTGACTTCAAGTGAATGGAAGCCGGTCATTGATGAGATGCTTGAGGCAAGGCACATCATTCTTACAACTCACGAGAATTCCGATGGTGACGGTCTTGGAAGTGAAATCGCTCTCGCCATCGCGCTCAAGTCGCTCGGCAAGGAGGTGACGATTTTCAATCCCACCGAAGTACCTCCGAACTACGTTTTCCTGAGGGATATTTTCGACATAAAGGTTTTTCGGGACCGAGACGAAGAGAATATGCAGGAGGTTTTCCTGGCGGACCTGCTTATCGTGCTCGACGCCAATCTCCATGACCGCATCGGCAAGATCTGGCCGCATGTTGAATTCGCAAGGGAAATGAGCAGACTCAGGATCGTCTGCATCGATCATCACCTTGAGCCGGAGGACTTCACCGATCTCACGATCTGCGAAACCTATGCCTCTTCGACAGGGGAGCTGGTCTGCGACCTGATCACGACGATGGAAGCGCAGACAGGTACAGCGCTGTTCACTCCCGAATCGGCGTCTGCCCTTTACGCAGCCATCATGACCGATACCGGGTCGTTCAGGTTTCCCAAGACAACTCCTTACGTATACAGGATTGCCGGGCTTCTGGTCGAAAAGGGCGCAAATCCCGAGCTGGTTTACGACCGAATCTACAACTCGTTGACACCACAGGCGCTCAAACTCCTCGGATTGTCGCTGTCCAGCATCAGGATCATTGAAAACGGCCTGGTCTCCTGGCTGTACATCAGCCAGGAGATGCTCACGCAAACCGAAAGCAAGCTTTTCGATACCGACCTCATCATTCGCTACCTGCTCAGCGTGCCGACAGTGAAAGTCGCCGTACTGATCGTCGAGATGCAGGACGGCCGATCCAAGGTCAGCTTCAGGTCCCGTGGCAGGATTTTCGTCAACCGACTCGCAGCCCATTACGGCGGAGGCGGGCATATGAACGCCGCCGGGGCGCTGTTGAAGATGTCGGCCGAAAAAGCTCAGATGGTGATTCTGGAGGATGTCCGGAAGTTTGCTCATGAAGAGATCAACGAATAATCCATTATCAATCATTTTCGTTAAAGCATGAAGATCACCGTAACAGCAAAAGAGGGCATGTCGGTCAAGGCTGACATTCTTGCCCTGCCGTTGACTGCCAAAGAGTTGAAAAAAGAGTTGCCCGGCGTTCTGCAGGGCCTTGGAATCGATAAAGGCGCATCCGGCGATTTTAATGGGTCTGCCGGAGATATCCTGGTGCTGTATCGTACCTCCTCGGGCAAGGGTGCGTCGAGGATAGCCCTGCTCGGTCTTGGTGACGCCACGACAAATGACGATTACCGCAAGGCAGCCAACGCCATTGCACACAAGGCGTCAGACATGCATCTCGGCGTCGTGGCGATCGATTGCTCGAAGATCGGGGAGTGGTCGAAGCATCTGCGGCGGAATCCTGAATATCTGGCCGGCCTGCTGGGCGAGGGGCTTCTCCATGGCGCCTATCGCTTTCACCGCCTGAAAAGCGGCAAGCTCGACAAAGAGAAGAAAAAAGAGGCGGGAACGCCGACAACGGTCAATGAATTTTTCCTTGCCGGTTGCGGAGAACACTACTCCTCGATCGAAAAGGGGGTCGCTTCCGGCGCCATTGTCGGAATTTCCCAGAACATGAGCAGGGACCTGGTCAATCTTCCATGCAACCATCTCTCCGCCGAAGACCTTGCCGAGGCCGCCAGGGAAGCGGGACGTAAAGGGGGGTTCGACGTGAAGGTTTTCGACAGGAAGAAGATCACTGAACTCGGAATGGGCGGTCTCCTGGCTGTCAACCAGGGCAGCAAGGAGCCTCCTACCTTCACCATACTCGATTATCAGCCGAAAGGCAAGTCGAAAAAGACGGTTGCCCTTGTGGGCAAGGGCGTTACCTTCGATTCCGGAGGCATCTCGATCAAGCCAGCACAGGGTATGGACGAGATGAAATCCGACATGTCCGGCGCCGCCTGCGTCATCGGCACCGTAGAGGCTGCCGCCCTGCTCGGCCTTCCGATAAGGGTGATCGGCATAATACCTGCCACCGACAATATGCCCGGCGGTTCGGCGATGAAGCCGGGAGACATCATCACCACCATGTCGGGGATCACGGTCGACGTCGGCAACACTGATGCCGAAGGGCGCCTGATCCTTGCCGATGCGTTGACCTATGCCAAAAGGGAGTACGATCCGGATGTCATCATAGATCTGGCCACACTTACCGGAGCCTGTGTCGTCGCTCTCGGGTATGCTGCCGCCGGACTGTTCAGCAACGATGACGACCTGGCTGACGATCTATATCGGGCCGGTCAGTCTTCGGGTGAAAAGGTATGGCGGATGCCTCTCTGGAACGAGTACGATGAGCTGATCAAGTCCGATGTCGCCGATCTCAGCAATACTGGCGGGCGTTGGGGCGGGGCAATCACGGCCGCCAAATTTCTCGAAAAATTCATCGACGGGCACAAGAGCTGGGCTCATGTCGATATAGCCGGTCCGGCCTTTCTTGCAAAAGGCGGGGGAAAAACACCGGGCGGGACTGGCTTCGGGGTTCGCCTCCTGGTCGACCTGCTGAAAGGGTGGGCATAAGGGTTGCCTGAAGGAGTGCCGGCCGTAGGCCAGCCCTCCTGATTTTCAATCAAGGAATTACACAAGAGTCGTTCGCTATGGCAGATGTCAGACAGAACCCGGTAGTGATCGTTCCCGGGGTGCTTTTCTGGGACTCCCTCTACGATGTGATGAGGGATGCCCTGTCGGCTTGGATACCGAAGGAGAAAATCGCCATCGCGCCAGTGAACCTGGTCGACTGGATAGGATTTCCACCCTCTCCGGAACGTTCGACAAACAGGGTTATGGCCGCTCTGGACCGCACGGTCAGGCAGATGGCCGCCCGTTTCCCCGGCGAACCGGTCACTATTGTCGCCCATAGCGGCGGCGGTACGGTCGCAATGGTTTACCTGCTCCAAAAGCCTTTTCAGGGCGATCTCTATACCGTGAACAGCATGGTCGGACGGCTTGTGACTCTCGGCACACCGTTTCATACCCATGAACATTTCGCAAAAATCAAGACGGATTATATCTTCAGCCATCTGGAGCCTGAATTTTTCCGGAAGTACCATGTCGTATCGGTCGTCAGCGACCGGTATCGCGGGTCGATGAACGGCAACGTGACAGAACGCCTGTGCAGCATGTTTTACCGAAGCGTTACCGATGACGGAAACCTTGACGGCGATGGAGTGGTTCCTGCAATAAGCTGTTTTCTTGAAGGAGCCGAAAATGTTACTATACCCGAATGCGAGCATCTGCCCGCGCCACATACACGGTGGTACGGAACCAAAGAGGGAGTTGAACAATGGATAGAATGGCTTTGAAGCCCTGGCGGCGAGTTGTCGTCCTCATACTGGTCGCCGCGATGGGGGCCGGATTGTCTTCGTGCACCCAGGAGGAGCAGAAGAAGGAGGAGCAGCAGCATCTTGAATCGATGATGGCGATCCTGGTACAGGTGCAGAAGAATCTTGGCCGGATCCGGCAGAAAGAGGCTGTGGTCGTCCGCCTCTCTTCAGATGTCGAAGGTCGCAAGCAGCAGACATCCGAACAGATCGGCAGGGAGATCTACAGCAATATCCGGTTCATCGATTCAACGCTCTCTGCAAGCAAAAACCTGGTCAGCAGGCTGGAAAAAGAGAATCGTGACTCCAAATACCGCGTCGAGGCGCTTGACCGCATGACCGTTGACCTGAAGGGTGACATCGAATCGAAAGGGCGTGAGGTCAACGCGATGAAAGGGGAGATATCCAAGCTCAACTCGCAGATATCGAAGCTCATGTCCACAGTAGATGTCATGGACGAGGTCATCAGCGATCAGGAAGACCAGATGTCCACGGCCTATTACATCACGGGCACCGCCGATCAGCTCGCCGCCAAGGGAATCCTGGCTCCTCAGGGCACATTCAGCCGACTTTTCCGGAGTGCTCCCGTGCTTGCCAACGATTTTGATACCAAAACCTTCAAGCAGATCGACATTTCCGAAACAAGGGATCTCTTTCTGGACAAACCGGTCAGGAATGTCCATATCCTGACTCCCCATACCAGGGCGTCGTACGATCTTGTGGGCGGAAAGACCTCTGCGCTGCTTCTTATCAAGGATGAGGGAGAGTTCTGGAGAAAGTCGCGTTGTCTGATTATTGTTTTTGACTGATTGATTCCCTGCACTCTTACGAGTGCATAGGCGCCCGCCGGGAACTGGCGGTTTTCAATTCATTTTTATTGTTGTGTATTTAAGAGTTTCGCCTGTCGCAGCCTTGGAATTTCAAATACAGAGTGCATGAAGATTACGATATTCGGATCCGGTTATGTAGGACTTGTTACTGGGGCGTGTTTTGCTGAGGTAGGCAACGAAGTGCTTTGCGTTGATATCGACGAGGAGAAGATCGCCCGCCTCAAAGAGGGCGTGATACCGATTTATGAGCCAGGACTGGAGGATATCGTCGTAGAGAATCTCCGGGAAGGGCGGCTGAAATTTACCACAAGCATCCATGAAGGGGTCGCTTTCGGCATCTACCAGTTCATCGCCGTCGGAACTCCTCCGGACGAGGACGGTTCTGCCGATCTCCGTCATGTGGTGAGCGTTGCCGAGAGCATCGGACGCCACATGGAGGATTACCGCATCGTCATCAACAAGTCAACCGTTCCCGTCGGCACTGCAGACCTGGTGCGCGAAACGATTCATACGGTGCTTGCCGAAAGGGGGAAGGAGATCGATTTCGATGTTGTATCCAACCCCGAATTCCTCAAGGAGGGAGATGCCGTCGACGATTTCATGAAGCCGGAACGTATTGTGGTCGGTGTGGACAATCCGAGGACCAAGGAGCTCCTGCGAAACCTCTACGCCCCATTCAACCGAAGCCATGAGCGTTTTATCGCCATGGACATCCGTTCTGCCGAGCTGACCAAGTATGCGGCCAACGCCATGCTGGCCACAAAGATCAGCTTCATGAACGAGATTGCGAATATCTCCGAGCGTGTAGGGGCTGACGTCGAGGCCGTGCGCAGAGGCATCGGCTCTGATTCTCGAATCGGGTTCGCCTTCATCTATCCGGGTGTAGGCTACGGCGGCTCCTGTTTTCCCAAGGATGTCCAGGCTCTCGAACGTACCGCGCGGAAGTACGGTTACGATTCACGCATCCTGCAGGCCGTCGAAGCTGTCAACCACGACCAGAAGCTTCGACTCGTTTCAATGATCAGGGAGCATTTTGACGGCGACCTCAAAGGGCGGGTCATCGCACTCTGGGGCCTTTCGTTCAAGCCGAACACCGACGATATGCGTGAGGCGCCAAGCCGACGGGTCATGGAAGAGCTCTGGAAGGACGGGGCGACCATAAGGGCTTATGACCCGGTGGCCATGAAGGAGGCAAAGCGGATTTATGGGGACAGGGAGGACCTTGTCTTTGTCGAACACCCTGAATCGGCTGTGAATGGCGCCGATGCCCTGGCTGTCATGACCGAATGGATGGTGTTCCGCAGTCCGGATTTCGACCATATCAGGAAATCCCTCAGGCAGCCGGTAATTTTCGACGGCAGGAACATCTACAACCCGGAAGTGATGGAGCAGCTCGGGTTCAACTATTATTCCATCGGCCGATCGCCCCGCCTTGTGAAACACGATTGAGGAAAGTGCTGCAACGGACCGTTGCCGTGTCCAAGGCGCCATGAGGCTCCTGCCTCCAGGGCTGATCTCGTATAAACGATCGCGTTTCCGACCGCATCGACCATTCCCGTTCCCTTTGCCAGCTCAGAAGCAATAGTCGACGAGAGGGTGCATCCAGTGCCGTGAGTGTTTCGCGTGACGATTTTACGGTTGGAAAACCAGTGGAACTCTCCTTCATGCAACAGGCAGTCCCTGCATTCACTCCCCTCCCCATGCCCACCTTTAACCAGGACCGAGGATGCTCCCTGTCGATGCAGCGCCAACGCCATCTCTTCGATCTCCCCATCTCCTGAAGGATGGGTTTCACGACCTGTAAGCCAGGCCGCTTCCGGCAGGTTCGGGGTAATCAGCGTCGCAAGCGGAAACAGTCGCGACATCGAAGCCCGGTTTTCTTCCGGAAACAGGCTTTTCCCGCTCGATGAGCGCATAACGGTGTCGAGGACGACCGGAACTCCCCTGAGCCCTCCAAGAAGCCCTGTGACCGTTTGTGCCGAATCCGTTGAACCGAGCATTCCGATCTTGACTGCATCGATACGGATGTCGTCGGCAATCGTCTCGAACTGAGTGCGGATGAACGATGCCGGAATCGCAAGATAATCCCTGACTCCCATCGTGTTCTGGGCCGTAACGGCCGTTATGACGCTCAATCCGTAACACCCGCAGGCGGCGAAAGCCTTCAGGTCGGCCTGGATACCGGCACCTCCGCTGCCGTCAGAACCGGCGATGGTCAGGACGGTGGTAAACTCATGATGCATGTTCATTGCCAGATTTTATTAACCAGTTCCCTGGCGGCTGCTGCGGGGTGATCGGCCCCGCAAACGGCCGAGATGACCGCAATTCCGGATGCTCCGGCCTTCATTACCTCCCGGATATTCCCCGTTTCGATGCCTCCGATGGCTATCACGGGAAGGCCGGCAGCCTTGCCGATCGGATTGATCGAGGCCATGCCGAGGGGCGGAGACGGCTTGTCTTTCGAAAAGGTCGGGAAGATGTGGCCCACACCTATGTAGTTCGCACCGTCACGCCCGGCATTTTCGGCCTCGGCGGGGGTGGAAACCGATACGCCGATGATGGCCTCGGGGCCGAGCAGAGCCCTGGCTATCTTTGCGGGCAGATCCTGCTGGCCGAGGTGCACTCCATCGGCATGCATGGCAAGGGCGATGTCTAAGCGGTCGTTGACGATGAACATCGCTTCACGCTGGCGGCAGAGTTCCTGGATTCTGACAGCCCACTCATAAAGCTCGCGTCCCGAAGCTGTTTTCCTGCGTAATTGGACCATGCGGGCGCCTCCGTCGAGTGCCATTGTCGCGAGTTCGACAGGGCAGGCGCGTTCATCGGTGATGACGCAGAGAAATCGACGAGGAAGGTTCATGACGGGATAAAGGATCGAAACCTGTTGACCGTTTCTGGCAGGGTTCCGGCGTCGAGGAACGATCCAAGGGCTGCGACGCCGTAGGCTCCGTTTTCGATACAGGCACAAGCCCTGTCCGGTGTTATTCCGCCGACGGCGAATACTGGAATGGAAACGCTCCTGCAAACCTCACGGAGCGCCTCAAGACCCTGGGGCGGACCGAAAGGCTCCTTGGACGGTGTGGAAAACACAGGCCCGAAGAGCAGGTAATCGATGCCCGCCTTTTCAGAGGTCAGGGCCGATGCCGGACCATGCACGCTTTGTCCGGTAATAAGGCCAGGAGCGGCCTTTCTGATGCTGTCGACCGGGCATGACGACTCGGGAAGGTGAACTCCTTGTGCCCCGGATGCAAGTGCGATGTCGAATCGCTCGTTGACCATGAACAGGGACCCTGATGACTTGATTATCGGAGCGATCTGCCTGCAGAGCGCATACAGGGCTCCCGCTTCCAGCCCTTTTTCGCGAAGCTGATAGATCACTGGCCCGGACAGGGCCATGGCGTCAGCCTGCAGGAGAGCCAGTCCATTGTGCAGAAGATGTTCGCCGCCGCTGCTGACGACCATCATTCTGGGGAGCTGCCGGTATTTTTTTGCCATACGTTTCAATTTCCCGCACGATAACTATTTTTCAAATGTAATCACAATCTGAAGCCTGTTGTTTAAAGCTGCTGAAATCAGGCTGAAGTCATGTTTTGTCAATATCAACCAGACTAATTATGACATCTATCGAGGAGTCGTTGGTGCAGTCAGGAATCGTGCTTCCCCCTGTTTCTGCCCCGGCAGGCCTTTATCAGCCTGCTATTCGTATCGGGGAACTTATTTATACCTCAGGTCAACTGCCGCTGGTCGAAGGAAAACTTCTGGAACCTTCAGGGAAGGGAAGTGTGAGTGAAGATCGTCAGGATGAGGTCGCGCAAGCTGCAAGGACCGCCGCGCTCAATGCTGTTGCAGCTATCAGGTCTGAGGCGGGATCGCTTGACGCTGTCGGACGCATAGTGAAGCTCACTGTCTATGTTTCAAGCGCCCAGGGCTTTACCAACCAGCATATCGTGGCAAATGGCGCATCAGCCCTTATCGGTGAAATTTTCGGTGAAGCGGGGCGGCATGTAAGAAGCGCTGTCGGTGTTGCTTCTCTCCCCCTGAATGCAAGCGTCGAAGTCGAACTGATTGCGTTCTGTCCCCTTTCCTGAGCCGCACACTCATACCTCCCCTCCAAAAGAATTCATCTCACCTCCACTTCATGAACATGGAGAGGAGGTGAATGTCTCTGAATAACAATCATATTAATGGCGACGACCAATTCTTGATTGCATCAAACATTCGGTGTGATCATTTATTAAGTTGTGATTATAAAAAATCTTACAGCTTTATAAGAGCTCTTGTTAATTCTTCATTGATTATTCATTAAAAATAGATAAAAATTAATTAATCGTCTTGTTTAACAAGTTAATATGAATTAATCATTCAGTTATGAATGTGTCTAATTATGCGTCATTATAGAAGTTTAGAACTTGCAAAAATTAATTATATTAAACTTTAAGTAAATAATGCTAACATGTTGAAATAAAAATTATTATAATTATTTAGTTGAAATAAAATTTATTAATTAGTTTGGTTTAATAATTGTGATTAAAATTTTATTAATAGGATTAAAAAATTCTATTAATGATGTTTTGATAGTTCTTTTTTATGGCTAAATTTTTTTATTTATAAATGTGTTGTAACTGTGCTATATGTTTGAGTTATAGGCAGGTTTGTGGCTGTTATATTGGGTTATAAAAATGGTAAAACATTTTTTATGTGAGTTGTTTATGGTGATTAAAACTCTTATAAGGTGTCTTGTTTTATTGCCTCGTATTCGGGCTTGAAAACGGCCCGTGCCGCGATGCTCCTTGCCAGGCGGCTGTCTGTTAGAATGTTTTTTTGCGAATTACTCTTCTCTTCGGTAAACTAAAGGGTGTGTCAACGCTGCGGCCTTTCTGGATTTCGTCTGCCAGGGCCTTAGGCGGGATCCCATTATTTCTCTCTTTCCGCTACTTCGGGTTTCGGTTTGACGGCATCCAGTTGCCGATCGGTTTTCGTTGCCTGACAGGCGCTCTAAAAGGTTTGGCTTGAGGCGGGCCGTTTCCTTTCCATATCTATCTAAAGACTGTTCACATGTCCCGTATTTTCAGTGCCGTTCTCATGATAATCGTCCTGGTTTTCGGCATCTTTATAGGGCTGAGGATCAAGGGGGGCGGCGGGAGCGACACGGCGGGACGGCAGACGAAAGTGAGCGACGCATACCGGTTGATCAAATCGGTTTATGTTGATCCTGTAAACGACGACAGCCTTTCGGGTGCAGGCATCCGTGGTATGGCGGAGTCCCTTGATCCTCACTCCCTGTATCTGGAGCCTGACAAGGCAGCGTATACCAACGCCCAGTTCGAAGGGAACTTCGATGGCATCGGCATTGAGTTTGATGTAGTCCATGATACTCTGCTGGTGGTCACTCCCCTGGCGGGAGGGCCGAGCGAAGCAGCGGGCATCATACCCGGAGACCGGATTGTTGCAATCGACTCCATGAATGCTGTCGGAATTACACCCGGATCGGTGCTCAAGAAGTTGAGAGGCGCACGGGGGTCGCAGGTCAGTCTGAAGGTATACCGACCGGTTGCCCGCAGGATGATCGATTTCCAGGTTACCAGAGGAAAGATTTCGACATCGAGCATCGATGCCGCGTTTCTTGTCGATTCCCGGACAGGGTATATCAGGATAAGCCAGTTTGTTGCGACCACCGCTGCCGAGTTTCGCAGCGCGCTCCAAAAGTTGCGGGCGCAGGGGATGGCGCGTCTTGTCATTGATGTCAGGGGCAATCCCGGAGGTTTTCTTGAGCAGGCTGTCGAAGTGGCCGACGAACTCCTTCCGGACAGGAACTTGATTGTTTATACGAAAAGCCGTCATGGCGGTGCGGACGAGATGAAATATGTCGCCAAGGGCGGCGGCCTGTTCGAAAAGGGTGCCTTGTGCCTGCTGGTGGACCGGGGAAGCGCTTCGGCAGCCGAGATTCTTGCCGGAGCCCTGCAGGACAACCGCCGCGGCCTGCTGGTCGGCGAACTGACGTTCGGCAAAGGTCTCGTCCAGAGGCAGTTCCCGTTTTCAGACGGTTCAGCTCTCAGGCTTACGGTTTCGAGATACTATACCCCATCCGGCCGCCAGATACAGAGAGGTTACGATGAAGGAGCCCACGGTCGTGAGCGTTATTACAGGGAGATGTTCACCAGGACCCTTCCCGACAACTTCATGAAAAAGTATGGAGGACTCCTGTACAGGGAAGGTCCGGATATTTCAGTCTACAGCACCGGACGTATCTCCGGTAGCGAGCCTGGAGACAGCCTGAAAACCGTGCTTGCAAGGGCTGGAGGCATCCTGCCGGATTACTGGGTTTTCGGCAAGCCCTATACGAATCTATACCAGGAGCTTTACGCAAAAGGGGTTTTCGAGGATATCGCGCTCAAGTTGATCGATGATCCGTCGAGTCCGGTTCAGAAATACCGCTCTTCCTCCCAGGCATATCTTAACGAATACAAGGGCCCTGAAAATCTTGAGGCCCTCGTCAAGAGAGGGTGTGCGGCAAAAAAGATAGTGTTCAGCGCTACCGAGTTCAGCCAGGACCGCACGTTTATCCAGCGCACCCTGAGGGCGAGGATAGGCAGGCATCTTTTCGGAACTGAAGAGCAGGTCAGGGTGTTGATTGATGGCGATCCTGTCATGAAGGTCGCAAGGCATTTCATTGAAAAGCAGGCTTCATGATACCTGTTTTCCTGAAGGGAGGCGGTACGGCTTGCATTTATCCATATAATCATCATATGTTATGTCTTTGCTCGAAAAAATTAACAGCACGACCTGCTCGATCAGGTTCAGCAACGACTGGTTGAAGATTTTCACCTGTCCGGTGCCTTCGTCGGATTTTCTGTCGTTTGTGGCGGTGGCGACCATCGATGCCCCACAGCATTCGGTACTCAGCCTTCTTTACGATATCGAGTCCGCTACGGAGTGGGTATGGAAGACCAAGGAGATGCGCGTGCTGCAGGAGCTTACCGAAAATGACGGCAGGGTGGTTTACCAGCTTGTTTCGGCACCCTGGCCGGTTTCGGATCGAGAGATCATTACGCGTTCCACGGCCTATATTGATCCGGAGACTTCCGAAGCCTTCATCAAGCTTGAATGTCTTCCTGATTTTATTCCCGAAAACGACCGCAATGTGAGGGTGCGTCAACTTGAGGGCGCATGGAACATCCTTCCGCTCTCGGAAAATGAGTGCCGTGTTGTTTTCAGGCTTCATATCGAGCCGGGCGGTGAGATTCCCTCATGGCTGGCCAACATAGCGGTTATCGATACGCCTTATCATACCTTGTGCAATCTTCGGGATATGGTAAAACGCGAAAAATACCGTACGCCGGTCGATGCCCCATTCCGGAGCTCGACGACGGACATTGTAAGGAACTATCGGGACTTTATTGCCGAATAGCCAGCAGGTCACTTCATTCATCTTATTACTTTATAACCGCTGTACAAATGGATGTCGCAACGGCCCTGGAGGGCAACTGGGAATTTCGCGTTGATCACAAGGCAATCAGGGTCTACTCTTCGAAGATCAAGGGCTCTCAGGTGCTTGGCTTCAAGGCCGAGACCGAGTTTGAAGTGCCGCTCAGGAAACTGATCAGCCTGTTTCATGATTTCGGGAGCTATGGCCGCTGGGTGCATCAGCTCGCTGAAATGGATGTGCTGCACAAGAATGAGGAACTTGAGTATGTCCTTCGCCAGGTGATCAATACTCCATGGCCAATACCCAGGAGGGAGCTTATTGTGCGAACCAGTCTCCATGCATCTGAAGAGGGGGCTATTGCCGTGACGATGAGCGGTGTGCCCGATTTCATGCCTTCGAGGCCAGATCTGCACCGAGTCCGGGAAACCTACGGTGTATGGGTGTTGATGCCATTAGCGGGGGGGCGGGTTCACGTAACCTTTGTTATGCATCTGAACCCGGGGAGGGATATACCGCCTACGCTCAGCAATGCGGCACTTTTTGAAGTTCCTTTCTATTCGCTGCTGAAGATGAGGAGCCTGGTGCAGGACCCCTCATACAATCCTCCGTGGCCGTCGGTGGTCGATAACCACCTTCACATCATTGAAGATGAGCCAGGCACGCACTGAAAAGTTTTTCAGGCCTTACCGGTACGGCGCCCACCTCCTGGCAGACCGTGCCGGCGGCAAGGTTCGCGATTTTCGTGCTGGTCACCAGGTCCAGGCCGGCCGCAATGCCGAGGGCGATTATTCCGATGACCGTGTCTCCTGCGCCTGAAACGTCAGCCACGTCAAGGGAGGTGGCCGGTATGTGCGTGAATGAGCCGTTGTAGACGGTTATCCCTTTTTCGCTCCTCGTCACGACGATGCTGTCGGTTTCAAGCTTTTCCCTGAGCTTCAGGCAGGCCTCTTCGACCTCCCGGTCGTTGTTGCGCAGGACGATGCCGAGCGAAGCCGCGAGTTCTGAAAGGTTCGGTTTAAATATCGTGCAGCCGCCATAGGTGAAAAATCCCTTCAGTTTCGGATCGACGAGTACAGGAATGCCGAGTTTCCGGCAGATGCCTGTTATCGATGCGATCAGCGATTCCGTAAGCACCCCTTTGTTGTAATCTTCGAACACGACGGCATCCAGCGTTCCGGCAACCTCACTGAACATGGCGAGAAGCTTTGCTTCGGTGGTTGCATCCAGCGGCTCCCTGCTTTCATAGTCCACCCTCGTGATATGGTGGTTTTGTGAGAGGATTCTCGTTTTGCAGGTCGTCGGGCGGGAGGAGTCCGTCACAAGCATGCCCGACTCAAGCCCATGTTCCCTCATGAGGGACTCAAGGGAGTCACGCCCGGAGTCATTCCCGGTTACGCCGAACAGAAGCGTTTCAGCGCCCAGGGCGTGGGTGTTCAACGCTACGTTCGCAGCGCCTCCCAGCCGGTTGCTCTCGTGGGTCACGTCGACCACAGGCACCGGGTATTCGGGGGATATCCGTGATACGTGGCCGAATATGTATTTATCGAGCATGACATCGCCGACGACGGCGATCTTCTGCTTTCGGAACTTCTGGAAAAGCTGTTCGATGGCTTCTGGTGACATAGTCTCTGAAATTGATATATTGGCTCAATATATAACAGAAAAATGCTCTGTAGAAGCTGATGCCTGATGGTTTTATTTTACAAGAAAAATGTTATATTTAACGTCATCCATTTTTAGAATTTTTGTGACAGGTTCAACATGTTCGACAATCTCAGCGATAAACTTGAGCTGACTTTCAGGAAGCTCGCCGGTCAGGCCACGATCAACGAGATCAACATTGGTATCGCCATGCGCGATATCAAGCGTGCGTTGCTCGGCGCTGACGTCAACTACAAGGTTGCCAAGAAGCTGGTCGAGGACATCAGGGAGAAATCCCTTGGTGAGTCCGTCATCAAAAGCGTTTCGCCGGCCCAGATGATCGTCAAGATCGTCAACGACGAACTGACTGAAATCATGGGCGGTGAGAACCGTCCGCTGAACCTCCCGCCCAAAAAGAGTCCCGCCATTATCATGGTGGCCGGTCTGCAGGGCTCTGGTAAGACCACCTTCTGCGCCAAGCTGGCCAAAAGACTCAAGAAAAACGGAAAGAACCCGATTCTTGTGGCTGCTGACGTCTACCGCCCTGCGGCTGTGGATCAGCTCAAGACCCTTGGTGAGCAGGTTGATGTTCCCGTATTTTCGCTTGATGGGCAGGACGCCATGAAAACTGCGCTCGGCGGTCTTGAAGCTGCCAGGGCAGGTGCAAAGGATGTCGTGATCATCGATACGGCAGGACGTCTCCAGATCGACGAGATGATGATGGCCGAGGCCGAAGCGCTCAAAAATGCGCTGAAGCCCGATGAGCTTCTCTTCGTCGTTGACTCCATGATGGGCCAGGAAGCTGTCAATACGGCAAAGGCTTTCAATGACAGGCTCGATTTCGACGGTGTCGTTCTGACCAAGCTGGACGGTGATTCCCGCGGCGGTGCGGCCCTGTCGATCAGGCAGGTGGTCGAAAAGCCGATCAAGTTCATGAGCGTGGGCGAGAAGGTCGACGATCTCGATCTGTTCTATCCTGATCGTATGGCCCAGAGGATTCTCGGTATGGGTGATATCGTCAGTTTCGTCGAGAAGGCCCAGGAGACCCTCGATATTGAGAAGACGATGGAGATGCAGTCGAGGCTCATGAAGAATGAGTTCGACCTCAACGACTTTTTCGACCAGCTTCAGCAGCTCAAGAAAATGGGGTCGATTCAGGGCCTCATCCAGATGGTGCCGGGCTTGAACAAGATGGTTCAGAAGCAGGATCTCGATAACCTCGATTTCAAACCAATCGAGGCCATGATCTCCTCAATGACCAGCCAGGAGCGCAAGACCCCGGAGATCATCAACGGCAGCCGCCGCCAGAGGATCGCCCGAGGAAGCGGCACGAGGGTTCAGGAGGTCAACATGCTGCTCAAGCAGTTTACCGAGATGAAGAAGATGATGCGTTCGGTGAGCAGGCTGACCCAGTCGGGTCGCAGGGTCACATCACAGAACCTCTCACTCGACAAGTTTCTGAAAAGATAAATGATAAATGTCTCTTAATAAATTAAACTCATTACGCTTTGGTTAAGATCAGATTGAAAAGGGCTGGAAGGAAAAAAATGCCGTTCTACCAGATCGTTGCAGCCGATGGCCGTGCACCGAGGGATGGCAAATTCCTGGAAGTGATCGGACATTACAACCCGACCGCTAAGCCGCATGCCGTAACCATTGAAAGGGATCGCGTAGCATATTGGCTGAACGTCGGCGCTCAGCCGACAGCAACCGTCCACAGCCTTATCCGTGGCACCGGCCTCCTCCATGAAATGAACATGAAGCGCCGTGGCATAAGCGAGACTGAAATCGCAGCACAGATGGAGCAGTGGCAGCAGAAAGAGGCTGAAAGACGCCAGAAACGCCTTTCGGTAAAGCTCCGCCGCCGCCAGACCAAGAAGGCAGCTGAAGCTGCAGCCGCAGCAGGTTCCGCCGAGGCCTGATCAGGGCCGGAAAATGTTGACAGCTTAACAGGGTGGACCTTTTTCTGACGGGCAATATTTTGAAGCCCAAAGGCTTGAAAGGCGAACTCAAGGTTCAGCCGGTTACCGATTTTCCGGAAAGTTTCCTGAAAAGGAAGGAGTATTACATCGGCAAAACCCCGGATCAGGTTGTGCTGCGCAAAGTGCTGTCAGCAAAGCTGAATCAGGGGTTCGCCTGGATAGTTTTGGAGGGTATCGGTTCCCGTGAGGAGGCCGAGGCCGTTGCAGGGTACCGGCTTTACGTGACCGGAGATGCCCTTGAGCCAATGCCTGACGACAGGGCATATCTCCATGACCTTATCGGTCTTGAGGTGCTTGACGAGGAGGGCGGCAAGATTGGGGTACTCAGGGATGTGCTGGAGATGCCGGCACATGACGTATACGAAGTCGATACTGGCAGCCGGAAGGTGCTAGTTCCCGCAGTGGCAGATTTTGTCGCTGAAATCGATCTCAAAAAGGGGATCATCGTGCTGCGGAGGTTTTCGGAATTTCTGTAGCCATAAAGTGTTCTTGACAAGTTTGATCGCAATGTCTCATGTGTGGAAACCATGCGGATAGATATAATTTCCGTCATTCCGGATTTTTTTGCGTCGCCTCTTGAAAAGGGATTGCTTGGCATAGCGAGGAAAAAAGGCCTCGCAGAGATCCACGTGCACAACCTGCACGATTATGGATTGGGCAAGTACCATCAGGTTGATGATGCGCCTTTCGGTGGTGGTGCGGGAATGGTTATCCGTCCTGAACCGGTTTTTGAGTGCATCGAGAAATTGCAGGCCGAAAGGGCTTATGATGAGGTCATCTTCATGACTCCTGACGGTAAAGCGTTCGACCAGAAGAGGGCCAACAGGCTTTCGAGAAAGGGAAATCTGATCGTGCTGTGTGGCCACTACAAGGCCATGGACGAAAGGATACGCCAGACTCTGGTCACCATGGAGCTCTCTGTGGGCGATGTGGTGCTTTCCGGAGGCGAAATACCGGCGCTCATGTTGAGTGATGCGATCGTAAGGCTTATTCCGGGTGTGATCGGAGACGGCGAATCAGCATTGACCGATTCGTTCCAGACCGGCATGCTGGATTGTTCATGGTATACCCGCCCTGCGGAATTCAGGGGTATGGGTGTGCCCGATGTGCTTCTTTCAGGCCATCATGAAAAAATCGAGCTCTGGCGGCAGGAGAATGCGCGTGAACGTACTCTTCAGCGTCGGCCGGACTTGCTTGAAGACGACGAACAGTAAGAAGATAAAGACAACATAAAGATAACAGTGTCATCATGGATCAGTTAATTCAATTGGTGGAAGCAACCCAGAGCAGGACCGATATTCCCGAAGTTCGCCCCGGCGATACCGTCAGGATACAGCTGAAGGTTATCGAAGGTGAAAAAGAGCGACTCCAGGCTTTCGAAGGCGTCGTGATCAGCGACAGGGGTGCTGGTGCAAACAAGACCATCACCGTGCGCAAGATCTCTCATGGCGTTGGTGTAGAGAGGATCATTCCGGTCAACTCGCCGAACGTTGAGAGCATCACGATCGTCAGGAACGGTAAGGCAAGAAGGGCAAAGTTGTTCTACCTGCGCAAACGTACAGGCAAAGCCGCGCTGAAAGTCAAGGAGCGCAAAATCGCTTCGGCTCAGTCGTAAGGCTTCTCATTCCGGAACCCGCTTCTGAATTATCCAGATACAGCCCTGTTTTCAATGCAGGGCTGTATGGCTGGGTAGACCATCTGCCCCCCAAAAAGAGCCGCGTCAAGCTGAGTATCAGATCGGTGCGTTCGTTTCAATTCAATCTTACCGTTATTTTGTTCCACGATGCTCACGATAGGTGATTATCAGCTTCATTCCCTTAAAGTCCAGGAATTCTTGTTCGAAGGTGGTCCTTTACCGGGTCGTACCCATGATCCTGCCCGACCTCTTCCAAAGATCCGTCTCGCAACCAGGCTGCTGCTGATCACAGGAAACGGTCGCCGGATTCTGGTCGACACTGGCGTTGGCGAACTCTGCTGGACAAGTCGCTGGGCCGCAAATGCGACATCTCCATACATGCTGGATGAGGAGCTTGACAAGCTGGGTCTCCAGCCTGGAGATATCACCGACCTTGTGCTTACCCATCTCCACAGCGATCATGTCGGAGGAGCTTTCACCTGTGGCGGCGACCATCTGGTGCCGGTGTTTCCCTACGCACAGGTCATCGTGCAGGAAGAGAACTTCCGGACCGCCTGCCGTCCCGATGAGAAGGAACGCATCAGCTACAACGAAACCCTGATCGATGAGTTCCGCCAACTTTCGCTGTTCCATACGGTATCAGGCACGCGGGAAATATTTCCAGGCATTGACGTTATCATCAGCAACGGCCATACCCGGGGCCAGCAGCTCGTTCGCGTGAGCGACGGTCATACGACGCTTCTGCACGGAGCCGACCTCATTCCTACGACCGCTCATTACCCGATTTCGAGGGTTACCGGCAACGACATCGATCCTCGGACGGTTATTGAAGAGAAGGCTGCCATTCTCGAAGAGGCGTGCCGGAACGGCTGGATGCTCTTCTTCGGCCACGATCCCTTCAGGCATGCCGCAACGGTTCTGGAGCGTCCTGCAGGGTTCGTGCCGGGACCGGCGCCTGAATTCTGAATCGAACAGTCACCAACGAGCCATGTATCCATGAACAGCGTTTCAGTTGAAGCTTTCAGGGAGAAGATTTTCGAGTTTTACCGACACAAGGGCCGGGTTTTCCCCTGGCGCCTGACACGTGACCGGTATGCCGTAATGGTGAGTGAAATCATGTTGCAGCAGACACAGGCCGACAGGGTCGTGCCTCGTTTTACAGCATGGATGGAACGGTTTCCGGATGTGTCTGCCCTCGCTGCCGCATCGCTCAGGGATGTGCTCCAGCTCTGGAGCGGGCTGGGCTACAATGCACGTGGACAGCGACTCCACAGGGCTGCAGCCATTATCGTGGAAGAGTACGGCGGACGGGTGCCGTCAGATCCATCCATACTCATAAGGCTTCCCGGCCTTGGGCCCTATTCGAGCCGGTCTATCCCGATTTTCGCCGATAATTTCGATATGGCTACGGTCGATACCAATATTCGGCGAGTGCTGATCCACGAACTCCGGCTTCCTGAGTCCATCACTCCGGCAGGGATGCTCCAGGTGGCAGGGGATATCCTGCCAAAAGGCCGTAGCCGCGACTGGCACAACGCGCTCATGGATTTTGGGGCGCTTGAGCTGACCAGCCGGAAAACAGGCATTGCCCCGCTGACAAGGCAGTCTCGTTTTAAAGGGTCCCGTCGGTGGTATCGGGGCGAGCTGCTTCGTGAACTTCTGGCCGCAGGTGAGCTTTCGAGACAAGGCCTTGAAGAGCGACACGCGGATTGTCGATACGGGATCGGGACGATCGTTGATGCCCTCGTCAGGGAGGGGTTGGTCGAAGAGTATGGTGACGCGGGATTGCTCAGGATAGCCGGTGATGCCGTTTCTGGCAAGGGGTTGACTGACAGACTGGTCGAAAAAAACGAATAACGCCTTCATTCTGCTGAATAAAGGCGTTATTACCGGGAATATCAAAATTCTTCTTCATGTCCGGGAAGCCTGCCGCAAGGAGATCGCATCGGAAAGCTCCAGGGATTTGGCGACGAAATGCTGGCGTGCCCGGGTCACTCCGTGTTGTAGACCATATTGAGCGCATTGTAGAGATTGTCGATCTCCGGGGTGAACTTCTTGATGATCTCCTTTCGCTTGAGCTTGAGGGTTGGGGTCATCAGCCCGTTTTCCAACGTGAACGCTTCTTCGACCAGCAGGAACTTCCGGACTTTCTCGTGCGTCGCGAGCTGTCTGGAAAGGTTTCTCAGGAGCTTCTCGAAAATCTGGACGATCTCCTTGTTGTCGATGAGCTGACGGTTGGTCGTAGCCGTGATCTTGTGCTCGGCGGCGAACTCTTTCAGCTTCTGGTAGTCAGGCACGATAAGTGCGATCAGGAACGGCTTTTTCTCTCCGACGATCATGACCTGGTCCACGAACGGGCTGTCGAGGATCAGGTTTTCGATGGGCAGGGGAGCGATGTTCTTGCCGCCGGAGGTCACGATGATATGCTTTTTCCGGTCGGTGATCTTCAGGTATCCGTCGGCATCGATCTCGCCGATGTCGCCAGTGTAGAACCATCCGTTTTTCAGGACTTCCGCAGATGCAGCTTCATCTTTCCAGTACCCCTTCATGATGTTGGGGCCCTTGAGCATGATTTCGCCGTCTTCAGCGATCTGGATCTCCACGTTTTTGACCGGCGGTCCAACCGTGCCGAATTTGACCTTGTCGGGCCTGTTGATATGCGTGACGGGTGATGTTTCGGTAAGGCCGAACCCTTCGAGGATCGTGATGCCGAGCGCCTGGAAGAACTCCCCGGTTTTCTGCGGCAGAGCGGCTCCTCCCGAAACGAAATAGCGTAGCCTGCCGCCGAACTTCTTGTTGATTTTGTGGTACACCAGTTTGTCTGCCAATCCATACTGCATGCTCACAACGGATGACACCTTTCCTTCGTTGAGCTGCTTGAAGTACTTTTCTCCCGTTCTTATTGCCCAGAAGAAGATCTTCTGTTTCATGCCGCCTTCGCTTGTAGCAGCCTTGAGGATGCTTGTCTTCATGCGGTCGAAAAGCCTTGGAACGGTGAAGATGATCGTAGGCCTCGATTCGGAGATGTTGAGCGAGATGGTTTCAACGCTTTCGGCAAGGTAGATCTGGGCGCCGCAGGAGAACATGAGGTAGTAGCCTCCGGTGCGTTCGTAAGCGTGCGAAAGGGGCAGGAAGGAGAGGCAGCTGTCGGTTTCGTCGATACGGATGACCGTGGAGCAGGACTTGACGTTTTCACAGATGTTCTTGTGGGTCAGCATCACGCCTTTGGGCAGTCCGGTCGTTCCCGAAGTGTAGATGATGGTCGCAATATCATCCGGTTCGATCTTGATGCCTTCCAGCAACCATGGCTTCTCATGGAGGTCCTTTTTTCCCTCATCTTTTGCCTGGTTCAGATCAATGACATCCTCCATCGGCTCTTCGAGCTTGTTCATGACGATCACAAGGTTCAGATCCGGAAGGTTCTGCCAGATGGACAATATTTTACCGAGCTGCAGCATGTTGGAAACGACGATTCCCTTGGCGCTGCAGTTGTTCAGGATGTATTCGATCTGGTTTGGGGGCAGGGAAGGGTAAAGGGGAACATTGATGGCGCCGACGGAGAGTATCGCCATATCGGAGAGGTACCATCCGGGACGATTTTCGGAGAGGATCGCCACCCTGTCGCCCGGCTCGATGCCTTCGTGCTTAAGGTAAGCGGCAAGGTTCCGGTAGTCCTCTTCAAGCGAGTCGTAGCTTATCGACTTGTAGGATCCGTTTATTTTTCGTGAGATAGGGAACTTGTCGCTCTGCCCCCTGAAATGGGTGAACACCGAAGTGAACAGTTCCGGCAAAGTCTGAAAATCAGGATTGATGAGTCCCATAAACGAAGTGTTTGTTTCGGGATGCTGATGATGAGATTGAAAATCGGGACAGGATGTTTACATCGGAATTCGAAGGGGCTGCCTGAAAAAGCGGAAGATCAGTATCTTCCTGATATCAAGCCACCGCAATGTAATATTTAACAATCAAGACCCTCTTATCCAACATATTTTAGAAGAAGTTGGATAAGAAGGTGTATTTATCGAGAATTATCTTGACCTGAAAGGAGCCCAATATCACTGAAGTCCAGCGAACGGCTAAGGTATGGTATCCTGGAGGAGCTCCTGAATAGCGCCCTTCAACTGGATTTGTGATATACAGCGATGATGCGTCACATGTCGTTTTCAGGGTCGTCCTTTATTTGGTATATTAATGTTCTTTTCCTCCGTGATGAACGGGGGGCGCAGCTTCAATGGCTGCCGGCAACTGGATGAGGTTCAGGGGCTTTTTTTATTTTTTCCAATGGTTCCGACCATCCCATGCGGCTTGTTGAGAGATCCGTGAGACGGTTTCGGCGTACAGGAGTATTTCATTTCCAATCGAAACATGCAGACAGAAAAAAAAGCCGCGAAGAAGTGGCCGGGATATGTCGGCCTTCTGGTCGGTTTCATTCTCATCGGTTACCTGTTCAGCAAGGTGGACCTTCAAAGTTCGGCCAGGCTTATCGGATCGATAGGTGTGTCTTCGCTGTTGATCCCCTTGCCCTACCTGTTTCTTCATTTGCTTGAAACCGAGGCGTGGCGCAGGCTTTTTCCGTCCGGTCCGAAACAGGTCTCCTTTTTCAGGCTTTTCAAGATTCAGGTCGTTTCCGAGACGGTCTCAATGACTTTACCTGCAGGTGTCGCTGTTGGCGAGCCTCTCAGGCCTTTGCTTTGTCGCAGGTTCCTCGGTATACCGATTCCTGACGGATTTGCCAGTGCGGCTGTCCGCAAGCTTCTCCTTGGCATGACCCAGGGGATATACACGCTTCTCGGCGCCGCAGCCGGCTTCGTTATGCTTCAGGAGGCTTCGGTCAAGGTTATCGGGTTCGGCGGTCTCGGAATCATCATGGTTCTGGCGGGGGCTACGATCATGCTTGTTTTTCTTCTTCTGCTGCTGCTGATGACCAACGGCAACTCGGTACAGAATTTGCATCGACTCCTGATGAAAGTGCCTTTTACAAGGGTCAGGGAGTGGCTCCTCAGCAAACAGGACGGATTTATCGAAACCGACCGTAAGCTCCATAGGGTGAAATCAGATGGTTTTTTCAGCCTTCTGCCTGTGATTGCCATCTACATAGCAGCATGGTTGATGCTTGCCTTCGAAAGCTACCTTATCTTGTCTCTTTTGGGTCTCAAGGTCACCTTTTTTCAGGTACTCGCATTTGATACGGCGCTCGTCATGCTCAGGGCGATATTCTTTTTTATCCCATCCGGCCTGGGCATCCAGGACCTTGGATATCTCGCTTTTTTCCATGCCATCGGCATGCCCGATTACCTCGTCTATGGTGGGGCATTTGTCCTGTTGCGTCGCCTTAAAGAGGTTGTCTGGTACTCCATAGGTTACGGAGTGATGTTCATGGAGGGAATTCATCTCCAGGATGCGCAACAAGTTACAGAAGAGGGCGCATGAAGAAGAAAATACTTTTTGTCTGTGGCTCGATGAATCAGACCACCCAGATGCACCAGATCTCGGAGCATCTCGGCGACTATGATCAATGGTTCACCCCCTTCTTCAGTGACGGTCTGCTCGGAAAGGCGAGTGAGCTCGGCATGCTCGAGTTTACCATCATGGGCAAGAAGCGGGCGGGCCGCTCCATCGACTACCTAGTCACGAACAACCTCCAGATCGACATCGGAGGCGCAACGCATCCATACGACCTGGTGGTGACCTGCACCGACCTTATAGTGCCAAGGCACATCAAACGGCGTAAAATTGTCCTCGTACAGGAGGGGATGACCGAACCGGAAACCATCCTGTTCCATCTGGCAAGAAACTTCCGATGGGTGCCGAGATGGATTGCCGGCACATCGACCACCGGTTTGTCCGACACCTATGAGAAGTTCTGCGTTGCCAGCGACGGATACCGTGAACTTTTCGTCCGCAAGGGGGTAAACCCTTCCAAGATAGAGGTGACCAGCATTCCAAACTTCGACAACTGTGAACGCTACCTTGTCAACGATTTCGAGCATAGCGATTACGTCCTGGTCTGCACTTCAGACAACAGGGAGACATTCATCTACGAAAATCGCCGGAAGAACATCGAAAAGTATCTTGAGATGGCAAACGGCCGCCAACTCCTGTTCAAGCTGCATCCGAACGAAAATGTAGAGCGGGCGACCCGTGAGATAAACCTTTATGCGCCGGGCAGCCTGGTTTTTTCCGAAGGGAAGACCGAAGAGATGATCGCCAATTCCCGGATGATGATCGCACAGTTCTCCTCGACGATCTTTGTCGGATCTGCTTTGAACAAGCCTGTTTATTGCGGGCTTGAACCGGATCACCTCAAGGCGCTTACCCCGCTGCAGAACAAATCGGCAGCACGGAAGATCGCCGATGTCTGCCGACAGGTGATCGACGGGTGAGCAGAGGCAATGGCATAGAGCAACCCTTAACACTGAAACAGAGGAAAACCTGAATGCGGACGGTAGCCATCATTCCTGCCCGGGGCGGATCCAAAGGCTTGAAGAACAAGAATATCTATCCGCTGTCAGGCTTGCCGCTGCTTGCATGGAGCGTAAAACAGGCCCTTGCTGCCATTCATGTCGATCGGGTCTTCGTGACTACGGATGATCCGGACATTGCCGGGGTAGCCCTTACGTATGGGGCAGAGGTCATCGACAGGCCAGGGGAGATCAGCGGCGACAAGGCGACCTCGGAGTCAGCCATATCGCACGCGCTTGAGGTTATCAGCCGGAAGTACGGCGTAGAACCTGAAACGGTCGTTTTTCTGCAGGCGACTTCGCCCCTGCGTAAACAGGGCGACATCGATCGCGCCATCGAGCTTTTCAGGAGCGAGGGCGCGGATTCGCTGATTTCGGTCACCAGGGCAGATGACCTGACCATATGGGAGCAGCGGAACGGGGCGTGGGCTAGCGTGAATTTCGATTACCGTAACCGCGGGATGCGACAGGATCGTCCCTCACAGTACATCGAAAACGGATCGATCTACATGTTTACTCCCGAGGTGCTCCGTAAGTTCAACAATCGAATAGGTGAGAAGCTGTCAGCCTATCCCATGGAGTTCTGGCAGACATGGGAGATCGACACCATTGAGGAGATCGATCTCGTTGAATATTATATGAGAAAAAAAGGGTTGGCCGGAAACGATTGACTGGATGATGCGGGATCAGTGGCGGGTATCCGCCTGGGGATTCCGCTCCATGTTTCATTATGTGCATGGCTTGTTTTTCAGTCTTCGTCGTTGAGAAAATATTTCTGGAAGCATGTTGCTTTGTACACAGGACATCCCCCGGGGTGTCGGACTCATGAACACGTCACCGTTGCGTTCTCTCCGGAAAGATATGTCGCATATGTATTCGCGGTGAGGCGATAAACGTATGTTGTATATGCGTTTATGTTAAATTTATTAGGCGTTTTGTGTATGGGAATGTGTATATTGGTGATGTTGTATCAAAGTAGTTTCTCTTCTTTAAGAGTCTGTAAATGAACCCCCTGTTTTTCAGATATGATTGACTCAACAAAGATCATTCTTGTTTTTTTCGCCCTGTTCCTGAGTACGGTGTTCGGTGTTGGTGCAGTAGCTCTGGCAGACGAGACGGGATACTTGTTAACATCGTACGCCATATGGTACGGTGTGGGCGTTCTGTCATGTTTCGCTGCTCTTGCCGCGTTTGTTTCGCATAAAAAAAAGAAGCAGGTATCGCGTCGCCTCGCAAAGTGAAGAAGTGAACGCACTGCAAGGATCGGCTTGATCCCCTTGACGCAGTAGCAAGCATAGCTGACAAGACTTGTTTAAATGCAAAAAGCCCTGGAACTTACCGGGGTTTTTGTTTTGGAGGGTTGACGGACCACCTGGGCCCGTCGTTGCGCAGTTTCATTTATGTCTCTAAGGATAGAGGATCAGGCAGCTCTTTATTGGTCTCACGCAGCAGCTTCAGGATCAGCGGTCACGTCCGATGTCGCAACACGGCTCATGGTGAGATCAAAATAACGGGAGAGGGGAGTGCCGATTCCGCATCAATCGAACACATCGCCTTCGCTGTCGGCTTCAGAGGCTTTTTTTTGCAAGCCAAGACGCCTATATTAAATCACGAGATGAGAGCCCTGGCTTGTATTTCCGGGGCTTTGTTTTTCCTGTTGCATGACCGAAATCTCAGCCCTCTCTCACCGGAATGCTCTATCAAGCCAAAAGCTATTTAATAAATAAGTTTTACGATACCTGAAGATGGTCGGCCGGCATCTTTTGGCTGATCGAACGTTAACCAAAGACAACAATCATAACATGAACTTCTTCCTGTCTACCGACCTGTGCATCGGGGTCAACGAAGCCCTCTCGGTGCATGAGCACTTGCAGTCGCTCGGCGTCAAGAAACCGGGGATCATCTATGACGCGAGCCTCACCGGGAGCTTTTATTTCCAGGACGTGTTGCGCAACATCAATGCAGGGTATGCCAACAGCGTCATTTACTGCAATGAGTTCAAGGGGGAACCGACCTACGCACACCTTGAAAACGTCGCTGAATTTTTCCGTCGTGAATCGCCGGACGGCCTGGTGGCTATCGGAGGCGGGAGCACCATCGATCTTGGCAAGGGCGTCGCCCTGCTGATGACCAACAATGTTCCGGCTCTCTCCCTCAAGGGTTTTCCAAAGGATGTCAGCGATCCTGTACCGCTCATTACCGTACCCTCCCTGCTCGGTAGCGGTGCCGAGGTCAGTTTCAATGCCGTTTTCATCGATGAGGCCGAAGGCCGCAAACTTGGCATCAACAGCCGGAAAAACTTTCCGAAGAAATCTGTCATCGACCCTAATCTTTCAATGAGCGCTCCAATGGAAAGCGTGATCGCTTCGGCCATGGACAGCCTCGTGCATTGCGTCGACAGTTTCGGTTCCGTCAAGCATACGCCGATAAGCCGCATTTTTTCGATAGAAGGTTTCCAGCGAACCTTTTACGCATTGCAGCAGGGGCAGCTCGATCGGGCAGAGTCCCGTCTCGACCTGGCAATCGGCAGCGTTTGCGGGACCACGGCGCTCATGAACTCGGGTGACGGTCCTACCAACGGTTTCGCATACTATCTCGGCGTCAAGCAGAAGGTGCCGCATGGACTGGCTGGCGCTATTTTCCTCAAGGAGGTGATGCGCTACAATTTTGACAACGGTTACGACAAGTACGCGTTGCTCAATCCGATGCGGAGTGATCTTTCAGCCCGGGAATCGACCGCAGAACTTCTCGATCAGATGGATGCGCTGTATCGTCAGCTCGAAATTCCCAACCTCGCCCCTTACGGCTATGGAAAAGGCAATATGGATGAACTGGCCCGCGCAGCCTCCATGGCATTGTCCGGTTCGTTCGCAGGGAATCCAGTTGAATTCACTGAAGAGTCAGCCAGGATCGTCATCAATGCGTTGACGTGACTCGGGAGCTGAATGGACGTTATGGACGGAATGGAAAAGAGAACCAGATAATGGAATAATAAACAAGGAGAACTTTATACCATGGCAGGAGCTGAACTTATAGGCCGCGAAGAGCTGGCCCAGATCCAGGAGCTGTTCAGCAGGGAAAAAACCACCCTGTACAGATATGCCCCGGGCAATTACAAGGCGAGGGAGTTTGAAGAGAAGTTCGCCTCTTATATGGGCGTCAAATATGCGCACGCAGTTTCCTCCGGCACTGCAGCCATCCACTGCGCGCTTGCCGGTGCAGGCGTCGGTCCGGGCGATGAGGTGATTACGACCGCATGGACATTTATCGCGCCTGTCGAAGCCGCAGCTGCACTTGGCGCCGTACCTGTGCCTGTTGAGATTGACGAAACCTACCATCTCGATCCCAAAGAGGTGGAAAAGGCCATCACTCCGAAAACGAAAGCCATCGTAGCCATTCCCATGTGGGCTCCGCCGAAGATGGACGAGATTGCGGATATCTGCGATCGCCACGGCATCATGCTCATCGAGGATGCTGCACAGGCGCTCGGTGCAACATATAAGGGACGAAAGCTCGGAACCATCGGAAAGGTCGCTTCGTTCTCTTTCGACGCCGGAAAGACCCTGCATGTCGGTGAGGGTGGTATCATTGTCACCGATGACAAGGATATCTATGACCGTGTGGCGGAATTCTCCGACCACGGCCACATGCATGTGCCGGGGCTTCCCCGGGGCAAGGACCCGAGGCGTGCCAAAGGCCTCAATTATCGCCTGAGCGAAGTAACTGCCGCTATCGGCATCGCACAGCTCGCCAAGATCGACTACATCCTTTCAAAGGCCAGAGAGAACAAATACAGGATCAAGGATCGCATCAGCCACCTCGACAACCTCATGATGAGGCCGTTCGCTGACGAGGATGGAGCACAGGGCGATACGCTCATCTTCAAGTTGCGTGACCGCCAGACTGCCCTGCAGTTCGAGGCGCATCTCATGGAGAGCGGGTTCGGCACAAAGATCCTGCCGGAAGCCATCGACTGGCACTATGCTTCCATCTGGGGCCACCTGCTCAAGGCATACGACCGTTACCGCGACGTCAACCTCGAAGAACTCTGGCCGAAAACCGGCGAGCTTCTTCAGAGCAGCATCTGCCTGAACATCCCGGTGCTGATGGACGATGCCACTATCGACAAGCTCGTGGCTGCCATCATCAGCGGTGCTGAAAAGATTGGATAATCGTCGGGAATAAAAGTACCGGAACGAAAAAAGCCTGCTTGATGCAGGCTTTTTTCGTTTGGTGGAGGCGAAGAGCGGATTCGAACCGCTGTACGAGGTTTTGCAGACCTCTGCCTAGCCACTCGGCCACTTCGCCAAACGGAAGCTAAAGGTAAGAAAAAGAAATTGTTTCCCAAAAAATCGCATATCGTTTTATCATATGCATTTCTGTGCCTATCCTGTTCGCTGGTTGTTGCGTTAATGCGGCATGGAGTCTTCGCTGATCCGGTTCAAAAAAGGATCGGAACAATGACCTCCGGCTTGGAAGTAGGGGAAAGTAATCATAAAATAACAAACAGGTTAAGGTAGTGCATCCGCCGTCCAGACCCTTTCCAGGGATCGAAATGGCTCCGGGTTGCCCGATGACCGGGCAGTCCTGTCAACGCTCAATGATCGTATATGATTGATTTTATAGTGAACAGGGCGAGCTGCACCAGATGCGGCGATTGCGCGACAGACTGTCCGTCAAGGATTATTGCGATCGGCGATGAAGGGTACCCTGATATCGCACCAGAAAAAGAGCCAGCCTGCTTGCGATGTGAACATTGCCTGGCCATCTGCCCGACCGGGGCGATTTCCATACTCGGGTTCAAGGCTGCGGACAGCCGCCTGCTGCAGGGCGCATATCCAGAAGCGGACAAACTCGAAATCCTGATCAAGGGGCGTCGGTCAGTGAGGCGTTTCAAGCCTGAAAACCTTGAGCCGGAGCTGTTGCAACGGCTTCTGGATGTCGCCTGGCACGCGCCAACGGGCGTGAACTCCCGTCAGGTCCGGTTCACCGTTCTGGATGACCAGGCGAAAGTGGCGCAGCTTAGGGATGAAGTGATGGTCGGCCTTGTGCGGATGTACAAGGAGGGGACGCTTCCCGTGGGAGCTGAATACTTCACGAGATTTATCCAGATATGGGACAGGCACAAGGTCGACCTCATTTTTCGGGATGCGCCTCACCTGCTGATCGCCTCTGCGCCGAAGAGCGTCGCCTCTCCTAAGGAGGATTGCATGATCGCACTCTCCTATTTTGAGTTGTTCGCCCAGTCATGTGGCGTCGGAACGCTGTGGAACGGTCTTGCAAAGTGGGCCATCGATGAACTGTTACCGGAGACGCGCCATTATCTCGGAATTCCGGACGACCATCTGTTAGGATATGCCATGATTTTCGGACAACCGGCGGTTCATTATGCCCGGACGGTCCAGCATGGCCCGGCGTTGATCCATCGTGCGTTATGACGGTTAATTTTTGTCATTCTGACAGGGAAGACGACCAATGAAAACGAAAACAACATCAGATACCGTTCAACCGGTAACAGGGCAGCCGGATAAGAACTATTTTCGGTTTCATGAACAGCACCGTCACCTGGCATCGGTTTTCGGCAATGACTGGTTCGCGCAGAAGGCCGAAAGCTTCGCCCGATTTTTCGGAACTCCGGTGTTTCTGATAACGCAGACGGTTATCGTCCTGGTCTGGATCGGATTGAATGTGACCGGCCTGACCAGATTCGACGTCTATCCATTCATCCTGTTGAATCTGGCATTCAGCCTGCAGGCGGCATATGCTGCCCCATTGATCCTGCTTGCCCAGACCCGGCAGGCGGATCGTGACAAAGCCCACGCAGATGCCGATGCGCGGCATCGGGAAGCGCTTGCCAGGGCGAGCGACGAGCGGTTGGCACTGGCCGCCCATCATACTGAACAGATGGTGGAACTGCTTGAACAGAATACGCGGTTGACAGAACTTACCCGTCAGATGAGCCAACGAATTCAGGAGCTTACCACGGAAATTCATGGCCGCATCCTTGGGGATGGCGAATCATCTTCCTGCGTGTCCGGAACTACCGGTCAAACTGAATAGGAAGGGTATAGAAGGGGGAACAGTTGCTGACAACGGGTGTCAGCAACCTGTGCAATGCCGGGGAGGTAAACCCAGAAGATCGTGAGATTATCTGGACCTGAAAACCATGTATTTAACAGCGTTGGAGACCTCATCGTCGGTGAGCTCAGCGTTTCCGCCCTTGGCAGGCATTGAACCGGTCTTGCCGTCGTATCCTTCAATCGATTTTTTCGTCAGGAGTTCGACACCCAGACCCATACGATCTTTCCAGTCCTCTTTCCTGCCGGGTTTCGGCGCTCCAGCAGTGCCGCTGTCATGACAGCCTGCACAATTGGCTTCATAAGTCTCTTCTCCGGCGGCAATCCTGGGATCGCTCAGGTCCAAGTCAGGTGTACCGTTGTTTTCGCGTTCCGCTGCCTCCTGGTGTGCCTGAGGCGGGGCCTGTTCAACCGTTGTTTCAGTCTGTTTCTGACCACAGGCTCCGAGGAACAAGAGGCTGAAAAGCGCCAGCCTGGCTGAATGCTTCATCTTACGTTGACTCATTTGGGATAAGGCGGACTTTGCGATTTCGTATTGCTCTGAATTATGGGTATCGCTGTATGATTATACGGTTATATAGCGAATCCATAAAAATTATGCAAGTCACAATTATCGGCAAAATTTACTCTTTTCAATAGGGTTCGCCAAACACGATATTTTGCTCTTTATCAGCCAGATTCCCCTGTTTGCCGGATACAGTTTGCGTCGTTGTTGCGAGGGTTGTTGACCTTCGTCGATACCGGATGAAGGTCAAGCGAGCCATTGTTCGCAGGGTCGAGCAGATCGAGGGCATGGGGGTTTCCGGATTCCAGCCACTGTTTCCACTCATTCTCTTCGAGGATGACCGGCATTCGGCTGTGTACAGGTTTCATCTCGCGATTGGCATCGGTCGTAATGATCGTACATGAAACCATGGGGGGAGACGTCGAACCAGGCTGCTGCCATTGGTCCCAAAGACCTGCGAAGGCCATTGGGCGGCCATCCTTCCGGTGTATGAACCAGGGCTCTTTTGGCGCATCGGTTATATTTTTCCATTCATAGAATCCGCTGGCCGGGACAATGCAGTGGTGACGGTTCAGCATGTGGCGGAAAAAGGGCTTTGCGGCAAGGCTGTCTGAGCGGGCGTTGATCGGCCTGACCTTCGGCATGGCGCTTGCCCATTGGGGTATCAGACCCCAGCGGGCGATCCCGAGGGTGTAGTGGCCATGATCGCCGAGAAGTGCAACCACCGGGCTTTCCGGTACGATGTTCCAGCTCTGCCGGTAACTGAAGCCCGGAGCCTCCTCAAACGGTAGGGCGAGCTGACGGAGCTGCTCGATGAAATGGCTCAGCTCGAAGAATCCGAAACGTCCACACATGGCAGTATCCTTTTGTATCATCATACGAAATGCCGGGTCGCGTTGCAATACCTGCCGTTTGCCTGCGGTGGCGGGGGTTGCGGCATCTGACTGCGCTCTCGCATCGAGAGGCAATTGAGGGCGGTACGGGGGATGTTGTTATGGCAATTTTTTATACCTTGGTTTGATGTTATGTGCGGTTTTCAATGAACGTCCGAAGAACCATGAGACTGACCCGGATCTGCAATACGCCCCGCCTGGATTTTTATGCGGCGGACCTTTCGCTTGAGCTTGAGTTGCCGATGGCCTCGACATCCATATCGGCGGGTTTTCCATCTCCGGCAGAGGATCACCTTGAGTTGAAGCTCGACCTGAACAAGGCCCTGGTCCGTCACCCGAACGCCACCTTCTATGGCCGCGTGAAGGGAACCTCCATGATCGATGCCGGCATAGAAGAGGGCGACATCCTGGTGATCGACAAGTCGCTCGAACCGAAAGACGGCGATATCGCGGTCTGCTTCGTGGACGGAGAGTTCACCGTCAAACGCATTTCGAACGGTGACGACGGGCTCTATCTCATGCCGGCCAACGAGGAGTTCAAACCCATTCGCATCAGCGAAGAGAGCGATTTTCTTGTCTGGGGCATCGTCACCTATGTGATCCACAAGGCAAGGTGACCCGAAGGGCTGAAGATATGTATGCACTTGTCGATTGCAACAACTTCTACGTTTCGTGCGAGAGGGTGTTCAACCCAGCCCTGAACGAGCGCCCGGTGGTTGTGCTCTCCAACAACGACGGCTGCTTTATCGCCCGCTCCAACGAGGCAAAAGCCCTTGGCCTGCCCATGGGCGGCCCGGCGTTCAAGTTCCGTGAGATTCTCTTCAAGCATCGTGTCGCGATATATTCAGCCAACTTTCCCCTGTACGGCGACATGTCGTCGAGGGTGATGAACACGCTCGGTGGTCTGGCTCCAGGAATGGAGGTCTATTCGATCGACGAGGCGTTTCTCGACCTGGGCGGCTTCGGCCTGATCGGTCTTGAAGCGCATGCCCGGACCATCAGGCGAGCTGTACGTCGCGGCACAGGAATTCCTGTCAGCATCGGTATCGCCCCGACCAAGACCCTTGCCAAACTGGCCAACCGCATGGCCAAGAAAGATCCCGTTTTCGAGGGAGTGTGCATACTCAATGACGAGTCGGAGGCCCGTGCTGCGATGGCTGGCATGGCCGTTGAGCATGTCTGGGGTATCGGTCGCAGGCATACTGAGTTCCTGAACCGGAACGGCGTCATGACGGCCCTCGACCTGGCAGATGCCTCAGAATCATGGGTGCGCAGGCACCTGCACATCACCGGGGCGAGGCTTCAGGCCGAATTGAACGGACGCTCATGCCTGCCTCTTGAACTGGTAAGGCCGGCAAAGCAGAGCATCTGCACATCGCGCTCGTTCGGATCCGCCATCACGGAACAGGGAGGGCTTGAACAGGCGGTGGTGAATTTTGCGACGAAGTGCGCCCTGAAGCTTCGCGGTGAAGGGGAGGTTGCCGGAATGGTTACGGTTTTTGCCTGCACCAGTCCTTTCGAAGAGCGCGATCACCGTTATTGGGGTACCCGGACCGTTGCGCTCCCGGTTCCGACACAGGACACGCTCGCAATCGTCAGGGCTGCTGAAGTCATTCTCAACGATATCTTCAAGCCTGGATTCCGCTACAAGAAAGCAGGAGTGACCCTGGACGGCCTCGTTCCGCTGGCAGGCTCCCTGCCGGCTCCTACTCTCTTTGTGCGGGAGGAGGGGCGTGAGGCATCGAGCAGGCTTATGCAGGCGCTTGATGCGGTCAACTCGCGGTACGGCCAGGGGACCCTGCGCGTCGCCTCCGACGCATCGAACGGCTGGAAGCAGCGTCAGGAAAGGCTTTCGCCACACTACACGACCTGTTGGGACGACATTATCAACATTCGTCCCTGAGCGATGGCGCCATATCGGTAACCCCTTGTACGGTTGCATGTTCCGGAGTACTTTCAAGGAACAATCATAACTCCTTTCGCCATGCCCGAGACCCTCATTACGCTTTTGCCGGTTGCGCTTGTCGTTATCCTCGGATACCTGCTCCTGCGCAGCCAGCGTGAGGCCCAACGCCTGGCGATCGACAACGCCCGCCTGCAGGCTGCGCTCGACCATGAGCGCGAGGCCGGAGCCGCCGCGTCCGAAGTCCTTAAGTCGAATGAGGCCCGCCTGCAGGCAGCGTTCGAGAACCTTGCCAACCGTATAGTCGAAGAGCGCGGTTCTTCGCTCTCTGAGCAGAACCGCCAGCGGCTCGACAGCCTTCTTGAACCGTTCAGGATGCAGCTCGACTCTTTTCGCCAGCGGGTCGACGAGGTGCATCGCAACGACACCGAACTCTCTGCACGACTGCTCGAACAGGTTCGCCAGCTTCAGGAGCTGAACAGCCGGGTGAGCGATGAAGCCAATAACCTTGCCCGTGCCATAAAAGGGGAGAGCAAGAAGCAGGGGGATTGGGGTGAACTCATCGTCGAGCGTATGTTCGAAGCCTCCGGGCTCGTCAGGGGACGTGAGTACACCGTTCAGGAGAGCGACCGCACTGAGGACGGACGGCTTGTCAGGCCGGACTTCATGGTGCACCTGCCTGGGGACAAGGCGGTCGTCGTCGATGCCAAGGTTTCGCTGACGGCATACGAACGATGGTGTTCCGAGGAGGAGGGGAGTGGACGGAACGAGGTCCTGCAGGAGCACGTCAGGTCGGTCCGTCGGCACGTGGCCGAACTGGAAAAGAGGGACTATGCGGCGCTCAGGGGAAACCGCACGCTCGATTTCGTCATCATGTGCATACCTCTGGAACCCGCTTATCAGGCGGCCATGCAGGCCGATCCGGGGCTTTTTTACGACCTGGCAGGAAAGAACGTCGTCGTTACCGGTCCGGCTACGCTCATGATCACCCTGAGGCTGATCGCCCAGATCTGGCGTCGTGAAAACGAGAACAGGAACGCCGAACTCATAGCCGACAGGGCGGGGAAGATTTATGACCAGGTTGTGCTGGTCGCCGATGCGATGGTCGAGGCCAGAAAAAAACTTGCTGGGGTTTCGGAGTCGTTCGATCTCGCATTGAAACGCCTCACCGAAGGAAGAGGCAACCTGGCCGGTCGTGCAGAGGATATCCGCAGGCTTGGCGCCAAGGTATCGAAACGTCTTCCTGCCGACATGGCCGATTCAGAAGGCGTCGAGGGATACGAAGAGAGGTGAATCGATTGGATGCAACATCTCTTCTGCTCACCCCCCCCCTTTTTTTGGTGGTTAAACAAAGAACTTTACAATACAAAGTCTCTTTCAATACTCGAAAAGATCAAGAAATGCAAAGATGGAGTTATCGGCAGTTGCTCATCGCCTGATAGCGTATGTCGTATCTTTTACGTATCATGGCTCAAGAGGGCATACAGTCGCCTTATTGAACATCGAACCTGAGAACCTGCACCGAGAAGTGAAAATCCTGCACACATCAGACTGGCATCTTGGCCGCAACCTCTATGGTCGTAGCCGTTTCCTGGAGTTCGAGGCATTCCTCGACTGGCTTTCGGGGCTCATTGTATCGCAAGGCATCGATGCCCTGATCGTGGCGGGTGATATTTTCGATACCACCACTCCGGCCAACTCCACGCAAAAGCTCTATTACGGTTTCCTTGAAAGGCTTTTCCGCTCTTCGTGCCGTCATGTGGTCGTGACGGGCGGCAACCATGATTCGCCTACCTTTCTCGACGCACCAAGGGATCTCCTGCTCTCGTTCAACGTGCATGTCCTCGGCGCAGCGACCGGCAAGCCGGAGGTTGAAGTGCTGGTTCTCAAGGACACGCAGGGTAACCCGGAAGCCATAGTCTGTGCCGTGCCATATCTCCGGGACCGCGATATCCGGACCGTCGAGCCGGGGGAGAGCATGGAGGACAAGAACCGCAAGCTGGTCGAGGGCGTTGCGCGCCATTATGCAGAGGTCACGAGGATTGCCGAAGAGCATCGGAAAAATATCGGAGTCGGGATTCCCGTCATTGCAACAGGGCATCTTTTCGCAGCCGGCGGCACCACGGTCGATGGTGACGGCGTCCGTGAGATTTATGTCGGATCGCTTGCCCGGATAGGAGCGTCGGCTTTTCCCGAAGCCATCGATTATGTTGCGCTCGGCCATCTGCACGTCGCGCAGAAGGTTGGCGGGGCTGAGCATCGTCGATACAGCGGTTCGCCTATCCCGATGGGGTTCGGCGAATCAGGCCAGCGCAAGCTGGTTCTTCAGGTTGAGTTCGATGGCAGGATTCCCCGGATAACGGAGATTCCTGTGCCCTGTTTCCAGCCGCTCGAACGTTTTGCCGGAACTCTTGACGAACTGACCGCATCCATTCTTGCCCTCAGGGCTTCAGGAAGTTCGGCATGGCTTGAAATCGAATACAGGGGTGACGAGCCGGCGTCGGCCGTACAGCAGGCGCTCGAAGAGGCAGTTGAAGGTTCATTCCTTGAAATCAGGCGTATCCGGAGCAAGCGGACGGTTCATGAGGCGCTCGGACAGAGAAGCGAAGAGGAGACGCTCGAACAGCTCGATCCTGAAGCGGTATTCATGCGTTGCCTCGATGCCCGGGGGACTGACGGGTCGCTTCAGCCCACCCTGATTGATTGCTACCGCGAGGTGCTCCGCTCGATCGACGAAGAGGATGTCATGAGCGAAGCGGGGGAGGCCGGATGAAAATTCTCAGGCTCCAGTTCAAAAACCTCAACTCCCTCACGGGCGAGTGGTCGATCGATTTCACCAGGCCCGAGTACGTTTCGGACGGGATCTTCGCCATTACCGGTCCGACCGGTTCCGGCAAGAGCACGATCCTCGATGCGATCTGCCTGGCTCTCTACGGCCAGACACCGAGGTTGGGCAAAATCACCAAAAGCGGCAACGAACTGATGTCGCGTCATACCGGTGAATGTTTCGCCGAAGTCATCTTCTCGACCTCAGCTGGCACTTTCTGCTGTCGCTGGAGCCAGCACCGCTCGCGGCGGCGCCCGGAAGGGGACCTTCAGGCGCAGAAACACGAAATTTCCGACCTCTCCACCGGTCTGGTCATACAGGCGAAAGTCCAGGAAACCCTATGGGCGATCGAGGAGCGAACCGGCATGGACTTCGACCGGTTCACCCGCTCCATGCTTCTCGCCCAGGGTGGTTTCGCTGCATTTTTGCAGGCGGAGCCGGATCGCAGGGCTCCCGTTCTCGAACAGATTACCGGTACGGAGATCTATTCGACGATCTCCATGAAGGTTCACGAACGTCAGCGGGCCGAGCGTTCGAAGCTGGAGCTGCTTCAGGCCGAAAGCGACTCCGTGCGGCTGCTTGGAGCCGAAGAGCTGAAACGTCTTGAACTCGATCATATCCAGCGCCTCGAAAACGAGAAGGAGCTGTCCCTTCAGGCTGACAAAGCTTCGGCGGAACTGCGCTGGCTCCAGGAGATCTCGAGGCTTGAAGAGGAGCTTGCCGGCATCGATCTCGAGGCTTCGGCTATCCTTGCTGAAAAGGAGGCGTTCCGGCCAGATGCGAACCGGATTGTTTTTGCCGGAAATGCAGCAGCCATTGAACATCGCTATGTTCATGTGTCGATTCAACGGGACGAGCTACAGCGTTACTTGAACGACCTCTTCGCCAGGGAGTCGCTTCTGCCCGGGTTGCAGGCTACCCTCTCGGAAGCGGAAGCCCGATTCGAGGCTGTCGAGGGCGATCTCAGATCGGCGCTTGAGGCCGCAGCAGCCCTCAGGCCCATCATTACACAGGTCAGGCAGCTTGACTCACGCATTTCCGAAAAGATCGTTGATCGCGACCTCAGAAAGCTGGAGTTCGAAGAGCTTGACAAGCGTCTCTTGCAGCTCGAAAGCGATCGCCTCTCCACGGCAGCCCTCCTTGAAACCGTGTCGACTTCGTTGCACGATCTGCGAACATGGCAGGAGGAGCATCGTGTCGATGCCGACCTTGTCACAGGGTTGTCAGGTATTCAGCATGCCCTTGACGAACTGCGTCCTGCAGCCCGAAGGGAGGCGCTCGCAGTTGCTGCTGTCTTCGAGGCGAATCGGGCACTTCATGAGCGGCAGCGAGAAAAAGAGGCCCTTGAACCGGAAGTGGCTGTGTCGAAATCGAAGCTTGAGGAGGCTCGCAAGGCTCTTGACGCTCTCAGGGAATCTTATGAATCGCAGCTCGCGGGGAGATCCCTCAAATCCTTGCGAATGGCTGCCGAAGGGGTGAAGGAGCGAATCAGTCTGCTTGAGGAGATCGCGGCCCTTTATGCTTCGGGGAAGGAACTCTTACCGAAAATCACCCGAATCGACGAGAGTATCCGGGTTGTCCTGGATAAACGGGCCGGGACGGAGGCGCAGCTCGTTCATGTACGACAGCTTTTGGCCATGGCCGAGCGGGAAGCGGCTGCACAGGAGCAACTTGGCAGGCTTGCAGCAAGGGTTCGTGACCTCGAAGAGGAACGCCTCCGGCTTACCGATGGCACTCCCTGTCCTCTTTGCGGCTCGATCACCCATCCCTATTGCGAACCAACAGGCTCTTTACCGGAGAGTGACGATCAACAGCTTCTGCTAGCGAAACAATCGCTCCATGAGCATGCCGGAGCGCTAAAAAACCTTGAGATCGTAATCGCTGAGTGCGGCAAAGAGATCGAACAGATGATGCAACGGAGGAGCGATCTCGTCGATATGCGTGAACAATCAGGACGCCGCTGTCTCGAACTGCTCAAGGCTGCAGGAATTCCGGATCATGCCCGTGAGGCTGAACCTGCCGTGCTTCTGGAACTCAAGGAGGCCGAAGCCAGGCTTGGTGAGTTCCTCGTCAGGATTGAAAGCCTCGAAACAACCGAAGAGCGCATGAGTGTTGACGCCGCAGCCCTGTTACAACTTCAGGATTCCGTAACTGCCGATGAGCGGCGTCTTGAACAGGTTGTTGAACGTTGCCGGACACTCCATGGTGAGCTTCAGCGTCTCGAACAGGAGCGGGAAGCGACCAGAAGAGAGCTTGAAGCAAGGAGGCGATCGTTGCTCGCGAAGCTCGAACCCTACGGCGCTGTCGATGGGGAGCTTGTCGATCCTGATGCCTATGCAGGGGCTCTTGCTGCCAGGGCGGCCCGTTGGCAACTCGAAGCCGATCGCGGCAGCACTCTGGAAAGCTCACTGCTCTCAGGGAGAGCGGCACTGAAGAACCTCGACTCTCAACTTGAACTCATCGGACGCGATCGGACGTTGAAGCACACAGTGCTTTCAACTCTCTCCGAAGGAATTGATGCAGACAGGGGCGAACGCCTCAGCCTTTTTGGAGCCAGAGACCCAGATGCCGAAGAGGATCGTCTTGAAACCGTCGTACATGAATTGCGGGCTGGTGTCGAGGAAGCCGGTGAAGCAAGGGCCTGGGCTCGCCAGGAGCTTCACGTTGTCGATACGGCGGCAGGGGAGTTGCGCAAGGCCATCGATGAACGGCGGAAGCTACTCGATCAACTCCTGGCGGCATTTGCAGGAGAACTTCAGCAGAAGGGATTTTCTGATGAAACGGCCTTTCTCGAAGCACGCCTTCCGGAACCGGAACGGGAACGGATCGAAAATATCTCCGCTGAACTCGTCAGGAGATCTCTCGATATCGATTCAAGACGGAACGATCGAATGTCGAGGCTCGGTGAAAAGCGCCAACGGAGACTCACTGAAATGTCCCTCGAAGATCTTGCGGTTCGAATCGCACAGCTCCAGGAGGGGCTTCGAAACGTCAGGGCAGAGATGGGCGCCATTGCCCGCCAGATTGAAGAGAACGAACATGCGGTCGGGGAGCAGCGTCAAAAGGCGTTGGCCGTCGAGGCGCAGAAATCCGAATGTCGGCGGTGGGATATTCTTCACGACCTTATCGGATCAGCCGACGGCAAGAAATTCCGCAACTTTGCCCAGGGGCTCACATTTGAGATCATGATCGCCCATGCCAACCGACAGCTTGTGGGCATGACCGAGCGCTACCTACTCGTTCGTGACCAGGTTGACCCGCTTGAGCTCAGCGTGATCGATCAGTGGCAGGCGGGTGAGGTGCGTTCGACCAGGAACCTGTCCGGCGGGGAGAGTTTCATCGTGAGCCTTGCCCTCGCTCTCGGTCTTTCCCAGATGTCGAGTCGAAACGTAAGGGTCGACTCCCTCTTTCTCGACGAAGGTTTCGGTACTCTCGACGAAGAGGCTCTTGAAACAGCTCTCGAAACCCTCTCCGGCCTGCAACAGACGGGGAAACTTATCGGTATCATTTCGCATGTTCCGGCTCTCAAGGAGCGCATCGCGACCCAGATCCACGTCTCTCCCCTTACCGGGGGCCGCAGCTCCATCAGCGGACCGGGGGTTGCCGGGCTTTCATGACCGGCCTGATGACGGTTGTTTGGCCGGGGGGCGAAACTCAATAATAAAGTATTGAGTAGAAGAGGTTTTTCTTGATTTCGCTCACGACGAACCTGAAGCTTGTGCTGTTTTCCCACCAGAGCAGGGCGTTCCACCACTCCGGTTTTGTCGGGATCAGGATGAATTGTTTCGAAGAACCAGCAAAAGCCTTTTTCCATGTTCGATGCAGGCGGAGCATGTGCGGCGGATCGCTTACGACGATCGCTTTTTTCCAGCCGTTTCTTTCCATGGTCTCTGTGGCGTTTTCAGCCTCCTCCCAGGTCGTTTCAGACCAGATGTCGACGCTTATCGCTTTTTTCGGCACACCGAGCGCCATGAGCTTTCGCTCGCGCCAGTTCGGGTGGGTTGGGCGGTAATAGCGGCTGTCGATTCCTGTCAGCAGGATGTTGCCTGCATACCCGGCGTTGTAGAGTTCGGCCCCTTTTTTGACCCTGAGCCCACCATCACCGCCAAGGATAACGATAACATCAGCCTTTTCAGGTTTGGAGGAGTGAAGCGATACCAGCGCACCGAGCCCGAGATAAAGAGTAGCGCTCAGTCCGCTTGCGATGACGACAAACAGCAGGAAAATTCTGATAAAAGCTTTCATAGTCCTGAAATACGGAATTTGAGGCTCTTCTGGATCCAATTGGTTCGGTGAGACGTAATCAAGGCAGTTTAAAGGTTGCTCTACAAGCTTTTATAGATTATGATCAGGTAATATATAATGCACTTTCTACACAAATTAAGCACCTGATCCAAAACATCCTGTTTAAGGCGTATGTCGAGATAACAAAAATACGTTATAGCTTGCTTTGCGATGGTATCTACTCGTCAAATATCGTCAGATTTTTTTTTTTCTATTCGGTATTTCCTGGGCGAAAATATCAGGAATAAACTATTTGATTATCACATTCAGTAAGAGCCCTTTGTTTAGATATACCAGCGCAAGTTTTCAATGAGTAGATACATTTTGAGCTGAGCAGATCCTTGGATACGCCCGATGGGCTATCTGTATTCTCCGGAATCAGCAAGCGAACGAGTTTCTCTGGTTGCATTTAACCTCTGAATTCACTGATAAGCCTGAGAGTGAGGAGAAAGGATACAACCTATCATGTGAATTGTTCAGATCGAAATCGCCATCGGGTTTGAAATCGATTCTTTCAATAGAACAGGTACCTTGTTTTTGAGCAATTCCAGCTGTTAATCGAATGTTGCCATGTTCAGACGCATTGGCCCAGGCTGATTGACGTTGTTGATGTCAATGCAGCTCCGCGTAACGATTTTGAATTCGATGGTGTAAGGCGTCTCCAATCTTGACTTTGGCAGCAATAAGATTTTCTACCGTTGACACCATCCATGGGAATGGTAATTTTATTGCTCATCAGTTGAGGCAAATTCAGTGAGGAGCTTGTCAGTGTTGCATTGTAAACTGACAAGCAGTGGTGTCGTAGTGTTGGTGGAGTAAATTCGTTGGAGTATCGAAAGTCCATGTTTTGATCCGTTACGTTAATCAAACGGAGCGTTTCATGCCTGCAAAACCAGCTTACAACAACATCAGCGGGACGCACGGTGCTGACTATCTCTATGGAACTACAGGTGCTGATAACATTAAAGCGTTCTCAGGTATCGATTTGTTGTTAGGCGACGGCTATGATAATGGGTTGATCTTTCAAGCTGACTGGCCCCCGGATTTCACCCCAGGATATCTGGCTCGACCTGGTATGAGCATAACCCTTGGGGGCGACAAAATCCAGGGTGGCGCTGACAGTGATTTCCTGTTTGGCGATACCTTGTATGCTGATGCTGCTACAGGAGCATCCATAACTTTTGGGTATGACAGGATATCCGGAGGTGAAGGGGATGACCTGATCTCTGGTGACATCGATACCGATATTACCTGATGGTACGATTTCCATCCTGATTTGCCTGTCGAAGAGCGTTACCAGTCCTGCCAAAGCCTGGGTGACTACTTTTCGGCGGCGACGCCCTGAATGGCGATGATGGTAGTGACGAGATCTACGATGATTCCTGCATATTGGGCAATGAGTGGGACAGCAATGCCAGATATCATCTGGGTGACGATACATTGCATGGCGGTGACCAGGATGACGTACTCATTGGAGATCTCGGATATGGGTATCATGGCGAATTTTTTTTCGGTAACGATGATCTTCAGGGAGGGAATCGGGACGACCTTTTATGCGGGGATGCCGTTTATCTCTTAAGGTGGAACTCAAGCCTTTCCAGAGACGCGATTTACCATCTTGGAGACGATAACCTCAAGGGTGGCGATGGTAATGACTTTCTTTTTGGTGACGCCTTGTCAATCGAGAACTCTACTACAACGGGTTCATTTGAGGTCGATGGAGGGAGCGATAAGCTGAATAGTGGATCAGGGGACGATTTTCTTGCGGGCGGATGGGGCAATGACACCCTCACTGGTGGCACCGGTTATGACGATTTTATTTTCAATACCCCACTGGACTCAGTCACCAATGTAGACAGGATTACTGATTTCAATCATGTCGAAGACCAGATTCAACTCGATCCAGCCATATGTACAGGTGTTGGGATTGGCATTGATGGAACCATCGAGGCGGCTCAATTCGCACTAAAGGGCCAGGAGACCTCTGATACCCGTATCATCTACAATGCCAGGGCGCATACACTTGCTTATGATGCCGATGGAAATGGCGATGGAGCCGTTGCCGTCGTTTTTGTGGTTCTTGCAGGTACTCCGACGATAGACAGTTCAGACTTTGTGGTCGGGTCGATATGGTGAAGTGCAGGAAACAAGAGAATTGAAGCGCTAAAAAACCCGGCATTGTCCGGGTTTTTGCTGTTTATGCTGATCAAGATCACAACGAATTATCCCTGACAGGTCAAATCCATTTCCCTGCGTGCAATCCCCAGACCGTATTTGACATAAACTATCCAGTGGCATGCCGCGAACACTGAAAAAGCACCGGTTTTCATGCGATGCATATTCAACTTTTATTGTTTTTGCAATTTATCTGGATATGACTTTGGTCGCATATGAATACTAATACGTCATTAATACGCGTTGTATCATGCGTTTGCAATCAGAAACTCGTTTATTAAGTTTGTAACGTTCTTTTTTACTTATAGATACGCTATAAAATGTTTATTCTTGCCTGAGTCATATATATATTATATGAATAATGTGGGTTTTACATCATTATTTTGTTATAATACGTATACAGAAACTATATGCTGAGCGTGGTTGTTGAGTGATGTTAAGTAATTTTAAATATTAGATGTAATGGCGTATCTGCTGGTGGGTTCGTTGCTGAAGCTTTCTCGAAATTTTCAGGCGAGTTGATTGACCTCCATTTTTTCAGGCGCTAAATATTTGTACCTCTCGTTATGAATAAAGTTTTTCGCATCATCTGGTCGTCCGTAAAGGATAAGTGGATTGTCGTTTCCGAAAAGGCGACCGCCAAGGGGTGTCCTATATTTACGGTTGGCGCCCTGAGTTTCGGTGCGTTGGTCGCGACCTTATCACCAGCGTTCGCTCTTGACCCGGGGGCGTTGCCGACTGGCGGGCAGATAACTTCAGGTACGGCAACTATTGCCACAAGCGGCGCACAGATGACGATCAATCAGTCTACCCAACAGCTGATTGCGAACTGGAGTACGTTCAATATAGGCCAGGATGCGGCAGTCCGCTTTGAGCAGCCGGACGTCTCATCCTCAGCGCTGAATCGCATAAGCGACCAGAATCCTTCCCAGATCATGGGTTCCCTTTCGGCTACAGGCAAGGTGATGCTGGTTAACCCATCTGGTATTCTTTTCGGAAAAACCGCACGAGTGGATGTGGGTGGCCTGGTCGCCTCATCGCTCGACATGCTTGACAGTGATTTCCTTGACGGTAAATACCGGTTCGTCAACTCCGGTTCTGCAGGCGATGTGATCAACCAGGGTGTGATAACGACCAGTCAGCAAGGCGTGGTTGCAATGATCGCACCGAAAGTGATCAACGAAGGCACGATAACCGCTGAGGGCGGCAGTGTGGTTTTGGCTGCAGGCAACAAGCTCTCGGTTGACTTCACTGGCGATGGCCTGATCAGTTATACCGTCGATCAGGGTGCTGTAGATGCCCTGGTAGAAAATCAGGGTCTTGTCAAGGCTGACGGCGGCATGGTGGTCATGACCGCTAAAGCTGCAGATGCGTTGACCAGTTCGGTGGTCAACAATTCAGGCGTTATTGAAGCCAATACCCTTCTGCAGAAGGGTGGTCGCATCATTCTCGATGCAGAAGAGGGCCAGACTACCGTATCAGGCACGCTTGATGCTTCGTCCACAGATGCGAAGGGTGGTACGGTCATAGCTACAGGAACTCGTGTGCTCGTAACCGACGGCGCCCACTTGACCGCATCGGGTGCTACTGGCGGCGGCAAGGTGCTTGTTGGCGGAAGCTGGCAGAACAGGGATTCATCAGTTCACCAGGCAACCGGTACCATCGTTGAGCAGGGGGCGCTCCTGGAAGCAAATGCAACCGACGCCGGCAACGGTGGTACGGTTGTTGCATGGTCCGACGTGAACAACCCGGACTCCGTAACCCGCGCATACGGAACTTTCGAAGCTAAAGGCGGCCCCAACGGCGGCAACGGCGGCAGGATTGAGACTTCGGGACATTGGATGGATGTTGACGGTTCACAGGGTGGAGCTTCAGCAACCGATGGAAAACCAGGAGTTTGGTTATTTGACCCAGCTGATGTCATTATACAAAACACGAATTCAAATGGCACATGGAGTGGTGCTAATCCAGATGTTTGGTCTCCGACAACAGGATCAAGTTCATCACAAATTAGAGCTTCGAATATTACAAGTAGATTGGAAAATGGGACTAATGTAACTATTACAACGACAAGTACTGGCTCAGGTAATGGTGACATAACGGTTAACTCTGCAATCACGCAATCAAAATCTTATTATTCACCGACACTAACGTTAACTGCCGATGGAAATATTCACATCAATGCAAGCCTTGGTAGCATTAATAGTTCAAATGACAGAACATTAAATATTGTATTGAATAGTGGGGGTTATATTGACGGAAGTACCTCAGGCATAATTCAAGGTGGGGGCACAACGATTTTTAATGTCGGTAGTGGCAGTGGAACTTTTGCTGGAGTTATAAAGAATAATAATCGTACTTTTGGGGCTTTTTCTCGTAGTGTTACCAAATCTGGTGCCGGTACTCTGAATTTATCAGCCACAAACACTTACACTGGCTTGACAACGATAAGCGCAGGCACGTTGACTATAGGTGGTAGCGGTAGTCTCGGAAGCGGTAACTATGCTAATGACATAACCAATTCAGGTTCATTTGTTTACAACAGCAGCGCAAACCAGACACTTTCAGGGGTTATAACCGGTACTGGCAGTCTGACGATGCTGGGACCAGGCACGTTAACGCTTTCGAATGCTTTTGGAACCAATTCATACAGCGGAGGGACAACGATAAGCGGTGGAACGCTTGCGCTTGGTGCAAATGGCCAGTTGTATAATTACAGCAGCGTCACCATCAATGGTGGAACGTTGGCGATTGGTGGTTTTTCTGAGTCAGTGGGAGATCTTACCCTGACATCAGGTGCGATAACTGGGACACCAGGCACTGGTTATCTGAAAACGAATTCAGCCAACTTTATCGTTAACAATACATCAGATGTATCGATTTCGGCCAACCTCGACAGTGCATACGGGTTGATTAAATCCGGTAGTGGTACTCTGACATTGTCGGGCGACAATACCTATACTGGCGGAACTGGCATTAATGGCGGTAAGGTGTCGCTCGCCTCAAGTGGAGCTCTCGGCTCAAGCGGCACGATCTCATTCGGAGGCGGTACGCTTCAGTACAGCAGTTCAAACACCACTGACTATTCCAACCGCTTCAGTTCGGCGGCCAGCCAGGCTTATTCGATCGATACGAACGCACAATCAGTTACGTTCGCAAATTCCCTTACCAGTAGTGGGGGATCATTGACCAAGCTGGGCGCCGGTACGTTGACGCTATCGGGAGCCAATACATACGATGGTGGATCCAATCTCAATGCTGGTACTCTGTCATTGGGTTCGGGTGGAGCTCTCGGCTCAAGCGGCACGATCTCATTCGGAGGCGGTACGCTTCAGTACAGCAGTGCCAACACCACTGACTATTCCAACCGCTTCAGTTCGGCGGCCAGCCAGGCTTATTCGATCGATACGAACGCACAATCAGTTACGTTCGCAAATTCCCTTACCAGTAGTGGGGGAACATTGACCAAGTTGGGTGAAGGTACGTTGACGCTGGGTGCAGTAAATACGTACACTGGTTCAACAAATATCAATGCCGGCACGTTGAAGTTAGGGACTTCGGCTTTTTCCGGATTGAATTCGGCGCTGGGCTCTACAAGTGGCGGCACAACTGTGGTCAATGGCGCTGCACTTGATTTGAATGGCTATAACCTGCGAACAGCAGAACCATTGACGCTGAATGGCACTGGAATATCTGGTGGCGGTGCGCTGTTGAACAGCGGCGGTCCCGGAGCAGAATATTTGGGGAATATTACACTTGGTTCCGATAGCAGCATTGTCGCAAATGCAGGCTACTTCAATATAGGCAGTACGGCGGCAAACACCATCTCACTGGCGGGACATGTTTTGACGCTTGGAGGAACTGCTGCCGGAAATCAGGGTTATAATGGTATCGTGATTAGTACTATCCAGGGTTCAGGCTCGTTAATAAAATCGGGCACCGGAACTTGGTGTGTCATGGATAATGCGTATAACGGAGCGACGCAGATTAATGGCGGCAAGCTGAATATTTCAAGCTCAACTTCACTGGGCGCGAGCGGTACGATCAGTTTTGGAGGTGGTACGCTGCAATATTCATCTTTACCATCAAATACTTATGATTTTTCCAGCCGATTCAGTACCGGTTCGAACCAGGCATATTCAATAGAAACAAGCCATTATTCGGTTACTTTCGCTTCCAATCTGACCAGTAACGGCGGATCGCTTACCAAACTGGGTACGGGATCGCTGATTCTTACGGGAACAAACACCTACACCGGAACCACAACAGTCAACGGCGGCACCTTGCAGGTCGGTAACGGCGGAGCGACCGGTACCCTCGGTTCAGGAGCGGTGACCTCGAATGCCACCTTGCTCTTTAAACGTTCTGGCGATGTTAGCCTGAGTTCTCTGGTATCCAATACCGGCGTTATCGGTGGGACAGGAAACGTTAATGCAGAGATCGGTGGGAATTTCACTGTTGATCGGACCATTACGTTGACCGGCAGCGATTCTTCAATTTCCCTTGCCGCCGGAGTTAATGTCGCAGCCGGTACTTCCACCGGTGGTGATGTGACCCTGAGCAACAACATTACGACCAGCAGCACAGGCACTCTCAGCATCTATCAGGGAAATCCGAATACGACGAACTTGTCGAGTAAAATGTTTGGGGCTGATGGAGCTACACGATACAAGCATTACAATGTTGCCTATGGGTCCTCACCGGCCAAACAAACGGGAACACGTAACTTCTATTACCGCAAAAGCGCCTCAAACCTTACGGTGTCAGGCGTGACTGCCACCAAGACATTCGATGGTTTTGTGTCGGCGATGGGTGCGACATTCAGTGGTGGTTCTGTAAGTGGCGCCAACGATGACGATTCAATCGTCATGAGTGACCTGACTCTTGCCAGTGCGACTTTTGGAGGTGCTCATGCAGGCACCCGGTCGTTGAGCGCATCTTACACCCTTAAGCCCTTGACCTCAGCTGGTTGGTGTATCTCGGGCTATAGTGTTAATAATTATACTGGCTCGAGTGCAGGAACAATCACGGCCAAGGCAGTGACGGTCGGCGGTACGATCGACGCATCGAACAAGACGTTTGACGGGTATGTGGTGGCGAGTGGCAGCACGCTGACGGCGGGCACGCCGAGCGGGTTGATCTCGACGGATACGGCAGCTGGTACGTTGAGCGGCTACACGCTGGCCTTCAGCAGCGCCCACGCAGCGAGCGGGTTGACGGTATCGGCGAGCGGGAGCACGGCGGGCCTCGGTTCGATCACGGGCGCAGGTGGCGACGGCACCTCGA
>JAAXWO010000004.1 GCA_013334965.1 Chlorobiaceae bacterium | reverse complement strand
AACCGGCGGCAGTACCGGCACCTGGCTGATCGACCCGAACGACTACACCATTGCGGCATCGGGTGGAGACGCCACAGGTGAGGAGGTCAGCGGCTGGCTCAATACCTCGAACGTCACTATCAGCACGGCGACGATGGGTCACTCGGGAGGCAACGGCGACATCTTCGTGAACGATGCGTTGAGCTGGACTACAGCCAACACCTTGACGCTGAGAGCCGAACGCAATATCAATATCAGTGCAGATATTACCGCAACGAGTGGCGGATTGAACCTCGGCGCCGGAACGACAGGTTTCATAACCGATACCGCAGGCATCAATGTCGGAATCTACACCCTTGCCAGTGGAACATGGAATCAGGTCGGCCCCACTCTTCCGAGCTTTGTGGCCAATGATTTCCGTATCACCGGAGGTACCTTCATCAGGGCGCAGGGCGGTGACGGATCGGCCGGCAATGCTTACGAGATTGCCGATATCTATGGCCTTCAGGGGATAGCCAGCAGCGGCATGCAGGACAAGAATTACCAGTTGGCCGCAAATATCGATGCAACTTCCACGTCGGCATGGAACTCCAGGGCGGGGTTTGCCCCCATCGGCTATTATATAAGTAGCAAAAATAATAGGATGTTCACCGGTACTTTCGATGGTCTGGGGCACACGATCACCGGGCTGACGATGAAAAGAACAAGTCCATCATCTTTAGGTCTGTTCGGCTATACAGGAGGTGGGGCTAAAATCAGTAATGTCGTTCTGGATAGCATACATATAACTGGCCTAGATTATCTCGGAGGTCTTGTTGGGTACAATTCCGGCACGATCACCAATTGTGCTGTCATAGGATCAAGCTTTGTTTATAGCACCTTGGATTCGAGTGGTTATTATGGGAACACCGTGTATTCGGGTGGTCTTGTTGGGCACAATACCGGCACGATCAGCGATTGCTCTATCACAGGCACGTCGGTGACCGGCAAATATTATGTCGGAGGTTTTGTGGGTGACAATACCGGCACGATCTCCAATTGCGCTGTCACTGACCTGTCGGTGACGGGATCTGATTATGTTGGCGGTTTTGTTGGGGACAATACCAGAACCGGCAAGATCACCAATTGCTCTGTCACTGGTAAGTCCGTGAATGGCCATGATGATGTCGGCGGTCTGGTGGGCGGGAATGAAGGCACTATTCGCGATAGTTTCAGCACTGATATTTCCGTAAAGGGTAATTTCGCCCTTGGGGGGCTGGTGGGTGTGAATGTAGGCACAATTACCAATTCACATTACGACATAGACCATGTGAGCATCCAGGACACCAACGGGGTCGTATCGCCGGGGGGTGTGTATCATGATCAATACCAGGATTGGATTGATAACGGCAAGACGCTGGAGATTGGCAAATATTTTACGAACATCAGCGGGGACGGCTATTACCTGTTGAGCAGCCCAAATGATCTGAAGAACCTGCTCGGTTTTGCCGATTTGAGTGGACTGAAGTTCCGGCTAACCAATGACATCGATTTGACAGGTTATCCCAATCTGCACATTCCCTATTTTGCGGGCCTTGAGTTTGACGGTGCGGGAAAGGTTGTGTCAAATCTTTCCATCCCTGACTCACATAACTACTCTACAGGATTTTTTGATAAAGTGAGTAATGCGAACATCCATGACCTGAATCTGAGGAATGTTAACGTTAAAGGATATTACTTTGTTGGCGGTCTTGTGGGGGAGAACGACCACGGTACGATGACCAATTGTTCCAGCTCTGGAATCGTATCAGGCAGCGAATATATGGTCGGTGGTCTTGTAGGGAGGAATAATGGTACGATCAGCAATTGCTACAGTACAAGTACGGTGAACGGAGACGGCTTCGTCGGCGGTCTGGTAGGGTGGAATGCGGGGGGCATAACCAATTGTTACAGCACAGGCTCGTTAAAAGGAAACTACTACTTTGGCGGCCTTGTTGGATATAATGATTTCGGCACGGTCACCAATTCCTACTGGGATAAGGAGACGTCCGGCCAGTCATCAAGTTCTGGCGGGACAGGCCTCACCACAGCCGAGATGATGACGAAAGCCAAATTCACTGACTGGGACTTCACCTCCAATGGGACATGGTTCATGATCGAAGGCGAGACCCGGCCGTTCCTTCGTTCGGAGTGGAGCACGACGATCACCAATGCCCATCAGTTGCAGCTCATGAGCATGAATCCCGGTGCAAGCTACAGGCTGGGCGGCAATATCGACATGAGCGAACTTGGCCTTGCTGCCGGGATGTGGAGTGGCAGGGGGTTCGTTCCCGTGGGCGATGCGTCCGCACAATTCACCGGTACTTTCGATGGTATGGGGTACACGATCACCGGGCTTACGTTCAATCGAGCAGTCTCCTCTGCATCCGTTGGGCTGTTCAGTGTAACGGGTATTGGTGCCAACATCAGCAACCTTTTCCTGAAGGATGTTCGTGCCACGATTGGCGGCACAGGTATTATGTTCGGTGGACTGGTTGGGATAAACCAAGGCACAATAACCAATTGCCGTATTGATATCATTGCGGCTGAGAACGATACTTCAGCAAATACAGGGCACTTTGGTGGCTTGGTGGGGATAAATTTTTCCAATGGCATGATCACCAATTGCTCAAGTTCAGGCAATCTGTCATGGGAAAAGGGAGCTGGCGGCCTTGTTGGGTTGAATGAAGGCAGTGTCAGCAACTCATACAGTTCATGTTCAGTAGACGGCAATACAAGTGGTGGTCTGGTAGTGGTGAATACTGGGTTCATTGGCAATTCCTACAGCACAGGCACGGTATCGGGAAGTACCGCTGGCGGTTTTGTGGGGGATAATCGCGGCTCGATTACCAGCTCCTTTAGCACAGGCCTGGTGAATAACGGCGTGAATGGCAGCGAGGTCGGCGGTTTTGCGGGTAAAAATACCGGCACGATTGAAAAATCCTACTGGGATAAAGAGGTGTCACGTATGGAGGTCGGCGTCGGAGATGGATCCGGCATTGGAGTCGATGGCCTCACCACAGCCGAGATGAAGAAGAAAAACAACTTCGTCGGGTGGGATATGGCCGATACGGGCGGCTCAAACGCGGTGTGGCGGATCTATGAGGGGGAAACCTATCCGCTGTTGCGTTCTTTCCTTACCCCGCTGACCATTACGGCCAACAACCCGGTCAAGACCTACGACGGACAACCATATACCTATGGTGTCGCCGATGGCGTTCCCTCCTATCCGACTTCCGATGCGCACCTGTTCGGGGAACTGGTCTGTACGTACGGTCACCAGGATAAAGTCCATGCAGGTTCCTATCCAAATGCGATTACCCTGAGCGGCCTGTATTCGGACCAGCAGGGTTATGACATCATCTATGCCGGAGGCACGTTGACGATCGATCCCAGGTTATTGACGGTGGGATTGAATAACATGAACGTCACGAAAGTCTACGACGGAAATGATGGTGCGCCGTCTGATTTTTCGCCGATATGGAGTCTCACGGGATTCCTGGCGGGAGACACGTCGGCTGATCTGAAATACGGCAGTGCAAAATACAACAGCAGCCACGTTGGTGAAGCAAATACACTGACGTTGAGCGGAGTAGAGATCATTGGCGTGACCGGAACGAACGGTTCATTGAGCAGCGATTACCAGTTGGTAACAATCGGCAATGAACCGGTAACAACTATCGGTACCGGTGCGACGATCAGCCCGAAGGCCTTGGCGCTGGTTGCGGAGAAAGGTTATGACGGCTCGACAGGCCTGACGGGTCATGTGGTGTTCAGCAACCTTGTTGGCGAAGAGGATCTGAGGTACTCGGATGCGACGTCGAACGACCCGCACGTGCTGACGGGCCGTTATGTAAAGTCGATCACACTTGCCGATGGTGACCGTGGCTTCGCCAGCGACTACGCATTGCCGGATCTGACGGCCGCTAGCGAAGCCAACAGGGTGACGATCAACCCGAGGGAGGTGGGGCTGGTTGCGGAGAAGGAGTATGACGGCTCGACAGGCCTGACGGGTCATGTGGTGTTCAGAAACCTTGTCGGCGAAGAGGATCTGAGGTACTCGGATGCGACGTCGAACGACCCGCATGTGCTGACGGGCCGGTATGTGAAGACGATCACTCTTGCGGATGGTGACCGTGGCGTTGCCAGCGACTACAGGCTTCCGGCACTTGACACCGCAAGCGACGCCAACATGGTGACGATCAACCCGAGGGAGGTAGGTCTGGTCGCAGAGAAAGGTTATGACGGCACGACTGGCTTGACAGGCCATGTGGTATTCAGAAATCTTGTCGGCGAAGAGGATCTGAGGTACACGGATGCGATGTCGAACGACTCGCATGTGCTGACGGGCCGTTATGTGAAGACGATCACTCTTGCTGACGGTGACCGAGGCTTCGCCAGCGACTACGCATTGCCGGATCTGACGGCCGCAAGCGACGCCAACATGGTGACGATCAACCCGAGGGAGGTGGGGCTGGTTGCGGAGAAGGAGTATGACGGCTCGACAGGCCTGACGGGTCATGTGGTGTTCAGAAACCTTGTTGGTGAAGAGGACCTGAGATACACGGATGCGACGTCGAACGACTCACATGTGCTGACGGGCCGTTATGTGAAGACGATCACACTTGCGGATGGTGCCAGTGGATTGGCCAGCGACTACAAGCTTCCAGCTCTCGATTCCGCAAGCGAATCCAACAGGGTGACGATCAGCCCGAGGGAGGTGGGGCTGGTTGCGGAGAAGGAGTATGACGGCTCGACAGACTTGGCGGGTCATGTGGTGTTCAAAAACCTTGTCGGCGAAGAGGATCTGAGGTACTCGGATGCGACGTCGAACGACCCGCATGTGCTGACGGGCCGGTATGTGAAGACGATCACTCTTGCCGATGGTGACCGGGGCTTTGCCAGCGACTACAAATTGCCGGCTCTCGACGCCGCAAGCGAAGCCAATGCAGTGACGATCAGCCAGAGGATGGTTGGGCTGGTTGCGGAGAAGGAGTACGACGGCTCGACAGGTCTGACGGGTCATGTGGTGTTCAAAAACCTTGTCGGCGAAGAGGACCTGAGGTACACGGATGCGACGTCGAACGACCCGCATGTGTTGACGGGCCGGTATGTGAAGACGATCACTCTTGCTGACGGTGACCGGGGCTTCGCCAGCGACTACGCATTGCCGGATCTGACGGCCGCAAGCGAAGCCAACAGGGTGACGATCAACCCGAGGGAGGTGGGGCTGGTTGCGGAGAAGGAGTATGACGGCTCGACAGGCCTGACGGGTCATGTGGTGTTCAGAAACCTTGTCGGCGAAGAGGACCTGAGATACACTGATGCGACGTCGAACGACTCGCACGTGCTGACGGGCCGGTATGTGAAGACGATCACCCTTGCCGATGGTGACCGTGGCGTTGCCAGCGACTACAGGCTTCCTGACCTGACGGCCGCAACGGTGAACAATACGGTAACCATCAATCCCAAAGTCATACATCTCGATGGCAGCAAATATTATGACGGCAACACCCGGTTCGTTGCCTCAGATTTCGGTGACCATGGGGTTGTCGACGGGATAGGGTCAGAGAAGCTGATTCTTACAGGAACGGGAACCGTTGCCTCCCGTACTGATCTGGACGTCAGACAGGCACTGAGTATTGGTGATCTGAGGTTGACGGACGGTCACAATGGCGGCATGGGGTCAGACTATACGCTGGCAGGTGGCACTCATTCCGGCACCATCAAAAGTATAGAGTTCCCTGATGTGGCGAATATGACCCGTCAGGTTGATGGCCGTATGATGAGCGAGCTCCTGTTCATAAACACAGCCTTCGAATCACGCAGGGGTTATGTGCTATCGACAGAACCGCCTCCGCCGGTAGTCGCGATGGCTGGTTACACGGCCCCGAATGATGACGAACAATAATGGGTGGAATTTTTGTCTGTTACTGTTGATGCAGAGTCATTATGCTTATGAATAAAGATGCCGAGCGAGTGCTTGGCGTTCCCTGGAAAGCAAAAAGGCTGCCTCATTTTTTACTTATGAGACAGCCTTTTTGCAATGTTCGATTCTATTGCAGCTGATGCAGTGACCTTGTTCCACTTATGAGGAATACGCCTCTGTCTGAAGCAGCAGCTCGGCTTCCCTGAGTTGCTCGGGGGTGTTGATGCCCCTGATTTCATTGGGGTCGGCGACCTTGAAGGCGCACACTTTTTTCCCTTTACCGAAGCATATGCCGAAAACGTCCGTAAGGTAGTATTCCTGCTGGGCGTTGTTGTTGGTTATGCCGTGCAGGGCAGAAAAAAGTTCCTTGGCGTCGAATACGTAAACTCCGGAATTAATTTCCGTTACGGCTTTTTCCTGTTCGGAGGCGTCTTTCTGTTCCACTATCCTGAGCACCTCTTCGCCGCCGTCGTTCCTGATGATCCTGCCATATCCCGTAGGGTCGGTCATTTCGGCTGTCAGGACGGTAGCCGAGGCGTTCCTGGAGCGGTGGAATGCGAGGAGATCGGTAAGCGTCCGGGTGGTGAAAAGCGGGGCGTCTCCTGAAAGAATGATCATTTCTCCCTCGAAATCCTTCAGAAGCGCTTCGGTCTGCATGACTGCGTGACCTGTCCCGAGCTGCGGCTGCTGCAATGCGTAGGCGACTGGAAATCGGGCGGTCGCTTCCCGCACCATGTCGGCCTGGTGGCCGATGATCAGCACGATGGTCTCAGGATTGAGGGATTGGGATTTTTCTATGACGTACTCTACCACAGGCCTTCCGTTGGCCGGGTGAAGGACCTTCGGAAGGTCCGAATTCATGCGGGTGCCTTTGCCGGCAGCCATGATGACAACAGCGAGACTCATTGGAGGTTCCTGTGCGTGATGATTGTCGTTCAGCCCAGATATTCGTTTTCTTCGCCTACGCGGTGGCGCCGCTTCGGATTGTTCATCCTGTCGACGATAAGCACCATCGGCTTCCATGTTTTTGCCTCTTCACGCTCCATTTCCGCGAAGGTCATGATGATGATTTCGTCACCAGGCAGGGCGCAGCGGGCAGCGGCACCGTTGAGCTGGATCTCGCGCAGTCCATGGGTCCCTTCGATAATATAGGTCTCGAAACGTTCGCCGTTGTTGTTATTGACTACAAGAACCTTTTCGTTGGCGATCATGTCCGCCATGTCGAGAAGTTCCTTGTCGATGGTTATGCTTCCTTCATATTCAAGATCTCCACTGGTCACGATGGCGTTGTGGATCTTCGATTTGAGCATGTGCAATTTCATACTGATGGAAATATGGTCGTGGTTATTTTGAAACGGCTTCGCCGCTGGCATGAAAAATTTTGTACCGCGTCATGGCTTCATCGCTTTCGAAACCGGTGCCTCGAATGGTCTGGGATGGTTTGGTAACGGTAACATATTTGTCGGACCGGAGCATGCGGTCCTTGTTGCTTCGGGTGATGTGTTCGGTGCGGACGACTGTTCCGTCTCCAGCGCTTATGACCACATCGTTGAAGGCTTCGATATCCTGATTGTCGTGCACGATTCCTCGGCCTGCGGTTATTCTGGTTGGCGCTGCGTTATCCCGGCCGAATATGGTGACGCTGATTCCGCCGTCGATCAGGATCTCTTTTTTCTCTCCCTGATGATATTCAGCGGCATGTTTTGCGCTGATCAGTGTCTTTGCCTTGCCGGCATCTTCAAGGGCAAGCGTCATGTCCCAGCTCTCCTGCGCAGGAAGCTGTTTTCCGGAAAGACCGGATGTCGGCATGTGATGCCCTTTTTCAGGGGCATCACAGCCGACGGTACATGACAGTATGGCCAAAAGGAAAAGCGTTGTCCGGTGAGAAAACAAGGGGCGTCCAGGCGTGCGTTACTTGATGTTCAGCTGGTCGAGCACCTTGAAGGTGATGTCGCTCTGAGCATCGCCGTAGACGCGGACGTTCCTGTCGAAAATCATGCTGTATCCATCTTTCTTTGCGATCGACTCAACAGCGCCGTCGATTTTCTGGCGGATGGGGGCAACCAGTTCCTGCTCCTTCTTGACCAGTCCGGTCTGTTTCTCGGCAGCAAGTTTCCTGAGTTTTTCCTCTCTGCCCTGAAGCTCTTTTTCCTTGGCGGGCTCACCTTTACCGTTCTTCTGTTTCAGCTTCAGATAATTCTGGACATCGTTCTGGAGAGCGGTCTGGAGTTTGTTGAGTTCGTTACTGGTCTGGTTTCTTGCCGTCAGCATGGCCTGTTCAGCAGATTTGGTTTCCGGCATCTGCTGGAAAATCCTGCCGTAGTCGACAACGCCGATTTTGCCTGCGACGTCTGCGGCTGAAGCTGAAGGAGCAGAGATGAACATACCCAGGCTGACTGCCATGAGCATGGTACGTGAAATGGTCTTGAATCCTTTAAAATCTCTCATTATTAGTGCTATTAGGTGTTACAAGGCAAAAATCGCCCATATTAAAAACCAGTTATTGAAACAACAATACCAAAAGTAATAATTCCGACCATAAAATGCTATTCCTGCAGCAAAAAACGATGTCCCTTCCCGTGGAGCGGGTAAGAGGTAAAACGAATGCTGCAGCTCACTGCCGCGGTATTTGACGGATGCTGAACAACTGACCAGCTTCCTGTTCGATCGTCTGTTTCATTTCGAGTTCGAACAGGAGCACCAGGAGGGTGTCGATGGGCATCCCGGTTTTTTCGGCAATGAGGTCGATATGAAGGGGGCCGTTTTCCAGGGTCTCAACGATGCGTGATTCGTCTGCAGAAAGTCCGGAACGAAACACTCCGGGGTGACTGATGGTCTGGTTGGCGGTTGCATTTGCGGGCAGGAGTTCTGCAATGATCTCTTGTGCCGAGGAAACGGGCTTTGCCTGGCATTGCTGGATCAGGCGGTTCGTGCCTTGGGACGAGCGTGCGAAGATGCTGCCCGGTACGGCAAACACTTCCCTGTTCTGTTCGAGGGCACAGGATGCGGTGATCATCGATCCGCCCTTGATGTCCGATTCCACGATGAGCGTGCCAGATGTCATTCCGGAGATCAGCCGGTTTCTTCTGGGAAAGTTGCCGGGAGCAGGAGCTTGTCCTATCCGCTCTTCGGAAACAATGGCTCCGTGTTCGAGGATTTTCGGCCATAGTTGTCCTGTCGGGTCCGTATAGATAATGTCGATGCCGCATCCCAGGACGGCGACGGTAGTCCCTCCGGCTTCCAGCGTACTTCTGTGGGCCATTATGTCGATACCGTAGGCCAGGCCGCTGACGATGGTGTAGCCGCCGGTCACCAGGTCACGGCAGAAGAATCCGGTTGCCTGTTTTCCGTATGCGGAGGCTTTGCGGGTTCCTACGACGGCAATCGACGGGTTTGTGAGGGCGGCAGGGTTGCCACGTACGAACAGCAGCGGAGGCGGATCGTAGATCTCCCTGAGCAGCGGCGGGTAGGTTTTGTCCAGGATGGTTATGATGGCGGCGCCGAGTCCGGCTGCGCGTTCGATCTGCTCTTCAGCGTCGTCGAGCGCATCTCTGCGCCATGAGATGCTTCCGAGGTTCGCGGCTATCTCCCTTGAAAGGGTTTTGCCGATGCCCGGAACCTGTTCGAATGCATCAGGGCCGGCATCAAGCAATGACGGATCGGCTCCGAACCTGCTGATGAGGGCATTCGTTTTCGCCGGACCTATGCCGGGAAGCTGCGATAGGATGAGCAGCAGGAGTTCAATGTCGCGTTCAGGGGTAACGCTCATGTATGGTTGCTGGGTCTGGATTGCCCCGGCTTTTCAGCCTCTCAGATTCAGGAGGGCTTTCGCCCTCCCTGCCTTCAGTTCAGAAATCGCGCTTCATGAGTATGCACGCGAATCCCTTGAGATATTCGCGACCCTCCTCCGATGGCAGTATGTCCACGGCGGCGAGGGCGTCCTCGGTGTCTTTGTTGATTCGTTCCTGCGTCTCGCCGAGCACGCCGCAACGTTCGAAAATCGACTTGACCACGGGGACCTGATCCGCTGTGGTGCCCTTGTTGTCGATGATCGATTGCAGAAGCTGGCGGTCGCTGCCAGAGGCGAGTTCAAGGGAGCGGAGCAGGAGCCAGGTTTTCTTGCCGTTGATGACATCCCCGCCGGGGACTTTACCCGATTTGCCGTCATCAGCCATGATGTCGAGGTAATCGTCCTGGATCTGGAATGCGCGGCCGATTTTTTCGCCGAAGGTGACAAGGGCGGCAACCTGTTCAGGTGTTCCGTTGCCTGCCACGCCACCTGCTTCGAGCGCTGCCGATATAAGGCGTCCCGTCTTTTTGGAGATCATGTCGAGATAGTCGGCGATCGATACCTCCTTGCGCTTTTCCAGCTCCATGTCGAGAGCCTGGCCTTCACAGATGGTGATGTTGGCGTCGTTGAAGATATGGATGACTTCTGCGTGGCGGGCCGTGAGGGCTTTAAGGGCCAGTTCGTATGCGTACGCGATCATCATGTCCCCGGAGAGAATAGCTGCGTTGACGTCCCATTGCTTGTGGACGGTGGGACGTCCGTGCCTGAGGTCGGCCTGGTCCATGATGTCGTCGTGCATCAGGGTGAAATTGTGCAGCACCTCGACACCGAGCGCAACACCAAGCGCTTCATTGGCGGAACCTCCGACGGCTTCAGCGGCAAGCAGCGTCAGGAAGGGTCGGATTCTTTTCCCTTTGCCTTCGAGGATGTAGCGCGCCGGGCCGTAGAGGGTCGACGGGCTCTCTTTCTGGAAACATCCGGCGAGGGCTTCGTTGATTTTCGCATGGTATTGATGGTACCTGGATTCGACCTGTTCTTGGTTAATCTGTAAAGTCATGACTCCAGTGCTCAAGGTTGTTTGTGGATAGGTGCTTTTTTAAGCTCTTCTATGCTGGCCGACCCGGTCAGAAACATCACGGCTTTCAGGTCGTTCGCCCAGGTTCTGATGGTGCTGTCGAGCGCTCCTGCATGGAGTGCTTTGAGTAGCTGTTGCGCGGATGCCGCCATGTCGGCGCCGAGGGCTATGGATTTGGCGATGTCGAGGCCGTTGCGGATACCGCCGGAGGAGACGACCCCAAGAGTCGCGTATTCAGGATGCTGTTGTTTCAATGCGGCGATGCCGGTCAGGCACTCGGCGGTAGGGATTCCCCAGTTCAGCAACTCGCCGAGGGCCGATGGGCTGAAGCGATCCTCATGATGGAACCTTTCGGTGTAACGGCACTCTTCTACCTTCTGCCAGCTTATGCCGCCTGCGCCTGCGACGTCTATTGCTATGACTCCGGCATCGGCAAGTTTCCGGGCGGTGGCGGCCGATATGCCGCAGCCGACCTCTTTCGCGATGACCGGGACAGGGATCGTCGCGGTTATGTCGTGCAGCTTGTCAAGGAATCCGCGGAAGGCAGTACTTCCTTCAGGCTGGAACAGCTCCTGGGCCGGATTGAGGTGGACGATCAGTGCGTCGGCTTCGATAAGGTCGATCATCGTCGAGAGCTGGACGCTGCTCAGTCCTGCCGCCACTTCGGGGGCGCCGATGTTGGCGTAGACCGGGACAGAGGGCGCCGACCGTCGGACGATCGCGAAGCTTTCGCGATGCGAGGAGCCTTCGAGGGCCTGTCTCATGCTGCCGACACCCAGCGGGATGCGGTATCGTTCTGCCGCTTCGGCAAGCGTTTGATTCAGCGAGAGCGCCTCTCCGTAGCCTCCCGTCATCGAGGAGATCATGAGCGGCATGCCGATTTTGCGGCCGAGGAAAACCGTCGAAAGGTCGACCTCTGCAGCGTCGATCTCCGGCGCGGCATTGTGTTCGAACCTCCAGGATGAGAGTCCGGTATCCTGGCCGTCGAAACAGACTTCCCTGTGAAGGCAGATATCGACGTGGCTGTGTTTCCGTTCTGCGGTTATGGCTGCGCTTGTCTGAGGCATGCTTGGTTTCGTGGTACGGATGATTTTCAGAGATGCCCTTAAAAGTATAACTTATAGAAAATATACCATAAATTTTTTCAGGCTTGCCCGACTCCTCCTGAATGTTCAGAACCCTCTTCGATATCGCCTTCAGGCATATTCTCGGGCGCAAACGCCAGACGCTGACGACGATGGTCGCCGTTTCCGTCAGTACGATGGTGCTCATCACCACCATATCGCTGACCAGGGGACTGCTCGATTCGTTTACGGAAACAATCATCAACGCGGCTCCCCACATCAACGTCAAAGGGCAGAAAACCGACCCGATACCCACGGACCTGTTTTCCGGCGGGCCATCGTCGAGGTTCTCCTTTGTTGAAGATCATATCGGCCGGGACGAAAGGGAAGAGGTTCGCAACTACGGCAGGGTGCTGGAGATCGTTTCATCCCCGGCCTTTTCCCGGAAGGTGATCGCAGCATCTCCTTTCGTCGAGTCTCAGATCATGGCGGTCAAGGGAAACCGCAACCAGCCGGTGCTGCTCAAGGGCGTCATCATCGACAGGGAGGACAAGATCACCAGGATAGGCAAGAGCCTGACTTCCGGGGATCTTGCCCTGTTCCGGAGGAGCCCCGATGCCCTGCTCGTCGGACGTACTGTCGCAAAAGATCTTGATGTCAGGCTCAATGACCAGCTCACCATCATATCTCCCGACGGGAAAAACCGTCAGTGCAAGGTGGCCGGAATATTCTTCACAGGGGTCAACGTCGCAGACAACAGCATCCTCGCATCGCTCAAGCTCGGCCAGATCATCGAGGGGATGCCCGCCAACAAGGTTACTGGCATATCCCTCAAGGTCAGCGACCCGATCAACAACGCCCCGCTTGCCCGCGACCTCACCCGCATGACCGGATACGTCTGCAATACATGGCAGGAGGAGAACGCCGGCGTGCTGATGCTTTTCGCCAGGATCGGCTATATCGTCATTTCGCTTGTCGCTTTCGTCGGTGTGGTTTCCGGGTTCGGTGTGGCCAACATCCTGGTGACCACCGTTTTCGAGAAAAGCCGCGACATCGCCATCATGAAATCGTTCGGATTTTCTTCAGGCCAGATGGTCGGTCTTTTCGTGTTCGAAGGGTTTCTTGTCGGTCTGGGAGGGGCTCTATTCGGTTGTCTTCTCTCTGTCGGAGCAATAAACATTCTTGCAAACCTGCCCACCGAGAGCTCCCAGGGACCATTGACAAAAACCGGTTTAAGCATGTCCTGGAACCCAATGTACTTCTTTCTGGTCACCGCTGTGACGGTAGCCATCAGTACGATCGCCGCAGCCTTTCCCTCCGCCCGTGCCTCAAGGCTTGAACCTGTCAAGGTACTGAGGGACAGCAGCTTGTAAGAGCCCGGCTTCAACGGTTCACATTCATTTGAGTTTCCCCAGGCTTAACCCTCTTCTACTCAGGAGGAGTTCAGTCCTGCGGACATTAAAGTCTTACATCTTCTTCATTTTCCCTGGGTTTTAACCTCCTGCACTCAGCAGGGCTTTAGCCTCGCGGACATTAACATCTTATATATTCATCAGTTGCCCCGGGTTTTAACCTCCTGCATTCAGCAGGGCTTTAGCCCTGCGGACATTAACATCTTACATATTCTTCAGTTGCCCCGGACTTTAGTCCGGGGGGAGAAGATCAATTCAAAATCTATTCCGGACTTCAGTCCAACCTTTTCATCGGGTTTCGTGATCCTCGCTGATGCAGTGAAAGATATTGGGCTGAAGCCCGAAGATCGGGGGGGGCATGCTCACCCCGGACTGAAGTCCGGGGCTACTGGAATGTAAGAGTTCTGAATGTCCGTCGTCCCGACAAGTCGGGACTCCTGCATGTGGGATCGTCCGGGGCTGCTGGAATTGAAAAACTCTGAATGGCTGGCGGGTTTAAACCCGACTGAGTATTGAAGACGAATGTCCGGGGGTTTGAGCTCCTGCATTCAGCAGGGCTTTAGCCCTGCGGACATTATCATCTTATATTTTATTCAGTTGCCCCGGACTTTAGTCCGGGGATGGATGATCAAATTAATATTCCGGACTTCAGTCCAACCTCTTCATCGGGTTTCGTGATCCTCGCTGATGCAGTGAAAGATATTGGGCTGAAGCCCGAAGATCGGGGGGGGCATGCTCACCCCGGACTGAAGTCCGGGGCTACTGGAATGTAAGAGTTCTGAATGTCCGGAGGAGTGAACTCCTCCTGAATGTGGGATCGTCCGGGGCTGCTGGAATGTAAGGGGTCTGAATGTCCGTCGTCCCGACAAGTCGGGACTCCTGAATGTGGGGTCGTCCGGGGCTGCTGGAATTGAAAAACTCTGAATGGCTGGCGGGTTTAAACCCGACTGAATATTGAAGACGAAGGCCAGGGGGTTTGGCCTCCTGCATTCAGCAGGGCTTTAGCCCTGCGGACATTATCATCTTATATTTTATTCAGTTGCCCCGGACTTTAGTCCGAGGATGGATGATCAAATTAATATTCCGGACTTCAGTCCAACCTCTTCATCGGGTTTCGTGATCCTCGCTGATGCAGTGAAAGATATTGGGCTGAAGCCCGAAGATGGGGGGGGGGGCATGCTCTCCCCGGACTGAAGTCCGGGGCTACTGGAATGTAAGAGTTCTGAATGTCCGGAGGAGTGAACTCCTCCTGAATGTGGGATCGTCCGGGGATGCTGGAATTAAAAAACTCTGAATGGCTGGCGGGTTAAAAACCGAATGAATATCGAAGACGAATGTCCGGGGGGTTAACCTCCTGCATTCAGCAGGGCTTTAGCCTTGCGGACATTATCATCTTATATTTTATTCAGTTGCCCCGGACTTTAGTCCGGGGATGGATGATCAAATTAATATTCCGGACTTCAGTCCAACCTCTTCATCGGGTTTCGTGATCCTCGCTGATGCAGTGAAAGATATTGGGCTGAAGCCCGAAGATCGGGGGGGGGCATGCTCTCCCCGGACTGAAGTCCGGGGCTACTGGAATGTAAAAGGCCTGAATGTCCGGAGGAGTGAACTCCTCCTGAATGTGGGATCGTCCGGGGCTGCTGGAATGTAAAAGGTCTGAATGTCCGGAGGAGTGAACTCCTCCTGCATGTGGGATCGTCCGGGGCTACTGTCCGTCGGGAGTTGGGCTGGCCAACGCCTGGATGGAGCGTTCGGGGTGCTGCAGGAGGTAGAGTTTGTAATAGAGGCCCCGGCGGGCGAGCAGCTCCTGGTGTGTGCCGGTTTCCCTTATGGTGCCTTTGTGGAGCACGACGATCCTGTCGGCGTGCTGGATGGTCGAGAGCCTGTGGGCGATGATGATTGATGTCCTGTGCTTCATGAGCTTGTCGGTGGCCTGCTCGATGAGCGACTCGGTTTCCGTATCGACCGAACTGGTGGCTTCGTCGAGAACGAGGATGTCCGGGTTGTAGAGGAGCGCCCTGACGAATGCGATGAGCTGCTTCTGGCCGGCGGAGAGCCCTGAACCGTTTTCGCGGATCATGTAGTCGTATCCTCCCGGCAGTTTTTCGATGAACCGGTCGGCACCTACGATGCTGGCGGCCTCCCTGACCTTCTCTTCGGGGATCGACGGGTCGCTGAAACAGAGGTTCTCACGAATCGATCCTGCGAACAGGACGACATCCTGCATGACGACTCCAACAAGATTGCGCAGCTCCCTGCCCGGTATATCGCTCAGTTCGATTCCGTCGATGGTCACCGAACCTTTGGCGTAAGGGTAGAATCTGGAGAGGATGTTGATGAGCGTGGTCTTTCCGCTGCCGGTGGCTCCGACGATGGCTACGGTCTCTCCGGCCCTGATTTCCAGGGATATGTCACGGAGCACCCAGTTGTCGTTGTCATAGGCGAACCAGATGTTGTCGAACAGGATGCGCTCCCGGAACGATGGAATCCTGACGGAGGAGTCGGCAGGTTCCGGATCAACAGGCTCTTCGAGCAGGCGGAATATCCTGTCGGAACTGGTCACGGCCGTCTGCATGATGTTGAACCTGTCCGAGAGGTGCTGCAGCGGGCGGAAAAAGAGCCAGATGTACTGGACGAACGATACGACCACGCCGACGGAGAGGTCGGCCTTCATGATCCTTGTCGCGCTGAACCAGATCACCAGGCCGGCAGCAGCCGAGCTCAGGAACTCGATCAGCGGGTAGTAGATGGAAAAGTAGAATACTGTCCGGATGTTGGCGTCCCGGTGATCGGCGTTGATCTGCGAATGTTTGGTAAATTCCGCATCTTCCCTGGCGAAGAGCTGGACGATCTTCATTCCTGTGATATGCTCCTGGAAGAACGAGTTCAGGCGCGCAAGATGGGTCCTGACGTCGAGGAACGCCTGTCGCACGCGGTTCTTGAAGGCTATGGTGGCGTAGATCATGGCTGGCAGTATGCTCAGTACCACGAGGGTCAGCCGCCAGTCGCTGAAGAACATCATGACGACGATGAAAATGAGCTGAAGGATGTCTCCGACGATCGTGATCAGGCCGCTTGAGAGCATTTCGTCGAGCGCTTCGACGTCGTTGGTCGTCCTTGTGATGATCCTTCCGACCGGGTTCCTGTCGAAATAACGGATCGGCAGACGCTGAAGGTGCCTGAAGATGTCCATGCGGATATTGTACACCGCTTTCTGGCCGATGAGCTGCGTCAGCCAGGTGGCGGCATACTGCTTGATCCCGTCGAGGACGATGAGCACGAGCATGGCGATGCTGATGATCGCCAGCCCCTTGTGGTTGCCGTGCGCGATGTAGTCGTCGATGGCGACCTTGGTCAGCCAGGGTCTCAGCGGAGTAAGGATCGCGCCTCCTGCAGTCAGGAGGATGGCGCCGGTGACCAGCCCCTTGAAAGGTTTGACGTAGGCGAGCAGTTTCGAGACGATGTAGAAGTCGACAGAACCCTTTTTGCGTTTGCCGAGCGTTTCGTCCTGCTGGGTGCGGAAGCCCGAAGCCGGTTTGGCGGTCACGCTCATTTCGCCTGTTCGCCCGTTGTCGGATCTGTGCCGATTCTGGCCGATGCGCTCCTGATTTCGGCAATGAAGCTGTTGGCAAGTGAGTCTGCCCCGTCTTTCGTGGCCGATTCGGCGTAGATCCGGATGATCGGTTCGGTGTTCGACGGACGGAGGTGAACCCAGCCTTCGGGGAAGTCGAGTTTAAGTCCGTCGAGGCGGTTGCAGGATGCGTCAGGATGGTTTGCGGCCACCCGGTCGAAAATGGCTTCGAGGGCCTCTTTTGACAAGTGTTCGAGCACAACTTTCTGCTTCGACATCGAGTAGTCGGGGAAGGTGCGCCTGAACTCCGACAAGGTGCCGCCGGTCGAGGTTTTCCATTCGGCGAAGGCCTGGATGAAGAGGGCGATGCCAACGAGCGCATCGCGGCCGTAATGCAGTTCGGGCAGGATGACGCCACCGTTGCCCTCTCCGCCGATGGCTGCCCCGCAGCTTTTCATGACTTCGATCACGTTGGCCTCGCCGACTTTCGCGCTGAAACATTCCACTTCATGGCGGGCGGCGATGTCCCGAAGGGCTCGGCTGCTTGAAAGGTTGTTGACGACCGGCCCTTTCCGGTGCTTCAGGTAGAAGTCGGCGCAGGCGACGAGGGTGTACTCCTCTCCGAACAGGGTTCCGTCTTCGCAAACGAGGGCCAGTCGGTCTACGTCCGGATCGACGATGATGCCCAAATCGCAGCTTTCGTTCCGGAGGATATCCATCGTGACGCCGAGGTTCTCTTCGACAGGCTCGGGGTTGCGCGGAAAGATACCCGTTCCCTGGCAGGCGAGCGTTTTGATTTCATGAATGCCGAGTTGCCGGCATAGTTCCGGGACAACGAACGAACCGGCCCCTTCGACGGCGTCGACGAGCACCCTGAAGTTTATTCCTGCGATGAGCGATCTGTCGATGCAGGAAAGGTTCAGGACGCTGGCGATATGGATTGCATCCCAGGAGGTGTTACCCGTGATGGAGCCGAGACCCTCCCATCCGGTGGTCACGAAGGAGCGGTCGCGGGCGATTTCAAGCAGCAGTTCGACATCGGGGGCGGTAAGGAACTCCCCTTTTTCGTTGAGCATTTTCAACGCATTCCACTCGACGGGGTTATGGGACGCGGTGACGATCAGCCCGCCGTCCGCAAGCTCACCGGCGGTCGCCATTTCGACGGTGGGGGTGGTCGCCATGCCGAGGTCCACCACATCGCATCCGCAGAGCGCCAGCGTGCTGGCGACCAGTTCGGTGATCAGTTCGCCCGTAGGCCGCGTATCCCTGCCTATGACGATTTTCGGCTTTACGGCAGAGTCGCCGCATCGCTCGCGTTTCCTCCGCACCGTCCATGCGGCGAACGCCATGGTGAATGCCGTGAGGTTTTCCGGGGTCAGGCTTTTGCCGACGACGCCACGGATGCCGGAGACGCTGATCATCAAGCTCATTGAAGCGATGGTTTATTGGCGTTTTACAGGGGAACCCTGCGATGCGGGAATATAATAAAAACCCTCGAAGCCGGTGCGCAAATACGGAACGGTCCCATGAACACAAATTCAGAATATTTGTTCAGATGCTTTTTTTCTTTTCGTAGCTTTCTTGTATATTACATGCCTTTTGTTGCGGAAACCGCACAAGTATTATCAGACTTCGCAAGACATTAACAGCACAAGTTTATGCCTTTACACAAATCAGCCGAGAAAAGACTCAGACAGGCATCGCGCAGGAACGAAAGAAACCGGGCCAGGAAAAAAGAGCTCAAGGGTCTTTTGAAGAACATGCAGAAGCTGATCGACGCCAATGCCCAGAAAACTGAAGTTGAGGCTGCATATCGTTCAGCAGTCCAGAAACTGGACAGGCTCGGCGTCAAGAACTACATTCATGCCAACAAGGCATCGCGCAAGAAAGCCCAGCTGACCAGGATCCTGAACAATTACTCCCAGACCGCCTGATCTTCCAGGGTCTGACCGGCAATTGCCGTCAAGCGGTTCTTCTTTTCAGTATGCCAGGCCATCGGGGTTAATGCCGTCACAGGCGGCTCAGGTCCGATGGCCGGGTATAGTCCATCCAATCCGTCATGTTCGCATTTATAAGAGGTGAGCTGATAACGGTTTCCCAGGAGGAAGCGGTTGTCGATGTTTCCGGTATCGGTTACCGGCTCCACATCTCTTCAGGGACAAGCCGGAGGCTGCCCGCACCGGGCTCACAGATCTTCCTGTATACCCATTACCATGTCCGCGAAGACGCACATCAGCTGTTCGGTTTTCTCGACGAGGCGGAGCTTCAGCTGTTCAGGCTGCTTCTCTCCATTTCCGGCGTCGGCCCGAAGCTCGCGTTGGCCGTTCTGTCCGGACTCAGGGTGGACGAGATCCAGGAGGCTATCGTCTCGAACCGTCCTGAAACCCTGTACGGCATCAGCGGGGTGGGGAAGAAGACTGCGGCCCGAATCATCCTCGAGCTGAGAGACAAGATCCTGAAGATACAGCCTGCCGTTTCCGGCAAGGTAGGGGGTGACGGCCGTTCTCTCCAACTGACCGAAGATGCCCTGGCAGCCCTCATGACGCTCGGTTTTCCTCGTGTTCTTGCCCAGAAGGCCGTATCCGGCATACTGGCTGCGACTCCCGGCCTGTCGGTCGAGGAGCTCGTCAAGGCTTCACTTGCCGCCATTCGCAACAACCCCTGAGGTGACTGTGGATTATCAGGAAGCCATCGATTTTCTTTTCCCCCTTCACCGATTCGGCATTAAACCCGGTCTTGAGCGCATAGATGCACTGCTTGATTCGCTTGGCCATCCCGAGCGTCGGATCGGGACGATCGTGCATGTTGCAGGGACTAACGGCAAGGGTACCGTCGCTTCCTGCATGGCCTCGATATTCCAGGCTTCCGGACGAAAGACGGGCCTGTTTACCTCTCCGCACCTCATCGATTTCACCGAACGCATCCGCATGGACGGCCGACCGATATCCCAGGAGAAGGTCGCCGAATATTGTACCCGGATGAAGCCCGTCGTCATTGAACAAGGCGCTACATTTTTCGAGGTGACTACGGCCATGGCCTTCGCATTCTTTGCCGACGAGGGGGTCGAAGCGTCGGTGATAGAGACCGGCATGGGGGGGCGTCTCGACGCGACCAACATCGTCATGGCTGATATCGTCATTATTCCGGGCGTCGGGATAGACCATACGGCATGGCTCGGTGAAAGCCTGCGTGAAATCGCCGCTGAAAAGGCTGCCATCATCAAGCCGGGTTCGGAGGTTTTCACTGCTGTTCCCGAGGGTGACGCGCTTGACGAAATCCTGCAGTCAGCCGGACGTTGCGGTACCGTTGTGCACCAGTCTGTCAAGGAGGCCTCATGCCGGATCTGCGATCTCCAGCCTGGACTCCTCAGCCTCGAAATAACCCTTCCAGGGGATGCTTCCCGCTGTTTTCAGGTGCCGTTGACGGGCTCCTTCCATGCGACCAATGTAACCCTCGCCGTCATGGCGGCAAGGTCAGCAGGGATAGGATGGCATGAGATAGAGGCGGGCTTGACGCACCTCCGCTCCGTAGGATACCGGGGGCGTCTTGAACGGATATCTGACCGGCCGGTGGTGATGCTCGACGTGTCACATAATCCCGATGGCATGGAAAAAACGGTGCAGGCCCTGGAGGAGATCCGGAACTCTTTTCGTTCGCTTCTCGTTCTCGTGGGGGTCGCGGCAGACAAGGATGCCGCCGGCATCATCCGCCACCTCGAACGTATCGCTGATATGGCGGTCGCCGTCGATCTGCCCTCTGAGCGAAGCCTTGCCCCTGAATCGCTTGCCGTGTTGTTTGGCGGTTCCTGTGAGGTGCATGTTCGCCACACTGCCGGGGAAGGGCTCGATCTGCTTATGTCGCGTGCCGCCGCTGACGATATGATTCTTGTAACCGGATCGTTTTTCCTCGCTGGCGAGGTTGCTTCGATGGAGCGGTTTCGAAACAGCTTCATCGAACCCTGATAGGTATGATCTGTGCGATTTTGTAAATATTTTTTTATATCTTTAAAGCACTTCTGAAATTCTCCAGTTATTCGGGACCCTACCCGGTCAATTCAAGCCGTCCTGATTATACCGGTGTCATTACAGACCATCTTCCTCATACAGCTTCTTTTCCAGACTTTCATGTCGATCTCTAAAGAATTCCAGGTGACCTATACAACAACCTGCGATCTGTCCATAAAGAGTTGATTTCATTACCCCACAGCGACCACGCATGAGGCAGTTCTTTTGCTGCATATTTAACCACTAAGCGTTGAACAATCCAACAATGTCGAACAATTCGGTATCAAAAGGTCCGGACAAAGGTCTGGACATCAATGTACTCCAGAAGAAAAAGGTTCATGAACTCAATGCCATAGCCAAAGAGTTCGGTGTCACCACAGCCGGGTTTCGAAAGGAGGAGTTGATTTACAAGATCATCGAGGCCCAGTCACTCAAGAATACGGATCCGGAGAGCGGGCAGGTGATGGTCAATACCGGCGTTTTGCAGGTCATCCCCGAAGGTTACGGCTTCCTGCGCTCATCGAACTACAACTACCTCTCATCACCTGACGATATCTACGTTTCCCCTTCACAGATCAAGCGGTTCAACATGCGCACCGGTGATACCGTGTCGGGCCAGGTCAGGGCACCCAAGGAGGGTGAGCGCTTTTTTGCGCTCCTGAAGATCAATACCATAAATAACAAGGATCCCGAAGTAACCCGTGAACGTCCGTTTTTCGAGAACCTTACGCCTCTTTTCCCGCATGAGAAACTGAAGCTCGAGACCCGCCAGAACGAGTATTCAGGCAGAATCATGGATATCTTTACCCCGATCGGCAAGGGTCAGCGCGGCCTTATCGTCGCGCAGCCCAAAACCGGTAAGACGATCCTGCTCCAGATGATCGCCAACGCCATCATCAAGAACCATCCCGAGATTTACCTGATCGTTCTCCTCATCGACGAGCGTCCCGAGGAGGTGACCGATATGGCTCGCACCGTGCCTGCCGAAGTCGTCAGCTCGACCTTTGACGAGGACCCGGAAAGGCATGTGCAGGTTGCCGACATGGTGCTTGAAAAAGCCAAGAGGCTGGTCGAGGTCGGTTACGACGTGGTCATCCTGCTTGATTCCATAACCCGCCTTGCCCGTGCACACAATACCATTATCCCGCATTCAGGCAAGATCCTGTCCGGCGGTATCGATGCAAATGCGCTGACCAAACCGAAACGTTTCTTCGGTGCGGCCAGGAACATCGAAGAGGGCGGCAGCCTTACCATCATCGCCACGGCGCTTGTCGACACGGGCTCAAGAATGGACGACGTCATTTTCGAGGAGTTCAAGGGTACCGGCAATATGGAACTCGCCCTCGACAGGCGCCTGTCCGAACGTCGAATCTTTCCGTCCATCGATATCCTCCGATCCGGAACCCGTAAGGAAGAGCTGCTGTTTACACAGGAGGAGCTCTCAAGGACCTGGTTGCTCAGGAAGTACCTCGGCGACAAGAACCCGATCGAATGCATGGAGTTCATGCGTGAGAAGATTGTCGAGACAAAGGATAACAAGGAGTTCTTCAAATACATGAACGGCTGATGTCGCTCGTCTGTCGCGCCATTGCCCTGGCATCGTGGATCGGTGCTGTGTTTAATTATTTTCAGGTTTTACCGGCAACAGTTCATGTCGAACAGGAAAAGATGTTATCTTGCGTTTGAGAATTGGAGAGAGAGTTAAAAAATGCTCCGATGCTTTTTTTAGTTGCTTCTATGGGTAAAAGTCCCTATATTATTTGCCTTTAAAAACAGAGGAAAGCCCTTACATTCATGCCCTGCGGAAAAAAAAGAAAACGCCATAAAATGGCAGTACACAAACGCAAAAAGATGCGCCGTAAGAACAGGCACAAGAAGCGTTTGAGGTACCAGAACAAGTAGGCCCTTTAGCGGCTGAAGCTTCGATGAGAATATAGCTCAGTTGGTTAGAGCATCTGCCTTTTAAGCAGAGGGTCGAAGGTTCGAGTCCTTCTATTCTCACGGGTTGCATTTATTTGTTTCCTGATTTTATAGAGAAGATGCCCGAGTGGTGAAATTGGTAGACACACTATCTTGAGGGGGTAGCGCCGAAAGGTGTAGGAGTTCGAATCTCCTCTCGGGCACATCGATCATACAAAACAGCCGCAGAATGCGGCTTTTTTGTTGTCTGCTCCGAAATCCGGTTCCGTTGAAATAATGCTTCCTGCCGATACCGGATTTGCGCTCTCTTTTTTGAAGACGAAATGTTTAAAGGTACTTTACTGTTAATTATCACGGGGTGTTTCTGCCCCCGTTGAAACGACAAATGTTCCCTAACCATGGATAAACTTCAGGTAGATATTCTCGGGCTTTCCACAAGCCCTCATACAAACGGCGCCTATGCCCTCATTCTCTATGAAGTTGAGGGAAAGCGAAAGTTGCCGATCATAATCGGCGGCTTTGAAGCCCAGGCCATAGCTCTCAAGCTTGAGAATATCAAGCCGCCACGACCGTTCACCCATGACCTGTTCAAGCACATCGCTGACGCATTCAGCCTTCAGGTGAACGAAGTCTATATCGATGAGCTTCACAATGAGACCTTTTATGCAAAAGTTATCTGTGAGATGGGTGGGGTAGTGCATGAAATCGATGCAAGACCAAGCGATGCCATTGCCATCGCAGTAAGGTTCAATGCGCCTATTTTTGTCTCTGAAGAGATTATGAACGAGGCCGGAATCGTCGAAGAGCAGCAGAAAGAGGATGAAGAGTCGGCTCTTGCCGAAGAGATTGCAGAGCAGCCAGAACCAGCGGAACCCGTCAGTGTGGAATCGCTTGAGGAGGAGCTCAACAGCAAGCTTGAAGATGCCATCAATCGGGAAGACTATGAGGAAGCTGCGCGAATAAGGGATGAGATATCCCGTCTCAAAAAGCGTGGAGGAAGCGCGGATTCAATGTGAAAGCAACAAGAAGGGGGCTGTCTCAGAAGGGCAGGCCTCAAACACAAAAGAGCTACCTGAAAAGGTGGCTCTTTTGCGTTCTTCTTTGTGTCTCAAGCCATATAAAATAATTCACATGGCTTGTCATGCCGTTGATCCGGACCGGTGGGTGTCAAATAAAAAAGGCTGTCTCAGTATCGCTTCTGAGACAGCCTCGTTTTTTGGATGATCGACAGATCAGAAGTTCACCCTGAGACCGAGCAGCAGGCTGTTGCTGTCGATGCTCTTGTCACCCGTGAGTGTTGTCCTGAATTCCGTCGTACCGAAATAGCGGTAACGGGCATCAAGCATGACCTTGTTGGTGAGGGGCACCTGCAGTCCTGCGCCAACCTGGTACGCGAACGTTGTTTCGTCGTCGTCGAGCCTGACGTTGCTGTTCAGCGTGATGTCTCTCAGTCGGACAGTAGCTACACCGATGCCACCGGTAATGTAAGGCTTGACTCCGGCGGTGTTGAAGTCATAGTACCCATTTCCCAGCAACGACACGATCTTGATGGTGCCATTGTTGACGAAGTTGTTGTTCTGGTATCCGGCCTCAGCCTCAAGACGGTATGAGCCGTAATCACAACCTATTGCGCCCAACATGGAAACGCCAGCATCAGGGCTGAGATTGAATGCAGCGACCGTTGGGACATCGTTAACCCATGCAAATCCGACATTACCGCTCAAATAGTGTTCTGCAGCGGTGGCCGGTGCTGAGAATGTGCCGGCAGCGATCAGTGCAGCGGCCAACATTGACAAATGTTTTTTCATGGTATATCCAGATTAATTGGCAGAAACATCACTGGTTCAAAGAACGAATGACGTATTGATCAAGAGTGATGATCTATTATGACGTATTGATCAAAAGTAAATATAGGCGAGATTGTCTAATAATCCAACTTTGGTCTATAAAGATAGTGTATCTGGCGGCGTAGTGGTTGTGGCTATGGCAGGATTTTGTTGCTCATTCAAGCAGTAAAGCAGAGTTATGCTGTTGGTTGCAGAACAACAAAAAAGCCATGGAAAAACAGATTTCCATGGCTTTTTGTGTCTGGAGCCGATAGCTTCGATCAGTCGTTGGGTTGGCCGAAAGAGAAGGTGAAGTTCCAGCCCTGCTTGTCTTTGCTCGCCCTTGAAGGAACGGCGTCGAAACCATACCCGTAGTCGATGCCGATCTGGCCGATGATCGGGAGGTAGAGCCTCAAGCCGACGCCTGCTGCTTTTTTCAGTTCGCTGAAGTTGATCGATGCCGTATCCTGCCAGAGGTTGCCAGCCTCGAAGAATGCGAGGGCATAGATGCTGGCTGACGGATCCAGCGTCAACGGATAACGAAGTTCAGTGGTGAACTTGGAATAAACCTTGCCGCCGTAGAGGTCGGTTTCACCCTCAAACAGGTTGCCGACGCTCCGGTCAGGATATCCTCTCAGCGGAATCGTGGGAAGCGAGGACATGCCGCTGCCGCCCATATAGAAATATTCCGTATAAGGGATGTAGTCGTTTTTGTTGAAGGTTGACAGGATTCCCTGCTGTGCAGAGAGGTTGAGGACAAGATTTTTCGTGAACGGGAAATACCAGGTTGACGTACCGACAAATTTGTAGAAATCAACAGTGCCGGGAAGCGGTCCGCCTGCAAGCTGTGCGCTGAAGACGTTCTTGCTGCCGTGCCTCGGATAGATCGGGCTGTCGATGCTGTTTCTGCTGAGCGTCTGGGTGATCGAGAACTCGTCTGCCCTGGTCGGAATGTTTGCCTCATTGAGGAAGCTCACAAACCCGCCTTCGTCATGCAGGTAACCGATACGCCAGCCGATGGAGAAATAGTCGTCCGGCCAGGTCAACCTTCTGCCGATGTTGAGGTACGTTCCGTACTGGTTGATGGTTTTCGTCGAAGTATTGCTGTCGATGTTGTTGTTCAGGAAGTCATAGGTCTGACGGGTTTTGAACGCGGTAAACCCGACAGAGGTGTGCGTTCCGAATGCCCAGGGATCGCTGATCGACAGGGAGAGCGTCCGGTAGTTGTTCGCGCCGAACTGCCATTGCAGTGCAAGCTTCTGGCCGTCTCCGTGCGGCAACGGCCTGTAAGCCGATGGATGGAAGGTATCGGCAAGGGAGAAATTGTTGAAGGTAAGTCCGAGCGCGCCTGTGCCCCCTGTCGATGCGCTGTAGCCGACGGATGCGTTGAAGGTGTCCGTCTGCCTTTCGGTGACGTTATAGGTAAGATCGACCAGGTTGGTCTCCTGATTCGGCTGGACTTCAGGAGTCAGCGTCTCTGGATCGAAATAGCTCAGCATGGAGAGTTCCCTGATGCTCCTGACGACGTTTTTCCTGCTGAAGGTCTCTCCCGGAATAGTATAGAGCTCCCTGCGGATGACATGATCCTTCGTTTTGGTGTTACCCTTGATGTTGATGTTGTTCAGGGTAAACGGCTCACCTTCGGTGATGCTGATGAAAAGGTCGACGGAATTGGGCTGAACGATCTGCTCTTCAATTTTGGTCCTGAACGACAGATATCCCTTGTCGAGGTAAAGGGAGCTTACATCCGAGTGGTCGGCTGAATAGTTGAGTCGCTCGTTTATTTTCTTTGCGTTGTACAGGTCTCCTTTCTTGATGGCGAATGTGGTGTTGAGGGTTTCGGTTTTCGCGAAATCCTTCGTATTGCCTATCCAGGAGATGTTCCTGATAAAGTATTTAGGTCCCTCTTTGACATAGATATCGAGGAGAACCCCTTTTTTGTCATCGGTGTAGGTTACCACATCCTTGACGACCCGTGCATCACGGTATCCGTTGGCACGATAGAACTCCACGAGCAGGTTCTTGTCCTCTTCAAACTTTTCCCTGTCGAGCTTCGGTCGGCCAAAGATCCTTTTCCACCATGAGTTCTGGGATGTCTCCTTGAAAATTCCCCTGAGCCGGCCCGAACTGAACTCCTTGTTGCCGTGGAAACTTATTTTCTCGATGATGATCTTTGATCCTTCGTGGATGGTAAAGATCGCTTTTACCCTGTTGTTGCCGATATTTTCAAGGCGGTATTCGGACCCGGCAACCAGATAGCCTTTGGTCGAGTACTGTTTGTCAATCCTGTTGGTCGCGTTCATCAGGTCCTGGGTGCTGACCCTGTGGCCGCTTTTCAGGCCGATGGTTTTCAGCAGCTCCTTGTCCTTGAACTTGCTGTTGCCTTTGAACTGTATGTCATCAAGGGTCGGGAACTCGGTGACGATAAAGGTCAGCTTTATACCGTCGTTGCCGAGGTCGGTTTTATCGATCTTGATGTTGCTGAAATACTGGAGGTTCCAGAGGTATTGCAGTGCGCCCGGAATTTCCTGGCCCGGGATGACGATCTTGTCGTCTACCTTGATGGGCAGGCTCCTCAGGATGTCGGCCTCATTGAGGGTCTGCAGGCCGCTGAACGAAATCTGCTTAACGGTCTGTGAGCGGGTTTCGGGTATAAGCGCCGCTGCAGGCGACTCCGTGACGCCGGCTTCGGCAGCAGCTGCGCTTGATGCCAGCGTTGCTGCTGAAACGTCGGTCAATGGGATGTTGAGCAGTACAAGGACAATCAGAAGCGCTGATAACCTGTCCTGGGAAAAAGGTGTGTTTTTCATGAAAAGGCTGGGTGGTTCTATGTTTTAAGCCTGTCTTTTAAACGGTTTCACCTGCAGTTGCTCGCTGGTCTGGCCAAATCGACGCTCACGGTTCTGAAACTCCCTGAGTGCATCATATAACTGGACGCGACGAAAGTCAGGCCAATAGGTGTTTGTGAAATATATCTCGGAATAGGCGCTTTGCCAGAGCATGAAATTGCTTATCCGGAACTCTCCGCCGGTCCTGACAAGAAGTTCAGGGTCTGGAATCGAGGATGTCGCCAGGAATGACGCGACAAGGTTTTCGTCAATCTGGGCCGTATCGATCGATCCTGCTTTTACCTGCTCTGCAATTGAGCGGCACGCCTGGGTTATGTCCCATTTCCCGCTGTAACTCAACGCAATGTTCAGCACCAGGCGGTTGTTGTCCCTGGTCAGTTCAATGGTTTCGTCCATCGTTTTACGAACGTCGTCCGGTACCAGATCGAGGTCGCCCATGACATGCAAACGGACGTTGTTGTCGCGAAGCTGGCGGGTCTCCTTCCTGAGTACCCTGATAAGGAGGCGCATCAGCGCCGATATTTCGTTTTCAGGTCTTTTCCAGTTCTCTATCGAGAAGGTGAAAAGCGTCAGGTACTCCACACCCAACTGAGAACATGCCTCTACGATGTCCCGTACCGACTCGACGCCGGCGATGTGTCCTTCAACACGGGATTTCCCCTTCAGTCTCGCCCAGCGGCCGTTTCCATCCATGATGATGCCGATGTGCCTGGGTATCTCGCAGGACGACTTCAGCTTCTCCTGGATGAGCGTGTCCTCAGGATCAACTTTTGATTTAAACCACTGGGGCATGAAAGGGTAAGAAAAATCCATGTGTAGGGAATTCGGGTCGTCGGTCGTTGGCATTATCATCTGAACGCACTGCGAACAGACATGCGTCGCAATATCCATCAAATTGAATTATAGACAGTAATTTAGTATTATACAAACCTCATGACGGCAGAGCCTGATGCTCTTTCGGCCGGAGCGCAGAAACAGGAGTCTTTTTCCCCAGGGGGTTTTTCAGCCGACAGATATTCGGATTTGAATTCATCTTCTGCCGACCCCGCTTTCAAGTGCCGCCGGGCTTAGCGATCAGGTTCCGGGATCAACCGAAAAGAGTCCCCCGGGAGTCGTTGACCTGCCGCCTCATGCTTGGAAATGATCTTCAATAAAAATACATCCGGAAAAGAAGTGCAGTTTCGAGGATATCAGGACCTCCGGTCCAGGTTGCTTTCGCGGGAGCTTACCTGCGAAATGGTGGTCGGGAGTTATTTGCAGCGTATCGATACGCACCGTAACGACAATATTTTTACCGCGGTTTTTCATGACGCGGCCCTTTCTCGCGCAAGGGAGCTCGACAGCAAGCTCCAGCGGGGCGAAACGCCGGGCAGGCTTTTCGGCATGCCGATCGCCATCAAGGACAACATCTCCATGAAAGGCGCGCCCCTGGGTTGCGCGTCAAAGATTCTCGCCGGTTACGAGAGCGTCTATGATGCGACGGCCATCATCAGGATGGAAGCCGAAGATGCGATTTTCGTCGGTCGGACCAATATGGACGAATTCGCGATGGGGAGTTCGAACGAAAACTCCGCGATCGGCCCGGTGCCGAACCCCTTCGACAAAACCAGGGTTCCGGGAGGTAGTTCCGGAGGTTCTGCTGCTGCCGTCGCCAACGACCTGGCCATGGTTGCGCTTGGTTCAGATACCGGCGGCTCCGTCCGCCAGCCAGCCGGGTTCTGCAATATCGTCGGCCTGAAGCCTACCTACGGCCGCATTTCACGTTACGGACTCGTTGCTTTCGCCTCTTCGTTCGACCAGATCGGTCTGCTTTCCGCGAACTGCGACGATGCGGCGCTCGTCCTTGGAGTGATCGCCGGCCAGGATGAGTGCGACGCCACCTCTTCGCACCATGACGTTCCTGATTATGGGGCGTCGATGGACCGTCTTTCCCTTGAGGGCCTTCGTGTCGGCGTTCCGTCGGCTTTTTTCCCCGAGAACCTGAACGCCGATGTCGCTGGAGTCGTCAAGGCCGGGCTGAAAAAACTTGAGGATGCAGGCGCAGAGCTTGTCGGGATTGATCTTCCCGAAAGCGATTACGCCATTGCCGCCTATTATATCCTGGTCACTGCCGAAGCTTCGTCAAACCTCGCCAGGTTCGACGGTGCGCGTTACGGATACCGTTCCCCGGATTGCCAGGATCTTTCAGCCATGTACGTGAACTCAAGAACGGAAGGGTTCGGCGCAGAGGTCAAAAGACGCATCATGCTCGGCACCTACGTGCTTTCCGCAGGCTACTACGACACCTATTATAAAAAGGCGCAGCAGGTACGCAGGGTTTTCCAGGACCGCTACCGCGAGGCGCTCGAAAAAGTGGATGTCATTGCCGGGCCGACCTCTCCGTTCCCGCCTTTCGGCATCGGCGACAAGATGGATAACCCGCTTGAGATGTACCTTGCCGACGTGTTCACCGTACCGGCCAGCATTGTCGGCATGCCCGCCGTCAGCGTGCCTGTAGGTTTCGACAGCCTCGGCCTGCCCGTAGGCATCCATCTGATCTGTAACTTTTTCGAAGAGGGGAAGATGCTGGGCATTGCTCGTCATCTCCAGGCTTTCTGTCAGGCTGTTCCAACTCATTGACGTCTCTTTTTTTTCATTCACCAAACAGGATATCTGCTTATGAGCGTACTGGTCAATAAAGATACCCGCCTGGTCGTCCAGGGAATCACCGGGAGCGAGGGAACATTCCATACCTCCCAGATTCTCGAATACGGTACCAACGTCGTCGCCGGCGTAACACCAGGAAAAGGCGGGATACTCTATAACGGAAACGATAAAGACAGCTTCTGTCGCCCGGTACCGGTTTTCGATACGGTGCGTGACGCAGTCGAGAAGGCAGAAGCAAACACATCGGTCATTTTCGTCCCCGCTCCGTTTGCCGCCGATGCCATCATGGAGGCTGCCGCCGCCGGACTGAAAGTGATCATCTGTATCACTGAAGGCATTCCGGTCAACGACATGATGAAGGCCTATGCATTCGTCAAGGAGAAGGGAGCGGTGCTCGTCGGCCCGAACTGCCCCGGAGTCATCACTCCCGGTGAGGCGAAGATCGGCATCATGCCGGGATTCATCCACAAGAAGGGAACCATCGGCGTCGTTTCAAGGAGCGGAACCCTGACCTATGAAGCCGTCCATCAGCTTACCGCAGTGGGCCTGGGTCAGTCGACCTGCATCGGCATCGGCGGAGACCCGATCATCGGGACCCGTTTCATCGACGCAGTCAAGCTTTTCGCCAAGGACGATGAGACCGAAGGCCTGGTCATGATCGGTGAGATCGGGGGCAGTGCCGAGGAGGAGGCCGCCGAATATATCCGCAAATACTTCAAAAAGCCGGTTGTCGGCTTTATCGCCGGGCGTACCGCGCCTCCCGGAAGAAGGATGGGCCACGCAGGCGCCATCGTTTCCGGTGGAAAGGGTACCGCCGAAGAGAAGATCAAGGCCATGGAAGCCGCCGGCATCCACATGGTTGAAAATCCCGCCGATATCGGTACCACCATGATGAAAGCGCTGGGACGCTAAAAGAAGGGATAGCAAAAGAAAGAAAGGACCAAAAGGAGGTAAGGGACAAAAAGGGTGGAATGAAATTTCTTAACCTTTATGTCCCTTACCTCCTTTTCTTGTTATAACCCCAGAGAAACCAGATCGTGGATGTGTACCAGGCCGACCGGGCGACGCTCTTCGTCGCAGACAAGGAGCTGGGTGATGCGGTAGGTTTCGAGGAGTTCGAGGCAGTTCTTCGCGAGGAGTTCCGAAGATACGGTCTTCGGGTTTGCCGTCATGACCTCTTTTGCTTTCCTGGTAAGGAAATTACCGCCGTTCTGGACAAGGCGCCTTAGATCGCCGTCCGTGAAGATTCCCGTAAGCCGGCCTTCGCTGTCGATGATTCCGCTTACGCCATAACGCTTCGAGGTCATTTCAAGGATCAGCTCTGTCAGGGGAGCCTCTTCGCTGACCAGCGGAACCGCATCCTCCCTGACCATCACATCGGCGACCTTCATGGTGAGTTGCCTGCCGAGCGATCCTTTCGGGTGGGTGAGCGCGAATTCAAGGTCTGTGAAATTCTTTTTCTGCATGAGGCATATGGCCAGCGCGTCTCCCATGGCGAGCATGGCCGTCGTGGAGGTGGTGGGCGCAAGGTCGTATGGACACGCCTCCTGCTCTACGCCTACATCAAGCACCACATGCGCGTTCATGGCGAGGTGGGAGCGGCTGTTGCCGGTGAAGGCGATGATGGTCGCTTCCCGCTCCTTGAGAGCAGGGATGATGAAATTGAGCTCTTCGGTCATGCCGCTTTTCGAAAGGCAGATGACCGTATCATTTTTTGATACCACTCCGAGATCACCGTGCGCGGCATCGGCAGGGTGCAGGAAGATGGCCGTGGTGCCTGTCGAAGAGAGGGTCGCGGCTATTTTCTGGGCGATGATGCCCGATTTTCCCATGCCTGAAATGATGATCTTTCCCTTGCATGCAAGCATCAGATCGACGGCCTTCGCAAAACTGTCGTCAAGCCTTTCGCTCATCTTCCGGATGGCATCGGCTTCCTGCATGAGGATATTTCTTCCTTCTGAAACGGTTTTCGTTATTTCAGTAATCATGGGCTGATACCTCGGTTGGGCGATGTGGTTTTTATGGCCGGGAAAAACAAAGAATATTGATTTTTAATCCAATATTCAGCGCTATAATCAAGAAAATTCCCGTTATTTTCAAGAACGTGCGGGGGTTACCCATCCGGCGCGGCAAGCAGCTCATCCCTGAAATGATGCTGGCCTGCGGCGATGACAGATATATCATAACCATAACGAGTGCATTATGAGCTGGATCTATATTCTCGGATTTGCATTGTCAGTCTTTTTCATGCTCGTCTATTTCCTCTCCAGGTTCGTGCAGCACATGAAAACCGAACAGAATCTTCAGATAGAGTCGTTCAAGGATTCCCTGATCGACAAGGACAATCCCGTCGGCCTTGTGGGTGAGGAGCTGGAGAAACTCAAGCAGCAGCAGGCCGAAGCCCAGCAGCATCTTCGCGAAGTCATCTCAAAGATTCCGGTCATCCAGAAGGACGGCAAGTTCCAGGTCGATTACGAGGCGGTCAAAAAGCAGAAAGAGGGTTCGGCCCCGGTGACCAACGGTTCTGCCGGTCCGGCCCATAAAGGCAACGGTTAAGCATATCCTTCGAGACCGACGACGGATGTTCTCCAAGCTCAAGCTCCTTGCAAAGGATACGGTAATTTACGGTTCGAGCACCATTCTCGCCCGGAGCCTCAACTACATCCTCGTCCCGCTTTACGCCAACAAGCTCACCACGTTCGACAACGGCATACAGGCGGTCATTTACGCCAACATCGCACTTGCCAACGTGCTGTTCTGCTATGGCCTTGAGACTTCATACCTGAAAGTCGCGTCCGACGCCATCAAAAAAAACGAGGATGAGCGAAGCTATTTTTCCACGGCCTTCGCAAGCCTTCTGGTCACCTCGACCATCTTTGCCCTGCTGATCGCGCTCTTTGCTCCATCCATCGCATCGTTGATCGGGCTCTCACCGAACGCGGGGACGTTTATCCGGTTTGCTGCCCTTATCCTGTGGCTGGACACGATGCTGGTCGTTCCTTTCGCCGAACTCAGGCTGAAGAGGAAGGCCATCCAGTTCGCGCTTGCCAAGGTCATGGGCGTCGTCGGGGGAGTCATCAGCGCATTTGTGCTCATCATTCCCCTCAAGGCGGGACTTTCGGGCGTGTTCATCGCCGAGGCTATCGGGTCCCTGGTCAGCCTCCTGTTCGTTCTGCCGGTGCTGAAGAACCTGAAACCCTTCTTTTCCTTCGAGCTCTATCGGGAACTCCTTCGCATCGGGTTGCCCTATGTCCCGACGGGGATTGCAGGACTGCTTATCCACCTTATCGACAGGAACCTGCTCATCCGGATTCCGCAGGCGGACATCGAGAGGCTTTACGGCGCCGGGTTCCAGGCTTCGGACATTACCGGCATCTATGGGCGCGTAGCTGCTTTCGGGGTCGTGCTGCAGCTGTTCATACAGGTTTTCAGGTTCGCATGGCAGCCGTTTTTCCTCCAGCATGCCGATGACCCGGAAGCAAAACGCCTCTTCAGGCAGGTGCTCAATCTCTCGACCATCATGGTCATCGTACTTGCCGTAGCCGCAACTTTCTTTGTTCCCGATCTTGTCCGCTACCACTATGGCGGTCGCCTTTACCTCCTGCCTCCGAAATACTGGATGGGGCTTTCGATTCTGCCGTGGATCTTTTTCAGCTATGTTTTCGACATGATCTCCACCAACCTTTCTGCCGGTCTTCTCATCACGGGCAATACCCGCTACCTGCCTGTGGTGACGTTTCTCGGAGCGGCGGTGACTTGCGTGGCCTGCTGGATACTGATACCGTTGAGCGGCATGGACGGTGCGGCCATCGCGATCCTGGCCGGAACAGCGGTCATGTGCCTCAGCATGGCATGGTTCTCGCTCAAGGTTTTTCCGCTTCGCTATGACTGGGGCCGTCTCACCCTTCTGCTTGCAGCAGGGCTTCTGTTTGCCGCCTGTCATGACGATCTTGTGCTCTTTCTTGGGGGTTTCGGCCTGACCGGCGGCGCAGCCATCGCGTTGAAGCTGGCGATCGTGATGCTCTATCTCGGCCTTGGAACGCTCATTTTCAGAAGCGAGGCCATGGCCGTCGTACGCCTGGTGCAGGCCAGGTTCACTCCGGCGGGAGGTGCCGAAAAACGATGATTCGAGTGGCCGTCGTACAGTATACGCCCCTTCATGGTTGCAAGGAGTCGAACCTCAGGGCTATCGCCGACCTGATCGAACCGGTCGAGGCGGATATCATCATCCTGCCGGAGCTTTGTACGAGCGGATATTTTTTCGTGTCGAAGGAGGAACTCGCTCCGCTGGCAGAGGATATTCACGGAGAGGCCTGTCAGGTATTTGCCCGGATGGCCTCGGCCAGGAACGCGATGATCGTCGCAGGCATGGCCGAATCATCAGGCCCGCTGTTCTACAACTCCGTTTTCGTGTTCCGGCCTGACGGAAGCGAGCCTCTGGTCTACCGCAAATCGCATCTGTTTTACAAGGAGTCGCTGGTTTTCCAGCCGGGAGATACCGGATTCCCGGTCATCAGGGACGAACGGCTCGACCTCTCGGTCGGCATCATGCTCTGCTACGACTGGCGTTTTCCTGAAGCTTCGAGAGTGCTGGCCCTCGAAGGCGCAGATCTCATCGCCTGTCCATCCAACCTGGTGACCGATGCATGGATCAGGGTGATGCCTGCACGTGCTATCGAAAACAAACTGTTCGTGGCCGTGGCAAACAGGGCGGGCAGTGAAACAAGGGATGGGGAGACTCTGGTGTTCAAGGGTCGGTCAGCCCTCTACGACCCATGGGGAGAAACGGTAGGGGAGGCAGGTCCGACAGGCGATGCCGTGATCCTGTCGGAGATCGATCCGACTCTTTCCAGGGACAAGAGCTTCAAAGACTTCAACGACATCTTCACCGACAGGCGTCCGGATCTCTATGGTCCGCTCTGTCGCCGACGCTGACCATCGGCCAGTCACGGCGACGTTGGTATGCCCCACACATTCAGGATTTTATCATGATTGCCGTCAAGGTTGCGGCGCCAGGCGCTCAGCGCTGCGGAAACGGGGGAGGAGGACCGGGATGCCTCATACCGGGCTGATGGCCTTCGGGAGGCCCGCCCCTCCAAGTGCTGCTCCGCTGGTACCTCACGGTATAGATCTTGCCGAGAAATGCGCCCAGTGAATCGCGCTGGGCAGGCGTGCAGAGTTCGGAAAGTTCATGAAAGTGCGTGGCGAGATCAGTTTCGATTTTTGTCTGCCGTTGTCCGATGCTGTCGGCGATCGCCTCCAGTTTGGCTTTGTCTGGATTGGGTTTGACAGCTTCGTGGATCAGCTCTTTCTTGAGGAGGATGATTTTCTGGATCTCAGGCTTGCTCTTGCGGAAATGCTCCTGACGAAGTTTCAGGAAAGCGGTTTTCTGCTTTTCGTCAAGCGAGAGTTCGGGAGCCATGGAGCCGTTTCGGCTGTAATATTGTGTAACCTCGACGGATCGATAGCTTTTTGTGGCGATGCTCTGCCACCAGATAACTCCAAGAAGGGTGATGTTCAGCATGACGAGCGCCATAAGCGCCACCGTCACGAAACGTTTTGAAGAAAGGAAATCCATCGGTCACCATTAAGGATTTCGTCTTATGCTGAATCGTCCGTTCCGTTTCCGGAAGCCATCCAGTTCATGAGACGTGTTGTTGATTACTGCATCACTTCATCTGCTCATCGATCTGCAGACGGCTGGTCGTAATAGGAGAGCGCCGGCCCACCGTAATCTTCACTGAACACTTCAGCTATCCCGGCTGATCCGCTGATCGTCGATTGCGGCGTTTTGTGCATGAAAAGCAGCATGGCCGAGGCTATGTTCAGGATCAGCAACAGCCCGAAAAACGCCAGCCTGGGATTGAAGCCTCCTGCCATTGCAACGGCAAACGTGTTCGAATTGTCGAGGGATTCCACGCGCTGCAGGACGCGCGCCCTGAAAAGGTGATGCACCTCCAACCGCGGTATTTCGTCCAGTATCCTGAGCGTCCTGTCGACCTCGGCGTTTCTCTGTTCAGTGCTTCTTTTCATATCGGTATCATTGTTTCAAACTATTGGACGTCAATACCATGCAAAACTTGTGATTATTCCTGCGGCTCAACCGGCAGTCCGGTAATAGCGTTCAAGCCGGGACTGCAGATTTTTTTTTGCCCTGTGGATCAATGATTCGACCGCAGGTATGGTTGTCTGGAGAATGTCGGCGATCTCCTGGTTGCTGTAGCCGTCCTGCTTGCTCAGGAGGAAGGCTGTTTTCTGGTTGTCCGGCAGCGCACCCAGCGCATCCTGCAGCACGGCGACCCGCTCCTTGTCGGCAAGCACGTCGGCCGGGTTGTCATGGTCCGGCGCGGCGATCGTTTCTGCGGGATCGTCGACGCCGATGATCCTTTTGAGTGAACTGAACCGTTTTTTCCGTTTCAGGCGCCTGAGATGGTCGAGCGATTTGCTGATGGCGATCCTGTAGATCCACGTGGAAAGCTTTGACTCTTCACGAAACTTGTCGATCGATCGATAGATTTCGACGAAAACCTCCTGTGCAAGATCTTCTGCGTCCTCCCGGTTAAGGACGAACCGAAAGCATGTATTGACGACCATCTCCTGATGCTCGGCGACAAGATCGCTGAAAAAGCGCTCTCCTGATGTGGTTGCCTGTTGCTCCAATGGTCGAACGTTAGCGAGGGTATGCTTCCTGTCCCCTTTATTCATTTGCCTGAGCGTCTGAAGGCCAGGATGAGGCAGCCTTGCACCGCTGTCTGAATGATGATGTCAGCTCTTTGACGACGTACATTTTCTAACCATGCGCCGTTCATCCTAATTTTGATGCGAAATTCAGCACCTTTTCCATTTTTTCCTGAGAGTCCGCCTCGCAATAGATCCTGAGCACCGGTTCCGTACCCGAGGGCCTGATGAGCATCCATCCTCCGGCAAAATGGTACTTGAACCCGTCGAGGTCAGCGAAGCCGGTTACCGGGTATCCGGCAATCGAGGTGAGGAGCCCGCCGGAAGCAGCGGAGATGATCGCCTCCTTTCTTGCGTCCGAAACATGCATGTCGAGGCGGTTGTAACAGAAAAATCCGTACTCTTCGAAAAGTTCGTTGACCAGCTCGGAGAGCGTCTTCTGCCTGCGGGCCATGATTTCGAGGAGCAACAGGCCGATATAGACGCCGTCCCGTTCGGGCAGGAAGGAGGTTATGCCCATTCCGCCGGACTCTTCGCCTCCGATGAGGATGTCGTTGGTGGTCATCAGCCTGCTGACGTGCTTGAAACCGACCGGAAGCAGGTGCATCCTGAGGTTGTGCTTGCTGCAGATCCTGTCGATGACGTCGGTCAGTGCGAAGGTTTTGGCAACCTCTCCGCGCTCGCCCTTCTGTTCGACCAGGTATTTGAGGATGATGGCGAACATCTTGTGCGAATCCACGAAAACGCCATGCTCATCGAGCATGCCGACACGGTCGGCGTCGCCGTCGTTGATGATGCCGACATCGGTTTTGACCTCGTTGAAAAAGTCGACGAAATCGCCGATGTACTGGGGAATAGGTTCAGGGTTGATGCCGTCGAATCCGGGGTTGACCGAGCAGTGGTAACAGTTGACCATCGATTCGTCGAGCAGGCGTGTTATGATATCCTGTCCGGCGCCGAACATGGCGTTATGGGCGATTTTCAGCTGTGATTCCCTGATCAGTCCGAGGTCGAGCTTCGATTTGAGGTACTCAATGTAATATGTCTTCACATCGGTCATTGCGATCAGGTTTGTCGCGGGGACGACAGCCTGGTCCGGATCTACGGTGAGAAGGTTATTTTCGATCTCCGTGATGACCTCAGGGTGCGCAGGACCGCCGTAAGATGCTTTTACCTTGAAACCGTTGTAAATTGGAGGATTGTGCGATGCCGTGATCATGACGCCGCCGGCGAGATGTTTGTCGCGGGTATAGAGTGAGACCGCCGGGGTCGAGACGAAGGAATCCGAAAGGAAAACCCGGAGGCCCATCGATGAAAGAATTTCTGCTGTATATTTTGCAAACTCCTTCGACATGAATCGCGTGTCGTAACCGACGCAGACGCCGTTCGACTTGTCAGGGTGTGTGAGGAAATATTTTCCCGAAGCGAGCGCAGCCAGCTTTAAATTGTCGTAAGTGTAGTCCTTGGCTATAATTGCCCTCCAGCCATCGGTTCCGAATTTGACTTGCATTCTGTCGTATATTTGATATAATTGTGATAAAAAAACGGGTGCCTTTGCCTATTCATCCACATTTCTGGTGAATAAAATACAGTTTCCTGTACGATGATGCAATTTCAGCACCATATGCCCCCGAAGAAGCTTTTTGTTCTCGCTGGCGAAGTCTCCGGCGATCTCCACGCTGCCGGTCCCGTGCGCGAGCTTCTCAAGGCGCGACCTGAAACCAGGATTTTCGGCGTCGGGGGTGCGAAACTTCGCGAACTTGGAGCAGACCTTCTCTATACGACGGACCAGATGAGCATCATGGGGTTTGTCGAGGTGATCCGGCAGGCCCCCTTCCTGCGCAAGGTGATCAGGGAACTCAAACAGGCGGTCATAAGGGAAAAGCCCGATGCGGCACTGCTGGTCGACTATCCTGGCATGAACCTTCACATGGCTGCGTTTTTCCACGAACTCGGCATTCCCGTGATCTACTACATTTCACCCCAGGTATGGGCCTGGAAGGAACGGCGTGTCGAAAAAATCCGGGCGTATGTCGACAGGCTGCTGGTCATCTTTGATTTCGAAGTTGAATTTTACGGCCGACATGGCATCAAGGCCGAGTTCGTCGGAAACCCGGTGGTCGAAGAGTTGGCTGACCTTGAGTTTCCGTCACGGCAGGAGTTCATGCAACGAAATGGTATCGACCCGGAGAGCCGCCTGGTCGGTTTGCTTCCGGGAAGCCGAACGCAGGAGATCGAAAACATCTTTCCCGAAATGCTCGGCGCAGCCCGGAATCTTCAGCAGCGCGGCAATGTGTCATTTCTGCTCGGCAAGGCCTCCCAGATCGACGGTTCGATATACGAGCGTCACATCCGCAAGGCAGGGATTCAACCCATTGCCTGCTCATCCTATGAAGTGATGAACTTCAGCGACCTGCTGCTGGTGACCTCAGGTACGGCGACCCTGGAATCTCTCTGTTTCGGGGTGCCGATGGTCGTTCTCTACAGGATGGCTCCGCTCAACTATCTCATCGGCCAGTGGGTTGTCAAGCTGAAGAACATCTCGCTTGCCAACATCGTGTCGTGCGGTCTCCTTTCGGAACGTCAGGTCGTACCTGAACTCATCCAGAACAGGGTAAACGCCCTGGAGATAAGCCGGACAGCGATAGAGATCCTCGAAGACGAAAACGTTGCCTCCTCGATGCGCGATCAACTCCGACAGGCAAGGGCACGTCTCTCCTCAGACTCGCCCTCCAGGCATGTCGCCGCCGTGCTGCTCGAATACCTCTAATCGAAGCCCCATGAAGAACATTATCGATTTCCTGACTGGAAACCCGCTGATCCTCGGCATTGCGGTGATCGTTTCGCTTATGATCGTCTTATCCTTCGCCAGGCGGATTATCCATTTTCTGTTTGTTCTCGCTGCCATTGGCGTTCTCTATATCGCATGGGTGACCTGGCATGGCGGCGATCCCGTGGAAAAGGCGACCAAGGCGGAACAGTCGGTCAAGGGAGCCGTTCACAAGGGGGACGGGATGTTCAGGTCGATTCAGGGATTGTTCAGGAACGACCATCCGACGCCGGACAGGAAACTGGATTGACGGCCCGGAACGCCGGGCGCCAGCCCGGCTCTCATGCCATGACGCAAAAGCTCAGGATTCAGGATTTTCTTCCGCTGATCGCTCCAGTAGGACAACTCTCGATCAACTCGACGTAGGCTATGGCCTGCCCTGTGACGTTCGATTCGATCGTGCGTACGCAGATGCCGCAATCGACGCATTTTTCACGTTCAAACCTGATGGCTCCGGAGCTGTCGATGCTGAAATCCTCATGGGTTTCAGATCCGGGGCACGAAGCGACGCCGAAGGCTGTGGCCAGGTCCCGCAACAGGCAGTCATCTACGGCGCGGCATCGGCACTGGAGGCAGCGCATGGCCTCTTTCCGCGCATCTTCGACTCCGTAACCCGAAACCGCCTCCCTGAAGCTTCTCCGCCGCTCTGTTGCGGGGAGTTCCGGCACAGGAACCCTCGCAGCAGGCCTGGCCCTTTCATAGAATCTGCGCGGAGCCAGGTCGCGCTCTCCGTATGATGAGTTGAACGGCCGGTCGCCGACTTCAGGAGATAGGCCGTTGAGGAAGCGGTCTATAGCCTCGGCGGCAAGCCGTCCCTGCTCGATCGCCCGTATGGCCAGGTCAGGTCCTGTGACGCAGTCACCGCCGGCGAAGATTTCGGGAACATCCGTCTGCATCGAACCCGATCTGGAGAGGAGGTTGCCGTTCCCGGCGACTCCTATGCCCGGCGCGGCACCTTCCGGCAGGCTCACATACTGCCCTGTCGCTGTGATCACCGTGTCAGTCGATACGGTGAATTCCGAACCCTCGACGGGCACCGGCCGTCTTCGACCGCTGGCGTCAGGTTCGCCGAGACTCATGGACACAGCCGTAATGACAAGCCCGTCAATCGACGGTTCGATTCCTGTCGGAGCCGACATGAGGCGAAGCTCGATCCCCTCGGCTATGGCCTCCTCGATTTCGATGCGGTTTGCCGGCATCTCCTCACGTCCCCTCCTGTACATCACGGTGACGGATTCTGCGCCGAGGCGGAGTGCAGTCCGCGCCGCGTCGATGGCCGTATTGCCGCCTCCGATAACGACAACCGAACGACCTGGATTGCGTGCATTGCCTGAGGCGGCTTCACGGAGGAAGCCGATCCCGCTCACGACGCCGTCAAGCTCTTCGCCCGGAATGTTGAGGGGAGAGGCCATGGCCGCACCGATGCTGAGAAAAAGCGCGTCGTGCTCCTTTTTCAGCATCGACCAGTCGATATCCCTGCCGAAGGTGGTCGAAAGCATGAATCTGGCACCCATCTCCATAATCGGCGCGATGTCTGCATCGATGACCGCATCTGGCAGCCTGAACTTCGGGATGCCGTACCGCATCATTCCGCCGGCCTTTTCATTGGCGTCGATGATGGTGACTTCGTGACCGGAGGTGAGCAGGAACCAGGCGGCGGCAAGACCGGCAGGACCTGCGCCGACGACAGCCACTTTCTTCCCTGAGGAGGGTTTCCGTACAGGGAGCGACGACGGCGTGTCGAAAGCCTGGTCGGCCGTGAAGCGTTTCAGTGCACAGATTGAGACCGGTTCGTCGACGCCGTGCCTTCGGCAGGCATCTTCGCAGGGGGCCGGGCAAACCCTGCCGAGGATGCCGGGAAGAGGTATGGTATCCCTGATGATCCTGAGGGCGTCGTCATCGCGTCCCGAGGCGATGGCCGCGACAAATCCCGGGATGTTGCACCCTGCCGGGCAGGAGAGTTCGCAAGGGCCGAGGCAGTCGCCGCAATGGACGGCGATGATACGTTCGAGGCTCTGGCGGCGCATGGCATCGAGTTCGGCATTCGAGGTTTCCACCACCATGCCTTCGGATACCGTGGTGTTGCAGGCTGGGATGAACCGGTTCTGCCCCTTGAGCTCCACGATGCAGAGCCAGCATGAGCCCTTCGAAGGCAGGGCTTCATGGAAGCAGAGGGTCGGGATGTGGATGCCGCTGCTGCGAGCCGCTTCGAGGATCGAGAGCCCCGGGTCGACCGATACGCTGCGGCCGTCGATAGTGAGTGAGACGGATTTCATGGTCAATGTCGTTTCATGGTTGCCTTGCGGCAATGCATCACGGCTCGCTGTCTCGATGGCCGCTTAAGCGATCGGGTCAGGGGAGCCATGGCCATAGGTCTTTTCGATATGCTGGGCGACCTTTTCGAGGTGCCACATGGGGGTTGAGGTCGCGCCGCACACTCCCACGCTCTCCACAGGTTCGCCCCCTGCTGTGGCGAACCACTCCGGTTCGATGTCGCAGATATCTTCGATGAAGTAGCTTCGAGGGTTGGCCTCCCGGCAGATCGAGTAGAGCACCTGGCCGTTCGAGCTTTTCTTGCCTGCCACGAAGACGATGCAATCGTTGGCGAGTGCGAAATCCCTGAGCTTGTCGTTGCGGCTTGAGACCTGCCTGCAGATGGTATCCTTGAAGACGAGATGCGGCATGGGGCGAACGCCGGTCAGGTCCGCTGTGACGTCGATGTCCCGTATGGCCATCCACGTTCCTGTTCCTGCTTTATCGCCTTCGGGGGCGACGCCGGCGAAAAGGCGTTCGAGGTTGGCTTTGAGCTCGTAGAAGCCCGGCACGTCCATGGTTGTCTGGGAGATCAGGGCCGTTTTCCGGTTGAGGTCGAGCGGGGCGGTTTCCGACGGGTCCGACAGGTCGGCATGCTTGATGATGACGCCACGGTTTGCGCACTGCCCGTTGATGCCGATCACTTCAGGATGGGTGTGTTTACCGTAGATGACGATCTGGTAACCGAGTTCATGAAGCAGGCGGGCTGTTCTCTGCAGCTTCGAGACGACGGGGCAGGTCGTATCGGTGATCGTGAGGTTGTTCTGCCGTGCCGTTTCATAGGTCGAAGGCGGTTCGCCGTGGGCGCGGATCAGGACACTCGCATTTTTGAGCCCGTCGAAAGTTTTCTCGTCGATGGTACTCAGGCCGAGCGCTTCGAGCCGACGGACTTCCACTTCGTTGTGGACCACATCCCCAAGGGAATAGAGGCTGCCAGACTCCCTGAGCTTCTCCTCGGCCACATGGATTGTGCCCTGCACTCCGATGCAGAATCCGGATGATGTTCTGTCAAGGTTTACTTTCACTGGAGTATTGCCGGGTGTACTTCTAACGGTTTGTTCAAGGGGGGTAAGATACGAAAAGAGAAGGAAAATGATGGACGTAATGGACTGAATGGACGTAATGGACTTGATAAAACACGACCATCGAGGAGTCTATCTTTCATTATCCATTATCCATTATCCATTATCAATTATCCATTTCCCCTACATTCCTACAAGCTCCACGTCCGGCATCTCGGTTCCCATGAAGAGTCTGTAGAGCTCACGGAACTTCTGTGGCAGGTCGCTGACCATGAGGTGCGGCATGGCCTGGCCGGTTCCGGGGTTCAGCATGCCTTCGGACGCAAGCAGATATTTTGCCTTGCTTGCCACAGCTTCAGCCGAATCGATGATATTGACGCCGGCTCCGCTGATGCTTTCAATCATGCCGCGCAGGATCGGGTAGTGCGTGCAACCGAGCACAAGGGTGTCAATCTTACTGGTGAGGAGCTCCGAGAGGTACTCACCGGCGACAAGGCGTGTCGCGGGATGGTCGATGAATCCCTCTTCAGCGAGAGGAACGAACAGGGGACAGGCTTTAGAGAAGACCTCAAGGTTCGGGTCGAGCTCGTTGATGGCGCAGGCGTAAGCGTTGGAATGGATGGTCGCCTGGGTGCCGATGACGCCGATCCTGCCGCTTCTGGACTGACGGGCGGCAAGTTCCGCACCCGCCTTCAGGACGCCGATGACCGGGATGTCGCCGCTGGTCTGCTGAACCACGTCGAGTGCGAGGGCCGATACGGTATTGCAGGCCACGATGATCATTTTCGGTTGATGCTTCATCAGGAGCTCGGTGTCCTCGCGGGCATATTTCCTGATGGTCACCTGGGATTTCGGCCCGTAGGGCACGCGTGCCGTATCGCCGAAATAGATGATGCGCTCGGAAGGCAGGCATGCCTGGACAGCCTTGACGACAGTCAGGCCGCCGACGCCCGAATCGAAAATGCCGATCGGGCTGTCAGCCGAAATCTTGTGCTGAGGCATAGGGCTTGTTATAAGCTTCTTTGATCTGACCGATCTGTCGGATCACTTAAACATTAAACCGGAACACGATCACGTCTCCATCCTTGACAATGTACTCCTTTCCTTCGGAACGCATCTTGCCGGCCTCCTTGACCTTCTGCTCGGAGCCGAGGGTGATCAGGTCGGTGTAGTGCATGACCTCTGCCCTGATGAACCCCTTCTCGAAATCGGAGTGGATGGCGGCAGCGGCCTCAGGAGCGGCGGCACCCTTGCGGATGGTCCAGGCATGGACCTCCTTGACGCCTGCCGTGAAGTAGTTGTGCAGGCCGAGCAGGTCATAGGCGGTCCTGATCAGGCGATCGAGGCCCGACATTTCAAGGCCGAGGCTTTCGAGGAAATCAGGGCGCTCCTCTTCGGGAAGCTCCGCGATGTCCGCTTCAGCCTTCGCGCTGATGATCAGCATTTTCGAGCCGCTGGCTGCCGCGATCTCTGCGACCATCGCAGTATACTCGTTGCCGTCGGGCAGGTCGTTTTCCGACACGTTGGCGGCATAGAGCTCAGGCTTTGCCGTCAGCAGGAAGAACTGCTTCGCCATTTCGCGCTCTTCGTCGCTTTCGAGGATCCTGCGCACAGGGACGCCCTCGCCGAGCCCGGCAACGATCTTTTCTCCCAGATCGACGAGCTGCTGCTGCTCCTTCTCCTTGCGAGCCCCCTTGCGGAGTTTGTCCATCCTCTTTTCCATGCTGTCGAGGTCGGCGAGCATGAGTTCGGTTTCGATGGTGGCGATATCGCCTGCCGGATCGATTTTACCTTCGACATGGATGATGTTCGGGTCGTCGAAACAGCGGACGACGTGGATGATCGCATCAACCTCCCTGATATGCGACAGGAACTGGTTGCCGAGACCCTCGCCCTTGCTTGCGCCCCTGACGAGGCCGGCGATATCGACGATTTCGAGCATCGCGGGGACGAGTACCGGCGTCTTGACGACGTTGGCGATCTCCTGGAGACGATGGTCGGGAACCAGAACGCTGCCTACGTTAGGTTCGATGGTGCAGAACGGATAGTTGGCAGCTTCGGCCTGTTTGGCCGTGATGGCATTGAACAGGGTTGATTTGCCGACGTTGGGCAAACCGACAATGCCGCAGCGAAGTGACATGGGTGGGCGCGTTTGTTGACGAAAAACCGCATTTTTCACGGTGATAACATGTACTCAATATGTTTGGAAAAAGCAAATATTTTTTATAAAATTACAGGCTAAACCAAAATGCAGTGGAGCGTCGTATCGGAAGGAAACTTATCATTATTGCCATAGACGGTCCGGCCGCTTCGGGCAAAAGCACGACGGCCCGGATACTCGCCGGCAGGCTGGGTTATACATACATCGATACCGGGGCAATGTACCGGTCGGTGACGCTCGGTGTGATAAAGGCAGGTCTGCTCGATGAGCTGCACCGGGACTCCTCGAAGGTTTCCGGGGTGATTCAGGATATGACGATCGAATTCCGCGGCGACCGCGTGTTCCTCGACGGTGAGGATGTCTCCGAAGCGATCAGGGAGAACAGCGTCAGCCGTGAAGTCAGTTTCATCAGTTCGCTCAAACCGGTAAGGGACAGGCTGCGTGAGCTTCAGCAGCAGATGGGTTCGTCGAAGGGCGTCGTCATGGACGGCCGGGACATCGGCACCGTCGTTTTTCCCGAAGCCGAGCTCAAGATATTCCTTGTGGCCGATCCGCGCGAGCGGGCAAGACGCCGACACGCGGAACTTTCGCTCAAGGGCGGCGGTGACGGGGTGCCGACTGTCGAAGAGCTTGAAGAGGAGATCAGGAAACGGGACCGCGATGACGAGGAGCGAACACACGCGCCCTTGAAACGACATCCCGATGCCGTGATGGTCGATACTTCCACCATGACCATAGAGGAGCAGGTCGGATATGTTTATGACCTGGTCGTTAAAATAGTTGGGGAGTGAAACCGAAGGAGTGTTATCTTCGGTAGTTTTTTTGAAGTTGTTCTGTTGACGTATCAATAACCTAAAACCTGCGGCTTAAATCTCTCGCGGCTGCCGGTAAATCACCAGAGAGGAAGGAAAACATTAATGTCAGAAACACAAACGCTGGAAAAGCCGCAGACGAAAATCGTACCGGGCAGAAAAAAGATCAAGATTTTCGCTCATTACGAAGAAGCTGAGCTCGCGCAGATGGAGTCGCTCTACACGAGCACCCTCTCCGAGATCACCGAAGAGGAGATCGTAAAGGGTCGTATCGTTTCGATCTCGAACAAGGACGTGACCATCGACGTCGGGTTCAAATCCGAAGGTATCGTGTCGCTTCTCGAGTTCAGGGACGAAGACGAGATCCAGGTCGGCGACGAAGTGGAAGTTTACCTCGAAAACATCGAGGACAAGATGGGTCAGCTCATCCTCTCCAAGAGGAAAGCAGACGTTCTCAGGATCTGGGACAAGATCTACGATTCAATCGAGAACGACACCATCATCAACGGCAAGATCATCAACAGGGTCAAGGGCGGCATGACGGTATCCCTTTCGGGCGTCGAAGCGTTCCTTCCCGGTTCACAGATCGATGTCAAGCCGGTCCGCGATTTCGATGCGCTCGTCGGCAAGACGATGGACTTCAGGGTCGTCAAGATCAACCCGGTCACCCAGAACATCGTCGTCAGCCACAAGGTCATCCTCGAAGAGGAGTATGCGGCCAAGCGTGAGGAGATGCTCGCCAACATCAAGGTCGGCATGGTCCTCGAAGGCACAGTCAAGAACATTACCGACTTCGGTATCTTCGTCGATCTCGGCGGTCTTGACGGCCTCGTTCACATCACCGATATCACCTGGGGCAGGATCAACCATCCGTCCGAAGTGGTCGAGCTCGACCAGCCTATCAAGGTTGTCGTCGTCGGCTTCGACGAGAACACCAAGAGGGTCTCTCTCGGCATGAAGCAGCTCGAAGCCCATCCGTGGGAAAATATCGAAATCAAATACCCTGTCGGCATCAAGGCGAAAGGCCGCGTTGTGTCGATCACCGATTACGGCGCGTTCGTCGAGATCGAGAAAGGAATCGAAGGCCTTGTCCACATCTCCGAAATGAGCTGGACGCAGCACATCAAGCACCCGAGCCAGTTCGTGTCGCTCGACCAGGAAGTCGAATGCGTCATCCTGAACATCGACAAGGAGCACACCAAGCTGTCGCTCTCGATGAAGCGCGTCAACGAAGATCCCTGGATCGCCCTCTCCGAGAAGTACATCGAGAGTTCGCTGCACAAGGGTGTGGTCAGCAACATCACCGATTTCGGTGTGTTCGTCGAGCTTGAGCCCGGCGTCGACGGCCTGGTCCACATTTCCGACCTCTCATGGACCAAGAAGATCCGCCACCCAAGTGAACTGGTGAAGAAGAACCAGGAGCTCGAAGTCAAGGTGCTGAAATTCGACGTCAACGCACGCAGGATCGCTCTCGGCCACAAACAGATCAACAACGATCCGTGGGGCGAATTCGAGCAGAAGTATGCAGTTGGAGCTGAAACTCCCGGCCAGATCTCCCAGATCATCGAGAAGGGCGTCATCGTGATCCTTCCTGGCGATGTAGACGGTTTCGTGCCGGTCTCGCATCTCCTCCAGGGCGGCGTCAAGGATATCCACTCATCCTTCAAGGTGGGTGACGAGCTTCCGCTGAGAGTCATCGAGTTCGACAAGGAGAACAAGCGCATCATCCTGTCTGCCCTTGAGTACTTCAAGGACAAGAACAAGGAAGAGATCGAGGCTTACCTCCTGGCTCATCCCAACGAGAAAAAAGAGATCGAGGACGCCAGCGCAGAGCTGGAGCCCCAGCCGAAAGGCCGCTGATCGCTTTTATCACAGTTGTAATAACAAAAAACCCTTCCCGCAACGGAAGGGTTTTTTGTTTTTGGGGGGAACACGAAGAGGAAATGGACGGGATGGACGGAATGTAAGAATGGACGGAATGGACGGAATGTAAGAATGGACGTAATGGACGGAATGTAAGAATGGACGTAATGGACAAGAAAAGAGGGGGACAAGAAGAGAAGACAAAGGAGCCAGGTAACCACTGAGTGGGTGCTAAGGGCAATAACACATAATCATGAAATGGTTTACACGTTTTTTTACGGAGCTTTATACGGCAGTTCTTATAAACGCACCTAATATTGCCTGTAATTAATTATTTCAGAATGCTTTGTCTGAATAATCGCCCACACGAAAGGCTACCTGGATCAGCAAAGACTCTTGGGCGCGTCCATTCAGTCCATTCAGTCCATTACGTCCATACCGTCCATTTCCCACATTCTCTTCGCGCCCTCCTCAATACCCGTAACTCTTCAGCAGGTTCTTCTTTTTCCGCCAGTCGGGGCGGACTTTCACGAAAATCTCGAGGTATACCGGCCTGCCGAGCATGTTCTCAATATCGAGGCGTGCGGCCTGGCCGAGTTTTTTCAGGGCTGCGCCTTTGGCTCCTACGATGATCTGCTTCTGGCTGTTGCGTTCGACGATGATCGAGCAGCGGATGAGCTCTTTTTTCCGCGGATCGTTTTCGTGCTGTTCCTTGAATTCGTCGATGACCACCTCGGTCGAGTAGGGGATCTCGCGGCCATAAAGGATAAAGATCTTTTCGCGGACAATCTCGGAGGCAAAGAACCGTTCCGGTTCGATGCTCAGGATGTCGTCCGGATAGAGCGGTTCGTCGAGGGGAAGCGTAGGCCGGATCAACTCAACCAACTCCTGTACGTTGTCGCCGCTCAGGGCCGACAGAGCCGGGACGGCTAAAGGTCGATATGCGTCAACAAGCTCATTCTGGATATCCGCGACGATACTTCCGGAGACCAGATCAGACTTGTTCAGCGCGATGATAAATGGTTTCCCGGCGGGTTTTACCCATTTGCTGATCAACTCTTCGGCAAATTTCCTGTCGAACGGTTCATCACCTTTGGCCAGCGGAATCAGTGCGACAATGACATCTGCCTCCCTGAGCGACTGCCTGGTGATCTCGAGCATGGATTCGTGCAGCGCCTGTTTCGGGTCCATGATTCCGGGCGTGTCGAGGATGACGATCTGGCTTCTGTCGTCATGGTAAATACCGGTTATTTTTTTTCTTGTTGTTTGCGGTTTTGGCGTTACAATAGATAGCTTATGATCAAGCAGTCGATTCAACAGGGTCGATTTTCCGGCATTCGGGGCGCCTACGAAGGCGGCATGCCCGCAGGAGAATGAAGATAGCTGCACTGATGGTTTCCGTTGTGTGGTTCTGCAGTCCCGATCGGCAACTTTTCGCGTACCGATTGTCTGTTTCGACAAGATAACATGATGCACACCCTCTTCTAACAAGTAATGGAAAAGATTAACAAACTCGACCCATGGCTTCTGGGTTCGATGGCCGGTTTGATGTGTATGGGGCTGATGGCCGTGTTCAGTGCCACCAACGGCTCCGGAGAGACAGACCTCTTCTTTCGTCAACTCGTTTGGGCCATCGCAGGTTTGGTGGTTGTCGTGGCGATCTACTTCTCCGATTACCGGTTGTTCAAGGATAGTGCCTACATCATGTACGGCGCAGGTATCGTTTTGCTGCTCGCAGTACTTGTATTCGGCAGGAAGATCGCTGGCCAGACGAGCTGGGTGCGATTCGGCATGTTCAGCTTCCAGCCATCGGAGCTTACCAAGATGATTACCATCATCGCCATGGCAAGGTTCCTCTCCGATGACCAGACCGACATAAACAATGCGGTCGATCTTGGCAAGGCGCTCGGTATCGCCCTTTTGCCCGCCAGTCTTGTGATTTTACAGCCGGATACAGGCACAGCCCTTACCTGTCTTTCGTTTGTGGTTCCAATGATCGTTATGGCAGGATTCGATCTGTATTACATTATGCTTGCGGTAGTCCCGGTAGCGCTGATGCTTTCAGGATTTTTCAACATTTATATCCTTGTTACGCTGGCTGTCGTTTCACTGGTAATATTCTTTCTGCTCAGGAAACAGGTGATGCTTCATCAGTTGCTGATAACCGCCGGAGGGGTCGCAAGCGGCCTGCTGACATGGAGGTTTACGGCGTCTATCCTGAAGCCGCACCAGATCAAGAGAATCCAGATATTCCTCGATCCCACAGCCGATCCGCAGGGAGCAGGTTACAACGCGCTTCAGGCAAAGATTGCCATCGCTTCAGGAGGATTTATAGGTAAAGGATTTCTTCATGGCACACAGACGCAGCTTAGATATATTCCTGCCCAATGGACAGATTTCATTTTTTGTGTTATTGCAGAAGAACTCGGGCTCATAGGTTCAACTCTGTTACTTCTTTTTTTTCTTGCACTTATTCTGCGTCTTGTATGGATGGTCGGCGCAATCAAGAACAAGTTTGTTGAGCTGTTGCTTGCCGGATATGCATCTCTTCTTTTAACCCATGTAGTTATAAATGTCGGTATGACGATTGGTGTTATGCCCGTCATCGGAGTTCCGCTGCCATTTATATCATATGGCGGTTCATCTCTTGTCGCTAATATGATGATGGTCGGGCTGGCCATGAATTTCTCCAGAAACCGGCGGAATATCGGTTACTGAACTCGATGAAAAAAGGATGAATAACAAAAAAGGCTGTCCTTCAAAGACAGCCTTTTTATGATAAATCAACGGTTTAAAACCGATATCTTCTGGCTTGATCAGCGTTTGATCTGATACAGGAAACGCTTGCCGCCGTCACCTACAGGAATGCGTTCGATCTCCGGGTCGACATTGCCGTATTTGTTGAACCAGAGGCTGACTGCAGTTCCTTTGGTCTGCAACGCCGATGCGATTTCGCGAGGCTTGAACGCTTTATCCGGATTACCCTGAAGAAGGCCTTTAATTGATGCGCCAAGCTTGCCGCGACCGAATTTGGCTGAACCTGCTTTTGCAACAGTGCCGCCCTCGATTTTTGAAAGATTGGCTTCAAGTTTTTTAACGATGGCATTCAGCTCATTTTCAAAAGGCCTGATCGTTTCTTCGAATTGAAGTCTCATGCCGTTGATTTTCTCCCTTAACTCGTTCTTTTCTTTGTTCAAGTTCTTGAACTCATCGACATTAAGGATGTAAAGGTCGAACTTGTCTGGCGCAGACTCTTTTTTTACGGTACTCATAGTTATCTACTTATGTTTATGTGAAATTCTTGATCCGTGTTCGAATTCAGAGCTATTATAATAAATATATTAATAAGTCTGAAAAGAAAGGATATTTTTTATGGAGTGAATTTGACGCCATTATATAATAATTGACTTTTCGAGAAGATTTGTTGTGTGTTAAAATACTGCATATATATACTTCGATGGAATACTGCATAACTAAGCTGGAAGAGTAAATTAATGAAACAAAAAAGTGTTGCTGCTGTAACTCTTGGGTGTAAAGTTAACTATGCAGAAACCTCTGCAATTCTCGATTCCCTTGTTTCAGAAGGTTGGAAACTTGTTCATCCGGATGATGGCGCCGATCTCATTATTGTTCATACATGTGCAGTTACGGGACAGGCGGAGAAGAAGACGAGGCAGCAGATACGCAAAATAATAAGAATGAATGCCGGGAGCAGGGTGGCTGTAGTCGGGTGCTATGCACAGCTCGATCCTGGCCGGCTCGCGGAAATCGAAGGGGTGTCGATAGTCCTGGGAACGGTGGACAAGTTCAACTGCTCGAACTACTCATACGAACCGGACCCGGAAAAGGCTTTTCCATTGGTGACGGTGTCGCCTGTCCGGGAGCTGGATGTCGCAGTTCCGGCGAACTCGCTGATCAGCCAGCCTGAACAGGGAAGAACGCGTGCCTTCCTGAAGATACAGGACGGCTGCAGTTACGGTTGTGCCTATTGCACCATTCCTCTCGCCAGGGGTCGTTCAAGGTCAGTGCCTGTCGAAACCCTGCTTGACAGCGCCGTGAAAATTGCTGAAGCCGGGTATCGCGAAATCGTTCTGACCGGAATCAATATCGCTGATTATCGCTACGGCGATACAGGTTTTTCCGGTCTTCTCAAACTGCTCGACAAGGTAGATGTCAGCAGGATCCGGATAGGTTCGGTTGAGCCGGACCTGCTCGACGATGAATTGGTGGAAACTGTGGCGGGCTCCGGTAAAATCATGCCCCATTTTCATCTGCCGCTGCAGAGCGGGTCGGACAATGTCCTCAGGGCAATGGGACGCCATTACGATACGAAAAGTTACCGTGAACGTTTGATGAATGCCGTTTCCAGAATTTCGGGGTGCGGCATCGGCGCTGACGTGATGGTCGGTTACCCCGGTGAGAGCGAAAGCGATTTCGAGGAGATGTATCGTTTTATCGAAGGGCTTCCTGTCGCTTACCTGCATGTGTTCACCTGTTCGGTAAGGCCGCGGACCAAGCTTTTTCGTCAGGTCGCCGACGGGCAGGTGGCGAGAGTACATCCTGACGTATCCGATCTACGTTATAATCGATTGACAGAACTTGGCGAACGCATTCATCGTCGTTTTGCGAAAGCTTTCATAGGAAGCCGGATGCGGGTATTGTTCGAGGATGGGCCGCAAGTCAGTGGTGGCGTATTGCGATGGAGCGGTTACAGCGGTAATTACCTCAGGGTCGAGATAGATGCAGACAACAATCCTGAAGACATGAGAGGTCGCGAGCATGATGTGTTCATTGAAGGCTTTGGGGATGGTTTGCAATTATATGGCAGACTATTATTTTGAATACTTTCAATGTTTTCCCAGTCTTTTCCAATTTCGACAAACATCACCATGCCAATCAAATCCCGGATTCGTACTGTTCCCGATTACCCCAAGAAAGGGATCATGTTCCGCGACATCACCACGCTCATCAAGGATCCCGTCGGATTCCGCCTGGTGATCGACAACATGACTCAGCACTATCTGTCCAAAGGTCTGGATTTCGATGTTGTCGTCGGTATCGAAGCCAGGGGTTTCATCCTCGGCGGAGCCTTGGCTTATACGCTCGGGAAGGGTTTTGTGCCGGTCAGGAAGCCGGGCAAGCTTCCGGCAGACGTCGTCGAGCTCGAATACGAACTCGAGTACGGCAGCGACAAGATCGAAATGCATATCGATGCCCTCGAGAAGGGACAGCGGGTGTTGCTTGTCGATGACCTGCTCGCCACCGGCGGGACGGCGCTTGCAGCGGCAGCCCTCGTCGAAAAGGTCGGAGGCGTGGTCGCAGGCATGGCCTTCATCGTGAACCTGCCTGATGTCGGCGGAGAAAAGAAGATTATCGACAAAGGATACAACATTTACTCCCTGACCGAATTCGAAGGGGATTGATCCTTTGCCTCATTACGTAGGCATTTTTATGAATTCCCTCAATTTCCTGAAGCGTGCTGCGTTTTGCGCAGCACCGCTTTTTTTCCTGATGGCCGCACCTGCCGCGGCATTCTGCAGTGCGAGGGCTGGAGGTGCCGCTTACATCGCCGTGACACCAGTATGGCTGGCCTTTCCATTTGTGCTGCTTTTGCTGATGATTGCAGGCGCCCCTCTCCTTTTCCCGCGATTCTGGGAACACCATTATCAGAAGGTTTCCATCATCCTCACTTTGCCGGTATTGCTCTGGTATGTGTTCAGCGGAGGCCATGGCCTGGATTTGCTGGAGCATACCCTGGAAGAGTACCTGTCGTTCATTGCCCTTCTTTCGTCACTGTTCATTGTTGCCGGAGGTATCCTGATCAGGATAGGGCGGCGGGGCTCTCCAGCGGTTAACCTCATGTTGCTGCTGTCAGGCGCACTCCTGGCGAACGTCATAGGAACTACCGGTGCGTCGATGCTCCTCATCCGCCCCTATCTCAGGATCAACAAGGGGCGTCTTAAGGCGTTTCATATCGTATTTTTCATTTTCATTGTCAGCAACATCGGAGGAGGCCTGACTCCGATAGGCGATCCGCCGCTTTTTCTGGGTTTTCTCAGGGGGGTGCCGTTTTTCTGGGTTCTGGCCCGCCTTTGGTTGCCGTGGCTGTTGACGATCGTCGCGCTTTGCCTCATCTTCATGGTATTCGACGCCATCGTCGGTAAATCGGACGCTGAGATCGATGTTTCGGGAGGGATTCAGATCAGGGGGAAGAGAAATTTCCTTTTCCTCGGGCTTCTTATCCTATCGGTGTTTCTCGATCCTGCCGTTATCGACGGTTTCCCGAGCCTTCAACAGATGTTTCATCTTCCTTTCGGCATAAGGGAGGTGATCATGTCCGTCATTGCAGTGATTGCCTATAGGAGTGCCGACAAAGAGGCGCTCAAAGGCAACGAGTTCAATTTCGAGCCGATCAGGGAGATCTCTTTTCTGTTTATCGGCATATTCTTTACCATGATTCCCGCACTTCAGCTTATCGGCGGATATGCCCGGTTGAATGCCGACGGGTTCAGCGTCACCCGATTCTACTGGTTCACCGGAATCCTGTCCGGCGTGCTCGACAATGCGCCGACCTACCTCAACTTCTTTGCCGGAGCGCTTGGCAAGTTTGGCCTTGATGCCGGGAATCCCGTAGACGTAAAGCTGTTTGCGCAGGGAGTCGCATCACCGATCGTCGGTGACACCTCATCGGAACTCTATCTGCTTGCAATATCGGCGGCATCAGTCTTCTTCGGAGCTCTAACCTATATCGGCAACGCTCCCAACTTCATGGTACGGAATATAGCTGCGCAGACAGAAGCAGATGTGCCGGACTTCCTGGAATATGTTTATCGCTATTCGATTCCTTTGCTGCTGCCGCTTTTTGGAACGCTCTGGTTCTTCATGTTCAACTATTAGCTGCGCGTAACCGCTGGGCTGACGGATAAGTCTGAGCGTGATGCGTCAGGAAAAAACTATCAAGTGAATGGTACGAAAACGAATTCGCCTTCGGGTTCGAAATCGATTATTCCTATAGTACGGATAACCTGTTTCCGGGAGATTCCTGCAGTCCATCAAGGTGTTTTCATTGTCGGGGACAATGACCGGAGCGGTTGAACGCCGTCGCAAATCAAGAGTTCGATGTCGTAAGGCTGATCCTCTCATGAACCTGGATAGCCTGAAAACCTTCTGCCGTTGACACAATACAAACCACATCCCATGATGAACGGATTTATCGATGCCATACGCGATGGCCGAACCGGTCTGGTATTCAGCAATTCACTCTATCTTCCATTTCATCTCGAAATCCTGAGCATCTGGATAGGCAAAGAGATGTCACTGCTCGCCAAACCCGAGGTTATCGTCGACTTCGGTGAAGAGAGCAATGATGTCGTCCAGCGTGATGGAACAACCTATACCAATTTGGTATTTCGGCGATACAGGGATCTTGCCCACGAATTCGGCAACGGAAAAGGACATGTCATTCTATATGCTGCCGAAAAGGGTTCGGACATATTCAAGCCTGAAAACCGGCATTATATCCGTATAAGTTTTCAGAGGGCGCATAAAGGGATCACCTTCGAAATCATCGAGGATCCCTTTCAACTCTGATACGAAAACGCGCAGCGCCGAGTGCGAAGGCGATCCCGTCATTCCGGTGTTTTCAGGCTTTCGCTGACGGCATGTTTGAACTCTTTGGATATCTTGAAGGTCGGCACGTTTTTCGGCCCTACCGTCACCTTTTCCCCGGTCCTGGGGTTTCTTGCCTGCCGGAGGTTCTTGTAGCGGATGTTGAATGATCCGAACCCACGGATTTCAATCCTTTTGCCGGCCTTCAACGAGTCGATGATGCTTTCGAACAGGCTGTCTACGACTGATTCGGTTTCGTTCTTCGTCAGGCCTGTTCTTTGTGCGATGACGTTCACCAGGTCGGCTTTTGTGGTTGTCTGTCCCATGGTAGTGTGTGCTTGGGTTAAAGTTTTACCGGTACAGTGAATCAAAACCAGAGGCGGATGGCTACAAATACAAGAAAAACAGCGAATAGCCGGCGCAGGGTTTCACTCGACAAACTGATGGCCACCCTTGCCCCGAAAAAAGCTCCGGCAAAAAGTCCGAGAGCGATAAAAAGCCCGAACCAGATGTTCTCGGTCGAAATTTTCCCTGACTGGTAATATTCGTAAACACCGAGAAGTCCTACCGGGAGAAGCAGCGCTATCAGCGATGTCGCACTTGCGGTCTGCTGGCTCATGCCGAACATCAGCACGAGCGACGGTACGATGATCACGCCCCCCCCGACGCCGAACATTCCCGAGAGCACCCCGGCGGCAATTCCAATCATTAACAGATAGAAGAAATGCATGAACTACCTCGCATTCGCGTTTAAGTTTGTTCCGGAAACCGGTGGCCAGGCCCGGTGATTCCTAAGCTACTCCTCCTGAGGTGACTATGGCATCGATCTCTGAGGAATCAAGAGACTCCTTTTCTACCAGGAGATCTGCAATGCGATGCAGGACAGGCGTATGCGAAGCAAGGATTTTCCGGGCGTTGTCCATACACTCCATAATGATCCTTCTTACCTCGACATCAATCTGAAGGGCCGTTTCCTCGCTGTACTCCCTTACGTGGGTATAATCCTTGCCCAGGAATACCTCTTTGTGGCCGTCTCCGTAATTGATGGGCCCGAGTTTTTCGCTCATTCCCCAGTTTCTCACCATTTTCCTGGCGATTTCAGTCGCTTTTTCGATATCGTTTGCAGCACCGGTACTGGTTTCGTTGAATACCAGCTCCTCTGCAGCCCTGCCGCCGAGAGCATAGGTGATTATGGCCGTAAGGTACTCGCGATTCTGGGTATACCGATCCTCAAGGGGGAGGTATGCTGTCTGTCCGAGGCTTCTGCCCCTTGGAATGATCGTGACCTTATGGATAGGATCGGAGCCGCTGGTGAACTTCGAAACGAGCACATGGCCTGCTTCGTGATATGCGGTCATCTTTTTCTGTTCCGGAGAGATATACATGCTCTTCCGTTCAGGGCCCATGAGCACCTTGTCCCGGGCCTGTTCGAAATTGCCGTTCGTAAGGGTCGTCTGTTCAAACCTGGCCGCCAGAAGCGCAGCCTCGTTGACAAGGTTTGCCAGGTCGGCTCCGGAAAATCCGGGCGTGCTTTTGGCGATGACGCTGATATCGACGTCGTCCGAAAGCGGCGTGTTTCTCGTATGGATCTTGAGGATCGCTTCACGTCCCCTGATGTCCGGTTTGTCTATGGTCACCTGACGATCGAACCTGCCTGGGCGAAGGAGCGCAGAATCCAGCACGTCCGGACGGTTGGTCGCGGCGATAAGGATCACGTTGTCCTGTGTGGCGAATCCGTCCATTTCGACCAGAAGCTGGTTGAGCGTCTGTTCCCGTTCGTCATGTCCGCCGCCGAGCCCCGCACCGCGGCTTCTGCCAACGGCGTCGATCTCGTCGATGAAGATGATGCAGGGGGAATTCTTTTTTGCGGTTTCGAAAAGGTCACGAACCCTTGCGGCACCGACTCCGACAAACATTTCTACGAAATCAGCCCCCGAAATGGAGAAGAACGGCACCTTTGCTTCTCCTGCGATTGCCTTTGCGAGAAGCGTTTTGCCGGTTCCGGGAGGGCCGAGAAGGAGGACGCCCTTTGGAATTTTTCCCCCGATTTTCTGGAATTTGTCCGGATTCATGAGGAACTCGACAGTCTCTTTCAGCTCTTCGACAGCCTCGTCAACCCCTGCGATATCCTTAAACGAAACCTTGACGTCGAATTCGCTGATGAGTTTCGCGCGGCTTTTGCCGAAGCTGAAGATGTTTTTCGATGCCCCGTTCTGCATCGAAGCGCGCTTGAATATGAAGAAATAGGCAAAACCGAAGAGCACCCAGGGAAGCACAAGCACAAGGATATTCGAAAGGTCGTCCGATCCCTGTACCACCTTCAGCAGGATGCCGCTGTCAGTCAGTCGGTCCGCCTGGACAAGGTCGAAACCGGGAATCCTCACAAGAAAGCGGTCAGACTGCTTGACGGTGCCGTTGACGAGCGGAAGGCTGACGGGGGTCTTAAGCTTCCCGGTAAGGACGGCAGACTTGTCCTGGTTGGTTTTGACGGTCACTTCGCTGACTGTTCCGCTGGCGATTATCGATCGATACTGATTATAGGAGATCTCTGGCGAGAGATCCTGGGCGAAAAATCGCTGAAACACGAACAGGCCCATGACGGCGAGCATGAGGAATAGTATGAACCTGGGGAAATTCCCCCCCTCACGCTCATCTTTTCCCGTATAGCCTCCGCCAGGCCCGGGATCCCTGTCAGGCGGTACGAATCTGTTGCTCGGACGGCCTTTCGGAGGCTTATCGCTATTTTTTTTCAGCTGCATCGTGAGACTGTTCGGATGATGCAAGATAACTTATGGCATTACAAGTAATTAAAACTAAAACTTCGATGGAAACCAAAAAGTTTATCTTTATGGCGTATCATCGATGTTTTTTCGAGGTTATTTCTTCCTTCATTTGGGGATACGGCCCGTTGGGGCTTCAATCGGTTTCTTTTCATCATCAGGTTACCAAATGCAGGTAGATTTTTTTAAATTCAATGCTTTCAAAACGGCACCGTCCGATGAAGCAATGGAACCGGGTAACGGATTTTATCGGGCCATGGTGACCAACAGCAACTTGCTGCCGTAAAAAACTAAACTGGATAATTTGTGCTATGGCCGGTCAACGGGTTAGAACACGATTTGCCCCATCTCCAACGGGATACCTTCATGTGGGAGGTCTTCGCACCGCCCTTTACAACTACCTGTTCGCAAAGAGAATGAATGGGGATTTCGTCATCAGGATTGAAGACACCGACCAGAGCCGGAAAGTTGAAGATGCCGAGAAAAACCTCATAAGCACTCTCGTATGGGCAGGGATCATTCCCGACGAAAGCCCGATTCATGGCGGCAATTACGGCCCGTATGTACAGTCTCAGCGTCTTTCGATCTACCGCGACTACTGTGTAAGGCTTCTCGAAGACAAAAATGCCTATTACTGCTTTTCGACCTCGGAGGAGCTTGAGGAAAACCGGCAGCTCCAGCTCAAGCAGGGGCTCCAGCCCAAGTACAACCGCAAATGGTTGCCCGAAGACATGGGCGGCAACGTTCCGGAATCCGAAATAAAGAAAAAGCTCGAAGAGGGCGTTCCCTATGTGGTGAGGATGAAGGTGCCGGACTATGTGTCCGTCTGGTTCGAGGATCTCATCCGTGGTCCCATCGAGTTCGATTCGTCAACCATCGACGACCAGGTGCTCATGAAGTCGGACGGGTTCCCGACCTATCACTTCGCGAGCGTCATCGACGACCACCTGATGGAGTTCACCCATATCATCAGGGGGGAGGAGTGGCTGCCTTCGATGCCGAAGCACCTGCTGCTCTACGAATTCTTCGGTTGGGAACCGCCGAAGTTCGCGCATCTTCCCCTCTTGCTCAATCCTGACCGTTCGAAGCTCAGCAAGCGTCAGGGCGACGTGGCCGTTGAGGATTACATCCGTAAGGGGTTCAGCAACGAGGCGATCATCAATTTCATCGCTTTGCTTGGCTGGAACGAGGGTGAGGGGAGCGAGCAGGAGGTGTTCAGCATGGACGAGCTTATCTCCAGGTTTTCCCTTGAGAGGGTCGGCAAGGCCGGCGCCGTGTTCAACGTCGAGAAGCTCAACTGGCTCGAGAAGCAGTATATCAAATCCCGTCCTGTCGAAAAGATCGTCGCGGTCATCAAGCCCCTGCTCCACAAGGAGCTGGAGACGAAAACCTCTGAAATGCCCCTGACGCGCATTACCTCCGACGAGTACCTCGGAATGGTGGTCGATCTGATGAGGGAGCGAGTCAACTATGAACACGAATTCGTGACTTTCAGCAGTTACTTCTTTTTCGAGCCGGAATCCTACGAACCGGAAGCTGTCGAGAAACGATGGACTACTGAAACTCCGGCCCTGTTGAAAGAGTTCTCCTGCCTGCTAGAAGCGTGCGGGGATTTCACTGCTGAAGGCATCGAAGCCCTGCTCAAGGAGTTCGTGGCTCCGAAAGGACTCAAGCCTGCCGTGCTGATCCACCCGCTCAGGATCGTCACTTCCGGAGTGAGCTTCGGCCCGAGCCTCTACCACATGCTTGAGGTGCTGGGCAAGGATACCGTGCTTCGCAGGATCAATCGCGGCATCGAGAGGCTCGGTACGTCTGCTTCCTGAGGTCTGCCATCCGTCATGCCAGGTTTCGGCATGACGGATGGTACGGGAAAAAAATATTTTCTGTTTTGCCTTAAAAGGCCGAATTGCTATATTCTCATCACGCCTTATGGACAGATAGCTCAGTTGGTAGAGCAAAGGACTGAAAATCCTTGTGTCGTGGGTTCGATTCCCTCTCTGTCCACCAGCTCTTCGGTTTCAGGCTGCAAAGGCCTGCTCAGGTATCCGAACGCACCCTTATCTTTCCCGGCTTCCTTCATCAGTATCATCGTTCATGCGATGCACTTCCGGCCGTTCGATCATCACCATTCCGCGGCATGAACATCACCACCGATTCAGTACAGGAAGTATGGCACAAGCTTGACGATCCAGGTTCATACGAGTGGTGGTATTTTGATGCCGAGGATGAGGCTCAGGGAATATCCATCGTACTTGTCTGGTTTTCAGGATTCGCATTTTCCCCTTACTACATAAACCATTATGAGGAGTGGAAGTCCGGTATCCGGGCCGATCGTCCCCATCCGGGAAACTACGCCGGTTTCAGTTTTCAGCTTTACGAAAACGGCCGGGAAACGATCAATTTCATCAAGGAAGGGCGAGACGGGCTTTTCGACTCCTTTTTTCCTGAAATCGGCATACGCTTCGAGGGAAACGCTTTTCACTACGACAGTCAGAAAGACGAGTACCGGCTGACGATCGATTTCGCCTTTCCTGCCAGGCGTAAAAGGGTTCAAGGGGCATTTTCCTTCCGTCCGCGCCACCGGTTTGATTATTCACGGGACAAGTCCCCCGTTGCGGATCCGGCTCCTCGTCTTCAGTGGCATCTCAGCGTTCCCAAAGCCGATGTCGATGGAGAGCTCTCCATTGACAGCGAACAGCCAGTTTCCCTGCGTGAAGTCAGATTCCGGGGGTTAGGGTATCACGACCACAACCTCGGGACCGTACCGATGTACGAATCTATCAGCAGGTGGTATTGGGGTCGTGCTTTTTCGGAGCGCTTCGACCTGATCTACTACGTTATTTTCCTTCAGGGTCATAAATCCGCTCCCCTTGCGGTGATGATGCTTAACGACAACCAGAGCGGGAAGAAAAAGGTGTTCGACGACGTGCGCATCACTGAAAATCATTTCACGAGAGGCCTGTTTGCGCCTTCACATGGCAAAACCCTTGGTCTGCAGACCGAAGATGTCAGCGTCATGGTCAGCCATAACGATGTGCTTGATACCGGTCCGTTTTATCTCCGTTACGCATCGATGTTTTCAATGACGGTCGACGGATACAGGCTTGATGGCGTCAGGGGTATTTCCGAGTTCCTGAATCCGATGGCCCTGCAGTCGAGGATATTGAGATTTTTTATCGCGAGCAGGGTCTGGAGGGATGGAAAATCTTCGGTGATGTACAGCGGTTACAATTTTTTCAAGCACCAATATAATTGGTTAAATAGGAAAATATTTTAACTTCAAAATCAGTTTTTACGAAATTTACTGCGCTACGGAGGCACTGGTCCCTCAGGCATGGATAACATGCCGGTTTATCCGTACGTTCGCCGGCCTTCGGCCGAAGTCTTCTGGATTAAAACAACCAACGTCATAAAAAGGAGATAGCTTATAATGGCACAAACTGGTAATTTCAAGAGCCCGGCAAGGATGGGCACGCTTGGCGGCAGTGCTGAAGTCTCTTCATCCGGAGCCGTTTCCGGCGGCAAGCCACGTGAGACGGGCCTGAAAGGTGTCGATTTCGAGCGCAGGGGTTTCCTGCACAAGGTAGTAGGCGGAGTAGGCGCCATTGTGGCCGCCAGCACGCTCTACCCTGTAGTCAAGTATATCATCCCCCCTGTTAAGGAGATCAAGATGGTCAATGAAATCAAGGCTGGTCCAGCCTCGGAGGTTCCGGACGGCTCTGGCAAGATCTACCAGTTCAACGAAGACAAGGTTATCGTCGTCAACAAGGGCGGCACCCTTACCGCGGTCAGCGCAGTCTGCACCCATCTCGGCTGTCTGGTTCACTGGGAAAACGCGGCCAACGAGCTCGCTTGCCCTTGCCATGGCGCCAAGTACAAACAGACCGGTGAAATCATTTCCGGACCTCAGCCAAAACCGCTGAAGATCTACAAGGCAAAGATTGACGGCGACACCATCGTCATCACAAAAGCTTAACCATCAATACTTGAAAATCAAGGGAGTCAAGACTCATGGCTGAAAATACCCAGAACCCGGCCGCCGGCAGCGCACCGGCCAAGCCGAAACCGCCGGCACCGTCAGCTGCCAAACCTGCCGCTCCTGCCGGCGCCAAGCCAGCAGCACCTGCCGCACCGTCTGCTGCCAAGCCGGCCGCTCCGGCTGCCGCCAAACCGGCTGCTGCAGCTTCATCTTCAACCTCAGGCGTTTTCAAGCCTCCGGTAGAACGTCCTGCTGCGAACCCTTACAAGGATTCAAAGGTCAGTTTTGTCGGCGAGTGGCTTCAGGAGCGTTTCTATGTGGTCGTTCCGATTCTCGATTACCTGAAGAAGAAAGAGGTGCCCAAGCATCGTCTCTCATTCTGGTACTATTTCGGCGGTCTCGGTCTGTTCTTCTTCATGATCCAGATCATTACCGGCCTTCTTCTCCTGCAGTACTACAAACCTACCGAAGCAGAGGCATTCGCATCGTTCGTCTTCATCCAGAAAACGGTTCCCTTCGGCTGGCTGATCCGTCAGATCCATGCATGGAGCGCCAATCTGATGATCATGATGCTGTTCATCCACATGTTCAGCACCTTCTTCATGAAGTCCTATCGTAAACCACGTGAGCTCATGTGGGTCAGCGGATTCATCCTGCTTGCCCTCAGCCTCGGGTTCGGTTTCACCGGCTACCTCCTTCCCTGGAACGAGCTGGCATTTTTTGCGACCCAGGTCGGTACCGAAGTCCCGAAAGTCGCTCCCGGCGGTGCGTTCATGGTCGATATCCTTCGTGGCGGCCCTGAGGTCAGCGCTGAAACGCTTACCCGTATGTTCTCCCTGCACGTCGTTCTGCTTCCCGGTCTTGTCCTGCTCGTTCTGTCGGCTCACCTGATGCTCGTACAGATTCTCGGCACCTCGACTCCGATCGGCTATAAAGAAGCCGGCCTTGTCAAAGGCTACGACAAGTTCTTCCCGACCTTCCTTGCAAAGGACGGTATCGGCTGGATGATCGGATTTGCGCTTCTTGTTTACCTTGCAGTCATGTTCCCCTGGGAACTCGGCGTAAAGGCTGATCCGTTGACCCCGGCTCCGGTCGGCATCAAGCCGGAATGGTACTTCTGGGCGCAGTTCCAGTTGCTTAAGGATTTCAAATTCGAAGGCGGCGAACTGGTTGCCATCATTCTCTTCACCATCGGCGCTGTCGCATGGCTCCTGGTACCTTTCTTCGACCGTCAGGCATCGAATGAGAAGAAGAGCCCCATCTTCACCATCTTCGGTCTCCTGGTGCTCGCTTTCCTTCTCGTCAACACCTACAGGGTGTATGCCGAGTATGGCTGGTAAGGTTTCCGGAATCTGTTGAATACAAAAAAAGGGCTGCCTGTTCGGGCGGCCCTTTTTGTTGTGTGGGGGAATGTAGGAATGGACTGAATGGACAGAATGGACGAATGTGGGAGATGGACAGAATGGACGAATGTGGAGATGGACTGAATGGACGAATGTGGAGATGGACTGAATGGACTGATGTGGGAGATGGACAGAATGGACGTAATGGACGAATGTGGGAGATGGACTGAATGGACTGAAGAAAAAATTATGGGTCTGTTCAGTTAAAGTAACGTGAACAGATGGCCACCGATCTTCTTCCCTTATTGTCCATTAAATCCATCCCGTCCATTTTCCAAATTTGTCCATTTCGTTCTTCAGTCAGCTCTCTTTCAGCAGACCCTGCATTTCGTAGCCGCAGAGGAAGGCGGCGGCGTCGATTTTTTCGAGTGATTCCAGCCACGGTTCCAGAAGGTGTTCGGCAGTGACGGCTGGTTTTTGAGGGGCCGTTTTGCCGGTGGCAGGTTTTATCGCTTCCTGCGATTCGGTTGCACGAAGCAGTCCGTAGAGCATGATCCATGAGGCCATGAGCGTCAGGCGGCGTTCCCTGAACCACGCTTTGCCATGCAGATGCTGGAACTGCATGAAGGAGCTGAAATGGGCGTCACCGCGGTCGAACAGGTCCCTGATCGAACTCATCATCCACGCTTCGGGAGTGCGGACAGCCTCCTTCGAAGGTTTAAGGGAGAGCAGGCAGGAGAAGAGGTCGACGATATCCGTACCGCTCATGGGCATTGCAGGATCTTCGGCCCACAAGGCGGCCAGGGAGCTGCCGAGCAGCCACTGGTCGATGAGCTGCTGTTGCAGGAGGCCGTTATGCTCAAGCATCTCCTGGATGCTTTCAAGCGCAATCAGGTTCCTGACCATCCGGCGATAGCACCCCTTTTTATCCTTTCCGATCCCGATCGCCGACTTCAGGCGTTTTTCACCCGACAACCTCACGAACTCCACCTCATGGTTCAGTGCGTTCAGGTATCGGGCGGCCAACAGGGATGAGACTCCCGGACGAGGCGCGAGCGGTTTTTCCATGATCTCTTCGAACTGGACCGAGAGCTTTTCGAGCAGCGCTTCACCATGCTTCCCGAAATCTGACGCCGCCAGAGTGTCGCTTGCCGTGACAGGGGAGAGCTCTTCCATGAGCAGGGCAAGCCCCGAAGAGATAAGCTGATGAATCGGTCTGAGGCTCATCGACAGGGCTTCGATTTCGATGGAGACGACACCCCGTCCCTGAAGGTCCTCGCATACGCGGTCATATGGCCTCAGCTTCGAAGGCCTGACGATCCTGAAGTCGAGGAACAGGTTATACTCATACCCGTTCAGCGTGGTGAACAGGCCGTTCTCACGGATGGCCGGGCACGACCTGATGTACTCAAGCCCGCTTCTGTGGTCCCTGAACACGACATAAGCGTCATGGTCATGCGGAAGCAAAAGGGCGTCGGCGAGCTGGGTCTGGCAGAGCGAACCGTTGACGAGGCAGGCGGCAGAAACCTTTATCCAACCCTCTGATGCCTCATAGCGGTTGTTGAAGAGGATGAGTGCGATCTCTTCGCCGACCCTGTTGGAGTATGCGAATATGTTCTCGTCCACTTTCCCGTCGGGAGTGTAGAGGTCGAACAGGAAAAAATTGCAGACGTCGGCAAACAGCCGGCGCTTCTTCATGATCGGGAAGATTTCGCGGTAATGCCTGCCGACCAGATCGCCGTCAGGCTGCTCGTCGTAATAGGCCCGCGCATACTCCATTCCGTATTTTTCGGTCAGCCCTTCGACCTGTCCGTGTCCGATCATCGGTAGCCCCGGCATGGTCAGCATCATCATGCACACCCCGAAATACTTGTCGCCCTTCCCGAACTGCGAAATGGCCGTATCCTCGTCGGGATTGTTCATGAAGTTGACATAACGCTTGAGGATCTCGGCATCGAACTCAAGGGTATTCTTGATGAGCTGGCGATAGTTTGCGTTATCCTCTTTTTTCAGCATGTGCATGAACGCGCTGTTATAGACGCGATGCATCCCGAGAGTCCTGACGAAATAGCCCTCAAGCATCCAGAACGCTTCAGCAAGCAGGAGCGTGTCCGGCACCTCGCTGGCGACCCGGTCCACCACTTCCCGCCAGAACTCCTCGGGAATGGCCGCTTCGAACTCCGACATGCTCTTCGACCAGGCGCCGCGCGACGGAACTCCGGCCGTATGTCCATGGAGCGGGTACCACAACCTCTGGATATGCATTTTCGCAAGCACCATCGCCGCATCGAACCGGATAACCGGGAACATCCTGGCGACATGGAGAATCTGGCGGATCACCCCCTCGCGGACCTCGGGGTCGAGGAAATTGAGCTGGGCGGTATCGTTCCACGGCATGTTGGTGCCGTCGTTGCCGTGATAGATGTACCGGGTGTCCCCGGTCATGTAATCGATCCTCTTGAAGGTCACGGCCGCGTCTGAGCGGTTCCAGTAACCGTCTTCGATATGGATGCCGTAACGGTTGTCCGGGCTCAGGTTCGGGCCGTTGTAGGTATAGTTCGGGTAGGGCGGTTCATTGCTGCTGAGGAACCATCCCGGCCTTTCCCTCACCAGTTCGGAATCGATGCCGGTATGGTTCGGCACCATGTCGCTGGCGAGGCGTATGCCGCGCTGGATTGCGCGATCCCTGAGATTGAGGTATCCATCGTAGCCGCCGAGTTCATCGGCGATGTCATACTTTTCGAGGGCATAGGCAGACGCTTTCGCCTCCGGGTTGCCCTGGAGCTGCTTGATCTTCTGCGATGCATGGCTTCTCTGCCAGAGGCCGATAAGCCACAGCGCAGTGAAGCCCCGCTCGGCGAGCAGATCCAGTTCCTGGTCGGGGATCTCCTGCAGGCGGCGTATCGGGTAGCCGTACTGGCGGCTGAGCTGGTCGAGCCAGACGTAGGTGCTTTTGGCGATCATGACCACTTCAGGCATCCAGGACGAATCGTGCGAGTAACGGGCCGGAGCGTCCGCAATGCTCGAATAGGCCGGGACGTGCACCTCCTTGTCGCCCATGACGCCGCCGGGGAGCTCCTGCTCCTGGGCGAGCTTTTCGAAAAACAGGTAGCGGTCTTCATCCTCGATCAGGGTTATCGTCTCGTCGAGAATCTCCCACCATGGAGAGTCCTGGAGCAACTCGGCCCAATGGAGCCTTATGTACCTGAGCTGGGCGAGGAGCGAATCGGGCGAATGTTTCAGGGGCTTGAGGAGCAATTCGTCAAGGTCGATGCCATCAGGGCCAATGGGGCCGACCGCATGCATGGCGGTTTTCATCGCCCTGACCATGTGGGGATAGGTTCTGTTGCCTTGAAGTTCATCGTCCGACAGGAAATCCGCAAACTGTTCGAGTGCAGGGTTCTGGTTGTTGAGCCAGACGAGATAGGACTCTTCAATGGTCTCGACCATTTTCTCGCTGTTTTTCAGGTACTCGTCCAGGCTTTTCTGCGAGCGGTAAAGCTCCTGGGGAGGGAACAGTTCGAGGAAGTTGCCCAGGTACTCCTTTGTATGCCAGTGGGAGCTGTCCGTGTCGAGAATGGCGAGTGCGGATCCCGATAGGCCTGATGCTTTTGCCATGACATGATGGAAAAGCTCATGGAGCAGCTTCATGCCGTGAAACTGTGCGGGAAGGATTTTTTTCGCATCACTACCCTTCACCAGTGCGATTCGCGCATTGATCGCCTCGGTTTGCAGCTCTGCCTGCACGATGGCTTTCCGGCGTTCCGGCGGTAAAAAAAGCAGGTCGGGATCGTTCAGATGGTATACATCCCTCGCTTTTCGATTGATGTAGAAATGTTCTTTGCCGGTATTGCTTGTATCAGTGCTTTTGGCAGGCATGGCTTGCTCAGGATATTTCGATCAAGGTCACGGTTTTCAGGCAGGGCGATCATCAAGGCAGAAGATCAAGCCTCGCGGCCCCGGCAATGAATCCGTTCGCGACGGTCAATCGAGGTGTTTTCGATCATCGATAAGGTAAGTAATTATATCGTCGGCTGAAACCGGTGTTTTCCGATGTCGCGGATTCCAGTCGCTTAATTTGATCTGTTTCGCTATTTATGCGTCGGTTCACAAAATCGACAGATCGCAAGTATGAGTCCTTTGCTCTCTTCGTATTTACGTCATCATTTCGCCATTTCGGCCTGACCAATCGACAAACGACGATAATTTTACCTATATTAACAAGAACGTGCCTTTTTGAATAAAAGAGGCTTGAAAACGGTAATCCCAGACCGATTACGACGCATCATGAAAGGAATCATTCTCGCCGGTGGGTCGGGAACCCGCCTCTATCCTGTCACCAGGGGCATATCCAAACAACTGCTGCCTGTCTACGACAAGCCGATGATCTATTATCCCCTTACCACGCTTATGCTTGCCGGTATAAGGGATATCCTCGTCATAACCACTCCCGAGGATCAGTCCTCCTTCATCAAACTGCTTGGTGACGGAAGCGACTGGGGAATCTCTCTCAGCTACACGGTCCAGCCGAGCCCTGACGGGTTGGCTCAGGCGTTCATACTCGGCAAAGAGTTTATCGGCGACGACGACGTCTGCCTGGTTCTGGGGGACAACATCTTTTTCGGCTACGGGTTCACCGCGATGCTTGAAAAAGCGGTGCGTACGGTGATCGTCGAGAGAAAAGCCGTGGTGTTCGGCTATTACGTAAGCGAACCGGAACGTTACGGGGTGGTTGAGTTCGACGCCGACGGCCGGGTTCTGTCGATCGTGGAAAAGCCTGACGATCCGAAATCCAGCTATGCCGTCGTGGGTCTCTACTTCTATCCCAACAACGTCGTCAGCGTCGCAGCCGGAGTCCGTCCGTCGCCGAGAGGGGAGCTTGAAATCACCTCCGTGAACGAGGCGTACCTCAACAGGGGGGAGCTTGTCTGCTCCATCATGGGCAGGGGGTTTGCCTGGCTCGACACCGGCACGCACGAATCTTTTCAGGCCGCCGGCAATTTTATCGAAACCGTTGAAAAGCGACAGGGACTCAAAATCGCCTGTCCTGAAGAGATCGCATGGCGCAGCGGCTGGATCAGCGACGAAGCCCTTGAACGTCTCGCCGCCCCGCTGCTCAAGAACCAGTACGGCCAGTACCTCTCCAAAATGCTCAAGCTTGGCCCCGACCGTTCCGCCTGACCGTTTTGCCTGTCGCGGTCCGTTGTCGCTGAATCATTGAATTTCTATCCAGTAATTTACCATGCATGTCATAAAGACAGCTCTTCCGGAAGTCCTGTTGTTCGAGCCTGACCTCTTTGGTGACGAACGGGGTTACTTTTTCGAATCTTTCCGGAAGGACATTTTCGAGCGCCATGCCGGGGCACGCGAATTTGTGCAGGACAACGAATCCTTTTCGCGTTACGGAGTGCTTCGCGGACTTCATTACCAGAAACCGCCCCACGCACAGGGCAAACTGGTGCGTGTCATCCAGGGGATCGTTCTTGATGTGGCCGTCGACATCCGGAAGGGGTCGCCGACCTTCGGCCGCCATGTGGCCGAACTGCTCAGTGACCAGAACCATCGCATGTTGTGGATTCCGCCGGGTTTTGCCCATGGATTTGCAGTTTTGAGCAGCAAAGCTGTGTTCAATTACAAATGTGATGCGTATTATGCCCCGTCATCAGATGCCGGCGTCCGCTGGAACGATCCTGCAATAGGCATCGACTGGCAGCTTCCCCTTGCCGACGTCAGCCTGTCGGAAAAGGATGAGCGACAGCCGATGCTCCATGAGATTGAAGGGGTGGACCTGGCCTTGCCACGCGCCGGGAGCTTTCTGTTATAGCAAGTATTGAAAAGAATCGAATGAACATTCTCGTAACCGGAAGTCGGGGGCAGCTCGGCTCCGAACTTCAGGAACTGCAACCAGCCCATCTCGGCCATACCTGGTTTTTCATGGACCTGCCTGAACTCGACATCACCAGCCCGGCGCAGGTGGAGGGTTTCTGCCGGGACCACGGCATACAGGCGATCGTCAACTGTGCCGCTTATACGGCAGTCGACCGTGCCGAGAGCGATGCCGAAACAGCCTTCAGGGTAAACCGCGACGGCGCAGCAGTGCTGGCAACGGTTGCAAAGGGCCTTGATGCCTTGCTGGTGCAGGTTTCGACCGACTACGTGTTTGACGGAAGCAACAGCCGGCCATACCGGGAAGATGATCCGGCCCGGCCGCTCGGAGTCTACGGGCAATCAAAATGGGAGGGCGAAGAGGAGATCCGCAGGATAGCTCCGTCGCATATAATAATAAGGACCTCATGGCTCTATTCGATCCACGGGCATAACTTCATGAAGACCATGCTCAGGCTCGGCAGCGAGAAAGAGTCGATCGGAGTGGTGTTCGACCAGGCAGGCACGCCGACCTGGGCGGCCGATCTCGCGGCAGCCATTGTTTCGATCCTCGACCGGCGCGAACCGGCACAACGGTATGCAGAGACCTATCACTACTCCAATGAGGGAGTCTGCTCATGGTACGATGTCGCAAGGGCAGTCATGGAGATCGGGGGGCTGCAATGCCGGGTAACCCCGATCGAGAGCAGCGACTACCCGACCCCGGCCAGACGCCCCCATTTCAGCGTACTGAACAAAAAGAAAATAAAAGAGGCCTGGGCCCTTGACATTCCCCACTGGGAAGAGTCCCTGAAGGCAATGCTCTCACGCCTCGCCCCCATTGCCGATCACCCATAACTCATAATTCGACTCCCGTCATCCAGATGAATATTCTCATTACCGGAGGAGCAGGTTTTATCGGATCGCATGTCGTCAGGCATTTTCTGAAAAACCATCCCTCCTACTCCATAACGAACCTCGACAAGCTTACCTACGCAGGTAACCTGGCCAATCTCAGGGAGGTCGAGTCGCTGCCGAACTACCGGTTCGTCAAAGGTGACATCGCGGACGGGGCATTCCTGATGAAACTGTTCGAAGAGTGCCGGTTCGACGGCGTCATCCACCTTGCCGCAGAATCGCACGTCGATCGCTCCATCGCCAATCCGGCCGAATTCGTGGTATCCAACGTCCTTGGAACGGTCAATCTCCTTATTGCAGCAAGAGCCGCCTGGGAGGGGCAGTATGACGGAAAGCTCTTCTATCACGTATCGACGGATGAGGTCTACGGTACTCTCGGCAGCGAAGGGCTGTTTACTGAATCGACCCCGTACGATCCCCACAGTCCCTATTCCGCCTCGAAAGCCTCTTCGGACCACTTCGTCCGGGCGTTCCACGACACCTACGGCCTGCCGGTGGTGATCAGCAACTGTTCGAACAACTACGGGCCCTGCCAGTTTCCCGAAAAGCTGATCCCGCTGTTCATCAACAACATCCGCCTTCAGAAACCCCTTCCGGTCTACGGTAAAGGGGAGAACGTCCGTGACTGGCTATGGGTTGTCGATCATGCGCGGGCGATCGACGTCATCTACCACGGCGGCAGCATCGGCCAGACCTACAACATCGGCGGTCACAACGAATGGACCAACATCGAACTCATCAGGCTGCTCTGCAGGATCATGGACCGGAAACTCGGGCGCGAAACAGGCGCTTCGGAGTCCCTTGTTACCCACGTGACCGACCGGGCAGGCCATGACCTCCGATACGCGATCGATGCTTCAAAGCTGCAGCGCGAACTCGGATGGACACCCTCCCTGACCTTTGAGCAGGGTCTGGAAGAGACTGTCGACTGGTACCTCGGCAACCAGGGCTGGCTCGACGAAGTCACCTCCGGGGAGTACCAGCACTATTATGAAAGGATGTATGCAGGCTGTTGAGCCCTGCCTGCGATATTGCCATTAAAACCACTTCCCGTGATTCAGCCATGATCATACCAGTCATTCTCAGTGGCGGTGCAGGAACCAGGCTTTGGCCGCTATCCAGGGCATTGTACCCGAAACAGCTCCTTCCGATTTTCGGAGAGTGGACAATGCTGCAGGATACGGTGCAGCGACTGTCGGGCATTGAGCGAATCGGTCCGGTCATCTGCGTCTGCAACGATGAGCACCGCTTTCTTGTCGCGGAGCAGCTCCGGGAGGTTGAGGCCGACACCTGCACCATCATCCTTGAACCCTGCGGCCGCAACACTGCGCCGGCGGCAGCCATCGCCGCCCTCATGCTGGTCGAAAGCAGACCGGGCGCCCTCATGCTCGTCATGCCCGCCGACCACGTCATCCTTGACCGGAAAGCATTCGGTGACTCGATCGAATCGGGTCTCGGCACAGCAGATGCAGGAGGGCTCGTAACGTTCGGCATCAAACCGCGTTCACCTGAAACGGGCTATGGTTATATCCGGGCAGAATCGGGTTCCTGGAAGCCCGGGGCGGAGAGGCGCGTTACCGAGTTTGTCGAAAAACCTTCGCAGGAGCGTGCCGAAAGCTATCTGGCATCGGGGGACTACTTCTGGAACAGCGGCATGTTCCTGTTCCGGCCTGAAGTCTATCTCGCGGAACTTGAATCCGCTCATCCGGAGATGCTTGAAGCATGTCGAAACGCCCTGCGGCTTGCAAAACGTGACCTGGACTTTCTGCGGCTCGATGAAGAGTCTTTTGCGGCCTGTCCTTCCGATTCGATCGATTACGCAGTCATGGAGAAGACCTCGAACGCTTTCGTCGTTCCGCTCGATGCAGGCTGGAGTGACGTCGGGGGTTGGTCGGTGCTCTGGGACGTGCAGGATCGCGACCGTGACGGTAACGTCATCAGGGGCGACGTGCTGGTGCACGAAGTCCACAACAGTTACCTGCACGCCACCAGCCGCCTGGTGGCCGCGGTAGGTCTTGACGACCACGTGATCGTCGAGACAGCCGATGCCGTTCTTGTCGCCTCAAAAGAGCATGTGCACGAAGTCAAGGCGATCGTCGACCAGCTCAAGATGCAAAATCGCGAAGAGCCGCTCATCCACCGGCGAGTCTACCGGCCCTGGGGCTCCTACGAAACCGTCGACCAGGGCGAACGGTTCAAGGTCAAGCGCATTACGGTAAAGGCCGGGGCAGCCCTTTCGCTCCAGAAGCACAATCACCGCGCCGAACACTGGATCGTCGTAACGGGCACGGCCCTTGTAACGGTTGAAGAGAGGCGGGTGGCGCTCATCGAGAACCAGTCGATCTATATCCCTGTCGGGGCCAGCCACAGGCTTGAAAACCAGGGCGAAGTCCCCTTGGAACTTATCGAAGTGCAGTCGGGCGGATACCTCGGCGAGGACGACATTATCCGTCTCGAAGACAACTACGGCCGTCTGTGACCACCAACCGGCCGCGCCGACACTGGATTCAGGCGGTCGCCCTATTTTGACGGCACCGATTATTATGATACATTTCATTTTTGCTGGCGCTCCATTCCGATTCAAACCAAATTCCGGTACCATATGTCTGAAGAATTGAAATCCCCCTTTCAGGTGCAGCGGCCCCAGGCGCAGCAGCAGAGCACTGGCGATGTCGTCAAAGGTGATTTGTCCACCATCCTCGTAGGGTTGGGCACCATGCTCGACGGTACGCTTACCCCATTGAGCAAAATAGTGGCGTCGACGCTTGATTCGCTGACGGTCGTGGCCAAGCAGATCCTGGACGGCATCAATAACTCGATCAACGAAAATAAAGGTCGTTAACCGGTTTCGTCTCCGGCTCCTGCCGGGAAGCATCCTCTTGGGTTACAGGCAGGTCTCCGCAAAAGAGCCTGCCTTTCTCTTTTCCTGCCGATTCTCGTATATTCAGTCTTTTCCGCAGAGCCGGGCCGGTCCTGCTCTGCACATGAACTTCCAGTTTGACATTCTGACAGCCATGCCCGATACCTATCGCGAGTACCCTTCGAATCTCCCATACAGCGCCATGGAGGCCGAGATCCAGCAGTTCTGGGCCGACCGCCGAATTTTCAGGAAAAGCCTCGAAAAAGATGCGCCGAACGGAATCTTTTCATTCTACGAAGGGCCTCCGACGGTCAACGGCAAGCCTGGCGTACACCACGTTTTCAGCCGCACCATCAAGGACGTCGTCTGCAGGTACAAGGCCATGCAGGGCTACAACGTGCCCCGCAAGGCAGGATGGGACACCCACGGCCTGCCAGTCGAGATATCGGTCGAAAAGAAGCTCGGCCTGAAAAACAAGTCGCAGGTCCTTGACTACGGCGAAGGGCAGTTCAACAAGGAGGCCCGGGAGCTGGTCTATCACCACATCGAGGACAACCGCGAAGGGTGGGGCAAGCTGACCGAACAGATGGGTTACTGGGTCGACATGGACAGCCCTTACATCACCTGCGACAACAACTACATCGAATCGGTATGGTGGGCCCTGAAGACTATTTTCGACAAAGGGCTGATCTTCAAGGATTACAAGATCGTGCCGCAGGACCCGAAGTCCGAAACGGTGCTCAGCTCGCATGAACTGGCGCTCGGATACAAGGAGGTCCAGGACCCGAGCATCTACGTTAAGTTCCGCCTGAAAGGCTCGACCGAGAGCCTGCTGGTCTGGACCACGACGCCGTGGACGCTCATTTCCAACGTGGCGCTCGCCGTCGGCAGCGACATCGACTACGTGAACGTTCGCCACGCAGAGACCGGCGAAGAGCTGATCCTCGCAAAATCACGCCTCCAGGTGCTCGTCGAAAAGATCGGCGAAGAGTCCGCATGGCAGGTGACCGGGGAGCTCAAGGGCCGTGACCTTGAAGGGCGCGACTACGAACCGCTCTTCTCATATTTCACTCCCGAAAAACGGGCCTGGTACGTTACGGCGGGCGATTTCGTTTCCACCGAAGACGGCACGGGCATCGTGCACCTCGCACCGGCTTTCGGCGCGGACGACTACGAGCAGGCGAAGAGGTACGACCTTCCGATGCTCCAGCCGGTCGCACGCAACGGCTGCTTCACCGCCGAGGTCCCTGAATACGAAGGCATGTTCTTCAAGGATGCCGATCCCCTGATCATGCGCCGCCTCAAGGAGGAGGGCAAGCTCTACCGCAGGGAGACCATTACCCACACCTATCCTTTCTCATGGCGTTACGACGTACCGGTGATCTACTATGCCCGCGAATCCTGGTATATCCGCACGACCAGCATTGCCGCACGCATGGTGGAACTGAACAGGACCATCAACTGGAATCCGCCGGAGATCGGTTCGGGCCGGTTCGGCAACTGGCTCGAAGAGAACAAGGACTGGGCGCTCTCCCGTGAACGGTTCTGGGGATCACCCCTGCCGATCTGGGTCGCCGAGGAGTTCTCCATAGGCGACGACGCCTCTTCCGGCAAGCTTTTCGCCGTGGGGTCAATCGCCGAACTTCGCGAAGGGTTGATCGACATCGACGGTACGGCCATGAATCTCGGCGAAGCGCTCGACAAGGGGCTCGTGGAGCTCGACCTGCACAAGCCGTTCGTCGACCGCGTCTATTTCATAAAGGACGGCAAGCGCTTCAATCGCACCCCCGAACTGGTCGACGTCTGGTTCGACAGCGGTTCCATGCCGTTTGCACAGCTTCACTACCCCTTCGAGAACAGGGAGCTTTTCGACAAAACCTTCCCGGCCGACTTCATCGCCGAAGGCGTCGACCAGACGAGGGGCTGGTTCTACACCCTGCACGCCATCGCAACGCTGATCTTCGACCGTCCGGCATACAAGAACCTGATCGTCAACGGCCATATCCTCGACAAGAGCGGCCAGAAGATGTCAAAATCGAAAGGCAACGTGGTCGATCCCTTCGAGACGATGGGCAAGTACGGCGCCGACGCGATCCGCTGGTACCTCATGGTCACCAGCCCCCCGTGGCGTCCGAAACTGTTCAACGCGGACGAGATCGAGGAGGAGCAGCGCAAGTTCTTCAGGGCATACGTCAACAGCTATAACTTTTTCGTCCTGTACGCCAACGTCGACGGCTTCAGGTTCCAGGATCCGGAGATCCCTGTCCAGGAGCGTTCCGAACTCGACCGATGGATACTCTCATGCCTCAACACCCTGGTCGAACAGGTACGGACCCGCATGGAGCAGTACGACCTGACCGGTGCGTCGAGGCTCATCAACGACTTCACGGTCGACGACCTGTCGAACTGGTACATCCGCCGCTCACGCAAGCGTTTCTGGAAAGGCGCCATGGGCCCCGACAAGCTTTCGGCCTACCAGACGCTCTACACGGTGCTCATGACGCTCGCGAAACTGCTTGCGCCGTTCACGCCCTTCATCGCCGAAAGGATCTATCTCGACCTCAACGGCACGACCGGCAGGGAAGAGGCCGAATCGGTGCACCTGGCTGACTGGCCGCAGGCGGATCCCGGCCTGGTCGACCGCCCGCTCGAAGAGCGGATGAAAAAGGCGCAGATCATCACATCGCTTGTCCGCACCATGCGCGAAAAGGCATCCATCAAGGTGCGCCAGCCGCTCAAGAGGATTCTTCTCGCCGTGGACGACTCGCTGTCGAGGGAGGCCTACGAGCAGGTCGCAGAGATCATCATGGAAGAGGTCAATATCCAGAAGATCGAATACATCGAGGACGAAGGCTCGGTCATCAGCAAGAAAGCCAAGCCGAACTTCAAGACCCTCGGGCCACGTTTCGGCAAGGATATGAAAGCCCTCGCCGAAGCTATCCGCGTCATGAGCCACAAGCAGATCTCGCGCCTTGAAAAGGAGGGAACGCTTGAAATCGACCTCGACGGCAGGCAGTTCAGCCTCACCAGGGAGGATGTCGATATCGTGCACGAAGACATCGAAGGTTGGCTTGTGGCCGCAGACGACGCCCACCGCATCATGGTCGCTCTCGACACCGAAATGACGCCGGAACTAGAAATGCTCGGACTTGCCCGGGAACTTGTAAGTAAAATCCAGACTCTCAGGAAAGAGAGCGGCCTGGAGATCACCGACAGGATCGAACTCTCTCTGATGGGCACTGAAAAACTTCTCGAAGCTGTCAGGTCAAGCGAAGCTTATATTATGGAAGAGACGCTTGCGACCGGTATTTCGCTTGAAACGCTTGACTTATCGTCGGGCGGCGAAGAATCAGATCAGGTCAATGGCGAATTGTGTCGACTCGCGCTTGAAAAATCGCGTTCCTGATGTTATTATAATCGTGCATTTTTACGGTTTACCGTTAGAACCTGTAACCTAAGAACATCATGTCGAAGAAAACCAGCAGTGCTCCGAAGAGTTCAGCAGACGTTTCCGAGGAGACGAAACTGATAAAAACATACCTGACTGACGAGGAGCTCGAGCATTTCAGGCAGCTTCTGCTGAAACGGCGTGAGGAGGTTCTCCGAGACCTCGACATCCTGCGCTCCTCCCTTTCAGAAGAGAGCGTCGAGGACTCTATCAACTCCAACTACTCCATGCATATGGCCGATCACGGCACGGAAACCATGGATCGCGAACAGCGTTTCATGTTTATCGCCCGTGACGAACGCTATCTGCACTACATCGACCAGGCGCTCGAAAGGATCAGGAACAGGACCTACGGCATCTGCGTCAAAACAGGCAAGCCGATTCCGAAAAAACGTCTCGAAGCCGTTCCCCACACCTCCGTGAGGATCGAGTGCAAGCAGGTCAAGAAATAGGCCTCATGAACATGGCCTGACCCGAAAGGGCAGGCGCAAAAAAAGGCTGCCAGAAATGGCGGCCTTTTTTTGTTGACGAAAAGCTCCGGAAGCAACGCTCTTTTTCGACTCTCCTGCCACGTCTTTGCCGCGACCGAAAAACGGAACGGCAAAGGTATTTCCCCACCCACATTGAACGAGACCATCTGTCTGCTGTTACCTCAATCCGAATTTCAATTGAGAGGATTTTGACGCGGCGGACCGGAGCAGATTGCGGAATATGGAATCCGATAATGGTGACTTGTTACAAAAATGCATCATCTGTGAAAATTCGTGCTGTCGAAGAAGAGAAGTTACTGGAATTGTGCGTCACAACCTCTATTCATAGGGTTTTCGGGTTTTCTTTTTGAGCCGTTTACTGTGATTTGAAGTATAAAGATACGCTTAAATTTTAAGGCGAAGTCACATGTATTTTTTGAACTGCGTTGACTTATGAAAAAAATATACTTATAATACTCAGTGTGCATATTAGGCGTATACCCTTCGATATGCTCCTGACGTGATTGGTACGGATTGATACTATGATGCAGGATTTGTGTGAAGTGATGTTCATGTAATGACAAGATGAGAGTACTCTGGCGATGTATTGAGTGAGTGAAGCCGGGTATTTCTGCCTTTCGGATTGATGATGATTCAGAAACTGTCGTAAGTCGTTGAACAAAGCTTTTCCTCTCGTGATAATCAGTAACCCTGAGTATTTCGATAAACCTGTTAAGTAATTATCCGCTAACTAATTGCAATACCCCATAAAGGAGCAAAACATGAAGATCTCAAGATCACGCCGTCCTCGAATTCGCGGACATTTTTACAAGAGAACCCTTGGCCTGGCCATGATTTATGGCATGATTACCGGTGCAGGCGCCGTTACGATCACCAACGTGGCGCAAGCTGCGGTTGGAGATGTTTGGGTAGAAGGTTTAGGTGGCACTGTAAATACGCCTACAGGCGTAACTATTGGGCTTGTAGGACCAGCTGCAAATGATATCTCAACTCCCGGCGACATAAATGCTACCGGTACGGTCACCGGCGGAACGTTGCTTGGCGGCACGATCACCGATGGTGCAGGCACCACAATCACTGGAGGCAGCGTTTCGACAACATCTGGAGACATTACCTCCCTTACAGGTGATATTATCACCACCGGAGGTACGGTCAGCGGTTCCACGGTATCGGCAACCGGAGCTGGTGGCGTCACATCCGCAACGAACATCACTGCGGTTGGCAACATCTCCACCGCCAACGGATCGGTAAGTGGCGCTGTGATCAATGGCGGCACGATCAACTCCACGGGGAATATCACCTCGATCGGCGGAACGGTCAGCGGTGTTGCCTTGAGCGGCGGCACATTGACGACTGGCGGCGATGCGAGCATCGGCGGTAATGCGAGCATTACCGGTGATTTGGACATGACCAACGGAAGCATAACCAATGCAAATAATATTACAGCTACCGGTACCGTTGACGCCGGTAGTGTTACTGCAGACAGCATAACATCGAATGGTGCGTTGACGGTATCCGCAGGGGGTGCATCGATCGCAGGTGGCACGACTATCACAGAAGGTGCAACGATAACGGGAACAACGAACATCAATACCACCACGGCAGACCAGACAAACATCGGCAACGGAAGCGGCACTGGTCTTGTCAGTATCGGTAATGCTCGGGGTGGGGTTGACATTAATGGCGACGTTCAAATGGGCGCCAACGACCTGACCACGACGGGCACGATCAGCGGTGGTACGATTACCGATGGCACGGCGATATTGACTGCTGGTAACCTGAGCACGACAGGCACGATCAACAGCGGCGCGATCACATCGACAGGCGCAGTTACGGGTACGAGCTTCACCGATGGCACTGCGACATTGACAGCTGGTAACCTGAGCACGACAGGCACGATCAGCAGCGGTGCAATCACGAGCACCAGTTTGGACGCAGGTGCAGGTACGATCGAGACTACCGGTATAGTGAGTGGTGGTACTATTACTGATGGCGTTGCTACGTTAACGGGTGGAAACCTGAGCGGAGTTGGCACAATCAGCAGTGGCGCGATCACATCGAGTGGCTTGATGACCAGTGCAGGTCTTGCTCTTTCGAGCGGCAACGCCGACTTGAACGGTGGCAATCTTATTGACGTAGGGACGATCAACAGTGGCGCGATCACATCGACAGGCGCAGTTACGGGTACGAGCTTCACGGATGGCACGGCAACATTGACAGCTGGTAACCTGAGCACGACAGGCACGATCAGCAGCGGTGCAATCACGAGCACCAGTTTGGACGCAGGTGCAGGTACGATCGAGACTACCGGTATAGTGAGTGGTGGTACTATTACTGATGGCGTTGCTACGTTAACGGGTGGAAACCTGAGCGGAGTTGGCACAATCAGCAGTGGCGCGATCACATCAAGTGGCTTGATGACCAGTGCAGGTCTTGCTCTTTCGAGCGGCAACGCCGACTTGAACGGTGGCAATCTTATTGACGTAGGCACAATCAACAGTGGCGCGATCACATCGACAGGCGCAGTTACGGGTACGAGCTTCACGGATGGCACGGCGACATTGACAGCTGGTAACTTGAGCACGACAGGCACGATCAGCAGTGGTGCAATCACGAGCACCAGTTTGGATGCAGGTGCAGGTACGATCGAGACTACCGGTATAGTGAGTGGCGGAACTATTACTGATGGCGTTGCTACGTTAACGGGTGGAAACCTGAGCGGAGTTGGCACAATCAGCAGTGGCGCGATCACATCGAGCGGCTTGATGACCAGTGCAGGTCTTGCTCTTTCGAGCGGCAACGCCGACTTGAACGGTGGGAATCTTATTGACGTAGGCACGATTACCAGCAGTTCGATCAGCGGTGGCACAATCACTGGAACGAGCCTTGACGTAGGCAGCGGCGGCATCAGCGGCGGCGCGATCAGCGGCACAAGCCTTGATCTGGGCACAGGGACAATCGATAGTGGTGCGATTACCTCTACTGGTCTCATCACCGGTGTTGGTCTCGATGCAGGTTCCGGAAGCATCCTCGGCACAGGAGGCGCTACGATATCATCATCACTGCTTGGTGACTCAAGTTCCCTGTCCATAACGAGTAATTCTGTTGACCTGCTTTCGAATGGCCACGGTCTTTCCATTGATGGAACAACAGGTATTACTACCCTGAGCGGCGGCACCAACTCCACGAACCTGAGCCTGGCAGATGGGGTTGCGGCTTTGCAGGTCGGTACAGGCGCCCCTGGATCAGACGTTACATTGATCAATGCGACCAACAACGCAGGTACAACAGCAATCACGCTTGGTGTCTCTACAACGGCAACAACAGTCGCAGGAACGCTGGACGTTACCGGCAACCTGACGGCCAATGGTACTGTAAACACTATTGGAAACAGCAATACGACCACCAATACGATTACAGCCGGGCTGAACAGTGTTGAAGTATCCAGCACGACGGGTACGACGATTGACGGCAACGCACTGGTCACCGGTACGCTGGATGTAAATGAAGCGACTACACTCGCCAGCACCCTTGATGTGGCAGGCGCAACCTCACTCGGTAGCACGCTGACTGTTACTGGCGCAACGACATTGGACGGCGCAACGCAGATCAACAACACCCTTGGTGTGACTGGTGCGACATCTCTCGGCAGTTCGCTGACGGTTGATGGGGCGACGACGCTGAACGGTGCAACATTGGTGGACAATACGCTGGATGTTACCGGCAACCTGACGGCATCGGGTAATGATAACGTCATTGGAAATACAACTGCCGGGACCACGACTACTCTTCTCGGAAATGCAGTCAGCCTTGTGGTTGGTGATGGCGTCGCAACCGTAAACGGCAATTCTGCTGTCACCGGTACCCTTGATGTGACTGGTGCGACGACACTCGGCAGTACACTTGACGTGGCAGGCGCAACCTCCCTCGGCAATACGCTGACTGTAACTGGCGCAACGACGTTGAACGGCGCAACGCAGATCAACAATATCCTGGGTGTAAGTGGTGCTACGACGCTTGGTGACACACTGGATGTTGTCGGCGCGACGACGCTGTCCGACACGCTGACGGTGATGGGTGAGACGACGCTGAACGGCGCGACGCTGGTAGACAACACGCTGGACGTTACCGGTAACTTCACGGCAACTGGTGATGTGAACACCATAGGTGGCGTCAACACGACCCTGAACACGATTGCAGCAGGAGCAAACAGCATCGAAGTTTCCAGCACGACAGGTACGACGATTGACGGCAACGCATTGGTTACCGGTACCCTGAACGTGAACGAAGCGACGACGCTGGGCAGCACACTGGACGTTGCAGGTGCGACCTCCCTCGGCAATACGCTGACGGTAGCAGGCGCGACAACGCTGAACGGTGCGACCCAGATCAACAACACCTTGGGTGTGACTGGCGCGACGACGCTTGGCAATACGCTGGATGTTGTCGGCGCAACGACGCTGTCCGACACGCTGACAGTGATGGGCGAGACGACGCTGAACGGCGCGACGCTGGTAGACAATACGCTGGACGTTACCGGCAACTTCACGGCAACTGGTGATGTGAACACCATAGGTGGCGTCAACACGACCCTGAACACGATTGCAGCAGGAGCAAACAGCATCGAAGTTTCCAGCACGACAGGTACGACGATTGACGGCAACGCATTGGTTACCGGTACCCTGAACGTGAACGAGGCGACGACGCTGGGCAGCACACTGGACGTTGCTGGTGCGACCTCCCTCGGCAATACGCTGACGGTAGCAGGCGCGACGACGCTGAACGGTGCGACCCAGATCAACAACACGTTGGGTGTGACTGGCGCGACGACGCTTGGCAATACGCTGGATGTTGTCGGCGCAACGACGCTGTCCGACACCCTGACGGTGATGGGCGAGACGACGCTGAACGGCGCGACGCTGGTAGACAATACGCTGGACGTTACCGGCAACTTCACGGCGACTGGTGATACCAACGTCATTGGCAATACCAATGTTGATACGAGCACGACCATTGTTGGCAGCGGTGTCAGCCTGGTCGTAAGCAACGGTACTGTAACTGTCAACGGCAATCAGGATGTCACTGGCACCCTGAACGTGAACGGAGCGACGACGCTGGGCAGCACACTGGACGTGGCAGGCGCGACCACCCTCGGCAATACGCTGACGGTAGCAGGTGCGACGACGCTGAACAGTACGCTGACAGTTGAAGGTGCAACGACACTGAACAGCACGTTGGATGTCGCAGGAGACACATCGATTGGCGGTTCATTGGCTGTTGCAGGAGATACATCGATCGGCGGTTCGCTGACGGTAGCTGGCCCCACGACGCTGAATGGTCCGACGGTCATCAACAATACCCTGGCTGTTACGGGTAATCTGACTGCAACTGGTTACACGAACGTTATCGGCAGCACAGCCCCTGGTTCAAGCACGACCCTTGTCGGAAACGGTGTAAGCCTGGTGGTCAGCGATGGTTATGCCACAATCAACGGCAATGCCAATGTTACCGGTACCTTGAACGTAGACGGTAATACGACGCTGGGTGGAACGTTGACGGTAGACGGCGCAACGACGCTGAACAACTCTCTTACGGTTGCAGGCCCGACGACCCTGAACAGTTCGCTGTCGGTGGATACCAACGGTACGGCTGCGAACGTTACAGGTACGGCGCTCGTGAATGTCGCAACAGGTGCAGCTTCGCTTGGGGTGCAGAATGCCAACGGCCAGTTGAATGGCGTCACGTCAGACATTCTTACAACGACCCTTATGAACGGCAGCAGCACGACGTTTGCCCTGGGTCAGAATTCGGCAACGCTGACGGTTGGAACTGGTGCGATCGGATCGGGAGTAAGCCTGATTACCGCAGTTAACAACGCCGGGGTTACTTCCCTTACCCTCGGAACAGTTAACACGCCGACAACTGTAGCTGGTACGCTTAATGTGGACGGCAACCTTACGGCATCCGGCGATGATAACCTCATCGGCGGTTACACGACGACAAGGAACTCAATTGTCGCCGGCTTCAATGGGGTGGTCGTGAACACTGCTACCGGAACGACGATTAACGGTTCTACTTTGGTGCAGGGTGGTTCATTCTCGGTCAATGCCGACAACTCTGGTGTCAATGAGTTTAATATTAACGGAACTGACACGACTGTTAATACCCGACTGACCGTTAACAACAACATGTATGCCAGGGGTGATGTGAACGAGATCGGTGTGAACGGATCGGAGAACACCCTGACTGGTACTACAACGTTACAGGCTTCTGACGCTGCCGGTGCAAACAACCTTGTGGTGAGCGGCACAGGCATCAAGGCTACGAGCGGTAACTACAGCTCAACGGTCAGCTCAACGCAGTCTACCCTGAATGAGAGCGTTTACGGGTACAGCGTCGGCATCGACCAGAACGCGGCGTACAAGCTGGGTGGTTACAACGGACACGTGGTTGCAAGCATTACTGACGGTTCTGAAGCGGTCTATGTAGACAGGCTGGGTAACAGCGCCGGTCTGACGACCAACCTACTTGCACCGACGAGCACCGGCGTAGCCAACGTCACGGTGAGCAATGCAGGCGGTAACCCTGTCGCATCGGTAACCGTGAACAACAATGGTCTGACGGTTAACGCAAGCGGAACGTCGATCAGCGGTACGACAAACACGATCACCGGTACGACGAACAACATTAATGGTACGACCAACAACATTAATGGCGTAGCCAACAACATCACTGGTACGACCAACACCATTACCGGTGTGACCACGACGATCACGAACGGAACGAACAGCGTGGTTGTTAATGGAAACGGCACGACGGTCACCGGAACGCTGACGGCAAACAACGATGTGGTTCTGAGAGGCAATGTTGTTGATCCGGTCTCTTCGAATGGTACGTTGTCAGTCAGTGCGACAAACGCCCAGTTGACCAATGCAGGTGGACATGGCCTTGTGGTGGCAGGCAGCACGACACAGGTCTCCGGAGGCAGCAATACCTCAACCTGGACCCTGACGGACGGTTCAGCAACTCTTGATGTAGGCGGAACATCCGGAACGCCAAGGGAGCTTATCGAGGCAACCACTGCAGCCAACTCGACGAATCCCCAGGTTCGTATCGGAGATGTCAGCAGCGCCAACATAACGGTCAACAATTCAGGAGTACATCTTGAAAATAACGGTGGTCCTGCTCGTCTGACCGGTGTTGCGGATGGCGTAGACAACTACGATGGCGTCAACGTGCAGCAGATGAACAGGGTATCGAAGAAGGCTTACAGCGGTATCGCTCAGGTTGCGGCAATGGCTACCATCCCGGCTCCAATGCCCGGACACCAGTTCTCGATTGGTGCAGGCGCTGGTACTTATGGTGGTGAGCAGGCATTCGCCATCGGCGGTAAAGCCATCGTGACGGATAACATCACGATCGGTGCAAGCCTCGGCGTAGGTACCGGTACTCCTTCTGCAGGTGCTATCGGAGCCTCCTTCAGCTGGTAATCGAAGCAGCTTGACTACCGGGATTCCTTGTGGGAACCCGGTAGTCAGCGCAACGTGGAATGAAAAAAAGCCGTCTCGATTGTTCAAGTCGAGACGGCTTTTTTATTGGGTGATGTGGAAGTGGAAAAAGAAAATGACCGGGATGCAAAGAGAGCACATCGCCTCTCTTTACATCTCGGTCATTATATCCTGCAAGTCCCTCAGGTCCCTTTCTTTCTCTTAATCGTTCTCTTCCTTGTCGGTGGTTGCGTCGGTCACCCTGATGGGGTAATCGCCGCTGAAGCATGCCGTACAGTAGCTGCAGGATTCGTTTTCGAAGGATGGCACGCTGTTCAGCAATCCCTGCATGGAGAGATACCTCAGGGAGTCGACACCGATGTACTCACGGATTCTTTCGATGTTGCCAAGCTCATTTTCAGCATCGGCGAGCATGTGCGTCAGCAACTGACGTTTGGTGGGGAAGTCCATTCCATAAAAACAGGGGTTGGTGATCGGTGGTGAGCTGATGTGCAGGTGAAGCTCGCTCGGGCTTGCTTCGCGCACCAGCTTGATCAGCATTTTGGCAGTCGTCCCGCGAACGATGGAGTCGTCAACAAGGATGATCGGCCTGTTCTGCATCACGCCCCTTACAATATTGTATTTCGATCTGACCTTGATTTCGCGGCTGTGGATGCCTGGCTGGATAAACGTTCTGCCTACATAATGGTTGCGGATCAGTCCGTGCTCGAAGCGGGCGGGTTTGCCCATCTTGTTGCTCTCCCTGACGAAACCGAGGGCAGCCGTGTTTGAAGAGTCAGGGACGCTGACGACAGTCAGTTCCTTGGCTTCGGGTTTCTGTTCATAGGTGGATTCCCTGGCAAGGTTCTTGCCGAGGTTCCTGCGAACCTTGTCGACGGAGTGCTGGAAGATGAAGCTGTCCGGCCTTGCGAAATAGACGTATTCGAAGATGCATCGTGCCTTGCGTTCGGTAGGCGGCAGAAAGATCGATACCGGTTTTTCGTTGGTGATGGCCAGGTGGTCGATCAGAAGGATTTCACCGGGTTCGATGTCTCGGATGTATTCAGCCTTGATGATGTCGAATGCGCAGGTTTCGCTGGCTACGATATAGGCGAGTTCCCCAGTGGCGGGGTCAATTTTCTTGCCGAGAGCCAGCGGCCGGACTCCAAAAGGGTCTCTCGCGGCGATCATCTGGTTGTTGGCCAGTATGACCATGGAGTAAGCTCCCTCGACTTGCCTCAGGGCGTCATAAATCTGGTGAAGCGGCTCTTTTTCCTTGCTTCGTGCAGCAAGGTGCGGAATGATTTCTGTATCGGAAGATGCCTGAAAAATGACTCCCTGCTCGGTCAGTTCCTTGCGAAGCGTCCTGGCGTTTGTCAGGTTGCCGTTATGGGCGATTGCGAGACTGCCGGAGCGGTAGGTGAGCGAGAAAGGCTGGATGTTGTTGATAGATTTTGAAGAGCCGGAAGTAGAGTAGCGGTTGTGGCCTATGGCTGCATATCCCGTCAGGTTCTCGAATATCGATTCGTCCCTGAACACTTCGGAAACAAGTCCTGAACCCTTATGCTGTTTGAACAGCGTTTTCTTTTTGGCCTTGTTGTATTCTGCTACCACGATGCCTGCCGCTTCCTGTCCCCTGTGCTGCAGCGAGTACAGACCATAGAAGGTATCTTCGGCTGGAGTTTTAGAATTAAATACGCCGAAAACTCCGCACATATTGGTAAAAACTTAAGATTATGTAAAATCTTTGCACCAAAAAATGGGTAAATGAAGATAATATATCAAGCGAAAAATGAAATATTTTAATCGACGCTGGAAGGTGCCACCATAACCATTAAACACCTTCCAGCTTCATGCTGCCAGCGTCCCCCGTGACGCAGGCCTGTAAAATCATCATCATAATTCATCATGCAGGAATTGAATGCCATTTCTTTCTGTTAAACATGTAAACATCATCTTCAGTCAAAACATTCAAACACGATCAAATATGGCAAAATCTATAAAGAAACCTTTTCCTGAATCGGTATGGACATGGATATTGATTACCCTTCTGTGGGGTACCGTATTTTTTGCCAGTTCCTCCTGGACGCTTACCAAAGCGGCAGTTATGACAGGCCAAGGAACTTTCAGCCCTGACCGGAGCGTGTCGATTGCCGTGTATGCTCTTTTTGTTCCCGTACTCCTCCTGATCGCCCTTGTTGCGATGGCGGTAAAGAAAAGGCTCGATCCGGGGTCGGTCAAGCAGCTCAGCAGGCAGAAGGCAGTGAAGGAGGGAAGTCGCGAGCAATTATTCGTCTCTTTCGCTGGCAGCATTGCAACCAGTTTTCTGTTTTCGGTACTCACGGCGTGTGCATATGCAGTTTCTTCGCCGCTGACCGGAGCGCTCATCAGCATGACCCCCACGATGGTTATTACGGGCGCTTTGCTGAACATTGCCGCCGGTCTTGCGGCATCGCTGTTTGTCGGGACGATATTCATCATCGCAAGGGCGGCGGGAATTACCGTTCAGCGATGATATGGGAGGGAGTTGAAACAGAAAAAGCGCAGGTGATCTGCGCTTTTCTGTTTCTGTGGAGCTAAGGAGATTCGAACTCCTGACCCTTTGCATGCCATGCAAATGCTCTACCAACTGAGCTATAGCCCCATTAAGTAGGTGTAATTATCAGAAAAAAAACTTGTTTTTGCAACAGCTTTTATTGATTCTTTGGTATAATTTTTAGTGAAGCCAATAAATACGTGCCTACATGGATTTTACATACAGTATCAAGGAAGGGTTTTCCGGCATGGGACGGGCGAAGCTGCCCGCCGTCGTGACCATGACCGTCGGTTTTTTTTCACTGGTTCTGCTTGGGCTGTTCGGTACGGTTTCGCTCAGTTTTTATGATCTGATCCAGGATGTCCGGTCGCGCGTTGAACTGGAGGTTTTTTTCAGTGAAGGTATGAACGACTCCCAGGCAGAGACGCTGGCTTTGAAGATGAAGTCGATCGTTGGCGTCAAGGAGGTTGACTATATCTCCAAAAGCGAGGCTGCATCGAGATTTTCCCGCGATTTTGGAGAGGATGTCGTAGGAATCCTCGGCGTGAATCCATTGCCGAGGTCTGTGAAGTTGAAGTTCAAGCCGGGTTATACAAGCCCCGAAAGCATAACGCAGATCGGCAAGCAGATCAGCCAGCTTGATTACGGCCTCGATATCAGGTACAACAGGGAGTATCTGTCGGGAATAGAGCGGAACGCGCGTCTGTTCACCCTGATTACCGCAGTCGTCGGAGGCGTGATCGCCCTGGGCACCATCGTCATGAACGCCTATACCGTCAGGCTCGCCATGTACGCCCGGCGCGACATGATCAAGACCATGAGGCTCGTCGGGGCGACCCGCCGGTTCATCAGCGCTCCGTATCTCATCGAAGGCGCCGTTCAGGGGCTGGTTTCGGGAGGGCTGGCCGCACTCGGCGTCTATCTGGTTTTCGAACAGGGCCTGCTGCGCCATGAACCGAACATTTACCAGATCCTCCACCCCTCAGCCCTGATCGTTTACCCCGGTCTTGTACTGCTCGGTCTCACTCTCGGTGTTTTCGGCAGTTTGCTGTCTGTGACGAGGTTTCTTAAGGAAAAATAAGGGAAAGGGACCAAAGGGACATAAGGAAGAGCCCTGCTGGCGGTGATCTTAACCCATATGTCTTTCTGGTCCCTTAAGTCCTTTTGGTCCATTTCTTTAAGTCCCTTTCTTACTCCCCTGTAAATCCATACAGCATCCTTATCTCTTCAGGCCATCCTTCGGAGTCCGGTGTTTCGAGGATCAGTGGGAGCTCGTCAAGTGCGGGGTGGCGCATGATGTGCGCGAAGGCATCGATGCCGATCATCCCCTTTCCGATGCATGCATGCCTGTCGACGCGGCTGCCGAGCTGCTGTTTGGCGTCGTTCAGGTGCATGCCCCTCAGGTAGCTCAACCCTACGGTACGGTCGAATTCCGCAAGCATGGCATCGAAGGACTCCGGAGTCCGGAGGTCGTAACCGCTCGCAAAAAGGTGGCAGGTGTCGAGGCAGACGCCGACCCTCGTTTTGTCTTCGACCTGTTCGATGATCATGGCAAGGTGCTCGAACTTCCAGCCGAGGTTGCTTCCCTGGCCGGCGGTATTTTCGATGACTGCCGTGACGCCACCGGTTGCCTCAAGCGACAGGTTGACCGATTCGGCAATGAGCTTCAGTGACTCCTCTTCGTCGACGAGGTTGAGGTGGCTGCCGGGATGGAAGTTCAGCATGGCAAGCCCGAGCGCTTCAGTGCGTTTCATCTCGGTGATGAAGGCCTGGCGTGATTTGTCGAGTTTGTCTGATTCCGGGTGGCCGAGGTTGATGAGGTAGCTGTCGTGAGGCAGGATGTGGCCCGGCAGGAACCCTGCTTCCCGGCAGTTATGCCTGAAGGCCTCTATCGAACCCTGAGAGAGCTCCGGTGAGTGCCATTGGCGCTGGTTCCTGGTAAACATGGCAAATGCCGTGGCTCCTATCTCCCGTGCGTTCAGCGGCGCGTTTTCGACGCCGCCGGCAATACTGACATGTGCGCCGATACGTTTCATGATTGCTTCTTCGAAGTTTTGGTGTGATGCAGGTTGAGCAAGCCGGTCGAGTCAGGCTTATTCCTTCAGTTTTTCAAGGCTCTCTTCCGGAATGTTGCCTGTCTCACGGACGGCCCAGCCCGCCTCATGCGTCGGACGGGTCGAAAGCATTTCGCCGAGCAGTCCGGTCGAGAAGAGCTGAACCCCGAGGATGATCAGCAGGATGCCGAGAAAGAGGATCGGCCGGTTGCTTACCGGCTTGTGATTCATCAGCTTGTCGGCTGTTACATAGAGGCTGATGATGAGTCCGGTCATAAAGCTGCAGAGCCCCATCATGCCGAAAAAGTGCATCGGACGCTTCAGGTAGCGCGTGATGAACATGACTGACAGAAAGTCGAACAGGCCGGCAAAAAACCTTGCAGAGCCGAACTTGCTTTTCCCGTATTTACGCGGATGGTGCTTCACCGGGATCTCCGTGACCCTGAACCCTTTCCATTTCGCCAGGACAGGGATGTACCGGTGCATCTCTCCGTGCAGGTCGAGTGATGCGGCCAGTTCGCAACGGTATGCTTTCAGGCCGCAGTTGAAGTCGTGCAGCGGAATTCCGCTGAACATGCGGGTCGTCAGGTTGAAGATTTTCGATGGCAGGGTTTTGCTGATCGGGTCGTTTCGCTGCTGTTTCCAGCCGCTCACCATGTCGAAACCCTCCTGGATTTTCATGACGAGCGGACGAAATTCCTCCGGATCGTCCTGCAGGTCGGCGTCGATCGTGATGACGACCTCTCCGGAAGCGGCCCTGAAGCCTGCCGAGAGCGCGGCGGTCTTTCCGTAGTTCCTTCTGAAGGAGATGAGGCGGATCTCGGGCCTTTCAGCGATCATCTGCCTGATGAGCCTCACGGATCCGTCAGTCGAGCCGTCGTCGACCATGATGATTTCAAAGCTGAACCCGTTGGGGAAGCAACGGTGCAGGCCAGGATCCGCAAGCGCCCCGAGGAGGCGGTTGCAGAGCTCGGGAAGCGATTCCTGCTCGTTGAACAGGGGCACGATGACGGAGAGAGAGGTCATTTACACACCCCTTGTATCGGGTTTCCAGATATACTTGTGCAACTGCAGCTGCATCCTTACGGGAAGCCGGTCTTCGAGAATCCATTCGGCAAGGTACCGGGGATCGAGTTCTCCGAACACAGCTCCGAAGATGATCGTGCAGGTTCCGGCCATGCCGTGCACGGTGATGAAGGATTTCGCCCAGAGATAGTCAGCACGGGATGCCAGCACGAACTTGAATTCGAACTTCCCTGGCGTCCGTTGCGCAATCGGGATGTTTTCGATGCAGTTGTCTTCCGCTACTCCTGACGATGGAGGCTTGATGTCGATAATGGACAGGACGCGGGGATCTACCCGGTCGACCGGAAGGAATCCGCCTGTTTCGAGCAGCACATGAGGGCTGCCGTCACACAGGGCTTTGAGCAGTGGGTAGACGCCGGGCTGTCGGAGCGGCTCGCCGCCGGTGACTTCAACGCATGGCGCCCCGAACGACAGTGCCTGGCGAACTGCCTCTTCGATCGGCATCAGGATCCCCTCTTCTTCGGCATAAGCCGTGTCGCAGTGCCTGCATCCGTGGCCGCATCCGGCAAGGCGTATGAATGCGCAGGGCCAGCCGGCGAAGGATGATTCCCCCTGTATGGAGTGAAAGATCTCACTGACGAGGATATGTGTCCCCATGGTCATGGATGTTCGTCGAGCAGTTTTTCGAGGGCGTCCGGATAGAGCGTATGTTCGCATTCGAGCACCCTTGCCGCGAGAATCTCGGGCGTGTCGCTTTTCAGTACGGGCACCTTGCGCCGCATGACGATCCTGCCTTTGTCATACTCTTCGTTCACCATATGAACGGTTGCGCCGGATACCGTTTCTCCCGAATCGATGACCGCCCTGTGGACATTGATGCCGTACATTCCCTCTCCTCCGAATTGCGGGAGCAGCGCCGGGTGGATATTCACTATCCGCTCGGGATATGCAGCCACGACAGCGTCAGGTACCTTGCGCAAGTAGCCGCAAAGCAGGACGAAGTCGATCCGGTGATCCTGCAGGGCCTTTAACATGGCTCCGGCATAGTTCCCGGAGGAATCAAACTGTTTTTCGGAGAGGTGGATCGTCTCCATTTTCTGCTCCTTTGCAAACTCGATCGCGCCGCACTGGGATCGGTTGGAAAGGCACAGGACGATTTCGGCCTGCAGGCCGCGTTCGATTATGGCATAGAACAGAGCCCGAAAGTTGGAGCCTGTTCCGGAACAGAAAACAGCCAGTCGTTTTTTATTGTCGATAACCATCGGGTTCAATTACTTGTCACGTTTAAAGGGCAGCTCTGTTCAGGGGCCGACTAAAGAGTGTTCCTTTAATATGCACTCACCGCATCCTTTTTTCAAAAGTTTAGCATGGCTCAATGCGCCGTCGACGGGAATCATGGCCTGTCGGTCATTCAGACGCCCTGATGCTTCGGCAGGCACTGCTCATGGACGATATCCTCCATATCGCTTCAGTGTCAATATGGCCTCGCTTCGCTTGTTTCTTCCTGCATTAACTGTGATATTTAGTTTTACGTCGTTCTGGCAAAGCCCAAAGCCGTCCGGGAGCGCATTGCTGCCGTTGATCTCATTGTTACATCTCTCTCCAGTCCATAGTCAGGCTTCTTGTCCTGGATAACTTCGTGACTGATACTCCGGCATATGGCCTGCCGATTGAAGAATAATTAAAAATAATGCCATGAGAACGATTACTCAGCTATCCGGGCATCAAAGGATGGTGAACGCAAAACACGGTGTGTTTGTCTACAACCTTCATTGCTTTTATTGCGGACGTGCGCTGGAACTGTATGGTGAATGCAGCGAGCTTGAGGCTGTGGTGTTCAGTCAACTGGTACGGAAGGGAGACACCGTATGGGAGGTTGGCGCCAATATTGGAGTGCTGGCGGTTCCTCTTGCAAAAATGGTGGGAAGCGAAGGAAATTTTATAGCCTTCGAGCCCCAACCCGAGGTATTCAATAATCTGGCGGCAAATCTTGCCCTTAATGGATTTGGCTGGGCCCGGGCCTTCCCTTATGCGCTCGGAGAGAAGACGGAGATACTGGAGCTGCCTAAAATCTCGTACGGATGTTCCGGGAATTTCGGGGGCATCAGCCTTGTCAATTCCCCAGGCGGAGGCGCGAGGGTTGAGTGTCGGACAGGCGACGACATGGCGCGCATCATTCCGGCGCCCGATTTCGTCAAAATTGATGTGGAAGGCATGGAGTGCGATGCCTTGCGCGGTATGGCCGGTGTGCTCAAGTCCAAAAAACCGGTGCTGTATGTTGAAAACGACCGCCTGGAGAAATCGCAGGAACTCATTGAGTTGTTATGGTCATACGGTTATCGCTGCTGGTGGCATAGCGTGCCGTATTTCAACAAGGGTAATTATTTCGGGTGTGAGGAAAATCTGTATCCGAATCAGGTGGCGGTCAACATGATCTGTGTGCACTCCGACAACCAGCGGATTCAGTTGGGCGAGCAGCCGATCAGCGACTCGACAAAACACCCTTTTGTCAAGCGTTGACGGGTTGGGTGCCCGGGGGCATGTGGTCGTGGTTAGACCTGTATCGCTGATCCCGGCCTTTATAAAGAGGTAACTAATGAGAACATTGGGGGTTTTCATGGCGCGTAGCGTATGTCTCGTGTGCGGCAACATCGCCACTCCTTATGATTGTTGTGATTTCATGAAGAACTGCCAGGAGGTTCGCGGAAAGTTTGTTCCCTTATCCTTGAAGCCGGTCTATTATTACCGGTGTGCCGAGTGTGGTTTTGTTTTTTCTCCCGAACTCTGTTCATGGACAAAACAGCAATTCGGAAACCTGATTTATAATGGTGACTATGTGAATTTTGATCCGGATTTTGTCGAAGCCCGTCCGAAATTGCATGCCGATATCATTACAGCGGTGTTTCAGGGATATCGGGAGCATCTGAAAATACTTGATTATGGAGGCGGCCAGGGTCAGATGGTCTCATTGCTGAGAAATGCGGGATTCAACGCTGTCAGTTATGATCCATATTATGACGAGGGTTCAGTTCCGGAACATTCGGATTTTGATCTGGTTACTGCATTTGAGGTTTTTGAGCATGCCGCTGCGCCGCGCAGAATGATGGAAGAGGTTGCAGGTTTTCTTGGCAAGGAGAGCGTTTTTCTCTTTTCCACAGTTGTGTCGGACGGACAGATTCTGGAAAACGGTCGATTGACCTGGTGGTACGCTTCTCCCCGAAACGGTCATATTTCACTGTATACAACCAAAAGCCTGCGTATGCTGGGAGCTTGTTACGGATTTGAGTTTCATAGTTTTTCGCAGGGAATGCATGCGTTTTTCAGGGAACTTCCTGATTGGGCCAGGCCGGCGTTTTATCCCGTAAATCCCTCTTAAGCTTTACGCTAATGTGTCATACATCCCAAAAATTCATTGAGGCCTGTGACTGACCGGCTCAAAGATCTGCTACGGCAAGCAGTGGACCTGCACCAGAAGGGCCAACTCGCTCAAGCTCAAGTGCTCTATGAGCAGATACTTGGAATGGAGCCGGAACATTTCGATTCAATTCATTTGCTGGGAGTCATAGCCAACCAGACGAAACAATACCGTCATGCGCTGGAGCTGATCAATCAGGCGATTGCGATTTCCCCTCGCAAGGCGCTTTTTTATTTCAACAGGGGTCTCGCACTGCAGGGGCTTAAACTGTATGCGGAAGCTGTCAGCAGCTATGATGAGGCGATATCGATCAAGCCCGATTACGCCGAAGCGATGTCCAACAGGGGTAACGCGCTGAAGGAGCTCGATCAGCTGGAGGCTGCGTTGGCGAGTTATGACCAGGCATTGCAGGCTCAGTCTGATTATGCCGTGGCGTGGTATAACCGGGGGCTGGTTTTGCATAAACTTAAGCGGTTTGAAGAGGCGGTAGTGAGTTATGGGCGGGCAATAGAGTGCAAACCGGATTTTTATGCGGCATGGACTGATCGTGGCAATGCCCTGAAGGATCTCAACCTGCAGGAAGCAGCGTTGGCGAGTTATGATCGGGCCATATCGATCAATCCGGATTATGCGGACGTCTGGTTCAACCGGGGAGTCGCGCTGCAGGGCCTCGGAATGATCGATGAGGCCATCGGCAGCCATGACCAGGCAATTGCGATCAACCCGGATTTCGCCCTGGCCTATCTGAACAAAGCTATGGCGTTGCTGTTGAAAGGGGATTTCTGCAATGGCTGGAAGTTGTATGAGTGGAGATGGAAAACGGGTGACTTTCGCCTGCCCATACGCAACTTCAGCCAGCGGCTATGGCTCGGCAACGAATCCATACAGGGCAGGACCATACTTTTGCACGGAGAGCAGGGTTACGGCGACACGATCCAGTTCTGCCGTTATGCGAAGCTTGTGGCGGCCTTCGGAGCCCGGGTGATACTGGAAATTCATCAACCTCTCCTGGCTCTGCTCGGGCAACTGGAGGGTGTTGCCGTGATTGTTGAAAAAGGTCGTCCGCTACCTGCGTTTGATTTCCATTGCCCCTTGATGAGTTTGCCCCTGGCATTCAGAACGATCCTTGAAACCATTCCTTCAGAACGACAATACCTGTCTGCCACACCGGAAAAAGTGGCTGCCTGGAGCCGCAGGCTGGGCCCGAGGACGATGCCGAGAATCGGTCTGGCATGGAGTGGCGACATAACCCACAATCAGGACGCCAACCGGAGTCTTCAGCTTTCGACACTGATCAGCCAGTTGCCCTCCGGGTTTCAGTATGTGAGCCTCCAGAAGGAGGTGCGTGATGTTGACAGGGCAACCGTCGCATCACATCCGGAGATCTCCGATTACGGGAATGAACTGAACGACTTTTCCGATACGGCAGCCCTTTGTGAACTGGTCGATCTGGTGATCAGTGTCGATACGAGCGTCGCTCATCTGGCCGCCGCCATGGGCAAGGCGACCTGGGTGCTTATTCCGTTTGTTCCCGACTGGCGCTGGTTGCTTGACAGGGCGGACACGCCCTGGTATCCAGCAATGAAATTGTATCGTCAGGATGCTATCGGGGATTGGGCGGGCGTGCTGGAAAAGATCAGCGGCGATCTGGCTGCTTTTGGTCGTCTCATGAATCGGACCCTGTCTCCGGAAGAGGCGCTTGACCAGCCCCGGGATCTCATTCGGCAAGCGCTGGCCCTGCACCAGATGGGACAACTCGATCAGGCCCGACTGCGCTATGAGCAGATACTGCGAATTCAGCCGGATCATTTTGATTCCCTTCACCTGCTGGGGGTTATTGCCAGCCAAAGGCAAAACCACCGGCTTGCAATCGAGTTGATAAGTCGGGCCATTGAGATATACCCCCATAATGCGGCTTTTCATTACAACCAGGCCATTGCGTTCCATGGGCTCGGGCAGTTTGAAGCGGCGGTCGAGGCTTACGACAAGGCGATAGCCATCAGGGCCGATTATGCCGATGCCTGGTCAAACAGGGGCAACGCACTCAAGGATCTCAAACAGTTCGATGCAGCGGTAGCCAGTCAGGACCAGGCTATCAGATTCAACCCTGATTGTGCCGCATTTCATTACAACAGGGGGCTTGCGTTGCAGGAGCTCAACCAGCTTGAAGCGGCAGTTGAGAGCTACAATCGGGCGATCGCCATCAATCCTGCTTATACGGATGCCTATTCAAACCGGGGCGTAGCGCTGCATGATCTCAAAAAGTTCGAGAGTGCGATAGCGGATCATGATCATGCGATATCCATCAACCCTTATGCATACGAAGCCTGGTCCAACAAAGGGCTTTCACTGAAAGAGCTCAACCGGTTTGAAGAGGCAGTGGCGAGTTATGACGAGGCGATCGCGCTCAAGCCTGATTATGCCGTCGCCTTTTCGAACCGCGGAATTGCATTGCAGATGCTCGACAGGCTGGATGATGCCCTGGCGAGTTATGACGAGGCGATCGCGCTCAAACCAGATTATGCCGTCGCTTATTCCAACCGGGGAGTAGCGCTTCAGGGGCTCAGGAGGTTGGATGAGTCCTTGGCGGATTATGACCGGGCAATAGCGCTCAAGCCCGATTATGCGGACGCTTACTGGAATAAATCCCTGGCATTGCTTTTAGCCGGAAATTATTCAAGAGGATGGGAGTTGTACGAGTGGAGATGGAAAAAAGAGGATTTTCCTGATTCTGAACGGATTTTTGCCCGGAAGCTCTGGCTTGGAGATGACTCCATCGCCGGAAAGAGCGTGCTGTTGCATAGTGAACAGGGGCTCGGCGACACGATCCAGCTCTGTCGTTACGTGAAGTCGGCTGCGGAACTTGGAGCGCGGGTCGTTCTGGAGGTCCAGCCCTCCCTGGTCGGCCTGCTCAGGCAACTTGAGGGAGTTGCGGAGTTAGTCGTCAAAGGCGGCGAGCATCCCGAGTTTGACTGCCATTGCCCCTTGATGAGTTTGCCGCTGGCGTTCAGGACGACCCTTGAGACCATTCCTTCCGCGTCGAAATATCTGTCGGTCGAGAGTTTCAAGGTGACAGAGTGGTCCCAGCGGTTGGGCCAGAAAACAAGACCGAGAATCGGTTTGGTCTGGAGTGGTGAAACACGACATAAAAATGACCGTAATCGTAGTGTTCTGCTCTCCTCACTGCTCAATACGCTTCCTCCGGAGTTTGAGTACGTGAGCCTGCAGAAAGAGGTCAGGGCGGTTGACATGGAAACGATTCTCTCCCGGTCGAATATCAGCCATTACGGCGAAGAGTTGAAGGACTTTACCGACACTGCCGCCCTTTGCGAACTGATGGATGTTGTGGTCAGCGTCGATACGAGCGTCGCTCATCTGGGCGGGGCGATGGGCAGGCCGACCTGGGTGATGATCTCTTACAGTCCAGACTGGCGATGGCTTCTTGACAGGACGGACTCGCCCTGGTATGAGAGCGTCAGAGTCTATCGCCAGGAGTCGGTTGGCGATTGGACGAGCGTGTTTGAAGATGTCCGAAGGGATCTGGTCTCCCTGTTTCTACCCCAGTCCGGCGCCAAACCGCTTCCTGATCAGGTCACTGGCACGGTAGATGAGCTTTTCCGGAGAGCGTTGTCATACCATCAGGGCGGACGACATGCCGAGGCAAAAGTGCTGTATGCCGAGATTCTTGAAATCCTGCCGGATCATTTTGATTCCCTCCAACTTCTTGGCGTCATCGCCCTGGGAGACCGGGATTACCTCCGGGCTGTGGAGCTGATCAATCAGGCGATCATCCTTTATCCCTGTAACGCAGAGTTCTATTTCAATCGCGGTAATGCGCTGTATGGGCTCAACCAGAATGAGGCCGCAATAGCGAGCTATGATGAGGCGACGAGGCTACGGCCTGATCATAGCGAAGCATGGAGCAACCGCGGCCTTTCGCTGAAGAATCTCAATCAGTATGAAGCAGCGGTGGCCAGTCATGACCGCGCAATAGCGATCAAGCCTGATTACAGCGAGGCATACTACAATCGGGGCAATGCGCTTTTTGAACTGCATCGGTATGACGCGGCTGTGGCCAGTTATGATTGCGCGACAGGGATCAATCCCGGTTTTGCCGAAGCCTGGGCCAACAGGGGGCTTGCATTGAAGGAACTCCACAATCATGAGGAAGCGGTTACCAGTTACGACAGGGCCATCGCCATCAGACCTGACTATGGCGTTGCGTATTCAAACCGGGGCAACGCGCTTTTTGAGCTTCATCAGTATGAAACAGCGCTGGCCAGTTATAACGATGCGATAGCGATCAATCCCGGTTTGGCTGAAGCCTGGGCCAACAGGGGGCTTGCGCTGCACAGGCTCAACAGGCTTGATGAGGCGAGAGCCGATTATGATCGGGCGATCGCGCTTAAACCCGATTTTCCCCTCGCATGTTTAAGCAAATCGATCGTCCTGCTTTTAAGCGGAGATTATCTCAAGGGATGGGAACTCTACGAGTGGCGATGGAAAACAAACGATTTTCGTTTACCCATACGCAATTTTAACCGGAACCTCTGGCTTGGCAGTGACTCCATAAAGGGTAAAACCATTCTGTTGCATGCAGAACAGGGGTTTGGGGATACGATCCAGTTCTGCCGTTATGTGAAACCTGTCGCTGCTCTCGGAGCCAGGGTGCTCCTGGAGGTTCAGCGCCCGCTGATCGGTTTGCTCAGGCAGCTTGACGGAGTGGCGGAGTTTGTCGTAAAAGGGGAGACACTTCCCGACTTTGACTGCCATTGCCCCTTGATGAGTTTACCGCTGGCATTCAGGACGACCCTTGAAACCATTCCCTCCGCTTCAAAATATCTGTCGGTCGACAGGGGCAGGGTGAGAGATTGGTCCCACCGTTTAGGCACGAAGAAAACGCCAAGGATCGGGCTGGTCTGGAGTGGCGACACCACGCATAAAAATGACGGTAATCGCAGCGTTCTTCTGTCTTCACTGCTCAATGCGCTTCCCTCGGGGTTTCAGTACGTGAGCCTGCAGAAAGAGGTGAGGAGCGTTGATTTGGCAAAGCTTCAGTCCCGGTCGGACATCCGTCACTTCGGCGATGAGCTGAAAGACTTTACCGACACGGCGGCCCTTTGCGAACTGATGGATGTTGTCATCAGCGTCGATACGGGCATCGCCCATCTGGGTGCGGCGCTGGGCAGGCCGACCTGGGTGATGATTCCCTGCAGCCCTGACTGGCGCTGGCTTCTCGACAGGACGGACAGCCCCTGGTACGAAAGCGTCAGTCTGTATCGGCAGGACTCGATCGGCGACTGGACGAGCGTATTTGAACGGGTCAGGGCTGATCTGATCTCCCTCTTGCAGAAACAGGGGATGCGATGATGACGTCAATTCACGAACAGTCCCGGATAGAAGAGCTGTTGACGCAGGCGCACTTGGTTTGCCAGCAAGGACAGCTTGCGCAGGCTCAACGGCACTGTCTGGAAATCCTCGAAATCCTGCCGGACCACGTTGATGCGCTCACTTTGCTCGGTGTGATCGCGTTATATGAGCAGAATCTTCTCCGTGCTGTTGAATGGTTTGATCGGGTTATTGCCATCAGCCCGTATAATGCTGTCATACATTTCCGAAGAGGGGTCGCCTTGCAGGTGCTTGTCCGGCTGGAAGAGGCCATATCCAGCTACGATAAGGCAATAGGCGTCAAGCCGGACCATGCGGAAGCATGGTCAAATCGAGGACTTGCGTTGCATGGCCTGAAAAGGTTTGATGACGCGTTGGCGAGTTATGGCAAGGCGATAGCGATCAACCAGGAGTATGCCGAGGCCTATTATAATCTTGGATTTACGCTTCAGGAGCTGACGCGTCCTGAAGAGGCGATATCCTGTTATGACAAGGCCACAACGATCAAGCCCGATTATGCGGAAGCATGGTCAAATCGAGGACTTGCGTTGCAGGAGCTGAAAAGGTTTGAAGCAGCCTTGGCGAGTTATGACAAGGCCCTGGAAATCAGGCATGAATATGCTGAAGCCTGGTACAACAGGGGGAATGTGTTGAAGGAGCTCAGGCATTCGGCCATGGCTTTGGCAAGCTATGACAGGGCGATAACGATCAGGCCCGATTATGCCGAAGCATATTTAAATCGCGGGAATGTTTTTCTTGACATCGGGCAGTTTGAAGATGCACTGATCAATTATAACAGGGCGATAGGGATAAATCCCCATTATGCATCTGCCTATTCCAATCGTGGAGCAGCGTTAAAGGAGCTCAGACGGTTCGAGGCCGCATTGGCGAGCTATGGCCAGGCGTTATCGATAAATCCGGAGGGTGAATTCTGGCTGGTGGCATATTTCCATATAAAAATGGTGATCTGCGATTGGTCGTCTTTCGGGGAGCTTTCGGATCAACTGGCGATCAATATCATGCAGGAGGAACGGGCCTGTAACCCTTTTCCCGTTCTGGCTCTCACAGATTCGCCCGTAATGATACAACAGGCAGCTTCGAATTATGTCGGGAACAGGCATGCTGAGCCTCCACAGGGTTACGAAAACATACAACGGGAGAGGCGCGGCAAGATCCGTATTGGCTACTACTCTGCGGATTTTCATAATCATGCCACCGCCCAACTGATGGTTGAGTTGTTTGAGATGCATGATCGATCAAGGTTCGAGATTATAGCCTTCTCTTTTGGGCCGGATCCCCAGAATGACGACATGAGAAAAAGGCTTTTACTGGCTTTCGACAGGTTCATTGACGTAAGGGCAATATCGGACAGGGATGTTGCGTCATTGTCAAGGGAGCTGGAGATCGATATCGCGGTCGATCTGAAAGGTTTTACAAAGGATGCCCGTACAGACATATTCGCATTTCGCGCAGCTCCCGTACAGGTCAACTATCTCGGTTATCCCGGGACCATGGTTGCCGAATATATCGATTATCTCATTGCTGATCATACACTTATACCCGAGCGGCTTCAGCCGTACTACACGGAAAAAATAGCTTATCTGCCGGACACCTATCAGGTGAACGACGCAAAACGCAGGATAGCCGACAAGATTTTCAGCAGGGAAGATATGGGGCTTCCTCAAACAGGATTTGTGTTCTGCTGTTTCAACAACAACTACAAGATAACGCCGGAGACTTTCGATTGCTGGATGAGGATTTTGAAAAGCATCGAGGGGAGTGTGCTGTGGCTTTTTGAAGACAGCCCGCAAGCTTCAGCCAATCTCCATAGAGAGGCTGTTCGACGGGGAGTTGATCCGGGCAGGCTTGTTTTTGCCCAAAGGATGGCGCTTCCGGAGCACCTTGCGAGACACCGGCTTGCCGATCTTTTTCTTGATACCCTTCCTTACAACGCCCATACGACGGCAAGTGATGCCTTGTGGGCGGGTTTGCCCGTGCTGACCTGTATGGGAGAGTCGTTCGCGGGAAGAGTCGCGGCAAGTTTGCTGAACGCCATCGAATTACCTGAACTCATCACCCTTTCGCAGGAAGGGTATGAAGCTTTGGCGATAGAGCTTGCGACCGATCAGGATAAGCTTGCAGGGATTCGTCGAAAACTGGAGAAAAACCGGCTTTCCACCCCTCTGTTCGATATTGGACGCTTCACAAGGCATATCGAAGCCGCCTACACGGAGATGTACGAACGTCATCGCCTGAATCTTGCTCCGGATCATATTTATATCAGGCCTTCGTAAATCCGTCAAGGAGGCTTTCCTTGAACTGGATCAGGGAGCATTGTCATGAAGCCGCATGCACTGACCGGGTAGGTCAGCGTTGCCCTGCCCGAGCTGAATCACCTCAAATATTTGGGGATTATTTTATAAATTCCGCCTTTAGCAAAGCGACACAAATTTTCAAATAAATTTTTTACCCATGTCCGATCCTGTCATCAAGCGGGCTCTTGTTTCTGTTTCCGACAAAACCGGTATTGTCGATTTCTGCCGGGAACTTGCCTCGATGGGCGTCAAAATCTTTTCGACCGGCGGGACGCTCAAATCCCTTCAGGACGCAGGTATCGATGCGGCATCGATCTCCACGATCACAGGGTTTCCTGAGATCATGGACGGCAGGGTCAAGACACTTCACCCGAAGATCCATGGCGGCCTGCTGGCAGTCCGCGAAAACCCGGAGCACCAGAAAGCGGCACAGGATAACGGCATTGAGTTCATCGACCTTGTGGCGGTCAACCTTTACCCTTTCGAGGCGACGGTTGCCAGGCCTGATGTGACCTTCGAGGATGCCATCGAAAATATCGATATCGGCGGCCCGTCGATGCTTCGCAGTGCGGCAAAGAACAACGAGTCGGTGACCGTTATCACCGATGCGGCCGATTACGCGACCGTGCTTCAGGAGATGAGATCCAACGGTGGCGCCACCACCAGGTCGACCAGGCTCACGCTTGCCGCCAAGGTGTTCGCCCTGACCTCGAAATATGATACGGCCATCGCTTCCTATATGGCCAACGCTGCCGGTACCGCAAGGGAGGCATCAGCCACCCTGACCGTGAAACTTGAGAGGGAGCTTGATATGCGTTATGGCGAGAACCCTCACCAGAATGCAGGATTCTACAGCATGAACGACGGCGAAGGTTCCCGTTCGTTTGCCGACATTTTCGACAAGCTGCACGGAAAGGAGCTTTCCTACAACAACATGCTCGATATCGCAGCCGCGACCGGCATTATCGAGGAGTTCCGTGGCGAAGATCCTTCGGTGGTGATCGTCAAGCACACCAACCCTTGCGGCGTCGCTCAGGCTCCGACCCTTGCCGAGGCTTATCGCCGGGCCTTCTCGACCGATACGCAGGCCCCCTTCGGCGGGATTATCGCCTTCAACCGCCCGCTCGACATGGAGACGGCCACGGTCGTCAACGAGATTTTCACTGAGATTCTCATCGCTCCTGCGTTTGAGGATGGTGTCCTCGATCTGCTCATGAAAAAGAAGGACCGCCGTCTTGTGCTCCAGAAGAAGGCCCTGCCCAAAGAGGGCTGGGAGTTCAGGTCGACGCCGTTCGGCATGCTGGTCCAGGATCGTGACAGCAAGACCGTTTCGAGGGATGACCTCAAGGTGGTGACCAGGCGCCAGCCGACCGAAGAGGAGCTTTCAGACCTCATGTTTGCCTGGAAGATCTGCAAGCACATCAAGTCGAACACGATTCTCTATGTCAAGAACCGCCAGACCTTCGGCGTGGGCGCCGGCCAGATGTCGCGAGTGGACTCGTCAAAGATCGCTCGCTGGAAAGCATCTGAAGTTGCTCTTGACCTCAGGGGCTCGGTGGTCGCTTCCGATGCCTTCTTCCCGTTCGCAGACGGCCTGCTCGCTGCCGCAGAAGCCGGTGTGACCGCGGTCATACAGCCGGGCGGTTCGATCAGGGACAACGAGGTGATCGAAGCTGCCGATGCGAACAACCTCGCGATGGTGTTCACAGGGATGAGGCATTTCAAGCACTGAGCGGGAAGGGGAACACTCAAGGGCCCAAGGGGACATCAGGGACTTAAAGGACGAAGATCAGGAAGGTTTACGGAGAGTCAAGTTTATACCAATGCCTACAGAGCGCGAGTCCAAGGGAAACGTTGTCATTGAGCCTTCGGTTGACAGGGCTAAAAGGCTTTTGTCGGAAGCTTTGGATTTCCACAAAAAGGGGGAGCTTGCAAAGGCTGACGCCTTGTATCGGGAGATACTGCGAATCAATCCAGGAAGCTTCGATGCCCTGCACCTGCTTGGCGTTATCGCATCCCAGGTGCAAAAACACCAGTTGGCGATCGAACTCTTCGACCGGGCAATCGCAATCAATCCTGAATTGTTTATCGCCTGGTCCAACCGTGGCAATTCACTGAAGGATCTCAACCTGTATGAGGCGGCGTTGGCGAGTTACGACCGGGCAATCGCTCTCTGTCCTGGCTTTGCCCTGGCGTGGTCTAACCGCGGGAACGTGTTGCAGGAGCTCAAACAGCTTGATGCAGCTATTGAGAGCTATGACAAAGCGATAGCCCTCAATCCAGTTTTTGCCGAGGCCTATTCCAATCGAGGCAACGCATTGTTTGCGGCCAGGCAGTTTGAGGCTGCGCTGGGCAGTTATGATCAGGCAATGGCCATCAATCCTGATATCGCTGAAGCGTGGTCCAACCGGGGGAACGCTTTGCAGGAGCTCAAACAGCTTGAATCCGCCCTGGCCTGTTATGACAAGGCGTTGGCCCTCAAGCCCGATTATGCCACAGCCTGGTCCAACCGGGGTAATGCGCTGAGCTCCCTTAAACGGTATGAAGAGGCGGTCGCAAGTTGCGATAAAGCGATAGCCATCAATGCCGATTATGCCGACGCCAATTTTAACCGGGGTAATGCGTTACAGGCGCTCAAGCAGTTTGAGGCTGCGCTGGCCTCTTATGAAGCGGCATACGCGAGCTGTCCCGATTACGAATTTTTGTCCGGGACGATACTGCATTTAAGGATGAAGATGTGCGACTGGAGAGGATTCAGCGAAAATCTGGGGAAGCAGGAGGCTGCTATCGCCGCATTCAGGAAAGCGGCTACACCATTTATGGCGCTTGGGGTCTCGGATATGCCAGAGCTTCACAAAAAGGCTGCCGGCGTTTATGTTGATGCTAAATATCCGCCGAAGGGAACTCCCTGTGAGGTAAAGGGGTGTGCGGAGGGTGGAAAGATCCGCATCGGGTATTATTCGGCAGATTTTTACAATCATGCCACGGCTTATCTGATGGCAGAGCTGTTCGAGTCGCACGACCGTGAAAAGTTTGAGTTCTACGGGTTTTCTTTCGGGCCCGATACGCAGGATCAGATGAGCAGAAGGGTCGCTTCCGCATTCGACAGATTCATTGATGTCAGAAATTTGAGCGATCGAGAAGTCGCAGTGCGATCAAGGGAGCTGGGTATCGACATCGCCGTTGACCTGAAAGGGTTTACCCAGGATTCAAGGCCAGGCATCTTCGCTGAAAGATGTGCTCCGGTTCAGGTCAGCTATCTTGGGTATCCTGGAACCATGGGGGCCGCATACATGGATTACATTATTGCGGATGAAACGGTGATACCGAGGGAGAGTCAGTCGGACTTCATCGAGAAGGTGGTTTATCTTCCCTATAGCTACCAGGTGAATGACTCAAAGCGGACTATTTCAGGGCGTGTCTTTACGAAGAAAGAGCTCGGCCTCCCAGAGTCAGGTTTTGTATTTTGCTGTTTCAACAATAATTACAAGATTCTGCCAGCGACGTTTGACGGCTGGATGAGAATTCTTCAGGCCGTTGACGGCAGCGTGTTGTGGCTGTTTGAGGAAAATCCGACAGCCGGGAAGAACCTTCGAAAAGAGGCTGAAGCGAGGGGAGTGGACGCTTCCCGCCTGGTTTTCGCGAAACGTATGCCATTGCATGAACATCTGGCCCGGCATCGTTTTGCCGACCTGTTCATCGACACCTTACCCTATAACGCTCACACAACGTCGAGTGACGCGCTCTGGGCGGGGTTGCCTGTGCTTACCCTTATGGGAAAATCATTCGCGGGCAGGGTGGCGGCCAGTTTGCTGAGGGCAGTGGAGTTGCCTGAGCTCATCACCTGCAGCCAGGAGGAGTTCGAAGCAAAAGCCGTTGAGTTGGCGACGGATGTTGCCAAACTGGATATCATCAGGCGCAAACTCGAAAAGAACAGGTTGACGACCCCTCTTTTTAATGCAGAGTCGTTCGCAAGGCATATCGAGTCGGCATTTGAAGCCATGTATGCCAGAAGCCAGTCCGGATTGCCGCCGGAATGCATTGATGTTCATCCTTAGGCGATAGCCGACTGTTCGGGGGTGAGGACTATTGGTAATGTATCGAGTTGATTCAACTGATTAACCGGCATGAGCTACAGATGAAAGAACGAGTGCTTTACGATGGCTGCCCGCTTTGTTAATCGGATAACATATTCCTGCACCTGACCGCGGACTGTTCGATGCATCGTCTTTATAACAGTCAGCTGCAGCCGACGATTCAGTGGAATAAATGCTCGGAGTGCAATCATATTTTCACAGAGGGTTATTACACAGATGAGGCCTGCGGCATTATTTTCAGTAAAACGCATGATAACCAGAAGGTAGGCGCAGATATTGAAAAAAACAGGCTGATCTCCTCAAGAATGGTTGAGAAGGTTTTGCCTTACACCTCTGAAGGGCTTTGGCTCGATGTCGGATTCGGTAACGGGTCTTTGCTGTTTACTGCCCAGGAATATGGATTCACTCCCGTCGGGACAGATTTGCGGCCTGATAACGTCAGGATGTTGAACTCGCTCGGAGTTGAGGCTCATCAGAAAAACATCACTGAACTTGAGCTTCGTGAGGAGTGTTCGGTGATCAGTATGGCGGACGTATTGGAGCATATCCCTTATCCAACAGAGTCATTGCTCGCCGCCAGCAAATTGCTCAGGAGCGGTGGAGTTCTTCTGATTTCAATGCCTAACTCCGAAAATATCCTCTGGGAGACCATGAACAGGCAGAACAGCAATCCCTACTGGGGTGAACTGGAGCACTATCATAATTTCAGTCGGACAAGGCTTTATTCCCTGCTGTCAGAATACGGTTTCAAGCCAAGACGTTACGGTATCAGCGAAAGGTACAGGGTGTGCATGGAGGTGGTTGCTCAGAAGGAAGATCGGGTGACAGCATAGAAGAAAAGGAGCGAAATGACGAAGATCAAGAAGGTTTTTGCGCAGCATCGATCTTAACTTTTGTCTGTCTGGGCCCTTTTTTTTCCCTCGTTCCCCAGTACAGCCCGGGCGTTGCGTTTCAGTCGGCGGAGCCCAAGACGCATACCGGGAGTACCGGCGAATAGCTTCCTGAATCCCGAGCCGGTAAGCTCCATGGCATTTCTTGCGGTCAGGTTCACCAGCGGCTCAATGGGGGTGAACACGCTTCGGCGACTTCCAGGCCTCACCTCGTTGTGCGGACAGACCTCCGTGCATCGGTCGCAGCCGTAAAGCCATCCTTCGGTCATTGAGGCTTCCTGCCCGGTAAATTCACGTTTCAGTTCGATGGTCAGATAGGAGATGCATCTGGTCGCGTCAAGCATCCCGGCTTGTATCAGCGCGCCTGTCGGGCAGCTTTCCAGGCACGCCCTGCAACTGCCGCATGGCTCCCAGTCAAGCGGCTCGTCGGGTTCGATGGCGATGTCGAGCAGCAGTTCGCCGAGGAAGATGCGTGAACCTCCTCCGGGAACAATGAGCAGGGTGTTTTTCCCTGTCTTTCCGATGCCTGCCGCTTCAGCCCACGCTTTTTCGAGTACAGGAGAGCTGTCGACGCAAACCATGCCGTTGACCCGGGCGTCGTGCTGCAGGCTGATGTATTCAAGAAGCTCCAGCAGGAGGTCGCGGACCGTCTTGTGGTAGTCGGGGATGACGGCATGGCTCGAAACAGTTCCACGAGGATCGTAGGGTATCTGTCGTTCGGGCCACGGAAGGGCAGCGGAGATGATCGTCCTGGCTCCTGGAAAGAGCATCGCAGGGTTTTCACGCTCATTCATTCCGGATTCGATGTAGCCCATTTCGCCGTGCCGTCCTTCAGCGACCATTTTCCTGATGTGATCCATTGCCGCGCCTTGAGGCTTGACCGATGCGAATCCCACATCAAGGAACCCGAGCCCTCGGGCTTTTTCCCTGATCGATTCTTTCAGTGTTGCTGTCTCGTAATCCATCGCGACCGTGGGGAAAGGTTGGCGGAACCTCCATTTATTTTGTTAAATATAGCTATTGGGCATCTTTATTAACCGATTGATCCGCCAGCAATCCCCTCTGACGACCATTATGCAGCGACGCGAGTTTCTCATGCATTACCTCAGGCGCGCCGGTGCTGGCGCCGGTGTCATGACGGCTGCCGCTGCGGGGTTCGTCGGGTATTACCAGCCGCGGAAGCAGTACTACGGCCCTTCGAAATGGAGTGGGGATGAGGCGCTTGCTGAAAAGCTCAAGACTCCCAAAAAAGCCGTGGTCGTCGGTGGCGGACTTGCCGGCATCAGTGCCGCCCTGGAGCTTGCAAACAGGAATTTCGAGGTTACGCTTGTCGAGGCTTCCGCGTCGCTTGGCGGCAAGCTGACCGGATGGGAGATCGACGCCCTCGGCCAGCGGTTTCCGGTCGAGCATGGCTTTCACGGTTTTTTCGACCAGTATTACAACCTGAACGAGATGTTCGCCTCTGCGGGCGTAGGCGCTGATGCGTTCATGCCTTCCCCCGGCTATCCGGTGCTGTTCAACGGCAAGGCCCTGGAAGTGTTCGGCCAGACCCCGAAGTTGTTTCCGTTCAACATCATGTCGGTCGTGCAGCAGTCCAGGCGGCTCGATATCGCCTCTTTCCTTAAGGATTATCCGGGCCTTCTGCCGGTCATAGGGATGTTCCGGTACCGGTATGACCGGACGTTCCGCGACCATGACCATATCGATTTCATGACCTATTGCCGTCGGGGCGAGGTGCTGCCGGCGTTCATCGATACCGTGCTGCATCCGTTCTCCGACGCTACCATGAACCGCATGGAGGTGCTCTCTGCCGCAGAAGCCATGCGCTACTTCCATTTCTATTTCATGGGCAGCCCGGAGGGGCTCGCCTTCAGGATCACGACCCGGGACTGCATGAGCGCCCTGATCGATCCTCTCGAACGGAAACTCAAGGCGTCCGGGGTCAGGGTGCTGAAGGGGCGGAAGGCCTCCGGGCTTGCGGTGCAGGATGGACGGGTCACCGCGGTGCACCTCGACGGTTCCGGAGTTGCCGGTCAGGCGTCGGTCGCCACACTTCCCAGGAGCGATGTGCCGGAATCGGGTTGGCTCGTAAGGCAGTCTGCGGAGGGGATGCCTTTTCTGGTCGCACGGCGCGGAAGCGGATGGGTGGCCTATGATGCCCGATGCACCCATATGGGATGCCCTGTAAGGCCCGCGGACGGATCACCGGGATTTTTGTGCCCTTGCCATGCAGGGCAGTTCGACGAAGAGGGGCGTCCGGTCGGAGGCCCTCCGGGCGCTCCGCTTGCGAGGCTTCAGGTCAGGGAAGAGGGGGCGAACCTGCACCTTGCGCATGCGGTCGGAGCTTCGTTGTCGAGTGCCCCTGCGGAAGGCCCGCTGTCTTGCGATTATTGCGTCGTAGCTTCGAACGTTCGGGGTACCCGTGAGTTGTTTGCGAACATGCCCTCTGTCAGCCCTGAATTCGCACGGCGTGTGGCTTCGCTTGGCGAAGCCGATCCCTATGCGGTCTGGCGTGTATGGCTCGACCGTCCCCTCAGTTCGGCGACCTATCCGTTCTACACGGTTTCCGGTTACACCTATACCGATTCGGTGAGCATCTATTCGAGCTTCCAGGAGCCCTTCATCGGCTGGGCCCGAAAGAGCGGAGGTTGCGTCGTGGAGCTTCACGCCTACGCCGTGGCACCGGAACAGATAAGGCCGGAACAGGAGATCAGGGACACGATGCTGAAGGAGCTGCACGACATGTTTCCGGAAACGCGGCAGGCGACGATCATGCACGAACTGTTCATGATGCAGTCAAACTTCACCCGCTGGGCGCCGGGAGACCACGCGTCAAGGCCCGGTATCGAAACACCTTACAGCAATCTTTTCCTTGCCGGTGACTGGGTTTCGACAGAGGCGCCGGTTTTCCTGATGGAGGCTGCGGCGTTCACCGGCCGCATGGCGGCCAATGCGATTGCGTCAAAGGAGTCGCTGCGCAGGACTCCTCTCCCGATCGTTCCCATGGAGGGTATTTTCGCCTGAGAACGCTGCAGCCGGTCTCAGTAAGATCCATCAATGTTTTCCGTCAGCTTCGATGCACTCGACGACAGTATCGTGGAGCATCGGCCTGAACTTTCGTATCCTGATGTTTTCGGACGACGGCCAGACCCTGTTGCTGAGCAGGATGACGGCCAGCTCCTTTTCTGGATCGACCCATATGCTCGTGCCGGTGTAGCCGAGGTGGCCCCATGACGACCCTGAAAAACGGCTTCCTGCCGAGGAGCTTCCGCCAGGGGTGACCATGTCCCAGCCTATCGCCCTTGGTGAACCTGTTTTCTTCAGAAACTTCCCGACCGTTTCCGGCCGCATGAAGCTCTTGCCTCCGAACGTCCCGCCGTTCATGAGCATACGGACCATCTTGCAGAGGTCGCCGGTCGTCGTGAATAGCCCGGCATGACCTGCTGCCCCGCCGATCAGGGCCGCGTTCTGGTCGTTGACCAGCGGTCGGGGCGTGCTGAGCGGCCATTGATGATCGGGTTCCGTCGGCGCTATGCGTGACAGGAGTTCCGAAGGCGGATTGAACATCGTCGAGCGCATGCCGAGGGGGGCTGCGAAGCGGGCATTGAAGTTTGCCGGAAGGGAGTTGCCTGTCCGGGTCTCGACGATACGTCCGAGCAGGATGAACCCGAGGTCGCTGTAGACGGTTTTCGTACCGGTCGGATAGTTGAGCGAGTCCTTCTCGATGGCGCTGAATACCTCTTCCGGCGTCCGGCAGGATTTGGAAAAAAAGCTGTGGGCCCTGAGCCCCGAATGGTGCCTCATGAGCTGTTCGACGGTTATCCTTCCCTTGCCTTCTGCGGCGAAGGCCGGACGGTAACGTGCGACGGGTGCATGAATGTCGAGGGAGTCACGTTCGACCAGTTGCATGACGATGCTCGTCGTCACGATCGCTTTGGTAAGGGATGCAGCGTCGTAGATGGTCGATGTGTCGGCGGGTGCGCTTTTCGGATCGTAGGTCAGGTGGCCGAAAGCCCGGTGATAGACAATGTCGCCGCGATAAAGAACGGCAAGGCTGGCTCCAGGAAAGACGCTGTCTTTCACGGCTTGGTTCATCAGCTTTTCAAGTTGCGAGAAGTCTCTTGCCTGGAGGCTTTCCTGCGCCGCAGCCGACAGGGCGGCTACGGCAAGGAGTGTGGCGACGATGCTGCGAAAAGTTCTCATCGGCCCGGCGAAAAAGGTTAAAACAGGGTGAAGCGGACGTATCTGCCGGGCTGTCTTTTCAGGTCGATCAGGAGCGAGTCGAGAGATACCATGGTCCGGTTCAGGTTGTTGTAGAGCGCAGGGTCGGAGTTGAGCTTTCCGAAGGATCCCTTGTCGTCGCTGAGCTTTTTCATCAGCGTTTCTGTCTGCGCGGCGGCGTTTTTCAGGTTCACGATCGTCTGCTCGGTGTCGTCAGCCATGGTTTTGTCCTTCAGCAGTTTCGGCAGGAGCCCTTTGCCGTTCGAGAGGTCATTGCTGAGCCTGTTCAGCTCCGTCGATGTTTTACGCAGGTTCGCCACGGTTTCCTGAAGGTCGGCGCCCATCTGCTCGTCCGATATGAGCCTTCCGGCAGGCCCTTTGCCGCCGTTGAGCTGATCGAGGAGCGTGTTGAGTTTCTCTACCGTTTTCGTGGCGTTCGACGTCAGCCCGGCCATGCCGGCTTCCTCTTCCAGCTTTATGAAATCCCCCTCCTTGACGGGGGCTCCGGTGCCGGTCACGATGTCTATATATTTGTCGCCGAGAATGCCGAGCGAGCGGATTGAGGCTTTCGAGTCCTTGGTTATCAGGTGTGCGAACTCGTTGCGTAGCTTAAGCTGGGCGATGACGTAGAGCGTGTTTTTCTCGGTTACAAAGTCGAGTTTGGAGACGGTGCCGATTTTTTTGCCTGACGCGGCAACGAAATTGTTTTCGGCCAGACCGTCCACATTTTTCGACATGACCTTGATGGTGGTGACGCCGGTGAATACGCTCGTGTTCTTGCCGATGACAATGCCGAGATATGCAGCAAAGCCCAGGCCGAGCACAAAGAAGATGCCGGTTTTAAGGTCACTCCATTTAAGTTCTTTCGGGTTTTTCATACAGCGTCTGGATCGATGGTATTAAAGTTCAAGAATTTTATCTGACAGGATGGATCTGATGAACGGGTGGTCGGATTCATGCAGTTTTTCGGTGACGTCGTCGAAGATGAACTTACCCTGGTAGAGCACGGCGACCCGATCCGCTATGGCGAACACGTCGTCGATGATGTGCGTGACGAACACTGCGCCGAGGCCGCTGTTGTTGCGCAGGTCGGTGATCAGGTTAAGGATCTTTTTCGAACTCACCGGATCCAGTCCCGCCGTAGGTTCGTCGAAAAGGATCATTTTCGGATTGAAGATCAGCGCCCTGCCGATGGCGACGCGTTTGCGCATGCCGCCGCTGAGGCTTTCGGGAAGCTGGTCTTCGTAACCTTCGAGGCCTGCGAACTTGATCTGTTCACAGACTCTACGTTCAATTTCATCTTCAGGGAGGCGCAGGTTTTCGCGCAGGAAGAAGCTGAAATTCTGGCCGATGGTCAATGAGTCGAACAGTGCGTTCCCCTGGAACACGATGCCCATTTTGCGCCTTATCGGGTAAAGTTCGGGCTCCTTGAAGTTGGTGATGTCAACCCCGTCGACAAACACCTGTCCGCTGTTCGGTTTGATAAGCCCGAGCATCAGCTTCAGGATCGTGCTTTTCCCCACGCCGCTCGGGCCGAGAATCGCCTTGATCGTGTTGTCCTTGATCTCGATCGATACCTTGTCAAGGATAATTTTTTCGCCGTATTTCAGCGTGACGTTCCTGAGTTCGATCATACGGCTACATGTTTTCCAGGACGATCTTGGAGACGTAGAAATTGGCAATCAGCACAAGGCCGGACGAAACGACGATTCCCTTGATGGTAGAACGTCCGACGCCGGCAGTTCCCCCGCGGGCAGAAAAGCCGTTAAAACTGCTGACGAGGGTGATGATGATGGCGAAGACCGGCGCCTTGAGGAATCCGACGACAAAATCCTTGGCTACCAGCCTGGGATAGACCGCGTTCCAGAATATGCCGGGGTCGATTTTGTGATAGTGCTGGGCAAGAAGCGCAGCAGCCTGAAGGCCGGAAAAGTCGGCAAGCGCGGTCAGCGGAATGAACATCACGAGCGCGGCGGCGAGGCGAGGCATGACCAGCTTGGCGACAGGGTCTGTACCGAAAGCGCGGAGCGCGTCGATCTGTTCGGATATCTTCATTGCGCCGAGCTCGGCGCCGTTTCGCGAACCGTATCGCGCAGACAGCATGAGGCCCATAAGCAGCGGGCCGAGCTCCCTGATGACCGAAAGGGCGGTGGAGCGTCCGAGCATGGTTTTGGCGCCGAACTCTTCAAGGAGGTTGCCGACCTCTATTGCAAGCAGCGAGCCGATGGAGATCGAACTCACCAGTACGATCGGTATCGAATCAGCGCCGCAGATAGTGGCCTGATCAAGGAAATCCCGCCAGTATTTCCTGAGTTTCGGCATGGTCGTGAAGGCCCGGATCGAGAAAAAAAAGAACTCCTGCATGGTCAGCAGGAACTCTTTCAGCTGCAGGGTCGTCCGGTTGCCCAGGGTTCTGATGAAGGTCAGTGGCATTTGTTAGGCATCAGTTCGTCGAAAAATCATTCCCGGTTATCGCGCTGTTTCGGTGTGGCAAGTATAGCAAAACTTGAAGCATTCTACAGGGACTATATATAAAATTGTTCGGGGATCGGCCTTGTCATCGCCAGCTTCGGTTAAATCTTCCGGCGTGTGCCGGTATCGGACCATGCATGGAATGACATAACATAGGCATCACTCCTTATTGGCCGGGAAGAGACGGCTTTTCATCTTGGTGACCCATTCATAGGGTATCCAGACATTGCCGAAGGTGTCCTCATGGTCTTTGAGGCCATGGTAATCAGACCCGCCTGAAAAGAGCAGGAAGTACTCATTGGCGATCTCCCGGTAATAGTTCTGGCGGTAAGTGTCATGAGAAGGGTGGATGATCTCAAGTCCATCGAGCCCGAATGAGATGAGTTGCTTGAGGATTTCATCGGGTACGTTCTGGGCAGGATGGGCCAGGAAAGAGAGTCCGGACGCTTCGTTGATCAGCCTGATGACTTCACCGGGATGCGTCTCGATGCTCTTGACGTAAGCCGGGCTGTGCGAACCGAGGTATTTGCTGAACGCTTCGCTGAAACTTTTGACAAAGCCTCCGTCCTGAAGCACCGCAGCGATATGCGGGCGCCCAACGCTGCCGTTCTGGGCTTTCATGATGATCTGTTCGATCTCGATCTTGACGCCCATTTTTGCAAGTTTCTGGACCATCCTTTCTGCCCTTTCGGTGCGCAGATGGCGGCAGTGGTCCAGATACCGTTTCAGCTCGGAGTGCTGATAATCGAAGAAATAACCGAGGATATGAATGTCATATCCCTTGTAGGCCGAGCTCATTTCTACACCGGGAATAAGCTCAACGCCTGTTTCGTTTGCTAATGGCTTTGCCTGGTCGATACCCGCAACGGAATCGTGATCAGTTATGCTGATCGCTTTCAGTCCGGCACGAAGCGCCTTACGGATGATATCTTCCGGAGTGAAGAGACCGTCCGAACATTTGGTGTGTATGTGTAAGTCTGCTTTATCAAAGCCATTATGCCCTACACCTGACGAGCTGTATGGCATGGCCCAAGGTTTAGTTTAATGTGTATTCTTTATGATCATATATAATAAAAATTCCCTCGTCGATCACAGAAATGACAATATTTTTTTCAGGCTGAAAGTTGCAGGAAACGGTCGAATTCCGCAGGAAAACCGAGGTCAGGGAAGAAGTTTGCCGGTCGCGATCATTGCCAGGATTCCGAAGCCTGCCAGCAGTCTGTAGGCGATGAACAGGTTCGTGGTGTGACGCCGCAGGTAATTGAGGAGAAACGCGATCGACAGGTAGCCGGAGACGAACGAGAAGAGGGTGGCTATGGCGATGTTCGTCATGTTGGCAGGGGACGCCGATATGTGGGGCCAGGTTTTGTAGAGTTCGTATATGCCGGCGGCGAAGACTGAGGGAAGGGAGAGCAGGAAGGAGAATCGGGCGGCCGTTTCACGATCGAGGTTGCTGAACAGGCCGGCGGTTATGGTCACTCCGGAGCGGGATGAGCCGGGGATAAGCGCGATGCTCTGGGCAAGACCGATGACGATGGCCTCCTTCCAGCCGGTTTCTGCGATCGATTTGCCTCTCCGTCCCTGTCGCTGCCGCGACCTGGTGTGCTGTTCGGCCAGCGAAAGAACGACGGCGAGGGTGATCAGCGCACCGCATACCCAGTAGAGCGATCTGAAGGTCGTTTCAATGTCCTTTTTGAGGAGGAGTCCGAAAAAAACGATCGGTATGGTGCCGACGGCGATCATCCATCCCATTTTCGCTTCGTGCGTCTCGAAGGGTTTTCTTTTCAGGAGCCCTGATATTACGGCTGTTGTGATCGATACGATCTCCTTGGCGAAATAGATCAGCACCGCAGCAAGGGTGCCGATCTGTATGATGGCCGTGAATGCAGCGCCGGGGTCCTCCCATCCGAAGAGCGCGGGAACGATTCGCAGGTGCGCCGAGCTGCTGATGGGGAGGAATTCGGTAAGACCCTGGACAATGCCGAGGACGATCGCCTGGAAAAGGTTCATGGGTGTGTTCCGGTTTCAGTTTATGATATGCCGTGGCCCACCAGGAGCTCACGAATGCTTCTGGCGGCTTCTGCAACTGCCAGTGCACGGTGGCTGATCCTGTTTTTTTCTTCGAGGCTGATCTGGGCAAATGTTTTCACAAGGCCGGAAGGCATGAAGACCGGGTCATAACCGAACCCGTCGCTGCCGTGACGCTCGGTAGTGATCGTCCCTTCGATTTTACCTTCGAGCGTTTCCTCAATTGCAATGGACTCGCCTTCGGGCGAGGGCAATCGCCCCTTCATGGCGATCACGGTCCTGAAACGGGCTGTCCGGTCGATGGTCGCCGACATCAGCCGCAGGAGGTGGTTTACGTTGTCATCGTACGACGGCTGGCAACCTGCCGGTGCGGGCGCAAACCGTGCAGAGCGGACGCCGGGCGCCCCCTGGAGGGCGTCCACCTCCAGGCCGGTGTCGTCGGCCAGCACGATCAGCCACTCAAACCGGGACTCAACAAGGGAAAAGACCGCTTCGGCCTTCAGCCAGGCATTGCCTTTGAGGGTCGGTTCGGTCTCCTCGATCTCCGGCGAGAGTGAAAGGTCAGTCAGCGACCATACCTTGAGCAGGGGGGATACGCGGCCGAGCATGGGCTGCAGTTCACGTACCTTGTCCCGGTTGCCGGTGGCCAATACGACGTCAATCGACGATGGCCGATCCGTTCCTGAGGGTTGCAGGTTCATGCCGTTAACGCCCGATGAGGTCGAGGATTTCACGGATGGCGGCAGGCAGCCCGATCAGAATGGCGCGGGCCATAATGGCGTGGCCGATGCTCACCTCCTCGATTTCGGGGATATCCCTGAACGGTGCGATGTTCGATACCGTGAGTCCGTGGCCTGCGACCACAGCGAGCCCGGCGCTTCTGGCGAATTGCGCCGCCGAGCGGATCCGTTCGAGCTCCCTTGACCTTTGATCGTTGTCCGTGACCAGGGAGTAGCGGCCTGTATGCAGTTCGACCATGTTCGCTCCGGCAGCCAACGAGAGCTCGATCGCTTCGTTTTCCGGTTCTATGAACATGCTGACCCCGATGCCGTTTTCCCTGAGCGGTCTGATGAACTCAACGAGCTGCGGATGGTGCGCCTTGATCGCAAACCCCCCTTCGGTGGTCAGCTCCTCGCGTTTTTCCGGTACCAGGGTCACCAGTTCGGGCCGGGTCGCCAGGGCGATCGACTGCATTTCCGGCGTCATGGCCATCTCAAGGTCAAGTTTCGTTGCGATCGACTCCCTGAGCCTCGCCAGATCGTTGTCGCGGATGTGTCGGCGATCTTCGCGAAGGTGGCAGACGATTCCGGATGCTCCGCTCTGTTCGGCAAGCAGCGCAGCTTCGACGGGATCAGGGCTTCCTTCGTTCCTGGCGTTACGCAGTGTGGCTATATGGTCGACGTTTACGGCTAATCGCATTGTGCTGGGGGAGTTTCGAAAATTGGTGGTTATTAATTTTGCCATGTACTCGAAAGATCGGGCAAAAAATGCGAAAATAAAAGGAGATGGGGGCCAAACGCCCATGGCGGAGCTGCAGGTTATGCCGATTTCCGGATTATCTTTTATCTTGTGCGGGCACCGGCGGCGGGGACGTGGAGCCGGAAGGACATCAAAGGGAAAAGGATCATGGACATTTCTGTACTGAAAAAGCTGGAATTCGACAAGGTCGCTTCGCATGCGGCAGGCTTCTGCATTTCGTCGATGGGCAGGGACCTCATGCTCGCCTTGCGCCCCATCGAGGGCAGGGAAGAGCTCGCACGCGAGCTTGTGCGTGTGCTGGAACTGAAGAATTTCCTGCTTGAAGGCAGCCCTCTTCCGTTTTCCATGCTGCCCGATACGCGCCGTCTGCTCGACAAGCTCGAAGTGCTGGACAGCTGGCTCGAGCCTGACGAACTGCTCGATATCTTTTTCCTGCTGCAGGGCTCCGTACTTCTTCGCCGGTTCATGTTCGGCAATCGCGGGATTTATCCGGAGCTGAACGAGTTCACCATCAGGCTCTGGCTCGAAAAGAGCATCCAGTACTCCATCACGCAGGCCCTTGACGAGCAGGGGCAGGTGAGGGATACCGCCAGCGACGGCCTCTACACGATCCGGAGGGAGCTCGATGAGGCGCGCAGTTCGTTGAGGCGCAGGATGGAGCGCATCCTCAGGCGATGCCAGGGGGAGGGTTGGCTCATGGAGGATACGGTGGCGCTCAAGAACGGACGCCAGGTGCTGGCCCTGAGGGTCGAGTACAAGTACCGTATCCCCGGATACATCCAGGACTACTCGCAGACCGGGCAGACGGTGTTCATCGAACCTGCGGAGACGCTGGAGATCAGCAACCGGTTGCAGGAGCTCGAAATCGCCGAGCGCCGGGAGATCGAGCGAATCCTCAGGGCGATATCCGACGGTGTGAGGCAGGAGCTTCCCAACGTCAGGCACAACCAGGAGATCATGGCCGGATTCGATACGCTCTATGCCAGGGCGAGGCTCGCCGTGCAGACAGGGTCCAACCTTCCCGGGCTTTCGTCCGGCCAGAGGCTGAAAATTGTGAAAGGATACCATCCGTGGCTTCTGATTTCACACAAGTTTTCGAAGGAGAAGGTTTTTCCGCTCGATATGGAACTCGATCCTTCCGAACATGTGCTGGTGATTTCAGGACCGAACGCTGGCGGCAAGTCTGTGGCGATGAAGACCGTCGGACTTCTGGTAAGCATGCTGCAGCACGGGTTTCTGGTTCCATGCAGCGAAAGCTCCGTTTTTCCCCATTTCAACGGCCTGTTCATCGAAATCGGCGACGAACAGTCGATCGAGAACGACCTTTCTACCTTCAGTTCGCACCTGTCTGCCATCCGCCATATCCTAGAACATGCCATTTCGGGAAGCCTTGCCCTTATCGACGAGCTCTGTTCAGGCACCGACGTCGAAGAGGGCAGCGCGATTGCACGTGCGGTGATCGAGGAGCTTCTCGAACGGGGCGTCAAAACCATCGTGACCACCCATCTCGGTGAACTCAAGCTCTATGCCCACCGTCGTGAGGGGGTTGTCAACGGCGCCATGGAGTTCGACCGTACCGGCCTCATGCCGACCTTCAGGTTCCTGAAGGGGGTTCCCGGCAACAGCTTCGCATTCGCGATGATGCAGCGCATGGGTTTTTCGGATTCGGTCATCCGCAAGGCTTCCGGATTCCTGACGTCCGGCCATACCGGGCTCGAGGAGATGATCGAGGATTTCAGGGCGGGCGTGGAGAGCAATCGCTCGCTGGGAGAGAGCCTCGAGCAGGCGCGAAAGGAGATCGATCGCCTTCGCGAGTCGGTCAATGCCGAAATGGCCGAAGCCCGGAAGCTGAAGCAGGAGCTCAAGACGCGAGGGTTCCGGGACCTCAACAGGGAGTTCGAGCAGGCGCGCAACGAGATACGCGACCTGGTGCGCGAGGTCAGGGAAAAGCCTGCCGACCAGGAGGTGCTGCTCCGTGCACGGAAAAAGATTGCAGGGATGAAGAAGGATACGGCCTCGAAGGAGGAGGCCCTGGAGCGGGAGGTGTCGCCGGCAGCAGATATGAGCATCCGTCCGGGAGACCTGGTGCGCCTCGCAGACACCAATACTACTGGGGAGGTCGAGTCGGTTCAGGGCGATTCGGTCGTCGTCCGGTGCGGCAATTTCAGGTTGACCACCTTACTCCGGGGGCTGGAAAAGATTTCGAAGTCAAAGGAGCGGAAAATCAGGAAAGACGAACCGGCGCCGGTGAAAAAACAGGGCTGGTCCGTTCACTCCTCCCAGCTCGATTCGACAAGGCTCGACCTGCGCGGAATGACCGGTGACGAGGCTATCGCCGAGATCGGGCGTTTCATCGACGCATTGGTGATGCACCGGATGCCTTCCGGAACGATCATTCACGGCAAAGGTTCCGGAGCTCTCAGGGCGCGCACTGCGGAGTTCCTCCAGCAGCACAGGCATGTGAAAAATTTTCGTCTCGGAGATTGGTCCGAGGGCGGTGCCGGTGTGACGGTTGTGGAAATTCAGTAGGGAAAAAGATATTATCTCTGGATATGGCCTGCCGGGCCCGTTGAAAAAGAGCACGTAATATTTTATCTTAAGCCGTCAAGCGTTTCGGCGGAGCGCTGCTTTCAACAGGTATCCTAACTCAAATGACCTTTTCCAACCAGCTGACGACACTCAGGATCATCCTTGTTCCTGTTTTTGTCGTGCTGCTCATGCAGAAAGACCCCTACCTCAAGCTGGTCGGCGTCATTGTTTTTGCCGTAGCCTCCCTTACCGATATCTATGACGGGTACCACGCGAGGAAGTATGGAGAGATAACACGGCTCGGTGCGTTTCTCGACCCCCTGGCCGACAAGTTCCTGATCACAACAGCTTTTCTTTTTTACGTCTGGCAGGGATACCTGGCTCTCTGGATGGTGCTTCTCGTTGCTGCACGGGACATCCTCATCACCGGGCTGAGGGTTTATGCCGAGTTCAGGAACCGTCCCGTCGTGACCAGCAGGGAGGCGAAGTACAAGACCCTTGCCCAGAACCTTTTCGCCTACATCATCATGCTCTTGATCCTGCTGAAAGAGGATCTCTTTTTCGGCAGGGAGGTCTCTGCTTCCATGAATGCCATCCTGGTTTCCGGCTATCTCGATTACGTCATGCTGGCCATCACGATCTTCACGGTCTATACCGGCATATCATACCTTGTCAGCAACTGGAATGTCGGTCTCCGGAACCCCGAAGGGGGGCGCTGACCGGATGGCCAGAGGTTTGGCGAAAACCGTCGGAAGCGCCTTCGGCATAGGATACCTGCCGTTTGCTCCCGGAACTTTCGCGAGTCTCGCTGCCGCCCTCGTTTACTTTTTCGTCCCCGTTACGCAACATCTCCAGCTTCTGCTGCCCCTCATCGCGCTTTCGATTGCGCTTGGCGTGTGGTCAGGCGGGGTCATGGAAGGGGAGTACGGACAGGATCCCTCTTCGGTGGTCATCGACGAGGTCGCGGGACAGTGGCTCGCCCTGCTCGCCCTCCCGGCCAATCCGCTGGTGGTGGCGCTCTCTTTCGTCCTGTTCAGGGTGTTCGACATCCTCAAACCCGGCCCGGTCGACCGGGCGCAGCGTTTGCCCGGAGGGTGGGGCATCATGGCCGACGATGTGCTCGCAGGAATATTCGCCAACCTGTCGCTCAGGGCGCTGATGCTCCTGCTTCCCCTACTTCCCTACGGCTTCTCCCTGTAGAAATCAAGGATCTTTTCTGAAAGCGTCTGCGCGTCCAGTCCCACCTCCCGGTAGAGCTCTTCCATGCTTCCGTGCGTTACGAAGGCGTCCGGCAGTCCGTAAGAGATGCATCGTACACCCGGATGTTTCCGGTTCAGGTAATCGACGACGCCGCTGCCAAGACCTCCGATAATGCTGTTCTCCTCGATGGTCACGATGCAGTTGCAGCGTGATGCCGCAGTGTCGATCATATCCGTGTCCAGAGGCTTCAGGTAGCGCATGTCGCAGACCATCGGGTTCAATCCTTCCGCTTCGAGCCTGGCGGCTACCTCTGATGCCCTTATGCTCATGGTGCCTATGGCGAACAGCGCAATGGAGTCCCCGTCCCTCAGGAGGCGTCCCTTGCCGATCGGGACAGGGGTGAACTCCTTTCGCAACAGCGTTCCGTTGCCGCTGCCCCTCGGGTAGCGGATGGCTACCGGTCCCTTAACTTCGTACAGTGCCGTGTAGAGCATGTCGCGAAGCTCCTGCTCATCGCCCGGGGCCATGATCACCAGGTTTGGCACGGAGTGCAGGTAGGAGAGGTCGAAGGCTCCGTGATGGGTCGGCCCGTCCTCTCCCACCAGCCCGGCCCTGTCGATGGCGAAGACTACATGGAGGTTCTGCAGGGCGACGTCGTGAATGAGCTGGTCGTAGGCGCGTTGGAGGAAGGTTGAGTAGATGGCGCATACCGGCTTGAATCCCCCTGCAGCCAGGCCGGCAGCAAAGGTGACGGCGTGCTGCTCGGCGATTCCCACATCGTAGAACCGTGACGGGATCGCGTTCTGGAAGAGGTCGAGTGAGGTTCCGCTCGGCATCGCCGCCGTGATCGCCGTGATGGTTTTGTCCTTGAGGGCAAGCTCGACCAGGGCTTCACCGAACACTTCCTGGTATTTCGGGGGTGACGGTTTGCCTGCCACGGCGATGTTTTTGCCGGTTTCGATGTCGAATCCTCCGCTGCTCGCATGCCATTTCGGCTGGTTGTCCTCGGCCGGTTTGAACCCTTTTCCCTTGGTGGTGACGACGTGCAGGAGCTTCGGATTGGGCAGTGATTGCATTTCGCGCAACGCCTTGACCATCTGCTCCATGTTGTGTCCGTCGATCGGCCCGAAATACCTGAGCCCGAGGGCTTCGAAAAAGGCTCCGGGAGTGAAGGCCGCCTTGAAGCCGTCTTCAAGGCGGTGAACGGCTGTTTTGGCCGTGTCGCCGAACTCGTTGTTCATCATGGAGATGCTGTCCCAGACGAATTTCCTGAGTTTGTTGTAGGTCTTGTTGAGGGTGATGTTGACCAGGTGGGTTTTCAGTCCGCCGGTGCTCGGCGAGATGGCCATCTGGTTGTCGTTCAGGATCACGAGCACGTCGGATTTGATGTCGCCCAGGTGGTTCATGGCTTCGAAAGCCATCCCTCCGGTCATGCTGCCGTCTCCGATAATGGCGATGACCTTCTCCTTCCGTCCGGCAAGGTCACGTGCCGCGGCAAGTCCTGCTGCGGCAGAGATCGAGGTCGACGCATGTCCCGTATCAAAGGCGTCATGGTCGCTTTCGCTGCGTTTCGGAAATCCGGCCAGGCCATGGTAGCGGCGGTTGGTGTCCATCTCCGACATCCTGCCGGTGAGGATCTTGTGGACATATGCCTGATGGCCGACGTCCCAGATGATCCTGTCCTGCGGACTGTTATAGACGTGATGCAGCGCAACGGTCAGTTCCACGACGCCGAGGCCTGACCCGAAGTGGCCTCCGTTCAATGAAACCAGTTCGATGATCTTTTTTCTGCATTCGGAGGCCACGAGCTCCAGGTCATGGATGCTCAACTTCTTGAGGTCTGCCGGGGAGTGTATTTTAGAGAGCAGGGGGTAATCCTGTACTGCCGGAGTGGAAACGGGATCTGCCATAGGTAATGAAATGAATGGAGGTTCAGGGGGATATATCATACTTTAACCGCCTGGAACTGCTTACGGTTCCGCGGTTGGGTCATTCACCCTGGATCTGCACCAGTACCTGCCGGAGATTTCTCGGCCCGTCGAGCTCTATCAGGAAGATCGACTGCCATTCGCCAAGCAGCAGGTTTCCTTCGGAGAACGGGATGGTCTCTGTGCTGTTCATGAACAGGCCGAGAAGGTGGGAGTGCGCGTTGTCCCTTCCGTCGATCGGTTCAAGGTTGTGCAGGTAGTCTCCGTCCCTCGGTACGAGCCTTTTCAGGAAGGTGGTCATGTCCTGCACAAGTCGCGGCTCTTTTTCGTTGATGTTGATGCACGCGGTCGTATGGCGGCTGAGAATGGTGACTGTTCCTTCACGCAGGCCTGTGGCTTCGAGTGCCGAACGCACCTCTCCGGTGATGTCGATGATATCGATCGGCTGGTTCGTCGCGCATGAGATTGTAGAGATATGGTACTTCATGACGGCAATCGGTATGGACGGGATGATTGAAAAAAGAGTTCGAAACAAGCTGGAAATGTATTTCTGCGCCGGATTCGGGAAGTGGTTCCGTTATTCAGTTGGCTTGAGTCATGATGATCACTCCTTCATGGGGGGCAAGCCGTATGTTCATGGTGGAGCCACGAATTACACGTTCATGTGGCGCTTCGGGATAACGGGTCGACAGTACCCTGAGGCTCGAATGGTCAAGAAACGATAGTGCAGGATGGCTGAAGTGTGTGTCGATGCCTGTAACCGAGAAGTTGGCGAGCACGAACGCAAGGCTTCCCGGTATGGACCTGCAGTAACCGAAACAAAGCGACTCTCCGTCGACGTTCAGTTCAAGCCACTCAGTTCGACCTTCATGGAACACGGTATCGGTATGCAGGGCCAGCAGCTTCAGGTAAAAGTGCAGCAGCGCCTTGTGGGAAGGTTCCTTGGCATGCCTGATAAGCTGCACCGGCACTTTTTTCTTCAGTCCGAGCATCTGTCCCTGGTGGATCAGATGCATTCCCGGCGAGGTGAGCATGACGAGCGCCGCAACGGCATGGTTCGACCCGAAACGTTCGGATGCCCGGATTTCGTCATGGTTTTCGATAAACCGGCAAACCCGTTTCTGGTAATTCCAGTCCGAAAGCAGATGGTTTTTCAGCATCGGTACGTTGACCGGAGCGCTGCCGAGGTAGTCGTAAAAGGGTTTGTCGTAGGTGAAGTCGAACCCCGCCTGCTGGAGCTCCCATTCACGGTTCCAGTACGATTCTGCCAGGAAGTCGATGCCGGGATGCTTTTTCTTCACGGTCTGTATGGCGTTCGGCCAGAACTCGCCGATCATCGATCCGCCGAGGTTTTCCCAGGTGGTGTTGTAGATGTCCCTGAGCACCAGCATCGCCATGTCGCAACGCACTGCGTCGCACATGTCGCTGATGTGCAGCAGGTTGTGGATCATCATCTCGTGGGTAGCCGGATTGGCGTAATTGAGCTGGAGGGTGTCTGTCCACGGCGGGAAATAGGGGTCCTTGCCGTGTGCAAGAAACTTGCCCCTGGTATATTCGAACGAGGAACGCGGGTCCTGGCATTGTTCGTGCCTGGATATGGAGATGAAAAGCTCGGGGTGCTCGGGCAGCCATCTGTTGTCGAGCGCCATATGGTTGGGCACGAAATCGAGCATCAGCCGGATGCCAATGTCGGCCAGCCGTTTGCGGAATGCCAGCAATCCGGCGTTTCCTCCGATACTTTCGCTCACGTCGTAAGAGGGAATCGAATAGGGAGAGCTCACAATATCTTCCGGATGCAGCTCTTTCAGGTGGTCGAGAAAGTCCGATCTCAGGCCACGATGGGCAGCGGCGATCGCCTCGCTGTAGCGACTGGGCTTCCAGACTCCCATGAGCCAGACCATCGTGAATCCGCCTTCGCTTATAATCCCGAACTCCTCATCCGGGACATTTTCGAGTGTGATCGTATGCCCAAGCTTCGTGGAAAGCTCTTTCAGCCAGACTCGCGTGTTGATTTCGTAAACAAGAGGAAACATTGGAGGCCTGTTGAACTTATGGGTCGAGCTGACCAGATCTTGATTTCTAAGTCAAATATAGTAATGAAAAGACAAAACATACGGGTTTAACGTATTCTCCGGTTGGGAGCTGCAACTCTTGCAGGCTCCGTGCTGTTATGTTCCGGGGACAGGTGAACCGGTCAGAACCGGCGGTTGAAAGAGAGGAAGAAAAAGAATCAATTGAAACAGAACGGGGGAACTTCAATGACAGATCTGCATAACCGGCACTGCGTGGCCTGCTCCGGGGCGGAGGCGCCGATGGCCGAGGATGAGCTCCAGCGGCAGCTCCAGTACCTGAACGGCTGGAATATCGTCGAAGATGGGGGGACGAGGAAGCTGGTGAAGGTCTTTACCTTCAGCGATTTCAACAAGGCCATAGGATTTTCGGTCGAAGTCGGCAAGCTTGCCGAGTCCGAGGGGCATCACCCGGCAATCCTCACCGAGTGGGGAAAGGTGACGGTCTCATGGTGGACGCACGCCTCGGGGGGGATTCATCTCAACGACCTCATCATGGCCTCAAAAACCGACCGCCTCTGAATTTTCGGGTCGTCCGGATCCTGTTTCGCGGTTCTTCCTGCGGGGGTTTGTAATACGGCGAAATTGTGCGAACTTTACCCCGGAAATTTTCCCGGTTCCAGCCTTACTCCAGGAGCCTAAACTCAACATTAGCAGCAGTACCTTTGACAGATTTTCTCCGGGAACTCAACGACGTCCAGCGCGAAGCGGTCCTTGCCACGGAAGGGCCGGTAATGGTGCTCGCGGGCGCAGGCTCAGGCAAGACCAGGGTGATCACCTACCGCATCGCCCATCTCATAAAGAACGTCCAGGTGCCGGCCCAGAACATCCTGGCCCTGACCTTCACCAACAAGGCGGCAAAGGAGATGCGCCACAGGATCGACGGTATCCTCGAACGCGGAAGCTCGGCCGACCTCTGGATCGGTACGTTCCACTCGGTGTTCGCAAGGCTCCTGCGAAGCTACATCCACCTTATCGGCTACGACCGCAATTTTTCGATCTTCGATGCAGACGACAGCAAGAGCGTCATCAAGCAGTCGATGCAGGAGCTGAACCTTTCTCCCGATACGCTTCCGGTCAACCTGGTCCATTCGATGATCAGCAAAGCCAAGAACAGTTTCGTACTTCCTCCCGAGTTTCACCGCAAGGCTGCGGATTACCAGCAGCAGAAGTCGGCGCTGGTCTACGAACGATATGTACAGAAGCTCCGCGAAAACAACGCCCTCGATTTCGACGACCTGCTCATCAAGCCCATCGAACTCTTCGGGGAGCAGCCGGCCCTGCTCGAACAGCTCCAGGAATATTTCCGTTACCTCCTCATCGACGAGTACCAGGACACCAACAAGGCGCAGTACCTTGTGGCAAAGATGCTTTCGGCGTCACACCGCAACATTTTCGTGGTCGGCGACGACGCCCAGTCGATCTACTCATGGCGCGGGGCCGACATCAGCAACATGCTCAACTTCCAGGACGACTACCATGAGTCCCAGGTGTTCAAGCTGGTCGACAACTACCGAAGCACGAAAACCATCCTCCAGGCGGCCAACGACGTCATCAGGAACAACCAGCGCCAGATAAAAAAGGAGCTTGTCGCCAAGGCCGGCACCGGTGACCCGCTGACGCTCATCGAAGCATACAACGAGCGGCGTGAAGCAGAAAAGGTCGCTGAATACATCAGCTCTATCCGGCTTTCCAAGGGGATCGATTACCGCGCTTTCGCGATTTTCTACCGGACCAACGCCCAGTCCAGGGTGATTGAGGATGTCATGCGCCTCAACCGGATTCCCTACAGGATTTTCGGCAGCGTCTCTTTCTACAAGCGCAAGGAGATCAAGGACGCAGTGGCCTACATGCGCCTTGTGCTCAACGACCGCGACGGGGAGTCGCTGCTCAGGGTCATCAATTTTCCCCCGAGGAAGATCGGCGACGTCAGCATATCAAAGCTGAAGGAGTTTGCCGAAACATCGGGAATCACGCTCTACGAGGCTATCCGCCGCGCCGATGAGGGCGGGTTCCAGTCGAGGCTCGTCCATGCGCTCAAGGAGTTCGCCACCCTCATCGAAACCCTCAAGGTCAGGGCATCGGAGGGTACGGTTTACGAGGTGCTCTCGCTGCTGTTCGACATGACCTCCATCACCTCGCTACTCCAGGCTGAAAATACCCCCGAAGCCCTCGCACGCAACGAGAACCTCCAGGAGCTGCTGTCGATGGCGAGGGATTTCTCGGACCACAATCCCGATGCCGCCACGCTCGGCGATTTTCTTTCGACCATATCGCTCGCCTCCGATTACGAAGAGGTGCAGGACTCGGACAACTACGTGTCGCTCATGACGGTCCATGCCGCCAAGGGACTTGAGTTCCCTGTGGTGTTCGTGACCGGAATGGAGGAGAAGCTGTTTCCGCTGAACTGCCATGAACCCAGCGAGCTGGAAGAGGAGCGGAGGCTGTTCTATGTCGCCATCACCAGGGCCCGCGAGAAGCTTTTCCTCTCCTGGGCCCAGAGCCGCTACCAGTACGGTCAGCCGCAGATGTGCCTGCGGTCGACCTTTATCAACGAGATCGACCCGGACATCATCCTCACCGAAGGGGGACGGAAGCTTTCGGAGAGCCCCCGTAAAACGCAGGCTCCGGCTGCAATGACCGGCAGGCCATCTTACGGAGCGCCTCCGGCTCCGCGCCCAGGCGGCGCGCCTGCACAGCGACCGGTCCAGTCGCAGGGATCGTCTTCGGCCCCGAAAAGCGCGTTTCGCGTAGGAAGCAGGGTCCATCATGCAATTTTCGGACCGGGCACGGTGCTTGAGGTTCAGGGGAGCGGCGCGCAGCAGAAAGTCAAAATCGGGTTTCGCACCGCAGGTGAAAAGACGCTCATGGTCCAGTACGCCAACCTTAAGATTGTGCAGTGAAAATCGTATTTTACCGCTAAGGAGCGCCTGATCATCGACCGTTGCTGTTGATGGACGGGTGGTTCGGCACAAGGTTTTAAACAGCGCAGTGAATGAAGATCCTTTTCGGTGTCCAGGGAACAGGAAACGGCCATATAAGCCGGAGCAGGGAGCTGGTCAGGAAGCTCAGGGAGGATGGCCACGACCTCCATGTCGTCATCAGCGGCAGGAAGGAGAGCGAGCTCAGGGAGATCGAGGTTTTTGCTCCCTACACGATCCTGAAAGGGCTCACCCTGGCGACGCGTCGCGGCCGGATGAACTACGTCGATACCATGCTCCAGATCGATCTCATCCGCCTGACGACCGATGTGTTGACGCTCGACACCTCCGGCGTCGATCTGGTGATCACGGATTTCGAGCCCGTCACCTCCATGGCGGCCCGGATGAAGGGGATCGTCAGCATGGGGTTCGGCCACCAGTACGCCTTTCCGTTCAACATTCCGATAGCCAGGGGAAACATTTTCGAAAAGTACACCCTGCTCAATTTCGCACCTGCGCGTTACAATGCCGGTCTGCACTGGCACCATTTCAACCAGCCGATCTTTCCTCCGGTCATTCCCGAGACGCTTTATCGGGCAGCCCGGCCGGACGAAGATCCGAAGAAGATCCTCGTCTACCTTCCTTTCGAGGAGGTTGAGGATATCGACGAGTTCCTGCGGCCATACGACGATTACCGTTTTTTCATCTACGGCAAGGTGACGGAGGATCGTGACGACGCCCATCTTTCGTTCAGGAGCTATTCGAGGGAGGGTTTCCTGCGCGACCTCATGGAGTGTGCGGGCGTGGTCTGCAACGCAGGGTTCGAACTTCCCGGGGAGGCGCTGCACCTCGGGAAAAAACTGCTTCTCAGGCCGCTCGACGGCCAGATCGAGCAGGAGTCGAACGCTCTGGCCATGGTGGAACTCGGCTACGGAATGGCAATGCACAGCCTTGACCAGGAGGTGCTGAAGGATTGGCTCGACAAGCCGGGCGGCACTCCGCTCAATTACTCCAGGACTGTCGATTTCATCGCCGAGTGGGTCGCCTCGGGTCGATGGGACGACCTGCAGACCTTCACCGACGCAGCATGGAAAGATCATCGATCAGAGGGAGGATGAGCTTATGGGCTTCAGGGAACTGGTGACAAAAAGCCGCAGTGTCAGGCGCTTCGACGAGCAGTTCGAGGTTGCCGGGAGAGTGCTTGCGGAGCTGGTCGAGCTGGCGTGCTTCACCCCTTCTGCAGCAAACCGCCAGCCATTGAAATATCTTGCGGTTACCGGAGCAGAAGCGACGGAGCTGGTGTTCCCCTGTCTGCGCTGGGCCGGGTATCTGACGGAGTGGCCCGGGCCGGGGATGGGAGAGCGCCCATCGGCCTTTCTCATCATGCTCTGCCGCAAAGAGGATGCTGCAGGTGCTGCCTGCGACAGCGGCATAGCAGCCCAGACGATCATGCTCGGGGCGACGGAAAGGGGGCTGGGCGGCTGCATCATCGCCGCATTCGATCGTGCCCGGCTGATGTCGGCACTCGATATTCCCGATTCCTGGACAGTGCTCATGGTTATGGCTATCGGCAAGCCTGTCGAGAGTGTCGTGATCGACCTTATAGATGCCGGGGGCGACATCCGTTACTGGCGCGACCGGTACGGCGTCCATCACGTTCCGAAAAGGAGGGTTGACGATGTTCTTGTGAAAGTCGAAGACCTTCGGGGTGAATAGATGATAAATGTCGAAGATGTCCTTCGCGCCTATCGACATGGCTTTTTTCCGATGGCCGACTCCCGTGAGGGGACGGTCAGCTGGTGCCAGCCGTATCGCCGGGCGGTCTTTCCGATCGACTCCTTCCGTCCGCCGAGGAGCATCAGGCGCATAATCGGCGACGGTCGCTTCACCATAAGGATCGATACCGATTTCGAAGGTGTGATCAGGGCCTGCTCGATGCCGAGGTCCGGAGAGCAGGATACCTGGATTTCCGAAGAGATTATCGACGTCTACATAAAGCTTCATCAACTCGGTGTCGCACACAGCGTCGAGAGCTGGCAGGATGGCGAGCTTGTCGGGGGACTTTACGGTATCGCCATGGGCGGCGCCTTTTTCGGCGAATCGATGTTTTTCCTGAGGCCTCATGCCTCCAAGGTCGCTTTCGCCTATCTCGTCGCCCATCTCAGGCAAAAAGGGTACCTTCTGCTCGATGCCCAGATCATGAACCCTCACCTGGAGATGCTCGGCGCGGTCGAGATCGATCATGAACGGTACATGGAGCAACTCGAAACGGCCCTGGCAAAAAAGATTCTCTTTATCTAACAAGGGAAAAGTGGTACTATGTTAATTCTGTATTATCGGGTTCAGTTTTCAATGCTGCATCAAAAGGAGCACAAGTAATGCTTTCGAGGGATTTATTGGAAAACCAGTCTAAGCCGCGGGTCATCATCTATTCCGGGAAGGGCGGAACGGGTAAAACCACCATCTCTTCGTCAACGGCAGTTTCCCTTGCACGTCAGGGGAAAAGGGTTCTGATTATGTCTTCCGACCCTGCACATTCGCTTTCGGACGTATTCAACGTTCAGATCAGCAGGAACGACCCTTTGAAGATCGAAAAAAACCTCTATGGACTTGAGGTCGATACCATTTATGAGCTGAAGAAGAACATGTCGGGCTTCCAGAAGTTCGTCAATTCGTCCTACAAGAACCAGGGGCTCGATACCGGCATAGCATCGGAACTGACAACCCAGCCGGGCCTCGATGAAATCTTCGCACTGAGCAGGCTGGTCGACGAAGCCCAGTCAGGCAAGTGGGACGTCGTCGTGCTCGATACCTCCCCGACCGGCAATACGCTTCGCCTCCTGGCCTATCCCGAGATCATTATCGGCGGCAACATGGGCAAGCAGTTTTTCAAGCTCTACAAGAGCATGTCGTCGCTGGCCAGGCCGCTTTCAGGCAACTCCATTCCCGACGACGATTTCTTCAACGAGATCAACGTGCTGCTCAAGCAGATGGAGGATATCAACCGATTCATCCTGAGCCCTGAGGTCACCTTCAGGCTTGTGCTGAATCCGGAGAAGCTGTCGATTCTTGAAACGAAGAGAGCCTACACCTTCGTACACCTTTACGGTATCAACATCGACGGTATCGTCATCAACAAAATCCTGCCGACCACGAAGACGGTCGGCGAATACTTCGAGTTCTGGGCCGATCTGCACAGCAAGTATCTGATGGAGATCGACAACTCGTTCTATCCGACCCCGGTTTTCAGGTGTCACCTGCAACGCACGGAGCCTATCGGTCCCGATGCACTGTACCAGATAAGTCAGCTGGTTTTTCCCGGTCAGGAAGCCGACACCATTTTCTATTCGGGCAAGAACTTCTGGATCGAAAGCAAGACGAACCAGGTTACTGCGGACCATCGGGAGATTCTGTGCATCAAGGTGCCTTTCCTCAAGGATGCCGAAGAGGTCAAGGTTGAGCGTATGGGCACCGATATCATCGTCACCGTCGATCGCGCACAAAGGATCATCACCCTTCCGAGGGCTCTCTACAGCCTCGATATGGAGCGCTTCATCAGGGAGGACAACCTGCTCAAGGTGGTCTTCAAGGAGGTTCCGGTGGAGAATGAGAGCATGGAGCTCAACGTCAACAAGAATGTTCTCGACAAGCTCCGTTCGATGCGTCGCCTGAAGATATAAAGGGTTTCCACAGCTCGCTCCCGACAGGGCGGTAAGTATAAATTTAGTGGGAGCAGTTTAAGTTTTCGTGGGAAACTTGTATCTTGACTGCTTTGAATGATCATCAAACGGGTATTCAATACCCCTATTTCTGAAAAGAATCAGATTATACCATGCCCGAGAAAGCGCACTATGGCCTTTTGAAAGGGAAGAAAGGAATTATTTTTGGACCCCTCGATGAAAGCAGCATCGGCTGGCAGATAGCTTTGCATGCTTACCAGGAAGGCGCCCAGATCGCGATTTCCAATATCGCGACGGCTATTCGTTTCGGCAACCTTCAGGAACTCGCCGATGCCTGCGGCAACGCGCCGGTTCTTACTTGCGACGCCTCGAAAAACGAGGATGTCGACAACTGTTTCAAGGAGCTCAAGGAGACCATGGGTTCCGTCGATTTCATCGTCCATTCGATCGGCATGTCCCAGAACATCCGCAAGCAGCTTCCTTACGAGGATCTGAACTACGAATGGTTCATGAGGACGCTCGACGTTTCAGGCATTTCGTTCCACAGGCTTGTGGCCTATGCCCTCAAGAACGAAGCGATCAATGACGGCGGAAGCATCCTTGCGCTTTCCTACATCGCATCGCAGCGGAACTACTGGACCTATTCCGACATGGGCGACGCCAAATCGCTTCTTGAGTCGATTGCCCGCAGTTTCGGACCAAGGCTCGCTTCCCGCGGAATCAGGATCAACACCATTTCCCAGAGCCCGACCTACACCAAGGCCGGAAGCGGTATTCCCGGTTTCGAGAAAATGTACGAATACAGCGACCTGATGTCTCCGCTCGGCAATGCCAGCGCAGAGGAGTGTGCTGAATACACGATGACCATGCTGAGCGACCTGACCCGCAAGGTTACCATGCAGAACCTTTTCCACGACGGCGGTTACAGCTCCATGGGGGCAACCATTCCCATGATCAAGCTGGCGCATGAAGTTCTGCATGACAAAGAGCTTGCCCAGAGGGTCGGGCTCGATGAGTATTATCCATCCAAGTAAGTGTTTCGGGAGCGCCGGCGTTCTGCCGGCCTTCCTGTTTATTTTTCCATCCATAACGCAGGCCCGGCCTTTCCTGCAAAGGTCTGGATATTTTATTACGCCCTGCGTGGTGTGGCTGAAATTGGGCAAATGTACGGCTCTGTTCAGCGATATTTATGTTTTGCGCGTTTGCGGAGGCACAATCAGTGCATCGATAACGGCCGTTTACCGTGATCCGGTATATGAGCTTTGCATGACGGCCCGATTATTTGGCCTGACAGGGGGGTGTCCGCTCCTGATCGGGGTGTCCGGTTTTCGTTCTCTTATCTGATTTTTCATTCAAGACCATAAACTATCACCGATATGTCAAACAAATCGACCATCATCTACACCAAGATCGATGAGGCGCCGGCATTGGCGACCTACTCACTGCTTCCGGTCATCAAGGCATTTTCCAGGGGAACCGGAGTCGAGGTTGAAACCCGTGATATCTCCCTCGCTGGCAGGATCATCGCCAACTTTCCGGAGAACCTGACCGTAAGCCAGAGGATTCCCGACTATCTTGCCGAACTGGGCGAACTCGCTCTCACGCCGGAAGCCAACATCATCAAGCTTCCGAACATCAGCGCCTCAATTCCACAGCTCAAGTCTGCCATCAAGGAGCTGCAGGATCACGGATACAACATCCCCGACTACCCGGAAGCTCCCGCGAACGACGCTGAAAAGGCGATCCAGAGCCGTTTCGCCAAGGTTCTCGGCAGCGCCGTCAACCCTGTCCTGCGTGAAGGCAACTCCGATCGTCGCGCGCCGCTGTCCGTGAAGGAGTTCGCAAAGAAGAACCCGCATAAAATGTCAGCATGGAGTCCAGACTCCAAGGCTCACATCGCCCACATGACCGGAGGCGACTTCTACGGAAGCGAGAAATCGGTCACCGTTCCCAAGGCGACCACGGTAAGGATCGAATATGTGGACGGCGCAAACAATGTGACCGTACTGAAAGAGAAGACCGCCCTGAAGGATGGCGAGGTGATCGACGCTTCTGCCATGAACGTTCGTGCCCTGCGCGACTTCTACGCAGCCCAGATCGCGGATGCCAAAGAGAGCGGAATCCTGCTCTCCCTGCACCTGAAGGCAACCATGATGAAGATCTCCGATCCTGTCATGTTCGGCCATGCCGTCGCTGTCTTCTACAAGGAGGCGCTCGACAAGCATGCAGCCCTGTTCGCAGAGCTCGGCGTCAACCTGAACAACGGCCTCGGCGACGTTTACAACAGGATACAGAGCCTTCCTGAAGAAAAACGCGCCGAGATCGAGGCTGACATCCAGGCGGTATATGCATCACGTCCTGCCTTGGCCATGGTCGATTCTGACAAGGGCATCACCAACCTTCACGTACCGAACGACATCATCATTGACGCATCCATGCCGGTCGTCATTCGCGACGGCGGCAAAATGTGGGGTCCGGACGGTAAGCTGCACGACACCAAGGCCATGGTGCCTGATCGTTGCTACGCAGGTATGTACGGTGCGATCGTCGACGATTGCCGCAAGAACGGGGCGTTCAACCCATCGACCATCGGCAGCGTGCCGAACGTCGGCCTGATGGCACAGAAAGCCGAAGAGTACGGCTCACACGACAAAACCTTCTACGCGCCCGGCGATGGCGTCATCCGCGTGGTCGACGCCGACGGTTCGGTGCTCATGGATCAGAAGGTCGAGACCGGCGATATCTTCAGGATGTGCCAGACCAAGGACGCACCGATCCGCGACTGGGTCAAGCTGGCGGTGAGAAGGGCAAGAATTACCGGTGCTCCGGCCATCTTCTGGCTCGACAGCAACCGCGCCCACGACAACCAGATCATCGAAAAGGTCAACCTCTATCTCAAGGAGCATGACACGACTGGCCTCGACATCAGGATTCTGTCTCCTGTCGACGCCATGAATTTCACGCTTGGCCGTTTCAGGGCAGGCCAGGACACCATTTCGGTTACCGGCAACGTGCTTCGCGACTACCTGACCGATCTGTTCCCGATTATCGAGCTCGGCACCAGCGCCAAGATGCTCTCGATCGTTCCGCTGCTCAACGGAGGCGGCCTGTTCGAAACCGGTGCAGGCGGTTCTGCTCCCAAGCACGTGCAGCAGTTCCAGAAAGAGGGTTACCTCAGGTGGGACTCCCTCGGTGAGTTCTCTGCACTATCTGCATCGCTTGAGCATCTCGCCCAGACTTTCGGCAACAAGAAGGCCCAGGTCCTCGCCGACACGCTCGACCAGGCCATCGGCAAGTTCCTCGATAACGGAAAATCTCCGGCCAGGAAGGTCGGTCAGATCGATAACCGCGGCAGTCACTTCTACCTCGCCCTCTACTGGGCAGAGGCTCTCGCAGCACAGGGCGCCGACCAGGAGCTCCAGGCCCGTTTCGCCGGCGTCGCCAAGGCGCTCGCAGAGAACGAAGCGAAGATCAACGACGAACTTATCGCAGCACAGGGCAGCCCTGTCGACATGGGAGGGTACTATCATCCCGACGACAACAAGACCTCTGAAGCGATGCGCCCCAGCGCAACCTTCAATGCGATCATCGACGCCCTGTAATATTCAGGTATGTAGGTACATCCTCAAAGAAGCCCGGCCTGGCCGGGTTTCTTTGTTTCTCCCCGGGAACGCCAGGCACCGGCTTGGCAAATGAACTTTTCAAGCTTGCCGCTGAATCAACATTGGTGGCGGTGCAAACATGAGAGAGAAGAGAAGATCCCAGGCTGGTACCTGGCGCTCCCAGGAAAGATTCCGGATATTTCAGTGCTGTTTCGCCTTGCCGTCCCACGCGTAGATGAACCCGCCCCCGGTGAGCTTGCTGACGACAGGAGTCACGTCGTCACGTGCAACGACGAAGCATCCGTTGCTGCGGCCGATCCTCGGGCCGGAGAAGGTGAACAGGTTCAGGAGGATGTAGGGAATCGAGACGTAGTCAGCCGAGTGCAGCACGATGTCGCGCATGGCGGCATTGCCGTTCTGGAGCGAGTCGAGGCCATCCAGCCTCATGGCAAGGCCGTGGTCGCCATAATAGGCCTCGTCGACGCGGAACAGGCCGAGGCTGCTCATGTTGGATTCAGGAACATTGGAAAATCGACGTGCCTGGATCTCCCCGCTGTTTTTACCGTGGGCTACGCGATACGTCCAGCGTTTGCCTGTCTGCAGGTCGATGACTTCCATCCTTTTCAGGAATGAGGGTCTTGAGAAATCCACTACCGCAAGGGTCCGGGCAGAATACTCCGGATGCAGCATCATATACTGTTCGAGTGAAGACCTGGCTTCAGCGACGGCCTCGTCGGGAACATGGCCTGCATCGCGAAACAAAGCGGCAACGACGAGAGGCAGAAGCATGAGCAGGACAACGGATATGCTTCGTAATATGGTGATGGCGCCTTTACGCATCGATGGTACGGTCTTGTTCGAGTTGTCTCGCGTTCTTTAGTGGATCAAGATCTCTTCCCAATATACGCCGGTGGAATCTTCCTTCAGAATGAGGCCTTCATTGCGTACCTTAGCTCTGTCGAAGTCAAGCTGACCGTTAACGTTTTAGATTTTACCATGAGTATAAAAACAGCAAACATCCTGTTCATCGGCGACGTCGTCGGAACTCCCGGCCTGCAGATCGTCAGTCGCATGCTCAAAGGATTCATTTCGAAATACGAGGTAGACTTCGTGATCTGCAACGGGGAGAATGCACACAACGGAAAGGGCATGAGCCTTGAAGCCCTGAACCAGATGACGGAGGCGGGCGTCGATGTCGTGACGGGCGGAAACCATACGTGGAACAACTTCAATTTTTTCGATACACTGAAAACCCACGAACGGGTGCTCAGGCCGCAGAACTACCCAAAAGGCACCTACGGCAAGGGGTATGGCGTCTATAAGCTGCCGAGGGGTCTCGGCAGTATCACCGTACTCAATCTTCAGGGCCGGACTTTCATGTCCCCGATCGATTGCCCTTTCCGTACTGCGGACTGGGTGATCAAGCAGGTGAAGGAGCAGTCCCAGGTCATCGTCGTCGATTTCCATGCCGAGGCTACGGCTGAGAAGCTGGCACTCGCATGGTATCTTGACGGCAAGGTCTCTGCGATTATCGGTACCCATACCCATGTGCAGACGGCCGATGAACGTATTCTGCCAAAAGGGACGGGGTACCTGAGCGACGTAGGGATGACCGGGCCGCACGAATCCGTAATTGGTATGCAGGTCAAATCTGCAGTGGACAGGATGCTTTACCAGACGCCGCACAAATATGAGTGCGCGACGGATGATGTACACCTTTCGGCGGTGCTGGTCACCCTGGATGTTTCAAGCGGCAAGACGCTTTCGATGCAGCGGATATTCTATCCGGAGTTCGATGCCGGGCGTCCTGTGTGAACCCGGAACATGCATAAAAAAAGGCGCTCCATCGGGCGCCTTTTTATTTTCTTTGCTGGGGGAATCATCGTACCCCGTTTTCAAACTCCTCGGCGACGATCACGTCCTGCGTGCTGCCGATATAGAGGGGCGTTCTCTGGTGAAGCTCTTCGGGCCTGATGTCGAGGATTCTCCGTTGTCCGTCTGTGGCACGTCCTCCGGCCTGTTCGCAGATGAATGCCAGCGGATTGGCTTCGTACATGAGTCTCAGCTTGCCGTTTTTATGCTTGTCAGTCGCGGGATAGACAAAGACGCCTCCGGTCAGCAGGTTCCTGTGGAAGTCCGCGACCAGTGAACCGATGTAACGGGTGCTGTAGGGGCGGCCGGTCGATGCGTCCTCTTCCTTGAGGTAGTCGATGAAGCGCTTCGTGCCGTCGTTGAACTGCGCCCAGGATCCTTCGTTGATCGAGTAGTATTTGCCGCGTGCCGGCGTGACGATGTTTTCGTGAGAGAGGAGGAACTCGCCGACGGTCGGGTCATAGGTGAAGCCGTGCACTCCGTGGCCGGTGGTATAGACCAGCACGACCGACGAACCGTAGATGACGTACCCTGCGGCAACCTGCTCTGCACCGCTCTGAAGGCAGTCTGCGAGGCTTGCCTTGCCGGGGTCGTTGCCCTTGAGATGGTAGATTGAGAAGATGGTGCCTACGCTGACGTTGACGTCGATGTTCGATGATCCGTCGAGCGGATCGAAGAGCAATGCGTAATGGCCGGTTTCGTTCTGCGGCGGGATGATGATGCTGTCGTTCTCTTCAGAGCCCATGATGGCGAACCTGCCGTGCTGGCCGATTGCGCTGATGATCTGATCGTTGGCGAAAAGGTCGAGTTTCTTGACCTCTTCACCCTGAACATTTGTAGAACCGGCCAGACCGAGAATGTCCGCCAGTCCTGCACGTACGACTTCACGACGTACAAGTTTGGCTGCGAAGGCGACGTCGTTCAGGAGGTCGGTGACTTCGCTGTTGACTTCAGGGTAGAGTTTCTGCTGGTTGAGAAAATGGCTTTCGATAGTGGTGAGCTTGTTCATCGCAAGGTCGTTCAGAGGGTTGTATGCCCATGAGGTGCTGATATGGGTAAACCATAAATTTATGGTATTTCTTGCCGTATTTCAAACCCGGTATGGCTTTCCTTGGTTGGAATCTGTTTTTTCGTACCGAAACGCGTAAATAATCTGTACATTCATCGACCCGTATCCACGACTCCAGGAATCTTTCATGAAACGATATCGATGGACCCGTCTTGAGCCTGACGCCACGATGGTCCAGAGCCTTTCCGAGGCGATCAACGTCAGCGCACCGATAGCAGCTTCGCTCTGCAACAGGGGAATATCAAGCTTCGAGGAGGCTCGTCTTTTTTTCCGTCCCTCGCTCGACAATGTGCCTTCGCCGTTCCTGTTCCATCACATGGAGCGTGCTGTGGAACGTACGACCAGGGCTGTTTCGGAAGGTGAGCGGATCATGATCTACGGGGATTACGATGTTGACGGCACTACAGGCACGGCCATGCTGTCGTTGTTTCTTGGCGAACGCGGCGCCGATGTCTGCTACTATATCAATGACAGGTTCAGGGAGGGGTACGGCCTTTCGGAAGCCGGCATCGCCTATGCCGAAGAGCGCAAGGTGACGCTTGTCATTTCAGTGGATTGCGGTATCCGCGCTGTCGAAGAGGTCAGGCAGTGCAGGGAAAAGGGGATCGACGTCATTGTCTGCGACCACCATGAAGCCGACGAACTTCCTGACGCCTATGCCATTCTCAATCCCAAAGTGGAGGGCTGCGGTTATCCTTTCAGGGAACTGTGCGGCTGCGGCGTCGCCCTCAAGCTCATGCAGGCAATTGTCTCCAGTGAGGGGGGCGACAGGGATGGATGGACCCGATACCTCGATTTTGTCGCCATCGCAACAGCTGCCGACCTGGTTTCGCTTCAGCGGGAGAACCGTGCCTACCTGAGCGAAGGTCTCAAACTGATGCGGACATCGCCGAGGGAGAGCCTGAGCGAGATGACCGAGTTCATCAAGGTCAGCACCTCCGATCTCGCCATGATGAACATCGCGTTCGGGATCGCACCCCGGATCAACGCTGCCGGAAGAATGGAGTCGGCAAACACGGCCATCCAGTGGATGCTGTCGTCCGGGCGGGAAGAAGCTCGTCGTTATGCGACGGAACTTGAAGAGCTGAACACACGGAGGCGGGAGATCGATGCCGGGATTACAGCCAAGGCTGATTCAATGGTTGCGGGACATTGTGCAAGCTACTGCTCTTCGATCGTGCTCTATGACGAGGATTGGCACCTTGGCGTACTCGGGATAGTCGCTTCAAAAATTATCGACAAATATGCCCTTCCGACCGTGATCATGGGTAGAATGAACGAACTGATCAAGGGCTCCGTCAGAAGCGTCGACAAGCTGAACATTTATGACGTCCTGCACGCATGCAGCGAACATCTCGAACAGTTCGGGGGGCATCACCAGGCCGCAGGCCTGACTCTCAGGCCGGAGAAACTTTCGGCTTTCAGGAGGCGCTTCGACGAGGTGTGCAGCGAGCTGCTTCCTGTAGAGGAACGACAGAAAGAGCTTCAGATCGACGCAGAGCTGTCGCTTGCCGATATCACGCCGAACTTCATGAAGGTCCTTGAACAGTTCTCCCCGTTAGGGTTCGGAAACCGCGAGCCGTTGTTCGTTACAAAACCGTGTCGTCTTGTCGGTAAACCGAAACTTCTCAAGGAGAGGCACGTAAAGTTCATGGTCCAGGGTGAGAAGAGTTCCGCTTTTGAGGTCATCGGTTTCGATCGTCCGGATATCTTCGCCGATCTTGAACGTCACGAGGGGGCGCCTCGCGTCGTCCTGGTATGCATTCCGGAAAGGAAGCAGTGGAACGGGAGGGAGTACGTGCAGCTGCGCCTCAAGGATATGTCGCTCGTATAGATTCTTCTCTCGATGCATCCATTCTCCCGTCTCCTGAAAAATTCGGGATGGCGGTCGTTCAGGTTTCCAACTGCATGCGAAACCTGACAGGCAAGCCGTTGTCAGGCTGCGGGCAGCCCGTCAGCCCTCTCCTCGCTTTTTTCGTGCCTTATTCTGGACAGGATTCCTGCCAGGGAAGAGATTGCCGAAATGGCAAAAAAGATCAGCGACAGCGCTACGCCGACGTTGGTGTCGAGTCCCAGGTGGCTGAGGGCATAAAAGAAGGTGGCTTCCCTTGCGCCGGCTCCCCCGATGGTGAGCGGGAGGATGGTTGCGATGGTCGAAATCAGGAAGATAGCCAGGAAGTCGATCTGGTGAGTAGTCGCCGACAGGGCCATGAGGATGAACCACGCCGAGATCACCTGGGTGCCCTGTACGACGATCGATTCGAACGCCGTTATGAAAAAGACCGGGACGAACTGGCGATAGAAGAGCCTTGTCAGGAGAAACGACAGCGGATAAGCTGCACCGGCGACCAGCCATACCAGATGCACCTTGTCAGGATAAAGGGCGGCAAACGAGCTTGGGACGAGCAGGGCTGCCGAGAGGAACACCAGGGCGAAAATTCCGCTGATCCTGTCCCAGAACACCGCATTGAAGATGTTCAGCATCGCGATGTCGTGATGCTTCCTCAGGACGTAGATCTTGTATCCGTCGCCCCCGACGCCTCCTGGCAGGAACAGGTTGTAGAACATGCCCAGATAGTAAAGCTTCAGGTTGTACCAGGTTGAAAGCTGCAGGCCGATGGCCATGAAAAACCGGTTCAGCCTCAGGGCGTTCACGATCTTGGAGATGTTGAAAAACAGCAGTGCGGCAAGAAGATGCCAGAGATTCGCATTGCGGATGATGGTCGTCAGCCTGGGCAGATCTGTCTTGCTCAGCACGATGGCCAGTGCGGCCACGGTCAGCAGGAGCTGAATCGCTACCTTGAGTGCCTTGCCCCTGAAACTGCTACTCTTTGTCAACGATCTGTCGGATGATATAGGGTTTCTTGTTCTGCGATTCGTAGTAGGTTCTCATGATGAACTCGGCGATGAACCCTGTCGTGATCAGCTGGATGCCGATGAAGGTAAGGATCACTCCGAGGCTCAGCAGGGGGCGCCCTCCGATCTCCTGGCCGAAGATCTTCACTATGAGCAGGTAGAGGTCAATGCCGAGACCGGCGAAGAGGGTCAGGAACCCGAGCGAACCGAACAGGTGCATGGGTTTCTGGCTGTATTTCTGGAAGAAGACCATGAACAGCAGGTCGCTCATCACTTTCAGGGTCCTGTCGATACCGTATTTGGATGTGCCGAACTTTCTCGCATGGTGCCGGACGTCGACCTCTTCCATTTTACCGCCGTAAAGCTGCACGAGCACCGGGATGAAGCGGTGCAGTTCCCCATAAAGGCCGAGATTCTTGGCGACATCTTTCTTGAAGACCTTGAGCGTACATCCGTAGTCACGGATGTGGACGTTGGTCATGTTCCTGATGAGGGCATTGGCGATCTTGCTCGGGATTTTTCGCAGGATCATTCCGTCCTGCCTTCCTGCCCGCCTGCCGGCGACGACGTCGAGCCCCCGCTCTTCCATGTGGCGGATCATCATGGGGATGTCTGCGGGGTCGTTCTGCAGGTCGCCGTCCATGGTGGCGATCAGATCCCCCTGGGCCTGATCGATGCCTGCCGACAATGCCGGAGTCTGGCCGTAGTTCTTGTTCAGTACGACCAGTCGTACGTTGGAGGGCGCATACTTTTCGATTTCGGCCACTGTCGAGTCCGTTGAACCGTCGTCGACGAGGATGATTTCATGGTCGATGCCGGAGAGCGAAGAGGCAAGTGCATCGAAAAGCGGTTTGATGCTTTCGGCCTCGTTCATGACCGGTATGACAACAGACAGTTTCATCGGGGTGCTTGTTGGTCTGGCACTTTTGCCAGGATTATTCCGTACTTCCCGTACAGACGCTCACACTGTCCGAAATCGTCGATGTGGTCGATGTTCGTCAGCATCACCTCTCCCGGTTCAGGGCGTCGCCGTTCGGCAAGTGCTTCCGAATATACTAAAAAAGAGGGGTAATAGACCTGCCACATCACGATTTTGAGCCCGCCTTTCCTGGCTATCGCCGCGGCCTCCCTGACTGGCTCCTGCATCACCCTGGCGGCCATCGGCATGGCGATGAAATTGAAGGAAAAGGTCAGAAGGGCCCCTCCCAGCAGGAAGCGGAGAGAGGGAGCCATGACCGGAACAGCCTGGATGAGCATGCAGAGGATCGAAGCCGCGACCATGAGGATCGAAAAGTGTCCGGCGGCCATCTGGTCCAGGAGCCCCTGAAGCTGCGTCCTGACGAAGAGGCTCGCCATCGTCGGGATCACCCTTGCCAGCACAGGCGGGACGGCGGCAAGTATCAGCAGCAATCCTGCAGGCCACAGGGCATGAAGCCATGGACGCTCGGATCTCGCCAGTTCATAGCCGAGAATTATGAACAGGGGAGTATAGCCGTAAATCATGTAGTGCGGCAGCTTTGTGCCGGAGAGCGAGAAAAAGGCGAACACGAAGCCGAACCAGATCAGGCAGAACTGGTAGAGCGGATCGGCGAGCCGCGACCGGAACCTCGCGATTGCCGTAAGCAGTAGACCTGTCGAAGGCATGACGCCGATAAGAATGACCGGCAGATAGTAAAAGAGCGAACCGGAGTGCCCTTCCATCGATCCGCTGAAACGGCTGATGTTGTGTTTCATGAAAAAGCCTTCGATGAACGCCTGCCCCTGGTCCATGTATTCGAGGGTGTACCATGGAAGTACGATCGTCAGGAACAGGGCGATTGCCGTCGGGTTCAGTACGGCCCTGAACCATGCCTTGAGTTCCCCCTGCAGCAGAAAAAACGGCAATGAGACTGCAACCGGGATGAGTATGGCGATAGGTCCTTTGGTCAGCACCCCGAGTCCGATGGCCGTGAATGCGATATATACTGATGATCTCCTTTTGTCGCGCCAGTATCTGAAGATGGCCAGCAGGCTGATGGCAAGGCAGCAGTTGAGCAGTGCGTCGGCGATGGCCGCCTTGGCGATGATCGAAACCTGCAACGACAGCACCAGGAGGGCCGTAGCAAGAAGCGCCTCGCTTTCGTTGCGTTCCCTTCGGACGAAGAGGTAGGTGGTCATCGCCCATATTGCTGCAGCAAGGGCTGACGGCAACCGGAAAGCGAACTCGCTGATACCGAATGTGCTGACCGAGAGCAGTTGCAGCCAGTAGATCAGGATCGGCTTGTCGAAACGGGGCAGGCCGTTCAGGTAGGTCGTCAGATAGTTTTTTGAAACGAGCATCTCACGAGTGGCTTCACTGAAAGCCCCCTCATCCACATCGAACAGCGGGCCGGAGCCGAGCCCGGCAAAAAAGCTTATGAAGGTGATGACGCCGAGTCCCAGAAGGAGGGTGTTACGGTTCAGCTTGTAAGATTCGGGTTTCATCGAGTGCAGTCTTGAAATATCGTTGGTAAAGCATGGTGACCGTCACTATGCCGAGCGTCGAACCTGCTACTATGTCGCTGAGGTAATGCTGGTCGAGCACTACCCGGCTTGCGGCGATAATGATGCCTCCTGCAATGAATGCCGACTTGAATCGGGGCATGAGCAGGGAGAGGGTGAGGGCCGCGCTCAAGGCGGTAGCGGAATGGCCGGAGGGAAACGAAATCCATGCATGGTCGATATGGAAAAATCCGAAACCGTAGATTCCCTGCTCCAGCAGCAACTTCGGCCTGGCCCTTCCGAAGATGAATTTCAGGAGGTCTGCGGCCAGTCCCGAAACGGCAACTGTGCTCAACAGGAAGAGACCGGACTGGGCCTTACGATGGTTCTTTTTCCTGAACCAGGCATAGATGGCGATTCCTCCCACGAGGTACCATTGCGACTCTCCGGCCTTGGTGATCGCTTTCCATGCTCCTGTCCAGAGAATGTCGTTGAATTGCTGGAAAAAGAGCGCTACAGCCCGATCAAAAAAATAAAAAGAGGCGATGCAGAACACGGCGGAAGTCAGAAGTATGACTGGTTCAGTTCGTCGTTCATTCATTTATTTACCAGAGATTTTCCTCTTTGGCTTAAATCAGCAAGGTGTCGGGCCGTTTCGTTTCCTCCGGCCAGAGCTGCCGGAGCGTCATGCGCCTAAAATAACCATTTTTTGAAAAAGAGTTGTCAGGTAGAATATAACTTCAAATTAAATAATTATTTATAGGCATATTTGCCATGAGGGTAATGGTGGTGTGCAGAAATATTTAACTCTAAGGAGTGAGTCTTACGTAGTGAAATTATTTGATGGCTCTATATATTAAAGAGAATATGGTGTGTTTTGTTGGGGTAAAGACAAGGAATAAATGTACTGATGCTTATGTCCAGAAATGTTCTGTATAAAGGTTCATTGCTCGTTAATCAGACTGAAACGGGTATTGTTGCAGCAAGAGGGGGCCGCACCATCAATGAAGAGGGCAAAGCAGACTTGTTGTCCGAATTTGATGGAATTGCCTTTTTGAGTCAAACCGATTATTCGGAAAACGCTTTGCACGGTTCTCTGCCTGACAGGGGACATGGCGAAACCATCAATGTTCGGAATGATATGTTCGGCATCTGTTCCGGGTTTGCTGACGGTGGTTTTTCTCCGGCTCAATGGAGCAGTGACGGCGATATATTTGAGGCGGCTGTGAAGATATCAAGAGATTCTGTCGCACCAAGGCTTACTGCTTTCAGTCCTGCCGACGGAATGAGCAATGTCGCGGTTGGTACCAATATTACCATGACGTTCAACGAATCAGTCAAGGCCGGTTCAGGGCTGATCCAGATCCGTATCGGCTCTTCTTCGGGAGTCGTCGTAGAAAGCTTCAATACCGCATCAAGCGACAGGGTCACCTTCCTTGGAACAAAGCTGACCATCGATCCTGTTAACAACCTCTCAGGCTATACAAGGTATTTCGTGACAGTGGCCAAGGGGGCTGTTGTCGATCTGGCCGGAAACAGTTATGCGGGGACGGCTTCCTATGACTTTAGAACCAGTAATGTCGATACGAGCGCGCCGGTTGTAACCAGGTTCAGCCCTGCTGACGGCAGCACCAACGCTTCGGTTGGGGCCAATATTACGTTGACGTTCAACGAAACGATCAAAGCTGGCGCAGGTCTGGTCGAAATCCATACCGGATCGGCGGATGGAGCGATTTTCGAAAGCTTTGATGTCTCAACCAGCGACAGGCTGCTTTTCTCAGGCTCTACCCTTAAGATCGATCCTCTCCATGACCTTGACAACGCCACCCAGTACTTTGTGACCCTTGATCAGGGAACCGTTACGGATCTTTCCGGCAACAAATATGCTGGCACAGCAACCTATGACTTCAGGACAATTACTTCCGGGGCGATCTGGAATACGGTAACAGGGTATGGACTTCTCAATGTGGACGCGATGCTGGAAAAGGCTACCAACAAGGTTATCGCCGACGCATCACCCCTTGCCGGTTCCAATGATTGGGGACTCAACAACATTCAGGCCCCTGACGCATGGCAGGCAGGGTATACCGGAAAAGGCGTCATCGTGGCGGTCGTCGACACCGGCGTCGATTATACGCACAGTGACCTTGGCAGCAATATCTGGATAAACAAGCTCGAAATTGCTGGAAACGGTTTGGATGACGATGGAAACGGATATATCGATGACATTTACGGTTATGATTTTGTCAACAAGGACGGCTATGCGCTTGACGACAACGGCCACGGTACCCACGTTTCAGGAATAATTGCCGGATTGAACAACGGTTCTGGGGTGACGGGTGTTGCCTATGATGCGACGATTATGCCGGTCAAGGTGCTGAACTCTTCCGGGAGCGGATCTTTTTCCGGGGTTGCGGCCGGGGTAATGTATGCCGTGAACAATGGTGCAAATATCATAAGCATGTCTTTGGGTGCTTTCGGTGCATCATCACCTGATCTTTCCAGCGCAATTACCTACGCCATCAATCACGGGGTTATCGTTTGCATGGCATCAGGCAACGACAACCGGACATCTCCGACCTATCCGGCCGTCCTGGCTGAAACCGTTGGAGGAGTTGCTGTCGGAGCAGTCAACAGCAGCAATGTCGTGGCTTCATTCAGTAACGACGCAGGAGCGAATGGCCCTTACGATTATGTCGTGGCTCCCGGAGTGAATGTTTATAGCACCTACAAGGGCGGAATCTATAAAGTGCTGAGCGGGACCTCGATGGCTACGCCGTACGTTTCCGGAGCAGCAGCGCTGCTCTTGTCGGCACATGACGATTATGCGTCCGCATGGTCTCTTGAACAGCTGGAAAATTTCCTGACCACAACAGCTCAACCTTTGGGGAGTGCCGGGATTCTTGGCGTAACGGGTAGTGTTTCAACCAGCCAGAGCCTCTCTACGGACTCCCTCTACCATTCGGGAAACGGTTCGACTTCGTCTGCTTCAGGGGAAGCGTTTGTCGGTTATGGAGATGATTCCGAGCCAGTCGTTCTGATCGGCGTGGTCTCTCCGGAGTACGCAACGGATATGGAGGTTCATATCGTCTGAACAATCCGGCCCTGTCCGGTCGCAATCGTATTGCCAAAACATCCTGTCGTCGCTTTTCAGGGTGTTGTGGCAGATAAAGTTCATTCTGAACAGCCACGCCTCCATTGTTGAAATGTTGCTTCCGGGTGATGACGATGTGGATTTTCCTGCCGGAACCTCGAACAGCTTCCTGGCTGCTTGCCCTTCTTTCCAAGGTTATTCGGCGGATGAGATTATGAACAGGAATAGTTCGTTTGGGCAGGATTGACTATTTTCGGAAGTTCAATCATAATCATCGTCTCACTTTATGTTATCCAGCCCTGTAGGGTCCGGCTCCACTGCCATCCTTCTGCTTTCGTGCCCTGACCGTGTAGGACTTGTCGCGCGGATTGCCCATTTCATTTATGAAAGAGGCGGAAACATCCTTGACCTCGACGAACATGTCGATGTCGAAGAGCGCCATTTTTTTCTTCGCGTCTCATGGAGCCTCGACCGGTTTTCCATACCCGCCTCCGACCTTGAGGAGGCATTCGCCCCTCTTGCGCGTGAGTTCGGTGCGACATGGAAAATCCGTCTTTCAGGCAGAAAGCTCAGGACGGCTGTTTTCGTTTCGAAATATGATCACTGTCTCAGGGAGATTCTGTGGCGGCACAGTCTCGGAGAGTTCGGGATCGAGATTCCCCTTATCGTTTCGAACCATCCGGACCTCAGGCCAATGGCTGAACATAACGGCATACCATTCCAGGTCATTCCGGTTACGCCAGAGGGCAAGCCGGAAGCGGAGCGCCGGCAGATTGAACTCTGCGAAGCCAACGACATCGATACGATCGTGCTGGCCCGTTACATGCAGGTTCTGTCTCCACAGTTCACCGAACGCTATCCCGGCAGGATCATCAATATCCACCATTCGTTTCTTCCGGCGTTTATCGGGGGGAACCCATACCGTCAGGCTTACCATAGGGGAGTGAAGATCATCGGGGCAACAAGCCACTACGTCACCGATGAACTTGACGAGGGCCAGATCATCGAGCAGGACATCATCCGCATATCCCACAAGGACACGCTTGACGACCTTGTGCGCAAAGGGCGGGACCTGGAGAGGCTTGTGCTGGCAAGGGCCCTGCGTCTGCACAGCGAGCATCGCATTCTGGTCAACGGACGAAAAACCGTCATATTCGACTGATCCGCACTCCCGGAATGAATTTTCCATATCGTTTCCGTTTTTTGTCATCATGAGAGATCCTGAACAAATACATATCGGTCCGGCAGTACATGCGCGATCATCACCATAACGATCATCACCGGCAACACGGTCATGATCATATCCACCACCATGCGGCGGGAAGCATCCGGACGGCGTTTTTCCTGAACCTCGGGTTCACCATCGTGGAAATCGTCGGCGGGTTCCTGACCAACAGCACGGCCATCCTTGCCGATGCGGCGCATGATCTCGGTGACTGTTTCGCGCTTGGGCAGGCATGGTACTTCGAGCGCTTGTCGGGTGAAAAGGGCAATGCCCGCTACTCCTACGGCTACCGGCGGTTTTCGACCTTCGGTGCGCTTGTCAGCACGGTTCTGCTCCTGATCAGTTCGATATTCATTCTCTCACAGGCCATTCCAAGGATTCTTGCGCCAAGCCATCCTGACGCCAGGGGCATGGTGCTGCTCGCACTGGGCGGGGTGGCCATCAATGGCATGGCCATGCTTCGGCTTTCCCGTGAGAAAGGTATGAACACGAAGGTCGTGGCCCTGCATCTGCTTGAGGATGTGCTTGGCTGGATGGCCGTGCTCATCGTTTCCGTCGTCCTGCTTTTCGTCGACATACCGGTGCTCGACCCGATCCTCGCCGTGCTGATCACGCTCTATATTCTCTCGAATGTCGTGAAAAACCTGAAGTCGATGTTGCCTATCTTTCTCCAGGCCGTGCCTGACAACGTCAGTCTCGATACGGTCGTCAATGAGATAGAACAACTTGATCATGTGCAGGCGGTGCATCAGGCACACGTCTGGACCCTCGACGGCGAGCATAACGTATTTACGGCTCACCTCGTCGTCGATAGCTGTTTCGATTCTTCAGGGTACAGCTATATCAAGGACGCGATCCGCAGCATCGTAAAGCGGCACGGATTATTCCATTCGACGGTTGAAATAGAGTTCCCCGGTGAGGCGTGCCGCAACGAACCGCATTACCGCTGACGGTGATTTTCAGCAATCTCCCCATTGGGGGCCAATAAAGAACGGAGGAGCCCATAATGAAACGTTTAATGCTCTCTTTGCTTTTTCTGGTGCTTGTCGGTTGCACCGGCGTTCCGGAAGGCATTGTCGCTGTAGACCGGTTTGAGCTCAACAGGTATCTCGGCACCTGGTATGAGATCGTCAGGACGGACAATCGGTTCGAGCGAGGCACCGAACAGGTTTCGGCCGATTACTCCCTCAGGCAAGACGGCAAGGTGCGAGTGTTCAACAAGGGGTATGATCCAGTGAAGAAGGAGTGGAAAACCGCTGAAGGCAAGGCAAAGTTTGCGGGAGAGCCGACGGTCGGTGCGTTGGAGGTCTCTTTCTTCGGCCCTTTCTACGGAAGCTACACCGTGTTCGACCTTGACCGTGAGAACTACTCATGGGCCATGGTGTCTGGATCAAATCTCTCATATCTCTGGATCTTGTCGAGGACTCCGGTCATGGACAGAGGGCTCCTCGAACGCCTGCTCGCCGAAGCCCACTCCAAAGGATTCGATACCCTCAAGGTCATACGCACCAGGCAGGTTCCGGTCAGGTAACCTGACCGGCTTTTTATTGTGGCGATGTAATAAAAATGTATGAATTGTCGTATATTTGACCTGGTATCATGCTCTGTACAGGTCCATAATGATATCCTCTGATATGTTGCATCAGTTTCCCCTGAACCGGAGCGACAATGAGTTTATCACTTTCAGATCACAACGCCGCTCTTTCAACTGGTGAACGGATTTCTGGATATGTCTTCTGCCCATCGTATGGATGGCGGAGCCATTATCCTTTACTCCTTTTCGAGCTTTATTTCACGATGATCTCCGAAGCCGGACAAGCTTTCGGAACAATACTCTTCAAACGTGGCTCAACCCCTGATGAGACCCATGCTGAAAAAAATTCTTTTATGCGCCGCACTGTGCGTCTTCTACCCGTTCGTGTCAGTACGGGCAGCTACTCCTGCAAGGCTTGATACGTTGGGTGTAAGCGCCAGGCACGGGGATGAGGATGACCGGTCGGGCGATGGTTTAAAGCGTTACAAGGTTCATGTTACATCGACACCAGGTTCGCTGGAGGTGAGGTCGAGTCGTCAAGCTGCCGAGTCTGTAAGGGGTCTCGTACAAAACCAATCCGGGGATAACTCTTTGCTGGATATCGGAGTCCTGGGGGGAGCTGATTTCGATGGGACATGGTTTCGTAAGGTCGCTGAACAGGGAGACCCTGAAGCGCAGTTTGTCGTCGGGTTCATGTATGCAAAAGGTTGTGGTGTTTCCAAAAGCTTCAGGGAGGCTGCGGTGTGGTTTCGTAAAGCCGCCGAACAGGGAGAGCCGAATGCCCAACGTGAGCTCGCTTATCTGTATATGGTCGGAGAGGGGGTTTCCCGGAGCTTCAGGGAAGCTGCCTGGTGGTTAACAAAAGCTGCCGACCAGGGAGACGCGATGGCTCAGTTCAGACTGGGCAAGATGTATGAAATGGGCGAAGGTGTGCCCCATAGCAGCCGGGAGGCTGTCAAATGGTTCCATAAGTCCGCTTTACAGGGAAATGCCATGGCTCAGTGCGACCTTGGATATATGTATTTCAATGGCCAGGGAGTGGCTGAGAATCCGGCCGAGGCCCTCAAGTGGTTCACCTTGGCTTCAGCGCAGGGCGATCCGATTGCCCAGTTGAATCTGGGCTGCTTCTATCAGTTTGGCATCGGGGTACCGGCGGATGAGTACATGGCGGCAAAATGGTATCGAAAATCTGCAATGCAGGGGAATGAACATGCACGGCGGGCACTGAAACGATTGCGGATGTTTATATTCTCAGCTCAAAAATAAGAGGTACCTTGATATGAGGTGCCATCTCCCGTTGTGGGTTGCTGCTCGCCAAGGTGAGGCGCCTCAGATCCTTCGCTTCGCCCCCGACCATCCGAAATCTTTTGAAGCCCCGGAAGCAGTCACAGACTCATGACTGTAAATATCCGGAATCAAGCAGGGTTGAACTACGGCTTGACCGATCCTGAGGTGAGCTGCTTCAATACAAAATTTCTGTCAACAAGATCGGAAATCACCTTATCCAAATCCGTGTCCGGATTGATCAGCTCTTCCTCCTTCAAAACGGAAGACGCAGCTCTCAGCATCGCCATATCATTCCTGTCGATGACAGGGTTAAAGAAATCATACTTGTTGAGCGCCACTCGCGCCACCTGCAGCGGCAATTTCGCCTCTTCGGCGTATAAGGCCTCAAAGTCGTCAGGATACTTGAGAACCCATCTGCGAGCCCTTTCATAGACTTTGATGACCCGGCTGACCGCGTCAGGATATTTGTCTGCAAATGCCTCGGTTACGTTCAAAACGCCGAAAGAATTAAAAAGAATGTTCCGGTAAATCACCCGTGAGCCGTTTTTCATCTGGCTCATGCTTACCTCGGGTTCGAGGCCTGACCAGGCATCAACAGAGTTGAATTCACGAGTTGTTCGTTCTTCATTCTGCTGCAACGGCACAATTTCCAGATCATTCTTGTGCAAACCGACCTCTTTCAGGGCACGTAATAGAAAGAAATAATGATCCGTACCCAGAGTTGCCCCTACCCTTTTGCCTTTCAGCTCTTTAACTGAACTTATTGGGGAGTCCCGGGGAACGAGGAGAGATGCCCATTCAGCACGTGCGACAACGTAAACAGACTTTATGCGGTTGTCTCCGGACCGGCTCCAGACTGATGACAGGCTGGCGGTTGATGCGAAATTGATGCTGTCGTTTTTCAGGTTTTTCAACGCGACAGTACTTCCGGGAGTGAAAACCCAGTTTATGTGAACATCGTCGTTTTCGAACTCCTTCTCAAGCCAGTTGAATTTTTTAATGACAAGGCTCAATGGACTGTATACGGCATAATCAACATTCAATTGGGACGGTAGCGCCGATGCCGAAACATCAACGCTTACGATCAGACCTAAAACGGTACAGACAAAAAAGATAGTATTGCTTATAAAACGACGCATTGATTCCACTTGTTAACTGTTTATATCTGGCCGCAGTCAGATAGGGCCGCTAATTTTTTCGGCCTGTCCTGCAATCCATTCGATAGTTCAGGTCGTTAAAAAATAATTTGGCTATTTCCGGATCAATGGCCTGTAACCGGGAATAATATTCCATTCCTTTTTCCTTCTCCCCGTGCTGCATATAATCATGAGCGAGGTTGAACAGGGCAATGGGGTTATCGGGTTTTAAGCGAAGCGCCTGATGGAACGCTTCTTTCTCTTCTTCTTCCCGATGGGCGTTCTTGTATGCAATGCCAAGGCAGACATAGGCGTCAGCTGAATACCTATTGAGGTGGAGCGCCTGCAAATATGCGTCGATCTGTTGGTCATACTGACCCAATCTGCCATACAGATATCCCAGAACCATCCAGGTCGAGAGATGCGAAGGGTTAATTCTTACGACTTGCTTCGATGCTTCCAATGCATTGCTGAACTGATCCGTATCCCGATAGACGATGGCCAGCTTATACCAGGCGCCAGCATAATCATGATTGATGCGTACCGCCTTGCGGTATGCGTCGACCTGTTTCTCAACCTGTCCGGTTTTGCCGTAGAGAAGGCCCAGTTCCAACCATGTCTGCATTGAATCCTGATTGATCATGACCGCTTGTCGGTAAGCTTCGATAGCCTTGTTTAAATCTCCGTTGTTGGCGTATGCTGCGCCCAGTAACTCCCAGGAGCGCATACTTGCAGGAAATTCTTTTGTCCATCGTTCGCAAAGCGCAATCTGCGCCACCCAATCCTCTTTTTCTTCCATGGCAGCAGCTTTGCGCTGATAGTCGTTTTCACTCTTATTCTCTTTCTTGTGATCGAAGGATTTGTCGCTGATACGGTTTGGCAGATCGATCACCCATTCAACGGGTAACGCGAAATTCAACAGTTGTCCCTGTGACACGAAGTATGTCGGTATGCCGATCAACTTGCCCTGTTCATCAAACAGCCCCCCCCCGCTTGATCCCGATGAAATCGGTGCGGTGAACTGTATATAATTTCCTCCCGATGTCTCCCGTAAACAGGAAACTATACCATCTGAAAACGTCAGGCCTACGCCCATTGGAAATCCGATGGCATAAACCGTAGCGCCTATTTCGATCGATGAGGCGGTTCCCAGCGACACGGGAACGGCATTCAATCCCGGTACCGAGAGTGAGCAGATATCCCTGATCTGGTCAACATGCCTGAGTGTCGCATTATATTCCCTGTTGTTATAAAGGACGACGATTCTTGCTGCTCGTTCGATAACATGGTAATTCGTTACTACATCGCTTGACTTCTCTATAACGATACCGCTGCCGGATGTGAGCAGTTTGTCCCTGTCATCATATGACTTGATGACAACGACGCTTTTTGACACAAGTTTAAAGACTTCAGACGGCGTTTTGGCGGTAACCTTACTCTCGGTTATCACCAGTGCAGCGAAAAGAATAGAAAGCAGGCAGACGTAAAATTTAATAAAGCGCATCCCTTGACTACTTGAATCGGGTTTGCCCGGCAACGGGTTTTCCAGTTGCAGAGTCTCAGGTTGTAAGAAGCACGGATCCACTATTCGATTGCTTTATTATAAAGAGCGCTGATCTTATATGTGTTTGGTGTATGCTTTGTGGCGATGTATATATCATCCCTTTATTTGTTTCACTTACACAATTTACTGTAAAAAACCATAACGAAATAAAGTAGATAATGGTTCACATAAATGTAATGAAATGAATTCCGGATGTCGATCAGAACTGTTTGTGGCTCTGGAATCTGATGGTTTGATGGGGAGTTGTGCTTGCTACACTTATTGCTTAAAACCTTGTCGTTATTTCCGGCATAATGAATCTTTTTATTGCTTGAAGAACAATCACCGCCAATAAGCTCAACGCCTTGTGACAGGATACTGAGAAAGATTTTTCACCAATAATAATACAGACCTTTACCCTGTTGCGTTCATGTCAACGCAGGAAAGTCTTAAGGGTGTTTATGGTCATGATTGGAGCAGCATTACATCGAAAGCCTTACAGCATCGTTTCGTGCTGGAGACGCCACATTCCGGCATAGAAGCCGTTGAGTCGCAGTAAATCTTCGTGCCCTCCCTCTTCCACTACCACTCCCTTGTTCAGTACGATGATCTGGTTGAATCGCTCCATTCGTTGCAGGCGATGCGTGATGGCAATGAGGGTTTTCCCTGCCGATACCCTGTCGATGGTGTCCAGTACCGCCTGTTCGTTGACTGCGTCCAGGTTGGCCGTCGCCTCGTCCAGCACGATCACCGGCGCGTCCTGAAGGATCATGCGCGCTATGGCGAGACGCTGCCTTTCGCCGCCGCTGAGGTTCATTCCGTACTGTCCCGCCCAGTCGTCGAGCCGATCGTGCAGGCTTTCAAGCCCGGCAGCCGAGAGAGCCGCTTTCAATGTTTTGTCGTCTGCTCCTGGTGCAGCGAGCAGAAGGTTCTCGCGAACCGTCTGACCGAAGAGGTAGGTGCGTTGCGAGACGACCGCGATGCCCCTGCGGACTCCTTCCGGATCGAGAGAGGCCATATCCCTGCCGCCAATAGAGATGGAGCCGGCTGATGGGTTCCAGAACCGCACAAGCAATGAGGTGATCGTCGATTTACCTGCTCCGCTGGGCCCGACGATGGCAGTTCTTCCTCCCTGGGGCACTGAGAACGAGACGCCGTCGATTGCTGGAATTGTGCTGCCGGGATAGGTGAAGCAGAGCGCTTTCACCACGATGTCATGATGAACCGGTAGCGGTTCCGGGTGTTGGGGGGCCTTCACTTCCGGTTCAGCGTCGATGATCTCAAACAGGCGGTCCCCGGCCCGGATATCGGCCTCCATGTGCTGCATCGCACCGGTCAGGGGCAGGAATGCCTCGAAGGAGGCGATCACGCCAAAGATGATTGCGGTAAGGGTGATGCTGCTGACCATGCCGGTTTTGATCATGGGAAGCATCGACCAGAGTACCCATATGACGGCCGCATTCATGGCCAACCCGCTCAGCGATTCATGAAGCCCTTCGAAAAATGCGCTCTTTTTTTCAAGGGCGAGCTTTTTCTCCTCCGCCTCGTGCATCCGCTGAAGGTGGTTTTCGAGCATCCCGAAAACATGCAGTTCGCCGAGGCCCTGAACCATGTCGACGGCCAGGAGCTGCTGTTCGGCCTGCTGTTGCATGATGCCTTTGGCGGTTCCTTGTGCGGCTTTAACGGTGATGAACGGCACCAGGATGCCAGCCATGAGCTGGCAAAAGAGTACGCCGACAGCGGCGTTGAGCGACCATGTGCCCACAATGGCCCAGACCAGCGCCGTGACCAGCATTGCCGTGATCGGCGGTGCGAGCACCCTGGAGTAGATGTTTTCGAGGCTCTGGATATCGTCGGTGATGCGTTTGAGCAGGTCTGCGCTTCTGAAGGACGCCAGACGGGCCGGAGCCAGGGGTTCCAGGGCATCGTAAAACCATAGACGCAGCCTGGTCAGTATCCTGAAGGTGGTGTTGTGCGAAATGAGCCGTTCAGCATAGCGCAGCAACCCACGGGCGCCACCGAAGACGCGGACTCCAACGATTCCGAACTTCAGCGCCGAGGCGGGAGGGAGCAGGGAGGCCCTGGATATCAGCCATGCCGAGGTCATCAGCAAGCCGATGCTGCTGCCGATGGCGGCGAAGCCGATGAGGGCTGCAAGGAGCATCCACCATGCGAATGGCCTGGTGAGGCCGGTCAGCCTGAGAAAGGTTTTCATGCCGCCTCCATCGATGAAAGCACGGCGCGACGATAAAAACCATCGGTTGCAGTCAGCTCTTCATGTGTTCCGGACTGTACTACCCGCCCGCTGTCGAGCACGATGATCCGGTCGGCGTTTCTGATGCTTTCAAGCCTGTGGGCGATCATGACGACGGTCCGCCCACGCATCAGCTCAGCCATGGCTGCACGCAGTCGGGTTTCGAGGATCGGATCGGTGTGCGAGGTCGGTTCGTCGAGCAAAAGGATCGGTGCGTCTTTGAGGAACGCCCTGGCAAGGGATAGCCTCTGGGCCTCACCGCCGCTCAGGCGAGCACCCTGCTCGCCGATCATGGTCTCAAGTCCATCGGGAAGCGAACTTACCATTTCGACAAGTCCCGCCTGGCGGAGCGCTGTTTCGATCTCTTCGTATGTCGCCTCAGGCCTCGCCATCAGAAGGTTATCCCTGATGGTGGCATTGAACAGGAACGGGTGCTGGGGAACCCAGGCAATGTTGCGGTACCAGGCCGCCTGACAGTAATTGGCGACAGGGACGTCGCCGAGCGAAAGCTTCCCCTCGCCTGGTTCGATAAACCGCAGCAGGAGGTTCATGAGTGTGCTTTTCCCCGCACCGCTGGGACCTGTCAGCGCCGTTACCGTTCCTGGCAAGAGGGTGCAACTGACCGCTTCGAGCGCTGGTTTCTGGCTGCCGGGGAAGGTAAAGCCGATGTCGTCGAGGACGATAGGGCGGCTTATTGCTGCTTTCGGCAGGTCGAGCTTGCCCGCGGCTCTCTTGAGGCTGGCGCTCCTGTCGAGGATCTCGTGCATCTCTTTCGATGCGGTGACCCCTTCCATGCCTGCGTGGAACTTCGTGCCGAGCTGTCTCAGGGTGAGGTAGAAGTCAGGTATCAGCAGGAGAATGAACACTGCCGGGCGGAAAGGTATGGCGCCTGAGGTCAGTCGGAGGCCGATGTTGACGGCGACGACGGCGATGCCTATGGTGCCGACCAGTTCAAGCGTCAGGGAGGAGAGAAAGGCTATCTTGAGCACTTTCATTGTTGAGCGCCGGAAGTTTTCGCTCGCCTCTTCAATGCCGTTCCGTCGAGTTTTTTCCTGTGCGAAAAGTTTCAGGGTCGTCAGCCCCTGGAGCATGTCGAGGAAGTAGCCGCTCATCCTGCTCATCGTCGTCCACTGCTTTTCGGTAGCCGCTTTGGCTGAACGACCGATCACGATCATGAAGAAGGGGATCAGGGGAGCGGATACGACCATGATTGCGCCTGCAATCCAGTCCGATGGAAAAACGGCAGCAAGGATCAGCACCGGTGTCACCAGCGCCAGGAGGAGTTGAGGGATGTATTGGCTGAAATAGGCATCGATCGATTCTACCCCCTTGAGCATCGTTGTCACAAGTCTGCCGCTCTGTTCGGAACGTGCGAATGTGGGCCCGAGATCGGCTACCGCTTCGGCCAGCCGATGTGAAAGTTTCTGCCTGATCCGGATCGTCCCGCGTTTGGCGGCCTGGCTTCCCGCCCAGTTCGTAAGCATGCGAAGAAGGCTGAAGAGCGCGAATAGCCCGGAAAGGGGCAGGATGCCGCTGCCGTCACCGGAGGCTTTAAAAAGCTGTTCGATGATGCCGCCCAGGGCCCATGCCTGACAGATGAGCATCAGGGCCCCGATCGAGCCAAGAATGCCCGAAAGGATGAACGGCCGTTTCTCCTCTTTGAGAAGCCTGATGAGGTTCTTGTCAAGGTTCATGTACTGGAATTGTCAGCTCCTGTCGGAGCCGGGGTGAATGCGGTGAACGGTTGTAATAATATGAAATTAATCTAAAAAATTCACCGAAACGATTTGACCTGACGAGGCTTTCGGTAACGGGTGATTTTCAGGAGCGGAACGCACCGGCAATGAACCATATTCCTGTCCCGATCATGATCAGGCTCGCCAGCCGGTATAACCATGTCCGGCTCTTTTCACCCATGCCTCCGGCAAGTGTGCCGACGAACAAGAGCGCTGGCGTCGTACCAAGGCCGAAGAGAAACAACATGATCCCGCCCTGCATCATTCCCGAAAATCGGTCGTGCCCGTCCATTGCAGCGCGTGCTGCGGCCAGAAGCGCCGTATAGGTCAGGCCGCAAGGGAGAAACCCGAGCACGACACCCATGGGGAAGTAGCTGCCGATCGATCGCGGGCCTCTGAAGAGCGACAAGGTTTTGCGGATGGTCGGCAAGACCGGGGCGCAACCTGCAATTGAACGCCCGAACGGGAGCCAGTCGGCCGTTGCCATGCCCATAAGGACGACGGCAACGCCGGTCAGCGCCATGACGGCTTTCTGGACAGGAGCGATTGAGGTAGCGATTCCGAGAAACGAACCCGTCAGGCCGACCAGCGCTCCAAGGAAGGTGTAGGTCATGATCCTTCCAAGGTTGTAGAGCAGGTGGTGAAGCACTCCTTGGCGGTTTTCGCCAAGGGAGTACGATGCGACCACCGGCCCGCACATGCCGATGCAGTGGCCGAATCCTCCGGCAAGTCCGGCCATGAGCATGGCAAAGGCTTCACCGTTCATGATTTCGGCGTTGTTTTGTGCGGCGGTTCGTCATCGTCGTCGAGCATCCGGTATTTCGGCGCTTCTGCGTCGTCGAACTGGCCGCTTTTGACTGCCCAGAGGAACAGGAGCCATGCGGCGAGGCCGAAGACGAATCCTATGCCGATCAGGTAGAAGGTGCTTTCCATGGGAGTGGTTCAGGATGTTCTCAGACGCAGCGAGTTGGCTACGACCACCAGTGAGCTCAATGCCATGAGCAGTGCAGATACGATCGGGTGCAGCAGGCCGGAAACGGCCAGCGGAATGGCGACCATGTTGTAGCCGAATGCCCATGCGAGGTTCTGGCGGATGATTGAAAAGCATTTTCTGGAGTGGGCGAAAAGGGTCGCGATGAGCCTGAGGTCGTCGTTGAGTATGGCCACACCGGCGCTTTCCAGCGCGATGCCTGTCGCTGTTCCGAGGGTAACCCCCGTGTCGGCTTCAGTGAGCGCAGGGGCGTCGTTGATGCCGTCTCCGGCCATCATGACGGTTTCGCCGTGTTTTTTCAGATGCCTGATCGCCTCGGATTTACCGATGGGGCCAAGTGCGGCCCTGACATCGGTAATGCCGCACTGGGACGCGACATATCGGGCGACGCCCTCATTGTCTCCAGTCATCATGACGAGTCGAAGTCCCGGACTCCTGAGGGATGTGATCATTTCGACGGCATCTTCACGGAGATCGTCGATCAGTCCGACCAATCCGGCGACCTTGCCGCCGCAGGCCACGAAGACAGTGGTCTTGCCCGCTTTTTCGAGGAACCCGGCCTGACGGAGGCATTCAGGATCGACGGTCACTCCCTGTCGTTCGAGCAGAGCCGGCGTTCCGGCATGCCACTCGCATCCGTCCATGAATCCGGAGACACCCATGCCGGGGGTCGCCCTGAAATCATCGACGTCGAGTCGATCTCCCTTCCATGACGCTGCTATCGCTTTTCCGGCGGGATGCTCAGACCATGCTTCCAGGGATGCGCAGTGCTGCATGAACCGGTCTGAAACGCCATAGTCGAAACAGTCGACGATCGTTGGTTTTCCCCTGGTGAGGGTGCCTGTCTTGTCGAGTACGATGGTCGTCGTTTTCGAGACCGACTCGAAGATATCTCCACCTTTGACGAGTATCCCTTTTTTCCCGATGGCCGTGGTGGCGACGAGGATGGCCAGCGGCGTCGCCAGGCCAAGCGCGCAGGGGCAGGCGATGACAAGGACCGACACGGCGTTCATGACCGCCGTCACCGGTGAGGCCTTTGCGGAGAGCCACCAGGCGAGGGTGGCCATGGCGAGGAGCAGGATGCCCGGAACAAACAGGCCGGCCGTCCTGTCGGCGACTCCCTGGATCGGCGCTTTTCGTGCCTGGGCATCCTCGACCGTCCTGACGATTTTCGAGAGCATCGTCTCCCTTGCGTCGCCGGCAACCTTTATCTTCATGTGCCCGGTCAGTGAAGATGTCCCGGCATAGACCGTGCTGCCTGGAGTTTTCAGGACAGGAGCGGATTCCCCCGTCAGCATCGATTCGTCGACGTCGGCGGTTCCTTCGACGACCGTTCCGTCGAGCGGCAGCCGGTCTCCGGGAATCACTTCGATGAGGTCGCCGGTCCGGACGCGGTCGAGCGGGACGACAATCGTCTCTCCTGTTTCCTGGACGAGGAGCGCTTCGTTCGGCTGAAGCTCGGCCAGTGAGACCAGCGCGCTTCCAGCCTTCAGCCTTGAACCCGCCTCGATGAACCGCCCGAGCAGGATGAAGGTGACGATCATGGCGGAGGTGTCGAAGAAAACCTCTCCGCCGGTGAAGATCATGGCGACGCTGTAACCGTAGGCAGAGAGGGAGCCGAGGGCGACGAGCACGTCCATGTTCAGCGCTCCGGCCCTGACGGAACGGATTGCGCCGGCGATGAACGGGAATCCTGCGTAGAAGATCACCGGGGTCGCCAAAGCCCATGAGATGAGCTGGAACACGAGGCGGTAGCGAGACTCCATTCCCTGGAAGAAACCGGCATAGAGGGCTGCGGTGAAGAGCATCAGCTGCATCGAAAAGAATCCTGCCGTTCCGAACCGGAGAAGCAGGTCCCTTTTTTCAATGGCGGAGAATTCGAGCGATGCCGCCTGGCTTCCCGGGCGGGGGGTATAGCCGATGCCAGAGAGCGTCTGCAGGATCTCGTCAAGCCGGACGGTTTCGGGCAGCCATTCGATGAGGGCGCGACGGGTAGCGTAATTGACCCGGGCAGAGAGCACCCCATCGATACGGCCGATGACCTTTTCAACCAGCCATACGCAGGATGCGCAACGGATTCCCGACAGGACGACGTCGATCCGGCTCGTTCGGCCGTCATCGGAAACCTGGCCGGCAAACGCAGCCGGGTCGACCCTGGCAAAGGCCGGTCGGCCAGGCTTCCAATCGCAGCGCTGGTTGTAGAAGGCGTCGAGGGACTGGCTGTGGACGAGCTCATAGACCCCGAGGCAGCCATGGCAGCAAAAGCTGAGCCTCTTGCCGTCGATGAGGGCGGTCAGCGCCCTGGCGGTGTCGATCTCCTGCAGGCAGTGAGCGCAGCGGGCCGTCCCGGATTGCGAGGCCTCAGTCACGGACATCGAAGGTAAATGCAGGATTGCCGAGATCGGACGACAGAACGGTCGCCTTCCAGAGCCTCCTTCCGCTCATGCACCTGACGATCACCCCCCGTCCTTCCCACGTTTCAGGGCTCTTTTTTGCCAGCTTCACCTGGTTTTTTCCCATGGGCATGCCTGGCATGGAGAGGTCGAGCAGGAGCGCGGAAGGCAATGCTGTCGATGGATCGACGGTGACCCTGAACGAGAGGTCGTTCATATGCCTGACCGGTTTCGGGTTAATTTCAAGCGTGACGTTTCGACCGGCAAGCTTTTTCGTGCAGGGGCCACTATGGAGAGCGTTGCTGTCCGCTATGGGTTCAGAACTTGCCGTCGTCGCACCCAGCAGGGACATAAGGATGAGTCCAACGCGGCAACTGCGTGTCACGGAAGACCGGATCTTCAACGGATGTCGTAGAACCATGACCTGCTCGTCTTGAGTGTGTTGCCGGCAAGGTCCATCCTGACCAGCCATTTACCCTTGAAGGGAATGACCGCCCTGGCATGATAGACTCCCGGGGCCGTTTCCCGCATGACGTACGAAACGTCTTGATCGCCGGACGAAACGTTGCCTACGAATAGTTTGGCGTCAGCTCCGTCGTATGGCTTTCCGTGCGAAGTGATGCGTATACTGACTTCATTGACCCCAGCCGCAAGGGATTCCGGAGCCGTGATCTCGAGACCGAGCTGTTGTTCGGTCGCCTTGGCCTTAAACCATCCATTGCCTTTCTCGTAGTAGTTTGTCTCGACAAGCCCTTCTGACTGTCGAAACGCAATCGCGATGCCGCTGACCATCGCGAAGAAAAACAGGCAGTAGAGCCCGCCGATAAACATCTTCATCTTCACAGGAACCCGGCCTCCTTGCCGATTGAAATGCCGTTGCCTTCGAGGGTCAACCTTACCTTGTCACGAGGGGCTTCGGATTTGAGCAGAAGTTTGTTCCTGACGACGCCGTAAGGGGAGACGGTCACCGTGCGTTCGCCGATGATCGTTACTCCTTCAGGGGCTGAAAGCTTCAGGTCGAGGGTTTTCCCGGTGTTGTTGGATATCGTGCAGGCATAGCGGTTCACGCCGGTCGGCAATGGCTCCTGGATCCGGTTGAGCATGAACTCCACCGGCGGGCGCATGGAGATGAGCAAAGCCATAACCAGGGCCGCCGAGGCGGTGATTCCTCCCATCCAGAAGGTCTTGGCGCGCAGGATCCTGCCCTTGTAGTTCGGGAAGGGGGGGAGGTTCCTCCGGCTGCTTTTCACATAGCAGGCATCGATGCACTCCGCGCAGGCGATGCAGCGGTTGCTCAGACCTTGCTTGATGTCGATGCCGACCGGGCATGCCCGGACGCAATCATTGCATTTCATGCAGGTCGCGTCTCGTGATCTGTCGTACTCGATGACCAGGGTATCGCTGTCGAACAGGGCGTTCTGCATCATGGCATAGGGACAGACGGAGGTACAGAAGCTTCTGCCGAGGAATGCGAGTTCGAGGTAGACCAGAAGCCAGAGTATCAGGAAAAAAGCGGTGACCACCGGTGAGACGAAGAGTGCCGCACCGGCTTCGTTCGGCGGAACGAAGTACCAGATCATGGTTATTGAGATCAGGGCCGAAAGCGGCAGCAGGATGATTTTCTTTACCGTTTCACGATGCTTCCGACCGAAAATAGCCGCAAGATCTTCCGTCAGGTCCAGCAGGACGGTTTGCGGGCAGAGCCAGCCGCACCAGACCCGTCCGAGGATCGCCGTCACCCAGGCGACCAGCAGCAGGAGGAACAGTATGGCTGCAAGAATGAGGTAGAACTCGTCGATCCTGATGATCGTGCCGAAGAAATAGAGGTTCAGCTCACGGATATCGAACCTGAACGCGCTCTGCCCGTTGATCCTGAGGAACGGCAACCCGGTCAGGAGCATGGCCTGAAGAATCTCTACCGTTCTTCTGTATCGTTTCCAGACAATCTGCATACTTCTTTGATTGCATTAGACGTCGCTGCCCCGGAAAAGGTTCCCGGGGCAGCGGCAGGGTTCATGATCTCAGGCTGGAAAGCAGGGCGACGAGTTTGTAGACGCGTTCGTTGCCAAGCTGTTGCTGGAAGGGAGGCATGCCGTTCGGTCTCCCTTTTGCGATCGATTCGTAGAGATTGTCGGGAGTCGATCCGTATTTCAGCGCGACCTTCAGGTTCGGTCCGATTCCTCCGCTGGCGTCGGCCATATGGCAGGCGGCGCAACTGGTCGCAAATTCCGCCTTTCCTTCGGCGATCGCCTTTGCGTCTCCGAGGTATTTGCCGGGGGTCGCAGCCGCTGATGCCGCCAGCTTTTCGCCGGCTTTCATCTCCTGTTCATACACCTTGTAGAATGACCAGCCGGAGATGCCGGGGGTAAACGATACGATATACCAGATGACAAATACGATCATGCCGAAAAAGAACGCCAGCCATCCTTTGGGGATTTTGTTGTGGCCTTCATGCGGAATTCCGGAATCGCTCATATGAACCTCCTTGATTTCGATGTTTTCAATCTTCCCTGGACGCATCCGTCAATCGTCGTTGCGGAGCATCCGGTGTTTCGGTTCCTCTACCTCTTTTTTCCGCTTCGGGTTGTAATAGTAGATGATGATTCCCGCGAAGACGGTTGCCAGGATAAAGGTGAATCCTGTATATGCAATGATCTGGAAGTTCATTGCCCGGCTCCCATCGACTTGACGTCCCGGCCCAGCTTCTGCATGTAGGCGATGATGGCGTCCATCTCGGTCAGGTCACCCCTGAGGTTCGCCGGCGTGACAAGGTCGCGCGTCTCTTTCGAATCGTAGTCTTGCGCTGTGACGCGGGTTTTATAGTCGGCGATCTGCTGCTTCACCTGATCCTCTGTGTAGCCGAAGCGCTGGATTGATGTTTTCCTGAACGAAACTGATGTATCGAGCTTGTTGGAGGCAAGCCATCCGTAAGGAGGCATGTTGGAGAGTTCGAACATGCTTTGCGGGCTCTGCATGTGCTTGTAATGCCATGAGTCGGGATATTTGCCGCCTACGCGGTTCAGGTCGGGTCCGGTCCTGCGGGATCCCCAGAGGAACGGGCGGTCGTATGCAAACTCCTCTCCTTTGGAGTATTCGCCGTACCTGAGCACTTCGGTCCTCAGGGGCCTGACCGTCTGCGTATGGCAGTTGTTGCAGCCTTCGCGGATATAGATGTCACGTCCTTCGAGTTCAATGGCCGTATATGGCTTGACAAAGCTGCTGACTGGCTGGGTCGAAGGCATGAAGAGCGGAACGAAGACGGTGACCACCGTTCCGACAAGGATCACTACTGCCGACAAAGCCGCAAAGACAACCGGTTTGGAATTGATACCCATGATTGATGCTCCTTTTTGTGGGTTGGGTTATGCTTCTGCGTTTGCCGGTGCCTGTCTTACGGTCTGGATGAGGTTCCAGGCGAAGATCAGGATGCCGATGAAGTATACGATCCCGGCCGCGAATCGGATGCGGTAATAGGGGTAGAGCGATGTTAGCCCGTCGAGGAAGCTGTACATCAGCGAGCCGTCAGGGTTGGTCGCCTTCCACATCGCCCCTTGCTGGATGCCGCCGATCCACATCGTGATGGTCCAGACGAGCTGGCCTGCAAGAATGAGCCAGAAGTGCACGTTGGCCATTTTGACGCTGTAGAGTTTCGTGCCGGTAACTTTGGGGATCATGTAGTAGAACGACGCGGAGATGATCATCGTCACCCACCCCATCGTACCCATGTGTACGTGTCCGACGACCCAGTCGGTATAGTGGAAGAAGGCGTTGAGCGTCCTGAGCCCCTGAAGGGGTCCCTGGAGGGTCTGAAGTCCGTAGAAGGTGATGCCGATGATGAAGAACTTGACCAGGTAGTTGGAGCGCATCTGCTCCCAGTTTCCCTGGAGCGTATAGTATCCGTTCATCACGGAGCCCCATGACGGCGCGATCAGAAAGATGCTGAATGCGATGGCCACAGTCTGGATCCATTCGGGCAGGGGAGTCAGCATGAGATGATGGGCTCCGGTCCAGAGATAGGCGAAGATGAGCGACCAGAACGAGACGATCGAAAGCCTGTGGCTGTAGATCGGCAGGCCCGTGGCCTTCGGCAGGAAGTAGTAGAACATCGCGAGCACAGGTACGGTGAAGATGAAGCCTACGATGTTGTGCGCGTACCACCACTCGACGTTGGCATCGTTGGCGCCGGCATAGAGGCTGTAAGATTTGAAGAGGGTGACCGGAATTTCGAGGTTGTTGACGATATAGAGGACGGCGATGGTCACGGTCATGGCGATCAGGTACCAGAGCGAGATGTACATCTGCTTCTCCTGACGCTTGATCAGGGTGCCGAAGACGTTGATTGCGAACATGACCCAGATGATCACCACTCCGATATCCAGCGGCCACTCCAGTTCCGCGTACTCCTTTGTGGTGTTCATGCCTGCCATGAGGCTTACTGCTGCAAGGGCGATGGCGGCGTTGAAGAGCCAGAGATGCGCCGTGGCAAGCCTGGGGAACGCAAGGGGACTGCGCGTCAGGCGCTGCAGCATGTAATAGGCGGTGGCAAAAATTGCTGCCAGGCCGAAGCCGAGCCCGAGTCCGTTGGTGTGCACGACGCGCAGGCGTCCAAAGCTGAGCCACGGGGTGATGTTGAGGGCCGGGTTGAACATTTCGAACGCGATCCATAGCCCGATGACAAGGCCGACGACGAGCCAGAACAGCGCTGAAAAAGCAAAACCCCGAACGACAGAATACTCATAACCGCTGTCTTTCATACCTTTCTCCTGAGTTCTTGTTGGAAAAAATGGTGAAAGGAGACCTCAAATCAGACGCGATTCCGAAATGGGGCGGAAAACGTCCTGAATGCAGGGAATGGCGGGAGGTTGGAGGTGTCCATAAAATGGTTTGCCAGGGGGCAGCGATAGAAAAGGACAGATACAGCTTATCACTATTGAAAATGTAATAAACGATTCCAAAAATGAAATCATTTAAATGAATAATGTATAAGATTTTAGGGGAGGGGGGTATACAAAGGCAATCCCCGGGGGCGCCGGGGATTCCTGAAGAAGATATGCTGGTAGGGCTTTTCAGCCTTTGCAGATGCGTGCAAGCGACTCGTTGTAGTTGCCGACGACAGCCTCTTTCTCGGTGATGATGCCGCGGATAAGCGTGCCCGGAGTGACGTCGAACGCATAGTTCAGCACCGGGGTGGTCGGCGTGGCGACCTGGGTGCCGAAGATGGTGCGCAGTTCGTCTGCGTTTCTCTCCTCGATCGGGATCAGCGAACCGTCGCTCATCGTGATGTCGATGGTGGAAACCGGGGCCGCGATATAGAACGGTATGCCGTGGTGGCGTGCGCTGACGGCATGGGCATAGGTGCCGATCTTGTTGGCCGTGTCGCCGTTGGCCGTGATGCGGTCCGCGCCTACAACGCCGAAATCGATTTTTCCCTGATGCATGATGAATGCTGAGGACGAATCGGAGATCGACAGGAACGGAATGCCGTCATGCTCAAGTTCCCAGGCCGTCAGACGGAGCCCCTGGAGAAGCGGGCGGCTCTCGGAGGTGATCACCTTTTCGATCAGCCCTTCCTGCCATGCGAGCCTGATGACGCCGAGGGCAGTGCCGATGCCGCAGCATGCGAGGGTGCCGGTGTTGCAGTGGGTCAGCACGGTGAGCTTGCGTGTTTTCAGCACATCGGCGAAATCGCGTTTAATGAGCTCGACGCCGTGACGCGCAATGCGGTCGCAGTTGTCGATTTCGTCCTCATGGATCTTGTGCGCTTCGGCGAGCATTTTCGCAAACAGGGTTTCAAGGGAGTCTGCCTCGAAGTTGGCGTCATATACCGCCTTGAGCTTTTTTGTGGCGAAGAAGAGGTTCACTGCCGTCGGACGGGATGCTTCGACGTCGGCGATGAGACGGCTGAAGAAAGCCGGGAACCCATCCTTGTCGCCCTTGTAGCTGTTGATGCCGAGGATCACCGTATAGCCTGCCGAGGCGCCGATCAGCGGTGCACCCCTGACGGCGAGCGTCTTGATCGCTTCGATGGCCTCCTGATGATCCCTCGTCTCCACGTGAATCACCTGCAGGGGGAGGAATCGCTGGTCGAGATAGCGGAACGTACCGTTGGAAAAGGATATGGCGTCTATCATGTGCAGTAGAGAATTTTCCGGTTAAGGGCAGCCCAAAACAGCGTTTTGAACTGCCCTTAAGCATTGATGGTTATTAAAGGTTTGCTACGACGTTCCTGAATATGGTGGTCATTTTCGGTTCCGCCTGGTTCGAGACCTCAATGATCTCGGCGATGCTGACGGCGGCAAGGCAGTCCGGGAAGCACTCGTCGGTGATGATGGACATGCCGAAGACTTCGGTGCCCTGGTGTACGGCAGCGATCACTTCCGGCACGGTCGACATGCCGACGACGTCTGCACCGAGAGCCCTGAGCATACGATACTCTGCACGCGTTTCAAGGCATGGGCCGGGAAGGGCCACATAGACGCCGCGCTGGACCTTGATGCCGTTATCAAGGGCGACTTTTTCGGCGATACCGAGAATGCGGTTCGAGTACGGTTCGCACATGTCGGGGAAGCGTGGCCCGATCTCCTGATCGTTCGGACCGATGAGCGGGTTGCCGCCGAGCATGTTGATATGGTCGTCGATGAGCATGATGTCGCCTTTCCTGTAACCGGGATTGAGGCCGCCGCATGCGTTGGTGATACCGAGCGTCCTGACGCCGAGCTGTTTCATCACCCTGATCGGGAAGACGATCTGCGTCATCGAATAGCCTTCATAGAAATGGAAGCGGCCCTGCATGGCCACCACTTTCTTGCCGGCGAGCGTTCCGAAGATCAGCTTGCCGTGATGGGTTTCGACCGTCGAGATCGGGAAATAGGGGATGTCGGCATAGTCGAGTGCGAAATCGATCTCGATCTCCTTGACGAGCCCGCCGAGGCCGGTGCCGAGCACAATGCCCACCGGATATTCCGCAGTGGTCTGTTTTCTGATGTACTCTACGGCTAACCGGATTTTTTCCCTTTGATCAGTCATGATGCGCTCAATAATTAATTGTTGATTGAAAGGTCTTGCGGAGATTCTTGTTTCAACCTGCATGGGGGCTCCACGATGTGTGTTCAACAGGCGGAGCGCCTACATACGGAAAAACATGCAATATAAGCTGTTTTGTGAAGAGTTAAAAACAGCTGTTCCTGATCAGTGGCGAAAAAAAGATGTAAAAACAGCCGGGGGTCAGCGCCAGCCGAATATGGCCGTGCCGATGCGGATCATGGTGGCCCCTTCGAGGATGGCCTCCTCGAAATCCTGGCTCATGCCCATGGAGAGTTCGGTGAGCGATGCCGGTTCAGGTGCGGCACATCTGAGTTTTTCAAGGGCTTCGCGCAGTTCGGCGAATTCCCTGCGTGCCTGGTCGGGGTCGGGAGCGGCGATGGTCATGAGGCCCCGCAGCGTGATGTTCGGCATCAGAAAACACTCTTCTGCAGCCTGGATGAGCGATGAGGGATCCAACCCATACTTGGAGCTTTCACGAGATACGTTCACCTCAAGGAGGTAGTCGATCTGCAGGTCGTGCTGAACGGCGCGCCTCGACAACTCCTCTGCGGTCGAGACTTTATCGATTCCGTGGACCATTGCAACCTTGCCGGCGACCTGTCTCACCTTGTTTGACTGCAGGTGGCCTATGAAATGCCATGACAGGGGCAGCGAAGAGAGCAGCGGATCCTGCTGCTTTTCGAGGAACTCCTGGACGTAGCTTTCGCCGAACACTCGCTGACCGGCGTCCCATGCTTCCCTGATGGCTGCGGCGCTTTTGGTCTTGGAGACAGCGATGAGAGTTACCTCATCGTCACGCCTGCCGGCCTTGCGGCAGGCAGACGCGATCTGTTCCCTGATTGCGGCCAGGTTCGAGGCGATGCTTTCCATCGGTTTGAAATCAGGCAGTTACTGGAGTGATGGTTTCGATGGTCACCGGAGAGATCGGGTTGTCGTTGAAATCCGTATCCACCACTGCGATTGCGTCGACGACGTCGATTCCCGATTCCACGATGCCGAATACGGTGTACTCGCCGTCAAGGAATGCGTTGTCAGCCTGGTTGATGTAGAACTGGCTGCCTGACGATGCCTTCTTTGGGTTGTTGTCCCTTGCTGCGGCCAGGGTGCCTTTCTTGTTGGGGTGCCTGATTTCAGCGGGAACGCGGTACTCGGGTCCGCCTGTGCCGTGCAGTTGGCGTTTGTCGTCATGGCGTGACAGCGGATCGCCGGTCTGGATCATGAACCCTTCGATGACGCGGTGAAAACGGATGCCGTCATAATAGCCCTCACCGACGAGCTTGACGAAATTGTCCCGGTGCTGGGGTGTGTCGTCGTAGAGTGAGACGGCGATATCGCCCATGCTGGTCTTGATGATGAACTTTGCTGGCATAATGGTTGAATCGTAAAAAGTTGTCTGGCCGGATTAATGCTTTGTGCCCTGGACTCCTTCACCAGACAGTCGCCATAGCGAGCGCTGGGAGACTCCTGCGGAAGATGTCCCGGGCCACCTCTTGATGACCTGGTCAAAGAGGTTTACTGCCTTGTCGGGAGTCCCGGCAGCGACGTAGCTTTCAGCCGCCTTGTTGAGGTACATCGCCTTGAGGGCCTCATTTTCGGCAGCGGCAGAGGCCTTTTCATATCCTGCGGCAGCCTCCGCGAATGCTTTTTTCTGGATATGGCATGCGGCGGCCCCGGCAAGCGCAGACGCCTGCAGATCCTTGTTGGGACTGCTGAACGCGTTGTACATCACGAGCGCTTCGTCGGGCTTGTTCGAATTAAAAAAGATGGTTCCCAGGTAAAGTCGGGCCATATTGCCGCTCGGGGTGCCGCCGTAGCTGCCGACGATCCCTTTGAGGCCTTTCGTCGTACCGTCTCCGTCGACGGCTTTTGCGAGGTCGCCGGCCTGGATCAATGTCGTCGCTTTGGCAAGTGCGAGCGCTGCAGCATTCTCATCGGCTTTCGTTTTCTGCATCCAGAGGAAATAGCCTCCGGCTCCAACGCAGAGCACGACGAGGATGGTGATGATCAGCTTTTGCTGTTTGATGTAAAGTTCGAGCAATCTGTCGGAAATTGTCGGTGCAGGAAGTGCCTTCTGGGGCTGGGATGTATTCATGTCGTTCTGTGGTGTCGTGTTCTCAAGGTTCGTTTGCATCGTTGCCGACGCCCTGACGCAGGCTCCTGCCTGCCGGTCGCGTCCGATGGACTGCAATGGCATTCAACCTAAGCAAGTTACGATGAATTTCAAAATATGACCGATGTATGGATTACGGTAATCCGAACAGGGCACGCGCATTGCTGACCAGGGTTTCGGCTACCTCTTCGAAGGGCTCCCTGCGGAGGTCTGCGATAGCCCGCACGGTATGCGCGACGTATGCCGGTTCGTTCCGCTTGCCCCGCATGGGAACGGGGGAGAGGTACGGTGCGTCTGTTTCTGACAGCAGCTCGTCCAGGCCGAGATTCGCAACGACCTCCGGGAGAAGCGATTTTTTATAGGTAACGGTGCCGGGTACCGAAATTTTCAGACCCGACCCGATGCACTGCCGGGCGATCTCAAGGTCTCCGGAAAAGCAGTGCATTGCGCCCCTGAGGTTTGAAGAGCGCTCCTCGGAAAGAATCTGGAGCATGTCCGGCCAGGCGTCACGGCAATGGATGACCACCGGGAGATCGAGGGAACGAGCCATCCGCAGCATTTCGCGGAACGCGTCAGCCTGAAGTTTCCGGTCATGATCCGGCCAGTGGTAGTCGAGGCCGATCTCGCCGATGCCGACCACCTTTTCAGAACGGGCGAGAGCGGAGAGCTCATCGTAAAGCTCAGCTTTGAAAGGAGTCGTGACCTCATTGGGGTGCAGGCCGACGTTCGCATAGATGAAGTCGTGCCTTTCGGCAAGCCCGATCGATCGTCTGCTCGATACGGCATCGGTGCCCGGATCGATCACGATTCCTACTCCGGCCTCTTTCAGACGGGCGATTGTTTCATCGCGGTCCGCGTCGAATTCAGGAAACGAGAGGTGGCAGTGGATGTCGGTATACATGGTCATGCCGCCGTTCATTTTGTGCCGAAAACCCTTTCATGGAACAGGATCAGCAGGCATGCGCCAACGGTAATGCACGAGTCTGCAACGTTGAAGATCGGCCAGAGCGACATGTACCTTCCGAAGATCACTCCCTGATACAGGTCGAAATGGATGAAGTCGACCACGTGACCGAGCATCATCCTGTCGATCAGGTTGCCAGCCCCTCCGCCGAGGATGAGCGCAAACGCAGTGATGAAGAGCGGGTTTCGGTTGTTTGATTTCCATACGAACCAGACCACGCCGGCAGAGATTGCGAACGTGAGCAGCAGAAGCCCGCCGGGCGGGAGGAACTTCACTCCGAAAGCTATGCCCAGGTTTTCAGCGTAGGTCAGCTTGAGCCAGTCGGGTACGATGACGATGCTGTCGTTCAGGTCACGCAGGTAGCGGATGGCAAGGATTTTGGTCAGCCGGTCAAGAAGGACGAAAAGCAGGGCGAGCAGATAAAAAAGAGCCATGGGGCAGATAGAGTATGTTCTTGTTGTCGGGCAGTCTTGCACCGTCCGGAATCAGGGAACAGGAATGTATTACCGCCAACGCTTATTTCAAACTTGATGCCGGGGCGGCAAGCCGGGCGATTTCATCCAGGACCGTTTTTCGGACGGCATCGACGGGAAGTTCACGGCCGGTCCAGATAAAAAATGAGCGGGCCGCCTGGGCGATGAGCATTTCGATCCCTGATATGGTGGTCGCTCCTGCAGCGCGGGCCTCGGCAAGAAGGGGCGTATCGATCGGGTTGTACACCATGTCGTAAACAATCTGTCCTTTGTGGAGCAGGTCGCGTCCGGCAGGAACGATGCTTCGGATCGAATCGCTGCGGCCTGCGGTACCGATCGGCGTGGCGTTGACGATGACGCTGCACTCCTGGAGCTGCTGGCCGCCAAGGGGCATATCGAGGTCTCCGGTCAGGCAGGGAGTTACCAGCTCGCGGTGTTCGTATCCGTCGAGCATTTCGTCGGCCTTGTGAAGATCCCTGACAAAGAGGAGTATGGAGGATGGGCGGAAATGGATCCTGAAGGCTTCGACCGCGGCCAGTGCTGCGCCGCCGTTGCCGAAAATGCAGACCCGTTTGCCGTGGATCCTGTCGGCCCATGGCATGAGGGGCGCTGCGAATCCCGCGATGTCCGTGTTGTGCCCCACAAGCCGGCCGTTTTCGTTGACGATGGTGTTGACCGCCTGGATCGCCTTCGCTTCCGGAGATAGCTCGTCGAGCAGCGGTACCACGGTTTTTTTGTAGGGGATGGTCACATTGAATCCGGCAATGCCGAGCGCACGACATCCCTTGAGGGCATCGGCAACCAGTTCGGGTGCGGCGATGTTGAAGATCGTATAGAAACAGGGAAGCGCGAGGGTATCAAACCCGGTGTTGTGTATCAGCGGAGACCACGAATAATCGACATTCCTGCCGATGAGTCCGAATACCTTTTTGGCCTGGCGTTTCGACACGGGCGGGTTTGCCTGTGGTTCAGGAGATCCCGAGCAGCCTGCGCACGGCATCCTGCTGGTAGAGTTCAGGGAATGTGCTCTGGAAGAGCTGTTTTTTGTCAGGATCGATCTTGAATGCCTTGCTGAGCGCCTTGAGGGTGCTCTGGTTGTCGCCCATGGCAAAATAGGCGGCAGCGATTTCGAAGTGGGCGTCAGCCGAAAGCGGTTGTAGCACGATCGACTCTTCAAGGGCGAGGATCGATTCATCCATGGCTCCGGCCTCACGCAGGACCATGGCGTAATCGAGCCAGATCTGCGGGCTTTCCGGATCAAGGTTGATCACCGTCCTGTAGGTCAGGAGCGACTGTTCAAGGAGTCCGAGGTTATATTCGATTTCAGCCTTGAGCAGAAGGAATTCGACGCACTCCGGCATTTCCGCAATTGCGTGGTCGATGGCGTCGAGAGAGGCGACGTAATCCTCGAGCGCCTCATGACAGCAGGAGAGGGCGAACCATGCGTCCGCAAACTCCGGGTTCAGCTCGATACAGCGGCTGTAACAGGTTATGGCATGATCGTACTCTTCGAGCTCCTCCCTTGCAATGCCGAGGTTATAGAGCGCGTTGATGTCGTCCGGTTCGATTTCGAGGGTCTTCATGTAGCTGTCGGCAGCCTCCTCGATGCGGCCGGTAATCGCCAGCACGTTGGCCCTGTTGTACCAGGCGGAACTGAACTCCTCCGAAATAGCCAGAGACATGTCGTACGACTCGAGAGCTTCCTTGTAGCGTTTGAGTTTGCTCAGTACCAGGCCGTTGTTGTACCAGGCATTGATATTGTAAGGGTCGAGGTCGATGGCCTTGCGGTATGACTCGAGGCTCTCTTCGAGCCTGCCGAGAATATCCTGCGAATAGGCGAGTTCATACCATGCTTCGGGGAACTCGTTATCCAGATCGAGGCATTGCCTGAAGTTGTCTTCAGCTTCATTGAAGCGCTCAAGCCTTTGCAGGATAAGTCCCCGATAAAAAAAGGTCTCTTTTTCTGTCGAGGAGTCGGTGATGACCCGTTCGATCTCTTCAAGAGCCTCTTCGAGGTTGCCGGTGTTGAAATAGGCAAGGGCGAGGTTGAGGGTCATTTCGCTGTCCGCCGGGCTGAGCACAGCAGCATGCCGGAACGACTCAAGGGCCTCCTCGAAGAGGCCGTTCAGCGTCAGGCTGTTGCCGAGATGAAACCAGGTCTCGGCGTTGAATGGGGCGACTTCCTCAAGACGACGCGCTGCCACAAGGGATTTCTCGTGCAACCCGTCTTCATTGAGCTGGCTGATCATATCGATCAGTTCTTCGGGATCGGTGATCGAATTGGGGTCAGCAAAACCCTCCGGACGGTCCGGGAAAGAACCTGCCGAGTTGGTTTGTTCATCATCAAAAAAATCAAGCAGACTCATACACTCTTCTTCATGGCAAATTTCACGATCATACGAACGATCATCGCTAAAATATAGCAGATTTCCGGAAACATTTGCACACCCTTTAGTAAAGCATTTTGCCATAAAAGGATAGTGTAAACGCAAAAAATGGAAAACGGCGCGTCGCCCAAAAAGGCCGGATATAATGGTATCGGTCCTCGCCAAACCGGCTTAAAACCGGTACGGCCGATTTGCTGTCCTGGCCTTCCCGGAAGGTCGCCTCATACACGTTGCCCGGTTCCGCACATTCAGGGAGTCCTTGCATTCACGTCATGCCCGGTGATTCACAGGCATCGAGGTGCGCGCTCTTTTCCGGCAACTTCTCAATATCCGGCAGCGCTCAGCCTTCGGAAGGCGTCGCAGCTTTGCTTGTCACCATTGACGCACGCCTTGCCGTACCATATCTTTGCCTTTTGTTTGTCCTGCGGGACGCCCTGCCCGTTTTCATACATCTGGGCGATATTGAATTGTGCCTTGAGCATTCCCTTTGTTGCGGCCTGCTGATACCATTTCATTGCCTCGGCATAATCCTGCGTCACCCCCCTGCCGGCAGCGTACATCACGCCAATGTTGTATGATGCCTTGAGAATCCCGTTTGCGGCAGCCTGTTGATACCACTTCAAAGATTCCGCATAGTCCTGCGGAACCCCCTGACCGTCCGTGTACATTACACCAAGATTGAATTGTGCCTGTGCATTGCCATTCCGGGCCGCCATAAGAAACCATTTTGACGCCTCGGTATAGTTCTGTGGAACACCACGACCGGCGCTGTACATCAATCCGAGATTGTATTGTGCGTTCGTATTGCCCTGTTCGGCAGCCATCCGGTACCAGTTTACCGATTCGGCATAGTTCTGCTGTCCGATGCCGTTTTCAAACATGACGCCAAGATTTAACTGTGCCTGCTTATCACCCTGCAACGCGGCTTTTTTGTACCACTTCACGGCTTCAGCATTGCTTCTCAGTACCCCATGGCCGTTATCGTACATCACTCCGAGACTGAAAAATGCCTTTGAGTTTCCGAGTTCGGCAGCCTTTTTATACCATTTCAGCGCTATGAAATAGTTCTGCCGGACCCCATGGCCATTGTTGTACATCTGTCCGATATTGTACAGCGCATTTGAATCCCCCTGCGAAGCAGCCTTCTCATACCACTTCAGGGCTTCGGAATAGTTCTGCGCCACCCCATCCCCGTTGTCGTACATCTGCCCGAGATTGAATTGCGCATATGCCTTGCCTTGAGCCGCGTCCTTGCGCCATTCCGAGACTTGCTCCTGTGATGGAGGTTCGCAATAACCCGTTATTGGGGAAAGGATCAGGTATGCAGCCAGTATACCGACGATGTAGTGCTTCATAGTGCAATTTCCGGGGTTGATGGTGTTTGGAAATCAATAATACCCTGAATCCTTAACATCCCATGAAAAATAGCAGTTTTCCCGCAACATTATCTGATGTATTGTTACTGAAAATTGTGGAAAAAGCTTTGTTATGCAACATACTCAACTGATTGGGAAGAGCTGAAACAACAGAGAAAGCCGGGAGGAAATCCCCGGCTTTCTTTCTGCTATAATCAGCGAAGCTGTTCATGCCAGATTGATTCAATCCTGTAGCCGCGGCTCAATTGATGATATTGATATCAGTAAACGCCAGGCCAGGATGCGAGACTGTGCCGATAACAGCAATCTGGATTGCAGCCATTCCACCCAATCCATCAGCATCGTAGTATAGCGCACCCGTGGAGGTGTTATAGACGATTCGATCATCTGCGTCATGAGCCTTCACCACTCCGGCGCCCGACCAGAATTTCGTCGCGTCAAGATCACCTGCAATTGTTCCGAGACCGACATAAACAGCTTTACTGAATTGAAGTTCATCTATCCCCAACTCAAAATCGGTCACGGTATCTTTGTTCGAAAGTGCATTCGCCACTGCATTGAAGACGAAACAATCAGATCCTGTCCCACCCGTCAGAATGTCGTTGCCGTTGCCTCCGATTAATGTATCATCATTGTCCCCTCCCTGGATCGTATCATTGCCGGCTCCTCCGTTGAGGATATTGCTGCCGCTGTTACCGACAAGGATATTGGCCAGGGAATTGCCAGTAGCATTTACGTCTGATGAACCGGTCAGCGTCAGGTTTTCCACGTTAGCCCCTAAAGTGAACGAAGCAGTTGATTGTACGGTATCTGTTCCTGCAGAGGCCGACTCAATCACCACATCATGGGTGCTGTCGACAAGATAGGTGTCGTTTCCAGCTCCGCCCAGCATCGTATCATTTCCCGCGCCACCATCGAGGATGTTGTTTCCGCTGTTGCCGATAAGCACATTATCCAGTTCGTTGCCGGTTCCATTGATGTGGGTCGATCCCGTCAGTGTCAGGTTTTCGACGTTATTTCCTAAAGTGAATGTAGCAGTCGATTGTACGGTATCTGTTCCTGCAGAGGCCGACTCATTCACCACATCGTAGGTGCTGTCGACAATGTAGGTGTCATTTCCAGTTCCGCCCTCCATCGTATCATTACCAGCTCCTCCGTTGAGGAAATTGTTTCCGCTGTTGCCGATAAGGGTATTATCCAGAATATTGCCGGTTCCATTAATGTTTGATGAACCTGTCAGTGTGAGGTTTTCAATATTTAACCCTATCGTGTAGGTAATACTGGATAGGACGGTATCAATTCCGGCTGAAACTGATTCAGTGACCACATCCCTGACATTGTCGACAACATAGATATCGTTTCCGGTTCCACCCAGCATCGTGTCATTTCCCGCGCCACCGTCAAGGATATTGTTGCCGCTGTTGCCGATAAGGGTGTTGACCAGGGAGTTGCCGGTTCCGTTAATGTCATCTGACCCCATCAGCGTCAGGTTTTCAACGTTTGTTCCCAAGGCATAGGTAATGCTTGATTGCAGGGTATCGATTCCGGCTGAAACTGATTCCGTGACGACATCACCAGCGCTGTCGACAATATAGGTGTCGTTTCCAGCTCCACCCTGCATCGTGTCATTTCCCGCGCTACCGTCGAGGATATTGTTCCCATTGTTGCCGACAAGGATATTGTCAAGTTCGTTGCCGGTCCCGTTAATGCTGGTAGTGCCTGTCAGGGTAAGGTTTTCTATGTTGGCAGCCAACGTGAATGAAACTTTTGATTGCACGGTGTCGATGCCGGCAGAAACCGATTCCGTGACGACATCTCCGATTCTGACGACATCTCCGATTCTGTCGACGATATAGGTGTCGTTTCCATCTCCACCCTGCATCGTATCATTTCCCGCGCCACCGTCGAGGATATTGTTGCCGCTGTTGCCGATAAGGATATTATCCAGCGTGTTGCCGGTTCCATTAATGTTGGATGAACCCGTCAGTGTGAGGTTTTCAATATTGGCCCCTATCGTGTAGGTAATGCTTGATTGCACGGTATCAATACCGGCGGAGGCGGATTCTTTAACGATATCACCGAGGGTGTCCACGACCAAGGTGTCATTGCCCGTTCCCCCGATAAGCGTATCGTTTCCTGTCCCGCCGTCCAGAGTGTCGTTCCCGGTTCCGCCATTCAGGGCGTCGTTGCCAGCGCCGCCTTCAAATGAGTTGTCGGCACTGTCACCAATGAAGGTATCGTTGCCGGATCCGCCTTTCAGATTTTCAATGCTCCGGATAGTATCTTCAGCAATGCCACCCACCTTGACCGTAGCGTTTATGGGGCCGTTAAGGGTAACCGATACATCCAGGGTTTTGCCGCTATAGTCGGCCCAATCCATTCCGGCACCACCATCAAGGATATCATTGCCGGCACCGCCAATAAGCGTGTCGTTGCCTCCATAGCCATATATTGAATCGGCCTGATCGGTGCCGGTCAAGGTGTGGCCGCTGGAGAAGCCAGTATCGAGACTGCCGTCGCTGTTGAATCTTACCACGGCGAAGTCGCCGTTGCTCTGGCCCGTGACGAGGATCTTCCCATCGTTCTGTACTGTTACGCCCAAGCCGGTATAGATGTTCCCTGAGCCGTTGATATCCAGGACAGTGCCGATATCCACGGTCACGATGCCATCGTTCGAGAAGGTCGTGTCAAAGCTGCCATCAGCATTGTAACGAACAAGGGCAATCGAATTATCGCTGTGTCCGGACACCAGAATTTTGCCGTCGTCCTGCATCGCTACGCTGTAGCCCTGGTCATAACCACCGAGGGAGGTACCGACTTTGCCATCACCACCCCCAAACGTCGTATCCAGGCTTCCATCTGTATTATAAAGCGCGAGTACGAAATCTTCTTTATGCAATCCGCTTACGCTTATCCGGAAACCAGCAAGGAGTATATGGCCGTCGGGTCTTAACACCATGCTCATTCCTTTTTCATTCGCGCCGAAGTCAGTCAGGACAACGCCGCTGGTACCGAAGCTCGTATCGATATTGCCGTCTGCGTCAAAGCAAATAAAGCCGAAATCATTGTTTGAACCATTCCAGGCATACCCCCCAACGAGAATCCTGTGATCTGAGAGCTCGACTACGCTCTGCGGAGAAGCCGCAGGGCTGGCTGTTGATATGCCATCGCCTCCGCCGAAGGAAAGATCCAGGGTTCCGTCAGAATTATATCGTTCCAGTGCCGAATAACCGGCATTTGCACCCACAACCAGAATTTTACCATCGCTCTGCAAGGCTACATGGTAAGGACAAATATTGCCGGTCACCATGCCATCGCCTTCGCCAAAAGAGGTGTCGAGGCTTCCGTCAGCGTTGTAGCGGGCGAGGACGAGGGTGTACTCACTTCCGGTGTAACTCTGTCCGACAACAACGATCTTCTGGTCAAGTGGTTGTATTGCATTACTGACGATACATTCGGGCGAGCCGCCGAAATCTGCGGAGAGTTTGCCGTCGCCGGAAAAGGAGTTGTCGAGTGAGCCGTCAGGGTTGTAGCGCGCGATGGCGAAATGACTGTTGCCGCTCCCTGTAACGAGAATCTTGTCATCGTCCTGCACGGTAACACCCATACTGCCATCAATTCCGCTGCCAAAGTCCGTGGTTACCAGGCCTTTATCGGAAATCATCTTTACAGCATCCACCTCTGCCGCTGTTTTTGTCGTATCGGCAAACCTGAAGTATTCAACATCATTCAGAAGATCCGTGCCATCACGACCGGTTACTTTATCAGTTACAGTGAGGACGTTTTTGTCTGCATCATAACTGAAGGCGTAATCGGCAAAATTACCGCTGAACACCGCCGTATCATGATTGCCATCTCCTCCGTCGATGACGTCATTGCCCGTTCCGCCCGACAGCGTGTCATTACCTGCTCCACCGATGAGCGTGTCATCGCCGCCATAGCCATTGATCGAATCGTCAGGATTGGCGCCGACCAGCCTGTGGCCGCTCGAGAAGCTTTGGTCGAGACTGCCGTCGCTGTTGACCCTTAACAATGCGACATCTCCGCTGCTCTGTCCCGTAACGACAATCTTGCCGTCGGATTGTACCGCAACGCCCATGCCGGTAAAGATGTTGCCGCTTCCATTGATATCAAAGATGCCACCAATGCCTTCGATAACAATGCCATCGTTCGAGAAGGTATTGTCAAGGCTGCCGTCAGCATTGTACCGAACCAGGGCAATGGAGGTATTGCTGTGCCCTGACACGAGTATCTTGCCGTCGTCCTGCAAAGCCATACTGTAGCCCTGGTCATAACCACCCAGGTCGGTAACGATTTTGCCATCGCCTCCACCAAAGGTTGTATCGAGGCTTCCATCGGCATTAAAGCGTGCGAGGGCTATGTCATTGCTCCCGCTCATTCGGTACCCTGCCAGAAGAATCTTGCCGTCAGCCTGTATTACCATTCTTTGCGCCCTGTCATTGGCTCCATCCCCGGTTATTCCTCCAAAGCCAGTCCAGACCACGCCGTCAGTACCGAAGCCCGTGTCGAGATTGCCGTTTTCGTCAAGGCAGATAAGGCCGAAATCATTGTTGCTGTAACTGCCGCTTAATACATATCCTCCCAAGAGGATTTTATGGTCAGCGATTTCGACTAAACAACCCAGATAAACGTTGGGGATACCTATTACCAACCCATCGACGCCAAATGATGTGTCGAGGCTACCGTCAGAGTTATATCGTGCTATTGCAGGGGCACCGGATATACTTCCCAGAACCAGGATTTTGCCATCGCTTTTCAATGCCATGTCATAAGGACAAATATCACCGGTTACGATACCGTCACCATCAAAGGTAGTATCGAGGCTTCCGTCAGGATTGTATCGTGCCAGTGCGAGGGTATAGTCAGTTCCCTTGTAACTTTGTCCAACAGCAATAATCTTGTGATCGGCCTGTTCCAGTGCCTTAAGGGCACATTCATTGGTACCGCCAAAATCGGTTGTGAGCTTGCCATCGCCGGAAAAGGTTGAATCGAGACTGCCGTCTGTGTTGTGGCGTGTGAGCGCAAATTTGAAATCGGCGATTGATGTCACCAGAATCTTGCCATCGCTCTGCATCGTTACGCCTATCCCGACATCAAGGCCTCCATTGAAGTCCGTGGTTACCAGGCCTTTGTTGGAAATCATCTTTACCGCACCTATATCTGCTGCTGTTTTTGTCGTATCGGCAAACCTGAAGTTTTCAACATCCTTGACAAGGTCCGTGCCATCGCGGCCGGCAACAGTATCGGTCACTGTCAAAACATTTTTGTCTGCATCATAACTGAAGGTGTAGTCGCTGAAGTTACCCCTTAATCCCACAGTATCGTTACTGGCGTTTCCATCGATGACGTCATTTCCGTCACCTCCGTTGAGCTGGTCATTTCCGTCACCACCAATGAGCGTGTCGTTGCCGCCGACGCCGGCTATCGTGTCATCAGATGCTGTACCGACCAACAGATGGCCGCTGGAGAAGCTGGAGTCGAAATTGCCGTCGCTGTTGAATCTTACCAGGGCGACATCTCCGTTGCTCTGACCCGTGACAAGGATTTTGCCGTCCTCCTGCACCGTCACTCCCATGCCGGTATAAATCTTGTGATCGCCGTTGATATCCATTATGCCGCCAATGCCGGCGATCACTATGCCATCGCCGGAAAAGCCGGTGTCGAGAGTTCCGTCAGCGTTGTATCGTACCAGACCGATGGCGGTATTGCTGTGTCCGGATACGAGAATCTTCCCGTCCGGCTGCAAGGTTATACAATAACCTCGATCATAGTTTGTGCCCAGGTTGGTCGTGAGTTTGCCATCCCCGGAGAAGGAGGTATCAAGAGTGCCGTCTGTGTTATAACGAGACACTGCGAAGTTCCCTGCTATCGATCCAGAATAAGAGTAACCTGCAAGGAGAATCTTTCCGTCAGGCTGGACTACCATGCTGCTACCGATATCATTGGCCCCGAAATTAGTGGTGATTGTTCCACCACTTCCAAATGTGGGATCAGGAATGCCGGTTGAGTCGAAGCAGGTGATGGTAAAATCAATGTTGGAGCCATTTCCTACGGCTCCACCGACGAAGATTCTTCCTCCGGATACGACGACGCTTTGGGCAGATGTATTGGAACCATAGGTCGCGATGCCGTCTCCCCCCCCTAAGGATGTGTCAATGTTTCCATCAGTGTCATATCTTGCCACAGCGGCTGAGTCTGGAGTGTTGCCGGCAATCAGGATCATGCCGTCGCTTTGCAGGGCAATGCTCGTAGCACAAATAACGCCAGTCACTTTGCCATCACCCCCGCCGAAGGATGTGTCGAGGCTTCCATCAGTATTATATCGGGCAAGGGCAAGTACATAGTGAGCTCCGTTGTTACTTTGACCTGCGACAAGAATCTTTCCATCAGACTGCACAACGGCCTTTAAAGCACATTCGTCCGTTCCCCCAAAATCGGTTGTGAGCTTCCCGTCACCGGAAAAGCTCGTGTCGAGGCTACCGTCAGTGTTGTAACGCAACAATGCGAACTCGTGGTTGCTCATTGCCGTTACGAGAATCTTGCCATCGGTCTGAACCGTTACACCAGCCCCAGCATCGAAAGCACCACCAAAGTCAGTGGTAACCAGACCCTTGTCGTTAACTATGGCCATATTGTTTTTCTTTAGAATGAATATGTATTGATAGATAAGACCGCTTATCGCTTATATGACTCAAGCTCCAATAATGAAAAAGCCACGAACAGAAAGAGTATATAATGCGTAATACCTGAATTCAATATTATCTCAGATCAGTTGTGACTGATCATGGATCTTGATGCACAAAAAAAATGTATTCTGATTGCGTCTGGTCAGAGTCTGAACGATGAAGTTTTAAACTGGCTGGAAGCCGAGGGGAAACAGTAACGGAAAGGGGAGATATTCATATCCGAGAGTTGATGATTTTTGAATCGGTACTGCTCGAAATACTACTACGTCAAATATATGAAAATGTCATAAAACAAATACAGATTCATATGCGAGCGATTTAAATAATCGATAAAAACACAGTTTTTTTATATAGGATTGATTGGGGATAACAGGGCAGATAATGGGTGAGCTGAAATGGTCGGGCTGAATAATATGTGGGTTATAATTCAGAACGAGGAGGATTGGTAAGCTATGGTTCAATAGGATGTTCTAGACAAACCAGTTTTACTTCAGACTCTTTTTCAGGAGTTGTCGGTGATTTGTTCGTGGAAATAACGGTAAATGTTTTCCGCAGTTTTTCCCCCGGCAACAGCAGCCAACTCTTCCATCGATGAATTCGTTATGGCTTCGACCGAGCCGAAGCGTGACAGCAGGCGCTCGGCCGTTTTTTCCCCTATTCCGTCTATATCGGTCAGCTCGGTCCGGATGGTCCGGTCGGTCCTGAGTTTTCTGTGGTAGGTGATGGCGAAGCGGTGCGCTTCGTCCCGCATCTGCTGGAGCAGTTTCAGCGCGGGCGATGTTTTCGGGAGGTTGAAGGGATCGCGTTCGTGAGGTGTCCATATCTCTTCCAGTCGTTTGGCCAGACCGGCAACGGGAATGTCGATACCCATTTCGCGAAGGGCTTTCCATGCGGTGTTTACCTGCCCTTTGCCCCCGTCGACGATCACCAGGTCCGGCATCGGCAGCTCATTGGAAAGCGAACCCGAGTATCGCCTCGTTATGGCTTCATGCATCGCCGCGTAGTCGTCGGATCCCTCAAAGCTCTTCAGTTTGAATTTTCTGTACTCCGATTTTTTCGGTTTCCCGGACACGAAAGTGACCATTGAACTCACGTAGTCAGATCCCTGCATGTGGGAGTTGTCAAAACATTCGATACGCTCCGGCAGGCGTTCGAGCCGCAGGACTTTTTTGATCGCTTCCAGTGCAGGCGGGATGCGGGCGATCTCCCCCCGTTTCTGTTTCTGGACCATGAACTCGTGCAGGTGGTGACCGGCATTTTTCAGGCACATGGCCAGCAACTCGGCCTTTTCACCTATTCGGGGGACAAGGAACCGTACATGTCGACTCTCGGGTTGTTTCGATAAGATCAGCTGCCGCAGCGCTTCGGTTTCATCTTCCGGCAGTTGCACCTGCATCATGATTTCCTGGGGGATAAGGTCAGGGGTTTCAAGGTAGTAGTGTTCCATGAACGATGAGAGCAGGCCGGTTATGTCGGTGTTTCCCGTATTTGAGAGATACACGTGCTGCGAACCGATCAGCTTGCCTTCACGGATTTTGAAGACGACTCCGCAGGCATCGTCTTCCCCGGTCGCCACGGCAAACACATCCCTGTCGACGGAATCGGCGCTGACGATCTTCTGCTTTTCCGCATAACGCTTCAGCCCGTCTATCTGGGCTTTGAGGGCAGCGGCTTCCTCGAATTTAAGCGCAGCGGCTTTCTGCTGCATCTCGGTCGTAAGATCACGGATGAGTCCGCCGGTTTTGCCTTTGAGCAAGGTAACGATCTCCCTGATCATCGCCTGGTAATCCTCTTCGCCCTGCAGCCCTTCGCAGGGCCCCTTGCACTTGTGGATATGGTAGTCGAGGCAGACACGGTACTTTTTTGCTTCCACTGCGGCTTCGGTCAGTTTGTATTTGCAGCTCCGTACCGGAAAGATTGTCCCGATAAGGTCGAGGATCAGGCGAAGCTGGTGGGCTTCGGTGTAAGGGCCGAAATAGCGTGAGCCGTCCCGTCTCACCTGACGTGTCAGGAATATCCTCGGAAACCGTTCGTTCGTAATTACAAGGTAGGGGTAGGTTTTGTCATCTTTCAGATTGACGTTATATCGCGGGCGAAGCTCTTTGATCAGGTTGTTTTCGAGGATAAGCGCCTCAACCTCCGAAGAGGTGATGATCAACTCGAGATCAGCGATATGGCTTACCAGTACGCCTGTTTTACCGGGAAGATGGGCAGGATCTCGAAAATAGGAGCGGACACGGTTTCTCAGGTTCTTGGCTTTGCCTACGTAGATTACCGTCCCTTTTGCATTGATAAAGCGATAAACCCCGGGAGAGGTGGGAAGAGAACGCAGCTTTTCGTTCAGGGGAGTGTTGTAAGGGGTGTCGCCGGATTCGGGGTCCATTATACTTCGACTGAATGTTGGGGGTTGCCTTATGGCAATGTATGGAATCCCTCGATAAAAAGAGGCGGTCTCATGGATCAGGATCAGAAGGTCTCTTCGCGTTTTATGGAAATGACGACCTGTCAGGCGGGAATACCCCAACAAAAAGGGCCGCCTTTGGTGGCAGCCCTTTTCTGTTGGCGACTATTCTTTTGGGATAGTCATCGATGGTTCAATCTGACGAGGCCAGATCAATCGATGTACTCGTACTCACCCTTGAGCGCAAATACTCCGAAAGTGATCAGGCTGAACGAGATGATGGGCATGAGCACCACGATCACGATAGACCAGAAGATCCAGTTTTCTTCGTTAGGCTTTGCGGCAATCTCCTGCATTGCCCGCATAACGACGAGCGGGATGATTCCCAAACCCATCGCAGCCCAGACGATACCGAATAATTTTTTTATAACTGACATAGTGTAAGGTTTTTAATAGTTACCTGTTTTTATTCGACATCCATGTCGGCTGCTGGCTTGTTGGAGATGTAGAGCGAGCCGATCACGAAGCATACTGCAGCAATGATGATCGGGTACCACAGACCGGCAAGCGGGTCAGTCGGAGGGGTGTCAGGGGTAAGCCTGGTCGCTTCGACGAGCCTGGTCGAGATCAGCGGAACAAGACCACCGAAGACGCCGTTACCGATGTGGTAAGGCAGCGACATCGAGGTGTAGCGGATCCTTGTCGGGAACAGCTCGACGAGGAATGCTGCGATCGGGCCGTACACCATGGTCACGAATATGACCTGGATGAACACAAGACCGATCATCTTGTAAAAGAGGTCCTGAGGAAGGGTAGTTTCCTTCTTGACCTCAGGTTTCAGCTTTTTGGCTGCAGCCAGTTCGGCTTTCTTTACCGGATCTACAGGGAATTTCTCTTTCTTGACTTCCTTGTAGGTGGTGCCGTCTTCGAATGTTTTCTTGGTGATGGTTGTCTTCAGGGAGTCTGCGCCTTTAAGCTCAGCCTTGTGTTCGATAACCGTCTTTTCCTTGACTTCAACCTTCTTTTTGACGCTGCCCATATCGTACATCATGGTGTAGATCGGACGATAGGCGACGACGGCGATAATCATACCGGCCATCATGATCCATTTTCTGCCGATTTTGTCTGACAGTGAGCCGAAAAGTACGAAGAACGGAGTGCCGATGATCAGTGCGATAGAGATGATGATGTTGCTCTGGACGAACTCGACGTTACATGCGTTCTGGAGGAACGAAAGGGCATAGAACTGTCCGGTGTACCAGACGACGCCCTGACCGGCTGTGGCACCAAGAAGGGCCAGCAGAACCATTTTCAGGTTGTCTTTCTTCTGGAAGCTCTCAGCAAGCGGGTTTGCAGAGGTTTTGCCCTCTTTTTTCAGCTTGGCGAAAAGCGGTGATTCGGACATCTTCATGCGGATGAAGACCGAAACGGCAACGAGGAAGATCGAAAGCAGGAACGGAATACGCCAGCCCCAGTCGTTGAACTTCTCAAGACCGAGCGACTGACGTACGATCAGGATCACACCCAGTGAAATGAAAAGACCGAAGGTTGCTGTGGTCTGGATCCAGCTGGTCCAGAATCCGCGCTGTTCAGCAGGGGAGTGTTCAGCCACATAGGTTGCCGCGCCGCCATACTCACCTCCGAGAGCAAGGCCCTGCAGCAGTCGAAGCACAAACACGATTGCAGGAGCCCAGAACCCAATGATGGCATAACCGGGAATAAGACCGATAAGGAAGGTCGAACCGCCCATGATGACCAGGGTTACCAGGAAGGTGTACTTACGACCGATGATGTCGCCAAGGCGACCGAAGAAGAGCGCACCGAAAGGACGGACGACGAAACCTGCGGCGAAGGTGGCCAGTGTGGCCAGCAAGGCTGCTGTCGGGTTGTCTTTCGGGAAGAACTGCTCGGAAATGATTTTTGCGAGGGATCCGAAGATATAAAAGTCATACCACTCGATGAGCGTACCGACGGAAGAGGCCGCAATGACCCTCCGCGTGCTGGTAACCTCTTCGTTTTGGGAGACGGCCGATACATTATGTGCCATAAAGTTCTCCTAGATTATTGAATAATGGACAGAAAATCAGTTGATGAAAGCGTTCCTGCTGCACTTGCAGCGAGGGGGTTACTGGATGAACTCGTGTTCGTTTTCCTTGACTATGAGTACCGGGCAGGGAGAGCGCCTGATGACATGTTCGGCAACGCTGCCGAGGATCATGCGTTTCAGGCCACGGCGCCCGTGTGAGCCCATGATGATGATGTCAGCATCCTGACGCTTTGCATAATCGAGAATGCACTCTTCGGCAAATCCCTCGTAAATGGCGTAATCGGCGACGATGCCGGCCATCTGCTCTTCGTCGATAAGGGCTGCGAGTTTCTGCTCTTCATCGGCCCTTTCCTTTTCAAGGCCGTGTGAGTAGTTGATCGTCGGGTCGTTCTCAACGACGCCGACCAGGAAGACTTTTGCGTCTGACAGCTTGGCAAATTCGTTTGCGTACTGCATTGCCTTGCGAGAGAGGCCGGAAAAGTCAACCGGGCAGATGATTTTCTGGATTTTAATCATAGCCAGTCAAATGGTTTTGGTTGATTGAACTGCGAAAACGATGCCAGAAACCATAAAACAACCCCATAGTCCTGCTTGTCGCGCAGGGGGTATATCCCCATAGGACGCTATAGTCCGGAAAAAGGGCGTTATACGGTATTGGCCTTGAAAAATCTCGCCGGCATGAATGGATACGGCGAAAAGAACAGGAATTCTTTTGGAGACGGTACTGCTTTTAGAGACGGTACGAAATTCCTTAATAATCGAGGAGCACGGGAGAATAATCCCTACGAGAGCATCGTGTCAGGTAAAACTCAGAAAGGCATATTCATAATTGAAGCACAAATATAACTATATAACTCAATTGTGCCAATAGCTGATACGTATTTTTTTCTTGATCCCTTAGGGGAGGGAAAAAAAAAGCCGCAGTTGCCTGCGGCTTTTTCATTGCAGCGAGGCAACCTTAGAAGGTAACGGTAGCCACGATTTCTGAGCGCAGGCGCGTCTTATCAACACTGGTTACGCCATTGGACTCTTTCTTGTTCGTCAGGTAACGAAGCGTCGGCTGGATCGTGAAAGTGCCGGCAGCGGAAGAGTGCACCGGAATCTTGTACTGAGCCCAGACGAAGTTGTTGGTGTAATGAGTGTCGTATGCAGTTGCATTGTCCGTGGTGCGGTTGTAGTCGTACCAGGCCATGAAGTTGCCAACCTCTGCTTTAACCCTGAACTGATAACCATTGTAATCGACTTTGGTCGTGGTGTTCGGAGTGGTATCGTTGCAGTGGGTGTAGAAGCCACCGAAGGTCAGCTTGGCGTCGCCGGCAGGCAGCGAAATGTTTGCGCCCAGGGTGTAAGGAGTGACACCGCTATAGATAACAGCGTTGCCAAGGTTGGTCGCACCGGAGTTCCACAGGTCTGAGTTGGTCAGGACCGTGATGTACTGGGGCTCAAGCGTAACGGTGCCGACTTTGACTTTGTAGTCGAGGTGCAGGGCATAGCCGTCGTTCAGGAGGCCATCGCCCTTCAGGACCGTATTTTCCGCTTTGTTGTTGTCCAGGACAACGATCGTTGCGTTCAGGTCACCGTCGCCGATCTTGGTTCCGTAGTTGGCACCGTAGACGCGGTCGAAGTTGATGTTGGCAACAGGATTCTCAAGCGGCTGGGTCGGGTAGAGGGTCAGGTCGAAAATGGCGTTGTTGAAGGAGTTCAACGGAAGGCGGCCAATCATGTAATGGCAGTCCTTCTGCATGCGGCCGAAGTAGAAATTCGAGATGGCAAGGTTGAATTTCTCGGTGTTGCCGTAACCGACAGTCCTGTAGCCACCTGCGCCAAGGAATGCATTGGTTGTGCCAGCCAGATCTCCATCAGGAGCCTCATCCATGATCATAGCCTTGAAGAAGTAGCCATCGCCGAGGTCAGCAGCTGCATTCAGGCGTACGCGGTACTGCCAGAGCATGTTGTCTGGGCTCGTGTTGGTGTCGCCACCGTAAGATACTTCTCTAAGTCTGAAGCTGGCGTCGCCACCGAGTTTCAGTTCAGCCGAAGCGGGGGATGCATACGACAGTACTGCGAACATCGCAGCAAGTGACAGCATTTTTTTCATCGTGTGTTCTCCGTTAGGTTGTGTGATGCGTGTTGTCAAGACAAAATTCGACCACCTCAGGCGGTCAGTTGCCTCCTACTCCAAGGCAACGCAAATGTACGAAAAAGAACAAGTGTGGTTATGGTAAACGTTAAATTAAGGAAATAGTATTGATTAGTCCAAAAAAAAGATGAACTCTCTGCTTTATGCTGATGTGGGGATATGGTTATATGGTCAGAATCGTGCGGTAATTATTATGTGATAATAAGAATCCATGGGGCTTTACGGATGACTGAATTTTAAAGCCCATAGCCTCGGACAAGTTCGAGTATATGTTCTGGAACAAGGATTTTCAGGCGATCAGGCGTAAGGTGTTTGACGAACAGGTAGTTCCTGATGGCGTGGATATGGACCGAGTAACGTGCGAATTCTATGCCGCGAGGTCCTTTGATCGATTGAAGGAAGCACAGGAGTTCCCCAAACGGTTTTGGCATCGATTTCCGCTGTCCTGTCAGTTCCGGCTTGAGTATCTGGGCTTCTGTTGACTTGATTGATGCCTTGACGGAGGGGATTGCATCACCGCGTCCCTCTTCGGCTGAAACTTCGACTTCATTCCTGATCAGGTCAAACAGCCGTTCCCCTTTTTCCGTTCTTACGAGCAGCCATTGAAGTTTCCAGTCACTGCTGAATGGCGCGCCGAAATAGCCGACGGTAATGTCCGAGAGGCTGTTGAGATAGTCGAAACAGCTCATGCAGCTGTTGGAGAAAACGCCCGGCTTCAGGACTGACGGGGGCAGGCAGAAATAGGGGATCTTTTCCGTTTTGCCGTTCTCATGCTTGATGTGCACCCGGTAGTCCTGCATGAACTCCAGGCTTATGATGCTCTCCGGGTTTCGGCTGACCTGGCTGAACACGTAACGCATGTGGGCCGCTTCGAGATTGTCCGTGCAGGGGATTCCGACGACGTGGATCTCTGTGTCCTTCAGGTATTGGTGCCTTGACTTGAAGTCCCTGACGGCGTGTATGTGGCATGGGGCTCCGATGACGAGCAGTTTTTTTATTCCCTTTTTCCATGCGGTGTGAAGCGCAATGAGGGTTGGCGACAGGACAGGCCTGTTTCCTTTTGATTCGATGATTTCGGCGACTGACGTCGCCAGGGCTGCTTTCGGCTGGAGATGGCTGCCGTGCAGGGTAACCACTCCGTCGACGAGACCGGATTCAAAGGCTTTCAACGCGATCCTCGTAATTATTCCTCCCCACTGGGCGCCCTCTATGGGCTTATTCATCCGGGCGTTGAAGCGTCGGCGGGTTATGCCGAAGGCAAGTTCGTTTTTGTCGGCGGAGTTCCTTCTTCGCCCGAAAAGCCTCTCTTCATGTATTCCGAGCCAGCCGGTATTGAACACGCAGCTCTGGAGGGTCTCCTCCTCAGGCCATGCATTTCCCATACACAGGCCGCATCTGCTGCACAATGGTTCGTCGTATCGGGGATTTTCAATTTTCGAGGGTATTTTCATGGTCATGGGGCAGTGACTCTGAACGATAAAAGAGTTGCTTTTAAGATAGGCAAGAGGGGCCGGGCTTGCAATGCGTTGCGGGGCATTCTTCGGTACAGAATTATTTTGTTCATTGACTGTTGAATATCACTTGAATCATTAACCGATAATCCACGGAACGTATGAGCCATCTATCAAGAGTGTCGGTTGATCTGCGGGTGAGCGCACTGTGTGTCCGGAATGGAGAGGTGCTGCTTGTCGAGCACCGAAGTTTCGCCCCGGAGGATCCGCTTCTGCCGGAAAGTTACTGGATATTGCCTGGAGGTGTTGTTGAGCGGGGGGAGACTCTTGAAGAGGCCGTCAGGAGGGAGGTGCAGGAGGAGACTGGACTCGAGTGCACGGTCGGAGGCATGATTTTCGTCAAGGAGCTTCTCTATCCTCATCCTGGTAACGATGGCCAGGGGAGTCGCCACCATTCCGTGTCCCTCGGGTTTCACTGCGAAGTGACCGGCGGGACGCTCGTGACCGGCCGTGACCCGGAGTTTCCGGATGACCGCCAGGTGATCCTGAAGAGCAGCTGGCTGCCCATAAACGGGCTTTCGGGTTATGATCTCTATCCGCCCTTTCTTCCGGAGTTCATTATAAATGGGACCCGTCAGGGTTTCGATACCCTTCCTCCCCTGTTTTACGACTCCTGCCTGTAACTTCGCCCCGGGTTTCGACCCGGGGGATACGATGTTTACAGATCCACGATCATGCCGAGCGACGAAAAGCTCTCGGGTTTGTAGAAATACATTCCCTGGCGGCTCATGCCGGAAAAATAGTTGAAGGCTAACCTGACGTTTTCGAGGCCAAGCGACTTCATGCGCATTCCGGTCTGGAGGTTCCATGTCCCCCGGAACGAATCGGTTTTTCCTGTCGATCCACCCTGCCAGACTGGAAGCAGTTTGTAGTCTGCTGCCAGATAGGCATTCGCCGGGAGCCCGATTTCAGCTCCTGCCTGAAAAGAACTCGAATTGATTCCGGCGGGAATGGTATGGAACATGTACTGGTATCCCACGTAGACCCGCTGACCTGGCGAACTGAGCGATGCCGTCAGGTTGACGAACTCCCGGCTGAAGGTGTAGGGGATTTCAAACGGGGAGTCTCCCTGGATCCAGTTCCGGGCAACCTTGTCATAATGACCGTCCTCGAAGTGGGCCGATATATGGCTCAGGCGTACCCGAAGGAATGCTTCGTCGAAAGGCACCAGGCTATCCTTGAGGTGCTGCCTGAACGTCGTATTGAAACCGAAGAGGTAATCGATGCAGTCGACCGGGAACTTGAAATTGTCGGTTCGGTTGAGCAGGGACCAGGTGGCGAAGTCGATACCCGCGGCAAAGGTACGCTCTTTGTTCCGGTAAAGATCCGCAGAGCTTCCTATGTCGAGCTGGAGCTGTTTCTTGTCGAGTTTCGGCATGACGGCTATGCGCGGTTCCATCGGGTCGGCAAGCAATGGTTCGAACATGGTGTCGAACTTCGGCTGGATCAGTGATTCAGCCGTTGCCGTGTTCACCGGGCCTGCAGCGCAGAGGGCTGCAAGGATTAATGTTTTAAAAAGTCGGTTGCGTTTGTTCATGGGTATCGGTCTGTCGCTGATTGTTGTTAAACTGCCTTATTGTTCTTTAATGCCCCGGTTCACCGGCCATCCATGAGGCGGTGCAGCACGGCCATGCGAACAGCCACGCCATTGGTGACCTGCTCCATCAGCATGCTGCTCGAATATCCGGGAGGCTGGATGCGGTCTGCCACGTGGTTCGATATTTCGATTTCCCTGTTGATCGGTCCCGGATGAAGCACCGGCAGGTGTTTGCGGAGCCGGTCGAGCTTTTCGTCGGTCAGTCCGTACGACGATGAGTACTCCTGGAGGGACGGTATGTATCCGCCGGTAGCCCGCTCAAGCTGAAGCCTGAGTACGATGGCGGCATCAGCCCATGAGATGGCTTCATCGATGCTGGTGAACACCTTGACGCCGAGACCGTCGATCCTGCCGGGCAGAAGCGTAGCCGGTCCGCATACGGCTATTTCCGCCCCGAGGGTTTTGAGCCCGAAAATGTTCGATCGCGCTACACGGCTGTGCAGGATATCGCCGAGGATCATCACCCTGAGCCCGGCGATGCGCCCGAAGTACTCCCTGAGGGTCAGGATGTCGAGCAACGCCTGGGTGGGGTGTTCGTGAGTGCCGTCGCCAGCGTTGATGACAGGCCGTCCGGTGATTGACGCGACGAAATCGGCCGCCCCGGACGACGGATGGCGAAGCACGAAGGCGTCAACCTTCATGGCTTCGAGGTTCCTGATGGTGTCCGACAAGGTTTCACCCTTGGTGACGCTGCTTGCTGCAGCAGTGAAGCTGAGGGTCCCAGCGCCGAGGTTTCTGGCGGCCAGTTCGAATGAAAAACGGGTTCGGGTGGAGTTTTCAAAAAAAACGAGTGCGATGCGCCTGTTGGCGAGCACCGGATCAAAAGTTCCGGATTCTCTGAGGAGCCCGGCCCGGTAACGGGCGGAAAGATCGAGAAGTTCTTCGAGAGAACTTGCCGGTAGCCCGTATAATCCCGTAAGATGTTTCAAGACAGCTTCATTAATTAGGTGTTATAGGGTTAAGTTTCCTGAAATTAAGAAATTTTTACCGATCATTTATCACCTGAAGCGTTTCTCGGGTTAGTGTTTACAGGGGAACTATTTTATGAAGCTGCGGTGAGATTTCGCACTTTTTCGCTTTCTTTTGAATGAACAGGAACGCAATATAATTTATGCATGAAATGTCCATAGCCATTTCGGTCATCGATGCGGTAACCGAAAAGGCTCGTCAGGAAGGGTGCTCCAGGGTGACCGGGATCGAACTGGTTGTCGGCCGCCTGGCCGGAGTGGAGGTCGAGTCGCTGAAATTCTGTTTTTCGGCGGCAGCCCGCAATACACCTGCAGAAGGGGCTGAACTGCTCATTGAGGAGCGGGAGGCGGCCGGTAGATGCGAGGAGTGCGGTGCAACCTTCCCGATTGCAGGTTACTACGTGAAATGCCCGTCATGCGGCCAGTTCAGGGTGCGTGTCGAGTCAGGCGAGGAGTTGTCTGTGCGATCCATCACCATCGAATGAATCATGGGGGACCGATCGGAGCGATCAGACAGATCCGCCCGATCCGCCCGATCTGTCTGATCTGTCTGATCGAAAAAGAGAACAAAAAACCATTCGGGAGTAATAAATAATGTGCGATACCTGCGGTTGTTCGCCTGAAGGGGGAGCGGTTCTCCGTAAACCCGGGTTGGCGGACTATCATGTCCATGTCGGCGAGGAGCCCCATCATCACCACCACGACCATGGCCACGAACATGAGCACGGCCACAGCCATGATCATCACCACGGCGATTCGCGCAAGGTCGAGGTCGAACAGGATGTGCTGTCGAAAAACAACCTGCTCGCCGAGCGTAATCGCGGCTGGTTCGAGGCGCGCCGTATCCTTGCCCTCAACTTCCTGAGTTCTCCAGGATCAGGCAAGACCACCATCCTTGAAAAGACGGTTCCGATGATTCTGGAGCACTCTCCCGTTACGGTCATCGAAGGAGACCAGCAGACGACCAACGACGCCGACCGGATCCACGCCCTCGGAGTACCGGTCATCCAGGTCAACACCGGGACGGGTTGCCATCTCGACGCACTGATGGTCCAACGCGCAGTGAGGGAACTCGACCCGCCCGAACGCTCCCTGCTCTGCATAGAGAACGTGGGCAACCTTGTCTGCCCGGCCATGTTCGATCTCGGCGAGGCGGCCAGGGTGGTCGTGATCAGCGTGACCGAAGGTGAGGACAAGCCCCTGAAGTATCCGACCATGTTCCATCATGCTGACCTCTGCCTGCTCAACAAGACCGACCTTCTGCCCTACGTCGATTTCGATGCGGCGAAGTGTCGGGAATATGCCACCCAGGTCAACCACCATCTGGAATGGATCGAGGTATCTGCAAGGACAGGGGAGGGGATGGATCGCTGGAAAGCATGGCTGTTATCCAAACTGGAAGCTCTCTGACCGGCCCTGAAGGTCGCGAGCGTCGACGCATTGTCGTCGGCGGAATCGTCCAGGGGGTCGGGTTCAGGCCGTTCGTATGGCGGCTTGCCTGTCGATACGGGCTTGACGGATTCATCCGTAACACCGCGTCAGGCGTGCTCATTGAAGTAGAAGGCATGCATGAAAGCCTTGACGCTTTCGGTGAATCCGTACTCTCCGAGCGACCTCCGCTTGCCCGCATCACCCGCTACGAATCTGAACCGATCGAACCTGTCGGACAGGGCCCAGGTTTTTTGATCTCAGGGTCTCTCGACGGGGACGCCATGGAGACCCTCATCCCTCCGGACATCGCCATCTGCGAAGATTGCCTGCATGATCTCTCCGAACCGGCGGGCCGCCGATACCATTACGCTTTTACCAACTGCACGAACTGCGGGCCACGTTACACTATCGTGGAGCGGATTCCTTACGACCGGCCACTGACCACCATGAAGGGATTCGCGCTATGCCCAGAGTGCCGACGGGAGTATGATGATCCCGGTGACCGGAGGTTCCATGCGCAACCGAACGCCTGTCCGGTCTGCGGGCCGAGACTCACGCTTTGCGATGCTGCCGGTCGGGACGTCGATGCTGAAGATGCTGTTGTCTCAGCCTGCTCCCTGCTCGCAACAGGGAACATCCTCGCGCTCAAGGGGATAGGCGGGTTCCATCTTGCTGTCGATGCCACAAACGAAGATGCTGTCCGTCTGCTTCGGCAACGCAAGGGACGTGAGGAGAAGCCTTTCGCAGTCATGGTTCGCGACATCGGCGTTGCCCGTTCGCTCTGCCTTATCAATGAAGACGAAGCGGTCGCCCTGGCTTCCCCTGAGGCGCCCATCGTGCTGCTCCGTAAACAGGAGGCCAGTGCGCTGGCCCCGTCCATCTCCCCCGGCAACGACAGGCTCGGGGTGATGCTGCCCTATTCGCCTCTTCACTGGCTTCTGCTGCACGAGGGACCGGAAGTGCTCGTCATGACCAGCGCCAACCTGAGCGAGGAGCCTCTGGCCTGTGATAACGCCGAAGCACTCGAACGTCTCGGAGGGATCGCCGACCATTTCCTGATGCACGACCGCCCCATAGCCCTTCGCTGCGATGACTCGGTCGCCGTGTACCTCGCTGGCAGGATTCGCATGGTCAGGCGAAGCCGTGGATACGTGCCGGCCCCGATTTTCCTGAGGGAGGGAGGTGACCCGGTGCTCGGCACCGGAGGCGAGCTGAAGAACACCCTCTGCCTCATGAAGGGTGCTGAGGCGATCATGAGCCAGCACATCGGCGACATGAAGAACTACGAGGCGTACCGCCACTTCGACGCTGTCGCCGGACACCTGCAGGGCATTTTCAGGACGGAGGCCCAGTTGGTTGTACATGACCTGCACCCCTCCTACCTGACCACCCAGTGGGCCCTCACTCAGAAGGTGCCTCTCCTCGGCGTGCAGCACCATCACGCCCATCTCGCCTCGTGCCTCGCCGAAAACCGATATGACGGCCCGGCCATCGGCATCATGCTCGACGGATCGGGTTACGGCACCGACGGCACCGTATGGGGCGGCGAAGTCCTGGTTGGCGATGCGGCCGCTGCGTTCAGGTTCGCTTCACTGGAGCCGATGCCTTTGCCGGGCGGTGATGCGGCTGTCCGCCACGTCTGGAGAACAGCCCTCGGCTATCTTCACCGGGGCAGGGTTTCGGCCGACGGCTTCTTCTTCTCGGCGCAGCCTCAGGCCGCAATGGTCGTCGAGCTTCTGGACAAGGGTACAGGCTGCGCGGAAACCTCCAGTTGCGGAAGGCTCTTCGATGCCGTCGCCTCAATATGCGGCCTTCGCCACGAGGTGAGCTACGAAGGCCAGGCTGCCATTGAGCTGATGCAGGCCGCGGGCGGGCGTGTCGCGGATGAGGGATACAGCTATGGGTTCGAACACAGGCGCGGCCGTTGGCAGATGCTTGTCTCCCCGATGGTGCGCGAGATCGCTGCCTCTGTCCGGTTGGGAGCGGATGCCGGCAATATCTCCCGCAGGTTCCACCGAACGCTCGTGGGCATGTTTTCAGAAGTGGTCCGGATGGCCTATCTTGAAACAGGCCTGAAGACGGTAGCCCTCAGCGGCGGGGTATTCCAGAATCCCCTGTTGCTCGAGACCCTGGCCCATGTACTGGAAATGGACGGATACCATGTGCTGCTCCACGAACAGGTTCCATCCAACGACGGAGGTCTCTCGCTCGGCCAGGCCGCAATTGGCAGGGAATACCTGAAGGGAATGTATAGGGGAGTTGACAGTTGATAATGGATAATGGATAATGGATAATGGATAATGGATAATGGATAATGGATAATGGA
>JAAXWO010000003.1 GCA_013334965.1 Chlorobiaceae bacterium | reverse complement strand
CGATCATCTTTGCCGTGTTCTGCGTGACCGTCATCCGGGTGCCGCTGACATTGATGTTGCCGGTACCAAAGGTTATCCGACCGTTTGTCGGCAGGGCACCGGGGTCAAGCGCCAGCGCCGGTGTCGACGCCGCCAGCAATGCTGCAAGGCTCAACGCCCCGACAAGCATCATTGGGCAACCGCTTGCGCCCGATTTCTCGGAGACGACTATCCATTTTTCCCTGATCTTCGACCAGATGATGCGATGTATTCGGTTCATGTTTAAGTCTCCAGTATGATATTGCTTGATTGATGCTTCAGAAATAGAGGGCGGCAATTAGCCAGAAACGATCGTTGTCTTTTTTGCCGTCAGCGTTGCGCCCCCACCCGTCACGACCAGAATTCTCTCCGATGACATGGGCCCAGCAGCTCTTGATGCTGAAGAGATCGGTCTTGAAATACGAAAGTTCAAGACCTGCGCCCTGCAGCCAATAGGAGTTCTTTCCGGTATCTGTGAGAATCGAAAATGGCCAGGGGTTTATGTGCGTGGTGATCCGGCCGGCATCATAGAACCCTCCGAGCATGAGCGTTCCATAATTGTTAGGTACCGGCAGTTTTATGCTTAGATCGACGTTCAACAGATGACCGGCGTCACCGGAAGCCTCACCCACAGGATATGCCCGCACACCAAATGGGCCGCCCAGATAAAATCTTTCGCTCGAATCAAGGTTGCCCGGGGAGAACTGCGCTGTCCATGCCACATTGAGGGTGACCCCATCAGTCACCTGCTGCAACCGGTCCAGTCCGAGGTTGGCATGCATGTAACTTCCCTGGATCCCGCTCTTCGTGATATACAAAAGACGTTCATTCGACATGCCATTGGTGACGTTGGCGTTCCAGGTGTTGTATCCGCCGCCCAGAAGCTTGTCGTAGAAGTAGCCTTTGAGACCTATCGAGCAACTGTTGAGGCTCCTGTCGTGAAGTTCCAGGCCCCAGATGCTGTCGGACAGGAGTTTATACTCGTACCCTGCTGTCAGCGTGATGTTTGAAAGACGGCTGCGGACGAGCGGATAGCTCAACCCCGCATTGACTGACTGGCTCTGACCTTTGATTTTCAGGTCGCTTATCTCCTTACCCATCTCAAACGACATAGGCGAATAGATCAGGGCGCCTTTCAACCCGCTGCTGCCAAGGGGGTGCGAGTATGCGATTTTTCCCTCTCTAAACCCGTCCGACACAGAACCCGCGACGGAGATCTGGTCCCCCCTGCCGGAAGGATCATTGATGTTTACCAGGGCCGATGTACGCCATTGGCCTGTATAGTAGTTTCCATAATTGTCGGCCCATGCCCCGCCCGACAGCAGCGCGCCTTCGCTCACCTCGACCGCCACACCGGTGCTGCCGGGGACATTGCCCGTGGCAAGCTGGGCAAACGCAGTTACTCCGGGCAGTTCGTTCATGATCAGCAGCGAACGCTCAAGCTGCCGTTCATTGATCGCATATCCGGACTTCACCGCATCTTCGCCGATTCCGGCCAGCACCTCTTTGGAAATCCGTGCATTCTTTTGCCTGCTGAAGGTCATGCTGCCATCACTGATATTCTTTGAGAGACTTATCTCAATAATGCCCGAACTGACATCCTGCTCAGGCAGGTAGGACTCTGCAAGAAACCATCCTTTCTTCCTCAGCAACGTATCGACCCTCTTGAGCTGGGCGTTCAAGTCACCGTCGTTAAGCTCCTTGCCGATCGTATCGGCAACCTGCGACAGGAGTTCGCTTTCAGAGGCAAGGGCCTCAAAACCTGTAAAACGGTACCCCTTGACGAGTATCCTTACTCCTGAACCGGAGGGCTGATACTCTTCGACACGTTCTCGTTCAGGCAGGGATTTTAATTGCGGAATCTGACGCTGTGGTTGCTGTCCACGGAGAATCTGGCCAGCATCCGGCGGAGCTGCCAGCACTCCTGATTCGAGAAACGGGACAAGAAGGCATGACATGACGATCGCGCGCCGCAATTGTTTTGATGATAGATGAAGCATCAGGGTTTTCTGCTTTATGATTAAACGACAAAAAAATTGGTACGCATTCATGAATAGGGTCCGGTTACCCTTTCGCCAGGTGATCCGATGAAACAACCTGTCACATGTCCAGGCGAGCACCTCGATCGCGGTGTTCATTTCATGAGCAAGTATATACAATACATATATGCGCATTGGTAAAACCTTCAATTATACATAATTTCCTGAAACACAAAAAGACTTTATCTTCATGTTTTCTATGGACTTAGTCGCAATACAAGCTGTGACGTATATACAGATATACGCCTCCCTGTTTTGTCAATGTCGATGAAGTATTCTGAAGAAAAATGAGAGTATTTGCTCTCACAGGCACAAAACCAAGATAGGAGCGATACGAGGAGTCTGATATTTACCGGAGCGATGGTACCATTACTGCAGAAGGAATCGAAGTGCAGGGTTTTCGACAGGATTCTTGATTACGGCAATCATGGATCAGCGTAGAGCAGGAAATCAAAAAAATATTTTCCGAAACGAAATAAATCTCCTGAAATACCTTCTGCAGAATGAAAATCAACAACGGATTCATCGAGGGGAATGAGCAGGCTTACCCGCTGTCCGTATGACACGTATACAGAAAGAGCACGATATCTATAGTGAAACAGCGGAATCAGGGGGGGATGCAGATCAGAATGGGCTACCAGATTGGTTGCCCTTTTGCAATGCCATGCAGGTGTCGAGGCAGAACCTGAACAGGGCGAAATCAAACTATCCATGCAATGAACGCCCCCCCCGGGAACGCCGAACTTCAGCCCGGCAATTCATAAGCGGTTTTCGGATAAGGCGATGAAGGGTAGAATTATATTCTGGCGGCGTTGATGCGGAGAACTTCTGGTTAGCCATAAGATGCCTGGCCGGAACCTGCTCTCCCGGCAATGCGACGAGGTTGCCGCATCCTGACTTTTGAGGCAGCCTCCTCCTTTTCGGAGAGGAAGGTTAATGGGACGCGTGTTTTCCTGCGCAGCTCTTTACACTGTTCAGTAAAGGAACATTGGTTTGCCCAATACACTTCTCATCTTCGGCCTGTAATTGCGAAGGTCGTATAACTCCCTGATATCGACCTGTTTGCTGTTGCCGGAGACCTCTTCGATCGGCAGGTAGGTGTAGATGCCGTGCTGAAGCGCCACCATGACGCCGAATTTCCCTTTCTTGATGAGCTCTACGGAAAGCTGGGCGAAATTGAAGCCGACCATCAGGTCAAGGGCGTCAGGAATACCTGAGCGCATAAGGTAGCCGAGCGGTTGGCAGATAACGTCCTGACCGGTGAGCATCGCTATGGTTTCCCTGGTCAATTGGCCGATTCCTGCGGGCTGGGAACCGTTTTCATCGTACCGGTGACCACAGTATTCGATCATCTTGCTGCCGATCATCCTGGCCCCTTCGCTTATGGCGATCATTGAGTATCGGCTCGGATTGGAGGCCTTATCGTCAAGGACATAGTCCGCAAGTGTCTCGGGATCGAAGGGAACTTCGGGGATAAGCGCGCGGTCGACTCCGGCGAGATATGAGCTGATAAGGCACGTTTCGCCTGTGCTGCGACCGAAAAGCTCCACGATGGTGATTCGTTCGTGGGAGCCTGAACTGGTCCTGAGCTGATGGATGTACTGTACGCTCCTGGTTACGGCCGTGCCGAATCCGATACAGTAGTCTGAACCGTAAACGTCGTTATCCATCGTTTTAGGTACCGCGATCACCTTGATCCCCTTTTTGGAGAGATGTTCGGCATACCCTATGGTGTCGTCTCCTCCGATAACGAGAATGACATCGAGGTCAAGCGCTTCGATGCTCCTGAGAACATGGTCGGTCAGGTCGAAATTTCCGGACTGGAGCAGTCCGGAACGCATCAGGCTCGTCGAATTGCGAAGAAACTGGGGAATTTCGTTTTTTCTGAGGTTGCCTGGGTTGACCCGGCTGGTGTGCAGCAGCGTACCTCCCGTCCGGTCTATCCTTCGGACGATTTCGATGTCGAGATCGAGAATGTGCTCCGCCCGGCTCGTCGGGTCGTCGGGATTAAAGGCCAGCAGACCGTTCCAGCCCCTGCGGATTCCGGTTACCCGATATCCCTCTTCGGCGCTGATCGTTACGATGGTCTTGATGCAAGCATTGATTCCGGGTGCGTCTCCGCCGCCGGTCAGAACGCCGATGTTCATGAGGAGTCGAGCCGTCAAAGGTTGGAAAAAGTGCTATTTCCTTGAGCGGCGTGGCTTTTTGGCATCACTGCTCTCGGCAACTTCCTTGCGCGAATCAGAGGCGATGTCGCTGCCCATTCGGTTATCGGCAGCGTGTGACTCTTTTTGAAGTCCTTCGGAGTGCATGGAATAGAACTCGATCAGGTTTCCGTCAGGATCCATCACGAAAAAAGCCCGGCCTTCTCGGCGATGCGCAGGACGGGTAACAAGATGGGCGCCGCGATCATCAAGGTATACGGCTGCCTCGTCGACTTCAGCGTCGGAGGAGAGCCTGAAGCCGAAGTGGTCGACCCTGATATCCCTCGCATCGGCAGTCCCGGGAGTTTCCGCCTTGACCAGGACAAGAAGGTCCGAATTGAGGCGAAGGTAGGAAATATTTGCGCCGGCGCGATGGTCCACCCTGAAGCCCAGGAGGCCGGCATAAAACTCTTCGGACAACCGTACATCGTTGACACGAAGAGTAATCTGGTTAATCCCCGTCAGTTTCATCATCTTCCTCTGAATCTGCAGCCTTGGTTTCGGAGGTTTTTTCCATGATATAATCGTACTTCTCTTCAAAATACTGGGCGACAGCCTGCAACGCAGGTTTGTCACGGCACTCGAACTCTACACTGATGGCAATCTGTTCAGGAAAAACCTTTTCGGATTCTGACTCCGATGTAGGGTTCCTTATCATCTCCTTGTAGGGCAGAAGCCTCTCTTCGAGTTCGGAACGCTCCTCCTCATGAATCTCCCTCGCCTTTTTGGAAATGGCGACCACGGTTTCGTAAAGGTTGGCGTGCGTACTTCTCAGCTTATTCAGATCTACAGGTTTGACCGACATTTCAACATTGAATTATGATTGTGGAAGAAATTGACTGATCCTGGCGGCAACCGCATCAACGGTCTGCTCCAGATCGTCGTTGACCACTACGTAATCGAACTGGTCTGCATGGGACAGCTCCATGGCTGCCCGCTCAAGACGAACCTTCAGGGCTTCAGGCCCCTCGCTTTCCCGGCCCTTGAGCCGATCGGCAAGCACCTCCATGCTCGGAGGTTTCAGAAAAATCAGCAGTGCCCGATCTCCAAAAATCTTCTTGAGGTTGAGCGCGCCCTTTACATCGAGATCGAACAGAAGATGTTTTCCGGCATCTACGGCCTCCCTGGTCTTGTCAAGGAGCGTACCATAGTAGTTACCGAAAAAAAACTCATGTTCAATGAAACCGCCTTCGCTGATTTTTTTCTCGAAGGCTTCCCGGCTTAAAAAATGGTAATGGATACCGTCCTGTTCGCCGGGCCTCATGGCACGCGTCGTTGCGGAGACGGAGAATCCGAGGCAACCCAGTCGCTCCATCACCAGGCGGGCAACAGTAGACTTTCCTGTGCCGGAAGGTGCGGAAAACACGATCAGCTTTCCCTCTATCGAAACACGATCAGCAGCCATACGCGCTATTCGATATTTTGCAACTGCTCCCTGACTTTTTCAAGCTCTTCCTTGATGTGGACGACCTTCTGGGAGATGTCCGCATTCTGGGACTTGGAGGCGATTGTATTTGCTTCGCGTAGCTGCTCCTGAAGAAGGAAATTGAGTTTCCTGCCGGAACCGCTGGAGTTGTTGTGCAGCTCTTCGAGGAAAAACTTGTTATGACTGTTGAAACGGATGCACTCTTCAGTGATGTCGAGCCTGTCGGCAGCCATGACCAGTTCCATTTCAAGGCGATCCCTGCTATACTCTACATCACGTCCGGCGATGGCGATAATCTTGGCTGAGAGCCTTTTGCGAATAGACTCCAGGTTGTCGGAAGCAATTTCCCTGATGACACGCAGCGTCTCTTCGATCTCGGCGATTCTTGCAGTGAAATCACCGGCAAGCTCTTCGCCCTCTTTCCGGCGCATCTCCTTCAGGTTGTCGATCGCTTCGCCGATGGCGATACGCGCAATCGGCCAGATCTCGTCGGGTCGTTCAAGGATGGTGTGATCTGACTCGAAAATTTCGGAGAATCGAAGTATATGGTCGAGGGTCACAGGCGCTTCAATGCCGGACTCTTGCCGTACCGTCTCCAAGAGGGCCTTGTAACCTTTTACTTTGGCGGGATTGACCGTAACAGGAAGCTGTTCCGCCTCTTCGAGCTGAAGCTGGATGAATGCGGAAATCTTGCCTCGCTGGAAATTGGTACGGATAAGGTCCCTGACCTCCAGTTCCGAGGTTAAAAGCTGTCTGGGCAGCTTGACACTGATTTCGGCAAAACGGTTGTTGACGGAGCGCAATTCGACAAGCACCCTCACACCGTTTTCCATACGCTCTGCGCTGCCGTAGCCAGTCATGCTTTCCAACATACTCTCATCACGTTACATATTCAAAAAGATGCCCGCGGAGCCAAAGCCCCGCAAGCTTCAGGCAACAAAGCAGTTCTGCGTCCGATTATTTGCGCAGGTCGAGTTCTGCGAGAACCTTGCGATAACGCTCAATATCGGTATTCTTCAGGTAGTTCAGCACGCTTTTGCGTTTGCCGACAAGCATCAGCAAACCGCGGCGCGAGTGCTTGTCTTTCGGATGCTGCTGAAGATGACCGGTCAGATCGGTGATCCGGCGGCTGAACAGGGCTACCTGAACTTCCGCTTTTCCGGTATCCGTCGCAGAATCACCAAACTTAGTAATGATCTCAGTCTTGTGTTCTTTTGTCAGACCCATGGTTGTTCTCGTGAAACGTTAATAAAAAAAACGTAATAAATAATTGGCCTACAATATAATATTATTCCTGATAAAAATTCGCTCTTAATTTATCCTGCTCCAGCTGGGCCCGAAGCCCATCGAGCGAATCGAACCGCTTCTCCTCCCTGATAAAATCGAGAAGATGCAGCATCAGGAACCTACCGTAAAGCTCTCCGGAATATCCGATGATATGGGCTTCAACCGTGACCTCACCGCCGTAGGAAACCGTCGGCCGCCTGCCGATGTTCATCATGACCGGATAATGCCGCCCGTCGAGTTCAGCCCTGGCGACATACACTCCGTTAGCCGGAAGCAGCTTGCAGGGCTCGGAGAGGCTGAGGTTGGCCGTTGGGAACCCGATCTGCCTGCCGAGCCGCCTGCCGTCAACAACGGTTCCGCTGATCATGTACGGAGCCCCGAGACAGACATTGGCCTCCTTAATCCGCCCTGATACCAGCAACTCCCTGATTCGTGTGCTCGATACGGTTTCGTTGCCGACGACGACCTCCCCGACCACATCGACGGCAAAACCGCACTCGGCGCCAAGCGCGTGAAGCGTGCTTTCGCTCCCGCTTCTCTTGCTGCCGAATCCATGATCGTAACCGACGATCACATGCTTCGCCCCAAGCGTTTGGACAAGGACGTCCCGAATGAACGATTCGGAACTCCTTGAAGCAAATTCGCGGTCGAAGCGCACGACGAACAGGATATCGATCTCCATCGTCATGAACTGGCTGATCTTCTCGTCGAACGTGGTCAGAAGCCTTACCGGGCAGACGGAACTCCCGTCGAGCACCTTCCTTGGATGAGGTTCGAACGTGACAACGACGCTTCTCAGGCCGCCTTGGCGAGCCTGGTCGATCATGGTGGCGATGATCTTCCTGTGGCCGACATGGAGCCCGTCGAACGACCCGACGGTAACCGCCGAGGGGATCGGCGGCAACGCCTCAGGAACGCCACTGTGAAAGTCGCAGACCGTATTGCCCTGCAATGCAACGACGCGCATACCTTTAGCTATTTACTCTTCGATGGTTGCCGTATTGGCGATTTCGTCGACGATCCCGCTGACGCTCATTGCCCCGGAAAGATTGTAAGGACCGATCGAAACCCGCCTCAGCGAATCGAGATAACCCCCGACGCCGAGTTTCTCACCAAGCTCATCGGCAATCACACGGATATAGGCGCCCTTGGACACCTTGATGAAAAAGTAGACGTATGGAAGGGATACTGCGGTGATCTCGAATTGAAATATCTCGATCTGACGGGATTTACGCTCCCTGACCTCCTCCCCCTTCCTGGCCAGCTCGTAAAGGCGCTGACCGTTGTGCCAGACGGCGGAGTGCATGGGCGGTTGCTGAAGCCTGGAACCGATGAACGATTCGGCGGCATCCATGATCTCCTCTTCGGAGAGATGGCTCGTGTCACAGCAAGCGTACTCTGGCGTTTCGGTATCGAGGCTTACCGTTCTTGCCCCGAGCCTGATCACGCCTTCATAAGCCTTGTCAAGCGTTTCGAGCGAAGAGATGGTTTTGGTCTTTTTCCCGGTCGCAAGGATCAGAAGACCCGTCGCCCTTGGATCGAGCGTGCCGCAATGGCCGACCTTCCGCTTCAATCCGTTTCTCTTGTATGCGCCCCTGATTTTGGCGACCACGTCGAACGAAGTCCAGTCGAGAGGCTTGTCGACCAATAGATAATCCCCATCCTCACTCAGGACAGGCATACTGCTTTCTGCTGCCATGGTAGGCATACTCCCGGAATGGCAAACGTTTTTATTCCTTCTCTCCGGAACTGGTCCTGACCGATTTGAGAAGCTGATCGATCCGGTTAGCCTGCTCGAAAAGGCGGTCTTCAAAAAACTCCAGTTCAGGGATCCGCCTGAACTGGTGGCGGATCCTTGCGGAAAGAAGCTTGCGAAATGTCTTGGTTTCGGCATGAAGGTGCTCCATGACCTCAGCACGCTGAGCGTCAGTGCCGATGATTGAGATATAGGCCCTTGCAATGCCGAGGTCCGGGGTGATCTTCACCTCTGAAACCGTCACCAGGGGGCCGCTGCGGGGCAGCTCTTTCTGCAGGATATCACTAAGCTCCCTGATCAGAAGCGACGAAACCTTATCGGTCCGAATGGACATTGATCACCTCTTTTCGTCTCAAAGTTTGCGTTTCTTCTCGACGATCTTGTAAGCCTCGACCACGTCGCCGACCTTGATATCGTCGTATCCTTTAATACTCATACCGCACTCGTAACCGGCATCGGCTTCCTTGACGTCGTCCTTGAAACGCTTGAGCGAATCGAGCTGGCCGTCGAAGATCTGGACTCCATCGCGCAACAGGCGGATCTTGGAATCGCGGAATATCTTGCCTTCGAGCACGTATGCGCCGCCCACGTTGCCCACCTTGGGGACCCTGAAGACCTGGCGGATTTCGAGCGAGCCGAGGCTCTCCTCGTGCAGTTCGGGCGAAAGCATGCCTTCCAGCGCCTTGTCGACATCCTCGAGCACATGGTAGATGACGCTGTAGAAACGAACGTCGAGGTCCTCCTTCTCCGCCAGCTTCTTGGCGTTGACGTTCGGCCTCACCCTGAATCCGATGATGATCGCGTCCGAAGCCGCTGCGAGCAGCACGTCGGTCTCGGTGATCTGGCCGACACCCTGGTGGATGATCTGCACCTTCACCTCTTCATTGTGGATCTTCATCAGTCCATCGGCAAGCGCCTGTATGGAACCGTCGGTATCTGCCTTGATGATGACGCTAAGCTCCTTCTTGAGGCCCTCCTTGATCTGGCGTGCGATGCTGTCGAGCTTGACCCTGGTGCTGCGACGGAACTCATGCTCACGTCGGATCACCTGGCGCTTCTGGGCGACATCGCGGGCTTCCCTGTCGGAAAGCATCACCGTCAGCACGTCGCCTGACTGCGGCAGGTCCTCGAAACCGAGCACGCGTACAGGCCTGGACGGACCCGCCTCCGGGATACGCTTGCCGCGCTCATCCATAAGGGCCCTGACCTTGCCCATGGTGTTACCGGCAACGAACGGGTCGCCGACCTTCAGGAACCCGCGCTGCACAAGCACCGTCGACACCACGCCCTTGCCCTTGTCGAGTTCGGACTCGACGATGATGCCGGAAGCGGGAACCTCCCTGGAGAAGTTGCCTTTCAGTTCGCGGATTTCCGCCTCTGTCAAAACCTTGTCCATCAGCTCCTTGATGGCGATACCCTTCTTTGCAGAAATCTCCTGGCACTGATACTCGCCGCCCCAGTCCTCGACCAGTACGCCTGCTTCGGAAAGCTGCGCCTTGATCTTTTCCGTGTTGGCCTCTGGCTTGTCGATCTTGTTGAGCGCTACGACGATCGGCACACCTGCTGCCTTGGCGTGGTTGATCGCCTCGATTGTCTGCGGCATGACGCTGTCGTCTGCAGCCACGACAAGGATGACGATATCGGTCACCTGGGCACCACGGGCACGCATTGCCGTAAAGGCTTCATGACCCGGAGTGTCAAGGAAGGTGATGTGCCTGTCCCCGTCTACCGAAACCTCATAGGCTCCGATATGCTGGGTAATGCCGCCCGATTCACCCGCGACCACGTTGCTTCTGCGGATATAGTCGAGCAGTGAGGTCTTGCCGTGGTCGACGTGACCCATGATGGTGACTACCGGCGGACGGGTCTGCATGTCTTCCGGATTATCGACCATAACCTCGACAGAGGTTGCCTCGATTTCCGAAATGAACTCTGCCTCGAACCCGAACTCAAGCGCAATCAGCTCGATGGACTCCTTGTCGAGACGCTGGTTGATGGTCACGAATTTGCCCAGCGAGAAGCACTTCTGGATGATCTCCTTGGCCGTTACGCCCATCAGTTCGGCAAGCTCATGGGGAGATGCATACTCGGTAACCCTGACGATCATGCGTTCGGCTTCGCGGATGGCCTCTGCAGCCTCGTTCTCGCGTTCACGCTCCATACGGCGCATCTTGCGGAACTTCTGGCGCGACCCCGTCGTAGCGGTTTCGTCCATTCCGCTGATCGTGTTCTTGATATTCTGGGAAATGACCTTGTCGTCAACCGCAGGCTTCTTTTTCTTTTTGCCCTTCTTTTTGGCGCCGAACTGGTCGTCTACAGCTGCCGTAGTCGTCGTTTCACCTTCAGCGGCGGGCTTTGCAGCCTTCTTCCTGGGCTCTTCGCCCTCTTCGGTTGTCGTTGTCGACGTGGTGACAAACTCGCCCTTGAGCTCATCGGCATTCTCCTTGAAGCTCTTTTTGCGGGCTTTCTTTTTCCGCTCGGCTTCACTCAGCACCTCGATGGTGCCCAGCACCGTCAGGCCGCCGATCATCTGGGGGGAGGCATAGGTCTGCATCGAATCAGGCAGGGTCTGAACCAGGGGACCTGAAGTTTCAGGCACTGCTTCTGCAGCAGGTTCGGGCACAACAGGCTCGGGAGCAACAGGCTCAGCAACGACGACCGGAGCAGGAGCAACGTCTTCGAGGAGAGGGGCCTGAGGCTCAATAACCGGCGTATGCTCGACGACGGCTTCCGGCTGGACAGCAACCGGCGCAACCGGTACGACCGGTGCGACCTGCGCGACCGGAGGAGGCGGAGGGATCGGACGGAACACGTCGGAAAACACCTCTTTCCTGACTTCAGGAACATGTGCCACAGGGGTGATGACGCTCAGGCTCTCCTTGAGCTGCTGCTCCTTTTCGTAAGCCTTGCGCGACTGCTCTTCGAGCCTCGTCAGGCGTTTCTGTTTTTCATCCCTGATTTTCCGGGTTTCGTCGACCTGCTTCTTTTCCTGGCTGAAATGGCCAAAAATCATGTCGCGCATGTTCTCTTCCACCATGGATGATGTGGAAGCTACCTTTCCCCCCTCCTGCTTCACGAATAGCAGGACCTCCTGAGGGCTGACCTGCAGCTCCCTGGCAATATCACTGATTCGAAACCTTATCTGCGTTTCCTCGATGGCCATTATCCTTCTCCCTGGATGGTTATCCTCTTGTTGGCATCCCTGCGTTAGCTGTTGCGCGTCCTGATTGACAACGTTGGCTGGTGCCCGAACTCCTGAGCTGCCGACAGGCAGTCTTCAGTATCCGGCGCGCCTTCCAAACCGAACTCAACTCCGCTCTCGACGGTTACACAGCAATGCCATAGTAATTCTCAATTTGTTTCTTCGTCGCGACGTTCTTCTGAAAACAGGCTCTCGCCCGAGAGGAACCTGTCGTTGCTGTCGTCAAGAAGCGCCTTGAGATCCTCGTCGTTAAACTGCTCACGAACCGTGCGGTAAATCGTCTCGGCAATCTTCTTCCAGTACCGTTTTTCATCATCGGACACCCTGCGCTCCCTGGGCTTGACCGGTTTGCGCCCCTTGTTGAACACAAAAAGCTCTTCGGTCTTCTGCGTCCCGATCAGCGCCTCTTCGATTTCGTCGATACCGGCCTTCAGGATCTTCTTTGCCGTGTCGAGTCCGCCGTCGAGCAGCTGGTAGATCATGTCGTCGCCGAACTCCTCGCGGAACTCGATGATGTCGATGTCGTTCGGGTCCTCGAGCGACTTGTCGATAACGTCCCTGTAAACGTCTATCTCGTAACCGGTAAGCTTCTCGGCAAGGTGAATGTTGTTGCCGTTCTTGCCGATGGCGTACTTGATCTGGTCAGGCTTCAGCATCACCCTCGCCTTGCGGGTTTTCATGTCGGCATGAACGGTCATCGGATCGATCTTGGCCGGCTGGAGAGCCCTGGCGATGAAAATCTGGGGTTCATCGGTGTAATAGATAACATCGATGTTCTCGTTGTTCAGCTCCTTGACGATGCTCTGGATGCGCTTGCCGCGGTATCCGACCGTCGCTCCCACAGGATCGATCCTCGAACTTGTCGATTCAACGGCAACCTTGGCGCGTTCGCCAGGTACGCGGGCGATCCCCTTGATCACGATCAAGCCGTCGAGGATCTCAGGCACTTCACTTTCGAAAAGCTTGTACAGGAAACGGTCGTCAACCCTTGAAACGATCACCTTCATGCCGCCGTCCGGCTTTTCACGCTCCAGGACCGAACCGTCATCGTTGCGGACCTTGACCTTCTCCCGCTCGATGCGCTTGACATAGAGCTTCATCCTCGGGGTCCGGCGCGGGTTGTCCTTCTTCATCATCTCCGCCTTGGGCAGCACCAGCTCGACCCGATGGTCCTTTGAGGTGTTATAGGTGAATATCACCTCATTGGGCCTGACCTGGTATACCTCGCCCGCGACGACTTCGCCGACTTTCTCGAGGCAGTCTTCGTAGACCACGAGCCGCTCAAGATCGCGAACCTTCTTCTGCACCGACTGCTTGATGATCTGGATCGATTTTCTGGTAAGGTAATCGTCGAGCTTGATCGGGCCCTCTTCGTAAAAATCACCAAGTTCAAGTGAATCGTCGATCTTGCGAATCTCGTCAAGACCGATTTCGATGGTTGGAAGGTCGACCTCACTGACGATTTTCTTCAGGATATAAACCTCGAAATCGCCGCGTTCGGGATTGATGAAGATGTTTGCATCCACCTCAGGATCGTAATCCTTCCTGAGCTGCTTCAGGATGATCTCCTTGAGCAGATCGGCAATGTCCATCTTGACTGCTGCGCTTTCAGAGCGCTTGTCCAGAAACACCTTAGACTGCTCGATCTCTCCAAAAGCACTTGCAATCTGCGCTTTCCGATCAATAGTTTCGCCCTTCACTTGCTTTCTTGGCATCGCTGTGTGATCCTTGTTTTTAAAAAATAGTCTGCGACTCGTTTGGCACTTCCCAAAACATGCACTACTGAGTACCGCTTAATATTTATCCCTTCGCCCGCGACAATAAGAAGAGGGCGACTACAATTCAGTCTGTACAACTGCCTTGACGATATCGGCAAGGCGTATGGTCATCGGCGGCACATCCGCCTTTCTCTTCTTCTTTCCCTGCATAATGGGTTCAATCACGATAAACGGCTCTTCCTCGTCCCCGACCGCGGCCTGTAACAACCGACCGTCGATCTCCTGCCGCTCTCCATCGGAATCCATATGGGATATCCTGATCAACCGGCCCAGATGCCTGACATACTGACGCTTCACCTTGACCGGCTCGCCGATTCCAGGCGAAGAGACCAGCAGGTCGAACTCACCGGAAGCCATCATGAGGTCGTCCTCAAAACTTTCGAGACGAGCCCTGATTTTCCTGCTCAGTTTCGCGCACTGATCAATGATGATTCCCTTGTCGGTATCGACGGTCAGTTCAATGGTCCTTCCGCCGCCCCGGACAACTGAATCGACAAGATATATCTCCTGCCCTGTCCCGGCTGAAACTTCAGCCATCGACTCATCAATCGCGGTTCTTATCCTTTCATCCATGCGTTGCATCGCTCATATTACGGAAAACAAAAAAGTGGGGATCCCCCACTTTCAGAAGCCGTTCCTCCAGGCTGGTACTCCAATCAGCGACTAATGTACAAAAAAACTGCACACAAGCCAAACAGCTCTTCTCCCAAGTGGCCGTCACTCATCCTTTTTTATGTGGCTTTCGATCACCTCATACTCAACCTCCTGAACCCGCTCCCTTCCGTCGGAAGAGGAGAATGAGGAAGATGGCGTCTCTGGCCGTGCGCGCCTGACAACAAACGAAAAGCGAACGATCCGCATAACCATGCGAACGGTCAGCCACAACGCGATCAAAAGAAGAATGAATTTCAACATCGTTAACCCTGAAACAGCTTTCATACCTAAATAAATCCCTCAGAGCCTGCATATCCTCGACAACATCAATATTAAGCAACCGCGCCGGCACATCCAAATGGCCCGGGCGGACCAGTGTGTTCACGGACTGTGGCTTGATTCCTGAACGCTCTTAACGACCCTTGAGGATGGATATGAGGCGATCCTTCTCCACACGATGCTTGAATGCCATGCGACCGTCGATGAGGATGACGGGAATGCTGTAGGCGTATCGCACGGAAAGGTCAGGGTCATCCGTGATGTCTTTTTTCTGGATATCGAACGGAATACGCTTCCTGACCTGCTCCAGAACCTCCATGGCCTCGTCACAGAGGCAGCAATCGGGTTTCCCGTATATGATCACCTGTGGTTTCATGGGTGCATCGATAAATTCATGGCCGTTCGGGTGCAGGTAGAACGCCGGGCAGAAACGAACCTGCATTCAGGCTCCCCCGGATTCAATCTCCTGAATTCTCGTCAATTGACCAAAGGTTCAGCCTCTTTGATGTCAGAAATCCTGAAACTTCGGAACTACTGACATTAAGATCTTACAGTTTCTTCTGATGCCACAAGGTTTTAACCTACTACACTCAGAAGGGCTTTAGCCCTGTGGGGACTAACATCTTACATTTTCTTCAGTTGCCCCGAGGTTTTAACCTCCTGCATTCAGCAGGGCTTTAGCCCTGCGGACATTATCATCTTATATTTTCTTCAGTTGCCCCGAGGTTTTAACCTCCTGCATTCAGCAGGGCTTTAGCCCTGCGGACATTATCATCTTATATTTTCTTCAGTTGCCCCGGACTTTAGTCCGGGGATGAATGATCAATTAAAATATTCCGGACTTCAGTCCAACCTCTTCAACGGGTTTATCATGATCCCTGCTGATGCAGTGAAAGATATTGGGCTGAAGCCCGAAGATCGGGGGGGGCATGCTCACCCCGGACTGAAGTCCGGGGCTACTGGAATGTAAGAGTTCTAAATGTCCGGAGGAGTGAACTCCTCCTGAATGTGGGATCATCCGGGGCTACTGAATGTAAGAGGGCTGAATGTCCGACGTCCCGACAAGTCGGGACTCCCGAATGTAGGATCGTCCGGGGATGCTGGAATGTAAGAGTTCTGAATGGCTGGCGGGTTTAAACCCGACTGAATATTGAAGACGAAGGACAGGGGGTTTGGCCTCCTGCATTCAGCAGGGCTTTAGCCCTGCGGACATTATCATCTTATATTTTCTTCAGTTGCCCCGGACTTTAGTCCGGGGATGAATGATCAATTAAAATATTCCGGACTTCAGTCCAACCTCTTCAACGGGTTTATCATGATCCCTGCTGATGCAGTGAAAGATATTGGGCTGAAGCCCGAAGATGGGGGAGGGCATGCTCTCCCCGGACTGAAGTCCGGGGCTACTGGAATGTAAGAGGTCTGAATGTCCGGAGGAGTGAAGTCCTCCTGAATGTGGGATCGTCCGGGGCTACTGAATGTAAGAGGCCTGAATGTCCGTCGTCCCGACAAGTCGGGACTCCTGAATGTAGGATCGTCCGGGGATACTGGAATGTGAGAGGGCTGAATGTCCTGAGGAGTGAAAGCCTCCTGAACGTGGGATCGTCCGGGAATGCTGGAATTGAAAAACTCTGAATGGCTGGCGGGTTTAAACCCGACTGAATATTGAAGACGAAGGCCAGGGGGTTTGGCCTCCTGCATTCAGCAGGGCTTTAGCCCTGCGGACATTATCATCTTATATTTTCTTCAGTTGCCCCGGACTTCAGTCCGGGGATAAATGATCAAATTAATATTCCGGACTTCAGTCCAACCTCTTCAACGGGTTTATCATGATCCCTGCTGATGCAGTGACAGATATTGGGCTGAAGCCCGAAGATCGGGGGAGGGCATGCTCTCCCCGGACTGAAGTCCGGGGCTACTGGAATGTAAGAGACCTGAATGTCCGGAGGAGTGAACTCCTCCTGAATGTGGGATCGTCCTGGGCTGCTGAATGTAAGAGGCCTGAATGTCCGTCGTCCCGACAAGTCGGGACTCCCGAATGTAGGATCGTCCGGGGATACTGGAATGTGAGAGGGCTGAATGTCCGGAGGAGTGAACTCCTCCTGCATGTGGGATCGTCCAGGGCTACTGGAATGTAAGAGGGCTGAATGTCCGGAGTCCCGACAAGTCGGGACTCATGCATGTGGGATCATCCGGGGCTACTGAATGTAAGAGGGCTGAATGTCCGGAGTCCCGACAAGTCGGGACTCATGCATGTGGGATCGTCCGGGGATGCTGGAATGTAAAAGGGCAGAATGGCTGGCGGGTTAAAACCCGACTGAATATTGAAGACGAAGGACAGGGGGTTTGACCTCCTGCATTCAGCAGGGCTTTAGCCCAGCGGACATTATCATCTTATATTTTCTTCAGTTGCCCCGAGGTTTCAACCCGGGGTGGAGAGGATTTCGATGACGGCATCGAGTGATAGAGAGGTCTGTTCGGAGGTTACGAGGTTTTTCAGCGAATAGAGGCCCGACTCGTGTTCCGTCTGGCCGATAAAGAGCGCGTATGATGAGCCGATACGGTTCGCTTCGCGCATCTGGGCCTTCATGCTCCGTGCGGCGAGATCGATCTCGACCTTGAGGCCGGCCTTGCGGAGCCTGAAGGCGACCTGCATGCCGTGGTCGGAGAGCTCCTGCTGCTGTACCACCACATAGACAAGGGGACCGTGCGGGTTCAGGGTGGCAAACAGCCCCTGTTTTTCCATCGCGATCATGAGCCTCTCCATGCCGACGGCAAACCCTACGGCAGGCAGATCGGCAGTGCCGCCGAGCTCCTTTGCAAGGCTGTCGTAACGACCGCCGCCCCCTATGGCGTCCTGGGCGCCCAACTCGGAGCTGGTGACCTCGAAAGCCGCATGGCAGTAGTAGTCGAGCCCGCGCACGAGCAGATGGTCGATGTCATAGGCGATCGCCCTGTCCGAAAGAAAGGAGAGCACCTTTTCAAAATCGGCGACGGCTTCGGGTTTCAGGTAAGCGTAAAGCCTCGGGGCACCGGCGATCATCTCCTTCAGGGCGGGATTCTTCGAGTCGAGGATCCTCAGCGGGTTTTTCTCAAGCCGCTCTTTCGAAGATTCGTCGAGGTCGGCTGCGTAAGGAAGGAAATATTCGCGCAACGCCTCACGGTAGCGGGCCCGGTCTTCGACGTCGCCAAGGGAGTTGATCCTGAGCCTCAGGCCGTGCAGCCCGAGCGTTTCGAAAACCTGCATCATGAAGGTGAGCACCTCGGCAACCGCCGCTGGCGAAGAGACGCCGAGAAGTTCAGCGCCGAACTGGGAGAACTGGCGCTGCCGACCGGCCTGGGGCCTCTCCTTCCTGAAAAGATCGCTGATGTAATAGAGCTTGTGGACCGGGGCCAGCGAAAGGAGGTTCTTCTGCAGGCAGGCGCGCATCACGCCGGCGGTCATCTCCGGCCTGAGGGTGATCGAGCGGCCGTTGGGATCGGGCAGGAATGAGAACATCTCCTTGCCGACGATGTCTGTCGTCGACCCAATGCCTCGCTGGAACAGCTCGGTATACTCGAAAACCGGCGTGCGGATTTCGCTGAACCCGTACAAGGCGGCCACCGAGCGGATCACTCCCTCGACATGGTGCCACCTGACGACCTCATCGGGAAAAATGTCCCGTGCTCCCTTTACTGCCTGGAACTGCGCCATATCCTGCCTTGGTAACGAATATTAAATCTGGGGTAAATCCTTCTCCTCTTCACGAAAAAGGTCGAGGACCTCACGAGGGGTAACCGCATCCAGAATCTTCTGCCGGAGTTCGTCCTTGCCAGCCAGACGCGTAATACGCCCAAGAAGCTTCAGGTGTTCGGCCAGCATTGCTTCAGGAGTCGCAAGCAGGAATACGATCTGCACCGGCTGGTTGTCAATGGAGTCGAAATCGACCTCCCTGCTGAGCGTAGCCACGCCCAGTACGGGCTCGACCACAGCCGGTGTCTTGGCATGAGGCAGGCCGATGTTCTTGCCTATGCCGGTAGACATCTCCTGCTCCCGCTTCCTGACATCCTCGGCGAGCCGTTCGATATTCTTGACATTGTCATGACTTGCAACCATGGCAATCATCGCATTGATCACCTCTTCCTTTGAATGGGAATCAAGGTTCAACGCGATATACTTTTCACTGAGAAGGGCTTCGATTTTCATGGTCGATGACGGGCTAGCGATGATGCCGCGAGGTCCTGAAACTTCTATAAAACGGAACTTAATATAAGAAAAACATTCTTTTGCGGCGACGATGGCAGTGGTTCAACTGAGCGAAACCATAAAATAGATCAGTGGCGCAATGAACATGATGGTGTCGAAACGGTCAAGCACGCCGCCATGGCCGGGAATGAGTCCGGAAGAGTCCTTGACTCCGGCATCACGTTTGAACATCGACTCCATCAGGTCACCGGCAGGGCTGACGACGCCGATGAGCAGGCCGATCATCGTTGCCCGAACCGTCGGACAACCGCTCACAAAAGAGGCACAGGCCCATGCGGCAACCACGCTGCCGGCGATGCCGGAAAAATATCCTTCCCATGTCTTTTTCGGGCTCAGGCGAGGGAACAGCTTCCTGGTGATGAATTTTCCCCCAAAGGTACGTCCCCCGAAATAGGCGAAAATATCCGCTGCCCAGACGCAGAAGAACATGAGGACAACAGGCGAAGCCCCGGCATCGGTTCCGGGAGTGCCGGGAGCCGCTCCCATGAGGCGCAGCCTGAGAAGAGCGCCGAAGGTCAGGTTCACGTAGATGAGCCCGACGAGGGTCGTACCGATGTTCAGGAACTGCGACCCCTGCTGACGCCAGAGTTCCAGCACATACAGCAGCATGACGACAGCCAGCACCGCTTCCCAGTAGTCAATGAACCTGAAATAGAAATTGAGCTGGATAAACGCCGTAAGCGGCAACAGCAGCAGGATCGACGGCGGATGCGCGCGGTGTGCTGCGAGCCGACGGAACTCGAAGGTCGCCGTGAGGCTGAGGACGAGCACCATGACGAGGAAATAGATCCCGCCTTGCATGTTGAGCCAGAGAAGCAGGGGAATGCCCACAAGGGCGACAGCCACCCTCTTGAAAAGATTGCTTTGCATCAGGGAAGACATTTCAGGAGCGCCTGTCAAGCATTGTGTTATCAGCATCTGCGGATGCCGGCCGCTCCGGGAACCGCCGGATCAGCAGAAAAAAGACGATCAATGATAAAACCACGAAAACCCACCACTGCCACATCACGAGGAGACCGGAAGCGGCCGTTCCCGAATCCGTGACGCCCAGACGGGCCTGCACCTGGATCAGCACAAGGGCAGCCAGGTTATTGGTCCCATGTGCGACAGCCGGAACGGTCAGGTCATCCGATTGTACGTAAATATATCCAATATACCAGCCAAGCAAAGTCAGCGGCACAAGATTGAACAGTTCCATGTGGAAAAGGGCGAAAACAAGGCCGGTAAGCAGAACCGCCTTGTTCGGCGTCAGGATCCCGGCGAAGCTTTTCTGGACGAATCCCCTGAAAAAAAGCTCCTCGCAGATGGCCGGGGTCAGGACAAGCACCGCAGCGGCGGCAAGGAATCCGCTCAACGATCCTCCTCCGGCGATCTTCCTGATGAACAGGTCGAGTCGGGTCTGGTCGCGGAGCATATCCCTGCCAGCTTCGCCAAGAAGGGGCAGGATGAGGTTCTGCAGCTCAACGATGCTGTACAGGAACGGTTGCAGAAGCAGGATGCCTGTGGCAGCCATAACGAGAGATCGCACGCCTCCCCGCCGTCCGATACCCAACCACGCAAGGTTCGCCCTCTCGAACGCTCCTGAACCGGTAACCCTCCGGGCAAGCCAGAAGACCGGAAGGCCGAGCACCAGGATCTGCCCGACCGCCTGGGCTGCAAGCAGACGAGGCAATACGGTAGCGTCGATCCACTGAAAATCGGGATCGATCGAACGGCCGCCAGCCACCAGTTTCGTCAGAATCATGCCCGAAATCGGATAGGCGATCAATATGGACAGCAGCACCAGCGAGGTTCCTGCAAGGCCGGGACGTTTGAAGCCCTTCTGTTCAGCCAGGGAGTTCATTACCCACGGTTCATCGGTTTTGAAGTTGCCCGGTTCACGGGATGCCGGTTGTTATCCGGTAATTGAAAAAATAATCTAAGCATCCGAAAGTATTCCATCAGGGAAATCGACCCCCTTTTTTACAAAAAAGCTCACTATCTTTCTTCACAATGCCTTTTGTCATCCGGGAGCGCCGACCACCGGCTGCATTTCCGGTTTCCGGCAACCGCCCGAACGAGGGCCACATCATCTTCCCGAGTGAAAATACTTGTGACCGGCACTGCCGGATTTATCGGATTCCACCTCGCCGAACGCCTCGCATCGAGAGGCGACGAAGTAGTAGGCATCGACAACATCAACGACTATTACGACCAACGGGTCAAATACGGGCGCCTTGACTTCTCGGGCATCGACAGCAGCAGTGTCGGGTACGGCAGAACGATGCAGTCATCCAGATATCCCGGATACCGGTTCATCAAACTCGACCTTGAAGACAAAGAGGGCATCGACACGCTTTTCCGCACCGAACAGTTCGACGCTGTCTGCAACCTTGCGGCACAGGCAGGCGTCCGCTACTCGCTGACCAACCCCAACGCATACGTCGGTTCCAATATCGTCGGCTTCGTGAACCTGCTTGAGGCATGCCGCCACAACAAGGTCGGCAACCTCTGCTACGCATCCAGCTCATCGGTTTACGGGCTCAACGAACTCCAGCCGTTCTCCGTGCACCACAACGTCGACCACCCCGTCAGCCTCTACGCGGCGAGCAAGAAGTCAAACGAACTGATGGCCCATACCTACAGCCACCTGTTCGGCATACCGACCACCGGCCTGAGGTTCTTCACGGTCTACGGCCCCTGGGGACGGCCAGACATGGCGCTCTTCCTCTTCACCAAGGCCGCGCTCGAAGGACGTCCGATCGACGTCTTCAACTACGGCGACATGCACCGCGACTTCACCTACATCGACGACATCGTCGAAGGCGTCGTCAGGGTCATCGACAACCCCGCCCGCCCGAATCCCGATTGGTCGGCCTCTGCGCCCGACCCGGGCTCTTCGTCAGCGCCCTACAGGGTCTACAACATCGGGAACAACCAGCCGGTGAGGCTGATGGATTTCATCGCAGCCATCGAAAAGTCACTCGGCACCACCATTGAAAAGAACATGCTGCCCATCCAGCCCGGCGATGTTCCGTCCACCTATGCCGACGTATCGGACCTCGTACGCGACCTCGGCTACAAACCCTGCACATCCGTCCAGGACGGGGTAGACCGGTTCATCAAATGGTACCGCGAATTCTTCAATATCTGACGCCGCACGCCGGCAATCCGGCACCCATGGCAAGCAGGGGCTATGAAACCGAAGCGGCGCACAACGCTGCCTCAGCCTTCGCCACCGCTTCCGGGGCGATGCTTTCGAGGCATCGGTAGTGGCGGTACCGGCAGGTACGTTCGAAGCATGGGGCGCATGGCTCCCGAGAGTTCATCACGACGCTCCTCTTACCAATGGGACGGGTCCATACCGGGCTGGTGGAACCGAACAGGCCGATGACCGGCACCCCGATATACCCTGCAAGGTGCATGAGCCCGGAATCGTTCGATACGACGGACCTTGCTCCCGCCATGATGGCCGCCGCCTCCGTCAGCGAAGTCCTTCCCGTCAGGTCGGTAACCCTTCCCGGCGCAGCATCCGCGATCTCCCTTGCCGACTCCCCGTCCGCAGCCGTCCCGAGCACCACGATGTCGTGCCGCGCCTGCATGAGGGCCAGTTCAGGGAAGTGCGTCCATTTCTTGGCCGGGCCGTAGGCCGCGCCTGGACAATAGACGATCGATCCGGCATGGCGCTCATCCGGCCTGACCGTCACGCCCCTCCACGCTTCAGGCGGGCGACATGGCGTATCGAGGATTTCGGCATATTCACAGGTGATGTGGCGCGACTTGTCCCTCAGGCTGCCCGGCAAAGGATCGGTGAGCAGGAACCTCCTCATTTCCCGTGACATGCCGCGCCTGACCGGCACTCCGGCCTTCATGGCGAACCATGCCGAGGAGAAGGAAAACGGGAGCAGGTACATGGTATGGAACCCTCCGGCGCGTACCTCGGCAACGGTGCGCCTGCGTTCCGCCTCGTCCGCCCTTGCGAACGCGATCTGCGGAAGATCGCAGAGCAGCCCGGCGAGGCTCGCCATCTGCTTCGGCACCAGCAGCGTCGTATTCGAACGGCGGTTTTCAGGAAGCGTCGTGACGATCGAAAGGGCAAGAAGCATGTCTCCTATCCAGTTCGGCAGGAGCACAACGGATGGGTTCATGGCTTCACCGCGATATAATGTTTCTTGCTCAGCTCCCATCCGAACCACTTTTCGAAACGCGCCATGATGCGGTGCTTCTTTTCCCGGCTGGTCAGGAGGTGGTCAGGGTTGGGCTGAAAGACTCCCTTCTCCTTCGGAAGCCACTCGCGGATGACCGCCGGATGCGTCCCGGTGAACTCGCGAACGATCCGGGGATCGATCTCCCGGTAATCGATACGCTCGTGGTTTTTGCTCCAGTATTTCTGTATGTACTCCGACTTCCGGTTCATCTCGGACTCGCTCCTCACCCATCCGTAGTGATAGATCGACGCTCCGGAATGGGCCGCCCTCGGGTAACGGGCGACCTTGCTCCTGTCGGTGAGCACATGCCAGAAAAGCCCGTCAGGCGCTATGGACCGCACTGAAGTTCTGATAATGCGTGCCGCGCGACGGTACCAGCGGGGAGAATCGAGATAGGTGTTTGCGTTGCCGTAAAAATGGTAATAATCGAAGCTCAACGCCTCGACCCGTTCATCGTCAAGATTGGCGCGACAGGCATTGACGATGGTATCCAGCTCATTTTCATGGACGACTTCGTCGCCTTCCAGGTAAAAGGCCCAGTCTCCGGTGCAGTTGAACTGGGCGATCATCTTCTGCTGGCCGTAGACATAGCCGCTGACCCTCATCTTGTCGTTCCAGTGCGACTCGATGATACGGATCTTCGGATCACCGATCTGCCGGACCCTTTCGAGGGTATCGTCATCCCCCTTGCCGACGTTGACGACGAACTCGTCCACAACCGGCAGCACGGAACGAATCGACTCCGTAAAGGGAAACCCGAAGATCGTTCCGTTTTTTATAAAGGTGAACGCACTGATTTTCATGATCCTGTGTTTGCTGTGTATTTGTCGATGCCGCTCCGACCGCAATTTAAATCAGCGCCCGGTCATTACCATACGACCATCCATTCCCGATCAGCCATCCTTCGCAAGGCCTGACACCGCCATCCACCGTTCGATTTCACGGGCGATGAGATCGGGCTCGATGTTGTAAAGGCATTCGCTGACGCCGTGCTGGTCGTCGCAACCGGTTTTACCGCAACCTGCGCAAGGCATATCAGCCTGGAAGACCGTCACGTTGCCGTAGGTCTGCACCGGCCTGTTCACGCTGGCACAGGCGTGCAGCCCGTTGCTCCACGGCGACCAGGTACTGAGGACGGTCGGGCCGAAGATGGTGAAGATGCGTTTGTCCTGTGCCGCAGCGATATGCATGTTCAGCGTATCTGCCCCGATATAGGCAAGCGAGCGGTCACTCAGCGCGATCAGCTCCTCCATGCTGGTCCTGCCGATGAAATCATGTACGTTTGCATGCCGCGGAAGCGACGCCTTGATCTTCTGGTCTATCGCGCTCTTCGAACCGGTGACGACCACCGGGACGCCGAGACGATCCAGGCGTTCGAGCAGCACCTTCCGGAAAGCCTCGGGATAAACCTTGTATTCGTACTGCGCCCCGGGATGGAAGATGACGAAATCGGTGATTCCTGAATCAGCCAGCATCTTCTCGACACTTTCGACCGACGCAGGAGCGCTGTGCGCACTGACCGTCAGGTTCCCGGCCTCGATGCCCAGCAGGCCCAGCGCCGCAGTGTTGTTCTGTATGATGTGCCGGGACCTGTCGAATTCGTAATGGGCGGAAAGGAACCGGCGCTTCCACCAGGACTTTTTCGGGCTTTGCTCCACCGCGCTGATGGAGATGCTTCCGGAGAGCATGGCGAACACCACGGAGCGGTCGCTCGTGGTGAGATTGATGCTGAGATCGTAGTTGCGGGCAATCTTTCCGATCAGCCGCGAAGTCTGCCTCCACCGGCCATCGGGATCCGTATAGGAGAACTGGTGGATCTCCCGGATATGGGGAAGCGTTCTGGCGATGGCCAGCGTATCGCTGTTGACCAGAAGATCGATGTCCGGGCTGCCATAGGTATGGTAGAGCGCCTCGATCAGGGGCGAACTCAGGAACACGTCGCCGTTGGAGCGCTGTACGATGACCAGGATACGTTGCGGGGCGCGCCGGCTCATAATCTTGGATTGCTTAGGCAAAAAGGTTCTCTCCGCTCAATATACGTTCGTAAAGATTGAGATAATTTGAAGCGCACACCGATGAGGAATAATAGGTCATGGCCCACTCCCGGCAATGTTTCGGAGAGCAGGAGAGCGCTTTTTCCAGCGCATCTGGAAACATGTCGTCATCGGTGAACAGCGCACCGACGTCGGAATTGATAAGCTCAGGCACAGAACCCCTCGGCGTGGCGACCACCGGAGTCCCCGACAGCAACGACTCGATCAGCACCAGGCCGAACGGCTCCTCCCAGCTGATCGGGAACAGGAGGGCTTTGGCATTCGAAAAGAGCTCCGCTTTTTCAAGACCCCCCTTTTTCCCCACGAACTTCACCATCGGATGAAAACTTTCCGACAGGCCTCCGGCCTTGATCAGATCGATCCGGGAGCCTCCCGCAAAAACCGTCGGCATCGAATACCTTCGGGCAAGCCTTATCGCCCGGGCAGCCCCTTTGACCGGCCTCCTGACCAGCGAAAAGAAGAGCAGATAATCCTTTTTCTGCTCCCTGTAGATAAACTCATCCGGATTGATCCCGTTGTAGACGAACAGACTCCGTCCATGCCTCTGTGCATGGTTCGCGCTGATGCATACGGTATTGGCCGGTATCCTGGAGCTGTCGGGCTCATTGCCGTGCAGCGTGAACAGCCACGGCATCGCGAAATCCGACGGAGGCGGCCAACCGTGGAAATGAACGATATCCACATCGCGCGGGATTGCCATCAACGCCTGTTCACGACTATCGGCAGGGACGCAGGTCACTCCCGGGATTGAGGTCCCGGTCGGCGCGACCAGGACGACAGCGTGTCCCATTTTCAGATACTCCAGGAGCAGCCACACGACGATGCGTTCCGTCCCGCCATATTTTTTGGCCGGCAGGCGCGTATCGCATACCAGACAGATTTTCATTTGTGCCATAGCGGATTCCCCCAGGACGAAGGAAAGCATTACTGGTTAACCCGGTGTCGGGCTGATCAACTGACCGACTGAGCGCGTGTGCATCAATTTCTTTAAAGGGAAGAAGAGCCGCCATTTTTTCTCGCGAAGCACCGACTTGAAAAAATGCACAAGAAGGCCGCGCCTGGCGGCATAGGAGGCCAGCCTGAAGAAACGGTAGTGCCGTGTCCACACCTTTCGCCTCAGGAGCGCCGCTCTACGTCTGCTTTGCAACAGGGGCAGCAATCCGGTTTCCCCGAGTCTCACGAGATCGTCCATCCGCTGTGAGAGAACCGCCAGATAGATCTCCTGGTTGCGGATCTCCCGCCTCACCGAATCGTCGCAGCTCTGGAACCGGAAATCCGACCTGGCTGTTATACCGGATTCGTGCCTGTAGAGAATCAGCGGTTCAGGAATGTACTCAAGCCCGCCGGTCAGTGCGCTCCTGAACCCCATCACCAGGTCCTCGATGCACTTGTCGTACCTGATCGGACCGAACCTCTCTTCGATCCTCTTGGTGAAGGCAGAAGTCGCCCCGATGATCAGCGCGCTGCTGACGGCCATTTCCTCAAGGGAGAGTCCCCTCGATACCATCGGCGGCAGCCTCATACCGCTCCTGTTGCCAGCAATATCGATGAGGAAAACCGGCGAATGGATCAACGATGCCTTGCGGCCCGAAGCCAGATATCGCTCCACCACCTTTTCCGTCCTGTAAGGAAGCGATATGTCGTCGCCCGCCGCATAAACGATCAGCTCACCTGAAGAGAGGGAGTTGATCCTGTTGATGTGGCCGATAAGGCCGAGGTTCTCGCTGTTCCTGTTGACGACGACCTTGTGCGGCCCATCGTATTTCGCACTCATCTCCTCGATGATCCGGAAGGTGCCGTCCGTCGAACAATCGTCGGAGATGACGATCTCAAGCGGCGAGTAGGTCTGGCTGAAAGCCCCCTCGATCGCCTCCCGCACATACTTTTCCTGGTTATAGGTGATCAGGAAGAAGGTCACCTGCACCCTGTCGTCGATCACCGCACTATCCATCGGTATCGATAGTCTTGTCGTTATGAAGACCAGACATTGCAGATTTAAGGATCAATGCATCTCCCACTGACCATCCCTGCGTAACATATGAAGCGAATACCCCGATTTCGAACTCTCCTCACGAATCCATTTTTTGACGGTAAGTCCCGCGAGGAAATTTTCCAGCTTCCTGGAAGCCCATTTCGAACCGACCCTGATGCGAAAATATTTACGGTCGCCGAGCGACTTCTGTCCCGTCTTTTTCACGATGGCTTTCTGGGTTATCGACCCGAAGTGGTGGAACACCGAATCTCCGACGATCCCGATCGGAACTTCAGCACGCCGGCAACGGAACAGGTACTCAGCGTCTTCATACCCGCCCAGACGCCGGTCGGTGTCCGGAAAACCGATCTTCTCGATAACGCTCCGGTGAACCGCGAAACAGACCCCATGGAACCGCCCCCTTCGAATCATGCCCGACATCTTCTTCCGGTATCCCTTCACGAAGTTCCCGAAATCGTAATCGTTCGTCCCCTCCAGAAGCGCCGGGCTCACCACTCCGAGCTTTTCCCGATCAGCCGCGTCCAGAAGGGCGTCAACGGCGTCAGGACCCGCAAGCACATCGTTGTTGAGCAGCACGATCCATTCGGCGTCCGGGCTGAGCACCGCCCCCTGGGTCCATGCGCAGCCGCAACCGAGATTCGTCGTGTTGCGAAGCTGCTTCAGCTCGGGGTGCTTCTGGAGCCAAAGCGGCGTATCGTCGCTGCTGGCGTTGTCGATAATCAGGATATTTTCAGGCCTTACATGCTGGGCAAGCAGACTTTCCACGCACTGCGAGGTGTAATGGAGCTGGTTGTACACCGGGATGACGACAGAGTAGCGTTGGAAAGTTTTGGGCATGATTACAGAAATAAACGCTTGATTGGATTGCGATGACCTACGCCGTACAAGGCACAGGGCAACTCCGAACCGGAAACTTCATGTACAACAAATATACTGGATGTCAATCGCTTTGCCATTCACCGCCGTTTTTCCAGCGGTTGTGCAGCCAGAACCACTCCTCCGGCCAGCGACGGATGTAATCCTCGATCACTGCAGTATAGCGTTCGGTGAGCGTCGCGATATCCGCCTTGTTGAAGGAGAGGTCCGAAGTATCGATCTCATGGGTGTCGGTGGTGTATTTGCCGTCGCCGCTGCGCCTGCACATGCCGACGAACAGCGGCACCTTTGCCTTGAGCGCGAAAAATGCCGCTCCCTGGAACACCGTCGCCCTCCTGCCGAGAAAATCGATATAATTTTTTGCGCCCGGATCAGACTGATCGCTGAGAACAGCCAGTACGCCCCCCTCTTCCAGCAACCGCATCCCCTCCCTGAGCGCCTGCCGGTCATATACGACGCTGTTGCCTCTCAGCGTTCGAAGTTCGTTCATGCTCCGGTCGATCGATTCATTGCTCAGCCCCTTGACGATGATGGTCAACGGCTTGACCATCATACCGAATGCCAGCGCCATAAGCTCCCAATTGCCGAAATGGCCGGATACGAGGACAGCGCCCTTGCGTCCGTTGTCCGTTCCTTTCAAGAATATCGCAGGGTCCAGGTCGATCAGCGCGGCGACATCCTCACGGCTCCTGATGAGCGGAAACCGAAGGACGTCGATCAGGGTGACCGCAACATTCCTGTAGACTCCAGTGGCGATGTTGCGGATTTCGGCAGGAGACTTCCCGGGAAACGAGAGGGCGATGTTCCTGTAGACCATTTCTCGGCGCATACCGACGACCTTGTGCATGAAATCACCGAGCAGGCACGCGACACGTCGTGCCTGACGCAGGCTGAGCGCCCGGACAAAAAAGCCGAGGATCCTGATCGAAAGGTAAGAGATGGCCGACACAAGCGATTTCATCCCCGGACGGTTCCGAAACCTTAAGCTTTCCACAAAAGAGGTCATTGCACCAGGGAGCGATTAATGATCTTGTCTGTCATACTTCTGCAAATGATGGTTCGCCGGGTGACATGCGTCACGGTTCAAATAGAAATCCCGCCAGATCAGCGTCGGAGGGATCGGGACATGCATATCCACAGGTGAGACGATATGCAGATAACTCACCACAAGGTACAAAACTGGCTTGAAAGAAGGGAACGCGTTGTGACGGACAAAAAGCCGCGCGCACGACTACGCTGCCGGAGGAGGGCACAACGCGGAAACAGTAGCCGCCCCACATAAAGCCGACTTTCGGATTATTGCATTATATTTGCACATTCGCGCCAACAAGAATCAGTGAAGCAAGTCCATGAAGTTATTGATGAGAATACTGCGATACCTCGCACCATCGAAAGGCAAAATCGTGCTGGTCGTTTTCGTCAGCATGATCACCTCGCTCTTCAGCGTCGTATCGATCTACTCCATCCTGCCCCTGCTGAACGAAGTCTTTTCGGCTGGCAAAACGGCTCAAACGAGCGCGACAGCGCCCGCGCCCGCAAATCCGGGAGCAAGCGGACTGGCAGAAAAAACGGCGACGGCTCCCCAACCCGGACAGGCCGCTCCCGAAGCAAAACCGTCTGCCGGTGCGGCAAAGCTCAAGAATACCGATCACCTGAAAGCCTGGGCCCTCCAGAAGTTCCAGGAGATGTTCAGTGCGCCCACCAAGGAACTGACGCTGCTGAAAATCTGCATTTTCCTTATTTCGGCTTTCGCCATCAAGAACCTGTTCATCTACCTCAACCAGCAGATCATTTTCAGGATTCAGACCAAAACCGCGAAAAAACTGCGCGACGACGTATTCAGAAGCATCATCGAGATGCAGCTCGACTACTTCAACAAGAACCGGGTCGGCAACCTGATGAACTTCGTCTACAACGATGTCGAAAACGTCAACAACAGCATCAGCTCGACCTTCATCAACTTTCTCCAGAACCCCTTCTCGATCTTCGTCTATGCAGGCGTCCTCTTCGCGCTGAGCTGGAAGCTGACCCTCTTTTCCGGATTCACGTCGCTGCTGATCCTGTTCTTCATCCGCCTGATAGGCAAAAACGTCAAGGGCCTGGCCCTCAGCTTCCAGACCAGGATGGGTGACATGAACTCCGTCCTGCAGGAAAAGTTCAACGGCATCAAGGTCATCAAATCGACCGCGTTTGAAGATGTCGAACTCGCCAGGTTCAAGTCATTCACCAAAGACTTCCGGAAGCTCGGCATAAGGATCGCCCAGCTCAGGAACCTGATCAGCCCGCTCAACGAAACGCTCCTGATCGCTGCCATCGCCATGGTGCTCTGGTTCGGAGGCCTTCAGGTGTTCCAGGGCGTGATGACCGCCAACGAGCTCCTGGTCTTTGCATTCACCCTCTACTCGACCATGGGCCCCATCAAGATGCTGGGCGAAGCCAGCTCCTCCATGCAGATGGGCCTCATCTCCGTGGAACGGCTCTTCGAAGTCCTCGACACCAAACCTGCCATCATCAACGGAACCCGCCCAATCAGCGGTTTTTCGGACACCATCAGGTTCGAGAACGTCTGCTTCAGATACAACCAGGAAGCGGATGCCCCCAACGTGCTTGACAACGTCAGCTTTGAGATAAAGAAAGGCGAAACGGTCGCCCTGATCGGCCAGTCCGGATCGGGCAAATCGACCGCCGTAGACCTGCTGCTGAGATTTTACGACGTCGATTCGGGACGCATCACCATCGACGGCATCGACATCCGTGAATTCGACTACAAACAGTTGAGGAAAATGATCGGCGTCGTCAGCCAGGAGGTGATCCTCTTCAACGACACCATCGAGCAGAACATCGCCTACGGCGTGCACGACGAGATCACGAGACCGCGGATAGAGAAGGCCGCCATGCTGGCCAACGCCCACAACTTCATTATGGAAAAAGCGCTGGATTACGACACCCTCATCGGCGACAGGGGCCTCCAGCTCTCCGGCGGACAGCGCCAGCGCATCGCCATCGCCCGAGCCATGGTAAAAAATCCCGAACTGCTCATTTTTGACGAAGCGACCAGCGCCCTGGACAACGAGTCGGAAAAAGTCGTTCAACAGGCAATCGACCATGCAATGGAAGACCGTACCGCTCTGGTGGTCGCCCACCGCCTTTCGACCATCAAGAACGCAGACAGGATCATCGTGATGGAACGCGGGTCAGTGGTCGAGTCCGGCAACCACCACGAGCTGATCGCCATTGACGGCATCTACAAAAAGCTCTACGACATCCAGTTCGCCGTCAAACCGGCCACGCAGGAAGCCGCTCCGACCGTCTGAGAAGCTCTCGCTCGTTGCGACATCCGTGTCACAAGACATGGTGAAGCCCGTCGTTCTATCGAAAGAATCAATTTCGAACGCGATTTCGATTTGGACAGTTCAGGGCTCCAGTCCTACGCCTTCAATGAAACGCAGGGCCTCCCTGAAACCGGTGATCGCCACATAGTCGCTTGTTTCATCCGGCCGGACCAGTTCGAGCAACCTCCCCACTCCGGCAGTTCGAGCCGCCACCATGTCCGATGGCTTGTCGCCTATCATGATCGATCGGTCCATATCGATATCGAAGTCGCTCGCCGCCTGAAGCAGCATTCCCGGCCCTGGCTTCCTGTAGTGACTCTCCCTGCGATAGGCGCCGATACCGTGTTCGGGATGATCCGGGCAGAAATAGACTGCATCGATCTGTCCGCCGTGGCGCTTGAACTCATCGCAGACCCAGTTCATCAGCTCATGAAAATCGGCCTCGGTGTAATAACCCCGACCGATCCCCGCCTGGTTGGTCACGACGATCACAAGGTATCCGGCGTTATGGGCTTTCGAGACCAGGTCGAAAATTCCATCGACGAATTCAAACTCCTCTTTGCGATAGACATAACCGTGATCGATGTTGATCACGCCGTCCCGATCAAGGAATAAAGCTGGTCGGGCCATGGTTCAGCAGCCGGCCAGTTCAGTCTGCGCGCGCGCAAAATCCTCGGGAATGCCGATATCTATAAAATGGCCCCTGGTCACAAACAGATCGACCCGCTGCTCCTGTACCGCGGAGGGAAAAAAGTCCGTCTCCAGTGAAAACGGAACATCCAGGGGGAATGTATCCAGTTGTCCGCGATTGAGGATATAACAACCTGCATTGATAAGCCCCGATCCGGAGACCCCCTTCTCGGTAAAACCGATGACCCTGCCGCCTGAAGTGATCAATCTCCCGTAGCGGGCCGTATCCGGGACTTCACGTCCCACAATCACGGGATTCCTGTGCAAGGCCCAATGGCGCTCAAGCTCCTCATCCTCAAGGTCGAGATAGGTGTCGCCGTTGAAGACGAATACATGATCCTGCACCGATTGAGTCATGGCCAGCCGAACCGCCCCGCCTGTGCCGAGGGGAGTGTTTTCCACCACATAACGGAGTTCGATGTCCCGGTAGCTGTCGCCGAAACGGTCCATGATTTTGTCTGCCATGAACCCGAGCGACAGAATGATGCGGGTAATCCCCTTCCGGATAAGGCTGTCAAGCAGAATCTCCAGAAACGGACGCCCTGCCACAGGCGCCATGGGCTTGGGAAGGTCAGGAACGACCTGGCGCAGACGTCGGCCCATACCGCCGGCAAGTACTATTGCCTCCTTCATCACGCTCCCTGGTTATACATCGCATTTTCAACCAAATCACCGGTGAGCGGTCCTGTCCCTGATATCCGTGCTGATATCTGCTGAATCATGAAATTCTCCATGCCTGGGAGCCCTGCTTGGTGAAGTGGCAATTGCTCACCTGCCCATTGAACCCGCTCAACGCAAGGATGACGTTCATCCGGTGCTCAGGCGGCACAAAAAAGAGCATGAACCCCCCGCCGCCTGCACCGGAAACCTTTCCGGCAAGAGCCCCGGAAGCCAGCGCGGCATCATAAATTTCGTCAATATGGGGGTTGGAAACGCTCCTTGCGGACCGTTTTTTGTTTTCCCACCCTTGCCGCATGGAATCGACAAGCCCCTTGAAATCACCCCTCAGCAGGCTCTCCTTCATCACCAGCGCTTCGCGTTTGATCCCGTGCATCGCCTCCAGGGCTTCGGTGGCTCCCGAAGTCATGTTGCTGCTCTGATCTGCGATAATCCTGGCTGATTCACGCGATACGCCGGTAAAATAGAGGATCAGCGAAGCTTCGAGTTCGCTGATAATCCAGCTTTTTATCCGCAACGGGTTGATCACCGCATGTTCGTCGGCGTAAAACTCCATAAAATTGAACCCGCCGAACGTCGCCGAATACTGATCCTGCCGTCCCCCTTTCAGTCCGCAATCAAGGCGCTCTATCTTGTATGCCAGATGCGCAATGGTATAATCGTCCAAAGGCAGGTTGAGCAGCTCGACAAAAGCCTGGATCATGGCGACGACCAGGGTGGAAGAGGAACCGAGACCGGAACCTACGGGAGCGTCGCAGAAGGTGATCAGCTCCATGGATATCGGCACGCCCCCGTTGAAGTGCTGGATCATGTGGTTATACACGGCCTTGTGCAGATCGAGATGACCGTTCATGTGCAACGGGAACACGTTGGGCTTGACCCTTTCGATCTGCTGGTCGGCTGCCACAAGCCTGATCATCGGCTCGTCAAGGGTCTTGATTACCGCATAGGCATACCGGTCGATCGTCGCATTGAGGACATAACCGCCATGGGCGTCACAATAGGGAGACACATCGGTACCTCCGCCGGCAAGCCCCAGGCGTAACGGGGCTCTGGCTCGTATGGTCACCATCTCAGCAGACCTCCTTACCGGCTGACAGCGCTACGGATCCGCCCTCTGAACGGGAGATTTCGCCATTCTCGAAATCGACCGAAAGTTCAGGCGGCTGCTCGCCCCTCAGCAGCGCCTCAAGAGCGCCGAGCTTCACGATCGGCCTGCGGAAAACATCCTCCTTCAGCATCTCCATGAAAGCCCCGTATTCCGGATGGGAGCTGTCCCATATCTTTTCCTTGAGATACTGGCCAGAATCAAGCCCACGGCCCCAATGGTCTATCAGCATGAACTGTACGCTGTCTGCATGAACCGATTCGCCAAGTTCGACGAAAGCGGCCATCTCCCGATAATTGCATGCCTGGACGACAAAGAGCAGATCGAAGTTAAATACAGAATCCTGGCGTTTCCGGGAGAGGAAAGCCAGGTTGCGTTTCAGGCGTTCGAAATCTCCGCCTCTGCGGACATGGTCGTATGTTTCAGCCGTTGCGGCGTCGATCGAGATCTGTACGCTCTGCGTACGACCTTCAAGATGGCACTCGTCCCAGGCCTTCTCATCCAGCAGCACGCCGTTGGTACACAAGCCGAGCTTAAGGTCGGGCAACTTCTCATAGGTCATCTTCATGATATCCCGGTAATGCGGGCTGGCAAAGGGATCGCCATCGCTGCTCATCACCAGCAACCGGGCGTTTTCAAGAAGCGGCAGGATGAACTTGTCCCTGATTTTATTGAGCCCCTCCTGCTCCTTACGATTGAGAACGATACGTTCGTTACGGCATGAAGGACAGATCAGGTTGCAGGTTGCGTCGTAACCGATCTTCACGACGGCCGGGCCATGCTTCGCCACGAGGCGACGGTTGTCGATTGCATCCGACATGATATCCCCAAGCCATGAGTGCCTGGCTGAAGTTATGGTCGGCAGGGCATTTCCGAGGAGCAGCGAGCACTTCTCATGGTCGCAGGCGCCGAAGCTGCCGTCCAGGATTCCCCGCCTGAACTGCTGGGCTTCATGGCTGTTCCATATCCTGTCGGGGCTTTCGGAAAAGATGTTGCCGATTGAGACATTGTAGTTCCAGGCCGGACAACAGAGATAGACGCCTCCGCCTGCATATATTTCACAGTAGGTCCAGGGATTCATGCAGACTTTCCTGTCATCCCCCTCAGAATTCTGTTCTTCACCGCGCGGCGTTTCGGACGGGTTCTCCTGACAAGCCTCGACGGGCTCCTTCAGGGCCTCGAACACCCTCACCGAAGCCTGTGCGCCGCAACCGGGGAGCTGCATGTCGTGTTCGAGCAGACAAAGTCCGACAGACTCAAGCATCTCCTTCAGGTCCATGCCGAAATCGGTGTACACGAGAGCGCCTTGTGACCGTACCGGATCGCCATGATATTCGGGAGGCAGGATATGCTCCACCCCTTTCCCTGTCAATTTTGCGCGGGTTACCGACCGCCCCGCCTCCACATTCAGCGGAATGGTGAAAATATGCGAACCTCCGGGACGAAGAACGCGTGCAATCTCCGCGAATGCGGCCTTCGGTTCAGGTACATGCTCCATCACATCCTGGCTTATGACGAGGTCGAAACTGCCGTCGGGAAATGTCAGTCGCATGATATCCTCGCAGCGAACGCCGTTCGGGCCGATCTCCCCCAACGGAACATCCTCGTAATACTCGGACATCGAAAACCATGGCTGTCCTCTCAGGGTATCGGCGATAGCGCCGACGAAACCGAATTCATGCACATGCAGATCGGATCTCCGCCGGGCCAGTTCAGCCAGCGACGTCTCACCGTCACCAGCCACCCTGTTGAGGAGAACCCGCACAAGCGCCTCGGTTCTCGCCAGGGCATAGCATTGTTTACAGACGAATGCCTCCCGGAAGTTCTCTTTCAGCGAAGGCACGATCATGTTGTCAGATCCGCAGACAGCACAGCGGGAAGTCTGGAAAACCTTGCCGATAGCCGTGCGGGCAGCAACGCGCGAAAAACGCTGGCGAACCAGTTCGGCGCCAGCCGCAGACAACTCGGCACAACGCTCCGGGCTTGAGAGCAGCTTCAGCACTCCCCCTGCGAGATCCCGCGCACTCTCCGCCACGATGGCTTCCCGACCCGGGACGATACCGATCCCCTCTATCCCTATCTGGGTCGCCACGACAGGAACCCCAAGTCGCAGCGCGTCGACGGTCTTGCCTTTGACCCCGGCGCCATAGCGCAAGGCAGCAAGAACCAGTCGGGCATTGTCGAGGTATGGCTTCACGTCCGGCACCTGTCCCGTCACGAGGATACGTGGGCCTGCGAGATCGAGAATCTCTTTCGGCGGCGAATACCCGACGAGAACCAGGCGAGCATCCGGCCTTTCCTTCCAGACGAGCGGCATAATTTCGTTGGCGATGAACAGGGCGGCATCGACGTTCGGAACATGGGGGAATCCTCCGACAAATACCACATCGGCAAGGCGATCGAAATGGGACGCATCGTGACTGCAGATGTTTGCTGGTTCATAATAGTAGGGGGGTACGGCGGTAACCGGCTTACCCGGAACAAGGGTGCGGATGACCTCGGCTTCATCCTCGCTCGGCGACACCACATGATCCACGCTGCTGAACACAAAGAGCTCCCTCTTTTTCTGGAGATCAGCCTCAACCAGCAGTTTCGGGTCGTTGTTCACCTCTGCGGCCCGCTCCAGCCTCAGGTAATGGAGGTCATGGGTATAGTAACTGACGTGGGCAGAAGTGTTCTTGCGCACCTGACCGATGATCTTCTCGGCAATTTCCGGCCTCGCCATCAGCACCTCCCTGACGTGCCTGCCATGCTCCGCAAGCCAGCTTTCGATGGTCTGGGGCGACCTGACCAGCATGATGCCCTGACGCTCGAGAGCTTCGGCGAAAGGCCCCTGTGCCTTGCCGTCCATGGGGCAGAACACGACCCGCCACCCTGCCGTAGCCAGAAGGGAGAGGTAGCTGCTCATGGTCACGTCGCCGGCATGCCTGTTCGGCTGCGGCACGCCATAATCGACCACCAGAAGCAACGGACGGCCGTTGACCTCCATAAGCGCAAACTCGCCTTCTGTTCCCGACGGGTGTTTGGAAAGCACCTTTTCAAACCGCTTGACGAATTTCGCGTGATTGATGCCTGAAAGCTGGTTTCGCCGCTCCTCACCGTACGACGCGCTCCCCAGGTGAACGACTCGGCTGCGGGGTTCGTATATCACCTTCAGGCCTCTTGCACGGACACGGAACGCGAGATCGAACTCCTCATAAAATGCGGGGGCGAGACCCGGATCGAACCCCTTCATCTCCCTGAAAAGGGATTGGGATATCAACAGGCACGCGCCAGTCACGCAATCAACCTCGCGGCGACAGGTGTATGCCCCATTGAGCGTATCTGCGCCACGTCCGATCGGATAGCCCCACCCGTTGTCCAGGATGCGCCATCCGGCGTCCTGGATGGTCCCGTCGGTGTTCAGCAGCATGCTTCCCGATATCGCGGCGTCCCTGGTATCCTCCAGCGCTTCGACAAGAGAGCTCAGCCAACCGGACGAAACGATGGTATCGCTGTTCAGGAAACAGATATGGCGGCCACGCGCATGTTCGGCGCCCCGGTTGCAGGTGAGCAGGAACCCGAGGTTCTCCGAATTTGCGAGTTTCAATAACCCGCCGCTGTCGGGAATCGCCCAGAGACAAGGCTCGTCGGGGCAATCATCGACAAGGATCACTTCGAAAGAGGGTTCAGTCGCCAGATGCACCGCCAACGAACGCAGGCAGGTTTCAAGATCCGCCAGACCGCGATAGACAGGTATAATGACAGAGACCACCGGGAGGTCTACCGGCGGGAAATAGATCGGGGCCCTGCCATGCAGGGAGATGAAGGCCTCCCGGAGATCCCTGGAATACTGTGAACCCGGAGATTCGTTATTGATTGGCCTCTCCTGCGCTGAAACGCTGTCATACTTTTTGATACCGAGAAATTGCTTGAGCTTGCGAACCCGCTTGCGGATCGAATTGGAGAGCTTCCTTATCGGTTTGGTCATCCGCCAACTGCTTGAACGAAGGAGCTTGTTGATGTTATGTTCGAGTTCAGCCGATTTGTGGGTCTGCTCATGAAGCATCGCCTTCAGCGAACCGATCTGCTCATCCCGCTCGGCAACCCTCTGGGCGAACTGGCGAATCTGCGCGTCGTACCCGGAAACCTGTGCCTCATATTCGGAAACCCCTGAAGAGAGCGCCCCGATCTGATCATCGCATTCGACCACCCTCCGAGAGAGCGTACCGATCCGTTCATCCCGTTCGGAAATGAATTGGCTATATGTATCATTTTGTTTTTCAAGGGCGATCGTATGGCCAAGTCTCGAAACAATTGCCTTTATGAAATATTGACCGGATAACGTTTGAAACAGGTTGCATATGTCAACCATCGCAGGATGTTGTTCTTCACCGACGACGAGAACACCCAGACCGTACGACTGGTCAAATGCAATATGCGGATATCGGGCTGATATCTCTTCCCAGAATTTCCAGACGCCAAAACCCCTGCCCTTGACGTTAATATCATGAAAAAGAACTATTCCGCGTGAAGAGATCTTCGGCAACCATGTCTCAAAATCGTGTTTAACGGCTTCATACGTATGAAACCCGTCAATATGGAGCAGATCGATCGATTTGTCGCTGAAGTGCTGGAGCGCATCGTCAAACGTCATGCGAAGCAGGGAAGAAAAACCGGAATAGTGCGATTCGTTGTACGATAACACATCCTCATATATGGCATTATCGTAATAACCGGCATGTTCGTCGCCAGCCCATGTATCTACCGCATAACAGCGTGTCGGCAAATGGTTGTTATAAACGCTCTGGCAAAAGGCAAAATATGAGTTTCCGGTATGTGTTCCGAGCTCGACAAATACAGATGGCTTTACAGCTTCGATCACCCAGAAAGCAAATGGAATATGTCCGACCCAACTTGTTGGATCAGCGACTCTATCCGGCTTCATCACAAGGGAGGAAAACATCATCACGCAACTATACGTTTATATTGTATTACCAATAGCCATAATGTTCACTTTAGACGACAAAGCGACAATTCCCGAACAAATGATTCACAACCGATGCAATGATATTATCATATAGCATAATATTTATCCGCCCTTAAGTGAAAAGATATAAACAGTTTTTATTTAACGCCTTCATGCAACATAATCCGACAGTTTAATCAACATCAGGAACACCCGTATTTATGCGACGCATTTCAGATTAACCAATATATCAGGAGCCAATTATTCAATTATCATCGCATCAAACCATCTGCCCGAAAGATATTCAGATCAAGACCTGCTTTCAAGTACCCTTTACCAGCGCCCCACTCCGTTCTCGCCTCGGATGCCTTTTCAGCCGCAGCATGGAGCTGGGCGGGATGACCAGAAATGGAATTGCTCATACCATGAACAGGCTCATGCCGTGATCAGGGTAACGAACGTAATGCGGTTCCGACTGGTGCGCCATTAACCATATTCATAACGGACAGGTCAGGGTTCTGCATGGAAAATCGGGAAAATATCAACAGCATAGATACGGAGAATTAGAGAACAATCCTACAAGGATTTGGAACTCCCCCTCCTGCCAGCCTGCTCATACCGATTGCGTTCAACGCTCCTGCCGCAACGCCAGAGCGTCCGTAAAGAGGCTTCGACATGGGATATCCAATGGTTTTTCTGGTATTATAACAGGGTTAAACGAAGAGGATGGGAATAGGCTTTTTCATGCAAAAACGTGCCCGGAGGTCGTCGATTTCCCGAAACGCTCCATCGAATGATGGAAGGTTCATGCACTCCCCACCATGACCTGTCGGTCGATATGATTTCGTTGATCATGGAAGCCGAGAACCAGACGTCAGTTGTAAATGAAGAAGAGGGGAGTGAGGGATTTGCGTCAATCAGGTATGTCAGGGCTGCCCTTGTTGGAAGGCAGATCATCGTTTGGCGCTGGCACACAGTCAATGGAGGCTTATTGGATGACCCCGTTCACTACCATGAAAGCACATTCAGGATCATCACTTTGAGCGGGCGCGAACATCGGAGTCACTGTTCATGACTATCCTGTAAATCTGATCGAGACGCTCCTCTACCGAGAGGGTCGTATTGTTGACGTTTATGACCTTCAATGCCGGGCATAAACGGATGAGGCCGCCCGTTACGACATGCGAGAGAAGGGTGAGATTGAAACTCCTCTTTCTGGGAAGGCCATCTTCATTCATGGACTCCACCGAAAAATTGGAAGGAGGCAGCGTAATGGCGAAACTCATGGAGCGGGACCGGTCAATCATCATGGAGTACAATTTCTGTGTCCTTGCATCGCATCTGACCTCTGCAAAGAGCTTTAACCATAAATCAAGCAGATCGGCCTCCCACCGGTCAGCGACAAAACCGGTATTACCGGCATAGATCCTTTCCCTCTCATCAGCCCACTTGAAAAAAGCTTCCATCAGATGATCAAGGGCGCGCTGCGTTTCTTCCTGTGAAGAGAGATAACTGGACTTGATCGTGGTATAGTCATGCAAGAGGGCATATATCTGCCTCATGTTTTCAGGAACGACGGGAACCTGCAGTCGCTCGGCCAGGGCCCTGACAAGCGTTGTCTTCCCTGCTCCAACAGGTCCGCTTACGACAATTCGGAGTTGTTTCGGATCCATAGTGATATCTGGTCAGGATATAGTGTATTGAAATTCATCTCCCACTATTTGAGCATAATGGTACTGAATGGAGATTGGATTTCATATGATACATTCGCGTAACATACCATCCAATATACGCCCTGCAGAAACAGTGTTCAGCTCTCAACATGCCGGATGTATTGCTCTCATACATAGAGCACGGGTATTGCTAATTGCTTGCTGATCCCTCATCCATAAACCATGTAGGCCATACATCCATCGGCCAGTCTGCCTTTTTGAAATTTTTGTGCATGATAGCGAGCCACTGCCGGAGTTCGAGATTGCTCATCTGCAATAATGCGCCATTACCCTCCTTAAAAGGAAAAAGAAAGCGGGCACCGTTTTCAGAGCATGAGAGTTTTACCGATTTCGGCAGTACGATCATGGCTTGAGGCGTCAGGGATACTGGTGGTGATGGAGTATGTTTCCACTCCGCTTCCCGCTGCCTGCATGACTGTTGCAGGTTCTTTTCCACCCGGGCCTGATGATCCCCGGTTTTTTCAAGGTGTCTGCAGATTGATCCGACAAAAAGCCTGCACATGCGAAGCGTCAACCAGAATACGGCCTGTTCGCCTCCCTTGATCTGGGCCGTCATGCGGATTCTGTCCTCTGACGCATGATAGGTCATGGTCACTTTATTCAATACAACCATTCGAAACTCGATATAGGTTTATGCGTCTACTTCCCAGACAAGGAAACATGTAACTCTGAAACATGGTCATAAAAAAACCCCCAGCGCAGAGAGGCTCTGAGGGTTTCAGGTACATAATCGGTCGGGATAAGGATCTGACGTAGATGAACGAGAACGGTGTCCATGTTCATCACCCTCATCAGATTGTTACTCACTCTTTCGGCAACTGGCTTTTCAACGTATCGGCAAACACTTTTCTTGCTGTCTGCAACAACCCAATCTCGATCCTGAGCTGCTGTATCTTCGCATCGCAGACCCTGAGATTACGAAGCTGTGCCTTAGCTTCAGCAGACAGGGACTCAATGTCGTATGCTACGTCATCAATTTTTATTTCCGGCATTGTTGTGATTGTTTAACGGTTACCATTAAAAAACGCCCCTCATGACAAGGGGCGCTTAATTTTAAATCAAAGGACTGCACCTTTGAAAAAGTGCAGTCCTTACTCACCAGATCAGATGGTGCCAGCGAAATCAGCCGTGTCCAGAATACCAGTAACACCGGTTACCTTGACGATGAAGTCATCAGCACCGAATGCGCCTGTTGAATTCTCACCCACTGCGACGAGATAGGTCTCACCACCGTAGGTGAACAGACCGGCTGCATTGGTATCTGTTGGAGAACCGTTGTGGAACGGGCTGCTTCCACCATCGAACAGCGAGTTCACTGCTGCACTCAGGCTTGCACCATTCATTGCAACAGCTACGCCACCATTCACCACATCATCAATCACGAGCTCCTGAACTGTGTTGTGGTTAACATCGCCCCATGACAGTTCTGTTGTCTTCTCGTAGAAGGAACCAAGAGAGATCAGGTCATGCGACAATGAGCCGTTGACGATGTTGAGGTCCGTGATTGTGTCGAAGTTTGTAAGCTGCGACTCGGTAACCACGAAGGTATCATGACCTGCACCACCAGTCAGAACATCTGCTGCCATACCCGTGCTTGCGCTGACATCCTGCGTCTGAACCACACTCGGATCAGCCTGATCGGCCGGCAATCCGGTTGCTGCATGGAAAGCCAACGTACCTGTTGTAGCAGCCGTCATCTGCGGGAATGCAGCTCCATCAAGATGACCGGTGATTGTCAGCAGATTGGTGCCGTTGTCATAGTTGATTGTACCACCCAACCCGGTAACCGCATTGCTCAGGGCTGTGTAACCAGCATCCAGGACTCCAGTTCCACCATCAGAATTGATCGTGTAATCGGTACCATTGAAGGTGATCTTGCTCGTCCAGCCGTCAGTGCCAGCCTGAAGCGTCTGATACTGTGCTGCAACAGCCTGATCAGCACCGTTGTTGACCGAAGCCGTTACCGAATGACCTTCGCCAACCTCTGTTCCCGTCAGCGTCAGAACTGCGCCATCTGAAATGCCGTGTGAACCAGTAACATGATCATTGAAGTCACCCCATGCATCACCTGTAAAGCTGATGTTGGATTCACCATCATTACCGGTCGCGATGTAGTTTTTGAAGGCTTCTGCAACATAATAACCTGAGATCGTACCCAAAGTACCAACTGTTGCTATGAGCTCTTCTCCATCGACAGTCAGGTGGATAACATCACCCTTGTCATAGCTGTTAGCAAACGTTACCGTGTAAATCTCAACCTGTGCAGTCACTGCATCACCCTGAAGGATGTCATCGGCAGCACCACCTGTGATCGTATCAGCCTCACCACCACCAAGGATATTGTTCACATCTGTCAATGAACCCAGGATGTTCAATGTAGCGTCATCTTCCTGTGAACCATTGATGAAGAGGTGATGAGCCTGGATATCGGTCGCATCAACTTTCAGTGAACCGACTGCCCATGAATCTTCAATGCGGACATTAACGGCATTACTGTCACCCCAAACTGAGGTCAGGTTCAGGGTATCGATACCGCCATTTGAATCAGATACATTCAGGTCAGTATCGTAAATCGATGTACCACCCAAGCTTGCGATGTTGGTAGAGTTCGCTACACCAAAGACCGTGATGTTAACCGTCACATCCTGGTCGACGTTGAGCCCTTCCAGATGGATTGAGCTCTGGCTGCTGTCCCACTGTGTAATCGTGACATCAGCTTCATTGTGATTGTCGCCGATAGACAAAAAGATATCGGTATGACTGCCGGCCGTTATATCAACCGGTCCAAGCCCATCAATGTTGACATCGACATTATTGTTATAATCGGCATCCACAGTTACAGCGCCATTTCCGTTCTGGTCGATGGTAACATCACTGTCATCATAAACCGTAACGTCTACAGTACCGGTACCATCCTGCGTAAGATTGATGTTCGCATGGTCACCGAAGTTGATGTCGATATCGCCACTGCCGTTGCTGTCAAGTGTCAGGTCTGAGTTGTCGTCTGCAGTAATCGTTACATTCGACTGTGAGCCAAAAGCGATAAACCCTTCACCCACCGAGAAGTAATACCCTGCATTGATCGTGACATCGTTGTCAGTATAGATATCAAGGTTATCTACAGTAACATCGTCATCGGCATTGATGGCGAAGTCTCTTGCAAATGCATCACCAACGGTCAAGCCATCAAGATGCGAGAACTCGTCAATGATCAATGTCTCAAAGCCTGCAGCGAATGCATACTCATCAAATGAGAGAGAGTCAGAACCCCAGATGTGATCGCTGTCTGTAATCATGTTACCGATCAGAACCTCTACCTCCTCTACGTTCCTGACATGCTGCCACATTGAATCTTCATTGATCTCATCGCTGTTCGTGAACTGCTCAGCTTCGTAGAAACCATTGTCGATCTTGAGGCGGTCAGTTCCCTCTCCGAGGTTGACTGTAGAGTATTTGGAGAAAAGAATACCCTGCATGTCAACGACGTCGTCTCCTGAACCGGTGGTGATATTAAAGTTAAATGCGATTCTATCACCTGGTTCGCTGTCATCATAAGCAACCATGTAATCGTCATCAGCAATGTCGTTGAAGATCGCCACGACGTCTGCTGCCGATGTTGACGTCAGGGTGTGGACACCCAGGTTGTCAAGCGTGATCGTCTCACCAGCTGCACCGCCGGTCAGGGAAACCTCACCGAACAGGAAGTTGTGGTTACCGCCGTTGGTGTCGATGTAGTGGCTGTAAGAGTCAATCACATTCAGCGACAGATTCTCGAATCCGTTGTTGGACAGATCAACCCCCGCACTGCTTCCGTAATACTCGAAATCATTGTTGGTATGATTGTTATCTGACTCGATCAACAGATCGAATGCTCCGTGACCGTTGATATCGATACCGAGGACGTCGGCACTTTCAGAAGCGATTTCCGGAACCGCCAGCGTTGCATTCAGGTGCACATCCACAGTGCTGTCATCCAGAGGAGTGCTGTCCTGAATATGGACGACACCATCTTCTGAAGGCGTGCCAGGCCCCGTCACTACGGTGACTCCCTCTGCGCCACGAGCGCCTGTCAACAGAATCTGGTTGTCGTCATAGGTAACCGTAAAGCCGGTCGATCCAGAAGCCGCTGCGAGCACACCTGCCAACCCTTCCGCAATATTATCCGCATCTTCCTGTGCGTTGTCGCCTGCGAGATCCTGTGCAGTTACGGTGTAGCTGTATGCTGATCCATTGATAAGAACCGTGATCACATCACCGATCAGGTGGTCGCCATTGTCATTACCGATGTCGATACGCTCGACCTGCGCATTGCCGGTTGCTGAAGATTCGTTACCGGACAAGGTGATGTTCTCACCAAGACCAGCAGGAAGGTTGAGCAGGTTGAACTGCGTAACGTCACCACTGCTGTACTCGGTGAAGGTCAGGACATCATCACCACCAACCGTATCGGCATGATGATGAACAAATGATTTCAACGTCTCCTGGCTGTCAAGGTTGATCTGCTGGACGCCGGTGATCAGATCGAAATTAGCGCTTAACTCAGGAGTCTCGTCACTGGGATGTGTATAGGTGCTGTCTGTAACATTATGAATCTGGTTGAGAGCAACAAGATTCAGTGTTTCGAAACCGCTTACACCAGTATTTGAGCTCTGGACGACTTCCACAACCGTATCGCTGCTGGTGATCGTGAGATCCTCGGCAATGATCGTGCTGGTCAGCGTGACCACACCGTCAGAACTTACTCCACCGAAGTGATAGTCGCTCAGTCTTGGCTGAACCGGATCATCAACATCCGTGCTCTCTGCAAGCCAACCATTGGCGACATTCGATGCAACTGAATCCGGTCCCTGTGCAAGGTCAGCAAGCGTAACCGTGTAGTTGAAATTGACACCGGCAATTGTAACCGTCACGACATCACCTACCTGGTAGCTGTTGTTGAACGTGACAGTTGATTCCTGGTACTCTGTCATATCAACCAGATTAGCATAGTCAACGCTCTCAACGGTCAGTGTATCATTCTCAGCGACAAGTGTCAAGCCAGTACCGCCGTCAAGTGTTGCACCTGAACGAACGATAGTAGCCCAATCTTCGGACTCTGTTTCGTGATCGGTCTGGGCCATTACAAGAGTTGCATTGTCGTTTCCAGCACCCAGTTCGACAGTCGTGCCTTTCTCGCCGGAGATGTAAGCTGCCCAGCTATAATAACCACCAGCGACGATGAGCGTGTCTGCTCCTGCTCCAAGATCGACATGGCTGTCATTCATAAGGTCACCGCCGGAGGAAAGATCCAGCGTATCGTCGCCTGAACCGGAAGTGAGGGTCGTATAATAGAGTGCGTCAGCATTGATGGTATTTCCACCGTTACCGAACTCCACTACGACGCCTACTCCATCGTTATCGCCATTGAAGTCATATCCTCCATGGAGATCCAACGTATTTGCACCGTCGCCGAAGGTCAACGTGGCATTATCCTCCACATCGCCATAAACAGTAACATCGTTGGCGCCGTCACCGAAGGTGAGCGATGCTGCATCAGAAATGCCATCGGATTCGAGGGTATTGCTGCCGTTACCGAAGGTGAACGATGCGTTATCGTAGATGTCATTGTCCACAGAGACATCGTTGCTGCCATTGCCGAAGGCGATTGTCGCATCTTCACGAACGTCATCGTGTACAATCAGGGTGTTGTTACCATCGCCGAAGGTCACCGATGAGGCGCCCTGAATATCGTTGCCGACTTCGACATAGTTTCCACCATTGCCAAGAACGACGACCGCATTACCGTTGATGTCATCACCAACGAAAATCTGGTTATCTCCATCGCCAAGATTAATGTTGGCACTGGTAATAACGTGATCGATGTCTGGGTTGGTTGTCAATCCGCCCTCAGGGCTGATGTAGTTAAGATCATCATCGCTGTAGATAATGTGTCCTTCACCATCATCATAGACTGAACCGATGTCTTCGTAGTTGCTGAAGGTATTCTGTATGGATTCTATGACGATAGGGCCGCCGACATGCACGATATCATTATCTTTTCCAGCAGTAACAATACCATAAATGCTGCCACTAACGTCAAGCGTGTTACCGATAGGACCACCAATGAACTGTTCATCAACGACACCGCCCTCTCCATCTCCAAGAGCTACTGAACCCCACTGGTCAGCAGAGTAGCCGTCTACCTCTGTCTGGCTTGTCGCCAATCCACCGCCGACGCCAATTGTTACATTATCAACACCGCTTCCGCCGGTTATCGATGATGCGAGCGTGTAGGTGTAGTTATCAAAAACATCGCCATAAACACCAATCACGTTGTGCCCATTGCCTGCATGAACCGTAACTGTGGTCTCATCCTCATTGTCAAGTTCATAAACAACGATGGTGTCGTCACCTGCACCTGTTGTGATGTCAATACCTGCGACACTGGAGTTCTCGAGGGCATAAACCGAATTGTCTCCCTCTCCAGCGTTGATTACAGCCGTTCCGTCACCATAAATCGTTAGATCGAGGTAATCGTCACCGCTGCTGGTAACAACCGAACTGTCGGTATCCAGGTCAGCCGTCAGATCCAGGTTGTGGGCAAAAGTATGTGCGTCAACTGTTGTAAGCTGGCTGCCATCCACTTCCAACGTGAGGTCAGCGCTACCAGCGATGGAAATCGCATTGATATCATTGCTGTACAGATTGATATCAGACGAGCGGCCGCTGGTCGTGATTGCCACGTTCTCAATCCCGTAGTGTGATGAATCGCCAACAGAAATATTTCCAGCGAAATTGTCGAGCGCGATATTCTGTGTATCGTTATCACCTGCTACCGCATCAGCGATATAGTGAACATCAACAGCGATCGGATTGTTCTGTGCGTTAAGCTCAAGGTCAACGATATTCTGCACGTAATTCAGTGAGATATCGCCAGTCGAGTTATCCGACACAACTTTCTCAAGGCCGGTCACATTCATGAGACCAAGGGAAAGGCCATGAACGGTCAACGGAGAAGGCTCCATACTTGTCGATGTGTATGAGCGCACTTCAAGCGTCTGAACACCGTCCATCGTGAAGCCATCCACATGAGGAGCCTCACCTTCGGCAGTCACGCGCAATGTGTTGTCGAAAGCTGGATTGCCATGAATCGCGTCACCGGCGTTCAATGTTGAGGTCCAGCGTGCGTCGTCACTCACCACACCGGTGATCAGCATGTCGCTGGCCAGAGCGTTGATAACGTCGTCGTTCAGAATCGTCAGAACCTGCGGAGGTGTAACCGATGTATCGTTAACGGTTACCGATGCAGTTGCTGCGCCGCCGTTGACCGATACGCCCAAGGTGTCGGTACCATCGGTAAAGTGGTTCTCAAGAACCTTAACGGTAATGGTAGCAGTACCGTCGGCGGTGACCGTCACCGTACCGTTCAGTAAACCACCGTCGATACGGCTTGCCTCTATACCGGTGAGGGTATAGTTAAGAGAGGTGCCTGCAGGAACGTGGGTAGTGTCGAGGGTGAATACGATCGTACCGCCTTCATTTACGCTCGCAGCGCCTGCGGTAAGCTCGTAGGTTGCAGCAACAGCCGTCGCGTGCAAGCCTTCGCCCTGTCCGTACTGGATGAAGTGGGTAAGAGGAGTCAAGCCGACGCCATGGAAGTAGTCAAGCAGATCCGCAGTTGTCTTGCCGACCCACGCATCGTGGGTTGAGCTGTTGGCCTGCAGCAGCGCAAGCTTGTCGCCCAGGTAAGCCCACTCGTCGAACGAATCTGAAGGGTTGATACCTTCAAAGGCGCCGAACTGGAGATAGTGCTGGTATGCATCGCCTGGCCATGCAAGTTTGAACGCAGCCTTGGCATCCTCAATGGTAGGATAGCTCAGCGGAGCGTTGGCATGAAGCTGCTCAGCCTTTGCCGTGATATACTCGTAGGCATTGAAATATTCGTTCGGAGGCAGATTCTCCTTATAACCCCAGGTCATATAGTGTGACTCCGGCGTGAACCCGTAACCTGCCAGCACCACCTTCAACTGCGCAGGAGTCGTCACGTCCAGATTCTGACCAAGCGAATGCAACTGAAGCAGCTTCGCGCTGAGGTAATACGATTCATTAAATCCCTGTAAAGCCATCTTATGACTCCTTTGTTTTTTGTTTCAGCTGTTGCTGTATGTTATAGCTAATCTTTATATATGCTCTTGTTTATTAAACCACTCATGCTTCACCGACAAACCCAGCAGATAGGCAATGCCTGAGCGAATCTAACTGTACCTGTACAATACTTCATATGGAAGTCAAAAAAAGGAATTAACTCCGACTTTGAGACCAACCAACCGCATTATAACGAAGCACTTACACGGAAATACTTTTTTATAAGCGTAATAGTAATCATAAGAATGCGGAATAGCCACATACTATCAATAGCATAAGGGCTAATTATAGATATCTCCACACAACCTGAAAAAGGCCATCAGTGCTTACTTAACCATTATGAACAAAGGCCAGCGCAATTTTCCATTCATTAGAATACTTTACATCCCACAATACTTCAACATACTATTAATATCATTTGACTAATATTACATCATAATCACATTTATTCCCCCCCAATACGCACATAATTAGCGGCGTTCGGCTCAAACTGCCGCAGCAGCCAAGTCAAACGTGTCGATTACGCACTATTAATCGCACTGTAAGTATTGCCATTTACAATTGTGAACAATTTCTTGTGAATATACAATTTTCAGGCTTAAACCCACCCCCATTATACTTCCCCCCTACTCTAACGCCTGTTTTCTTGTCAAATTGTTTACGTAAAATCCTCTTTTAGCTTCCCAGTTTCAATCCTCCGCCACACAATTACGCCCTTTAGCGTAATATATACGATCACCAAGTTCGCCAGGCACAAGCATGAAGCTCACGGGCCCCGGCAAGGCCTCACCCACGCCTCCTCAATCCTTTTGCCCAATGCGCCATTTCCAGTTCGGGCTGATCACCTCCATTACCCCATGTTCGCGTCGCAACTGATCTCCATGAATTGAACGACTATCACTCCGCGTCCCCATTCAGTACCCGGTTGGTTATTCGTCGCTGTTATCTTAACTTTTGTGACTATTGGTGTTTATCCGCTGAGCCGGCACTCATCTCCCCCAGCGCCTTAACAAGAGGTTCATGGAATCTATGCAGCACTCTCCAGCACAACCCTGCCTCTTAAAGCAACATAACGCTGCTCTCGATGGCCTCAGAGGCATTGCTGTTTCACTGGTATTCCTCTTTCATGCCGATATCCCCGGATTTTCCGGCGGATTCATAGGGGTGGACATTTTTTTTGTCCTGAGCGGATTCCTGATAACCATACTGCTTCTGCAGGAGAACCGGAACCGATTCCCGTCGGGCCTCGGCTATTTCTATATGCGCAGGATTTTAAGGCTCATGCCCGGCCTTGTCTTCATGCTTTTGACCTTTCTCGCATTCAGCATATTTTATTTCAGGAGCCCGAACGACATCGCGCGCCAGTTTCAGGACGCGATGATCGCACTCTTCTACTCTTCCAACTGGACAAGAGCGCTTGGCCTTCATCGTCCGGAAATTCTGGGACATACCTGGTCACTTGCAATCGAGGAGCAGTTCTACCTGTTATGGCCGATTCTTCTCATGATCATCTCAGGACTGTCCATGAGGTATCGATCCTTCGTTATCGGAATCTCATTGGCCCTGTCATGGGGATGGCGTGTGTACCTTCTTTATGCCGGAGCGAGCTGGGACCGGCTTTATAATGGCCTTGACTGCAGGGCCGACATGCTGCTCACAGGATGCCTGCTTGCCTCACTCCTGAATGCAGGGGCTCTCAAATCATGGAAACAGTCACGGCTTGTATCCTCGGCGACCCTTTCGATTGCCCTCTTCACCGTTGCGATCATGGCCAACAAAGCCGACTGGCAACAGCCGCCTTTATATATATGGCAATTCGGGGCCGCCGAATTTGCCACGGCATTGATCATTCTTGAGCTTGTGTCGGTTCCTGAAGGCATACTCAGCTCGATACTGAGTGCAAAGCCTCTGGCCTGGCTGGGCAGCATCTCTTACGGGATCTACCTCTGGCATTACCCGATATTGTGGTTTTTACAGAAAACCCCGTTTTCAAAGCCGCAACAGGCTGTGCTGGCCGCACTGCTGACGTTGGGGTTTTCACTCTTTTCATGGCGCCTCATAGAACGACCCTTCCTTCGACTGAAAGAGCGGTTTCGTCGCCAGGCGCCTTAAATACCGCCAACACCTAACCCCGGGAGCGCCAGGTTGTCTCAAAAGACCCATCATCCGGATCCTCGCTGTTCGAGGATAATGGGGTATGGAAAACCCGACCTCCGTTAAAAACGCAGCAAGGCTATCTCAGTCCATACCACTGAGACAGCCTCGCTCCCGATATTGCGACACACCGGCATCATCCTGACTTTTGGGAAATACTCCTTTCTTTCCACACTCCGTCTTGAACAGGGGGCACAGCGTTCCGCGTAATTTCATTTAACGACAAGCTCAATGGAATTACATCCACTACCTCACCCATTACTCTGCTGCCGTAGCATTTCTCTCCTTTATCACGTAATTGAGTGCCATGGCGCCAATAATGTAGCTCATCCCTCTTGCGATGTATATTATTAATAGCGTATCTTATCTGTGAATGGATTTGGCACACCGTATTCACTGCGTAACAGTGCCGTAGTTGATCATAGTGTGAACCATGTCGGTATATGATTCTACTCTTTTATGCCTATGCCTGAACACAACAACATACCTCTTCTCATCGGCAGGATCATTCGTACCGAACGGGTAAGGCAGGGGTTATCCCAGGAGAAGCTCGCTGAGGTAGCCGGACTTCACAGGACATATATAGGAATGGTGGAACGCGGGGAAAAAAACATCACGCTTCTCAATTATGTCAGGATCAGCGCTGCTCTGAATGTCCCCATGCATGCACTGATGGCCAGCCTGCCGATACCATCCTTGTCAAGCAACGGCTCCCTGCTTGAAACCCCGGGTATGGCAGAGTCCTCGTGAGCGCAATTCATCCCGAAGGCGTTTTCAGTTATTGACAGGACCGTCCTGCTTCAGCCAGTCCGGCCAGGTATCGGTGGACCATTCCGCCAGGTGGAATGTCCGGTAGAGAATGGAGAGCCATTGACGAAGCTCTGTCTGGTTAAACGGTATGACGGCGACCTCCCCGCCCTTCAATGGAAATCGCATCTGAACCCTTTCGGGGGAAAAGGTAAGGTCTACCCTATCCGGAAAAAACGACCGGGACGAGTTCTCCACCTTGACCGGCTCGGAAGAGCTGTTGGCCCACTCAGCTTCCCGCTGCTGGCAGGAAAGCATCAGGGGTTTGTCGACAACAGACGAGTCACGTCCGGAATTCTCGCAGTATGAGCACAAGGCAGTGCCGATACGCCGGCTGAAGCGTTGCGTAAACCAGAAAACCACTTTTTCCCCGCCTACAACATCGGCCAGCATGCAAATGCGGTCTTCTGTTTCGTTGTAGTGGAATGTCACTTTTTCAAGCACCATCATAGTATTTCAAATCGGTAGATGTTTCCTCTTCCCGGGCTCATGACATCAAGCCCTTTGCATTGTTACATGTGTTCCAATACCGGCAGGCCGCCTTTTATTCCGGTCGTTGCGGGCGAGCTTAGCCACCCGGTTATCCTGAAGAGTATCCATATCGATACGGATTTACAAATGTCCGGAGTTTCGGGGCCCTTCCGTCCTTTCCGAAACAGACACAAGCCGTCACGATGAATAGTACGGCAGGAGTATCAATGAGAAACATGAGGCGGCGCTTGACCTGCGACAAATTTCAGCGGGTCCCCGAGTGAATAATCCGCATTATATTTCTTATCTAAAAGTAATTACGCCAACATGAAGATCCCGAAGGATATATGCAGCCCAAACAGCTCTCCCACGAAGAGGTTCTCCTGAAAGTCCGGAACTGGCAGTCGGAAGGGAAAAAGGTCGTATTCACCAACGGATGTTTCGATATTCTCCATGCCGGCCACGTACGCTACCTCAAGGCCGCCCGCAGCCTCGGCGACAGATTGGTGGTCGGACTGAACACCGACGCATCGGTCAGAAGGCTGAAAGGGCCGAACAGGCCTGTGTCGCAGGAAGATGACCGGGCTGAAGTGCTCGCCGCGCTCGCCGTGGTTGATGCCGTCACCTTTTTCGACGACGATACGCCCGAGAAGCTGATCACCCTGCTGCTGCCGGATATCCTGGTCAAGGGTGCAGACTGGTCTGTCGACAAAATAGCCGGCGCATCGGCTGTCCTCAGTCATGGAGGGGCGGTACTGACCGTGCCGCTGCTTGAAGGTCGATCGACGACTGGCATCATTGAAACCATCGTTCACCTTTACTGCCCCGGGCAAAGTGGTGGAAAAAGCTAAGAAATACACGTTGCTCATCATGGCTGCCGTTTCGGCGGCCATCCTGGCTCTCGTCGTGATCACCGCGTTCGTCCTCAACACCGGTACGTTCGACCTTATCGCCAGGCAGCAGATTCTCGCGCTGTTCAACGATGAGTACCTGGGCAGGCTCGAAATGCGGGAGATGCAGCTTCGGTTCCCCGACAAGGTAACCATCGTCGCTCCGGCCATTTACGAAGACGGGGCGAAAGAGCCTGCGGTTACCGCTCAACAAATAAGGCTGAAATTCAATTTCCTCGCGCTCCTCAAGCCGAGGATCACCGTGCTTTCCTTCAAGGATGTCGAGGTCGAGGGGTTCAGGGGACGCGTTGTCCAGCACGACAACGGCCACCTCAACCTCGAATCAATTTTCTCGAAAAGGCATCCGGACAGGCCTGAAGTGCTTGCCATCGGAAAGTTTCGCTCCCGACACCTGAGCGTCAGGAAAGGCTCTTTGACATGGGTGCCGAACAACGCACCGGCTTACGAGCTCAGGGAGTTCAGCCTCGACATGTCGAAAGTTTTCGTCGCGAAATACCAGTTCATGGGATCGATCGACCAGATGCAGTTCACGATGCCGGACCGGGGGTTTGTCCTGAGAAAGGGTGCAGGATCGCTGGCGCTTTCATCGGTTCGCAGCGAACTGATCGGACTCGACCTCGAAACCGACAAAAGCAGCGTCAAACTATCAGTATCGATGGATGGCCTTGACCTCTTTTCGGGCATTTCGACCGAGAGTGTCCTGAAAAACCAGGCGTTCGTGCATGTCGAATCCGTCACTCTCCATACCGACGACCTGAACCGCTTTTATCCAATGCCGTCGTTTCCTGCAGGTGTTTACCGCTTGAAGGGCGACGCCAAGGGCTCCCTCTCGGACCTGCAGATCCTGCCGGTAACCTTCGAACATGGCGACAGCCGCATTGCGTTCAAGGGTGAGATGCTCAACGTACTCGACAAAAAGAACCTGTCGTTCCAACTGCAGTTCGACAAGTCGAAACTATCTTCCGGATTTCTCGACCGCTTGCTGAAGGATGAACGGTATAATAAACTTGCGAGGGATGCGGGAGGCGTCGAGTTCAACGGCAAGTTGAGGGGACGGCTCGACAGATGGCTGACCGATATGGCTTTTAAAACCGCTATCGGCGAAGGATCGGTGGAGTTTGAGACTGCTCGCAGGTCGGAAGGCCGGTATATGGCCGACGGCAAGTTTACGGTCGACAAAATCGAACCGCACCGGCTTATCGGAATCGAAAAGGTAAAAAGCGGCTTTTCCGGTTCAGGATCGTTCCGGGGCGACTTCGGAGCCGACGGTGTCGAATCCGGACGCATCGAATCCACGGTAAAGAGTGCATTCTGGCAACAGCAGCAGCTCTCTTCAGGATCGATCGTCCTTGATTTCAGCGGCAGGAAGCTCGATCTTTCGACCGACCTGCAACATACGGACGGGTCAGGCATCGTTCTGGCAGGCACCATCGATTTTTCATCGGAAGTTCCCTCATATCAGCTCGGTGGTAGGGTAAAAAGGCTTGACCTGTCGAAGGTCGCCGCATCACCGGAGTTCAAGAGCGACCTCAACGGCTCCTTTGAGATGAAGGGCCAGGGATTCGACCCGTCGACCCTCAACATCAAGGCGAACATGGCGTTCGCACCGTCGACGATCAACGAATTCCAGATCAGGGATCGATCGCCCGTTTCGGCAAGCATCGTACAGTCGCCGACCTCCTCATCGATCACGCTCACAAGCGACGCCATTGATCTCTCCATGCAGGGTAGCGCTTCGCTGACCCAGGTCATGGGTTCGATCCGGCAGGCGTCATCCTGTGTTTCAAAGGAGTTCGGCCTTTCCCAGTCCGTAGCGGCGACCCAGTCGGAGCTCCCGTATGCCTTCAGCTACAGGGTGAGCGTTCGCGACCTTGCGCCCCTGAGACCGCTCCTTCCGGTGAAGGAGCTTCAGTTCCAGGGCAACGCTTCAGGCAAGGGGGCATGTTCGGGCGGGGTGCTCTCGCTCGATGCCGACATCGGCATAGGGTGGCTTTCCAACGGCCCCTCGTTCAGCATGTCCAATGCCGCGATGAAGGGTGAAATGAAGTGCGGAGCGGGCGGAGTCTCTTCGGCTTCGCTCTCGGGTAGTGCTGCGTCGATGAGCGTCGCCGGGAAGGAGCTTAAAAGCCTGCATCTCGTCTCGTCGTTCGACAAGGGGTTGCTCACCACCTCCATGGATCTTGCCATGCCGCAGTTCGAGCAGAAGCTTACGGCGGCGTTCCGGGCGCTGCGGTCAGGTCAGTCGGCCACAGTGACCGTCGACAAGCTCCAGCTGTCGAGCCCGCAGGGGATCTGGATGACCGCACCAGGCACTACGGTGGATCTCGCTCCTGCCTATTCGAGGTTCAACCGCTTCAGGTTCAGCAAGGGCAACCAGTCGGTGGAACTCGACGGCTTGCTCAGCAGCACGATGCCGGGAACCTTCCGCTGCACCTTGTCGAACATCGATCTTGCAGAAATGAGGCATCTGCTGCTCGACCCGAAGTTGAACCCCCTTTCTGGCCGCGCCAACGGCCTCATTTCGGTCAGCGGTGCGCCGGGCTCCAAAACGAGCGAATTCGAACTGAAAGGCAACGATGTCGCCTACGACGAGATGAAGATCGGCACCATCCGCATGACGGCAGGCCATTCCGGGGATCGCCTGCGCTTCGACTTCGACAGCTACACGTCACCTGCTGCGGCCGGAGGGAATAAAGGCCCCTCATTCAACACGATACGCGGTTCCGGCTCAATTCCGCTGCATATGAACTTCTCCCCTTTCGAGGTTAGCATACCGGAAAACCTCCCGTTGCAGGCATCTTTCCATTCGGACGACCTGTCGGCGAGGTTCATCGCCTACGTCGTACCGCTTTTCGACTATGCCGAGGGCATCATCCCGACGGATATACGCATCAGCGGCACCATGCCGAGACCTGACATATTCCTGACGACCCGCCTGAACGACACGAAGCTGCGGATAGCGCCTACGCAGGTCGCATACCGCATCAACGGCGAAGTGACCGGCACGCCCTCAAGGATAGACCTCGGCAGCATCAAGGTCAGGGACAGCCTCCAGGGGACAGGCACGATCAGCGGCCTGATCAGACTCGAAGGTCTCAACCCCAGGTCGGTCAACCTCGGCGGCACCTTCCGGAACCTGATGCTCTACAACAAAAAGGACCTGAAGGACGATACGTCGTTCGGCACCATCACCGGATCGACTGAAAACCTGCTCTTTTACGGTGAGCTGACCGCTCCGACTGCTGAGGGCGAACTCACGCTGACGTCGGCAGATTTCAGCCTGTATCGAAAGGGGTCCAACGAAAGCGCGAAGTATATCGGAGTGGAGAAATTCATCGAATTCGTGCCGCGAAGGCCTGTGGCCAATACATTGGTAAAGGCGAAAGCGAAGCCCGCAGGCTATCCGCAGTTCAATTACAACCTGCTCGACATCCTCCAGATCAGGAACCTGAAGCTCAACTGCAACGAGCCGCTGAAAGGCACCATGATTTTCGACCGCATCAGGGGGGAACGGATCGAATCATCCATCAACAACCTGTCGCTCGTGGTCAACAAGGTCGATCAGCGCTTCAGCCTGTATGGTTCCGTGGACATCATCGGCGGCAAATACACCTTCTCCAATTCGAGTTTCGACCTGGACGACGGCGGCAGGGTGGTCTGGAACAATGAGGAGATCAGGGACGGCCGCCTGGAGAACATCTACGGCGGCAAACAGGTTTCGGCATATGACGCCCAGACCGGTGAGCGGGATAAAGTCAAGCTGCTCATCGCTGTCAGCGGCACGCTGGACGCCCCGAACGTGCGCATGGGATACTACCTGAACGACGACACCCAGCCATATTCCGCCATGAACATGATCGGACGCTATACGAGCCATATCGATCCCAACGCCGACCTTAACGTCGTCTCCATGCTCTTTTCGAGGCAGTGGTACCTCAATCCTGAACGGCAGGCGGCAGGCGGCAACATCCCTGTGTCGAGCGTCGGGGTCTCTGCGGGAAGCGGCATGCTTTCCTCCCAGTTGTCGAGCATCGTTCAGGACGTCGCCGGACTGGAGAGCTTCAACGTCAACCTCGGTACGGGAACCAACGGCAACCTGAGCGGGCTGGAGCTCTACTTCGCCATGCTGGTACCGGGAACCAACGGAAAGATCAGGCTCATCGGCACCGGCAGCACGCCCACCAGTTCGAAAACCAATACGACGACGAACTACTACGGATCGTCGCAGAAGATCGAGTATCGCGTCAATCCGAAGGTTTACATCGAGGCTTTCCGCTCCTACGGCATGAACAACAACGACGCCGCCTACTCCAATCTTCAGAAACCGACGCAGAACTGGGGTGTAAGCGTCTCTTACCGTGAGAAGTTCCACACCTGGAGCCAGTTCATGGATCACGTGCTCATGAAAAAGGAGAAAAAAGAGTAGGGCTCCTCTCCCCATTATTTTTCATACATTTAATGACAACCATTTATCAGTTTGAGCGTGCTGACCGGTAAAAACATCCTCCTCGGCATCTGCGGCGGCATCGCCGCCTACAAAACGCCGCACCTCGTCCGGCTGCTGAAAAAATCGGGAGCCAACGTGCAGGTCGTGGCTACGAAGTCGGCATTGAAGTTCGTGAGCGAGCTTTCCCTGGCGACCGTTTCCAGGGCTCCGGTGCTCGGCGACATGTTTTCGGAAGATAGCCCCGGCGAGGGCGACCGCACCCTGCATATCACGCTCGGGGAGTGGGCCGACGCTTTCGTCATCGCTCCTGCGACGGCGAACACGATCGCAAGGCTGAGCGCAGGATTGTGCGACGACATGCTCTCCGTCTGCTTCATCACGCTTCGCCCGGAAAAACCGGTGCTCGTGGTCCCCGCCATGGACGGCTACATGTACGAGTCCCCTTCCGTGAGGCGGAACCTTTCGGTCCTGGCGACGCAGGGTTGCTCCATCCTCGAACCGGAAAGCGGCGACCTTGCCTCCGGCCAGTGCGGGCTGGGCCGCATGCCCGAGCCGGAAACGATCGTCGAGACCCTTGCCGACATGCTCGAACCTGCTCCGGAATCGCTGCTGAAAGGCAAAAAGGTGCTGATCACCGCCGGACCTACCAGGGAGAAAATCGACGATGTCCGGTTCCTGTCGAACTACTCGTCAGGCAAGATGGGGTTCGCCATCGCAGCTGCCGCGGCAAGACGCGGGGCGATCGTCAGGCTCGTGACCGGTCCGGTCAGCCTCAATACCCCTGCCGGAGTCGAGCGCATCGATGTTGAAAGCGCCATGGAGATGATGGAGGCGTCACGCAGGTTTTTCGACGATTGCGACCTGTTTATCGGGGCTGCGGCCGTGGCTGATTACCGACCGGAACAGCCTGTGGAAGGCAAGCTCAAGAAGAGCGGGGCGGCAATGGATATCCGGCTGGTGAGGAATCCAGACATCCTGGCGGAGTTCTCCGCAGGAAGGAAGCAGGGCCAGATATCAGTCGGGTTCGCTCTGGAAACCGCTGGCGGCATTGGATATGCCAGGGAAAAACTGGAGAACAAGAAACTCGACCTGGTGGCCTTCAACGTCTATGACCGAAGCACTTCGGGGTTCGAAGTTGACACCAACGTGCTGACGCTGCTGGACCGTGCCGGAAATGTTTCGGAACTGCCGCTGCTCAGCAAGGACGCTGCAGCCGGAAGGCTTCTCGACGCCATCGAACCGCTCCTGTATCGATGACAGAAACCCCTGAAGTGCAATGACGCAGGATTCGCTTTTCGATCCGCATCCTGAATCCCCGGGGCCCGGCGATTCACCGGCGATGGAGCTCGCTACGCTCAGCAGGAGCGCCGCAGGGTGCACCAACTGCAGGCTTTCGCTGACACGCAGCAACGTCGTGTTCGGTGAAGGGAATCCCGAGGCCGGACTTTTTGTTATAGGAGAAGGCCCGGGAGCTGAAGAGGATGCCCAGGCAAGGCCTTTTGTAGGCCGCTCAGGCCAACTGCTCGACAGGATCCTGCTGGCGATAGGATTTGAACGGAGCGACGTTTATATAGGAAACATCGTCAAGTGCCGCCCGCCGGAGAACAGGAATCCGTTAAGCGACGAGATTGAGAGCTGCAAACCATTCCTGATGCAGCAGCTTGAGATCGTGAAGCCCAAGGTGGTTCTCCTGCTGGGCCGTGTGGCTGCCAACACCATACTCGGCAACACCCTGTCGTTGAGCGCCATGAGGGGACGCATCATCCGCTGGAACCAGTTCGACTGTGTGGTTACGTACCACCCGGCGGCGCTCCTGAGAAACCCGAACTGGAAAAGGCCCTGCTGGGAGGATGTCCAGATGCTGAGAGCCCATTACGACAAGGTCTGCCTGAAGGGTTGACCGATACTGAAGAATTAACAGGATAGAGGGGAAAAAGTACAGGAATGAAGAAGCGTGAAGCACAGCTCGACCTGAGCCGCGACATCGATTTCAGCCAGGAAAGCAGGGTTCCTCCCTACTCGCTGGAAGTCGAGCAGGAGGTGCTTGCATGCATCCTGCTGGAAGACGATCCTATCGAGCAGGTGATACAGATTTTCGGGGACAACGGAGAGGCGGTCTTTTACGAGAAGCGGCACCAGATCATTTTCCGTGCGATGATGCAGCTCTACCAGAAGCGCCAGGCCATCGATCTGATCACGGTAAGCGAGGAGCTGTCGAGAATCAGCGAGCTGGAGAACATCGGCGGAAGGCCCTATCTCGGCGAGCTGTCAGGCAAGGTGATCAGCTCGGCAAACATCGAGTACTATGCCCGGCTGGTGAAGGAGAAGTACCTTTACCGCCGCCTGATCTCGATATCGTCGCACATCTCCGGAGCGGCCTACAACACCTCGATGGACATCTTCGACCTGGTGGAGAACGCTTCGCAGCAGTTCTTCAACATCTCGCAGTCGGGCATCAAGAAAAAGGCTACCAGCATCAAGGAGCTGCTGAAGACGGCGACGAGGATGATCGAAACCCTGAGTTCGTCCCAATCGTCGGTCACTGGAATCGGGTCGGGATTCTCGGACCTGGACGCTTACACTGCCGGGTTCCAGAACTCGGATATGATCATCATCGCGGCCCGTCCTTCCGCGGGTAAAACGGCCTTTGCGCTGGCGCTGGCTCGTAACGCCGCCGTGAACTTCAACACTCCGGTGCTTTTCTTCAGCCTTGAAATGGCCGAAATCCAGCTCGCCGTCAGGTTGATGTGCGCCGAGGCGTATGTGGAGTCGCAACTGGTCAGGCGTGGACAGATTTCGCCGGAAATGATGGGCAAGATCATCAACAGCATGGACGCCCTTGCGGAAGCCAAGTTGTTCATCGACGATACGCCGGGCATCTCGATCATGGAGCTGACGGCCAAGACCAGGCGCATGAAACAGGAGCACGGCATCGGCATGGTGGTGGTCGACTACCTTCAGCTGGTCACGCCGGTCAGGGACGGACGCTCGAACCGCGAGCAGGAGATCGCCCAGATTTCCCGTTCGCTCAAGGCGCTCGCAAAGGAGCTCAACATACCCATCATCGCACTGGCGCAGCTCAACCGTTCGGTGGAACAGCGTTCCGGTGACCGCAGGCCGCAGTTGAGCGACCTCAGGGAGTCGGGTTCGATCGAGCAGGACGCCGATATGGTCATGTTCCTTTCAAGGCCCGAGATGTACGGCACCAAGAACTTCGAGGACGGCTCTTCGACCAAGGATATCGCCGAGGTCGTCATCGGCAAACAGCGTAACGGGCCGATCGGCACCGTCAGGCTGCTGTTCCTCAAAAACTATGGCCGGTTCCAGTCTACGGCCAACTCCTACCTGACGGCAGGAGACGAAGGCCATCACCATCAGGACCATTCCGCGCCTGTATACCAGGAGGCGTTCCTGCCGGAACCTCCGCCCATGGACATGGATGGCTATATCAATAATTCTGACGCAGCACCTTTTTAGCACTGCCGATCATGCACTACAGCAAAACACCGAAATCCACCGGCAAACTCTCGCCGGAATCCGCGGGAGACACCGAAAATGACCATGCGGCCTCCGGCAAGGAGCGTCGGTATCGTGGTATCGGAGCCTCCAAAGGGTTCGCTATCGGTGAAGTGTATGAGTTCGTCAAGGAGACCATCGATCACGAAACCGACGAGCTGTGCCCCGAAAACGTCGAAGAGGAGGTGGAACGCTTCCTTACCGCCCTGCACCGTTCCGAGAAAGAGCTTAAAAAGATCGAGCGGGTGACGACTCGCAAGATCGGCAGGCTCTATTCCGATATTTTCCAGGCGCAGATCCTGCTGCTCAAGGACCCGTTCCTTATCAAGACCATTTCAAGGCGGATCCGAACGGAGCTGAAACCGGCGCACCTGGTCATTGAACAGGAGTTCGGGAAATACCTCGAAAATTTCATCAATTCAGACGACATATCTTTCCGCGAACGGGCGACCGACCTGCACGACATAAGGGACAGGATCGTCAGGAACCTCAACATCAACAAGCTGCATTCGTGGGTGCCGGAAGGCAAGATCGTGGTGTCGCACCACCTCTCCCCGGCGGACATCATCCTGCTCAGCAGAAGCAACGTCAAGGGCTTTGCGACCGATACCGGCGGCAAGACCTCGCACATATCGCTGATCTGCAAATCGCTCAATATCCCGATGGTGGTCGGCCTCGGCAACCGCTCCCAGAAGCTGCTCTCCGGGAACCACATCATCCTTGACGGCAGCAACGGACTGATCATCACTGATCCGAAGGATGAAACCGTCGAGGAGTACCAGAAAAAGAAGGAGTCCGAAACAAGACGCGAGGCAGACGATTCGCTGCATGCCCATCAGCTTGCGTTCACCCGCTGCGGCGTGAGGATATCGGCCTACTCGAACATCGATTTCAAGGAGGAACTCGATAACCTTGAGACAACCGGCTCTGAAGGAGTAGGACTGTTCAGGACTGAAAACCTGTTCCTTGACGACCTCAAACCCCCAAAGGAGTCTTTCCAGCAGGAGTATTACCTCGAAATGGCGGAGATGCTCCACCCAAAACCGCTGGTCATAAGGCTGTTCGATATCGGCGGAGACAAGCTGATATACTCCCCGGTCAAGGAACCGAACCCGAACCTTGGATGGAGGGGCATCAGGATCCTGATCGATGTACCGGAAATACTCAATGCGCAGCTCCTGGCTATCATCAGGGCGAACGTCCACGGCAATATCGATCTGCTCATGCCCATGATCTCCTCCATCGAAGAGATAGAATACATCAAGGGCCTGCTCGAAAAGCATTACAAACGCATCAGGGGCGAGTCCAGCGAGCCGTTTGACAAACCCGGCCTTGGAGCCATGATTGAAATTCCGGCGGCCGTCGAGCTGATCGACGAAATCACCAGAATAGTGGATTTCGTGAGCATCGGCACCAACGACCTGACCCAGTACACCCTTGCGGTGGACCGCAACAACCTCATCGTGCAGGACCTGTTCGAGAAGTTCCACCCGGCAATCATCCGTCAGCTCCACAGGATCATTTCAACAGCGCAGAAAAACCACTGCCGAGTCTCGCTGTGCGGCGATATGGGCTCCGATCCCCTTGCCATTCCGTTCCTGATAGGTTGCGGCCTCAGGGAGTTCAGCATCGTCAGCTCCGAAATCCCTGCGCTGAAGACCGCAGTCAACAGGTATTCGATCGATGAGTGCGAAGCGCTTGCTGCCGAATGCCTCATGATGCACAAGGTTGAAGCAATAAAAACCCGCCTTGAAGAGTTCGTCCAGGCGCATTGAGCGAGCCTGGAAACGCCATTGAATGGCGGACAGGAATGTCCGACACCCTTTCATTGAACCCTGCGAAGAGAATGTGTATTGCTTTTCATAGGAGGGCGGGTTTTCCTACCCGCCATTTTCTTCAGATTGCGGGATAGCAAATGGCGCAGCTCCAATGGGATAACCATGAACTTCCCTGAATGGCGGACAGGAATGTCCGCCCTCCTTTAAAGGGTGGGGACGCTCCTTTGTCTACCCATAAAAAAAGGCTGCCTTTTCCGGGGCAGCCTTTTTTTATGCTTTGCGCTCTCTTCCGGTCACTGCCGGAAATCTTCGATTTTAGCTGATTTGCGGAGCGAACCGAAGTATTCGGCGAATAACTGCTCCTGCTTCACTTTGAGCAACTGGGGCAGAATACGCCCCTTTTCGACATTCATATCCACGCCTTCGGCCAGCTGCCGTCCTGTAAGCAGCACAAGCGCATATCCGTTGGCAAACTGGACGGGCGGTGAGAGTTTGCCCGGTTTCATGCCTGCCATGGCTTCCACAAGCTGACGATCGGCTCCTGCTCCTGCAATGACGCCGTCACGCCAGCGGATCTCGTTCGAGGTAAAGATCTTGAGGCTCGGGTCACGGGCGACGATGGCGTCAAGCGAACCTCCGGCGGATGCCGACAGGGCGGCAAGCTTGGCTTTCAGGGCCACGCCCTGCTTTTCGCGAACCAGCTCTGACTTGATCATGGCGTTGAGTTCCGCATCCTGCTGGCGATAGCCTGTATCGTTCTTCGAGAGGATCTTCATGACCGCGAATCCCTTCTCGGTTTCGAGCACGTCCGAGAGATCCCCTTCCTTCGATTTGAAGGCGAACCGGGTCACCTTGTCGTTCATGCCGAGCACAGGTATCAGGCTCTGCCTTGAGAACTCACCGGTCTTCACGATATCGAGCTTTGCACTCTTTGCGGCCTGCTCGAATCCCTTTGACTTCGCTTCCGACTGGAAAGCCATCGCGTTCCTTTTTATGGACTCGACAGTCTGGGAGGAGGGTTTTATCTGCCTCGCCACTTCAGAACAGACGATCCGCTTCTGGTCGAAGCCGTCTATCCTGATGATATGCAGGCCGAACTGCGTCTTTACCGGGCCGACAATCTGGTCTGGCTTCCCGGCGAAAACAGCCTGCGAGAATTCGGGCACCATCCGCTCCTTGGTGAACCATCCGACAAAACCACCGTTGCGGGCACTGCCGGGATCCTCAGAATATTTTGCTGCAAGGGTCTCGAATGAAACGCCTTTCTTCAGCTCTCCCAGAATCTGGTCGACAAGCGCGAGAGAGCGTGCCGCATCAGCCTGGTTGACGCGAATAAGTATGTGGGAGGCGCTAGCCGCCGGTTCGCCCGACGAAACGCCCTTGATCTTCAGCAGGCGGTAAAAACCGCGGTCAGCTATGGGCCCGACAACCTGGCCTGCAGCCAGTTTTGGTGAACCGAAAACTGCATTGCCTGCCGCCGGAGAAAAATCGGCCCTCGAATAGGTGACGTTGGCTGCCGTTGGCCTGTCGCTCTGAACCTTGACGAACTCGCTGTCGCTTGGTGCGGCGGCAAACTGCGGAACCAGGCCGTCGATCTCCTTTTTAACCTGAAGGCTGTCGTGTGAAGAGGGGGTCTGCGGATAAAACACAAACTCGCCGGTTCTCGTGTTATCCTGCTTGAACTGCTCTTTGTGGGCCGTGTACCAGCTCTTGATCTCGTCATCCTTGACCGGGAACATGGTCTCGGGACCGGCATAGCTCAGCGGGAAAGGAATGAATGATGCCTGGAAGGTGGTGAACTGGCGCTGGACGAGTTCGACGACTTCAGGCTCGGTGACGACAGCCATCGTCTTGAGGGCCATAAGCAGCTTGTCGACCATCAGTTCACGTTTGACGACCTCCTGGGCCTTTACCCAGAAAGCTTTTGCCTTGGGGTCGCGACGCACCTGTTCGAGCACCTGCCGGTCGATCTTGCCGGTACGCGGATCGGTGAAGTTCTGGCGGATGATCATGGGCGGGTTGGCCTCGTTGTTGACCGCTGCAAGCACTTCGCTGTCCTGGACCTTGATACCGTATTTCTCGAACATTTCTTCGACGAGCGCCTGATCGACGGCGACGTTCCAGGCCTGCTCACGGAAGTTGTTTTCCACCTGCGGGGTGACCTCGGCCCCGGGGTTGGTCCGCCTGAAATTATCGTTCAGGCCGTTGTAGATCTCTTCGTACTGCTCAGTGGTAATGGAGCGCCCATTGACCTTTCCTGCAAGCCCGGCTTTCTTGGTCGGCCCGGTGAAGTTCATCCCCCACTCGAAAACGATCAGGCCCAGAAATGTGACGACAAGGATAATCATCAAGATGTGCGTCTTGTCCCTCAACTTGCTCATAAGTGCCATAAATGTCTCTATCTTTATTGACTTGTTATCCGTAGTTATCTGACCAGCCTTCCCTGCCGCAGAGCGGCACAAAGGCGAAACTGTGAAACACCTCATGTTCGAACCGGCTGCCCCTGCGCCGGATCACCGTCATCTGCTGTGACCCGAGGTCACCGAGGGGAACGATCATCACGCCGCTGTCGGCAAGCTGCCCCATCAGGCTCCGTGGTTCATGGGGGGCGGCTGCCGTGACGATGATACCGTCGAACGGCGCCTCCTCCTCCCTGCCGAGCGTACCGTCACCGCATCTCCTGGTCACCTGTATCCCCATGGAATCCAGCGCCTTGCCGGCCATGTCGTACAGGCCCGGGATGCGTTCAATCGTAAACACCTGGTACCCGAGAGCATCCAGGATGGCTGCCTGGTATCCGGAGCCTGTCCCGATTTCAAGAACTTTGCCCGACGGAACCCGCTCAACGAGAAGCGTCGTCATATAGGCCACCGTATAGGGCTGCGATATGGTCTGCCCGTACCCTATGGGCCAGGCACAATCGTTGTATGCGAACGGACGGCGTGGCTCTTCCAGGAACAGGTGCCGCCTGACCGTCATAAAAGCATCGAGGACACGGGGATTGCTTATACCGTAAAGCCTGAGCTGCTCAACCATCTCCCGGCGCTCATGCGCCATGTCGTCGCTGTTTCGCATACTTTTCATCATCACCGTCGATATGAGTGCCCGTCAATCTCGCAACCGGCAGATTGACCGCTTGATACAGCTTCGCTAATATTGCATCTTATCCTCAATAATGCAATTCCGCTCTATGCAGTTTACCATTTTCGGCCACAATTCCCGCCAGGGCACCTATATGCTGCTCATCGAACTCCGTGCGCCTGCGGAGGTTTCGTTCGGGAGATTTCTTGGAGGCAGGGCGATCAGCTTCGAGCCTGGGACCTACCTCTATGTCGGCTCGGCGCTGGGCGACGGCAAGGGGGCGTTTCCGCTTGCCGGAAGGCTGGTGCGCCACGCGTCAAGAAGCGGCAAGGGGAAACCGCACAAGATCCGGAAAGCGCTTGTCGAACACTTCACGGCCACGGGATACCGTGAACCGACCGGAAAAGCGGGCAAAAAACTGCACTGGCATATCGATTACCTCCTCGACCTCCCTGATGCCGAGATCGTCCATGTGGTGATGTTCACCGGACCGTCAAGGATCGAGAACCCTCTGGCGGGTCTGGTCGCGTCGATGCCTGAATCATCGACCGTCGCCGACAGGCTCGGCGCACAGGACGCCCGATCCGGCACGCACCTGTTCCGGATCAGCGACCCGACGACACTGCTGGGAAATCTTGGGATGAGCGTAACGCAATTGATGGAGGAGTAGATCAGGCAGCCTCGATATAATCAATTGGCTTAAGCAAGCTGAAAGGAGGGCGGAACGCTGGATGTTGTATCAAAAGGCAGGCAAGGGCGGTTCACGAACCGCCCATAGAATCCATGGAGAGGCCTTTTTCACCCCTCTTTTTCGAGCAGCGCCTCGACGAACTTGACGCGATCGAACAGCTGGAGGTCGTCGATCTTCTCGCCCACGCCGATGTACTTGACCGGAAGGTTGAGCTCACGCGAAATCGAGAGTACGATGCCCCCTTTGGAGGTGCCGTCGAGCTTGGTCATGACCAGGCCGGTGACGTTGACGAATTTCGTGAACTCCCTGGCCTGGAGCACAGCGTTCTGCCCGGTGGTGCCGTCGAGCACCAGCAGCACTTCGTGAGGGGCTTCCGGAATCTTCTTTCGGGCCACGCGCATGATCTTTGCAAGCTCTTCCATGAGGTGGCTCTTGTTGTGCAGGCGACCGGCCGTATCGACCAGCACCACGTCGCTCCCCCTGGATATGGCGGAACTGACGGAGTCGAAAACCACGGAGGCCGGATCTGCGCCCTGTCCCTGGCCGATGATGGGTACGCCTGCCCGGTCGGCCCATATCTTGAGCTGTTCGTATGCGGCCGCCCTGAAGGTGTCTGCGGCAGCGATCACGACCCGTTTGCCCGCCTTTTCGTAGTTGTGGGCAAGCTTGGCGACGCTGGTGGTCTTTCCTGCGCCGTTCACGCCTACGATCATGATGACGTAAGGTTTTGCTGAAAGCGGAGCATCGAAATCGACCGGGTGGTCGTGGCCGGATTCGGTCAGAAGCTTCCGGATTTCGTCCATGACCATCCGGTTCAACTCCTCTTCCGTGCGGTAGGTTTCGGACTTCGATCGTTCGGTGACGGCTTCGACGATGTCGAGCGTGGTTTCGACACCCACGTCGGCGGCCACCAGAATGTTTTCGAGCTCTTCGAGGAACTCGTCATCTACCTCCGTCTTGCCTTTCGTGACGAATGAGAGCTTGTCCCGAAAGGTATCGCGGGTTTTGGTGAGCCCCTCTTTCAGGCGCGTCAACCCGAGCTTGTCAAAAAAACCCATGGGAAAAAAGAAATTGTCTATGTTTGTGAACGGCGGGCCCGGCGTATGCCGGAAAAGCATGTCTAATTTTTAATGTACGTAAATATATGTCATTCAAACCTATTTCGGAGATCGGTGAATTCGGGCTTATCGAAAGAGTTTCGGCCATTGCAGCCCCTTCGCTGAAAAACGCTCCCGGCCTCATGGAGGGTATCGGCGATGACTGTGCGGTCTACCGCACCGGCGGCCCCGCGCTTCAGGTCGCCACGACCGACCTTCTCGTCGAACATGTGCACTTCGACCTCCTGACCACCCCGATGCACCACCTCGGCAGCAAGTCGATCAGCGTCAACGTCTCCGACGTCTGCGCCATGAACGCAGAGCCTCGATACGCGCTGGTTTCGATCGCCGTGCCGCGCAAGGTACCGGTGGAAATGGTCGAGGAGCTTTACCGCGGCATGGTCCATGCGGCATCCCGATATGGTCTGGCCATCGCTGGCGGAGATACCTCGTCCTCACCGTCGGGCCTCACGATTTCGGTGACCATGATCGGAGAAACTGCCGAACATCGCCTGACGCTGAGAAAAGGGGCCATGCCGGGCGACCTGGTCTGCGTGACGGGAACGCTCGGAGGCTCGACAGCGGGCCTGAAGGTGCTGCTCCGGGAACGGGCGACGATGATCGAGCAACTGCGCAACAACGAGCCATACAACAAGGATGTGATGGCTGAACTGCAGGAGTATACCGGGGCCATCCGTCACCACCTGCTGCCTGAAGCGCGCCTGGACACGATACGGTTTTTCCGCGACAATGATATCGTGCCGACATCCATGATCGACATCTCGGACGGCCTGACCTCCGATATCGGCCATATCTGCCGGAGGTCAGGCGTGGGTGCCCTGATCGAAGAAGGACGGATCCCTGTGCTTCCCGAAGCGAGAAGCATCGCCGAAGAGTTCCAGGAGGATGCCCTCTCATGGGCGCTGTCGGGAGGTGAGGATTACCAGCTGCTGTTCACGGTGCCGAAGGGACTTTACGACGATATCGCTGCAAACCGTGACATCTCGATCATCGGCAGGATCACGGAGCCCGAAGAGGGGCTGCTGCTGACCGACATCTACGGCATGACGATCGACCTCGCTGATTCAGGAAAGGGGTTCGACCACTTCACTCCATAATAAACGGATGATCGGAAACGAACGCTGTTTGTGTATTCGTCGTAAAGATGGTAAATTAGGCCGTTTCCGATCTGAATGCTTGCCGAAGTGGCGGAACTGGTAGACGCCCGGGACTTAAAATCCCGTGTTCAGCAATGGACGTGCGGGTTCGATTCCCGCCTTCGGCACCCACATCCTGACGTTTCACCTCTTTTTTACATCATCATTCATTAATTCGTTACTTTACAGTATTGAAATCCGCGCCTTGTCCTCTATTTTTCATAATGGCCTGACCTGCGAGCCAGGAATCTTACATGTCAAACAAGTAATACCAGCATGAGTACAGAGCCCACAAAGATCCTCCTCAGCGAGGACGAGATGCCCCGCCAATGGTACAACATCCAGGCTGACCTTCCTGTTCCGCTGCCGCCGCCTGTCGGGCCGGACGGAAACCCGATCGGGCCGGATGACCTCGCAAGGGTCTTTCCGATGAACCTGATCGAGCAGGAGGTAAGCACCGAGCGATGGATCGACATTCCCGAAGAGGTGCTCGGCATCCTCAAACTCTGGCGCCCGTCACCGCTGTACCGCGCCCGCAGGCTCGAAGCCGCCCTCGGCACCCCGGCAAAGATCTACTACAAGAACGAAGGCGTATCGCCTGCAGGCAGCCACAAACCGAACACGGCGGTCGCCCAGGCCTGGTACAACAAGCAGTTCGGCATCAAGTACCTGACCACCGAGACCGGCGCGGGCCAGTGGGGCAGCGCGCTGGCCATGAGCTGCAAGCTTATCGGCATCGAGTGCAAGGTGTTCATGGTCAGGATCAGCTTCGACCAGAAGCCGTTCAGGAAGATCATGATGAAAACCTGGGGCGCCGATTGCTTCCCCAGCCCGAGCATGGAGACCGCCATCGGCCGCAAAATCCTTGAAGAAACCCCCGATACGCCCGGCAGCCTCGCCATCGCCATCAGCGAAGCGATAGAGCAGGCCGTGGAGCGCGACGATACCCGCTATGCACTGGGCAGCGTGCTGAACCATGTGATGCTGCACCAGACCATTATCGGCCTTGAGGCGAAAAAACAGTTTGACAAGATCGGAAAATACCCGGACATCGTCATCGGATGCGCGGGTGGCGGCTCCAACTTCGCAGGAATCAGCTTCCCGTTCCTGTGCGACAAGATCCACGGCAAGGAGGTCAGGGTGATCGCGACAGAACCAGAGGCCTGCCCTACCCTTACCAGGGGGCCTTACGTGTATGATGCGGGCGACGTTGCCAAGATGACTCCGTTCCTGCCCATGCACAGCCTGGGTCACCGGTTCGTCCCGCCGGCCATCCACGCCGGAGGGTTGCGCTACCACGGCATGGCTCCGCTTGTCAGCCATGTGAAGCAGCTTGGCCTGATCGAGGCGACCGCCATGCCTCAGACCGAATGCTATGAGGCGGCATTGCTCTTCGCCCATACCGAAGGGTTCATTCCCGCTCCTGAAACCTCGCACGCCATAGCCCAGACCATCCGCGAAGCGAAACAGGCGAAAGCGGAGGGCAAGGAGAAGGTGATCCTCATGAACTGGTCGGGACACGGGCTTATGGACCTGCAGGGTTACGATGCGTTCCTGTCCGGGAGGATCAGCGACTACGCCCTGCCCGAAGAGATGCTTCAGCGTTCGCTCCAGTCTCTCGAAGGCCACCCGCAGATCGGCTGAGGATGGTTTTCAGAGAACAAAACAAAGGGCTGCCTGAGAGGGCGGCCCTTTTGCCTTGTTATGCTTTATCCACGGGTAACGCCAGGCAGTCTCAGAAGGCACATCGGCCAAGTCATGCTCATCGGGGATAATGGCGGGTTGGAAAACCAGTACTCCTTTAAAATCGAACTCAACATGCCCAAAAGAGGGCGGACATTCCTGTACGCCATTCAAGGCTTGCCGTCCGAAGCCCATCAGCCAGGGCCTCGCAGTTAGAATACAAAGAGGCTGTCTCATCATGTACATCTGAGACAGCCTCTTTGCTGTTGTCGCAACCTGTTCATCGGAACTGGCTATGTATGCAAGGGTGATTACTCCTTGTCGAGCGTCTCCTCCTGCTTGCCTTTTTTGGGCGATGCCGTTCCGTCGGCGAAACGCAGCTCGTTCTCCTTTTCATCAAAGGTTATCGAAATGACGCTGCCTTCGATAAAGCGGCCCTTGAGCATCTCTTCCGCGAGAGGATCCTCTACATATTTCTGCAGTGCGCGCTTGAGCGGCCGTGCGCCATACTTCTGGTCATATCCCTTGTCGACCAGGAACTCCTTGGCCTTCTCGTCGATCTGAACCTCGATGCCCATATCGCGGAGACGTTTGAAGAGCTTTCCGGCGGTGATGTCGATGATCTTGAAGATGTCCGACTTCTCAAGCTGGTGGAACACGATCGTGTCGTCGATACGGTTCAGGAACTCAGGATTGAACACCCGCTTCAGGGCGTCTTCAATGGTCGACTTCATCGCCTTGTAGTTGCCTGATGCGTCTTCCGGTGCCGAGAAGCCCATGCCGCCGCCTGTACCGAAGCTCTTGATCTCCTTGGCCCCGATGTTCGAGGTCATGATGATGATCGTGTTGCGGAAATCCACCTTGCGTCCGAGGCCGTCTGTCAGCACGCCTTCGTCGAGCACCTGCAGAAGGATGTTGAACACGTCAGGGTGTGCCTTTTCGATCTCGTCGATCAGAATCACCGAGTATGGTTTGCGGCGAACCTTTTCAGTCAGCTGGCCGCCCTCTTCGTAACCGACGTATCCGGGAGGCGCTCCGACCAGGCGGCTTACCGAAAACTTCTCCATGTACTCGCTCATATCTGCCCTGATCAGGGCATCCTCGCTGTCGAAAATGTAGCGGGTGAGCGCCTTGGCCAGCTCGGTCTTGCCGACGCCGGTCGGGCCAAGGAAAATGAACGAGCCGATCGGGCGTGAAGGATCTTTCAGGCCTGCCCTTGTGCGCTGGATGGCCTTGGTGATCTTCTTGATCGCCTCGTCCTGGCCGATGACCTCCTGCCTCAGTTCGTTCTCCATGTTGAGCAGCTTCTTCGACTCGGACGCCGCAACCTTGACCACCGGGATTCCGGTCATCATGGCGATCACCGACGAAATATCCGCTTCGGTGACGTCGTAGACGCTCTCGGAAGAACGCTCTTCCCACTCCGCCTTGGCGTGGTCGAGCTCGTCGAGCAGGTTCTTCTCCTTGTCGCGAAGCCTTGCTGCCTCTTCGAAGTTCTGCATCTTGACGACCTTGTTCTTCTCCACCTTGACCTCTTCGATCGACTTCTCAAGTTCGAGGATCTCCTTGGGTACATGGATATTGCTCAGATGCACCCTGGCGCCCGCCTCGTCCATGACGTCGATCGCCTTGTCGGGCAGGAAGCGGTCCGTTATATAACGCTCAGAGAGCTTGACTGCCTTCTCGATGGCGTCTTCCGAATAGTGCACGTGATGGTGCGACTCGTACTTGCTCTTGATGTTGTTCAGGATCTGTATGGTTTCATCGACCGATGTCGGTTCGACCATGATCTTCTGGAAACGCCTGTCGAGCGCGCCGTCCTTCTCGATGTACTGGCGATACTCGTCAAGCGTGGTGGCGCCGATGCACTGGAGCTCGCCGCGTGCAAGCGCCGGTTTGAATATGTTGCTCGCATCGAGCGATCCGGAAGCGCCGCCGGCGCCGATGATGGTATGAAGCTCGTCGATGAACAGGATCACGTCACGCGAACGTTCAAGCTCGTTCATAAGGGCCTTCATGCGCTCCTCGAACTGGCCGCGGTACTTGGTGCCGGCAACCAGGGCTGCGAGATCGAGGGCCACGACGCGCTTGTCGTAGAGCACGCGTGACACCTTGCGCTGCACGATCTTGAGGGCAAGCCCTTCGGCGATGGCTGTCTTTCCGACGCCGGGTTCGCCGATCAGTACCGGGTTGTTCTTTTTGCGGCGGCTGAGCACCTGGGCAACGCGCTCGATCTCCTTCTCGCGCCCGATGATCGGGTCGAGCTTGTCCTCCATGGCGAGCCTTGTGATGTCGCGGCCGAAATTGTCAAGCACCGGGGTCTTGGTTCTTTCGCCCCGTTTCGCTTCAGGCTTTTTGGATGAACGCTCTGCGCTGCCTGAAGAGTAGGAACCCTCCATGGGAGGCTCGTCGGATTCGCTCCGTCCGGTGGTGATGCTCACCAGCTCATCACGAACCTGATCGTAGTTCACGCCGAACTGTTCGAGTATCTGGGCTGCGATATTGTCCTCGCCCTTCAGGATCGACAGGAGCAGATGCTCGGTGCCGATGATGGTCGACTTGCAAATCTTGGCTTCGAGGTAGGTGATTTTCAGCACCTTCTCTGCCTGTTTTGTAAGAGGCACATTGCCCATCTGGGTTGCGGCAACCTTCTGATGGGTGCTCTCCTCTATCTTCTGTTTCAGCCTGATGAGGTCGACTTTCAGGTTTTTCAGTATCCTGGCGCCTATCCCCTCACCTTCACGGATCAGACCGAGCAGGAGATGCTCGGTGCCGATGTAATCATGACCCAGGCGAAGAGCCTCTTCGCGACTAAGCCTGATGACGTCCTGTACTCTATTTGAAAAGTTGCCTTCCATTATGATCTGTATCTATAAATTTGACCAAGCATATTGAGGTTGCCCTGTTGTTCAATCTGACCGTTCACGAGTACATTTGACGCTGTATTCACTTCACTGCCAAAAATTAATTATACTAAAGACGCCCTGCGAAACCAATTCCATTCAGAAAAACAGCAATCCAGAATTAATCGTTTCAGTTCGGAATCAAAGCATCATGACAGTACGTCACATCCTGCTCGACGACGAAAACCCCCTGCACCGCGAGCTTCCGATCTACCGCGCCGGACAGGTAGGCACCGTGAGGCTTGACGACAGCGACTACAAGGTTTACGCCTCGATCGACATCTCCCCTCACGACCTGGCGGCCCTGTTCCATTACGGCGTGGCAGAGGCGCTGAACGCCCTTCCGTTCATCTCTGAATCGAACAACGGACTCGACAGCTGGGACGAAGCGTTCCTGCCGTCTGCAAGCATCGGGGGGATGCTGAAGATCATCGACGGGTGCATCGAAAATATCGGGTCGAAAAGTCCTGAACGGGTTATGCTCGGCTGGCAGGACGACCCGGTTAAAATCGCCTACTGGAGAGCGCTCGATCCTGACAAGGCAGTCGGGTTCCTCCGGAAACTAAGAGATTTTGCCGTCGAAGCTGCTGAAGGCGGATATGACCTCGAATTCATTCTGTAGACGCCGCCAGGCTCGTTCCATGCACCCTGCCCTTAAGGTACGGGGTGCATGATGCCAATCTGCACAATACGACAAATCACTCTACAGTTCGGGCCATTGCAAGCGGATCCGGATGCAGGAAACGGTATCCCCCCAGGGCCTTTTCGAGTTTTTCGCTGCTTACGGTCTTGAACGGTCGGCCGACTGCTGCTGCCGGAGGCAGCGCGCTCAGGCCATGGCTCTCTGCAGCGACAGCATAAAACTCGCGCCTCGTCGGGTGGCCGGGGCAACTGGCGTTGAACACCTCTCCCCAGAGCTCCCTGCTGATGATTTCGCCGATAATCTGCACGCAGTCGTCGAGATGAACGAGGTTAACCGGCTGGTCGGAATCAGCGATCTCCTTCATGCGCTGCATGAAGTTTACCGGATAACGGCCAGGACCGATCAGTCCGCTGAACCTTACCACCGTCGTGTTGAAGGCTGGTTCGGAAAGAAGCATATCCTCGACGTAGAGCAGCGCCTGTCCGACCGGCGTATCGGCATCTTCGGGGGCAAATGCATCATCCTCAACGACTTCTCGGCCAAGCGCCGGATAGACCGACGTGGCGCTTACGAACAGGAGATGTTTTACCGGCGATTCGGCGATAGCGTCGATGAGCATGGATATCTGCCCGACATGGTATTCGACGATATCGTCCCGACGCTGCGGAGGAATGTTCACGACAAGGATCTCGCTGTCGAGGAACGGTTTGACGTCGCCTTCAAGCGAATCGCCCAAGACGATCCGGTATGGCTCTACTCCGGCTGCACGGAGCGCGTCAAACTTTCCTTCGCTGGTGGTCGATCCCTTGACCCGGAATCCCTTTCCGGCAAAATAACGGGCGAGCGGCAATCCAAGCCATCCGCATCCGAGAATCGATATTCTTTGATCGTTCATGTCTCTTGTCCAGGATACCTCTATTGTTTTCGATACATCGCCTTCAAGGCGAAACCACAGGCAATATAACGAACATACGGGGTTTATGCGGACAACCTGACGGCATTTCCCGGCATGTAATAAGCCTGCCAGGTTTTTTGTTCAGGTGATACGGCGATCAAGAGCGGAGAAAACCCTGATCCCTGAAGGCAGAGGAGTCTGACAAACAATTCGATGAGGGGAAGGAGGTGGCCACCCTGTCCGGATGATCGATTCGATGGAAAGAGGCAAAACGCCCTGGAGCATCACGCCGGTCGATCAGCATCATCCTTTCTGATCATCCTCGATCAGTTTCATAAGGCATGTCATGCAGACACAGGTTTCGTAACGTTCGGCAAGCCAGGCACGAACCTTGTCGGACATAGGCAAAGTAGCGCACCAGCATAATTTGGAAAGTCCGCAGGTGAACTCCTTCCCGCACATCGGGCAGGTTACGGTTTCCGGTACGCCCTCATGGGGTCGGGTATGTCTGGCCATGGTATTCATTAGGTTTATTGCCCCGGCTGTTGATCTCCCACATTCAGGATGGCCTTTAGCCCGACGGACATTCAGATATCTTACATTCAGTTGCCCCGGGTTTTAACCTCCTACATTCAGGAGGGGTTTAACCCGGGGAGATAGAGAAAAAGAGATACAAATACTCCTGGGACTTCACTCCAATATCTTCAGCATACTTTTTTATAACAATGATTTAGCTTAATCAATAATTCCCTCTATGATTATCTGCCATCATCCTAGGAAATCACTCGGCAAGCGTCTGCCGGATCGCCTTGCGCCAACCTTCGAGCAGCATCTCCCTGTCCTCCTTATTCATCGATGGCCTGAATGTGGCGTCCACCTGGTTCAATGCCCGGAGATCGGCTGACGAGCTCCAGACTCCCGTCTGCAAACCGGCAAGGCACGCCGCTCCAAGCGCGGTCGATTCGATGTTCCGGGGCTTGAACACCGGAATGTCGAGCAGGTCGGACTGGAACTGCATGAGGAATCCGTTCTTTACTGCGCCTCCATCGACCGTCAGCCCCTGCGGCTCGATTCCCGTGTCGGCAGCCATCGCCCGGAACACGTCGTACGACTGGAACGCGATCGATTCGAGCGCAGCCCTCACTATATGCTCTCTTGATGTTCCGCGCGTCAGGCCTACGATGGTGCCTCGCGCATCCATGTTCCAATGCGGCGCGCCGAGTCCCACGAAGGCAGGCACCATGTAGACGCCGCCGTTCGAGCCGACCGATTCGGCCATCTGCTCCGACTCCGCGGCGTCGCCGATCATCCGCAACCCGTCGCGCAACCACTGCATCACCGCCCCGCCTATGAAAACGGAGCCTTCAACGGCGTAACATGGCTGACCAGAACCGTCGAGAGCGAGGGTCGTCAGCAGCCCGTTGCCCGAACGAACGAAATCCTGTCCGGTGTTCATCATCATGAAGCAACCGGTTCCGTAGGTGTTCTTGACCGATCCCGGCTCAAAACAGCACTGGCCGAACAGGGCCGCCTGCTGGTCTCCGGCAACGCCTGCGATCGGCACTCCATCCAGCTCACGAATGGCGTTTACCGTGCCGAACCCGCCTATCGAAGGTCTCACCTCCGGAAGCATGGATTCGGGCACGCCGAACAGGGCGGCAAGCCCCGGGTCCCAGCGCCGCTCACGAATGTCGAACAGGAGCGTTCGGGAGGCGTTGGTGACATCGGTCGCATGCACCCGGCCGCCTGTCAGCTTCCAGATGAGCCATGAGTCAATCGTGCCGAACAGCAGCTCATCGGCGTCGACCCCCGTGACGTTGTCGAGGATCCAGCGTATCTTGGTGGCACTGAAATAGGCGTCAACCGGCAGTCCGGTCATCTCCCGTATGGGCTTCGCCTCTCCGGAGTAACGGCTGCAGAGTTCGCTGGTGCGTCGGCACTGCCAGACGATGGCGTTGTGCACCGGCCTGCCCGTCCTGCGATCCCAGACAACGGTGGTCTCGCGCTGGTTGGTGATGCCGACCGCGTCGATACTGCCGGCCCAGGCTGCCCTGACCTGGGCCACGCAGTCGGCCACCGTCCTCCATATCTCTTCCGGATCGTGCTCGACCCATCCGGCGCGGGGATAGATCTGCGTCAGTTCGCGGTAAGCCCTTGCGGGCACGTTTCCCGATTCGTCGTACACCATGCAGGTGGTGCCGGTCGTGCCCTGGTCGATGGCGAGTATGGCCATGCGTTTTTTTCGGATGGTTCCTGAAATGCGTCCTCCTTTTACAAAATACCGATTCGGGAGCAATATAGCTCCGCGTCAACCAGCATCTTTGGTGGTGTAAAGCCGTCAATTTTCAGGAAATTCAGGGAGCTCTTTTCGCCAAGGAGGGATGATATGCAGATACCCGCAAAGCTTTATGCCTGCACTTCAATAATTACGACCGAAGCATAGTGCTGTGGCAACCAGTCGATTGATAAAGGTTTATGGTTTCGGCTTTAATGTTCCTGACCATACCTGTTGATTATCGCTTTTGCAAACCCTTCATAATCCTGAAGATGTTCTCAGGCAACTGCAAAAACAATTGACCAGATCACCGCCTCATAGTTATGGACAGCAATGTTGCGAAAACCAACCGCTTTTTTCAAACGTGATGCCAGATCGATGCTGATAATACCAGCTTGACACAACACGTCAAATGTTTTGCCCATGGTATCCGGAGGAGGAACATCCAGGGAACCGATAAGATGGGTGCCGATATCCACGCACAGTTGTACCGCCCTGGTGAGATTCAGGGTCAGAATATCCTGGGCATCGTAATCGTTGACCTATGCCTCGATACTGTCGGGACATTTATCTTCGACTCGACGGATGGCGCGGCGCAATGACTCAAGCTTCTGTTCAATCACTGACCAATCCATGCAGATCTCCTTAGCTGAAGGATTCTTTTCTGATAAGGCACGAAATCCGCCTGGTTATAAAGATGCTTGAGCACCAGGTCGGCATAGCTGGCATCATCTCCGAGAATTCTCCGTCCCCCTGACAGTATCTGCCCAAGCAAAGGCTCGCCAACGGTCGACAAATCAACCAGATCAACCGGCCGGCCAAATGCCTCGGCAAGCTCTTCGACCAATACGATCTTTTCCTGCACTTTGAGAGGCCGCAATGCACCGACCGCTATGTCCAGATCGCTTTCGCGATGAAACGTACCTTTAGCCATAGAGCCAAACAACAGGGCAAGTCGAAGGGCTCCGTGTCGCTCCAGAATTTCCCTGAGCTGTTGGTCGATAGTTTGGGACATCGGTTACTCTTCTTCTCATTCCATACCATTACCTTATAAATATCAAGTCCTATGGCCTATTCTCCAAATTAGCATCAGAAACACGGAATCCCGCTGAATTTACTCAAGATTCAATTGACTTACTCCTCGCATATGAACGACACTCAAAGATGTATGTGTATCATTTCGATGCTCAACATTGCATAAAAATGGCACATTTATACTTTTAGACCGGCTGGTCAACGAAAAATAAAGCTCAACTATCCATGGAAAGATTCGACCAAATCGCCTCGCGTTACCGGCAGACCTCTCTGGTACAGGCTTCGGCCGGAGCAAAGCTGATCGAGCTGCTCGACATCCCGCAAAGTGCTGACATCCTCGACGTGGGATGCGGTACCGGAAACCTCACCGCTGAACTGGCAAAAAGGACAACAGGCGAGGTGACAGGAATAGACCCCTCCGGCGAAATGGTGCGCGTGGCATCCGAGGCTTTCAGCAATCAACGTACCAGCTTCGTGAAGATGGACGCCGAAGGCATCGCCTTCCGGGAGGAGTTCGACATCGTCTACTGCAACTCCGCATTCCAGTGGTTCAGGAATCCTGCCCGTTTCCTGGACAACGCGAGAACGGCGCTTCGCCCAGGCGGAAGGATAGGCATACAGGCACCGGCAAGGCATGACTACTGCCCGGCATTTATCGCTGCAATCGAAACGTGTAGTGAGAATCCGGAGATCGGCAAGGTTTTTTCAGGGTTCCGGCCACCCTGGTTCTTCCTCGAAACTGAAAATGAGTACCGATCACTCTTCGAACAGGCCGGGTTCAGGGTCCTGTTCTGCACTATCGAAGAGTCGCGCAGCCTCAGGACGCCGCAACAGGCATTCGACGTGTTCTGTTCCGGCGCCAGGGCAGGGTACCTCGACCCGGCATGTTACAATGGAGAGTGGCCCGAAGGGTTCGAAGCCGCCTTCCTCGACGGCATCCATCAGGCATTCGAGCGTCAGGCCGATAACGACGGCATGATCGACCTCATGTTCCACCGCATCTTTATCGTCGCGGAACGATAATCCGTAGGCAAATATACTAACCCTCCGCCTGCTTCTCGGTGAGGTATTTCCAGTATTTGGCGGGCATGTTCGATTTCTGGAGGCGGGGGTTCTTGCGCTATGAAATGGCTATGGCTCGAATACGAGCTACAAAGGTTGGACGTTCTGATAGTGCTTAGTACATTGAAAGAATAACAATAACGGATCAAACTCATGAGCCGAAACTTCACACTCATTCAGGCACATCCAAAGCTCCAGACAAAAGAGGGCTTCAGGGAGATGATGTACCGTGAAGTGGTAACCTCGTCAAAAATTGAAGGGGTGAACAATGCTAAAGCAGTTCTGGACAAATCCCATAAAGCAGAAAGCTCAGCGCACCAGCGCAGCGACAAGAAGAGTAGCCATAAGCGCCACGTCTAAAGTCTGAATGGCATTTACATACTCGTCAACCCGCTTGTCCACCAAACTCCAGTCAAATCCCTCATATCCTGCCTGCAAAGCCATCAAGGTAGCCACAAGTCTTGCTGTACGACCGTTCCCCTCCCTGTATGGGTGAATGAACAGCAGTTCCAGATGCACATTGGCAATCTTGTTCAGCACTTCCTCCACAGAACCTGAGCAAGGAGTGTTTGGCGCCAGAACCTCTTTTTCAAAGGTGTATAGCGTATTTTCCAGAAATTGTGCCGAAGGAAAAGTAAATCCCTCTTTTGTCAGATTTACGCTTCTGTGTTGCCCCGCCCATGGATATAACTGCTCGAAAAACTGTTTATGGATCGCGTCAATGTCTGTACATGAAGACACTGGTCCACTCTGAACTTATTGACTACAAATTGATAGGCTTTTTCGTACCCCTTTATCTCTTGAGCATCAAACCCCTTTTTTGTTTTCAATCCCAGCAGATTTCTCAGAACACGATTACGGGAACCGGGTTCATACTCATTCGCGTCTGATGCGTGATATTTCGTGCTGACCGGTGGCATGTCCTACCCCTCCGCCTGCTTCTCGGTGAGGTACTTCCAGTATTTGGCGGGCATGTTGGATTTCTGGAGGCGGGGGTTTTTGCGCTCCGGGATGGCTATGGTCCTGAAGAAGGCCTGCCACCTCTGCTGCACCGCTTTCTCCTCTTCGGAGAGCTCCGGCTTGCTGAACTGTTCGAGGGTACCGAAACTGAGCTCCCTGCCGTCCCAGTATGCGGCGCTGTGCCGCTTCACGTCGTAGATGTACCAGACCTGGGCTCGCAGGCGGCGGCTGAAATGGTGCGCGAGGGGCTGGATGACGTCGTGGTCGGGCTCCATCCTGGCAAGGTAGGTGCCGTCGCGGAGCTGTTCGAACCGGAGCAGCCCTTTCATGCGATGCAGCTCCCTGCCAGCCTTGCGGGCAGTACTGACGATGGCCTTGACGTCGGAATCGGTGAGGTGCCCGTTGATGCGGTCGCCATGCTCGAAGGCGAGGGTAATGTAACGAAGCAGGCTGGTCTCCATCTCCGTGGTTTCAGCCATCGTAAAGTACCAGAGGGTATGCACGGCATCGGGAGCCCGCTGCCGAAGCTTTGAAAATAGTGCGTCTACGCTGGTAGGGTCTGTACGGATGAACAACCCCTCTTCGAAGAGCGTGTCCTGCCTTGCAACGATCACTGCCTTTTTTGGATCTGCCCCGCTATCGAGGATTTCGGCTATCGCCGACACGAGGCCTTCAGGAGTGCCGTCGTAGAGAAATCTGGGCATAGGTAAAATTATATAATGACGAGTGACAGGGAAAACGTGACGCGTGACTAGGGACTAGGGAAACGTGACGCGTGACACGGGACGCGTGACTAGGGACTACGGAAACGGGACGCGGAACACGGGACGCGTGACTTGGGACTACGGAAACGGGTCGCGTAACACGGGACGCGTGACTTGGGACTACGGAAACGGGTCGCGTAACACGGGACGCGTGACTTGGGACTACGGAAACGGGTCGCGTAACACGGGACGCGTGACTTGGGACTACGGAAACGGGTCGCGTAACACGGGACGCGTGACTTGGGACTACGGAAACGGGACGCGTAACACGGGACGCGTGACTTGGGACTACGGAAACGGGACGCGTGAGACGTTTCAGGTATCGGCTCTCTTGAGATGGCGGATCATCCCCAGAAGCATTTGCCGGATCCTTCAAAGATTTTCTTGTTCAATGGATACTGTCGACTCTGAAGCAAAACCAAGTCTGCAAACCAGTTCAAGCTGTGTCTCCACTTCCGCTGCGGATCCGAGTGCTATGTACAGAAAATGTTCGAATTCTTTCTTCCCCTGCCGAGCCGCACCCTCCGAAATATTTGATGGTATCGAAACCGATGCTCTCCTTAATTGTGAAGTCAGACCAAATTTCTCTTCATCGGGGAAACATCGGGTAAAAGCATAAATCCTTTCGACAAATGACATGGATTGCTTCCATACATCCAATTCCTTATGAGAAATCATAAACCTTAATACAGTTACATTTATTCACGTCTCCTGTCTCGCGTCTCACGTCTCGCATCTCGCGTCTCGCGTCTCGCATCTCGCGTCTCGCGTCTCGCGTCTCGCGTCTCGCATCTCGCGTCTCGCATCTCGCGTCTCGCATCTCGCGTCTCGCATCTCGCGTCTCGCATCTCGCGTCTCGCATCTCGCGTCTCGCATCTCGCATCTCGCGTCTCGCATCTCGCGTCTCGTGTTACGTGTCACGTGTCACGTGTTACGCGTCACGCGTCACGAAAACAAAACCATCTGCCTCGGTGCCGGTGCCAGTGCTGTCGCCGACTCGCTCCCGTCGCCGAGCAGAAGCCTCTGGCGAAGACGGGCAGGTTGCTGGTCGGTTTTTTCGAAGGGTCGCCCGGAGCAGGTGATGAAATATTTTGCCCGTTTCATGACCACTCCGATCTTCTTCATGCCATCGGGGGTGATGAGCGAGAAACGGCGGGCGGCTATGATGCGTTTGGCCGATGTAACTCCGATACCTGGCACTCGGAGCAGCGTGCCGTAGTCTGCGCGGTTGATCTCGACCGGGAAAAACTCCGGATGGCGCAGGGCCCAGGCGGTCTTGGGATCGAACGATTCGTCGAGGTCCGGCGCGTCGTCGGAGAGGATCTCCTCTGCTGAAAAACCGTAGAATCGCAACAGCCAGTCGGCCTGGTAGAGTCGATGCTCGCGAAGGAGCGGCGGCGAGGCCAGAACCGGCAAGCGGTTGTCGTCGTTGACCGGCACAAAGGCGGAGTAGTAGACGCGCTTGAGGTTCATCCGGTTGTAGAGCCCCTGGGAGAGCTTGAGGATCTGGAAATCGGTTTCCGGGCTGGCGCCGATGATCATCTGGGTGCTCTGCCCGGCCGGTGCGAAGCGTGGCGCGTTCCTGCTTTTTCTCCGTTCGACCAGGCTTGTGCCGATCTGGCCGCCGATGAGCTTCATCGGTTCGAGTATCGACTCCCTGCGTTTTTGCGGAGCGAGCCGATGCAGCGATTCGCTCGACGGCAACTCGATGTTGACGCTGATCCTGTCGGCGGCAAGCCCGGCTCGCCGGACCAGCTCAGGGCTGCTTCCGGGAATGACCTTCAGGTGGATGTAGCCGCCGAAACGCTCCTCGTTCCTGAGGATTTCGGCGACACGAACCATCTCCTCCATCGTCTGGTCGGGTCCCTTCATGACTGCGGAACTGAGGAAGAGACCTTCGATATAGTTCCGGCGATAGAAATCCATGGTGAGGTCGACGACCTCCCTTGCCGTGAAGGATGCTCTCGGCATGGGATTCGATGAGCGGTTGACGCAGTAGGCGCAGTCGTAGCGGCAATCGTTGGACAACAGGATTTTCAGGAGGGAGATGCAGCGGCCGTCGTCCGACCATGAGTGGCAGATGCCCCCCTGCGACGTGTTGCCGGTACCGCGCGGACTCCCCTCGCGGCTGCTGCCGCTCGAAGCGCATGAAGCGTCGTACCTTGCGGCTCCCGAAAGGATCTGGAGTTTTTCCTGGATGTCCATGAATCAATATAACGAGTCATCCTCCTTTTTTGCCATATCTCCTGAGCGCCAGCTCGACGCATCTTCTGGCCCCGGTGACCACCCCTGGCATGGACTGGCCGGGAAAGATCGAGTCTCCGACGAAAAAGAGGTTGTCGTAATTGCTTGATGGGCTCCTGACGTCGAAGAGCGAAGTCTGGGGATAGCCGCCGACGTAGCCGCCCCTGCGGCCGGTCCACCGCTCCCAGGTGACCGGTGTGCCCGCTGTGATGGAACGGATTGCACCTGCCGCTTCAGGTAACTGCTCTTTCAGCAGGCTGAGCACTTCGCTGGTATACCGCTCCTTCATTTCCTGATAGGACTGGCGGCTTTGGGCCAGAGCTTCGAACCATGGTCCGGGACGGGTGTGGGTCGATATGGTGACCGCCCGCAGCCCATCGGGCGACCGCGTCGGATCGTCCTCCGGTGAGATCGAGACGAATATGCTTCGCCCCTCCCCAAGTTCGCCTTCGGAAGCCGTTATCTGAACATGGTTTATCCCCGGCAGAGAGAAAGCGGCCGAATCGACGCCGAGATAGAGAGTGAAGGCGCCCCAGCGCGGCGGCAGCGTTTCGACCGCCGGTTCCGGTGTGCGGCCTTCCAGGAGCGCCAGTGAGTCGGGCGTAAGGTTGGCGATGACAAGGTCGGCGGCAAGGGCGTCGCCATCGGTTGTCTCGACGCCGAGCACCTCCCTGCGGATGCTGTCGATGCGATCCACCTTTTTGCCGTAAAGCACCGCTCCGCCGTATCGTTCGATCGAGTCCGCCAGCAGCTCAGGGATCCTGCCGATACCGCCATCGATCCTTGAGGCTCCCGAAACCGGAAGGTCGAGGGCTATGGCCGCATTGACGGCATTGGCGAAACGCGACGTGGTCTGGACGGAGACGAGAAGCTGGGCGTCGATGAAACGGACGAACTGCCCGTCAGTATTGAGACCATGAGATTCAAGCCATTCGAGGGCGGTCATTGTGGCGAATTTCAGCAGGCGCGCCGTACCGGGAAACGCGGTGACGGCCTTTTGGGCAAGGTTGGCGAGGTCACGGGGTGAAGCCACAGGCCAGGAGAGCCCTCCGTATGAGAGCTTCCAGAGTAGCTCGGCAAGCATCGACTGCTCTTTCCAGAAAGCGGCAGAACGGGGAAAACGGTCAAGAACTGCAGTGCGAGTAAGGGTCAGGTCGAGGCTCAGGTCTCGATGGCGATACTGCCAGGCGACCGGTTCGAGCTTGACCGGCCAGGAGATGTCGAGCTCACGTCCGAGCGCATCCATGGGACCGCCCTCATGAAATCCGCATCCGATCGTCGCTCCGGCGTCGAACCGGTATCCGCCCAAAGAAAATGTGCCGGCACAGCCGCCGGGATAGTCCTGCATTTCAAGAAGGGTCACCTGCGCACCTTTGCGGGCAAGCAGCGCACCGGCGGCAAGACCGCCTGTCCCTGCGCCGATAACGATGCAATGCAGATCCTGGATATCCATATGTATGCTTCACCTGTAGGGTTTGGAAGAGTGCGGTTCTCTTTTAGTCAACCCGATGAAGCGCAAGACAATTCCCCGTTTCGAGCATAAGGAGCTGTCTCTGGCATCGTAAGAGCCGGTTTTATAAAAAAGCAGGAACGGCCGTATGGACTGTCTCAACAGTCAGGTTGAGGCCACTGTTTTTTACAGGTTTCAGATGCGCCGGAAAATCAAGACTCGCGAAGCATCAGGTGTACCTGAGTCCTGAGCTGGTCGGACGGTATTGAGGTCGGATCGTTCAGATAGATCTCGTAGGCTTCACCGCTGGGTGAGTATCCGTTGTCGTCAGCCCATTTCATGAGGGCGTCGTAGGCCGGCTCAATCTCGTTATAGGGACCGATGAAGAGGCTGGTTACAGCCTTACCGCAGGGGGTGGCTCCGACAGCAATCCTTCCGCCGCCCTGGACGTCGCTCTCGACAGGAAAGCCGAATTCAATGTCGATCATCTTCGAGTCCATATTGAAGTAACGGGCAAATGGCGCGCCTGCGGGTTTCCTGCCCTGCGTTGCAAGCAGAGCGACGATTTCGCGATATCCGGCATCAAACAGCCTGGCGATGTCGTGCATCGAGGTATGCATGCGGATCATAAGGGCCGGGGCTGGCGACAGCTCCCTGAGTTCACAAACGAACTGGCATCCGAAGTCCATAATCGATCTCCTTTATATGGGTCAACTCCATTAAAAGACGATACCGAAAATACCAAAAACGGGGAACTTCTGTAGAAAAGGGGACGATACGAAACCGTGAAGAGGGGATACGAGAGTCGGCGTAGCGGGATTCGAACCCACGACCCCTTCCACCCCAAGGAAGTGCGCTACCAGGCTGCGCTATACGCCGATAAACGGGAAAAGGAGCTAATTATAAGAAGATTCGGGAAATTACCATAATTATTTTTCACCACCACCTTGAGACCGCCTAAAGCTTGTCAGCGGCTAATCGGTGCTTCAGGTATTCGACGACAGGGGGCAGGAGTGAAATCAGGATAATGGCAATGATCAGCAACTTGAAGTTCGACTGTACAAACGGGAGCTGGCCGAAGTAGAAGCCGCTGTAGCTGAAGAGACCGACCCAGAGCAGGCCTCCGATGATATTGTAAACGATGAACCTCGAATAGGACATGGCGCCTACTCCTGCCACAAACGGGGCGAACGTTCTGACAACAGGTATAAAACGGGCTATAATGACCGTTTTACCGCCGTACCGGGCGAAAAAGGCATTCGTCTTCTTCAGATGCTCCGGGTTGAAGAACCTCGATTTCTCGTACTGGAATACCTTCGGCCCGAGCTTGTGGCCGATCCAGTAATTGAGTGTGTCGCCGAGAATGGCCGCGCAGGAAAATATGGCGAAGAGTATATGGGGGTTCAGTTGTGACATGGGCATCGAAGCCAGGGAGCCTGCTGCGAACAGCAGCGAGTCTCCGGGCAGAAGAGGCAGAACCACAAACCCGGTCTCACAGAATACGATTGCAAAAAGGATCGCGTACAGCCATAGGCCATATTCGGAGGCGAGAAGCTGCAAATGCTTGTCAATATGCAGGATAAGATCGATGAGTTTCGACAGGAGCTCCATGGCTTTTCAGAAAATGTATATGGTGTGTTCACGGTCCTCGATTTTCGTCCCCCCCCGGAGGCGCAACAGGACGAGAGCAAAAGTACGTATTCCCCACGCCACGGACAAATGGCAGTAAGACCCATGCAGAGGTTCAGGAGATGGGCCGAAATGGGATTCAGCTTTATAATGGTATATTTGTATTTCTGTTATAGCATAAACACTGCGGGCCATGAGTTACCTTACAACGTCCCGATGCCGGCTCTTCTACCATGACACGGCTGAAGAGGATCCATCCAGTAAAGACAAGCCGGCGGTCATCTTCGTCAACGGGTGGGCAATCTCCTCCCGATACTGGAAACCGGCAATCGACCTCCTCAAACCGGATTTCCGGTGTATCTCGTACGACCAGAGCGGCACAGGAAGAAGTTCGATCGAAGGGTTCAGGCCCGATTTCACCATCCAGGGATTTGCCAATGAAGCCGGAGAACTGATCGAACATCTGGGCCTTGACCGGTCAAGGAACCTGCATATCATCGGTCATTCGATGGGAGGCATGGTCGCTACGGAGCTCAGCCTCCGTTACCGCGACGCACTGCTTTCATCAACGATACTCGCCTGCGGCATTTTCGAGGAGACCGCCTTCACCTCGCTGGGCCTGATGTTCCTCGGAGGGCTGATCGACGTGTCGATGAATTTCAGGAACATCTTCCTCTTCGAGCCGCTCCGGTCGCTCTTCATCAAGCGTGCGGCAACCGGCCAGATCAGCAAGGAGTACAGCGACATCATCATCGAGGATTTCACCTCTTCCGACAAGGCTGCAACCAACGCCGTCGGCAAGTTTTCGATCGATCCCGAAGCGCTGAGGACATACACCCGCAACGTGCTCGCCATCGCTTCACCGGTGCTGTGCTGCGTTGGCATGGCCGACCATACCATCCCTCCGGAAGGTACCGTCACCCTGTTCGAAAAGCGTAAGGCGTCAACAGATTCGCCGACAAGGCTGGTGCAGTTCATGAGCCTCGGCCACCTCCCTATGCTCGAGGATACCGGGCGATTTGTCGAAGAGCTGAAAAAACATTTTGATTTTGCTCAACATTTTTATAAAAAGAGCCAGCCATCGGCCCAATTGAGTGACAGGACACAGATCCCATGATACGAATGCAAAGCAAAGAACCGTTGTGCTCAACCTTAACGAATGTTTGTCAACGTGATACCGAAAAGCAATAACAGGCAAATGAAAATTGTCGGACTGTTCCTCCTTTTTGTCCTCGGCGCCGGAACATTGTTCGGCGTCAACATGTTCCGGGGCCTTCCAAGCCTCAAGGATCTCGAAAACCCCAGACCCGAACTTGCCTCGCTGGTCTATTCGGAAGACGGGGTGCTCCTCCACAAGTTTTTCCTGAAAAACAGGACTTTCGTCCCGCTCAAATCTATTTCGAGATGGACCACTTCGGCGCTCATCGCGACCGAAGACGTCGCCTTCTATGACCATTGGGGCGTCGATGTACGTCGGGTATTCCTTGCCATCGGAGAGAACATCATCAAAGGGCGAACCCGCTGGCACGGTGCCAGCACCATCACCCAGCAGCTTGCAAAAAACCTGTTCCTGACCCAGGAGCGCACGGTGAGCCGCAAGGCAAAAGAGCTGATCACGGCCGTACAGCTTGAGCGGACCTACACGAAAAACGAGATCCTTGCGCTCTACCTGAACACGGTCTATTTCGGTTCCGGGGCCTACGGTATCGAAGCGGCGGCATACACCTATTTCGGGAAACCCGCCAGCCAGCTGACGATCCCCGAAAGCGCCACCCTGATTGCGACGCTGAAAAACCCGACTGCCTACGATCCATCCAAGAATCCGTCATCTGCGCTTGCCCGCAGGAACCTGATCATCTCGCTGATGGAAAAAGAGGGCTTCATCACTCCTGCACAGGCGCTGACGGCAAAAAGAACTCCGGTCGTGCTGCATTACACTCCTGTGAACCACCAGGGGCTCGCACCTTACTTCACCGAATATATCCGCCAGACCGTCAAGCCAACCTCGATGCTCGAGGACATAAACGTTTATCGTGACGGCCTTACCATCCAGACCACCCTCGACAGCAGGATGCAGCAGTATGCCCAGGAAGCCGTCGCCGCACAGGCTGCCGTATTGCAGGGTGAGTTCGACAGAAGCTGGAGATGGACGGAGTCCCTCAAAACACAGCTCATCAGGGAAAGTCCGAGGTACAAGGAGATGGTCAACGAAGACGGCGTCGCACCGGATGTGGCTCTTGCCCGTCTGAGGGCCGATACGGAGTGGCTGAACAATCTCCTTCACGAAAAAACAAGGATACAGGTCGCCCTGGTAGCTCTTGACCCGACGAACGGCCATGTCAAGGCATGGGTCGGCGGCAGCAATTCCGGACCTGACGACTACAGGTACCAGTTCGACCATGTCTGGCAGGCCAAGCGCCAGCCAGGATCGACCTTCAAGCCGTTCGTCTATACGGCGGCAATCGACAAGGGCATTCCGGCAAACTTCAGGATTCTCGACCAGCCGCTGGCCCTGAGAAACGCAAACGGAACCATCTGGTCGCCCCGAAACTCTGAAGGCCAGTCAGGAGGCATGACGACGCTTCGCGACGCCCTGGCCCACTCCCTGAACCAGGTTACGGTAAGGCTTGCCTATGAATACCTGAGCCCGACAGAAATCATCAGCTATGCCAGACGCATGGGCATCAGCTCGCCGATGCCTCCCAACCTTTCGATCGCCCTCGGCACAGCTGAGGTTTCCCCGCTCGAACTGGCCGGAGCATTCTCCACCTTCGCCAACAACGGCTTCTGGAGCGAACCCCTTTCCGTCCTCAAGGTTCTGGACAAAAACGGACGCGCCATCGCGGAACATAAGCCAAGCACCCATTTCGCCATCGATCCCACGACGAACTACGTCATGGTCTCCATGCTCAAGGATGTCGTCGACAGAGGTACTGCTATCGGCCTTAGGGCCAGATACGGTTTCGATATCGAGGCTGCGGGTAAAACAGGCACGACGCAGGACATGAGGGACGCCTGGTTCGCCGGCTTTACCCCCCAGCTTCTTGCCGTGGTCTGGACAGGATTCGACGACGAAAGGATCCATTTCACGTCGATGGAGTACGGACAGGGCGCAAGGGCGGCCATGCCGGTCTGGGCGAACTTCATGAAACGCTGTTATGCCGACCCTGCGCTGAAACTTGAAAACCGATATTTCTCCATGCCGGAAACCGTCGTCGCCGTCCCGATGGGGAATGTGAGCGAGCCGTCGGACCTGTTCAGCAAAAGCGTAAATGTTGAATATTTCACGCCGAAAGGCCTGGCCAGATACCAGGCAGGAGAGTTTACCGGCGGCAAACCGGTAGACCTCGGAGCCGTCGCTCCCAAGGACACTACGGGCTCTCCGAAGCCGCAGATGCCGCAGATGCCGGCCGCAACGCCTGACAAAAAGTTTTAAGCAACTCATTACCTGATTTCAACGACTATCATGGCAACATCCCTTCAATCGGTCATCGTCCTCGATTTCGGATCGCAATATACACAGCTCATCGCCAGGCGGATCAGGGAGATCGGCATCTACTCTGAAATACTTCCCTACCACACGACTGCCGACGCCATCAGGGAACACCAGCCGAAAGCGATCATCCTCTCGGGAGGACCGAACAGCGTATACGACGAATCGGCCTTCATGCCCGATCCCGGAATCTTCAACCTCGGCGTGCCTGTGCTCGGCATCTGCTATGGCCTGCAGGCCATCGCCAAACATTTCGGAGGCAACGTCGAGAGCTCGTCCAAGCAGGAGTTCGGCCGCGCCAGGATGCTGGTCAGCCATGAGGAGGGCCATGAGAGCATGCTGTTCCGCGACATCCCGGATTCAGACGTCTGGATGAGCCACGGCGACAAGGTGACCCGCCTGCCCGAGGGATTCCGCGTAACGGCCAGTTCAGAGAACGCAGAGATGTGCGCCATCGAAACCTATGGCAGCAAAGCCGCCCTCAGGGTTTACGGCCTGCAGTTCCACCCGGAAGTCCAGCACTCGCTCTACGGCAAGCAGCTCCTTTCGAACTTCCTCATCGACATCGCAGGCATCACTCCCGACTGGTCGCCGAAGAGCTTCATCGAACACCAGATCGAAGAGATCAGGAGACAGGCGGGCAACTCGACGGTCGTATGCGGCATCAGCGGCGGTGTGGACTCAACGGTGGCGGCCGTACTGGTCAGCAAGGCCATTGGCAAGCAGCTGCACTGCGTTTTCGTGGACAACGGCCTGCTTCGCAAGAACGAATCAGAGAAGGTGATGAGCTTCCTCAAGCCGCTCGGCCTCAAGGTCACGCTCGCCGACGCTTCGGATCTCTTTATGGGCCGCCTGAAAGGGGTGGCTTCTCCTGAGAAGAAACGCAAGATCATCGGCCGAACCTTCATCCGCGTTTTCGAGGAGAACATCCATGACGAGAAGTTCCTCGTCCAGGGAACCCTCTATCCCGACGTCATCGAGAGCGTCAGCGTCAACGGTCCGTCGCAGACCATCAAGTCGCACCACAACGTCGGCGGACTGCCGAAACGCATGAAGCTCAAGCTGATCGAGCCGCTTCGCGAGCTTTTCAAGGACGAAGTGCGCGCCGTAGGCCGAGAACTCGGCATCGCCGAGGATATCCTCATGCGCCACCCGTTCCCCGGTCCCGGCCTGGCCGTCCGCGTGCTCGGTTCGCTGAGCAAGGAGCGGCTCGACATCCTTCGCGACGCCGATGAAATTTACATCGAGGAGCTGAAGTCCAGCGGACTGTACCAGAAGGTGTGGCAGGCGTTCTCGGTGCTGCTGCCGGTGCAGTCGGTCGGCGTGATGGGCGACAAACGAACCTACGAGAACGTGCTCGCCCTGCGCGCAGTCGAGTCGACCGACGGTATGACCGCCGATTGGGCGCCGCTGCCGCACGACTTCCTGGCCCGCGTCTCGAACCGCATCATCAACGAGGTCAGGGGCATCAATCGCGTGGCTTACGACATCTCGTCAAAACCACCGGCCACAATCGAGTGGGAGTGATGCTGGATTCCCTTCAGCATTTATCGCCCTCCTGATAAACACCGTAGAAAAGCAAAGGACTGAATCTCGCAGATCGAGGTTCAGTCCTTTGCTTTTCTACGGTATCATGACAGGAAATATTTCACCTGTTCAACAACGCACCCAGGCTGGTTGCATGGCGATGATGACGGCTTTTACATTCCAGCTTCACGGTGCGTATTCCAGAACCGGTCGTAGACGATGGAGGGGCTGAGGATCTCGTCGCTCATCACCTGCTTCAGGTGGCTGCTGTACTTCTCCGGCGTAATTTTCGAGAAGAGCGAGATGCCCAGGCCGAAATGCTCCTCAGGGTTCTTCCGCATGCCCAGAAGGTCAAGGATGGTCGGCGCGATGTCGAAATGGGTCATCGTATCGCGGTTCGGATTAGGCTTGTCGGCGGTAATCATCTTGAAGTAGATACGACGGTCGCTGGAGAGGTTGTCCCGGATCTGTTCGTCGTTTGCCATGAAGAGGTGGTCACCCATGATGATGATCTCCGTATCCTCGAGCACGCCTTCATCCATGAGCTTCCTTACCATGGCGGCCAGTTGCCTCGATGTGTAGCGGAACGCACCCGTGAAGCTCGAATTTGCCTCGTCACTGTTGCACCTTGGCGACGGAAAACCGTCGGGGCAATGTGTGTCGACGGTAATCAGGGAGACGACGAACGGCCGTTTCATGGCCCTTTCGGTCATGATGATCCTGTAAGCCTCGTCAAACAGGGTATCATCCTGGATGCCCTCGCCCCAGGTGGTGAACAGGCTTTTGTCCACGCCACGCTTCAGCCATTCGTCGCGACCTATGGCATAGTTGTAATGATGACTGGAAAAAAACTTGTCCATGTCCGCAAACTTGAGGTCAGGTCCGGTCAGGAAGTACTGGGTATATCCGTTTCTGGACAGGATGTCGCTCACGCAGACCAGGTTGGGACATAACCCCTTCTGTGCGAAATTGCCCATGAAATTGCCCTCTGCCTTGATATTGTAGTAGAATGGCTTGAGCGGCACTCCGCTCTGGCTGGAGAGGATGCCGGCGATACTCCATCCGGTTCCCGGTGCCTGGAGGAACTCCTTCACCTTGTAGCCCGGAAGCTCCTCGATCTCCCTGATGGCGTTGATGTTGCGCGGTCTGATGGCCGAAAGGTCGGTCTCGAGCGACTCCACATAGATAAGGACCAGATTTTTCTTTTTTGCCGGGGGCGTGAAGCGCTGTTTCGAGGGGTCGGCGTAAAGCCCTGAAAAGATGTCGCGCCCGAATCGCGATGCAATGTACTGGGGAATGTGCAGCTTATAGACAAAGTATGCCGATCCGGACAGAAGAAGCAGGAAGCAGGAGATGCCGAGCAGTTTTTCGACGATGGCCGACCTGCCCCTGGCGAAACGGGCTGCGGCTATGGAGATGATGGCCGCAATAAGGGGGAAAAGCAACGGCATGGCCAGAACATGCTGCACGAAGCTGACCTTCAATGTGCGGTCGATGGCTTCGACGGCCTCAATGCCAGAGCGCAGGTGGAAGATGATCTGCTCGACAGTGACCCCGTTACCGAAAGTGCCGATTATCCAGAACGGCAGCAACAGAAGCATGCCTGCGAGGTAGAAAAGGATGTACCTGACAAACTTATTCATACTGCAAGATATGGACGACTGGCGGAACATTAATAATTTAAGAACTGATTATTTTGATTCCCCGGATCCGAACTCTTCCAGCTGGTCGGCAAGTCCGACAGGGCGAGGGAATGCGCCCTAAGGAGGCGCCCCGCACGTTTCGAGCCGCATCATCGGGCTCAGGGGCATCAACCGCACGGACTGCGATATATACAGGCAAACCTATGGACATGAACAAGCAGGAATAATCAACGTTTTATGGAGCCCTTTTTCTCAAGAAACATCGAAGACCCTTATTTTACAAGGGCCTTCGATGTTTTACCCGCAACGCTCCCGCAAACTGTCGAATATGACGGAAGCCGTTTGCCCTGCTCGTGAGGATACCTACAGCTTCACCATCGGCAGCAGGTTGAACGGCCTGGTTTTGAGGCGCTCAACAAGCAGCTGAAGCAGCATTTTATGGAATCCCTCGTACGGGAACTCCTCAAGGACATCGTTGAAAAACTTATCTGACATTTTGAACCGGATCATGCCCCCGGACAAATCGACCATGTCGGATTTCCTGAAGGCCTCAACAAGCCATTCGGGATTTTCCTTGTAGGCGCTCAGTTTGTGGTGTTCTCCGATCATGGCCGTTATCTCATCAATCCATTCCGCCTTGCCGCTCTTTTTGAGATATGCGGCAGCGTGTTCCTGCGAGGGCACAATGTAGTCGAGGGTTTTGTCAGTCCAGATGCCGATGTCATGAAAGAATGCGGCTATCGCAATTTTCTCTTCAGCAACAGGCTTGCCACGTGTGAGTCTAAGACAGAAATTGAACACCCGAAGGCAATGGTTCCGGTATGCGTCGTAATCAGGTCCGAGCACATCCCGGTAACCGTCAAAAAGATTGTCGATCAGGTCGGATTTCATAACACTCACCCCAAACAGGATTGATTTTAGCCAAGCACAGAATTGAGCGCCCATCCCATCGCACCCCGCATTCCGGTGAGTGATCGATGATGTGGCATGAATTTCGTCAATTCCTGCAGATATACCTATGAATCTCCACTTCCTCCGCACCACTCAGGACAAATGATTGCCCGGCATCGGGACGGAAGTGGGCCAGGGCAAACAACAGGGTTGAATCGGTACCGTTATTTTAACGACATGCCGGTACTCTTTTCGGCTGCTGAAGCGGAGTGCTTCAGATAAAAAATGGCCTGATCGCCGCGCTCGCTGGCGTTCAGCTCTTCCGCCTTTCTGCGAAATCGGGAGAGCTGCCCTCTGGTAAACAGGGAGCCGGTTCTTTCATCTCTCAATGGGATATCCTTGAGGTACCCTTCGCTTCCGGTGAACTGGAATTCCGATGAATCAAAGACGATCCTGATGACTTCGAGTCCTGCGTTTTCAGCGACTAAACGCAGGCTCTTCACCGAGTGAAGGTAATAGTGTCTCGGCGCATCAAGCTGCACCCAGTTGACGCCATAGTTCTCCCAGGCATATGAGGAACAGACCGGTATTGCTATGAAACAGACCCCGTTTTCCGATAAGATCCGGGATATGTTCCTGAACACTTTTGCCTGGTCGGGCATATGCTCCAGTGAATGACTGCAGATGATGAAATCGTACTTACCGGATATCTGGTCTATATCTTTTTTGTGGATCACAAAGTTGTCAGCGATATGAATATCCCCTTCAATGAAAGGATCGGCACCGGTAAGATTATGGAATGACAAATCATGCAGTTTACGCAACAGGGAGCCTGAACCACAACCGAGATCAAGAATGCTTTTGTTTTTATCTGTGAGCGCAGCGGCGTATTTGCTCAACCGTATATCTTCACCCTTGATGCTCAGCAGTTTCCCCAACAGACCTTTTCGCGTGATCGTGTAGAAATCCCTCCTGTTTCTTAACGCCTGTTGTATCCGGTTGCGTTTCGATGCCTTGAACTGATATGAGTAATAATCACCGCCATACCACGTCTCCACTTTTTCAGGATATTCACTTATCTGCAGGCAACCGCATGAAGAGCACTGAAAGTATATGAATTCGTCCCTGTACCCGAACATCATCTCGCGAGCAATGTATTCTTTATTGTTAAGGGCATTAGAGCATATCCTGCATATCATGAAAGGGTCCTCGTTTGAATGATTCAATATGCTGGATCAACCGGCGCGTCATTACCTTGGGCAGGTTGGTCAATGCTGATGTGCCGGCAGGAGTTTCATACATCCCGGCACAAGGGAATAACCACGTATGTTTTGTTAACGTAACACAATTACGTACAAATGGAAATAATGGGACAATATCATTGGATGTGTGGATGGAGTACTGGACAACTGAAGGCTTTACGCCTGAAAACGTTAACAGAACATTTCATGGTAACTCAGGCTTCGACATTTTTTTACGGCACCTCCTGCTCAACGGGCGAACTCATCTTTTGTCATTCGTCGATTGAAGGAGTGATGGGTTGAAATTTGTATTTATCTTGCCTTCCTGTATTTTTTCTGTCATTGTTATCAACGACGTTCCGGCGATCTGTAAAATAACCTCCATAAAGCGTGAGAGAACTGCTGCTCATTACCATTTCAGGCACGGACAAACCCGGTCTGACGGCTACCATAACCGGCGTGCTTGCCAAATACGGCATTCCCGTGCTCGATATCGGTCAGTCGGTGATCCATAACCATCTCTCGCTCGGCATGCTTATCGAAGTTCCGAAGGAGTCAGCCTCATCGCCGATCCTCAAGGACCTGCTTTTCACGGCCCACACCCTCGGCATCGAGATAGATTTCTCCCCGATCTCGACCCGCGATTACCACAAGTGGGTCGGTGAACAGGGCAAGCCCCGATACCTTCTCTCGCTGCTCGGCAGGAAAATCACCTCGGAGCATATCGAAAGGGTTACTGCACTGGTGACGAACCACGGCTTCAACATCGACACCATCAGCAGGCTATCAGGACGCCTGCCGCTCGAAGACGAGCACGATCCCGGAAAAACCAAGGCCTGCATCGAATTTTCACTCCGCGGTTCGCCGGACAGCGAAGAGGGGTTCCGGGCAGAGCTGCTCGACATCACCGACAGCCAGGGGGTCGATATCGCCTTCCAGGAGGACAACATCTTCCGCAGGACGCGCCGTCTGGTGGTGTTCGACATGGATTCGACCCTTATCACTTCGGAAGTGATCGATGAGCTCGCGATTGAGGCCGGATCGGGGGAGCTTGTCTCTGCTGTCACCGAGCAGGCGATGCGCGGAGAGCTTGATTTCACCGAAAGCCTGAAAAAAAGGGTGGCAACGCTTGCTGGACTTGAAGAGAGTGTGCTACAGAAGGTAGCAGAACGCCTGCAGCTGACTGAAGGTGCAGAACACCTGTTCCTCAACCTGCACCGGCTCGGCTTCAAGACGGCGATCCTGTCTGGCGGCTTCACCTATTTCGGACGCTACCTGCAGCAGAAGCTCAATATCGATTACGTCTTCGCCAACGAACTCGAAATCGTCGGCGGAAAGATGACCGGAAAGGTGATCGGCAAGGTGGTTGACGGCAGGCGGAAAGCGGAGCTGCTTGAGGAGATCGCCCGGACAGAGAACATAAGGCTTGAGCAGACCGTAGCGGTGGGAGACGGGGCAAACGACCTCCCGATGCTCGGCAAGGCGGGGCTGGGCATCGCATTCAGGGCAAAACCGATCGTAAGGGAAACGGCGAAGCAGGCGATCTCAACCCTCGGCCTCGACGCCATCCTCTATCTGATGGGTTTCAGGGACCGAGATGCGCTGGCAGTGTGAGGAGAGAAGAATGGACGGCATGGACAAATGCAAAAGGATAGTATCCCCGCTCTTCTCCTGGACGTCCATTCAGTCCATTCAGTCCATTCAGTCCATTTCTTACATTCGTCCATCCTGCATTCTCCCATTCTCTTCTTCCCTCAGTCGACATACTCCACAAAACGGTCGAAATCCTCTTTGACTGGAAGGGTGATCGCCCCTGATGGGCAGACGGGAAGGCACCGGGTGCAGAGAACAATGCAGTTGTAGGGGTAAGCAACCGTCATCCTCGGGCGGAGCAGCACTTTCGCGGCGGGATCGACATTTCCCGGCTCAAAAACACCAGGTTTGCAGAAATCTGCACAATCACCGCATCCGCTGCAGTTTGATACGTCGATCTCAGGAAACCAGGCGATCTCCTCCCTCGGAGCCAAGAGCCGCTTCCGTTTTTTCGGCGGTGTCTGAGAACTGTTCATCATCTCCTCCCCACGTTTTCGCTGGAAAAATACAGGACATCCCGCTGTTCCTCAGATCCATCCGACAACACACGAGAAACGCGTAACGCGTCTCGCGTCACGAAATCTTAATCGACATACTCCACAAAACGCTCGAAATCCTCTTTTCGGGGCAGCTTGATCGCTCCGGAGGTGCAGATGGGCACGCACCGGTTGCAGAGCACAAGGCAGTTGTATGGTTGCGCCACGATCAGCTTCGGGCGGTGGATCCCTGTCGGGTCGGGCTCTCCCAGCTCGAATACCCCCGGTTTGCAAAGAATCTTGCAGTCGCCGCACCCATTGCAGAGGGCGGGTTCAATCGTCGGGAACCAGGCGATCTCCTCCCTCGGAGCAAGAAGCCGCTTCCGTTTTTTTGCAGTAGCCAGACTGACGTCCACCGACCTGGACGGAAGCGCCGCCTCTGCATCTTTCTTCCATGTCCCGGTTGTGTCGACGGCTGAATCGTCGCACTTATCCATCTTGCGCGACTTGAGCGCAAGCCGCATGGAACGGACGGGTCGCAACGGGCACCCGTCGCATGAAGGTTTGGAGCAACGTCCGAAAAAGCAATCAAGTACAAGCATAAGCGGTTACTGCACCCTCATTACTGAAGCACGGCCTTCACCGCCGCAACAAATGTTTCGATCGCCTTGTCGATCCCTGCGGGCTCCTTGCCGCCCGCTGTGGCCAGCTCGGGCTTGCCGCCTCCGCCTCCCTTGACGCATGCCGCAGCTTCGCGCACCAGTTTGCCTGCGTCGAGCTTCAACACCCTGACCGCATCGTCGGATGCGAACCCGACCAGCGAGACTTTGCCGTCGTCGACGCTGCAGAGCAGTCCGACCGCACAGGGAACCCGGTCACGAAGGGCCAGGCCCGCCTGACGGAGATCGTCTCCGCTGACTCCATCCATCCGTTCGGTCATGATACGGCACCCCTTGACCTCCTCTCCGCCCGCAAGAGATGCGGCAAGCCGGTCGAGCAGGCTCGCGAGCCGACTCTCCTGAAGCTGCTTTTCGAGCGTTTTGCGCTCTTCGAGCAGGTCATGGATTTTCGGCGCAGGAGCCTCGTCGCCCTTGAGCTTCAGGAGCTGCCTGATCTCCTGGAGATCGTGGTACTCTTTCCAGAGCAGAGTCTCGGCAGCGCGACCGGTAAGGGCCTCGATGCGTCGAACGCCCGAAGCGACCGACGATTCGCTGACGACCTTGACCATGCCGATCTGGCCGATATTGCCGACGTGGGTGCCACCGCAAAGTTCGATCGAGATGCCGGGAACCTCGATCACACGTACACGGTCGGCATATTTATCGCCGAAAAAGGCGAGCGCGCCGAGAGCGAGCGCATCTTCGTAAGGCACATCGGCGTGCTTGTTGATGCCGGCTGCCTTGCGGATCTGGGAGTTGACCTCATGTTCGACCTGTTCGAGCTCTTCGGGGCTGACCCTCGAAAAGTGGCTGAAATCGAAACGGAGACGTTCCGGCGTCACCAGCGAACCTTTCTGCTGCACATGCTCACCGAGCACTTTGCGAAGGGCTGCATGCAGAAGATGGGTGGCGGTATGGTTCCGTTCGGTGGCGACGCGGGAGACCCGATCGACCGATGCTTCAGCGGAAACAGGGCCGCCAGGTTCGACGTCTGCCGGTGCGACGTCGCAGTCGCGAATCTTGTCGTGCGCAGCCGAAACGACATGGACGATGAGTTCGCCATCCTTGCGGGTGTCGCAAACTTCAAAACGGTACCCGTCGGTTTCGATGGTTCCACGATCACCGACCTGTCCGCCGCTCTCCGCGTAGAAGGGGGTGCGGTCGAGAACAAGCAGGAGCTTGTCGCCGTTGACCCTTGCTGCAGCGAGCGATGCCTGGATCTCCAGCGAATCATAACCGACGAACACCGTTGGCTGCTCCTCAGCAAACCATTGCCACGAACCACCGTCCTCCTGCACCTGCATTTTGTCTTTCCTGTCCAGTCGGGCACGTGATTTCTGCTCCTGCATGCTGTGCTCGAAGCCCTGTTCGTCGATACCCAACCCGACTTCTGCAGCCATAAGCCTGGTCAGGTCGAGCGGGAACCCGAAGGTGTCGTAGAGGCGGAATGCGTCCGTGCCGTTGATGACCGTACTTCCGGAGTCCCTCATGCCGGCGACGACTTCGTTGAATATTTCGGTTCCGCGACCGAGGGTGGCGAGGAAGCTCTCCTCTTCTGCCCTGATGATCTTTTCAACCGTGGGCCGCTGCCGGTGAAGCTCGGGGAACACATCCCCCATCGTATCGGCAAGCACGCCGACCATTTTGTACATGATCGGTTCATGACAGCCGAGAGTGCCTGCATAGCGCAGGGCCCTGCGAAGAATGCGCCGCAGGACGTAACCGCGCCCTTCGTTGCTGGGCATGGCCCCGTCTGAAAGGGCAAACGTCAAGGTGCGCGAATGGTCGGCGATCACCCTCATGGCGATATCGGTGGCGCTGTCGAGCGAGGCCGTATAAGAGACCCCGGTCAGCTCGGTGATCCGGTCGAAAAGCGGGGTGAAGACATCGCTGTCGTAGTTCGAGGATTTGCCCTGCATGACGGCAGTGACGCGTTCAAAGCCCATGCCGGTGTCGACATGCTTCTGGGGAAGCGGTTCAAGCTGCCCGTCGACGCCACGGTTGTACTGGATGAACACGAGGTTCCAGAGTTCTATGACACGATAGTCGCCGGCATTGACGAGATCGCCCCCCGTTCCGTCGGGAGTCAGGTCGATATGGATTTCGGAGCAGGGTCCGCAAGGGCCGGTCTCACCCATCTCCCAGAAGTTGTCCTTGTCGCCGAACTTCAGGATATGTGACGGGTAGATGTCGGTCTCCTTCTTCCAGATTTCGAAGCTCTCCTCGTCGTCGTGGTAAACAGTCGCGTAAAGCCTCTCCTTCGGAAGCTTCCACACCTCGGTCAACAGCTCCCAGGCCCAGCGGATAGCCTCATGCTTGTAGTAGTCGCCGAACGACCAGTTGCCGAGCATCTCGAAAAAGGTGTGGTGGTAAGTGTCTCGCCCCACATCTTCGAGGTCGTTGTGCTTGCCGGAGGCCCTGATGCACTTCTGGGTGTCTGCCGCACGGACGTACTCCCTCGTGCCTTTGCCGAGAAACACATCCTTGAACTGGTTCATCCCTGCGTTGGTGAACAGAAGCGTTGGGTCTTCGGCTGGTATGACCGGGGCCGAACGGACGATCCGGTGTTCCTTCGCCGCAAAAAAGTCCAGAAAAGACTGCCGTATTTCTCTTGAATTCATTGGATCAATCGCTTGCGGCTCCATCTCGCGTCATTTGACCGGGGAGCCATTGGTTGAATGGGTGTATCATGGGCACCGCGCGCAGCACGGCGTTTATGGCCCCAAATTTAATCTTTTTTCGTCCCCGATGCCAGTGATTTTTCCCCGCCCTCCGGTGACCGGGAAACAGTGACATGGCGGCTGTCCGCAGATGAACTTTTAAAAAAAGAACTATATTTAATGATGAACGATCAGTTGCACCCTTGTGGGCCACGAAGCTTCAGATACCCATTGTCAACAGCAAAAAGGAATTATGCCATGAGCTGGGGAATAGAGAACGAGAAAAAGAGAAAGGATATCCTCGACCTGATGGATATCGGGGTCAGGAAAACGATGGCCAATCCCAACTATGTCAATGAGGTGCCCAAAAGCACGACGGGTTGCTGGATGGACCAGATTTACGGCCTGATGCGTTGCGACATCTGCGACCTGAACGACCAGTGCCCGGTCAGGCAGGAAAACGAGTGGCAGGAATATCTCAAGGAAAACAACATCGTCATCGAAAAAAAATCATAGGTTGATCCTCCGACCTATTGCATCAACCCGACGTTACGATTATATTAATTTTAATGCAGAAGACTGCACTGGGTTTTTATTGTCTTCTCATACCCACCGGTTCGTAGATTTCTCCATCAGCCACAGCACTATCTCCAGAAAGTGATGTTTCATTGGCAGGGGTAATTTAGCGCCGCTTACTAATTCGTCAAGCCAATAACAATATTGCTATGAGTGAACCTATCAGTTCAACCAGCAAATTTACGGTCACGCCCAAAACCAGCGTATCCGTTCTTTTTGCAGGAGATTCCGGTGACGGCATGCAGTTGACCGGCACCCAGTTTGCCAATACGGTGGCGGTCTACGGCGCCGACCTGAATACCTTCCCCAACTTCCCTTCGGAAATCCGCGCCCCTGCCGGAACCATCGCTGGCGTTTCAGGTTTCCAGCTCCAGTTCGGCAGCAAGCCGGTCTACACCCCTGGCGCCAAGTTTGACGTCATGGTCGCCATGAACGCCGCGGCGTTGAAAGCGAACCTCAAGGACCTGCACCGCGGCGGCATCATCATCGCCTGTACTGACGGGTTCGACGAGAAGAACCTTAAGCTGTCCGGTTACCCGGAGGGCGCCAACCCCATCGAAGACGGGACGTTGAGCAACTATATCGTGTTCCCGGTGCCCGTACTTCAACTGACCAGGGAGGCGCTGAAGGATACCGGCCTGAGCAACAAGGAGATCGACCGCTGCAAGAACATGTTCATCCTCGGCCTGCTCTACTGGCTCTACAGTCTCCCGATCGAAACGACGGTCGATATGCTTCATGCCAAGTTCGGCAAGAATGCAACCATCGCCGAGGCAAACATCAGGGCGATAAAAGGCGGCTACTTCTTCGGTGACGAAACCGAAATTTTCGCAAACCTCGGACGCTTCGATATATCGCCGACCAAACAGCACGGCACCTACCGCCGCGTTACCGGCAACGAAGCCTGTGCAATCGGCCTGACGGCTGCTGCAAAAAAAGCGGGGCTCGAGCTTTTCCTCGGTTCATACCCGATCACTCCGGCTACCGAGATCCTGCAGACCCTGGCGAAAATGAAGAAATGGGGAGTCAAGACTTTCCAGGCGGAAGACGAAATCGCCGGCGTCCTCACCTCCATCGGCGCCGCATACGGTGGCGCACTGGCTGCGACCAACACCTCAGGCCCGGGCCTTGCCCTGAAAACCGAAGCCCTTGGCCTTGCTGTCATGCTCGAACTGCCGCTGGTCGTCATCAACGTCCAGCGCGGCGGCCCGTCGACCGGTCTGCCGACCAAGCCTGAGCAGTCCGACCTGATGATGGCCATGTACGGACGCCATGGTGAAGCCCCGATGCCGATCGTGGCTGCCTACTCGCCCGTGGACTGCTTCTATACCACTTACGAGGCGTCAAGGATCGCCATCGAACACATGACCCCGGTGATGTGCCTGACCGACGGTTACCTCGCGCTCAGCTCCGAGCCCTGGCAGGTCGAGTCCGCAGGGAACCTCAGCGACATCAACCCCCGTTTCTCACCGGAAAGAAATGCGGACGACCCGCCGTTCCTTCCCTACAAACGCGACGAGCGTCATGTGCGTCCGTGGGCAATCCCGGGAACCAGGGGACTCGAACACCGCATCGGCGGCCTCGAAAAACAGCATGAGACCGGCCATGTGTCGACAGATCCGGACAACCATGAGCTGATGACCAGGCTCCGCGCTGAAAAGATCGAAAAGATCGCCGACAGCATCCCGTTGCAGACACTCGACAACGGGCCTGAGAAAGGCGACCTGCTGATCCTCGGATGGGGTTCTTCATACGGCGCCATCAAAACCGCCGTCGAACAGGCTCTGGCAAAGGGTCTTAGCGTGGCTCACGCACACCTGCGCTACCTGAACCCGTTCCCGAAAAACCTCGGCGAGCTCATGGGCAACTACAAAACTGTGCTGATTCCCGAGAACAACTACGGGCAGCTCGTCCATCTGATCAGGGACAAGTACCTGTTCGCACCAGTAAGCTTCACCAAGGTGAAAGGCTTGCCGTTCAACGAAATGGAAATTCTGGAAAAAATCACTGATCTTATCAAGGAGCATTGACACATGACCGATATCGATACATCAATGGCTTCACGGCCGGTTCTTACAGCAAAGGATTTCGCATCGGACCAGGAACCGAAATGGTGCCCCGGATGTGGTGACCATGCTGTCCTCCAGCAGTTGAAAAACGTGATGCCTGACCTGGGCATCCCGCCGGAAGAGATCGTCTTCATTTCAGGCATCGGCTGTTCGTCACGTCTGCCCTATTACATGGCGACCTACGGCGTACATGGCATCCACGGACGCGCCCTGCCGATAGCCTCCGGCCTGAAAACCTCCCGCCCGGAACTGAGCGTATGGGTCGCGACAGGAGACGGTGATGCGCTGTCCATCGGCGGCAATCACTTCATCCATACCCTGCGCAGGAATATCGACCTGAACGTGGTGCTGTTCAACAACGAGATTTACGGTCTCACCAAAGGACAGTACTCACCGACGACCAAGGTAGGCCTGAAAACCGTGACATCCCCGAACGGCGTTATCGACCACCCGTTCAACACGGCAACATTGACGCTCGGAGCCGGCGGTACCTTCTTCGCCCGTGCCATGGACCGCGACGGCAAGGTGCTTCGCTCCATACTGCACCGTGCGGCCTCGCACAAGGGAACCTCGCTGGTTGAAATCTACCAGAACTGCCCGATCTTCAACAACAGCGCCTTCCAGGCCTTTGCAGGACAGGAGAACAAGGACGAGTCAACGGTATATGTCGAGCATGGAATGCCGCTGGTGTTCGGCAAGTTCCGCCAGAAGGGTATCCGGCTTGACGGGTCGACGCCGACAGTCGTCGACCTCTTCAAAGGCGACGTGTCGGAAAGCGACCTCTGGATCCATGACGAACGAGACACTTTCAAGGCCAATCTCCTCGCCCGCTTCTTCGACGATCCGCTAACAGTCGAGAACTTCCTGCCGAGACCGTTCGGCGTTTTCTATGCCGAAGACAGGCTCACCTACGAAGATGCACTCACGGCCCAGATCACCATGGCCCAGGAAAACGGGGAAGGCACGCTTGAGGAGTTGCTGAAAGGCGACAACTCTTACGTCATCAAATAAGCCGACAGCCATCGCGTTTGCGAAAAGCACAAAAAAAGCAGCCTCATGATAGCATGGGGCTGCTTTTTTTATGACCAATTGCCGTGCGGGAGGAGTCCCCGTTACTCCTCCGTCCAGACTCCCATCGAAGAGAATTTGGCGACCCTTTCGTCAACCAGGGTTGCCTTCTCTTTTTTCAACAACCCCTGCAACTCTTCGATAATGATCGATTTCAGCGTCGAAGCCATGGATTCCGGGTTGCGGTGTGCGCCTCCAAGAGGTTCAGGAACGATACGGTCGATGATTCCCTGCCCCAAAAGGTCATCCGCAGTAAGCTTGAGCGATTCGGCAGCCTGCTCCTTGTAGTTCCAGCTTCTCCAGAGAATCGAGGAGCAGCTCTCAGGAGAGATCACCGAGTACCAGGCATTCTCGGCCATCAGTATCCGGTCGCCGACGCCGATGCCGATGGCTCCGCCGCTGGCGCCTTCGCCGATGATGACACAGATGATCGGCACCTTCAAGGCCGCCATTTCATAAAGGTTCCTTGCTATGGCCTCCGCCTGGCCGCGCTCTTCGGCTTCCAGGCCGGGAAACGCACCGGGAGTGTCGATAAGCGTAATGACGGGTTTCCCGAATTTTTCAGCAAGCTTCATGAGTCGAAGCGCCTTCCGGTATCCCTCCGGTTGGGCCATGCCGAAATTGCGATACAGATTCGATTTGGTATCGCGTCCTTTCTGGTGGCCTATCACCATGACGCTTTGTCCGAACCCCGATTCAGGATCTTCAAGACGGGCAAATCCGCCGATGATAGCCTTGTCGTCGCCGAAATGACGATCCCCGGACAACTCGACGAAATCCTTCATCATCATGTAAATGTAATCAAGCGTATAGGGCCGTTCGGGATGACGGGCCAGCTGCACCTTCTGCCAGCGGGTCAGGTTCCTGTAGATCGTTTTTCGCAACGAATCAACTTTTGCTTCGAGAGTTTCGATCTCACGGCTCAAGACCTCAGCCCCCTCTTTCGAGGAGTCAAGGGATGCTGTTTTCAGGTAAACCCTCATTTCATTGAGCTTTTCTTCAAGCTCAAAAAGGGGTTTTTCAAAATCGAGAACTACTTTGCCAGCCATAATTTGAATACTCCTGATAAAAAAAGTCCATCACTGCAGATGCTAATGATGGACTTTGTAAACAATACGATTGCGTTGATCTGTTCAGACAACAAATTATCCGCCAACCTCTTCCTTCAGTGCTTTGCCGGGTTTGAACTTGACCACTTTCTTGGCAGCAATGGTGATCGTGTTGCCGGTCTGGGGATTGCGGCCCTGACGAGCAGCCCTGTCACCAGTGGTAAAAGTACCAAAACCCACCAGAGTCACGTCATCTCCGCCCTTCAAAGTAGATGTCACGACATTGATGAATGCATTGACCGCCCTCTCAGCATCAGCCTTCGTCAAACCAGCCTGTGATGCAATTTTTTCTACTAATTCAGCTTTTGACATAAAAAGAATTGATTTATTGGTGGAGGAAAACAGTGCGTTGATTCCTAATTACTACAATAATTCAATTTAAAGACTGAGAAACAAACATCCAATTTGTTTTTAAACAAGCGTACCGCGGGGTTACAGCCCATCATTGCTATTCAGAACCCCCTTTAGTATATTGGCATTCGTTATCTTTTCAACATTGATATTCAGGAATAAATGTCCTGTTGTCGCTTATCCGATTCTTCAGCTCATGGTATCAATCAGCAATGTGTCAAGAGGCTCCATCATCCGCTGGAAAGGTGAACCCCACAGCATCGAAAGCCTCACACACCGTACGCCAGGAAACTTGCGTGCCTTTTACCAGGCCAACATGAAAAACCTCAAGACCGGTCGCAACGTCGAGTACCGCTTCAGCGCCAGTGAACAGGTCGACCTTATCATCACCGAAAGGAAGAAGTACCAGTACCTCTACCGCGACGGCAGCGATTACGTCATGATGGATATCGATACCTTCGACCAGATCCATGTTCCTGAAGTGGCACTCGGCTCCGCAGCCCGTTTCATCAAGGAAGAGGTCATGGTTGACATAGTCTTCGCAGACGACGGATCAATCCTCGAAGTCGAACTGCCGACCTTCGTCGAACTCGAAGTCATCGAAACCAGCCCGGCGAGCAAGGATGACCGCGCCACGAGCGGCACCAAACCGGCCGTCGTCGAAACCGGTGCAGAGGTCAGCGTCCCGATGTTCATCCAGACAGGAAGCGTCATCCGTATCGATACCCGAAGCGGAGAATACATGGAAAGAGTTAAAAAGTGATTATTTTTGCATGTCGTTTAGTGAATAGCGCGTAAAACTTTAAGTCCACAATCATGAATCTCAAGGAAATCCAGCAGCTTATCGAGGTCGTCAACGTTTCGGCACTTGATGAAGTGATCATCAAAGAGGGCCAGACAGAAATAACGTTGAGACGAAACAGCTCGAAAGTCCAGGCTGTATTACCGGTAGCCGCTCCGCCTGCCGTACCGGCCGGCCAGCCACTGGCGGTCGCTCCGGCTCCAGTTGCTGCCCCGGTTGTTGCCAGCGACCTTCTCGAAGTACGCTCTCCCATTGTCGGCACCTTCTATCGTGCGGCTTCGCCGGACTCCGATCCGTTCGTTAAAGTAGGCGACAAAGTTAAAAACGGTGATGTGCTCTGTATCATTGAAGCCATGAAGCTGATGAACGAAATCGAGGCGGAAGTCTCGGGAACCATCGTCGAAATTCTCGTCGAAAACGGCCAGCCTGTCGAGTACAATCAGGTACTGTTCCGAGTCAAGCCATAACATTCAATCCGTATTACACCTTGTTCAAAAAAATACTCATAGCGAACCGAGGGGAAATCGCATTACGGGTCATGCATGCATGCCGTGAGATGGGGATCGCTTCGGTGGCCGTATATTCGACCGTCGACGTAGATTCCCTCCATGTCAAGTATGCCGATGAGGCAGTCTGCATCGGTCCTCCGCTCTCCAGGGAGAGTTACCTGAACATGCCGAGAATCATCGCAGCTGCTGAGGTTACCAATTCCGACGCCATTCACCCCGGGTACGGGTTCCTTGCAGAAAACGCGGATTTTTCCGATGTCTGCCACTCCTCGAACATAAAATTCATCGGTCCATCGGCCGAAATGATCAACAAGATGGGCGACAAGAATACGGCCAAGGCGACCATGATCGCTGCAGGCGTCCCTGTCGTCCCGGGAAGTCCCGGCCTTGTCGAAGACGTCTCCCATGCCATTGAGATCGCAAGGAAAGTCGGTTATCCGGTAATCATCAAGCCGACCGCAGGCGGCGGCGGCAAAGGCATGCGCGTTGTTCATGAAGAGAGCCAGTTGGAGAAGAACCTCAAGACAGCCCAGAACGAAGCTGGCATGGCTTTCGGAAACAGCGGCGTCTACATCGAGAAATACCTCGAAAATCCCCGCCACATCGAGATCCAGATTCTTGCCGACCAGCATGGCAACGTGATCCACCTCGGCGAACGCGACTGCACGGTACAGAGGCGCCACCAGAAGCTCATCGAGGAGACTCCGTCTCCGGTGGTCAGCGAAGAGCTCCGTGCTGAAATGGGCGCTGCAGCTGTCGCAGCTGCCAAGGCGATCAACTACGAAGGTGCGGGTACGATCGAGTTCCTGGTCGACAGGCACAAGAAGTTCTACTTCATGGAGATGAACACCCGTATCCAGGTAGAACACCCGGTAACCGAACAGCGCTACGATGTAGACCTCGTAAGGGAGCAGATCCTTATCGCCGCAGGGGGAAGCCTCGCCGGCAAGAAATTCGTCCCCAGGGGCCACTCCATCGAGTGCCGCATCAACGCTGAGGATCCTGAACACATGTTCAGGCCATCCCCGGGAGAACTTCAGGTTTTCCATACTCCTGGCGGTCCTGGCGTACGCGTCGATTCGCACTGCTATGCGAGCTACGTCGTGCCCTCGAACTACGACTCGATGATCGGCAAACTGATCGTCACCGCCCACACCAGGGAGGAGGCCATCGCACGCATGTCGAGAGCGCTGGATGAGTTCATTGTCGTCGGAATCAAGACGACCATCCCGTTCCACAAACAGGTGATGCACGATCCTGTATTCCAGAGCGGCGAGTTCGATACCAGCTTCCTCGAAAGCTTCAGATTCGAAAAGAAATAAGAGCAGGTGTTTTTGCTGTTCTTCAAAAGGAGGCTGCCAGTGGCAGCCTCCTTTTTTATTACAATTGCAAAAACCATAGGCACATAAAGTATTCAGGAGGGGTAAATGTGCTGCAGCCATTATCATTTTCCGGTCCGGCTACCAACCTGAAAATGCAACGAAGGTGTATGACCTTGGTTCCATTTCTGCGTAAAAACAAAGCCGCCTCATCTTTGCGGGATGAGGCGGCTTTTAATGATACTGTTTAAGGCAGCTGAGAAGCGTTCAGGGCTTATTCTTCGTCTGAACCGTCTTCCTCTTCGACAACAGGAGCTTCGATGGCTTCAGCGGGCTGAAGGCCATTGGAGCGGAGCCTGATGGCGCGGTATTTGCGAAGGCCGGTACCTGCAGGAATGAGCTTGCCGACAATGACGTTCTCCTTGAGGCCGCCGAGGTAATCGATCTTGCCTGCGACTGCTGCATCGGTCAGCACCTTCGTGGTCTCCTGGAACGATGCCGCGGAGATCACGCTCTCTGTCTGCAGCGCTGCGCTGGTAATGCCAAGCAGCACGGGATGCGATGTCGCCTGAAGGGCGGGCTCGATTGCGACCAGCGCCTTGCTGTTCCTGCGGAGTTCGCGGTTCAGCTTGGTGATGTCGCGCTGCTTGTAGAGCTGGCCTTCGATGATCCTGGCCGGAGCATCTCCCTTGTCGGTCACCCTGACCTTCTCTGCAACAGCTTCGTTAGCCTCGATGAAGGCGCTCCTGTCGATCAGGTCGCCCGGCAGAAGCTCGGTATCACCCGGCTCTTCCACGCGGACTTTCTGCAGCATCTGGCGGACGATCACCTCAAGGTGCTTGTCGTTGATTTCGACGCCTGCGTTGATCTGGTAAACCTTCTGGATCTCGTTGACCAGGTACTGCTGAACAGCGTTAGGACCCTGGATACGGAGGATATCCTGAGGTGAAACTGCGCCGTCGGTCATCGGATCACCGGCGTGCACTTCGTCGCCCTCGGTGGCAAGCACGTGCTTACCGACCTGGACGTAATATACTTTCTCTTCACCGAAGTCGTTCTTGACCTTGATCTCCTTGCTGCTCCTGCGCTGTGAACCGAAGCTGACGTAACCGTCAATTTCGGACACGATGGCCGGATCGGTCGGGATACGGGCTTCGAACAGTTCGGTAACCTTTGGAAGACCGGCCGTGATATCGCCGCCGACACGGTCGAGGTTCCGCGGAACCTTGGCAATGATGTCGCCGGGGTTGACCGCCTGTCCGTCTTCGACGTAAAGGTTGGACTTGATCGGCACCGGATAGGTTTTCCTGATCTCGCCCGCTTCTGTCATGATAACGATCCTCGGTTCACGCGTTTCTGATGCGCGGAGCTTCGAACGCCAGTTGATGATGGTGTGCTGCGCAAAACCAGTCTGCGGATCGACCTCTTCCTTGTAGGTGACACCCTTTTCGATATCGACGAACCGTGCGATACCGTGCATTTCGGCGATGATCTGCGTGCTGTTCGGCTCACTGCTGAACAGTACCTGGTCTTTCTTCACGATCTGGCCATGAATCACGTTGATGTGCGCACCGTGAGGAACGACATAGCGTTTCAGCACCTTGCCCGAATCCGAGTCAATGATGTTGAGCTTACCGTTCTTCTGGATGACGATCTGGCGGGTCTCTTCGACACCGTCCTCGGTGATGATGCTGTGTTCGACGCTTTTGACGTCCTCGAGCTCGACCTGACCTTCGTAGAAGGCTTTGGTTTCGGTTTCCGAGATGCCGCCCTGTGCCGCACCACCCTGGTGGAAGGTACGAAGCGTCAGCTGTGTACCAGGCTCACCGATGGACTGCGCAGCGATAACGCCGACAGCCTCACCGATCTCGACCAGCTTGTGGACCGAGAGGTTTGTGCCGTAGCACTTCGAGCAGATACCCTGCTTTGATTCGCAGGTGAGCACCGAACGGATTTCCGCCTCTTCAACGCCTGCCGTGTCCTGAATGATGTCGGCAAGCTCTTCGGTGATGATCTCACCTGACTTGACGACGACATTGTCGGTAATGACATCGACGATATCGCGTGCAGCGACGCGTCCCTTGATCTTTTCACGGAACTTGATCTGGCCGCTGGTCTCCTCTTCGATGTTACGCTCGACATGGAGGCCACGGGTCGTACCGCAGTCGTCAATGGTGACGATCACGTCCTGTGCGACGTCGTGCAGTCGCCTGGTCAGGTAACCTGCGTCAGCCGTCTTGAGCGAGGTATCGGAAAGACCCTTACGGGCGCCGTGCGTCGAGATGAAGTACTCAAGGACCGTAAGCCCCTCCTTGAGGTTGGAGATAATCGGGTTCTCGATGATCTCACCCGGCTGGCCGGACATCGATTTCTGCGGACGGGCGATAAGACCCCTCATACCTGTCAGCTGCCTTACCTGCTCCCTTGAGCCTCGGGCACCTGAATCAAGCATCATGTAGAGCGGGTTGAAGCCTTCCCTGTCCTTCTTGAGCTTCTCGTATGACTCGTCGGCGACAAGGTTGGAAGTCTTCTGCCATACGTCGACGATCTGGTTGTAACGTTCGTTGTCCGTGAGCGTTCCGCGGTTGTACTCCTTGATGACCTTGGCGCTGTCACGCTGGGCGTTCTTGATGTGACGTGCTTTCGTTTCCGGAACGATGGCGTCTGACAGGCCGATGGAAAGGCCGCCCCTCATGGCGTAGTTGAAGCCGACCTCCTTGATGTTGTCGAGGAAGCGTGCGGTTTCAACGTTGCCCACCTCGCTCGAAAGATGCGAAATCAGCTCCTTTGCAACCTTCTTGTTGATCAGCTTGTTGATGAAGCCGATCTTCTTGGGAACGTGAACGTTGAAAATGACCCTGCCCACCGTCGTGACGAGAATCTGTTTCTTCTCTATCTGCGACTTCAGCCAGGCTTTCTTTTCGACCTGGTCTTCAGGCAGCATCTCAAGCAGGCGGACCGGATCGAACTTCTGGTCGATCTTTCCGTCATACTTGATAAAGATCTGGGCATGCAGCCCTACCCGCTGTTCGTTGTAGGCGATGATAACCTCCTCCATCGAGTAGAATATCTGGCCTTCACCCCTGTCGCCGGGACGCGATTTCGTCAGGTAGTACATGCCGAGCACCATGTCCTGCGAAGGAACGGTGACCGGTTTACCGGACTGCGGAAGAATGAGGTTGTGCGATGAAAGCATCAGAAGCGCAGCCTCAAGCTGGGCCTCCTGGGACAGCGGCACGTGAACGGCCATCTGGTCACCGTCGAAGTCAGCGTTGAACGCCGTACAGACAAGAGGATGGATCTGGATAGCCTTGCCTTCGATCAGCACCGGCTGGAAAGCCTGGATACCGAGTCTGTGCAGGGTCGGAGCGCGGTTCAGCAGAACCGGGCGACCGTCGATGACCTTCTCAAGGACGTCCCAGACAATAGGATCTTTCTTGTCGATCAGCTTCTTTGCCGATTTAACCGATTTGGCGATACCGCGCTCAACCAGGCGACGAATGACGAACGGCTGGAAAAGCTCGATGGCCATGCTCTTCGGAAGACCGCACTGGTGCAGCTGGAGCTCCGGGCCAACAACGATAACCGAACGACCGGAGTAGTCGACGCGCTTACCGAGCAGGTTCTGGCGGAATCGGCCCTGCTTGCCCTTGAGGGCGTCTGACAGGGACTTGAGCGGCCTGTTGGACTCGCCGGTCTTGACTGCGTTTGCCTTGCGTGAGTTGTCGAACAGTGCGTCCACAGCCTCCTGCAGCATACGTTTTTCGTTGCGCAGAATGACCTCAGGTGCGCGGATGTCTATCAGCTTTTTCAACCTGTTGTTGCGGATGATCACCCTGCGGTACAGGTCGTTGAGATCGGATGTGGCGAAACGGCCGCCTTCGAGCGGCACCAGCGGGCGCAGCTCCGGAGGAATGACCGGAACGACCTCCATCACCATATATTCAGGTTTGTTGCCTTCGTAGATGTAAGGCTCGGGCATATCGTCCTCGGGAAACAGTCCTGTTGACTTTTTCCTGGTACGTTTCTGCGGTTCGTAGCTCTTCCTGAACGCTTCAACGACCTTGAGACGCTTGAGCGCATCGGCCCTCTTCTGTTCAGAACCGCTCTCCTTGAGCACTTTGCGAAGGTTGACGGCGATCTCTTCGAGATTCAGACCTTTCAGCAGCATGTGGATGGCTTCGCCGCCCATCTTTGCCACGAACTTTGCCGAATCGGAATCGTCGAGGTCCTGGTTCTCTTCGTATTCTGTTATAATCTGGAAATACTGCTCCTCGGTCAGGCGGTCGAACTTCTTGATGCCCTGCTTTTCGCCGGGTTCACCAGGGTTGATGACCACGTAGACTTCGTAGTAGATAATGCGCTCGAGCTCTTTTGTGGAGAGATCAAGCAACGCGCCGATCTTGCTCGGCACCGAGCGGAAAAACCAGGTGTGGACGACCGGCACGGCAAGGGATATATGTCCCATGCGCTCACGGCGTACGCTCTTGGTGGTAACTTCGACGCCACAGCGGTCGCAGATGATCCCTTTGTAACGGACCCTCTTGTATTTGCCGCAGTAGCACTCCCAGTCCTTGGTAGGACCGAATATCTTTTCGCACATCAGACCATCACGTTCCGGCTTGAAGGTACGGTAGTTGATGGTTTCCGGCTTGAGCACCTCGCCACGAGAATGGGCAAGAATGCTTTCCGGCGATGCTATGCTGAACTTGATCTTTGAAAAATCACCTTTAAGCGGCGATGATCCCTGTGAAAATATCATGGTCGATATCCCTGTTAAACAACCTTGAAATTAGCCTTGATACTTATTATGCACTCATGGGCGCGTCCCTGGGATGTCATCATCGCCGGGACGCGCCGTCTGCCTGTTTCACATACTAAGGCACTCTGTCGTCTATTCTTATCTCAAGGCCAAGACCCTGCAACTCCCTGACAAGGACGTTGAACGATTCAGGTGTTCCGGGTTCCGGCAGATTCTGGCCCTTGACGATTGCTTCATAGGTTTTGTTCCTGCCGATGACGTCATCGGATTTGACCGTGAGCATCTCGCGAAGAATATTTGCAGCACCATATGCTTCAAGAGCCCAGACCTCCATTTCACCGAATCTCTGGCCGCCGAACTGCGCCTTGCCACCAAGCGGCTGCTGGGTGATGAGCGAATATGGACCGATCGACCTGGCATGGATCTTGTCATCGACAAGGTGGCTCAGCTTCAGCATATAGATATAACCGACGGTGACTTCGTCATGGAACTGCTCGCCGGTTCGACCGTCGAACAATTTGACTTTGCCGTGGCCAGGAAGTCCTGCCTTAACGAGCTGTTCCTGAACCTCGGCGTAGGTGGCACCGTTGAAAATCGGAGTCTTGAACTTGACACCCAACGTTTTGCCTGCCCATCCGAGCGAGGTTTCGTAAAGCTGTCCGATGTTCATACGGCTCGGCACACCAAGCGGGTTCAGCACGATGTCGACCGGGGTTCCGTCTTCCATGAACGGCATGTCCTCGATCGGGAGAATCTTGCCGACAACACCCTTGTTACCGTGGCGGCCTGCCATCTTGTCACCTACCTGGATCTTCCTCTTCTGGGCGATATAGACCTTGGCAAGCTCTTCGATGCCGGGGGGCAACTCGTCGCCTACGTTGATCTTGTACTTCTCGTTATCACGCTCGTCCGACAGGTCTTTCAGCTTAAGGCGGTATTCCCTGATCAGGCGAACGACGTTTTCATTGTTTTTCGCTCCCGAAACGATCCCTTTGGTCACATCGATCGATTCGAGGAACGGCAATCCGTTGAACTTCGCCAGCAGGGCTTCGTCGATGACCGTTCCCTCGGGAACGAGCACCTTGCCCTTGTCGGTCTGGATGAGCGCACTTTTCTTGCCGTCGAGATGCTGTTTCATCCAGCGGGCGAAACGCCTGCGGAGATCAGCTTCCCTGATGTCAAACTGCTTGTCGACAGCTTCGAGCTTCTCTTTGACGTCCATGCCGATCTTTTTCTTGCGGCTGAAAAGCTTTGTCTTGATGACAATGCCCTTCATTCCGGCAGGCACATGCATCGAGGCGTCCTTGACGTCGCTGGACTTGTCGCCGAATATCGCGCGGAGCAGCTTCTCTTCCGGCGTCGGATCGCTTTCGCCTTTCGGCGTGATCTTGCCGACCAGGATGTCACGCTCCTTGACTTCAGCGCCGATGCGGACGATACCGTTCTCGTCGAGGTTCCTGAGAGCGTCCTCGCTGACATTGTAGATGTCTCGGGTGAACTGCTCTTCGCCCCGTTTGGTGTCGCGTACGTTCGATTCGAACTCGTGAACGTGGATTGAGGTAAAGACATCGTCATAAACGAGCCTCTCGCTCAGGATGATGGCATCCTCGAAGTTGTACCCACGCCATGGCATGAAGGCCACGAGCACGTTCTTTCCGAGGGCCAGTTCACCGTTGTCAGTCGAAGAGCTGTCTGCAAGGACGTCGCCCTTGTCGATCCTCTGGCCGTTGCGCACCAGCGGACGCTGCGAAATGCAGGTATCCTGGTTGGAGCGCTTGAATTTAATAAGCTTGTAGATCTTGACGCCTTCGTCGGGATCAAGAAGCGATACTGTCGCGTTTTCCGGATCGATATCGTAACGGATCTCGATACGCTCGGCTGTGACGCTCTGGACCACGCCGGGACCTTCTGCAAGGATAACCGCACGCGAATCGCGGGCGACCATTGCCTCCATGCCGGTGCCGACGACCGGAGCATCGGAGATCAGGAGTGGCACGGCCTGGCGCTGCATGTTCGCACCCATCAGGGCTCGGTTACCGTCATCGTGCTCCAGGAACGGGATCAGCGCGGCAGCCGCACTGACGATCTGGACCGGGGAGACGTCCATGTAGTTGACGTCTTCGGCAAGCACGAGCGGGTAGTCGCCCTTGGTCCTTGCCTGAACCGATTCAGCGGCGATCCTGTTGTTGGCGTCCAGCTGAATGCTGACAGGCACCGTGATCTTGTTCTCTTCGTCTTCTGCGGAGAGCATGAGCACCGTGTCGGTGACCAGACCCTTTTCAACAAGACGGTAAGGCGTCTGGATGAATCCCTTGTCGTTGATTTCAGCGTAGACCGAAAGCGATGAGATAAGACCGATGTTCGGACCTTCAGGGGTTTCAATCGGACAGAGGCGGCCGTAATGGGTATAGTGGACGTCACGAACCTCGAAACCTGCGCGCTCACGGGTAAGACCTCCTGGGCCAAGGGCAGATACCCTGCGCTTGTTGGTCATTTCGGCCAGAGGGTTGGTCTGGTCCATGAACTGTGAGAGCTGGCTTGTGGCGAAGAAGCTCGATACGACGCTCGACACGGTCCTGGCGTTGATCAGGTCAGCCGGAGCGATCTTGTCGGAGTCGCGTGAGTTGAGTTTCTCGCGGACGTTCTTGCCCATCCTGGCAAGGCCGATCACGAACTGCGCGGCAAGCTGCTCACCGACCGACCGTACGCGCCTGTTGGCAAGGTGATCGACGTCGTCGACCTCTGCCATGCCGTTGACCAGTTTGATCAGGTAGTTGATGACCGCGATGATGTCGTAGTGGGTCAGCACGAGGATGTCGTCACCGATCGGCTCTTCCGAGTAGGTGCGGATCGTCTGGAGAATCCTTTCGTAAATGGAATCTGAAAGCTCCTTGAGTTCAGGTCTTTCAGGAAGGTAGCTGTTGAACTCCGAAAGTTCGTTCTGCAGCTTCTTCTGGATGCGGTAACGCCCCACATCGCCGAGATCGTATTTCTTCTGGTTGAAGAAGGTGCGCTCAAGGAAGCTTCTTGCCGCATCGATGTCGGGGGCTTCGTTCGCACGAAGCTCTTCGTAGACTATTTCGAGCGCCTGCTCCTCTGTCGCAGAGCTGTCGTTGAGGATCGTGTTGATGATGACGGACTTGTCGATCCCCTTGTCGGGGTTGACCGCCTTGATCACCTTGATCTTCTTGTAGCCGGCAGCAACGATCTGGTCCATGATATCTTCGGTGATGGCGGACCTGGCACTGACGACCTCGCCGGTCTGCATGTCGATGATATCCGATGCGAGATACTGGCCGATGAGCTGCTCGCGCTTCGAACTCTTGGAAGAGATCTCGACCTCTTCGACCATGTCGAACAGTCCGAGGATGTCCTCGTCCTTGGCGAAACCGATCGCACGAAGCAATGCAGTGACCAGGAAGTTCTTCTTCTGGTCGATATAGACGTAGATCTGGTTGTTGATGTCGGTCTGGAACTCAATCCATGAACCGCGGGTCGGAACAATCTTGGCCGAATACATCTTCTTGCCGTTCGGATGTACCGCCTCGCTGAACACAACGCCCGGAGAGCGGTGCAGCTGGGCTACAACGACACGTTCGGCTCCATTGACGATGAATGTGCCGCGTTCGGTCATATATGGGATCCTGCCGAGGTAAACCTCCTGCTGGATGGTCTCCTTCCAGTCAGCCTCGTCGGCTTCATCCTTGTAGGAGAGCTTCAGTTTGATCTTGAGGGAAACATCGTAGGTCAAGCCACGCTCAATACACTCCTCAACCGTGTATTTAGGCTTGTCGAAGCTGTACGAAATATATTCCAGAAGATAGAGACCTCTGGTATCGGTAATCGGAAAGGCGCTCCTGAGGACTTTTTCAAGACCCTGATCCCTGCGCTTTGCAAGCGGAACGCTATCCTGTATAAAATTATGGAATGAATCTAACTGTACCTTGAGAAGATCGGGGGGTTCTATGATACTCTGGATCTTTGAAAAGTCAATACAGGGTGTTGGTGTTGCATCAGCCAATTTCACATGCACCTCGCTTTTATCTATTGCAGGGAGTACTTAACAGTATATTCATAACAGGGATCCGTAAATACTCATACCGGAGTGGAGATCCTGTCGGCGACATTTCAGCCGGCCGGAAATCATCAGAATTTATTTCCACAAACGGACAAAGCTCCGTCCCGGATCGACACGGAGCTCGTCACTATTTCAGCCTTCGGAAAGATCAAGCAAGCTCGACTTCTGCGCCAGCTTCTTTCAGCTCTTTAGCGATCTTTTCAGCTTCGTCCTTGGAGACTGCTTCCTTAACGGTCTTCGGAGCGCCGTCAACGAGATCCTTGGCTTCTTTCAGGCCCAGGCCGGTGAGAGCACGGACAACCTTGATGACGTTGATCTTGTTGGCACCGCCTGATTTCAGGACGACGTCAAACTCGGTCTTCTCTTCGACTGCGGCAGCTTCGGAAGGAGCGGCTGCGACTGCGCCTGCGAATACGGCAGGAGCTGCGCTCACACCGAATTTCTCCTCCAGAGCTTTCACCAACTCAGAAGCTTCGGTAAGCGTAAGTTTACCAATCTCTTCTACAAGATTTGCGATAGATGACATTATTTCCTCTCTGTGTTTGAATTAAATAATATAGAAGCTTTGAGTGCGTAAATTATTGTTTCTGCTTTCCGACCTGGTCGATCACGGAAACGAGGTTTCTCATCACCGCGTTGACAACCATCGGTACAGAACTGATCACGTTGTTGATCAGGCCTGCAGCACGACCGACGTTTTCCGTCTTGCTGAGCATTTCGGAAAGCAGCGGAAGTGAATCCGGGCCAAAAACAACACCGTCGATCGTCGCCATCTTGAACTTGAGGGCGTCGTTATCCTTGCTGAACCTCTTGATGATCTTTGCAGGAGCGACCGGATCGTCGTAACCGAAAGCCACCGCCGTGGTGTTCTTCAACCCGCTGGCCAGTTTATCGGCGTCAGCGACGTTCTTCAGCGCTTTCTTGATCAGGGTGTTCTTGACAACCTTGAACTCGATGCCGGCTTTCCTGAATTCGCCGCGGAGCTGACCCATCTTGGCAACGTCCAGGCCCTGGAATTCGGTGAAATAGATGCCCTGCGACCTCTCGATCTTACCAGCTATTTCCTGAGCAATCTGCTCTTTTTTATCTCGCTTCATCATATCGTGTAAAATCGTTTATTGTTAGGCAACAAATTTTTCCCTTTTCACCTTCACGCCCGGGGACATGGTGCTCGAAACGGTGATGCCCTGAACGTACTGGCCTTTTGCAGCCGACGGCTTCAGGCGGACCACTTCCTTGATGAAGCTGGTGATGTTGCTTACCAGCTTGTCACTGTCGAACGATACTTTTCCAACGGGTGCGTGGATATTGCCTGCCTTGTCAACCCTGAATTCGATTTTACCGGCTTTAACCTCGCGGACAGCCTTGGCGACGTCCATGGTGACCGTACCCGACTTCGGGTTCGGCATCAGGCCGCGTGGGCCGAGGATCTTGGCAACTTTACCGAGCTGACCCATGACGTCAGGAGTAGCGACGATCACGTCGACGCCCGTCCATCCAGCCTGGATCTTTTCGATGTACTCTTCGAAACCGACGAAATCGGCGCCTGCTTCGCGAGCTTCTTCAGCTTTGGCGTCTTTGCAGACAACGAGGACGGAAACAGTTTTACCGGTACCATGCGGGAGCATGACCGTGCCGCGAACAACCTGGTCGGCATGGCGGGGATCGACTCCCAGCTTCATGGCGATATCGATGGTCGCGTCAAATTTTGCGGTGGTGATCTCTTTTACTTTCTCTACAGCTTCCGCAATCTCATACTCCTGAGTGCGGTTCACCTTTGCGGTAGCGCTCTTGTAATTCTTTCCAGCCATTGACATTATGTATTAGTGGTTATGAAAGCGGCTTGTCAGGCCTCCCACGGTAAAAAAAACTTTCTCGTCTATCAGCCTTCGACGATGATACCCATGCTGCGAGCTGTACCCATGACCATCTGTGCTGCGCCATCGATATCGATTGCGTTGAGGTCGGGCCTTTTCAGCTCGGCGATCCTGCGGACCTGCTCCATCGTGACCGTACCGACCTTGTTGCGGTTCGGCTCGCCGGAACCCTTCTGAAGCTTTGCTTCCTTGAGGAGGAGCACAGCTGCCGGAGGAGTCTTGGTGACGAACGTGAACGACTTGTCGGAATAGACCGTGATCACGACCGGCGTGATCATTCCTGCCTCAGACTGGGTCTTGGCATTGAACTGCTTGCAGAACTCCATGATGTTGACCCCTTTCTGGCCCAGTGCAGGACCGACGGGGGGGGCAGGATTCGCGGCTCCTGCAGGAATTTGCAACTTGATGAACCCTACTACCTTTTTTGCCATATTCTATCTCTCTTTCAACAGCTTGAATAAAAACTTGAACTCTGTTATTGCGAAACCGATTTCACCTGGGAGAAATCCAGTTCGGTAGGCGTGCTTCTGCCGAAGAAGTTGATCATGACCTTGACCTTCATCCTTTCAGTGCAGACCTCGTGAACAATGCCGTTAAGCGAGCTGAACGGGCCGTCGATAACCTTGACGGAGTCTCCGACCCTGAACGGGGCTTCGACAACCGAACGATGCTCGATGGTGCCTTCAGGTACGAGAATTTTTTCTACTTCGTCGGGACGAAGCGGGGTGGGATTGTCGTCCACTCCAAGAAATCCCATGACCGATGGAATATCCATGATCAGGTTCCTTGTCTGCTTGTCGAGCACAGCCTCAAGCAGAACATAACCGGGAAATGCGTTCTTGGTGAGGCTTCTCTTCTTGCCGTTCTTGACCTCAACAAAACGCTCGTAGGGAATGTAGACCTGTTTGATCTTCTCAGTCAGACCATACCGTTCCGCTTCCATCTCAATGCCTTCCTTGACCTTACGCTCATGGCCGGAATAGATCCTGAGGGCATACCAGTGGAGTTGCGGAGGATGCTGCTCTTCAATCACCTTTTTTTTGGCGCTCATGCTCAATACCTCGAAGTCCTTAGTCTTACAATAATTGCCCCATCGCCGCGTTGATCACCCAGTCCACTGCGAAGGTAAACAACGCAAGGATACCTGAGACCGTCAACACAACGACTGTCATATCTTTCACCTCTTCCTGCGTCGGCCATGACACCTTGCGCATCTCGCTCAAGACGTCACGATAGTACTTTCCAGCGTTATCTATATATTTCTTCATGATTGACCAACGAGGTAATAATCGTGAACAGCTTTTGAACCCAGCCTGCCTGCACGTCAGGAGGGAATCGAACCCCCAACCTGCGGTTTTGGAGACCGCTGCTCTACCAATTGAGCTACTGACGTATAACAACTCCTCCAGGAACCGGAGCTGATGATCGGATTTGAACCGATGACCTCTTCCTTACCAAGGAAGTGCTCTACCGACTGAGCTACATCAGCTTGTCATCAACAAAAAACAGTGGGTAGGGGGGGATTCGAACCTCCGAAGACATATGTCGACAGATTTACAGTCTGCTGCGTTTGACCGCTTCGCTACCTACCCATGCATGTACTACGAGCTGGTGATGGGACTCGAACCCGCAACCTGCTGATTACAAATCAGCTGCTCTACCAATTGAGCTACACCAGCAGCTCATAAAAATACAGGGCTGGTAATATAATTTCCGGCTTGAAAAATGCAAAGAAAAAAATGTCTCTAAAGTTCAATAATTCATATTTATTCCTTCGCACCTGCAAAAATACCGGCAATTCTGACCACCAGGCTCCTTGGAACAAGCCGCTGGGAAAAAACCATCATCCGGTCGAACAGGGTCGGAAGCTCATGGATGGAGGCTCCGGCAAGGCCACGGCGAACAGCCTTGACCACGACGCTCAGGCTCGATATCGGGGTGATGATCCTGCTCCTGTCGTGACCTGCCCTGTTGTAAAACTGGTCGTTATCGATAAATCCGGGACAGACGGCATAAATGCGGACGCCTGTGCCGCGAAGCTCTTCGGTCAGCGCTTCGGTGAGGTTGACCACGAATGCCTTGGTGGCGGAGTAGTAGGCCATGCCCGGCACCCCCTGGAATCCGGCCAATGAAGCTATGTTGACCACCGCCCCCCGGCCACGGCCTATCATGGCCGGAAGAAACAGACGGGTCAGGCCGCCGACGGCAACCATATTGACCATCGCCATCTGGTGAAGCTCCTCCGGAGGCATGACGGCAAATTTGCCGGCGACGGAAAATCCTGCGCAGTTGACAAGCTTGTCGATGACAAGTCGTTCGTCTGCACAAAAGGCGAACACACTTGCCGGCCCTTCCGCTCGCCCAAGGTCCTGGCTGCAGACCCGCACATCCACGCCATGCTTCCGATGAAGCTCTGCGGCAAGCTCCTCAAGGCGATCCCTCGATCGGGCCACGAGGACAAGATTGTCGCCGGAAGCGGCGAAATCTGCGGCCAGGGCCTTACCGATTCCAGTGGAGGCCCCGGTTATCAGCGTGTAAACGTTCATGCCGGGTCCACCCATTTTCCGTTCTGTCTGATCAGCTCGATCAGGCGCTCCAGCGCAGCCTCTTCGAGCATGTTCTCTTCGACGCACTCCCTGCCTACATAAAGGCTGACGCGCCCTTTGCCCGAACCGACATAACCGAAATCGGCGTCGGCCATCTCTCCGGGACCGTTGACAATGCAGCCCATAATGCCGATCTTAAGCCCTTTAAGATGGGAGACGCGCTGTTTGATCAGGGCCGTGGTCTTTTCGAGTTCAAAATAGGTCCTCCCGCAACCGGGGCAGGAGATAAACTCGGTTTTCGACATACGGATCCTCGCTGCCTGAAGGATATTGAACGCGATAGCCACCTCCTGATCGGCAGGCAGGCCTGTCTCAAACGCGAGCAGGTCGCCGATACCGTCGCAGAAAAGCGTTCCGGTCTGGATCGCGCTCTCGATCAGCACTGCTGACCGGTCACCCACCCGCTGGCGATATCTCACGGCCACCGGGTAGTCGATACCCGATTTTTTCAGTTCGAGAGCCAGCTTCCTGACGGGGTAGAGCGGCCTGTTCGACATGACGGAGAGGAGTACGCGCTGCACCCCTTTGGCCTTCAGCTTTGCGGCCAGGTGCGAGAGAATCTCTGCGGGCACATTTTCCGAAGAGTTCTCGTGGATAAAACAGAGTTCAACGGCAGCTCCGGGGCCCTGGATCGCATCGAACAGATCGGCGCCGAGGCTTTCACCTTCCACGATATCGAGCCGTGCCCTCGAAACCATCGGAAGGAGCCACGAAAAGAGGGCTGTATCGGCTGTAGAGACCACAATACGGTCGCGAAGCCCGCCAAGTGAGGCCAGAAGCTGTTCAAGTACCGGAAGATCCTCGACGCTGCCGATACTGATGCCGACAAATTCCGAACGAATCGAGTCGACCGGTCTTTCAGGGTCGAGGCGCCGCAGGATCTCCGCCTTTAAGCCCTCCGGGTCGGCAATCGAGGCGGTCGCAGCCGTTTCAACCCTCGGCAGGGTGTCGCCACCTATCGGATACCCTGCACCATCGATCCTGCAGGAGGCCCGTCTTGCATAGCTGAACGGTTCGAACGGCAACATCCCGTGAGCAGCGGCCTTGCGGCCATGCTCCACGACGTGTTTGACAGGCAGGTGCGCATTGTCGCCCCTGACGAGATGATAGTCGTTATACTTCCTGACGATCGCGAAACCTACCGGCACCTCATTGACAGGATCTTCTGTCAGGGAAACGCGAATGGTGTCGCCCAGGCCGTCTTCGAGCAGTGCGCCGATACCCATGGCCGACTTGATGCGCCCTTCGTCGCCATCACCGGCTTCGGTCACGCCAAGATGCAGCGGGTATGCGTATTTCAGTTCGGCATCCGCCCTTGCGACAAGCAGCCGATAGGCCTGGATCATGACCCTGACGTTCGACGATTTCATGGAAAACAGCACGTCATGGTACTGCTCTTCCTCGCATAGCCGAGCAAACTCCAGGGCCGCCTCCACCATGCCTTCGGGAGAATTCCCGAAACGGCTCACGGTCCTGTCCGACAGGGAGCCGTGATTGGTGCCGATACGCATCGAAACCCCCAGCTCCTTTGCCTTCCTGACCAGCGGAGCAAACTCCGTACGAACCTTGTCCAGCTCGGCCATGTACTCTTCGTCGGTATAGTCGTCGCTGGTGAACTTGGCGCCGGTAGCATAGTTGCCCGGGTTGACGCGGATGTTTTCAACAAACTCCACGGCTTTCATGGCCGCCCTGGCAGAAAAATGGATATCTGCCACCAGGGGCGTCCGAATACCGTCGCGACGAAGCTGCTCACGGATATTCTTCAGGTTTTCCGCATCCTTTTCTGTCGGCACCGTAAGTCTGATGATCTCGCAGCCCGCTTCGTACAGACGCCGGCACTGGGCGACCGTCGCCACAGTATCCATGGTATGGGTGGTGGTCATGGACTCGACCCTGATCGGCTGGTATCCGCCGAGAGCGATCTCGCCAAAAGCCACCTCCCGGGTAAAACGTCGGCGATAACCGTATACCGGCACGGGATAATCGATGCCATGACCGGCGGTACTGATCTCTAAGGACATGAAGTCGCTCGTTGAGGTTGAAAACAAGAAGGCACAATGTTTTTGAAGGTAGGCAATGGCCGTCACAAATAAAAGCCGTCCGGTCTCGATGTGCTGCAGGGCAGCCTTTAATCCGACATCACGTGACTTACCGTGGCACGGTGTACGCAAAAAACGGCCCAGGAGTCAATCCCGGACCGTTCCGCTTTTTAAATACATCAGGAAAAAATTCCCGTCTAAGGCTTGATGATGAAAACAGTCTCCCCTTTCTTCCGGAAATTGTATCTCTCCCGGGCAGCCTTTTCGATACTGTCTGGATGATCGGCATGCTGAATCATGTTCTGCTGGGCGACGATCTTCTTCTGCTCCTCCGCCTGGCGCTTTTCGAGCTGGCGATGTTCCAGTTCCATGCCGACACGGGTAACCAGCCCAAAATCACCGAAAATGAACCAGAGCGCAATCAGGGCCAATACCGCCTGAATGACGAATTTCTTCGGGTTTAACCGGATATAGTCCCATATCTCCGTAAGATATTTTGTCATGATCCTGCTGGAATAACGTTGTGCGTATGGCACGTCGCTCGACTCTTCGGATGTCAACCGATCGATCGACGTGCCGGCTGCCTCATGAACCTTTTTTACGGAAAAAACTGAAGCGCATCAGCTTCAGACTCGAAACGCCTTGATTCCGGGATATACGGCCGTGCTCCCGAGCATCTCTTCGATCCTGAGCAGCTCGTTGTATTTAGCCATACGGTCGGAGCGCGACATGCTGCCTGTCTTGATCTGGCCTGCGTTGGTCGCCACGGCGATCTGGGCGATGGTCGTATCCTCGGTTTCCCCGCTGCGGTGGCTGATGACTGAAGTGTATCCGTTACGTTTAGCCATGTCTATCGCCTGGAGGGTTTCTGTCAGGGTGCCGATCTGGTTCACCTTGATCAGGATCGAATTGCCGACGCCGCGCTCGATGCCTTCGGCGAGGCGCTTGCTGTTGGTGACGAAAAGGTCGTCCCCGACGAGCTGCACCCTGCTGCCGATCTTGTCTGTCAGCATCTTCCAGCCTTCCCAATCGTCCTCTGCCATTCCGTCCTCAATGGAGATGATCGGGTACCTGCTCGCCCAATCGGTCCAGTAGTCGGACATCTCTGCTGAGTCAAGCTCGCGTTTGGATGATTTCTTGAAGACATATTTTTTCTTTTCCGTGTCATAGAACTCCGAGCTGGCGGGGTCAAGGGCAATCATGACGTGGGCGCCATCAAGTCCGCCCTTGTCGGTCGGAGCGCCTGCCTTGTAACCGGCCAGACCGATAGCCTCGATCACCAGTTCGATCGCCTGCTCATTGGACTGGACGTTGGGAGCGAAACCGCCTTCATCGCCGACAGCCGTGCTCAATCCGCGATCGTGCAACAGGGCTTTGAGCGAATGAAATATTTCGGCACCACACCTAAGCGCGTCGGAATAGCATCCAAACCCGATCGGCATGATCATGAACTCCTGGAAATCGACCGTATTGTCAGCATGAGCGCCGCCGTTGAGCACGTTCATCATCGGCACAGGGAGGGTTTTTGCTGTCGTACCGCCGATATAGCGATAGAGCGGCAGACCTGCGAATTCGGCTCCGGCTTTTGCACAGGCCAGAGAAACGCCAAGAATCGCATTGGCGCCAAGCCTGGATTTGTTCGGCGTACCGTCAAGTGCGATAAGCGCCGCATCGATCTCCTCCTGTTCGGTCACATCCATACCCTGCAACGCATCATTGATCAGGGTGTTAACGTTTTCGACGGCTTTGAGCACCCCTTTTCCAAGATAGACGCCTTTGTCCTTGTCCCTGAGTTCAACGGCTTCATGTACACCTGTCGAGGCGCCGCTTGGCACCGCTGCGCGGCCAAAAGAAGTTTCGGTATACACATCGACTTCAACGGTGGGATTGCCTCTCGAATCCATGATTTGGCGGGCATGGATCTTTCTGATGATTGACATGGTGCGGTAATTTAGAATTTATTGACGAACAGAAGGAAAAGATAAGGAATGGCAAGCATTGTTCTGGCAACGATAGCGCATTTTAATGTACACCGAAGTACCTTTTCGTTATTGCAGCGACACTTAATACAAGATTTTTTATGTAATTTTTTGAATGCTGCCGTTGACTGAAGCCCTGCATGGGCGTCCGGCTCAAGGAACTGGTGAAAGCAGACGGCTCTGTCACCACTAATTAAAAAAGGAGTACTGAGATGCAAGTTGTTCCAACGGATCTTTTAAGGAACATTGTCGTAACCGGCCATTCCGGAACAGGTAAAACCATGCTGTGCGAGTCCCTGGCCCTGAGCATGGGGACTATCACCCGACTCGGCAGCATCGATGACGGCACGACTCTTTCAGATTATGCCGCCGACGAAACGGAAAGGAAGCACAGCCTGAACACCAGCCTGATACACGGGTTCTGGAATGAGAAAAAAATCAATATCATCGATACTCCCGGACTCCTCGATTTTCACGGTGACGTGAAGTCTGCCATGCGCGTGGCTGATACGGTGCTGGTTGCAGTCAACGCAGCCACAGGCGTCGAAGTCGGTACCGACACCGTCTGGGAGTACACGAAAGAGTATTACAAACCGACCATGTTCGTGCTTACCAGGCTCGATGCTGAACGTGCGGACTTCAATTCCACCCTTGACTCGCTTCGCGACCATTTCGGGCATATGGTAACGCCGATTCAATTCCCGGTCGATGCCGGTCTGGGACACCATATCCTGATCGATGTGCTGATGATGAAGCAGCTTGAATTCAGCCCGGACAAACCAGGCAGCATGGTGGTCACCGAGATCCACGACCTTTACCGGAAACAGGCCGAAGACCTTCATCAACAGCTGGTCGAAGCGGTTGCTGAAACAGATGAGGAGCTGATGAACCGGTTCTTCGAGATCGGAAATCTTACCGAAGACGAGCTCAGGGCCGGCATAAAATCGGCGCTGGTGACCAGGACGCTCTTCCCTGTCTTCTGCACCTCCCCACTCCATCTCATCGGAACCGAACGCCTCCTCAACGCAATAGTCAACCTCTGTCCTTCGCCGATCGAACGCGGGCCCGAACACGCGTACTGCACGGTCAAGAACGACGAAAAACTCCTGCAACCGGACCCGGACGGACCGACGATCGCGTTTATCTTCAAGACGATGTCCGAACCGCGAGTCGGTGAGATATCATATATCCGCGTCTATTCCGGCCACATTGAAAGCGGACACGAACTGGTTGACGCCCAGACGGGTCAGCTTGAAAAACTCGGTCAGGTGTACACGATGCTTGGCCAGAAGAAAATCCCCGTCGACAGGCTCCTCGCCGGCGATATCGGCATGGTGGTCAAACTCAAGGACTCCCATACCAACGACACCCTAGCAGACAAAGGCATCGACTGCAGGATATCCCCCATCATCTTCCCGGAACCGGTTCTCTCATCGGCAATAGTCCCAGTCGCCCAGGGCGACGAAGAAAAAATCTCTGCCGGACTGCACCACCTGCACGAAGAAGATCCCAGCTTTGCCATCGAACATGACGTGGAGTTCAACCAGACGATCCTGAAAACTCTCGGCGAAACGCATCTCGACATTATCATCAATCGCCTCCTCAACAAATTCAATGTCAAGGTCGAGGTCTCGTCAGTAAGAATACCCTACAGGGAAACCATCAGGTTGGCCGCATCTGCGCAAGGGAAGTACAAGAAACAGTCTGGCGGACGAGGCCAGTACGGCGATGTTTGGGTGCGCATCGAGCCGAAGCCCCGCGATTCCGGATTTGAATTTGCAAGCGAGGTGGTTGGCGGCGTCGTACCCACCCGTTATATCCCGGCGGTAGAAAAGGGTCTCAGGGAATCTATCCTGGAAGGGCCTCTTGCCGGCTACCCGGTAGTCGACATGAAGGCTGTCGTCTACGACGGCTCATTCCATCCTGTTGACAGCTCGGAATTCGCTTTCAAAATTGCTGCCGGTATGGCATTCAAGGCCGCATGCGAAAAAGCGAAACCACTGATTCTCGAACCGATCTACCTGCTCGTCGTACAGACTCCAGACCAGTTTACCGGTGAGATCGTCGGTGATATTTCGAGCAAGCGTGGAAAGATCCTCGGCATGGATTCAGATTTGAGGTTCCAGATTATAAAGGCGCTTATTCCCCAGGCATCTCTCTCAACCTTCCATCATGCACTGACACGCCTTACCCAGAGCCGTGCGCGATACAACTATTACTTCGACCACTACGAGGAGGCGCCATCCGACGTCGCCAACCAGCTGATCGCAGAAAGGGAAAAAGTGAAGAGCGAACACTGAGGAGGGAAGAAAATGGACGTGATGGAGTGAATGGACAAATATGGGAGATGGACGGAATGGACAAGAGAAGAAATTCCGCCCGTCTCCTGAAATTTTAACTTCGCCCATAAATTCCGTCCATTCCGTCCATGACGTCCATTCTCCCACTCCTTCCTTCCTCTTTTTCCTACAACAGCCGCAGCACAGACAGGATTTTCAGCCACCAGACCATCCAGGCAGCTTCAAAGATATTTTTCCGTGTCATCTTGGATTTTCCGACGCTTCGGTCTACAAACACAATCGGAATCTCACGAATGTTGAAGCGCTTTTTCCATGCGCGGTAATTCATCTCTATCTGGAACGAGTAGCCCTGGGAATGGACTCTTTCAAGGTCTATGGCCTTAAGGACTTCCGAGCGGAAACATTTAAAGCCGCCAGTGGGATCGGAGACCGGCATACCGGTAATCAATCTCGTATAGATGCTGGCGCCTTTTGAAAGAATGAGCCTCGACAAGGGCCAGTTGACGACATTGACCGTATTGTTCATGTATCGCGAACCGATAACGAGATCAGCCTCCTTTATGGCATCAAGCATGGTCGCGATCGAGGCTGGATCGTGAGAGAAATCGGCATCCATTTCGATGATACGTCCGTATCCCTGATCAAGTGCGTATCGGAACCCCATGAGATATGCAGTTCCGAGTCCGAGTTTTCCCGGCCTTACGAGAAGGTTGACACGGGGTTCCCTCTCCTTGATTCTTCTCACGATCGATGCGGTGCCGTCCGGAGAGCTGTCATCGATGACGAGAATATCGAGCTCAGCACCATACCTGTCAAGAATGGCGTTAAGAAGGTTTTCTACATTGTCCGCCTCGTTGTAGGTCGGAACAATGACCAGCGCTCTCCCTGACATCTCATCAGAAGGATGATGACGTTGGTGTTTCTGATATTCCACTCTCTTGGATGTTGTTTTGTCTTGAATTGACTGCACAATAAAAAAAGCATTGCTTCGGAAAAAGCAATGCTTTTTTGTCTCATTGTATCAGATCTTCAGGTGTTGTTACCTGACCTCACGATGGAATCGGTGCAGGAAACGAAGATCGAAATCAAGTCTGTCCGGCGGAGTGAAGCTGAAATCGAGAACTTCGCCATCCGGAAGCACCTCTACGAGAGCTCCTGAAGGACATTCATCACCTGAGAAGCAGGCGGAACATGAAATACATGCAACCTGGTCGATGTAGCATCTGAATCCGCCTTCCTGAACATCACCATAGAACTTGTATCCAATGGCATTGACCTTCGGCGGACATTTGTCAAGACATAGACCGCAGCCTACACAAAGATTTTCAAGAATGAAATAGTGCTTCTTGGCTCGCGGTGCAGCTTTCGCTACTGGTGCAGCAGGAGCTGCTGCTGGAGCAGCTTTTGCAGCCGGTGCGGCTGGAGCTGCCTTCGCTGCCGGTGCACCAGGGGCTGCCTTGGCTGCGGGAGCGCCTGGTGCTGCTTTTGCAGCCGGAGCACCTTTTGCTGCGGGCGCGCCTTTGGCGGCTGGAGCTGCGCCCGGAGCGGGCTTGGCTGCCGGTTTTACATAAGGAAGAGCCGATTCCTGTCGAACGCCTGAGCGTCCCAGCGTCACATTCAACGGCTCGAGCCTTGGTTTGCCAGACTGTTTTGCGGCAGGAGCAGCACCTTTGGGTGCCACTTTTGCAGCCGGTCCTTTTGGCGCAGCAGCTGGAGCACCTGCTTTCGGTGCAGCTGGAGCGCCTTTAGGAGCAGCTTTCGCTGCCGGTTCAGGTGCCTGGTTTTTATTCTCTACAGGTTCGGCCATAAAAACCCCCCTCTCTAATTTTTTACATGTAAACGTTATTGCTCAAGAAGGTCGAAGGGGCAGACGCCCCTTCGTACCGTTATGTTACGCAATCAGTTTCATCAGCATATCCACCACCTGGGCCAGCATCTGCTGACCTGACGCTGCTGCATGGGAGACCGGAGGAGGCAGCGGCGAGTTGGTCTGATAGAAGCCGTTGGCAATGAACAGGAACACAAGCATGAAGGTACCGCCAAAGTACAGGAACGTACCAGCAAGCTTCGAGTCGGAAATCGTCAGCACAGGGAACCTGAACGAAACATCTCTGTTCAGGAACTTCTTGCCGAGCCAGCGGATCGTACGCGTCTGAACGTCTGCACCTTCAAGACGGGAACCGCGATCCTCGAACCATACAGCGAAGCTGATGAACCACACCAGGTGACCGATCATGAGAATGGTCGAAAGGTGCGAGCTCGAGAAGATCGTCACGGTTTCTGTCCAGAAGTAGTAGAAGATACCTGACGTATAGTGATGATGCAGATGGGCGATCGAATCCCATGCCTTTGCATCTGCAGCAGGTACGCCATACATCATCGATGCGATCCATGCGCCGTCAATGTACCAGCAGACTGCCGAAAGACCCTTGACACCCCAGAGCATGGCAAACCACAGCTGATCCTGGATGGACACGCCGCAGGTACCGCCGTAAACCGGACCAAGGCAAGGGAAAGAGTAAGAGTTCTTCTTGAGGCCGAGATCATCCCACAGCGGAGATGTGTGGGCGAAGAAGGCGATACGGACGAGAGCGATCAGCGAGAAAAGCGAACCTGCCGTAATGACGTGGGCCATAACCCAGTCGTTGATGCTCGGATCGGCAAACATCCACTGGAAAATCGGAAGCGGTTTCAGCCAGTAGAACGACATCATGATGTTCGTTCCGAAGATGTTGAGCTCGCAGATCGTGTTCCATACGATAACCGCATAAACGGAAAGCATGGTCGAGAAGCAGAGTGCCATAACGGTACCGAGGATCTTGACCTGGACTTCCTGGTCGCGGCCCTTGGTGATCCAGATGGACTTGATCTGGTTGTAGATGCCGTTCAGCTGAATCTTGAGGAGGTACTGGCCGCCATGGTAGACACCGGCGAACACATAAAGCACACCGCAGATGATATGGTTGAAGGTGATGAGGTTGGTCACGACCCTCGACATACCGAACGCTTCGCCGTTCCTTGGAAGGATTGCATAAGGAGCGAACTCAGCGAACTCTTTCGAACCGGAGATGACCTTGCCGCCCTGCTCAACAAAGTTGAAGCTTACGCGGTTGAACGGTTCACCGTAGATGTAGAAGACGAGTTTGTCGAGCTCTTTGTAGTAAGGAGCGAACGAGGGCTGCTGGAAAGCTACGAAAGCGATCACGCCGAGCGCGATGTTGATGTAGCCGATTGCGGTAAGGTGGACCGAGAAGGCGGCCTTCATGTCATCGTTAAGATGGATGGCTGCATTCGGGGGATTGTTCCACCAGTAGATGCCCAGGGCGAAGAAGACAACAAACCAGACAAACGACATGAACGTTTCGGAATTGATCGTCTGGAAATCAGGGATCGGAGCAAAACCGAGAACGAGCCACATCAGAAGGCCCCAGCCGAGGAAGAGCAGAGACATGTAGACAGCGTGTGGCCCGAGCGCCTCCTTGTAGGACTTTGCGCTGGTTCCGCTGAACACGGCGTCACCGAAAACTCCAAGGAACCTGAAGTCACGGAAGTTGCCTGCACGACCTGTAAACGGATTGGTCAGGTTGTGCGTCCAGTGTCTCCATCCGCCGAAAAGCAGAATGGAACCGGAAAGGAAGTGGAATGCCGCCCAGCCGATAAGCTTGGTTGCAGCGAATTCGAGATCGCTGGTCTTTGTGCTGTAGGTATCAATGCCGAGCGAAACCATTCGCGGCTTGATGGTCAGGTAGAACCAGTTGTCATGAAAACCGGGAGCCCCCCAGGGGAATACCTGGATGCCCGAGAGGTAGTAGATCGCCATAATGAAGCCCAGGACGCCGAGAAGGGCCAGATGGCCTCCCACGACCTGTTCGTCATCGACTTTTTCGGTATCAAAAATCTGGTACCACTTCGTCGAGCGCGTCTCTGTTCGCTGAAACAGAAAACGTCTCATCTTGGCGGCATCCTGCTCTTTAATGACCGATGCTCCGCCTGGCGCGCCATTTGCCTTTGGAGCAGGCACATTCCCCTTGGGAGGAGGCACCGTCCCCTTCGGCTTGACCCCTGCGGGATTCACTTGTTCAGCCATTGTATTCTCTCCTTTGTTTGGACGTATTTTCAGGTTGAAGAAACCGAAAAAACCGGTAACGCATCTCCATTAAAATCGGCCAACTGACAATCATCGGCAACGTTCACCGGTGAATGACGAGGCGGGAGACATTCCGGAAAAAACAGTCTTGCACGCTAATTTAGTAAAAAAATTACCCTGCAACAGTAGTAAATAAAATAAGAAAATTTATTTAATAGTAAAGTTTTTTGCCCTCTCTCCCCGCGGCGCGAAAGCCATTACGGACATCCCGTACATTTTTTGCCGCTGCGTCAGGGAGCTTGACGACCGTGGATATTAACAGTATAAACAGGTTTCAAATAAACAGCATGCAGATCAATTTCACCAAAATGTCAGGCGCCGGGAATGATTTCATCGTCATAGACAACATGCAAGGAGTGATCAGCCTCGACCATGAACAGATCCGGGCAATGTGTACAAGACGGACAGGGATCGGCGCTGACGGACTTATCCTCATCGAAGCTGCCGAAAACGGAGATTTCAGGATGAAATACCATAACGCAGACGGATTTCCCGGTTCGATGTGCGGAAACGGCGGACGTTGCGCAGTCTACTTCGCATACCTGATCGGAATCCGTCCCGCCGGAACGCGTTACGCGTTTCAGGCCGGGCCTGACCGGTATGAGGCCGACGTGACCGGCAAGGAGAGCGTCAGGCTCCACATGAACCCGCCGACTGACTTCAGAAGCGACCTGCAGATCGGCCCATGGAGCTGCAGCTACCTCCATACCGGGTCGCCCCATACCATCGTTTATACCGATGACCTCGACCATATGGACGTCTACGCCGAAGGCAAAACGATAAGGAACAGAAAGGACTATTTTCCTGAGGGTACAAACGTTAATTTCCTTGAAGTGACAGGGCCTGACAGCATCAGCGTGAGGACCTTTGAACGGGGCGTGGAGGATGAGACCCTCGCCTGCGGGACAGGAGCCGTCGCCAGTGCGCTGATGAGCTACAGGATGGGCCTGGTATCCGCTTCGCCCATCAGGGTAAAGGTCAGGAGCGGCGACATCCTCGAAGTAGGATTCAACGAACAGATGGATGAGATCTACCTTGAAGGCCCTGCAAAAACCGTTTACCAGGGAACCATTACCTTACAGGACAATTGACTGATGCAAGCGGCAGGATTCTATCACGAGGCCGCAGACGGTACGCTTCAGTGCGACCTCTGCCGGCACTACTGCCGCATCAGGGCGGGACGGACCGGGATGTGCCGGGTGCGCAGGAACGTTGACGGGCGCCTCTACTCCCTGAGTTTCGGCCATGCGATCGCGCAGGCCGGCGACCCTGTCGAGAAAAAACCCCTTTATCACTTCATGCCAGGCACGAAAACCTGGTCGTTCGGGACTCCCGGGTGCAATTTCACCTGCGGCAACTGCCAGAACTGGCAGATAAGCCAATGCATTCCGGATGAAGCACGCCTTCCCGTCACCTCTCCCGAGAAGATCGTTGAAAACGCCCTGCAGGCCGGGTGCGCATCGATCGCCTGCACCTATACCGAACCGACCATCTTTGCCGAATATGCGCTGGAAACCATGAAGCTGGCAAAAGCCGCCGGGCTGAGGACCATTTGGGTCAGCAACGGGTACATGTCCCCCAACTGCCTGGACGCAGTCAGCCCTTGGCTCGACGCGACCAACATCGACCTCAAGTCGATGGACGACGCGTTTTACCGGCGAACCTGCGGAGCCCGGGTTGAACCGGTGCTCGACAACCTCCGCCATATCTTCAGGGGTGGCATTCACCTTGAAATCACCACGCTGGTCATTCCGGGCTACTCAGATGCCCCCGAAATGCTTGAACGGCTTGCCGGGTTCATCGCGAAGGATCTTGGCCCTGAGGTTCCCTGGCACGTCATCCCTTTTTATCCTGAAATTTCATGGAAGATGTCTGCGACTCCTGCAGCGGGCGTATCAGCTCTCGAAATGGCCCGAGCCATCGGGAAATCTGCTGGATTGTCATACATCTATTCAGGTGCCGGCAGCAACGACACGTTTTGCACCCATTGCGGCCATAAGCTGGTACAGAGGCACAGAACCTTGGGTAACGCTGCTGCAATCCGCTTCGATTCCGGAGGACGCTGCCCTTCGTGCAATGCCCATTCACCCATAAAAGACTGAGCCTCCCGACCATGAAACCAAAAGTGCGTTATCCTGCCGTTGCGGAGGAGTTCTATCCTTCAGATGCCGGCCAACTCGATGCGATGCTGACCGAACTGTTCAAAAACGCAAACGAATGGGCAGGAAAGAAAACGCCGAAAGCGCTCATCGTGCCCCACGCCGCCTACCGGTACAGCGGCAAAGTATCTGCCGACGCCTATAAATCGGTAGAAGGCCGCAGCTTCAGGACGGTCATCCTTCTCGGGAACGCCCACTCCTACCTTTTCGAAGGCATCGCCATCGATCTTCACGACACATGGCGCTCCCCATTCGGTACGGTTCCCATTGACCACGATATGGGAGGCATGTTGATCGATCGCGACCCCGGGCTGTTCAGGAAACTCGACATCGCCCACCACTGCGATCACGTCCTGGAGGTGCAGCTACCGTTTCTTCAGTTTGCACTGAAACCCGGGGTTTCGATACTGCCGCTTCTTTTCGGCAAGAACCCGCCGGAGATCTACCGCAGGGCCGCCGATCACCTGCTTTCGATCATGACCGCCGATGACCTTCTCGTTGCAAGCACCGACCTGTCGCACTACCCATCGTACCGCAACGCAAGCGCCATTGATCGCGAAACCATCGACCATATGGTGAAAATGGATATCGAAGGGCTGGAACGACATGAAGACGAAGTGAGAACAAGACGTATCGCCGGGGCGATATCAACTTTCTGCAGCCCCGATGCGATCAAGACGGTGCTGGAAATCGGCCTGAGGTCCGGATGGGAGGCCGAGGAGATCTCATACCAGAACAGCGGGGACGCAGTCCACGACGACCGGTCCGAGGTGGTTGGATATGGTGCGATCGCGTTTTATTAACCCGGGATACCATGAAAAAAGCCGGGGAAATGCTCCTGCACTGATTGAGCGCATCCGCGCAGCATCTCCACCCACTCCCGGGAACGGAATCGGCTGGCGAACGAGCCACGGACATCGTCTCGGCATCCTCATGATCCATAAGGAATCAAGAACCGTTCAACCGGGCTTCCGGTAGCGAAGATGATGGCGCAATGAGGCTGCTAGGGCTGGAGCGAAGAGCAGGAAGAGCAGGCCGATCCCCATCAGGCCGCCCCGGGAAAGATCGTAGTCGGCAATGATCCTGTCGGGACTATAACCAAACAATAACCCCAGACCGGATTCAAAGAGTATGGTGAGGAACACCCATAACGCCCCGACCTTGAGCTGCATGCGGAAAGAACGGCTTCCGATCCAGTCGATGGCAAGCCAGGTGACGGTAAAAATGATGATGCAGCCGACGGTCATGCCGATCTGGTGCGACCGGAGTTCGCCGGCCACCGGCACGAGATAAAGCCTGCGAAGCGTTCCGCTGACCGATTCGAGCGACATGACCGCAAACCATGCCGATAACGCTCGTGTCCATTTCATCCTGTTGTCCTGCTTTTTTTTGGGAATCTTCCATTCCATATCTTTATGGCGGAACCTGCATCGATGTGCACACATGAAAAACCATTTGAACTTTTTGTCTCTGCGATGCTTTTAATGAATACAGCACGGCAAAGTGCACAGATGTTCCGGATGAGCGAAGCTCATGGATGCGCATCCGTCATGTTCTTGGCAGTCATGGTTTTGTAAAACAACTTTATCGAGGAGATATCTATTATGGGTAAATGGGTCTGTGTTCCTTGTGGATATGAGTACGATCCCGCTGTCGGCGATACAGAAAACGGCATAGAGCCGGGTACTGCTTTCGAAGATCTGCCTGATGACTGGGTTTGCCCGGTATGCGGCGTCGACAAATCGTTCTTTGAACCGGCATGAACCTGAACCCGGCAGCAGCAGGTAATGACTACTTCCGGTAAATATGGCTCAAGCCACAGTGCATCAACCCGGTGACCATAAGTTGCCGGGTTTGCTCTTTACCCCTGCAGCGGAAGTCACTGCCTCGAAGCCTTTTGCCTGAGAGTGCCGTCTGCGTCCTCCACCCCGGAGCTGTCGGGCTTTGACGCTGCGTCAATCATCTCCTGCGGAACGCCGATGACCATCGAATCGGCCGGAGTGCCCCCCTGACCGTCTGCTGGCGCCATAACCTCCTGAAAATCAGGAACGACGACGCCGCGCTTCACCATGATCGCATAAATGCGTTTCGAGCGGGCGGCCACAAAGCGGGAAGAGCCGGTCGGGACATATCTGATCGGGTTAGGCAGCACAGCGGCAAGCCTTGATGCCTGGCTGGCCGAAAGCCCCGCCGCACTGGTGCCGTAATAGTGGCGCGCAGCCTCCTCGATACCGAAAATACCATCTCCCCACTCAGCGATATTGACATAGAGTTCGAGGATGCGGCGCTTGGAAAGCGTATGCTCGATTCTCCAGGTGAGAATCGCCTCCTGGAGCTTCCTGATCGGATTCTTTGACGGTGACAGGTAGAGGTTTTTCGCGAGCTGCTGGCTGATGGTGCTCGCGCCGAACTTGAATTTCCCCTCTTTCATGTTTTTTTCTACGGCGCTCTCAATGGCCTCGTAGTCGAACCCCTCATGCTTCCAGAACTTGTCGTCCTCGGAGATGAGGATCGCCTTAACCAGCGCCGGAGAAACCTTTTTAAGCGGCACCCAGCGCTTACTGATGGATTTTTCAAGGCCATCATGACGCCACTGGGCCTCCCGGTATTCCATGAATGCGGTTTTGTCGGGATTTGTTCTGGCCAAACTGGAAACGTCGGGATAAACAGCATATCTGCCTACGTCGACAACGAGAAAGAGAAGAAGAAGCAGAAAGGCGTTCCTGAGAAATTTCATGGGGGTAATGTCGGGTTCCTGTTGGCTGATCTGTCCAGAAAGTATAATTATTTACGATTCTCCACGAAAATAATAATGTCGCCCATTCAGGTGCTTCATCATTGCCCGACATGCCGGGAAAAGCTGAGCCGGGAAATGTTAATCCTCAATATTTCGCTACATTTTGAATGTGATGACAGACGCTGATGTTAAGCATCGATCCTGAAACCCATGAAACGAACGAACCATGAACCATGTAGAAAAAATTCTCCTGTCCGGCCTTCTCCTGGGCCTGTCGAGCCCGATGTCCGGCGCCTTTTCGCAAACCGCGTCAGCGGCTGTGGACGGAAAGGCCGTTTTCGACAAAAACTGCAGCGTATGCCACTCTGTAGCGCCTCCGCCGAAATCCGCACCTCCCATCATCCCGATTTCGGCGCGTTATCACCAGAAAATATCTTCAAGATCTGAAGGAATAAAGCGGATGGCCGCATTCATAAAATCGCCATCTGAGGATAAGGTGCTGGCCGATCCCCAGGCGATTGCACGGTTCGGCATGATGCCGCCCGTTCCACTGGGCGACGGGGAGTTGACTGCCGTAGCCACATGGGTATGGGACCAGAACAGTTCCGGAAAATGGGGTCAGGGACCGGGAGCCGGAAGGGGAGATTGCATCAAGCAATGACCGGTTCCGTCACGAAAACGGCCGAGGCACAAAAAAAACAGCAGGGTTGAGCCCTGCTGTTTTTTTCCGTATGGACGGCCTCATGAGTGGTGAGGAGTACCCTTGGGCAGACTCGAACTGCCGACCAACAGTTTAGGAAACTGCTGCTCTATCCTCTGAGCTACAAGGGTATGGAGTCCTTTCGGCGTTAATGTACGAACAAGAGCGCAAAGAAACAAATTCTCCACAACGACAGGTACTCAGCATAAACTCAGTCGCGCAAGTTCTTTCTCTTTTGTCCATCCCGTCCATTCAGTCCATAACGTCCATTCTTACATTCCCGAGATTCCCCCCCTTACTTCCGACCGAACATCCTGTCAAGCTCATCCAGCGAAAGCCTGATGATGACAGGCCTGCCATGGGGACAGACATAGGGCATGCGGGTTGCGAACAGCCTGTCGATCAGCATTCTCATTTCGTCGACGTTCAGCTTCTGTCCGGTCATGATGGCGTTCCGGCAGGAGTATGACTTCGCGAGGTTATCCCTCTTTTCGAGCTTCAGCTTCGAAGCGTTCTCCTGGTACTCGGCGATCATGTCCTGCAGGATCGTCGACTCGGTGCCGTCACGCACGTCAGGAGGCACACCTTCGATCATGACGCTCATGCCGCCGAACGGCCTGATGTTGAACCCGAGGCGGTAGATCTCCTCGCTGATCTCTTCATAAATCTCGTACTGCCAGGCCTTGAGGTCGATCTTCTGGGGAAACAGGAGCTGCTGGGAGTTCGGCACCTCTTCGTTCATGACGTCGATGGCCCGCTCATAAAGCACCCGTTCGTGGGCGACATGCTGGTCGATGATCATCAGGCCGGTCTTGATCTGGCAGACGATATACTTGTTGTGAAGCTGCCAGATCTTCGGCTCCTTGTCGGCCGTCAGCCTGCTCGCATCATCGTCGAGGGGCGGCTGGCCGGAAGATGGCGTCAGGCCGACCTCGTTCACCGTATAGCGCTCTTCAACCGAGGGGCTGGAAGCTGCAAGACCCGGAAAAAGGTCAGCGGCCGGCAGCGGGTTGGATTCGGCGGAATGGCTGAAGGCCCCCTGGCTGTAGCTCCTGTAGAGATCTCCGGTGGTTGATGCCTTACCGGAGAACGAAGGGAATTCGAGCCTCCTGTCTGCTCCCCCGGAGAAACCCGATACCGGTGAAAAACCCTGTCCTGAAAAGGATGACGTTGCCTCAGGGGAAAAATCGTGCAGCTGGACCGCCCGTTTGATGACCGGATAGACCATGTTCCTGACGTTTCGTTCGTCCTCGAACCGCACCTCCAGCTTTGCAGGATGCACGTTCACATCGACCCTGGACGGGTCGATGCCGAGGAAAATCAGAGCAAACGGAGACTGGCGCTCTTCGAGAAGATCGCCGTAAGCCTGCTGTACGGCCTGGACCAGCATCCTGTTCTGGACGATGCGCCGGTTGATGTAGAAATACTGGTCATGCTTCTGCCGGAGCATCATGCCGGGCTTGCCGAGATAGCCTCCGATAGAGAGGTAGTCGTTGTCTTCGGTTACCTCGATGAGGCTGTCGCCGAACCCCTCGCCGTAAAAAACGTTCAACCGTTCACGCACGTCGGGAGTGCGGAAATGAAAAAGTTCGTCGTCGTCGTTGATCATTCGCCACTCGATTTCCGGATAAGCCAGTACCAGGGCCTTGACCGTTTCATGGATGTGCTTGAACTCGGTGGCGTTGGATTTCAGGAACTTGCGACGTGCAGGAACGTTGAAAAAAAGGTTCCTGACGGAAATCATGGTACCTGCCTCGCACTGCACCGGCTCGGGACCATCCATGACTCCGCCGTCGCTCCTGACAAGGGTTCCGAGCTGGTCGGCTGCCCTGCGGGTTTTGAGTTCGAAATGTGAAACAGACGATATGCTTGCCAGCGCTTCGCCCCTGAACCCGAGGGTCATGAGGGCGTCAAGATCTTCCACGCCGGTTATTTTGCTTGTGGCGAACCGCTCGACGCTGAGCCGGGCATCTTCACTGCCCATGCCGCAGCCGTTGTCAATGATCTGGATAAGCTGCTTGCCGGCATCCCTGATGACGACGGTGATGCGGGATGCGCCTGAATCGATTGAGTTCTCCAGCAGCTCCTTGACCACTGAGGCTGGCCGCTGCACAACCTCGCCAGCCGAGATTTTGTTGGCAACGATATCAGGAAGTTTTGTAATGGAGGCCATAAAGCAGAATCACGATTTTCTTTCGGTAACCATCTCACATGGGCTTTTCAGGGCTTCATGCAGCAAACCGGTCACAAATTCGCCATAACAACCGAGTGTCGACCGATCGTCCGAAAACGGCCAGCCGAAAAAATATAAGCATTTCGGGGGCGCTTTACCGTGGGTTAATAAAACCGAATGCGGGTTTTATCCGTCATCAGGGAAGGGGTTGCGGTCCGTATCCCGCAGCTTTCAGCTTCTGCAAGCTGATGCATCCGGCCCTGGAACCTTTGTCACATGCCTTTTTATACCACTCCATCGCTACGTTGAAATCCTGCTTCACCCCCTCTCCCTTCTCGTACATGTCGCCGATGCTGAACTGCGCCTGCTCCTGGCCCTGCGCAGCGGCAAGGAGGAACCACTTCATCGCTTCAGCGTAGTCCCGGGCGATGCCCGTACCATCGTGGTACATCCAGCCGATATTGACCTGCGCGTTGGCGTTGCCCTGATCCGCTGAAATCTTAAACCATTTCATGGCTTCAGGATAGTCCTTCCTGACACCCTGGCCTTCAAGGTACATGATGCCGAGATTGACCGCGGCGTCAGCATCGCCCTTGTTAGCCGCCAGCTGGTACCACTTCATGGCTTCGATATAATTCTGGTTCACCCCAAGTCCCTCGGAGTAAAATATCCCGATATTATTCTGTGCGCTCGCGTTTCCCTGCGCAGCCCCCAGTTTGTACCAGCTGAGCGCTTCAGCATAATCCTGCCTCACCCCCTGACCCATCGAATAGATCAACCCGAGTTTGTTCTGGGCCGCAGCATCGCCCTGGGCCGCAGCAGCCTTCCAGTCCAACAGCTGCTGTGGAGCGATTACGGTATCGCAATATGCCTTTACTGATGATGACAGCAGGATCGCCGAAAGCATAATGATGATTAATCGATTCATGACGTTATGCGTTTATCGGTTTTCTGCGAAACGGGTGAGAGGACTTTACCGGATGACCGGGATTTCAGAATCGGGCAACTGTATGCATTATCCTAATTCTCCCTGGCTCCCGAGAGTTCCGGAAGCGGTGAAAAGATCAAACGGAGAAGCTCCTGAGCCGTGCGAGCAGAGCCCTCAGGGCCGCCTCGCTGAACCTCGCCTTGTTCAGGCGACGGTCTCCGTGCATGGTAAACGTCGAAGCTTCTACCTGCAGCGCCCCCTCCCCAAACTTCGAAGCGACAGCGACACAGACCGTGCCGACAGGTTTTTCGGGGGAACCGCCCCCAGGACCGGCAATGCCGGTGGTCGCCACGGCGATATCCACCCCGCTTTTCCTGAGACATCCCCGCGCCATTTCAGAAGCAACCGATTCGCTGACAGCTCCGTGAAGGCGGATGGTTTCTGCGTCGACGCCGAGCAGATCCTCCTTGGCTTCGTTGCTGTAGGTCACCAATCCCCGAAGAAAACATTCCGACGAACCGGGCACGTCTGTCAGGCGACTCGAAACGAGTCCGCCCGTGCATGATTCCGCTACGGCAACCCTCAACCCCCGCTCTATCAGCGTCCGAACGACAACCTCTTCGAGCGTTTCATCGGCAGTAGCATAAACGAAGGCCCCCGCCCTTGAGACGATAGCGTCGACGATGCGCCGGTTTTCATCTTCGACCGCCTGCCGATCCGTTCCTGAAGTGCTCACCATCAGGCTGACTCCTGCGGCGTGCGGCAGGTAGGATAGCGTCGTATGCTCCGGCATGCCGTCCTCCACATCAACGATCATGCCCGCAAGCTGGGTCTCGCCGATACCCATGGTCATGATCGGCGTGTGCCGAATGAAAGCCCCCGACATGGGCGTGAAGAACGGAATGACGGTCAGCTTCATCATGGCCTCCATCTCAGCCGGGACGCCGGGCATGAGAACGAGGTGACGGTTGCCGAACGCTTCGCCGCAATCGATGATCATCCCGGGAGCGGTACCTTTCGTGTTGGGGATCGTCACGGAACCGTCGATCACCAGGGCCTGGTCACGCATGGTTTCGGTCACTTCGCGCCCGCGCTTCCGGAAGATATCCACGATCCGTTCGTATGACCCGGGATCTGAAACAAGTCCCCTGCCGAGAAGCTCCTGCACCACCGTCCTGGTCCTGTCGTCCCTGGTCGGTCCGAGCCCGCCGGTCACCAGCACGAGCTCCGCATCGCCGAGCGAGTCGGTGACGGTGTCGCGGATCGCCTTCGGATCGTCCGAACAGGTGATGATCCTGTTCACAGGGATGCCGATCCTGCCCAGTTCGATTGCGATGAACGGAGCGTTGGTGTTGACCCGGTGCCCCTTGAGCAGCTCGTCCCCAATCGAGATGATGTCAGCCTTCATGACCTTGCCTGATTAAATGAGGTACCCTGCAATCCTGAGAATGTCGGCGAAAACCCCGCCTGCCGTCACTTCTCCGCCAGCCCCGGGCCCCTTGACCACGAGCGGCGTCTTCAGATACCTGTCGGTCGTGAAAACCACAAGATTCTCGGTACCGTTCAGCCCGGCCACCGGGCTCTGCAAGGGAACCCGTTTGAGGCCGACTTTCGCCTTTCCGTCCTTGAGCTCGCCGGTGAAGGCGATCGTCATTCCTTCGGCACCGGCATTTTCAATCTCTTGCGCATACCAGTCGTCAACATCCGCGAGACGGTCAAGGAACTCAGCCGGAGTCATCTCCCCGCGGCACGATTCCGGCACAAGGCTTTCGCACTCGACATCGTCGTATTCGAGATGGTACCCCAGCTCACGCCCGAGGATGAGCAGCTTCCTGGCGAAATCCGCGCCGGACAGGTCGTCACGAGGATCGGGTTCTGTGTAGCCGGCCTCCTTTGCCTTCCGGACGACCTCGCTGAACCGTCCCCCTTTGCGCAGTTCGTTGAAAATAAAGCTCAGCGTGCCCGACAGCACCCCTTCGATACAGATGATCTTGTCACCGCTGTTCTTGAGGTCGTTGAGGGTGTTGATGATCGGGAGTCCCGCGCCAACGTTGGTTTCATAGAGGAACCTGGCATTGCTCGAACGCTGCGCATCCATGATGCTGCGGTACAGCTCCCACGGACCGGCCATGCCGAGCTTGTTTGCCGTGGCGACGGAAATGTTTGACTGGAGAAGCCCCGGATAGGCTTCGGCTACCCTGGTGCTTGCCGTGCAATCGACGACGATGGTGTTGTGCAGGTTCAGCTCCCTGATCATGCGGACATATTCGCCAATGCCGTCATACCCCTCACGCGGCTTCATGGCTTCATGCCAATGGCCGAGGTCCAGCCCGTTGGTGTCCAACGCTACCGATCGGGTGTTGGCCAGGCCGCAAACCACGATATCAAGGTCCTTTTCCTGCTGGAGCGTGAGGCGGTGCGCCCGGATCTGGCTGATCAGGCTTTTGGCGATCGTGCCGGTGCCGGTGATGAAAACATGCACCTTGCGCATGGACAGGAAAAACGACTCATGGATGCAGTTCAGCGCCTTGTCTTCGTCGCTGCTGTCGATGACCAGGGAGATGTTCATCTCGTTGGCCCCCTGGGCTACGGCGATCACGTTGATTCCGTTCTTGCCGAGCGTCTCGAAAAGCTGGGCAGAAACCCCTGGATGACCGGACATCTTGTTGCCAACGACAGCTACCATGGCCAGGTTTCGGCGGACATGGACCGGATCGATCCGGCGGGCGTCTATCTCGGGGGCATACTCCTCCTCCAGCACCTTTTTCGCCATCGAGGCCTGTCCCGGCGCGATGGCAAGGCTGATGGACTGTTCTGAAGAGGCCTGCGAAATGAAGATGACGTTGATATTGTGCGTGGCAAGGCAGCTGAACAGTCGGGAAGCGGTACCGGGAACCCCGGCCATACCGCTGCCAGAAAGATTGAGCAACACAACATGGTTTATCGACGTAAGCCCGGTAACAGGACGCGGAAGCGCTGTCCTGACTGCAGGTTCATGCTCAATCCTCGTGCCGGGAGCCTCCGGGTTGAAGCTGTTCCTGATCAGCACGGGAATCCCGGCCTTCATCGCCGGCTGAACGGCGAGCGGATGGAGCACCTTGGCGCCGGCATGTGAAAGCTCCTTGGCTTCAGCATAGCTGATGTATGGAATCACACGCGCATCACGAACCCGTTTGGGATCGGCGCTGTAGAACCCGTCCACATCGGTCCAGATCCATACCTCCGAAGCATGGAGCACCGCTCCAAGAATCGTGGCCGTATAGTCTGAGCCCCCCCGTCCAAGGTTGGTGACGGCACCGTCAGCAGCCGAAGCGATGAAACCTGTAACCACGGGAACTGCATCGAATGAGCGGAGGCGCTCCCTGATCGATTTCCCGGTAGCCTGGGTATCGACCTTGGCGTAACAGTAATTGTCATCGGTCACGATCAGTTCACGGGCATCGACACAGACCGATGCCGTGCCTGAGTGCTGCAGATGACGGCTGACGATCCAGCTCGACAGGCGTTCGCCGAAACTCAGGATCAGCGCGAGGTTTCTGTCTGAAAGCTCTTTGAGCATATAGACGCCATGAACGACATCATGAAGCTCCATCATCAGACCTTCAAGCCAGGCGTCCGCCTCCGAAGTGTCGTCATGAAACAGGTCACGAACGATCGAATCGTGCAACGAAAAGATCTCCCCGAGTTTTTCAAGATAGGCGATATCGCCCTTTGCAGCGAGCGCCGCGGCCTCGGAAAGCATGTCTGTCACCTTCCACACCGCTGACACAACGACCACGAGAGGCGTATGGGACAATCCGTCCCTGATGATTCCCGCTACGTTCCTGATCTTTGCGGCCGACCCGATCGACGAGCCTCCGAACTTGTATACTCTCATGCTCAACATTGCTGCGTTACTGTGATTTCGAACTCCCTTAATTTCTCATGGCCGAATGAATTATACAAGCCGGGAACGCCCTATTTCGATATTTAACCGGCCCTTAAAAACAGAAAGCGCCCTTTGTACGGGCGCTTTCTTGTAAATGGCTGTCTCTTTCAGGCCTGTCACTGCTTCAACGCATCGGCGCCGGCGACGATTTCGCTCAGCTCCTTGGTGATGGCTGCCTGACGAGCCCTGTTATAACTGATGTTCAGCGCCCTGATGAGCTCCTTCGCGTTTTCCGTAGCCGAATCCATCGCTGCCATTCGTGCAGCCTGCTCGGCGGCGTTGGACTCCAGCATGACCCTCCATACCTGGGTATTGAGGTGCTTCGGCACCAGCACGTCGATAATCGCTGCCGGAGAGGGTTCGTAGATGTACTCGCTTCCTCCGTCGCCTGAACCCTGCTCGGGAGAGATCGGCAACAGCTGTTCAGTCTTCAGGTTGGGGGCAAGCACCGACTTGAACTCGTTGTAAACCAGTACGACCCGGTCAACTTCACCGCTCAGGTACATCCTGGAAGCGGTCTCGGCAATCTCCTTTGCCTTGCTGAAATCGAGGTTCTGGAACACGCCGGGATAAGCCGCCGTAATGTTGTATCCCCTCTTGCGGAAAAAGTCGCTGCCTCTCGCGCCTGCGCAGATCATGGTGATTCCGCCCTTCGCGTACAGGTCGGCATAATCTTCATGGATGACCTTCTGGGCCATCTTGATGATATTGGTGTTGAAACCGCCGCAAAGGCCCCTGTCGGAGGTGACGAGGATGACCAGCACTTTCTTCACGTCTTCGCGCGGAGAGAGCAACGGATTGAGCGATGTATCAACCTTGGATGACAGGGAGGAGAGCATATCCTTCAGCTTCCTGGCATACGGACGAGCCTGAATGGCCCTGTCCTGAGCCCTTCTCAGCTTTGCTGCCGCGACCATTTTCATGGCCTTGGTTACCTGCTGCGTAGATTTGATACCCTTGAGGCGTATGCGTATGTCCTTTAAAGTAGGCATGTATTCCGATACATTGTTAGGTATTGCCGAAAAACTTGCAGACGCCCCCTATTTTCTGGAAACGTCTGCTTTACTCTTGCCCTTAAGCCTTCAGCTTCTCCTTGAACGAGCTGATATATTTTTCAGCCACATCTTTCAGTTTGGCTGCCGTATCGGCTTCAAGCGCACCGCTTGTGGCGATTGTAGACAGGATTTCGGGATGCTTCTGCTCGAGCATGGCCAGGAAATCTTCTTCGAAACGGCGGATGTACTTCAGGTCAACCGTATCGAGCATACCCTGGGTGCCGACAAAGATGATGGCGACCTGCTTTTCGACCTGCATCGGGATGTACTGACCCTGCTTGAGGATTTCAACCAGGCGGGCGCCCCTGTCGAGCTGAGCCTTCGTGGTCTTGTCGAGATCGGAACCGAACTTCGAGAATGCCTCGAGCTCACGGAACTGGGCGAGATCAAGACGAAGCGTACCGGCGACCTTCTTCATGGCCTTGATCTGGGCGGCGCCGCCGACGCGGGAAACCGAGATACCGACGTTGATAGCCGGCCTCTGGCCAGAGTTGAAGAGGTTCGACTCAAGGAAGATCTGACCGTCGGTGATCGAAATCACGTTGGTCGGGATGTATGCCGACACGTCACCAGCCTGGGTCTCGATGACCGGAAGAGCCGTAAGACTGCCACCACCCTTGACCAGCGGCTTCAGTGGCTCGGGAAGATCGTTCATTTTCTTGGCCACCTCGATGTCGTCGGTGATCTTTGCAGCCCTTTCCAGCAGGCGGGAGTGCAGATAGAACACGTCGCCGGGATAGGCTTCGCGTCCCGGGGGACGACGGAGGAGCAGGGAAAGCTGGCGATAGGCGACAGCCTGCTTGGAGAGATCGTCATAAACGACCAGCGCGTGGCGGCCGGTGTCACGGAAAAATTCGCCGAGGGTAGCACCTGCGAACGGAGCGATGAACTGCAGCGGTGCAGGATCGGATGCCGTAGCCGAGATGACGATGGTGTACTCCATCGCGCCATATTTTTCAAGGGTGTTGACCACCTGTGCGACCGTCGAACCCTTCAGGCCGATTGCCACATAGATGCAGAAAACGCCTTTGCCTTTCTGGTTGATGATGGTGTCGAGCGCAACTGCGGTCTTGCCTGTCTGGCGATCGCCGATGATGAGCTCGCGCTGGCCGCGGCCGATCGGGATCATGGCGTCGATAGCCTTGAGACCGGTCTGGAGCGGTTCGTGCACGGATTTACGGAAGATAACACCCGGCGCCCTGCGTTCGAGAGGGAGGCGCATGTCGGTGTTGATCGGTCCCTTGCCGTCGATAGGCTCGCCGAGAGGGTTGATGACCCTGCCGAGCATGGCTTCACCGACCGGGATCGATGCGAGGATGTTGGTCCTTTTAACCGTATCGCCTTCCTTGACCGCGTTGGACTCGCCGAAAAGCACTGCGCCGACGTTGTCCTCTTCGAGGTTCAAAGCCATCCCCATGACCTTGTGTGGAAATTCGAGAAGCTCACCAGCGGCGACTTGAGACAAGCCGTAAACACGGGCGATACCGTCACCGACCTGCAGAACGGTTCCTACATCATATACATCCGCTTCCGACTCGAAACCCGCGAGCTGCTTGCGGAGGATGGATGACACCTCATCGGGTCTGACTGTTGTTGACATGTGGAATTCGATAGGTTATTGTTAAGAAAAGAAAAAGATTCTCCGTACCTTCTTTTGAAATTGGCTACGGCCCATATCCCTCCAAAAAATAAAAGCCAAATTTAATGAAAAGCTTTTAGTTATTCAAATGCCTGAGACAATTTGGATAAACACCATTTCCGGAGAATCCCTTCACCATACCGATTCAGGAATCTTGCCCCAGATTATGATATGAAAACCGTCACTGGATTTGCGTCGGCAACTGTCGGAAACGTTGCCTGCGGTTTTGACGTACTCGGTTTTGCCATTACCGAACCCGGTGATGAAGTAATCCTGACGCTTCATGACGACCGCCAGAGTGAATGTCCCGTTTCGATTACCGAAATCGTGGGTGATGGCGGCGCATTGCCGCTCGACCCAAAGAAAAACACATCAAGCTTCGTGGTGCTCAAATTTCTCGAATATATTCGCACCATCAAAGGAATTAATTTCGAAGGCCATATCGACCTGACGCTGAAAAAGAACCTGCCGCTCTCCAGCGGCATGGGCAGCAGCGCTGCAAGCGCCGCAGCGGCCCTCGTCGCAGCCAACGAACTGCTCGGGTCGCCCTGCACAAAAATGGAGCTGGTCCATTTCGCCATCGAGGGTGAACGCGTCGCATGCGGATCGGCCCATGCCGACAACGCCGCCCCGGCGATGCTCGGCAACTTCATATTGATCCGCAGCTACCACCCGCTTGACCTCATCACGATCAAGCCGCCGAAAGACCTTTTCTGCACGCTCGTACATCCGCACACGGAGCTCAAGACCTCGTTCGCGCGTTCGGTGCTGCCCAAAACGATACCGCTGTCGACCGCAATCCAGCAATGGGGCAACGTCGGCGCTCTCGTGTCGGGGCTTCTGATGGAGGATTACGATCTTATAGGCCGGGCACTGGTCGACGTCATCGCCGAACCCAAAAGGGCTCCGCTCATCCCTGGATTCTACGAGGTCAAGCAGGCCGCACTCGATTCAGGGGCGCTCGGCTGCAGCATCGCCGGTTCCGGCCCGTCCATATTCGCGTTCTCCTCGTCCCGCCAGGTGGCGGAGAGAGTCGGCAATGCCATGCAGGAGGCCTTCATCCATTCGAAGGCGAACCTTCAGTCGGACATGTGGGTTTCGCCCATATGCAGCCAGGGGGCGCGAGTAATCAGCAAAACTCCATGAAACGTTTTACGACATGATATTTTTCAGCACCACGAAAACATCCGCACCGGTTTCGATGAAAAGGGCCACGCTCGAAGGACTCGCTCCTGACGGCGGCCTGTATGTGCCTTCCGAGGTTCCCCGTTTTTCAGAAGAGGAGCTGGGGCTTCTGGAAAGCGGCTCGTTCAACAACGTGGCATTCGCCATCGCAAAAAAATTCGCCGGCGAAGAAATTCCGCTCGACATCCTCTCCCGGCTCATCGACGAGTGTTTCACCTTCGAGACTCCGCTGAAGGAGCTTTCGGCAGACACCTTTGTCGAAGAGCTGTTCCATGGCCCGACGCTCGCATTCAAGGATTACGGCGCCCGGTTCCTTGCCAGGATGACAGGCTTTTTCGCAGCCGAAGACCAGAAAATGATCACCGTGCTCGTCGCCACCTCCGGTGACACCGGAAGCGCCGTCGCCTATGGATTTCACGGCATACCCAACACCAGGGTGGTGCTGCTCTACCCTTCAGGCAAGGTCAGCAGGCTTCAGGAGCAGCAGCTCACCACGGCAGGCGACAATGTGTTCGCCCTTGAAGTGAAAGGCGATTTCGACGACTGCCAGCGACTCGTCAAGCAGGCTTTCGTCGATTCCGACATGAAGCAGAAGCTTACGTTGACCTCTGCCAACTCGATAAACATATCGCGGCTGATTCCCCAGTCTTTCTACTACGCTTGGGCATCACTGCAGCTGCGCAAGCGCTTCCCCGGAAAGCTCCCGCTCTTTTCCGTGCCGAGCGGCAACTACGGAAACCTCACTGCAGGCGTCATGGCGAAAATGATGGGGTTCCCGATCGGCCATTTCATCGCGGCCTCGAACGCGAACGACAGCGTGACCCGCTACCTCGAAGAGGGCCGATTCGAACCTAAACCGACCGTCACGACGATGACGACGGCAATGGATGTAGGCAACCCGAGCAACTTCGCAAGGCTTCGCCACTTCTTCGACGGAGACTTCCGCAGAATGGGTGTGGAGATCAGCGGAGCGGCGGTTTCCGACGCTGAAACGCTCGAAGCCATCCGTTCGGTCTACAATAGCTGCGGATATGTCATGGATCCCCACACCGCCGTCGGATACCGTGCGCTCGAACGGTACAGGCAGGAGAACCCGGGCCAGGAGTATCCCGGCGTGGTGCTCTCGACGGCACATCCCGTCAAATTCGACGACGCCATCATGACGGCCATCGGCAAGGAAGTGCCTATCCCTGTAGAGATGACCGAGATCATGGAAAAGAAGAAAAACGCGACGCTTATCGGTAACGGATACGAGGAGCTTGCGCGGTTCCTTTCGAATCTCGACCAGCAATAACGAGTTGTTCACAACCTGACCGGCAAGCACCACATGAACCTTCAGACGCTCCTTTTTTTCCTGGTTCTGATACCGGTAATGTTCTTCGGATTACTGTTATCGACCATCCTGAACCTCTTTGTCCCTTCAGGCAACATGTTCCATGCGATTGCAGCATGGTGGGGAAGGTTTGCGGCAAAACTTCTCGGAATCAGGATCGATGTGGAGGGAGAAGGGAACTACCGGCCTGAAAGCACCTACCTCGTCGTCAGCAACCATGCAGGAATGGCAGACATTCCGCTCATTCTCGGGTCGATACACCTCAACCTCCGTTTCGTGGCCAAGGAGGAACTCGGCCGGATTCCCGTCTTCGGGTGGGCGCTTAAGACCGGCGGATATGTGCTGATCAAGCGGGGACAGAACAAGGAGGCGCTGAAAAGCCTGCTGCAGGCGACCGATGCGCTCAAAAACGGACGGTCGATACACATCTTCCCTGAGGGGACCCGATCGGAAACAGGAGCGATATTGCCGTTCAAAAGGGGGGCGTTCATCGTAGCCCGAAAAGCACGGGTTCCGGTACTGCCGGTAACGATCATCGGCAGCAACCTCATCACCCCAAAAAAAAGCCTCAAGATCAACAAGGGCAAGATCAGGTTGATCATCGGCAAGCCGATCGAACCGGGGCAATATGCCAGCGATGACGAACTGATGCAGGCCGCCTACGAGACCATCAGCGGCAACCTGCCAAAAGCCGGTGCTGCGTAATCTGTTTGAATTTCAGTCCAACCTCCTGCATTCTCCTGCACAAAGACGATCGGACCTCTTTACGTCGAAGATATTGGACAGAAGTCCGGATAATGTTTGGGGTCAGCTCTCCCCGGACTGAAATCCGGGGTAACTGGAAGAGGGATGGGAGTCGATGTCCTACAGGTTCCTGTAAAGGTTGACCATCTCAATCGCTGCCAGAGCTGCGTCGAAGCCTTTGTTCCCTGCCTTGGTGCCGGCCCGTTCGATGGCCTGTTCAAGGTTCTCGGTAGTGAGCACACCGAAAGAGACCGGAATCATGGTCTCCATTCCCACCTGTGCGATTCCCTTGGTCGCCTCGGCGGCGATCACGTCGAAATGCGGGGTCGATCCCCTGATGATGACTCCAAGGGTGACGATCGCATCAAATTTTCCCGAAAGGGCCGCCTTCCTTGCCACCGACGGCAGTTCAAACGCGCCGGGACACCTGATGACGGAGATATTGTCGGCTGAACCACCATGCCGGACAATGCAGTCGACCGCACCATCAACAAGCCTGGAGCCTATGAAATCGTTGAAACGCGAAACCACCAGGCCAAACCTGATCCCCTGTGCGCCCAAAGCACCTTCAATTTGTTGTATCTGCATGTTTTTTGTCTGTGTTTGGTTGTAGCTCTGAAATTATGGCCGAAATGGACTTTATGGACGTTATGGACTTTATGGACTTTATGGACTTTATGGACAAAAGAAAATAACCTCCAGACAAGTTAGCAAAGCCTCTCCTATCCATTATCCATTATCCATTATCCATTATCCATTATCCATTATCCATTATCCATTATCCATTATCCATTATCCATTATCAACAATACCCCATCATTTTCTCGACAAGATCGATGATCACGTGACCGATGGCTATATGACACTCCTGAATCCTGTCGGCGCTTCCGGTGTGGGGAACCACAACGGCAAGGTCGGCGTAGTGCAAAATCGTACCTCCGTCACAGCCAAGCAGCGCAAGGGTCTTCATCCCGTGGTTTCGGGCATACTCGAGCGCTTTCTGGACGTTGGGGCTGTTCCCGCTGGTCGACAGGCCGAGAATGAGGTCTCCCGGACGGCCGTAAGCCTCTGTAAGCCGGGCGAACACTTCATCGAATCCGAGATCGTTTCCGCCGGCTGTCAGGGCTGAAGTATCGGTAGAGAGCGCAATGGCTGGAAGCGCCCTGCGCTTCACGGTACTGCGATACCTGATGGTCAGCTCGGCAGCCAGATGCTGGGCATCTGCAGCGCTGCCTCCGTTTCCGCAGAACAACACCTGGCCACCCCCGGAGAAGGTGTCCGCGATCAGGCGGGCCATGGCCACGATAACGTCGCTGTTCTGACGGGCTACGGTCTCTTTCAGGCGCGCGCTGTACAGGAGCGTATCGAGAACGATCTCTTCATAGCGGGTTCCCCCGCAACTCCCCTCCGAACAATTGCAATTCCTTTCCATAAAACTGAAATCATGCTGGATTGACGAACGTAAAAAATATGAAGTTTAATATAAGGAGAAATATCCTGATGAACACTTGCGGCCCCAATTTTGGAAAAGCGTCAGACAGGGAAAAAAAAACTCCGCATTACTGTCGTAAAGCGGAGTTCGAAAATACAGGACCGTAAAGAAGAGTTAGTGGTACTTGGCGCTCTCTTCCTTCACGAATTCGACGAGGCACTTCAGGTTCGCCGGATCGACGTCAGGCAGGATGCCATGGCCGAGGTTGAACACGTGGCCTGAGTGGTCGTTGTGCTGGCCAAAATGCTCGAGGATCTTGGCTGCTTCGGACTTGATCTTTTCCGGGGTGCCGTACAGGACCGTCGGATCCATGTTGCCCTGGAGGCAGACGCGGTCGTTGAGCTCCTTGCGTGCCTTGGTGATATCGATGTTCCAGCCGAGGCCTACTGCATCGCAGTTGGTGTCGGCGACATCAGACAGAATGGTGTGCATGTCCTTGGCGAAGACAATGACCGGGATCTCCGGATATTTGGCCTTCACTGCTGCCACGTTCTCCTTGATGTAGGGAAGGGCGAATTCGCGGTAATCGTCCTCGGAGAGTGCGCTTGCCCATGAATCGAAGATCTGGATGGCGTCTGCGCCGGCTTCGACCTGCTTGAGGAGGTAGGCGCTGATGCATGAGGAGATCTTGCTGAGAAGCTGATGGGCCATCTTCGGCTCACGGTACATCATTTTCTTGGCGAACGCATAGTTCTTCGAACCGCCGCCTTCAACGGCATAGGTGAAGAGGGTCCACGCCGCACCCGAAAAGCCGATGAGCGGCACACGGTTGTTGAGTTCCCTCTTGGTCATACGGATGGCGTCGAGCACATAACCGAGTTTCTCGTCGACGTCCGGATCGATGAGCTTGTCGATGTCGGCCTGCGAGCGGATCGGAGGAGTCAGCTTGATGCCCTTGGTCTCAATGATCTCAACGTTCATGCCCATGGCTTCGTTGACCACAAGGATGTCCGAGAAGATGATCGCTGCGTCCACACCCATCAGATCTACCGGCTGAATGGTAACTTCAGTAGCCAGTTCCGGAGTTTTGCAAAGGGTCAGAAAGTCGGTTTTTTCCCTGACCGCGCGGTATTCAGGCAGATAACGGCCTGCCTGGCGCATTACCCAGATGGGAGTACGAGGGGTCGGCTGCCTTTTCAACGCCCGGAGAAAAAGATCATTTTTGAGCATGGAGTGCAATAATTTGTGATGTTGAGAAACGAACTGCCCCCCAGGGCCGGGCGGACCGGAAACCTTGCGGACAAATAAAAAGAAAGTGCAAAGCTACAATTTTTTAGCCTTTTTTAAAACACCCCTCTTCAACGGACAGACCAAATTGAAGCAGGTCAGGAGCATCATGTGACGATATGTCGCCGAATGCCCAACTGACGGTCAGTGTAACCGAGTGCCAGGCCGACCACTTCGGAGAGGTGGTATACAGGAATCGAACCGCGACGACCTGATCTCTTCAGTGCCTTGGCCTGATAGCCGTCAAGCACGGTATGGCATAGCGGACAGGGAGTTACGATACAGTCCGCCTTTTCGTCCATCGCCTCCTGCAAGGCTTCTGCGGCTACGTTGAGAGACTCCTCCTCGGCCACCAGCAGGGTATGGAACCCGCAGCATCGGTTTTTGTGGTCGTAGGGGATGGTCTTTCCTCCCAACGCGCCAAGCAACAGGTCGAGAGAGGTAGGCTCCATCGGGTTGTCCTTGCCGAGCACACTCGATGGTCTGAGGATATGGCAACCGTAGAAAGGTGCGATCCGGAGCCTGGCCAGAGGAGCCTTGACCTTCTGGCTGATGACGTCGAGACCCACGTCGTCGATAAGCACCCAGAGAAGGTGGCGGACATCGGAAGTGCCGCGATACTCGAGTCCCTCACTCTTCAGGATCTCGTTCACTTCGCTCCTCAGTTCCTCCGACTCGTCAAGCTTCTTCTTGGCGCTCCTGATCGTCATCAGGCAGGTATTGCAGGAAACGACGAGGTCAAGCCCCATTTTTTCGGCTGCAGCGATATTTCGTGCATTGACCAGCGCGAAGTGCTTCGGGCTTACGTAGTCCAGGTTGCTTCCTCCGCAGCAGGTGCTTTCATGCAGCTTGACCATCTCGATGCCGAGATCGTGCTGCCAAAGTTCGATGGAGCGGTCGACCTCCCTGGTCATCGATTCGTTGATGCAGCTCTGATAATAGGCGTAACGCTTCATAACGCTATTCTCCGGGTTTTTTTGCATGATCCTTCGCGACATGTCCGGTCATCTCCTTGAACTCTGCACGGAACTTTTCGATATCCTTGGTGGACTTTACCAGCGGCGGTGGCGGAGGAGTGCGACGCTTGAGCACCATCTTGAACGCCATCGGAAGCAGGTTTTTCATGGTCCAGACCACGCCGTTGGTCCTGATCGGCAGGGTGGCTTCCACGAGCTTGCCCTTCTTCTCGATATCCTCCATGAAGGCTTCTGCATGCCTCGCCCCGCTGGTATCCTTGGTTCCTCTCTCGGCAATGGCGTCCTCCCTGATGCCGTGAATGGCGTCCATGATGGGAATATGCTTGACGCACGACTCCTGGCAGCGGTAGCAATGGGTGCAGTCCCATACGCCATGATCCTTGACGAGACCGGCCAGGCGCTGCTCGTGAATCGAGTCACGGCTGTCCACGTTCATGCGGTATGACTTCAGGAGAACGGCCGGAGAGACGTACTCCCGGTTGGCCCTCAGGATGGTGCATTCCGAAACGCAGGATGCGCAGAGGATGCAGTCGGTGGCCTTGTCGTACTTCAGGAACTCCGCCTCGGAGACCAGGAACTCCTTCTTCCCCCAGTTTTCCTCGCTCATCTTCGAATCGACCCAGTTGGAATAGCTCTTCATCTTGTCGACCAGCGGGTCCATCTCCACGACCAGATCCTTGATCAACGGGAGGTTTCTGAGAGGTTCGACCTTGATGATGTCGGGCTCACGGGATTTTTCGAGCTCGTCCCATACCTGTGTGGTGCAGGCGAGCTTGGACATGTTGTTGATCCTCATGGCGCAGGAGCCGCAGATGCCGGCCTGGCAGAACGCCCGGAAGGTCAGGGATGCATCGACATGCTCCTTGATATAGTTGAGAGCCCTGAGCACGGTAATACCCTTTTCGAGCCTGATCGTGTAATCGTCGAAATATGGTTTGCTGTCGACCTGCGGGTTGAAGCGATGAACCCTGAAGGTCACATCCCGGCTGTCCTCATGATGCTGTATCGTTGAATCGCTCATTGAAAGTCCTTCGGTTAATAGGTTCGTTCCTGGAGCTCATACCTGCCCATGACGACCGGCTTGTATCCGAGCTTCGGGCGCCCCTCTTCGAGAGTGTAGGTGGTATGCTTGTGCCAGTTGGCGTCGTCGCGTGTCGGAAAGTCGGTCCTGGTATGCGATCCGCGGCTCTCTTCCCTGACAAGGGCGCCTGCGGCCACGGTCTCTGCCAGGTCGAGCATGTTCCTCAGCTCAAGCACCTGGAGCAGGTTGGTGTTGTAGACGTCGCTCGAGTCGAACACCCTGACATGGGAAAAACGCTCTTTCAACGCAACGAGATCCTCGATGCCCTTGCGAATTTTCGATGCTTCGCGGTAAATGCCGACGTTCAACCCGAGCGTCTGTCCGAGCTCCTCCCTGAGGGAACCGTAGCGCTCGTAATGACCTGACGGCTGCATGAAACTCCTGAGCTCCTGCTCCTTCTCAAGCACTTCAGATTCGGAGATGGGCGCAGGATTGAACTTCCCTGCCTCTTCGGCAGCCGCCCGTCCTGCGATCCGACCGAACACGAGAATATCGAGCAGCGAATTGCCTCCGAGACGGTTGGCGCCATGAACCGAGACGCAACCGCACTCTCCGGCGGCGTACACGCCCTCCATAACCGTGCGGCCGAAGTTGTCGGTATCGATGCCACCCATGGAGTAGTGGGCCGTCGGCCTGACTGGAATCGGCTCGTCGATCGGGTCGACGCCCTCGAAGTACATGCACATCTCCCTGATCTGCGGAAGCCTCGACTTGATGAGATCCGCACCGAGATGCCGAAGGTCAAGGTGCAGGTATTTTCCCGCAGGACTGTCGAATCCGCGACCTTCGAGGATCTCGGTTTCAAGTGAGCGGGAGACGAGGTCGCGCGGCCCGAGCTCCATCTTCTCCGGTGCGTAACGCGACATGAAACGCTCTCCGAGCGCGTTGACAAGGTATCCGCCCTCGCCGCGAGCGCCCTCGGTCACCAGGAGGCCGCTCTTTCGCAGGCCGGTGGGATGGAACTGCACGAACTCCATATCCTTGAGCGGAATTCCTGCACGGTAGGCGATCGCCTGTCCGTCTCCGGTATTGCCAGCCGCGTTGCTGGAGCGGTTCCAGTACATTTTGGCGTAGCCGCCGGTCGCGAAGATGACCGTCTTTGCGGGAAAAGCCTCAATCCTGCCGGTCTTGATGTTCATGGCGATGAGGCCGCGCGAACGGCTGCCGTCGACACTGAGATCCAGCGCGAAATATTCGTTGAAGAAGATAACCCCCTTGCGGAGACACTGTTCGTAAAGGGTCTGCAGAATGGTGTGTCCCGTCTTGTCGGCGCAATAGCAGCAACGGGGACGACCCGCGCCGCCGAAAGGCCTCTGCGCGATGGTGTTGTCCTCCATCCTCGACCACGGGGTTCCCATGTTCTCAAGCTCGCGGATGATCTTCGGCGCTTCCGAGCAAAGCACTTCGACGGCATCCTGGTCGGCGAGGTAGTCGCTGCCCTTGATGGTGTCGAAAATATGCATCTCGACGGTATCGTCCTTGGCCTTGTTGGCAAGGGAGGCATTGGCCCCACCCTGGGCGGCGGAGGTATGGGAGCGGTTCGGATAGATCTTCGAAAGCACGGCGATGTTCAGGCCGGGATTGGTCTTCATGGCCTCCATGGCCGCGTATAGTCCCGCACCGCCGCCACCGACGATGACGATATCAAATGGTTTCATAAACAATCGGAAATCCGTGCACACCCGCTCCACGGCAGGAATGCTGGTTGGAAAAAGAGCTCGCCCCTCAGGACGAAGCCCGTGCTGTCATGATGATGCTGGGCCCGGGAAAAATCAGGTCAACGTCCGGAAGGGCTATAGGGCGATATGGTTGTCATGGACCGGCAGTTCCTCCACGGCATGAAGGACATCGGACATATTGAGCATACCGATCACCTTGTTGTTGTCCATGATGGTAAGCCTTCTGATGTTGGTCCTTTTCATGAGTCGAAGCGCGTATTTGATCCTCATGCCGGGATTGACGCTGATGATCGGCTTGCTCATGATCTGGAATACCGGTGTGTTCCACGGATCGCGATGAACATCTTCACCGGGATCGATCACTTTTTCGAGAATATCCTTCTCGGTCACAATACCGTAACAGTCGTCCTCGTTTCGGGGTTCGACCACGATACCGCTGTCACCGGTTTTTTTCATCAGCTGAAGCGCCTCAGCCACGGTAGCGCTACCCTTGATGGTCTGAAAATCCTTCTGCATGAGCGCAGAAACCGGAAGGGTCCTTAAGGTAATAAGCTGATCCATTGCAATTCCTCTCGTTTAAAAAAGGACAGACTGTCCCATTACTATTGCTTGAAATAATAGCGACGAAGCTATGTCAGACTGTAAATACTGAAAGGTAGGCATGCTTTAATGCAGCGGAAACGCTGGAAAGCATAATTATATAAGTAAAGAAAAGAAGATGCAAAAAGCAAGAATCCGCCAGAAAAATCAGATGATTCCGTGCGCTTTTTTATAGGCGGCCCAGTTGCATTTCAGGTGCATGAACGCATCGATATCCTGTTGCAGAATAAAGGGATTCGTGGTTTTTTCATCGCCTATCGTCGAAAAAGGGGCCGTTCCGTAGTCATGGCCGGGAAAAACCCTGATCGATTCCGGAAGGCTCATCAGCTTGTCGTGCAGCGAACGATACTCCTGTCGGGCGTCGTCGTCGTTCCATGTGCCGCCGACCTTGCCCACAAACAGCGTATCCCCGGTAAAAAGGGCATCGCCGGCGAGGATGCAGATCGAATCCGGGGTGTGCCCCGGCGTATGGAGGATGGAAAAGCGTCCTGTACCCAGGGCAAAAACCGCTCCGTCCTTGACATGGGTTCCGGTTCGAAGACAGCGGTCGCCGAACAGCAGCACGCCGACACCGGCCAGCCGCTCAAATTCGGCGTTTCCGTTGCAGTGGTCCGAATGGCCATGGGTCGAAAAGGCATACACGATCTTCCAGCCGCGCCCCGAAGCATAATCGACGATTGCGGCCGGAGAAAATGAGACATCGACGGCAAAAGCTTCGCCAGTCAAATCATCGGCGCAGAGGTACCCGAAATTCCGGTCCCCGCCCGTCCTGAACTGATGCACCTGAAGACCCATGGCAGCTCGCAGTTAAAGCATTTTTTCAACGTTCATCATGAACACCCTCGACGGGAAATCAGGATCGGAAGCTATGGGGCTACGCTCCAGCTCTTTCATGATATTTTCAGCCTTGTCATCGTCAAGAATCGCAAAACAGAGTGACGAATAGGTGCTCATATCCCTGTCCGAGGGCCACCATGCGAGCGGCCCTTTGGCCGCTTCGCATGAGCATCCCCTGATGGCGACGTTGCTGAAGAGGTTCACCTGGTGATCCATGAACATTTTGCGCACCTGCGGCCGGGTCTCTTCGTCCCCTATGATGGCGATGAATTTCATCAGTCTTGTCCCCTGGGGTTAACCCTTCCTGTTTTCGTTTTTCTTCTCACTAAGATAGTAAACCAGCGGCACGACCACCAGCGTCAGTATCGTCGAAAGCACCGATCCCCAGATAAGCGAGATGGCCAGTCCCTGGAAAATCGGGTCGAACAGCATGACAATGGAACCGATGACCACGGCGCCGGAGGTCAGGATGATCGGGCGGGTACGCACTGCAGCCGATTCGATGACCGACTGCTTCAGGCCAACCCCCTCTTCCCTGCGAATCTGGATGAAATCGATCAGCAGCACGGAGTTCCTGACCATGATGCCTGCAAGGGCGATCATGCCGATCATGCTCGTAGCCGTAAAGAAGGCATGATGAATGAAGTGGCCCGGGATAATGCCGATCAGGCTGAGCGGAATCGAGATCATCATGATCAGCGGCGTCTTGAACGACTGGAACCAGCCGATGATCAGCAGGTAAATGATGACCAGCACGACTGCGAACGCCGTCCCCAGATCCCTGAACACCTCGAAAGTGATCTGCCACTCGCCGTCCCATTTCAGGGCAAGCTTGTCGTCTGATTTCGGCACCGAAGTGTAGAGGGGATTGATCGACGCGCTGCCGGGAATCCTGATCTGCGCGATCTTCCTGTCGAGTTCAAGCATGGCGTACACCGGGCTTTCGGTCACTCCTGCCACGTCTGCCGTAACATAGACGACCTTGTGGAGATCCTTGCGGAAAATGCTCTTGTCCTGGACCGATTCCTTCACCGTCACCAGCTCCGAAAGCGGAATCATCTGGCCGGCGCGAAGCCTTGAGGTCAGCGTCCCCATGCCCTGCGACTGTACGAAAATGCCCGAAAGATCCTTGATCGAGGTTCTGTCAGCCTTCGGCAGCCTGAGCTGGATGGTGACCGGCTCAACCTCGCCCTGAAGATGCACGAGACCAACATCGACGCCGTTGAGCGACATGCGAAGGGTCTGGGCTATCTGTTCGGCGGTCACACCGCGGAATGCGGCTCGATCCTTGTTGACGACAAGGTCGTAAACCTTCTGGTCGGCCTCGACCATCCAGTCGACGTCGACGACGCCGGGTGTCGACGCAAAGACTTTTTTCACCTCTTTTGCCAGTGCGATCTGAGACGCCTGGTCAGGCCCGTAAATCTCAGCAACGATGGTCGACAGCACCGGAGGGCCTGGGGGAATCTCGACGATCTTGGCGTTTGCGCCATACTTCAGGGCGATCTCCTGCACGCCTGCACGAACGCGTTTGGCGATGTCGTGGCTCTGTGCGCTCCTCTTGCCCTTGTGCACGAGGTTCACCTGGATATCAGCCTTGTTGTCGCCACGCCTGAGATAGTAGTGGCGGACAAGGCCGTTGAAATTGATCGGAGCGTTGATGCCGACATAGTACTGGCTGCTCTCGACCTCCGGGACGCTCTTCAGGTAGGTCGAAATCTCCCTGGTCACCGTCTCCGTCTTCTCGAGGCCGGTGCCCTCCGGCATGTCGACGACCACCTGGAACTCGTTCTTGTTGTCGAACGGCAGCATCTTCATCTCCACCATCTTGAGCGGAATCATCGCCATCGCGCCGACAAGCATGACCGCAACGACGCCAAACGCCAGCCATGTCTTGAAGGTGCTGTCGATGAACGGGGAAAGCGTTTTGTCAAAGAGTTTGTAATAGAAGGTCTTCTTGATGTCATACTCTTCGTGATGCCCTTCGTCGACCTTCAACAGTCGATACGAAAGCCAAGGGGTAGCGATCAATGCGACCAGCAGCGAAAAGATCATGGCCAGAGACGCGCCGATCGGCATCGGGCTCATGTAAGGGCCCATCAGGCCGGAGACGAACACCATCGGCAACACCGCCGCAATGACCGTGAACGTCGCCAGGATGGTCGGATTGCCGACTTCACTGATGGCGGTGATGGCCGCCTGAAGGCGCGGCTGCCGCTTCATGGCGAAGTGTCGGTGGATGTTCTCGGCGATGATGATCGAGTCGTCGACCACGATACCGGTCACGAAAATGAGTGCGAAAAGCGTAACCCTGTTGAGCGTGTAGTGGAACAGGAAATATATGAGCAGGGTAAGCGCAAAGGTGATCGGCACCGAAGCGAACACCACGAGGGCGCCTCTCCAGCCGAGGAAGAATCCAACCACGATGGTCACGGCCACCACAGCCATGATGAGATGTTCAAGGAGAGTGAACACCTTTTCGGAAGCCGTTTCACCATAGTTCCTCGTTTCGGTCACCGTCACGCCGGAAGGAATGACCGAACCTTTCATGCCGTCGATTTTGGCAACCACCTTTCCTGCAAGTTTGGTCGCATCGGTCCCCTGCCTCTTGGCGACCGTGAGGGTCACTGCGGGGTAATCGGCAGAATCTTTCGAGCCTGAAGCTGCACCCCAGCCAAAGTAGCTGTAATTGTTGACCTCCTCCGGGCCGTCCGTGATCTGAGCCACATCCCGAAGATAGACCGGCGATGCGCCGTAGATGCCGACAACGATGCTTCCGACATCCTCCTTGCTTTCAAGGAATCGACCTGACTTGACGACGATATCCTGGTTGGACTGTTTTAAATCTCCCGCCGTCATCTGGGTGTTCGAACTCTGGATCTGCCTTGCGATCTGCAACGGAGTGATGTTGAACTGCTGCAGCTTTTCCTTCTGCAGCATAACCCTGAGCTGGCGCTTCTGGCCGCCCTTGACCTCGACATCACCGATGTTCTCGGTCTGTTTTATCTGATCGGCCGCGTTCAGGGCGATCCGCCTCAACTCGTACGGACTCTTGTCCTTGCTCCAGAACGTGAGGTTGAGCACCGGCACGTCGTCGATGGATACCTTCTTCATCATGGGCATCTGCGCGCCCGGAGGCATCTTGTCCATGTTTTTCATAAGGGTCGACCAGAGCTTGACCATACTCTCCTCGGTGTTGTCGCCGACATTATACCTGACGGTGACGAGGGCGAAATCGGGCATGGAGGTCGAATAGACGTAGTTGACCCCCTTGATTTCTGTCAATGTGCGTTCGACCGGTTTGGCCACACGCTCCTCCACCTCAGCGGCGCTCGCTCCCGGATACGGGATGTAGATATCGACCATCGGTACGACGATCTGCGGCTCCTCCTCCCTCGGGGTCATGAACGTCGCCATGATGCCGACCAGAAGGGACGCCAGCATGAGAAGAGGCGTTATCTTCGAATTGATGAACTGTTTTGCAAGCCTTCCGGCAATACCTTCATGCATGGTCACGAGCCTCCTTAGCTCTCTCTTTCCTGACTGTTGAAATCCTTGTTATCATGAACTCAGGGGCTCAAGGTCGCCAATACGACCGCCCCGACGCCCCGGAAGTGCAGGCATGACGCTCCTTCACTCCATGCCTGCACCCGCTGCGGAATCAATGTCCGCTGTAGAAATCCAGCTCGCTTTTTGCAACGGAGTAATCATACCTCGCCTGGTTGAAGCGAAGCTTGGCCCAGGTATAGGCGCCTTCCCTCATCAGCAACTCGAAGGTCATGGCCATGCCTGTTTTGTACTGCTGGCCGATAAAGTCGAAACTTACCCTGGCCTCTTCGAGCGATTTTTTCGAAACGGCGATCCGCTCCACTGAGCTTGCCAGTGCCCGGCGTGCCTTGTTGACCTCCAGCTCGCCCTGCTCCTTTGCCGCTTCGTAATTATATCTGGCCTCCAGTTCCTGGGCTTTGGCCTCCTGCACCTTGCCCTTGGTCGCCATTCCGTCGTAAATATTCCATTGCACGTTAACCCCGATGGTAAACCCGGATCCACCCAGGCCTACAAGGCTGGAATCGTGCCAGTTCTGCTGGGCAAATGCGTTCACCCTCGGCATGTACTGCGCGCGGGCCATATCGTACTGGAATCCGGTCACCTCCCTGAAGGCATCGAGAGCCTTGAGGTCGCTACGACCTGCATGGCTAGCGCCTGCAGCCCCGGCTGGAAGTTTCGGGTCAGGAGCAAGGTCTCCGGAAGGCACCAGGGTATCATCGGCATTAAGGCCGAGCATCATCCTGAGGGCGTCCCCGGCATTCCTGATCTCGTCCTGCATCATCAGTTTCTGCTCCCTGAGCTCTGCAAGCCTCACATCGGTGGACAACTTGTCCGATTTGGTCAGGAGCCCTGCGCTGTAGCCCCTGGCGGCTTCGCGGCTATATGCCTGCATGATGACGATCGACTGCTCGATATCTGCGAGGTTCTTCGTCGCAAGAATCATGCCGTAATATGCTTTTTTGACATACAGGTCAATGTTCTCGACGGCTCGGTCTGCCATGAAAACCTGGGCTTTCCTGGCCGTCACGGCGATCGAACGACCTATGTGCGCGTCTGCATTATAAAGCGGCTGCATAACCTCCAGAGAGGTCTGGAAATCGCTGATGCCTGCCGGATGATTGAGCCGGTTGGGATCAAAATCCTGGGCAGTGACAATTCCCTGCTGCAGCTTGAAAACAAGGTTCGCCCCTGGGTCTGTCGTATGGAGCCAGGTTTCCGAGATTTTCACTTTCGGCAGATACGCCTGCCTGCTCTGCACGATCCGTGCGTCGGCCTGGTCGATTCTGGCACGAACAGCCTTGATCGAGGTATTCCGCTCATGCGCCATCTTCAGCGCATCCTCTATCGAGAGCCTCATCGTTGCCGCTTCAGCCTGGGAACTGACGGCAAAAGCCGACAGAAGCAGCGCGAGAAACCTTCTGGTTACCTTCATCGTCTTTTATTTAATTGATATGAGTTTTAAGATCCTTTCCACGCTTTCCGTATCCTGACGGTTCAGGCAGTTCTTCAGGTTCCTGTTCAGGACGAGGGAGAAGGTCTTGTCGAGGGCGGCTTTGGCCGCCTGGAACTGGGTCACCACCTTTTCGCACTCCTCCTCGTTTTCGATCATCCTGATCAATCCCTGTATCTGGCCATTGACCTTTTTGAGCCTTACGATTACGTCATCCATATGGCACATCCTGTTTGTCGTTTCCGGCATTTCCTTTTAACAAAACCGGAGACCGTTAAATATACCTATACCCCGTACGGGTATAATAATAATTAAAAACAATCCCCCGTGCAACAAAAACATTAACGTCGAACGGGGGATATGAACAGAATGCCGATCAGTCTCAGGCCTTGCAGCCTGATGCCGTAAGCTCTGCGCCGGTACAGCAGATGTCGGACTGAACCTGGCACAGCATGCTTTCGGTCGCCTGCTGCATGATTTTGGACATGATCGCCTCGGTCATGAATTTCAGGATATTTTCCGGCATGAGGTTAAGGGGAAACGAGAGTTCAAAGTCGAGCGTGATGTCCGTCTCGAAATGAACCTCCGTACGCTGGTCGTCGAGATGATACAGGCAGATCCGGGTGTTTGCCTGTCCGACGAAGGTATGCTTTTCTTTAAGGGGCACGTCCGGCACCGTAGGAGAATTGACCCACCTGATGCACCTGCCCGTCACGACTCCTTCGGGAAGTTGCTCATCCGAAGAGTCGGCAACTGACCTGTCAGTCCCGGAAAGATCGATATGCTCCTCGTTCTGCGTGACGAAAAAAACGGCAGTGATGGGATTGTCACGAGGATCGTTGACCTGGAAAACCCATTGATAAACACCATGGTCCTTAAGGTAGGATACCCCGGTGCAGTATGGATTATGCTTGAGGATTCTTACGTGATCCGAAAAATAGATCACCGAGTCTTTCAAATGCGACTCGACGATCGCCTTGGCCTTGCTTTTACCTATAACCTCCATGGGCACTACTGATCTTGTGCGTGAAAAATATTTGTTCATTGAACGCCGGGCCGAATCCCAGAGTTCCCTGCGCAGAGATATGGGGGGGGTTCAGACAAGCCCGACTGTTATAATCAAGGTTTTTAGTATAATTGCAGGTATCAGTGTTACCCCGACCCGTCACCATAAACGCGCACCAATGACCGAAACTTTTAATTATACGACTATTTTCGCTCCGCTGGGATTCTTTATCATGGGAATCGTTCTGGTGGCGCTGCTCAATAAATTCATTGGAAAATCACAGAAATAAAAAGCCTGCCGGGCACGAATAAATAGTAGAAAGCATCCTGTCTGCAGCGATCCGTAAACATTAACGGCTCATTTTTCCTGCAACGATGTTAACACGTTTTTTCTTGTTCAACTCTTGAAAATATATTAGCTTTCCTCATTATCAGGAAAGCCTGCATTAGTGCGGAGAATTTCTCTTATGTGCTTTCTAACAACTCTAAACATATACACATCATGTCAAACGGAACAAACATCGATGTCGCTGGTGCAATCAACACCTTGACTGAAACCGCCGGCAAACTCTTCCAGGTACAGGTTGACATTGCCAACAATGCACTGAAAGCCCTGACCAGCGTAGCTGAGCCCCTCGGCAAAACCGCTACCGACCTGATCGGCAACTTCGCAAACGCTGCTACCCAGATCCTCCAGAGCGTTTCTGCTGCCATCGCTCCTAAAAAGTAAGGGTAATCCCCTGACCTTGAGCACCTTACGCATCCGCGTAGGGTGCTTTTTTTTTACCCGCCCGGTTTTGACAATGCACAATGCGTCAGCACTCCCTATGGAAGCCAAGGAATTGATCGGCAGCCTCTATCCTGAACAGGAACGTGAATCCCTCGAAATTCTGAAGATCAAGGGAGACGCCTCGAACAGGCAGTATTTCAGGGTGTCAGGAAAAAACGGGAGCCGCATCGCCTGTATCGACCCTCTTTTCCGCTCCTTCGATCCGGACGCCTATCCGTTCCTGATTATGAGAAACCTGCTGGCGGAACACGGCATACGGGTCCCCGAAATCCTGGACAGCCTGCCGCGTGAAGGGCTTCTCCTCCTGGAAGACTGCGGCGACCTGATGCTTCAGGACGAGATCGCGCTTCTCGACGACATCGGACTTTCGGCCCGATACCGAAAGGTCATCGATATCCTCGTCATGATACAATCGATCATGCCTGACGGGTCTGCCATACCCTTTTCCCTGAGCTTCGATCATGCAAAACTCATGTTCGAGTTCGACTTTTTCATCGAGCATGCGCTGAGAGGCTATTTCTGCGGAATACTCGACGAAGAGACGATCACAGCGCTTCGCAGCGAATTTGAAACCATCGCTGCACTGCTGGTTCGTCCGGAACATTTCGTACTGAACCACCGTGACTTCCACAGCAGGAACATCATGCTCTTCAGGGATGAACCGGTCATCATAGACTTCCAGGATGCCCGGCTTGGCCTGCCCCAGTACGACGCCGTATCGCTCCTCAGGGACTCTTACGTCCGACTGGAACCGAAACTGGTCGATGACCTGAAAAAGTATCATTTCGACCAGCTCTGCAGGAACCGCCTGATAAACATGGAATTCGCGGAATACCTCCGGTTTTTCGACCTCATGGCGTTTCAGAGAAACGTCAAGGCTGTCGGTACCTTCTGCTATCAGACCCTCGTTGCCGGAAACCTGTCGTTCGAACCCTGTATCCATCCAACCCTTGCATTCCTGTCTGACTATATCGATGCCCAGCCTGAACTGGCGGATGCCGGACGAATGCTGGACCCCCTCATTTCCCGAAAAACTTCATGAACGCGTTCGTCCTTGCCGCCGGCTTCGGCACCCGTCTTCAGCCGCTGACCGACTCAATGCCCAAACCGATGGTGCCCATACTCAACGCGCCAAGCCTCTGCTACTCCCTGTTCCTGCTGAAAGAGGCCGGTATCAGAAGGGCCATCATCAACATCCATCACCACCCGGACAGCATCCGCCGCTTTTTCGACCGGCACGATTTCGGAGATCTCGAAATCGTCCTTTCTGAAGAAAAAACCATCCTCGGCACCGGCGGCGGACTGAAAAAATGTGAAAAGCTGCTCGACGAAGGAGATTTCCTGCTCATCAACAGCGACATCATCAGCGACATAGATATTTCCGCCCTCGTCAACCATCATGTTGCATCCGGACTCGGCGGAACGCTCGCCCTCTACGGAACGCCGCTGGCGACCTCCATAGGCCCTGTTGGAATACGGGACGGGCAGGTGCTCGATTTCAGGAACATGCGGGGCACCGGACTTCTCTCACCCTTCATCTATACCGGAACAGCCGTACTTGGCCCGGAAATATTCCGGCACCTGAAGGAAGAGTATTCCGGCATCGTCGATACAGGCTTTACCGGACTTATCGACCATACCGGCCTCGGCTGTTACGAACACCATGGACTATGGCAGGATATCGGCACCCTGCAGAACTTTTACCGGGCGAACCTTGACGATAATTTGCGTATCCTTGAGCTTGAAGCACGGATGAGGCGGCAGATCGGAATCTACCCGCATGTGATCTCAGAGACGGCGGCCATCAGTACGGATGCCCGCCTGGTAAGGAGTGTTGTCGGAGAGCGATGCACGATCGGCTCCGGCGCAGTCGTGGAACATTCGGTTATCCTGCCTGAAACCGTCGTCCCGCCTGGTGCGGTTATCAGAAACGCCATTGTCGCACCAGATATGCTCATTCAGCCCTGAAACTTCAAAGCAATACTCTAAAGGCATGGTGCTCAACGGACTCGACATACTCCTTCAGGACACTGCTCCCCTAAAAAAACGCCGCATAGGGTTGATCGCGAACCAGACGTCGGTCTCAACAGGCCTCGAATACTCATGGTCGCTCCTGGAACGCTCCGGGATCAGCCTTGTCCGCCTGTTTTCGCCGGAACACGGCCTCTTTTCCACTGAACAGGACCAGATCGCCGTCGGTTGCCAGCCTGAGACCGGATGCGAAATCGTGAGCCTTTACGGAGATAACGAAAAGTCGCTCGTGCCCGACAGAGCCCTTCTGGAAGGGCTCGACCTCGTACTGTTCGACATCCAGGACGTGGGCTCTCGTTACTACACGTACGTCAATACCCTCGCCCTCTTCATGGAGGCTGCCCGGGGGCTCGACATTGAGGTCATGGTGCTCGACCGCCCCAATCCCCTTGGAGGCACGCGGGTCGAAGGGCCCCAGCTCGACCCTGAGTATCACTCATTCGTCGGGGTCATGCCCATACCGGTCCGTCACGGCCTTACTGCGGGAGAGATCGCCCACTTTTACAGGAAGTACAGACAACTGGACATCAACCTGAGCGTCATCCCCATGCAGGGCTGGTCGCGGAGCATGCTCTTCCCGGAAACGGGATTACCCTGGCTGCCTCCCTCCCCGAACATGCCCTCATTCCAGGTTGCGGAGGTCTATCCGGGTATGTGCCTGTTCGAAGGACTCAACGTTTCCGAAGGCCGGGGAACGACGACCCCGTTCCTGCTGAGCGGCGCGCCGTTCGTAGATCCGTTCGAACTGGCGACACACCTCGGTTCGATGCGGCTCGAAGGCGTAGTCTTCCGTCCGACATGGTTCCGTCCCACCTTCCACAAGTACCGGGAACAGGTGATCGGCGGCATTTACCTGCATGTGACCGACCACGACAGCTTCCGACCGTTCGCCGCAGGCGTCGCCATGACCTGTGCGCTGAGGGATCTTTATCCGGAACAGCTCTCCTTCCTTGGCGGCGTTTACGAATTCAACGACACCATCCCGGCTTTCGACCTGCTCGCAGGCAGTGAAGCCATCCGTTCGATGATCCTCAGGGGAGAGTCCGTCGAAACCATTCTTGCATCATGGAGAGGCGACGAATCTGAATTTGTTGCCCTCAAGCAGGATTTCCACCTGTACCAGAAGTGACAGGCAACCGCTGAACAGCGAAACGACCGTGTTCAGCCCCAGCTCCTTTATTGAAAGCATTGAACCTGAAAGCCCATGCAACCCATCGATCTTGCCATTGTCGTTCTGTTCCTGATCGGCAACACACTTTTCGGCCTCTGGCATGGCAAAAACAACAAAAGCACCGGAGACTACTTCCTTGGAGGCCACAAGCTTCCCTGGATCGCCTCGATGCTCTCGATCGTCGCCTCGGAAACCTCGGTGCTCACCTTCGTCAGCGTTCCAGGCCTTGCCTACCGGGGGGACTGGACCTTCCTTCAGCTCGCCATGGGCTACATCGTCGGCAGGATCCTGGTCAGCATGATTCTTCTCCCGATGTATTTCAAGCACGGAGTAAGCTCTATCTACGAAGTGATCGGCATCCGGTTCGGCCCGCAGATGCAGAAAGTCGCATCGCTGGTATTCCTGGTCACCAGGACGCTCGGCGACGCAATCCGGTTCCTTGCGGCCGGAGTCGTGGTGCAGGTTGTCACCGGATGGTCCCTTCCCCTCTCGGTCGTCATCATCGGCACCGTCACCCTCGTCTATACCCTTTCCGGCGGCATCAAGGCTGTCGTCTGGCTTGAAAGTTTCCAGTTCGGGCTGTACCTGCTCGGCGGGATACTCTCCATTGTATTTATCCTGAACAGCATTGGCACGCCTCTTCCGGAATTGCTCGCATCGCTCTCCCAATCGGGAAAACTGAAGATCATCAACCCGGACACGCACATCTTCACCAATCCATTCGCCTTTTTCGGCGCCTTTTTCGGCGGCATGCTGCTTTCGCTCTCATCCCATGGCGTAGATCACATGATGGTGCAGAGGGTGCTCGGCTGCAAGGATCTCGGGTCGGCACGTAAAGCGATGATCGGAAGCGGGATCTTCGTGTTTTTCCAGTTCTCGGTGTTCCTGATGGCCGGTTCGATGATCTACCTGTTCATGCACGGCTCGCCGATGCAGAAGGACCGTGAATTTGCGTTCTTCATCGTCAACTACCTGCCTGTCGGGCTGAAGGGGCTTCTGGTCGCCGGCGTGCTCTCGGCAGCGATGTCCACGCACAGTTCGGCAATAAACTCCCTGGCATCATCCACGGTCAACGACATCCTCGGCGGCAAGGCATCCCTTGCGGCATCCAGGCTAATCAGCCTTGTCTGGGCGATCGTGCTGATCATCATCGCACTCATGTTCGATGAAAACAATCAGGCGATCGTCATGGTCGGCCTGGAGATCGCATCCTTCACCTATGGCGGCCTGCTCGGGCTTTTCCTGCTCTCCAGAAGTGACAAGGCATTCCACCCGACCAGCCTCATCGTCGGACTGATAGCAAGCATGGCCATCGTTTTTCTGCTCAAATTCCTCGGCCTTGCATGGACATGGTACATCACCGTTTCGGTACTGGTGAACCTGATAACTACAGCAGGTGTAGAGCTATCTTTTTTTGGAAGTAAAACTTTCAAGGACAAGTAAACGTTTTATCGCCCAAAAAAGTATCTTTAAAGACGAAGTGAAGTAACTTCTAATACTTTTTTAGGGTGGAAAAAGGCTCGTGAAGTATTTCATCGGAAACCTATGAAGCACAATCGACCATGAAACGTAACGATCCTATACTTGTCATAGAGGATGAGGAAGATATCCGGCAGATGATCTGTGACATCCTTGAAGACGATGGATACACCACCGTTCAAGCATCGAACGGCAACGAAGGGCTTGATATCCTCAGAAAAAAACCTGGGTTCAGCATCATCATAACCGATCTGCTGATGCCCGAGAAAGAAGGAATGGAAACAATCAGCGAGCTCCGGAAAGATTTCCCCTGGATAAAGGTTCTGGCCATTTCCGGCGGAGGAATATATATTCCTGAAAGCTATCTTAACCTGGCCAAAGCGATGGGAGCTGATGCCACGCTCTCCAAACCTTTCGGCAGCAGCGAACTGCTGAGCGTCATTGAAGAACTAAACCGTTAAGCGAATACGACGCTCAACCTGCAAGTTGCCCGGCAGCACATTGCAGGCCATTTATTGACCATATACCTTTATATTTTTTGTTCTTGCCCCACCTGTCGGCCATAGAATCTCCTTCAAGCCGCATTTAGGGATAACCGTTTCAGCAATGGAAAGATACAACCCAACCCCCATCCTCGGCACTGATTACCCTGAACTTGAAAGCGATAACGCTGTCCTCAGGCATAAAATCGAGCAGCTTGAAAGGCGCGCGATCATCGCTGAAAACAGTGCACATTCCTTGTCGATGATACTGGAGGCAACACGGGACGGTTACTGGGACTGGAATATTCAAACCGGCGAAGTCATAATCAACAGGGAGTGGGCGTCGATCATAGGATACGACCATGAAGAGCTTCACCCCCTGACGATTGATTTCTGGTATACGCATTGCCATCCGGACGATCTCATCCTGTCGAACACATTGCTCGCAGAACATTTCGCAGGGCGAACGGAGTTCTATGAGCTTGAATTGAGGATGCGCCATAAAGAGGGTCACTGGGTCTGGGTCCTGGATCGAGGGAAAGTGTGCGAACGTGATGAGGAGGGTAGCCCATTACGTATGGTAGGCTCCCACAAGGAGATCACCAGTCGAAAAAGGACGGAAGATGAGGTTGCCGCAAGCAGGGATTTTGAACGACTCACTACGTCACTGGCAAACCGCTTCATCAACCTTCCATACGAACAGATCGACAGCATGGTCCAGAGCACCCTCCAGCTCATCGGGGAGCAGGTCGGCGCAGACAGGAGCTACGTGTTCCTGTTTTCCTACGATATGCAGGAGATGGACAACACCCACGAATGGTGTGCAAAGGGGATAGAACCACAGATCGAGAATCTGAAGGGTCTGCCTACCAGCATATTCCCGTGGTGGATGGAACAGGTCAGAAGCAACAAGGTCATCCATATCCCGCAGATCAAAGATATGCCGGTGGAAGCCGCTGCTGAAAAAGAGATTCTGGAAAGCCAGGGCATACAGTCCCTGATCGTGATCCCCCTCTCTTCAGGTTCGCTGCCTTTCGGTTACATCGGATTCGATGCAGTCGATAATGTCCGTTCATGGCAGGAAGAGACGGTTTCAGTTCTGACGCTTGCCGGCGGCATCATCGCCAATGCGCTTCAGCGCAAGAAGGTAGAGTCGATCATCCAGGCGGAACTTGAGCTGGCCATCAAGCTCAACACCATGACCTCGTTCCAGGAGACGCTCGAATGCATCCTGAAAACGGCAATCGAGGTCTCAGGTATGGAATCCGGAGGCATCTATCTTGTCGATCCTGACAGGAAGTCGATCACACTTGCCCACCATGAAGGCCTGCCTCATCGATTTATTGAAGTTGCCAGCAGCTACTCCTTCGATTCGCCGCAAGCGAAGCTGCTCCTTAAAGGAAAACCCATCTACAGCAACTACAACCTGCTTGAAGTTCTGGATTCCGATGCGGTCATCGAAGAAAAGTTACAGGCAATCGCCATACTTCCGGTCTCCTATCACGGAGAGGTGATCGCCTGTGTGAACATCGCCTCCCACAAGCTTGTACAGGTACCGAAAATTTCACGTAAAGCGCTCGAAACGATAGCCTCCCATCTCGGCGACGTCATCATGCATTCCCGTCATGAACAGGACGTTGCGACGACAAAAAACAACTTCGAATCTCTATTCGACTCGATCGAGGATTTCATGTTCATCGTAGAGATGGACGGACAGGTCATCGCCACGAACGAAGCCATCAAGAAAAAGTTGGGCTATACGGATGAAATGCTTCAGGGAATGCATGTGCTCGAATTCCACCCTGAAGAGTATCGTGAAGAGGCAGGAGTAACTGTGGGAAAAATGGTGGCCGGTGAGAATGTGATCTGTATGGCGCCGCTGTTGAGCGCCAGTGGTGAATATATACCTGTAGAAACCAAGGTAACCAGGGGAATATGGAACAACCGGCAGGTAATGTTCGGCATCAGCCGGGACGTATCGGAGCGTGTCGCGTCACAAAAGGCCCTGATCGAAAGCGAACGGCGCTTCAGGGAACTGACCGAGATGTTGCCGCTACCGTTGTTCGAAACCGATTGCGGTCTCAGAATCACCTATTCCAACAATAAATGCAGAGAGGCGTTCGGGTACTCCAGAGAGGAGATGGGCACAGGTTTCGACGCATTGAAACTCTTCGATCCAGAAGATGCCGAATCGATCCGAGCTGGTCTCAACAAGATATTCGAAGATCCCGATTTATTTAAAACCCATCATGATCGCGTAGTACTCAGAAAGAATGGCAGCAAATTCCCCAGCATCATCTACTGCATGCCGATCATCAGGAATGGCAGGAATGAAGGAATCCGAAGCATCGTGATCGACGTCACTGAGCTGAGAGCTGCTGAGAAGGCGCTCAGGCACAGTGAGCTTCAGGAGAGGATCGCCCGTGAATTCAAGACCCTGATCGACAATATCCCAGGCGCGGTTTACCGGATCAACAGTACAGGCAAAACGACCATTCTTTCGATGCCGCCATATTTTCTGGCTGAACATTATGTCGAGGGAGGTGACGCTGATCTTTTCGAAACCCTGGCCATGGTGCATCCGGACGACAGAACGGCCGTGGCAAGCGCATACAAGAGCCTTAAAGAGGTAAAGACCTCCACTACGCTTACCTACCGCATCGTCTCCCCGCAAAATACGGTAAGATGGATTGAAGACCATAAAACATCCACCTTTTCACCAGAAGGGCAATTCACGGGAATCGACGGAATCCTGTTCGACATCACGAACCGGATCGTTGCCCAGGAAGAGAATCAGCGGCTTGAGTCGCAACTGCGAAAATCACAACGGCTTGAAACCATCGGAACCCTTGCCGGAGGTATTGCCCACGATTTCAACAACATCCTCACGCCGATCCTCGGATATTCCGAAATGGGGGTAATGAGCCTGACTTCGGAAAATCCGCTGCATGATTATTTTACTGAAATCATGCAGGCGGCAGAACGCGCCCAGAACCTCGTATCACAGATCCTGACCTTCAGCAGGGCCCAGGAAAGCACACCATCCCCGGTCAGCGTCCAGGCCATAGTCTCCGAAGCCCTCAAGCTGCTTCGCCCATCCATTCCCTCGACCATAACCATTGACCTCGATGTAGACTCGTCGTGCAGGAACATTCTCGCAGACCCGTCCCAAATCCATCAGGTCATCGTCAACCTCTGCACCAACGCATTCCACGCTATGGAGGGCGCAGGAGGAAGGTTAGGCATCGACATCAGGGAGATCAGTACGGATTCAGCCAAACTGGCAGAGTTACCCAACCTTTTCGACGAATACTATGTTCTGCTGAGCATTTCCGATACCGGATACGGAATGGATGAAATCACCATGGAGCGCATTTTCGAACCATTCTTCACCACCAAACCGGTCGACAAAGGCACCGGGCTGGGACTATCAGTCGTTCATGGCATCATTACCGCCTGCAACGGTGAAATCACCGTCGAAAGCACTCCCGGAAAAGGTACGACATTCCGGATCTACCTGCCGGTGATCGATCAGAAAACCGCCATTCAATCACCCAATTCGATGCCCGTCAAAGGCACCGGCAACATTCTGTTTGTTGACGATGAGCCATCGGCCGTACAGGTCATCAACATCATGATGACAAGGCTGGGCTACACGGTACATACCGAAAATTCACCCAGAAAAGCCCTTGAACGTTACAGGGAAAATCCCGCAGACATCGATCTGGTCATCACGGACCTGACCATGCCGGAAATGACCGGCATCCAGTTTGCCGCCGAGCTGCACAAAACGACACCCGACCTCCCGGTGATCCTGATGACGGGATACGGAAAAATTGTCGACAATACCATGACCTTCAGCCATTACGGCATAAGTCGGATTCTGAAAAAACCTGTCAAATTAGTGCAACTCGCTACGACAGTCAACGACGTGCTCTCTGCAAAAACAAGAAACAAACCATTATGAAAATACTTATCATCGACGACGATTCATCGGTCAGGAAGTTCATCGCCACAACCCTGAAAAAAGAGAACTATACGGTTATCGAAGCCGAAAACGGCCAGGAGGGCCTGCAAAAGATCCAGGAAGAACGGGATGTCGCCATCATCATCACCGATCTGATCATGCCGCAAAAAGAGGGCATTGAAACGATTATGGAGGTCAGGAAACTGAACCCAAGCATCAAGATCATGGCCATTTCTGGTGGCGGCAAGGTCGGCCCCGAAAGCTTCCTGCTTCTGGCCGATGCAGTCGGCGCAAACGCGACGCTGAAAAAACCATTCAGCAGCCAGGAGTTGCTGATGAGCCTGAGGCTGATGGAGTGAGACGCATCATGCCATGAAACCATTTTGTGTTCGAACGATATTTTCATAAATTTGAAACAGAGCAGAGAAAATAACGCAATTCATCAAGCGGGAGATCATCATGAACAATCCATCTGGAGCTTTTGTCCAGGGCGCCGAAGCATATGGCCGGTTTCTGGAGGTTTTTATCGATGGTCACTGGTGGGTTGTCGGGGATGCCCTTGAAAACATCGGCAAAACGACAAAACGACTGGGGGCAAACGCTTACCCCTATCTCTATGGCGGAAGCGGATCGGCGGGCGGCCTCAGGGGTTCATCTCCAGGAGCTTCAGGTTACGCGACACCAAGCAAAGAGGTGAAAAGCCGATTCCAGGAGTGAACCTTCTGAAATACAACAACAGCGGGACCCCACAGGTCCCGTTTTGTTTTTGGGGCAGCGAAAGTTGATGGAGTAGGTTCGAATGAGTAAATTATGCATATGGAGACTGTCTGTTCCTTTTGTAGAATATTTAACCACGAATAAAAGGAGATCACATAATGGCAAATGAGGAAAAAATCGATACGATGCAATCGTTTGACTTCGCCGTGAAAAGTCTGACAGAACTGGGCGTCAATCAGATCAACCTGGTTTCGAACACGATCCAGTCGGTGACACCTGCCATCGGAAATGCAGCGAATACTCTGACCCAAGCCGTTTCATCATCGGTCAGCTCATTAAGCACCACGGCTGTCGCTGCAACTGGAGCCGTTGCCAATGCCGTGACATCTGTCGGAGGCACCCTGGTCAACCTCGTAGGCTCAATCGCCGGATCGTTGGTTTCAGTGGCGCAGTCAGGAGTCAGTTTTGCGACCAATACCGTTTGCAGCATCCTGCCGGCAAAAAAGGTCTGATCCTGACCCGTACCCGGTTACAGTAACCGGAAAGGCCCGCATGAACAAGTCATGTCGGGCCTTTTCTGTTCTCTGAACCTGGCTGGTCGAATTTCGTTACCCTTCACGGGACAAGCTTGTCGTAATATCCTGCCAGCGACTCCTGTACCTCCGGAGCCTCGCTGATGACCTCGAAAGTCCTGTTTTTTGCCTTACCGACCCAAAGAGACAAGACTGCCAGCTCGGCAACGTCAGCCCTGTTTGTCCACCCGCTCCAAAGCCTGTCGCCCTGCTCGACATGAAGCCGCTGCTGAAGGGGCTCCCCGTCTTTAAGTCCGCCCGGTCGAATAATGGTGTAGGAACGGTCGACTGAAGAAAAAACCTGACGAAGATGCTCTTCAGCCGCAAGTTTCATGCTCAGCACGCCACCGAACAGATTGAGCGGATGAAACCATTTCGTCACTCCTATTGAACTGACCATGGCAAAGTGCCTGACACCTGCTTTTGCCGCTTCGTCAACAAGCCTGATAGCGCCGTCTCGGTCCACCTCCGATGGCGAAGACTCTCCGCTCACCGCGCTTGAGCCGAGGGCAGAGATAACGGCATCGCATCCCTTGACTGCCCGTTCGACGTCAGCCTTTTCCTGGATTTTTCCAGAGACTATCTCCACGGCATCTCCGAAAATCGCCTTTGCCTTCTCTTCAGACCTTGACAACACCCTGACCGACACTCCATAATGCAGAAGCCTTCTGACAACCCAACTGCCCGTCTTCCCCGTAGCCCCAGCCACAAGAACTTTTCCTGTATATCCCAAACCGTTTGCCATAATTTTATCCTTTTTGTTTTTCCATCTCTTAAAAGAACCTCGAGATCGGGGATTCAGTTTCCCGGCTGCCTGCGCGTCGAGGGGCCTTGCCCGAATGCATGCAGAGGGTTGCGGGACTGTTTCTCTTTTTCATTACTTTCCAATGAGGCATTTGCCGGGGCAAACGGTCACAGTAAAACTGAATAACCGTCCGGACACCTCAAACCCACTGGCACAACAACATAACCTGACAGGCATAGCGACCATGATAACTCCAAAGCGTGCCGTCCCGGCAATAATCCTGGCTCTCGTCGCCACCATCAACTCCCCCGGGCTTGCTTACAATCAGGACCAGAGAAAACTTCTCCTGAAAAATGTAACCGAATGGAATTCGATGCGTCAAACCAATCCACAACAAGCCATCGACCTTTCGAAAGCGAACCTCGAAGGGGCAAACCTCAGCGGGGCGAACCTGGCCGAAGCCAATCTTTCCAAAGCAGACCTGAGCGGAACAACGCTCAACAACGCAAGCCTGAAAGGCGCAAACCTCTCGATGGCATACCTGAAAAAAGCGAACCTCATCAAAACCGACGCATCAAAGGCATGGCTCGCCGGAGCGAACATGAGCGGTGCGTTCATGATGAATGCCAGATTTACCGGAGCGAACCTGGCCGCGACAAACATGAGATGGGCAAAGTTGCCCGGAGCAGACCTGGAAAACGCAAATCTCAAGGGAGCAACGCTTTTCGAAGCTGATTTTGAAGGGGCTAACCTGAAGGGAGCACAACTTGAGCAGGCGCAATTGCTCGAAAACGCCATGCTGAAAGACGCAAGATTTTCAAACAACACCATTCTGCCTTCTGGCGAACCGGCCACAGGCTCCTGGGCAATGAGGCACGACGCCCGTTTCGTCAGGGAACCGGCGGCAACACCTCCTGTATTCCTAAAACCAGCCACTCCCGAACCTGTCGTCAATCCGGAAAACATGAGCGCCCATGAACAGGCCAAAGCCTCGCCGGTAACACCTGATATCCGTGATGTCGAAACATGGAATGCCATGAGAACAACAAATCCGGACGCGAAAGTCGAACTGACCGAAGAAAAAGCTGGCCACGCCAACCTTGCCGGTGTTGATCTCAGGAAAGTGGGTTTATCGAAATCGGATTTCGAACACGCCAACCTTGACAAGGCCAATCTCGCAGGAGCATCCCTTGCTGGAGCCAACTTCCAGAGAGCCGACATGAAACAGGCAAACCTGAAAGGGGCAGACATGGAGGGCGCAAACCTCGACAGGGCTTACTTGAAAAACGCGAACCTTTCGGAAGCGAACCTCACGGGAGCGATGCTCTATGGGGCCATGCTCTATGGGGCCAACCTCGACGGAGCAAACCTGACCAAAGCCTCGCTCTTCGATGCAAACCTTGAAAAGGCCTCCCTTAAAGGCGCAGACCTGACTGGCGCAAACCTGATAGGAACGAACCTGACCGATGCAATCATCTCCCCGACGACGATCACGCCATCCGGAAAAAAGGCGACTCGTGGCTGGGCAGCAAGCAATGACGCGATATTCACCGAGAAATGACCACCACCTGTTGACTGATGACAGATGACTCGAACCTGAAACGGAAAACCTTACTGTTATGGCAAACATTCTCGTTGCAAGCTACTATAGCCGCTGGGACCTGGCTGGCCACAAAGGAAGAATCGCTCTTTATGATTCAAGCAACCAACTCATAGAAAACCATCTGTTCACAGACCCGGCTGAGTTTCAGGTCATCGCGAGCATGCTGCGCCATGAGAAACCCCTATGGTTCGACACCGATGTGAAACACCTCCGGGCAGGCACTGAGCCTGTCGGCGAGTCGGAGACATAATCCGCAAACAAGATCCGGTGATCACGGCTGATAGTGAGGCTGGCTGGCGGAGCCCTTTAACGGAACTTTTCCGCGGCGGTCAGTAATGAGAAGTGAGATAAAGTCCAGTGTCCACGGTGTCGCACCGGTGGCACTGGACTTTATCGAACATCGCAGAACAACGCAATCCAGAAGTAAAACAAGATTATGACGAGCGTCAATTGGGAAAGCGTTTCCTGTGCAGGAGCTGCTTCAGTGGATGGGCCTTGCTGATATTGGGATCGTTTACCGGAAGGATATGCTTTTTACCCGTACGGGTCACCACCTCGATGGTATCGTCGTCGTTAACGGATACTACCTTCCAGAACTTGTCGACCACATAATGGTACTGCTCGCCATGCGCAAGAGGATATACCTGCCGGGCTCTGGGCCCGGGAGAGACCGAGCTTTTCGGTTTGTGGTATACGATGGAATCTCCAACCCTGAAATGCGACATCTGGCGCTCCTTACCGTTGAGTAGACGAAATGTATATTCAATCCATATCCGACATAAATTCATTGTAATAAAAAATGAAAATAAATACAGCTATTATTTCATCATAGTCTGTCCATTGCAAAAATAGCACCATGAATTGACGCCAACTGCATCAAAAAACAGCTGTTCAGAATAACTGGGTGTCCGTCCTGCGAAGAATCATCGCGTACTCGTTCAGTTCTGACATCGGTTTTCTTTTGACCGACAAGCTCCACTCGACATTGACATACGAACCGTCTCCGGCCTTGAAACGCGAATAGAACATAAGCACGGCCTCCGCCTGCGTCTGCCGCTGGAGAGCATTCCTGAAGTGCGCATAATCTTCCGGATGAATGAGCTCGGATAAAGAAGCCCCCTCAAGGGCACCAGGTTCATACCCTAAGAACTTTTCAATCGATCCGCTCAAATCGACGATTTTTTCAGCATCGTCGAGAACAGCATAAGCCTCAATCGCCGGTTTGAGCCTCTCCTCAAACCGACCGATGTGCAACCTGACCTGACGAAGAAGATTATCGATGTCCATCCTGTAACGAGACAACGCAAGCGCGTCGCTGATAGGGCTCATCTGCTCGCCAACCATATGTCCGGTCATGATCCAGTCAATATCGGCGCCGTCTTTTTCAAGTCGCTCGATCATCTTTTTTCCCGGAAGACATTTGCCCTTGAGATAAGGGGTCATCTGGGCAGGATACTTGATGTCGACAGCCCGGCAGAAGGCGTTGATGGAGCCGTGCTTTTTCAGGATATAGTCTCTGAGGCGATGATGAAATCCGCTATTTGAAGCCATGGCAGTAAGTAATACTATTCGTTAAAGATTGGTGGTGCCCAATGCCCACGACTTCAAAACCCTGAATCGGAGATGAACCGCAAAACATAGGCAAAAGAACTAGGTAATTCGTTCTTCATCGCCTGCCCTGGCAGGAAAATTGAAGAGCATGCTGGTCAGCACAGGCGCGAAAAATATGGTGACCGTCAACAAGGAGGTTACGACGTCCGCTTCACGGCCATCAAGGATCCTGCTGAACAACGACCCGGGATAAAAATGCTCGACGACAGAGAGTGAAAGCTTAAGCCCAAGGATACCGAGAACAATAAATGCACAGGTTTCCAGAAATGCATACTCCTCCATCAGGCGGACAAATCCCTGGGCGACAAAACGCATTGCCAGAATCCCGATAAAAACTCCTGTGCAGATCAGAATGATGTTGTCCGTAAATGCGACTGCCGCGAAAACATTGTCGATGGAAAACGCGATGTCCATCATTTCAATGAGCACGACCGTAGCCCAGAACACTCCTATGGATCCGGAAGCGACTCTGAAAAAGCGGTTATTCTGCTTGTTGTAGCCCTCTTCACCGGAGGCATTGATGGCTCGTCCATTCCACCAGTTCCAGGTCAGATAAAGCAGGTAGAGTCCGCCGATCGGCTTAAGCCACCAGATTTTGATCAGCCATGAAGCCAGAAACAGGAATAGCCCCCTGAAAAGATACGCGCCCAGGATGCCGTACTTCAAGGCAGCTGATCGATCTTTCGACGGCAGATCCATGACCATGGTAGCAAGCACGGCCGCGTTATCTACAGAGAGAAGACTTTCTATAACGATAAGATTGAAAATCAGAAGTAACGAAGACACCGGATTTTCAACGATGTTTAAAACGAGTTCTTGCATGCACACTGGATTGCCGTCTATTCAACTTATAGTAGAATATAGGTAAAAATTCTATATGCCGAATAGAAAACAATTGATGCATCAACTCCCCTAAATCTGGACCTGCACACCGATTTCTATCACCTGACCTGAAGGGAGATCATAATAGGCAGTTGCGCTCAGCGCGTTTCGGGCCATAAGCGCAAAAAGTTTTTTGCGCCAGACACTCATTTTCGACTTCATTCCTGTAACGATCTTTTCGCGGTTAAGGAAGAAGCTGATCGCTTCAGGCTTGAAGTGCATACCCTGCTGGTTAGCCAGCGCAAGGACCTGCCGGATGTTCGGATACTCCATGAATCCGTATCTGGCAATGATCTTGTACAAGCCGTCGCTGAGCTGGGTAACCTCAACCTTTTTGCTGTTCGGCACCCTCGGGACCCGCTCGGTCGAGAAATGGAACAGACCGACTTCGGAATGGAGAATCTTGTTGTGACGCAAATTGTGCAGCAGTGCGATCGGGACGACATCGGGATTGGCCGTCAGAAAAACCGCCTGACCTTTTACGCGCTGGGGCTGCTGCAGCGCAAGGCTGTCGACAAACTCCCCGATGGTGAGGGTACGATCCTGGATCTGCTTGAGAAGCAACATCCGCCCCTGCTTCCAGGTGAGCATGATCGTAAAGGAGATCAGGCCGATGACCAGGGGAAACCAGGCGCCATGGAACAGCTTGCTTATGCTCGCACCAAAAAACGACAGATCAATGACAATGAAAAATCCTACCAGAAGATTGACTGCAAGCCGGTTCCAGCTCCAGAGGTCGCGGGCGACATAGTAAAAAAGGATTGCGGAAATCAGCATGGTCGCCGTTACGGCCACACCATAGGCGGAGGCAAGGCGGCTCGATGAACCGAACCCGGCGACAAGCGCAATCGTGGCAAACATGAGCGACCAGTTTGCGGCCGGGACATAGATCTGCCCCATATGGCTCGCTGACGTATGACGAATCGTCAACCTCGGCAGATACCCGAGCTGGATTGCCTGCTGGGTAAGGGAAAACACCCCGGTAATAAGAGCCTGGGACGCAATGATCGTCGACATGGTCGCCAGAATTACCATGGGAATCATGGCCCATGATGGCACCAGGGAGTAAAACGGGTTATGCGATGCGTCAGGAGACGCGAGCAACAACGCTCCCTGCCCGAAATAATTCAGCAGCAACGCCGGCAGCACCAGGAGCGACCAGGTGAGACGGATCGGCCGACGGCCGAAATGTCCCATATCAGCATACAGCGCTTCTGCACCGGTCACCGAAAGAAAAACTGCACCCAGCACCAGAAATCCCTTGGATTGGTTGTTCATGAGAAACTCGACCCCGTACCAGGGAAAAACAGCCTGCAGGATCCGGGGATAACGGACGATCGCATTAAGGCCGAGCAGACCGATCGCCGCGAACCAGATAAGGATAATCGGACCAAAGAGCGCCCCAACCTTTGCCGTACCATGATGCTGGAACAGAAAAAGGCCGGCAAGAATAACGATCGTCACGGGAATCAGGAAGGGACTGAACTCAGGAATCACGATCTGTACGCCCTCTACAGCGCTCAACACCGAAATGGCCGGAGTGATCATCCCGTCGCCGTAAAGGAGAGACGCGCCGAACAGTCCTATACCGACAAGAAACCAGCGTTCGCTTTTGTTCTTTCTGCTATGCGAGATGATCAGTGACGTCAGGGCCAGAATCCCTCCCTCGCCCTCGTTATCAGCCCTCATGATGAAGGTCAGGTACTTAAGGGTGACAATCAGGAGAATTGCCCAGATCAGAAGCGAAAGCACCCCCAGGACATTGTCGGTCGTAACCGGAATACTGTATTCGCCATGAAAACATTCCCTGACAGCATAAAGCGGGCTTGTGCCGATATCCCCGAACACCACACCCAGCGCGGCCAGCGAAAGGGTTGCAAGACGTTTGATATCAGGATTGCTGGAGGGGGAAGATAAATGGGAATCTTCAGATGTAGTTGACATAGAGCAGGAAAATATTTTTACCGCAGGTGGTTTCGAACTCGAGACCAAAAATGATCCCGCCCACCCCATACAACAGGAGGGCAGCAGCAGCTCGACTTGAATAAAGAACAGTCATACCCCAACAATGGCTCAGAATTTTCAGGAAACCCAAAACAAAGGGTTAATAAATTCAGGACATTCATGATTACAAATATAAACAATCGTCGTCAATTGCAATAACCGCCCACATCCGATGAAGAGGGGCGGCAAACAGGTCAAGGTTCGAACTCTTTCAGGACTTTAGCGGCAAGCGAGTCACCAAGCGCTACAGCCTTTTTCAGATCATCGATCGCCCCCTGACGGTCACCGGCAAGTTTCTTTACGATACCCCTGTTGTACCACCCTGAAGAGTTATCAGGCGCGCTGGCAACTATCCTGCTCAAATCACCTATGGCGCCAGTATAATCGCCCATGGTGATTCTGGCGAACGCACGATTGTTCCAGGCAGCCATCATTGCCGGTTCAAGCACGAGTGCCTTGGAATAGTCCTCGATAGCTCCTCTGGCGTCACCGAGTGCAACCCGGACATTGCCCTTGTTGTACCATGCGACGGTATAGCGGGGATCAAGAGTAACCGACTTTGTATAATCTTCGAGAGCGCCAGCGAGATCTTCTTTCAACGCCTTTGCAAGACCACGGTTGTTGTATGCGCCGGCAAGCAATGGATCAAGTTTGATCGCCTTGCTGAAATCGTCGATCGCTTCGGCATAATCCTTCATCGATGTCCTTACCGTCCCACGATTATTGTACAGCTCAGGCATCGTCGGATCTATGGAAATGGCACGGGAAATATCGGTAATAGCCTCGGCATACTTCCCAAGGGAAGCCCTGATAAACCCCCTGTTATTGTAAGCTCCAACAGCGCGGGGGTCAAATCTGATAGCCCGGGTATAATCAGCGACTGCCCCTTTTGAGTCACCGACGAACGCACGGGCCACCCCCCTGTTGTAATACGCTTCCGGATTGATCGGCTTTAACCTAATTGCCCGGCTGAAATCATCGATCGCCCCATGGTAATCGCCTTCATGGCCCTTGACGATTCCCCTGTTGATATAATCTTCAACCGAAACGGCCTGAGCTGCCGATACGCTGTACAGCAGGAGCAGAACGGCGAAGATGACCACTGAGGTTCGCCTGGCGGCTGTCGATGCAACGTTGCTGTACACTGGTTTAACCCACCCCTCTCTGGTTATCGGAATATCCTTTCGTCTTACAATCAACCACAACAACGGCTTAAACGCTTCAATAAAATCAAACAGGCACTCGCCCACCTTGCGGACTTCCCAACAAAAGAACAGGCGTAATCAGCATAATTAACCAAACACCAGATTATCGAGATCGCAAAAACATCCATGCGTCAACCACAACCACGGCTGTTTATGCGCCGAACGCACAAACAACCTATATCATTTATTATATATCACTTAACACAGAGCAATCAGACGTTGGCAGGAGCTGCCGGGAGGATATCCGCGCCCGATTTCTCTGTTTGATAACCTTTTGTTATATTGGTGTTTTGTGTTTCATAACCATAACAGAAACCGGCGCACTACAAGTGGCAAAAATGACAGTATGCACAGGAACTGATAACGTAGCAGCGCAAAAACCGGGACGCAATTATGCAAAAAAAACACAGAGCAATAGTACACTGCCTGACATTGTCGGCATCGCTCTTTATTATCCCTTCACCTAACAGCATCCTTGCCAACGAATCCGACAGGAAAGCGCTGGCATCATACACCGACAGCAACGCCTCAAAAAAACTGGTCAAAGTCAAGCTGACCGATGCCAATGCAGGCAAATCCCCTGAACAGTCCATCGCAAACAAGGATATGTTCCTTATCGCCGAAGGCAAGGCATCCTATTACGCCAACAGGTTTCATGGACGAAAAACTGCAAGCGGGTCAAATTTCGACAAGAAAGATTACACTGCGGCACACAGGTCGCTCCCCTTTGGCACGATGGTACGGGTTACGAACCTGGACAACGGACGCAAGGTACTCGTAAAGGTCAATGACCGCGGCCCGAACATGAAAAGCCGGATCATCGATCTCTCGAAAGCTGCCGCCAGGGATCTCGGCCTTGTCGACAACGGTATCGGCAATGTCAGGATAGAGGCATACAACTGATCAATCTCTCACAAAAGCCATCACAAGGCCTGAACCCGGATCGCTTCGGACAGGGCTTTCGCTGAAATCGGCATATACGCCTGAACGTCGAAACCCTGCTGCGTCATGCAGCTCCACGTACTCCTGGCCGGATACAGGATACAGGGTAAACCGTTCCGAGAAAATCTCTGCGCCTGATGTCCGGTTCAATGAAAAGGAAAATGTCAGGGAATCCCTGCCGATGTTGCTGTACCGGCGTTGAAACACCGCCGGAACCCCATCGGCCTTAAGGGTTTTGTCGGGAAAGCGATAATCCCGCACCGTCATGAGGGCATCCCAGTTCATGACCTGCATAATCCAGCACCCTCCCGGGACAAGCATCCCATGGACCGAGTCGATGAATGGAGCAAGATCCTCACGATGCAGGTGCGCCAGAACATTGCCTATTGAATAGATACACCGGAACCCACGACCTGCGGTTTTCGCGCTCCTCATGTCAAGACAGAGGAACTCGGCTTCAGGATAGTGCCGACCGGCTTCGACGACCATCGCTTCATCCAGGTCCAGGCCGGTCGCCCGATATCCGTCACGCGCAAATCGACCGCAATAATGCCCTGGGCCGCACCCCACATCAAGCACTGAGCCGTCCGCCGGTCCGGCGTGGCCCAACAGGAAACGGTACACCTCTTCCCTGAAAGGAAAAACCTGCTCATAGCAGGCTGCAAATCGTGAATAAAAGGACATGGCGACAAGTCATGAATTGATTGGAACCACAGGGTGACCGATACTGATCAACCAAGATATGGTCAAAGGCCCAACAACCCGGGCAAGACTCACAACAACCGCGAACATGGTATGGAGAGTGGAAGGCATGAAACCGGTCCTGAACCACACAAGGCGATCAGGACCGGTGAACATACATAAACGGGGTTACTCGACCTGGCTACGGGTGCCCTTGCGTTCAACAAGCTCCTGCAGGTTTCGCATAGAGAGGAGGTGAGCGTAAATGAGTGGCAATGTTCCGTTTCTGAACATATGGGCTACCTCATCATCCGATAGCTCCGCAAACTTCTGCTCATCGACCATATGCATACCGTTCAGTCCATAGGAGCGACCGTCAACAAGATTAGCCTGGGCAGAAATTTCGCGAAGAAGATCTTTTTCCAGCAACATTGCGCCAAAAGCCCTCGTCTGCTGCAACTGCTGCAGATATCCCTGAAGGAAATTCTGGATCTCAACGGTTTTTGCTGTCGGTTCGCCATTTTCGAACAACGCAGTTCCACCTTCGAGGTTGAAGCCGTCAAATGCTTCATCGAAGCAGACGATAGCCTGGCCGTCTACAGATTCGTCGGTCGTGATGAACGGATAGCGACGAAGATAGGCTGGAATATATCGACCTGTCCACTTACCATCTTCGTCTACAAAAAGATTTTCACCCTCTTCAAAGCCAAGCAGCGCTACCGGCTGGACAACTTTATCGGGTGAAATCGTGAAAATGATCGGGAACTGACGACCTACGTCATAAAATTCTGAAGAGACAATCATGACGGTCAACAGGTCGGCGGCAAAAAGAAAGCCTTTAGGACTGGGGCTGATCGTTAAATCTGAATGCCGCTCACGATTGAGCGCGACAGCGTTGCTGTACATCATGAGAAAACTCCTTGATTAAGCATTGATTGGTTTTTCGGCGCAGCATGCTACTGCGATCTGCATCCGGTGTACTGGAAACCCCAGGTACGTATTTTATATATACGTCATCATGATCGAAAATACAACAAACGCGTGACCATCTGACTGAACAACCGCCTGAATCCCTTCGAATACGGACTTAGGTTTACGGGTCGCCGCCACATATAATAATGTATGCAGCCCTTATATACACATCACAACCCGGACCGGACTCAAACCTTTACTGGTTCATACAAGGGCTCTCGAACCTGATGACGGAGCCTGAGCATGTAAACGCTCCCGAAGTCAGCCCATAACATTTAGATCAATACGTCATTTTCACCTATGTTCCATCATCGAGCCAACATATATTTCCAATGACACAAAATATTCAACGCATCCTCCCCTGGGGCAGGATCAGAGAAATCAACGGGATACGACGTGTCAACGACTCGACGAATTATCGGGAAAACTGCATCATCCAGGACAATCACAGCCTCGCCAAAAACGGTGTGGCGCTTGAAGGAAACAATGGTATCAGCTAACGGAAGACCGGTGAACGCCAACGATGGGAGCATCTATGCCAAAGCAGCCTTCAGGCTGATCCCTATCCTCTTTTTCAGTTACATCCTCGCCTATCTGGACAGGGTCAACGTCGGCTTCGCAAAGCTGCAGATGTGCAGTGACCTTGGTTTGAGCGAAACCGCTTACGGTACCGGAGCCGGCATCTTCTTCATAGGGTATCTCATCTTCGAAATTCCGAGCAACATCATTCTTGCGAAAACCGGCGCAAGGGTCTGGATCGGGCGCATCATGATCACCTGGGGAATTATCGCGCTCCTCCAGGTTTTCGTCGTCGATGAAGGCACCTTCTACCTTTTACGCTTTTTACTCGGGGTTGCCGAAGCCGGCTTTTTCCCTGGAATCATTCTCTACCTGACCTACTGGTTTCCGGCGGAGTACCGCGCAAGAATGGTTGCCTGGTTCATGACGGCAATCGCTGTGGCAGGAGTGATCGGTGGCCCGATCTCGGGGTGGATTCTTCATTCAACGGATGGATACAGCGGAATGCCCGGATGGCGCTGGCTTTTTCTGCTGGAAGGATTCCCGTCAATCGTCATGGGCATGGTTGTCCTTTTTTATCTGGACAACTCACCGAAGGAGGCCTCCTGGTTATCGAGTGAAGAAAAAGAGATGCTGTCGAAAAGAGCTGCCATTGAAGAATCGGAGCGCCTGGCACAGGGTACGGCAAGCCATTCGGTCAGGGCTGCCTTCAGGAACCCGAAAGTATGGATATTCAGCCTCATCTATTTTGCGATTGTGCTGGGCCTTTACGGAATATCCTTCTGGCTTCCGCAGATCATCAAGGAGACGATCACCCCTGACGAAAAAGCCATAGGGTGGATATCCGCCATCCCCTGGTCCTTTGCCGCAGCGGCAATGGTCGTGAACGGAATTCACTCTGACAGGACAGGCGAACGAAAATGGCACATCGCCGCTCCTTGTATAGCCGCCAGTGCGGCATTTGCCGTCAGCGCCATGCATTCAGTAACCGGATGGTCCGGGATTATAACCCTTTGCATCGCGACAGCAGGCATCATGTCGGCGCTCTCATGCTTCTGGTCCATGCCGTCCGGCATTCTTGCAGGAACCGCTGCCGCAGCCGGAATCGCACTGATCAACTCCTTCGGCAACACCGCCGGCTACGTTAGCCCGGAACTGGTCGGCATCATCCGTGACGCCACAGGACACAGCATGACCCCGGTGCTCTACCTGTTTTCAATATCGTTACTTACTGCGGCATTACTGGTGCTGCTGATAAGCCGGAAGCAAACCAATGGCAAACAAACATGAATTCAGTTTCTCAAATACCGGGTTGAGGGCTTTTAGTTTATAGTTTAATCCAGCCAGTTTTCTGTCTAAGGAGAAGTACCCATCTCAAAGCTCAGAAACCGGCAGGCAGGCATGTCTCGTTTTGTTGTTTCAGCTTCTCTTCAGGCAGAAAAATCATGTCCATCGCAGCATACTGCAGGATCATGTTTCCACAGATTTTTTCATCTTATGGATTAACCCGCAAAACCGGCTTTATGCAAGACCGGTAAAACCGATGCCGCGGAAAAGCACGAGATGATGCTGCATCTGGTACATCGGCAGTTTTTTGGAATAAAAGGCGTCATAAACGAACGAAACGATCTCTGCAATCTGGGCATCGTTGTATTTGTGAACTCCCGGATAGAGCAGAATCATCCAGACCACCTTCATCAACTGCTCGAAATCCTCGACGAAAAAGCGCACCCGGCTGGTCTTCAGTTTGATCTGCGTATCACTGAACTCCGGCAATCCTTCCAGCTGTCGTTTTAAAACTGGCAGGCTCTGGTTGTTGCGAACGCCAAAATACTTGCCCGCAAAATGGTTGTATAGCCAAGTGGTCGTGTGCATATCGCTGCTTTCAGGCGCCATCAGAACGGCGTGGATCGCCCCCCGACGGGCAAGGAGGTTGCGACGCATGTTCCTGAACAGCGGAAGCCACGTCTCCATACCGCAGTAATAAAGCGAATGGTGCAGGGTGATCAGGTCAAGCCGACTGCCTGCAAGCATCTTTTCTCGAAAACCCACCGTTGCCTCGCTGTCGTGGAGCACATCGTTGTAGTTGGCCACGATGGTCGACACCTGGCGGATATCCTCACGCATCAGCCGGTCATCCACCGTCGCAAGAGCCTGGGGATCGATGTCGAGGAGGTACAGCGCGCCGCGAAAAGCCGACTCGAGAATCTGGAACTGCGGCTCGTTGCTTGAGCCGACGGAAAGCGCACGCAACTTCCGATGCAGAGGCACGGCGGCAGAGAGAGTCCTGAGGACGCGAGCGAGGTGCTCTCCGATATCGGTCTTGTCGTTGCTGTAACGAGACCAGATTTTGTCCTCATCCATCATCATGGCCCCGGCAGTCCTGATCCCGGCCTCAATCATCCCGTTTCTGCCAGGAGAAGGCTCGCCGTTTCCATCCTGAACCATTCCCATAGATTAGCCTCCCAGGCCCTGACCGGACCGGATTATCGTTCAGATTGATTCATTTACCCGCCCCCATGACCTGCATCAGAAAGATACGCATTCCCGTAACATCAATTTACCATTACTGCAGCGGAAGTGCCGTGCCAGATGAACACCTTGCCTGCCGCCCTTCAGCTCACCCCCCAACAGCGCGAACACAACCATTCGTGATCAAGCCCAACTCCGACCGGGCATCCGCCTTTTCCCAGGGTCGTGCTTGATTCCGGAAAAACGAACGTCAAACGTTGTGCATGAAGAACCTGTAACGATATTTAAACTTCGACTTACGATGAAAAAAAGTTTCAGTTGGCGCGCACTTACAAGTTTCAGCCTGTTTCTCTCGTTTATGATCCTGGTCGTCTCGGGCGTGATACTCTATGTTTATCCAGGCGGAATCGCTCCCGGAATCTCGGAGTTCGGCGGCCTGACAAAACCGGCATGGCTGAACCAGCACATTATATTCAGCATCATCTTTACCCTGTTTTCCCTTTTCCATCTCTGTTTCATCAACAGGGAAGCCTTTGTTTCGTACCTGAAAAAAAAACAGGCCCAAGGGTGGCTGCGCCCTGTGGAACTGCTCGCCACGGTAGTGTTCTTCGCATTTGCGGCAATAGGCACCCATACCCGCATGCAGCCTTTTTCAGGGATACTGAACGCAGGCAGGGAGATCGCTGGCTCCATGGAGCAAAAAGCGGATAATGACCGGGATCTTTATGACAACACAACCAACTATCTTGAGCGATCCCATGGCCGGCACGGCTTTGGAAAGCATTATGAAGAGAGACCGGCCTCCCCGCGAATCGCATCCCGCTGGGAAGAACCGTTGGAATCTGCTGCAGCAGGATTCGACTCCGGTGCAGGCAATACCAATGCCCGGTCTGCAAACAACGGAGCGCCCGACGATGAACTGCACCGCCGGACAAAGGCAAGTTGCGCCTCCTGCCACTGAGCATTGCAAATACCATCACCCCAGATTCTGAAGAAACATTAATCATGGCAGGAAGTTGAATAACGCTGCTTGCCATGCCGTATATTGAGCAACGGAACAAGATCGAGCTCCTCTCAGCGCCTGACGAGCCCGTACGTCCCCATAACCCAGTTATGACACCGATGAACGGCGATAGGAACGACATGCACAATACCTTGAATGAACTGGGCTGGAACGACTGGTTCGAGCGACACGCGGAATGTGAACCGTCAGAGACCATCGCCCGCGTTGCGGCCGTCGACCGCGATCAGTTATTGCTTGTTGATCCGTCAGGCGCCTTCAGGGCCAGGCTTGCAGGGAGCTATCTGTACCGTCATCACCTGCCCCATGAGCTACCATGCGTAGGCGATTGGGTATGCCTGGAAAAACATCCCGGCGATGACATTGGAGTGATTCATGCGCTCCTGGAGCGCAAAAGTTCACTTCGCAGAAAATCCGCGGGAAACGTCATCGGCTATCAGATGATAGCAGCGAACATCGACTACGTGGTTATCGTTCAATCGTGTCACTTCGATTTCAACCTGAAGCGGTTGGAACGCTATCTCGTCATGGTTATGGAGGGTGGGGCAGAGCCCTGCATCCTGCTTACCAAGACAGACCTGGTCGACCCGTCCGTTCTGGCCGCGCAGATATCGGAAATCCGGTCTGCCGGCATCGGCGCCCCGATCATCACATTGAGTAACGTAACGCGCCAAGGCGTAGATGAGCTCAAAAAGCTGTTGCTGCCCGGAAAAACCTATTGCTTCGTCGGATCGTCAGGGGTTGGCAAGAGCACGCTGATCAACAGCCTTGTCGGCCGTGAAATAATGGAGACCGGATCGGTCAGCGGCACTGGCGAAGGTCGCCATACGACCGTCCGGCGTGAATTGATCCGTATCGACGGAGGCGCACTGGTCATCGACAACCCGGGAATGCGTGAATTCGGCGTTATCGGTGCGGAAAGCGTTATCAGGAGCAGTTATTCCGACATCACCGCCCTTTCATCAAATTGCCGTTACCGGGACTGCAGCCACACCGGCGAACCCGGCTGTACCGTGCTTGAAGCCATACAAACGGGTGAACTCAGCCGAAAACACTTCGAAAACTTCCTGAAACTCAGCAAAGAGTCCGAGTTCTACGAGATGTCCCGCGCAGAAAAGAAGCAAAAGGACAGAGCCTTCGGCAAATACAAACTATCGGTAAAAAAGAACCTGAAGAGGTGATGGCGTCAGGAGCCGGAAATGGCACAACAACTCCCGGACAGCGTTTCGCAGGCGCATTGCCAATAACTACGTATGAACATTGCCTGAGTCCGACGAATTTATACCCGCGCACGACAAGCCCTGAGATCACTGTACTTGCAGGGCATCGGACAGAATCGAACGCCTGTTGGCCACAAACACCCGAATCATTGCTATCTTCCAATGTCATATCCCTGCGATTGCCGTTATTGAAGTAACGATAGCGTTGAATTATTTGAGCCGGTTGATTCCCCGTTCCAATTATGTCATCGTACCCTGCTTGAGCGGGGTGGAGAACCTTCGCCTTCAGTGTGTTTAGCCCGCTTAGAAGCATTATCGACAAACGTCAGTACCTCTCATTATGAACTCAGACCCGATCTACATATTCCGCAAAACCTGGGGCACCTACCAGAAAGTGATCCGTCACAACCTTATGTTTCATCGGGAGATCACGGAAGCTGCCAGGAGACTACTCAAAAGCCGGCCCGGACCGCTGAATGTAATCGACCTGGGATGCGGAGATGCCGCACATATCGGCAAAATCCTGGAACCGGGGCAGGTCGCGGAGTACTGCGGATGTGACCTTTCGCCCTACGCCCTCGATGTCGCCAGAAACAACCTGATACCGTTCGGAATCCGTGTAAACCTCCTCTGCAGGGATATGATCGCCGTGCTGAAAGAGGCGCCAGAGAACCATTTCGATCTGGTATACTCCGGCTATGCCTTGCACCATCTGCCCATCGAGGCCAAGCAGGCATTTTTCACGGAAAGCCGCCGAATCCTTCGGGAGAACGGTTGCGTCATCCTGGTGGATGTCATGCGTGAGGAGGGAAACTCGCGACCGGAGTATCTCGACAATTACAACGGAGCGGTCGCGACGCAGTGGCTGGCCCTGACCCCTGACGAACGTGATCAGGTTCAGGAACATATCAGGAACTGCGATTTCCCTGAAACTCCCGGCATACTGCAATCGCTGGCAGAAAACGCGGGACTGAATCAGTGCCGGAGGCTTGAGAAACGTACCTGGCACGAAGCCTGGTGCTACCAGAAGCAGGACTGAACGACAATTCCGTTCCAGGCGAAGATTGCCGTCAGACGACATCCACGACCACGATCTCCATCCGCTCGGAGCGCTGTGCGGCATGCAGGGTGTCGTAAAGGCCCGTATGGTCACTGGCGTCCGCCCGACGGACGAACTCCGGATACCCCTGCAACAGGCGGTCGAAAAGAGCCTCATCAAGCGCCTGGCCCCCAGTAGCCACGGCTGACCGGTTGTGAAACACGAGGACCTTCACCGGCACGCCCTGGTGGAACGCCTCATGGACGCCAAGATGCCCCGCAGCAGTGAAAGACCAATCCCCGGTGATTGCCCAGGCCTTGCGTGCCCCGGCGCTGATCGCCCCGGCTGCCATGGGAATGCTTCCGCCATAATAGGTCGTAGCATCGACAAGGTTGTAGGGAGGGCAGACGAACAGGCTGCTGGTGCCCGTATCGCCCATGATGAAATCGATCTCCCCTCGAATGCCCCTGAGGATATCGAAAACCGGCATATAGGAACGGATGGAGGCGTGAAACTTCTCCGGCACGCCGTCCGGAATCACCGGTAAATTGGGGCGAGGGATCGCTCGCCAGTCACGACCGGCCAGCTTGGCCTTTACGACATCGTGCGGATACCGGCTGTTGCCGGGAAAGAGGGTGTGGCGAAGCGGGTCACTCTCAGGAACGACAACCTCTCGGACAGGCAGGGATGACGCCTGTGGCCCTGGGATGCGACCGGCCAGATCATCGTCTTCCAGCAGAAGCACCATCGGCAGGCCCATCGATTCTGATCGTGTGAACGCGTCAAGGACTCCTCCATACGCCTCATCAGGCCCCAGCCGTCGAAACGGCAGTTTCGTACCGGTGACAAGGGAATCCGGATCGAAAATCGTGTCGGATGTACGCCCCTCCCTGTCCGCAGCGACGATGACAACCAGCCCCCCTTCGGCTCCGAAGGACAAGGCATCAACGATAGCATTACAGGCTTTGGCAAACCCATGCGACTTGATGACGACGGCGCTGCGCTGCCCGGTAAGCGAAGCACCCATGGCCATGCCCATCGCGACCTCCTCATGATAGTGAAAGGGCTTGCCCTTGCCAGCAAACACCCTCCATGCTTCAAAAATAGAGGCCGCCCCCGAAGCAGGGACACAGTTCACGACCGCAACCCCGGCATCAACCAATGCCCGACCCGCCGCCTCGGCTACAGTGACCTGTCCAGGGGCAGCACCACAACCCAATGCGCTTGTCGTCACAGGGGAATCCTTCATAACAGATGATAAAAGAGTTGTTATTGATCCGAAGCCTCCATGATGAAACCCCTGACCGTCAGGGAATTTCTACGTTATCGGCATCAAACCGCCGTCCTTAAAAAATGTACAGAATTTTCGAGCGCAACAGGTTCTCCCCTGACAACAAGAGGTAGTACATTGAGAAAACGATTGAAATAAATGACGATGGCCCATATTCGAACGATTGCCCAGATGGGGCACCCGATACTGCGACAGATCAGCGCAAGCATTGCAGACCTTGAGAATCCAGCAATGGTGTCGCTCGGCGCCGACCTGCTTGAAACTGCCAGACACGCGAACGGCGTCGGGCTCGCCGCCCCCCAGGTATTCGAGTCACTCCGCATGATCGTCATAGCCTCCCGCCCCAGCGTCCGCTATCCTCATGCCCCCGAGCTCCCGCCGGTGCTTATGATCAATCCTGAATTACTCTGGGTGTCCGACGAACAGGACGCCGGTTGGGAAGGATGCCTGAGCATCCCCGGCCTGCGAGGTCTTGTGACTCGGCATATCCGAACAGGCGTTAGCTACATCACCGTTGACGGGAAAAGACGGGAATCAGAATACCATGGTTTTCCCGCCCGTGTCTTCCAGCACGAATTTGACCACCTTCAGGGAAAACTGTTCATCGACCGACTGGAAAGCCTGAACGATCTCGTGACCGAACAGGAGTATCAACGCAGACTGCTGGAAAAGCCTTAGACTGAAGCGGAAATAATCGCTTTGGATGGACTTTGGCTAAACAGTATTTGCGTCCCCTGCTCCCAATAATCAAGATCGGCGCCTCTTGTGACGCAAGCTCTCGATATGGCTGCCGATGCGTACGTCACAAGAGAACCTACATTGTCAGAATATAAAAAATGCCAGTAACCCAAGAGCTCCGCCACCCACCAGCACAGCTTCACCAGTACTCAATCCTCCATCGGAAGTACTCGCATAGGCTGCCGCAATCGTACTGAAATGAAGTGAAGATGCACCGAAGTGGTTGCCTGAAAGATCAGCAAGGCTTCCATCTGAGAATGTCACATAATATTCTGTGCCATTCTCAAGATTTGATGTCGGATCGATTTTAAGCGTATTACCTGAAATCGATATGCTCGACGATACGACTGATCCGGTTGCAGAGCCACTATGGACTGCAATCGTGCCGTCATGCATGGTGACTGCTTCGCTGAAGGTCAACTCGATATTGCTATCGATCAAAACACCTTTCGCTCCATCGCCCGGACTGAAAATTGATACCGTCGGAGCAGTTGTATCCGTCACCGTCAAGGTGAACACATCACTTGCAGTCGCACCATTTTCATCTGTCGCAGTGATCTTCACCTCGAGAGCTCCCACATTGCTGTGATCCGGTGTACCACTAAGCGTTACGCCCATCGTCAACGGTGTTTCTCCTCCCTTCGACGGATCATACCCTATGAGCGGATCAAAGGATGTCGCGTTGTAGTTTGCCACACCAGCGGCTTTTGCATATGCGTTGTAAGCGGTAACATCCCACGTGCTCGAATACCCTGACCAACCATCCGACAGTTGCCCCCAATCCTGCCATGCCAGGCCGAAATCCTTTCCATAAAGGTACTGGCTTGCAGCAATTTCATGTTCGATGTTCATACCATCGCCTATGAAGAGAATAATGTGCGACACACCAAGATCTTTTGCAGCTGTCATCATCACCTGATAGATCTGCGTATCATCCACAATATTTGTCCCGGGATACATGCTTCCCGCATATTGCTTAAACAGCTCAGCTCCTGCGCCTCTTGCCTGCAGCGTAACCAATTCGTTCGTATGACCAAGTGAGGCGTATGTAACCTCGGAAGAGGTGGGATAGGTCGACTTGCTTGCCCCGACGACTTCTACCGGCAAATTGCCCTTTCCAAGCTCCTGCTGAAGGCGCATGTAGCTGTTCGAATGGTCGCTCGTAACGATCATCAGCGTATTCGACCAGTTCAAGCCGTTTGCGCCACTTCCTACGACTGTCTCGGCAGTGTTGACCGCCTGCTCGAGGTCGTAGACTCCGCCCACCATATTTTCGTAACCATTGACATGATTGCTCCAGTCAATGTCACCCTGCTCGAACATGACAAAGAAGCCATCCTTATCCTGGTTCAGTACCGACAATGTGGTCGATGTCATTTCCGAGAGTGTCGGGTCCTCGTCAACTGAAGGTGTTGTATCCGTAGTGCTTCGAGTAATGGTTACCGTACCGGGAGTATCCGAGACATTGTAATATTCGAAGTTTCCAGCAGAGGTACCGAACAGGCCGAAAAGTTTATCCCCGGCCGCAAGATCCACCTGAGACGCAGCCACTTCAAGTGCCGTTCCACCGTCAACTCCGGTTGCCCGCTCCACAAAAGTGTAGGGCGTACCGTCAGTACCGGCCTTGAACGCATCGTAGTCATCATTGAAGCCGTTATGGTCAAGGTCCGTATCAGCTTTTGCCGCATTAGTAACTGCCTTTGCAAAAAGAGAGTCCAGGCCGCCACCGATCACTACGTCCGGCTGGGTCTTGAACAGAATCTCGTGTGCAACATCCTGATAGTTATTGCGATTGACATTATGGCTGACAAATGCTGCCGGAGTCGCATGAGAGAACGGCACCGTACTCACAACGCCTATGGCAAAACCAAGATCGGCTCTAAGGGTTTCGGCAATAGTCGTAATCTCGCCATTAACCGGATCACCAGTCTGCCATGCAAGGTTACCTCCATCAGTCTTCACGCCTGATCCGATAGCAGTTGCCGCTGATGCTGAGTCTGTTGAGGGCCATACTCCGGCAAGAGAGAAATAGGCATCCCTGGCGCTCGACGAGTATTTCAACGCACCTTGAAGTTCACCATCGAATTTCAACCATGATGGCAAAGCAGAGCCATCGGCCAGCGTAGCCGTGTAGCTCAGACTGTCACCGTTATCAATATCCTTGAAAGTCTCAACAGGGACCATGAAACTGAAAGCCTGATTCTCAGCTATCGATACATTGCTGATAGCTTTTACCAGCGTTGGCGCAGTGTTCTCAGACGGATTCGTCAGCTTGAAGAGACTGATGTTTTTCGAATACTCGTTGGAGACGAATAGCAGATCCTGGCCACTGGGACTGGAATCGGACGATACGAACGTCAACCCTTCCGGTCCGGCTCCAGCCTCAGCCCCATCACCAGTAAGAGCCCTGGAGTCATTCGGATTGCTCAGGCACTGTACAAAGCTGACATGCTGTGGATCAGTTACGTCATAGACCATGATGGCGCCTGCAGCTCGCTCAAGACCGACAAATGCAAGTGTTTTTCCCCCTACCTGTCCGATCGCAATTCCTTCTGGTTCAGGGCCTTTGTTATCGGAACGAGTATCAACATAGATACCGGAAGTCGACGGATCAGCAGAATTGAAAGCTCCTGTCGAGGCTGCATACTGCTCGATATGCGATCCACTGTCAAAAACAATTGTACCATCTGCGTTAAGAATGCTGAAAGATCGCGCACCATATGCACTAATTTTTTCAATGACACCATCACCATCAACGTCCCCGCTGTTGCCAGGGGCAATAGAGATTCGCAGGTTGCCTATTGCGGCCGTACTCAGCAGATTACCGTACCTGGCAATCAACTCCGGGTCCAACGAGAATTTGTTTCCACTGATTGGGTCAGTGTATTTGCCGATATCTTTGAGCTTTACCGCATCAGGTGCCATAAAATCATTACGGTCATCACCTTCGTTGGCAATGATGTAATAAGCATTACCATCCGAGCCTGTGAACGAGCCGATTCCGTCAGGCATGTACTGGCCGAATACCGGCAGATTTGTCTGGGGATTGTAACTTCCGTTATCGGTGCCATCCAACGGAAGGCCAAGCCAGCTCTTGAAACCGAGAGGGACAATATCCGTAAAGGTTCGATTGGCGATATCAAGAATGCCGATCGCATTATTCTCCTGGAGGGTTACAAATGCCGTTTTGCCGTCAGGCGAGATGCTGATGTATTCCGGCTCAAGATCCTGGGCGACCGTTGTCGTTTCAAGTCCTGACTCCCCTGCAAACAACCTGACCCCTGAGGCCTGAAGTTCGAGAAGTTTATCGTTGAATGAAGTGAAGTCTGCAGTGGCGACAGTAGCCGATGCCACTCCGTTGCTGAGGTCGATGATGCTCACCGAGCCCTCGGGATTACTGGTTACGCTGGCCATTTCACCTTCATTGGCAACCAGAACCGTTTTACCGTCAGTGCTGAAGGTCAACATGTCAGGAAGCGAGCCGACAGTTACACTCTTGAGAATCATTGAAGAAGAGCCTATGGCGCCATTTGCATCGAGGAAATAGACGCTCCCCGGCATGGTCTTGTCTGAAGCATTTACCGCAACGGCGACGATACCGTTATGTACAGCCACACTGTTGATGTCATTGCTTCCAAGTGTAAGGGTTCCAAGAAGCGTCATATTGAGGCTGGCATCCACGCCGACAACCTGCAGGCCATTCAAGGAAGTGACAAAAAGACGGCCGCTCCCGGCATCAAATGCCGATATTTCAGCACCATATGGCAATGTCAGCGCGGATGCGAAATCAAATGACTCAGCTTCACTTGCCGCAAGCCCCAAAGCATTGGCCACTTTGACGTTCTGAAACGACTGGGCATCGTGCCCGGTCAGATCCTGCACAGCTTTTACATCGTCGGCAGGCGATAAATCCGAATATGATACCTTGACGACCTTGCTCTTGTCCAGCGTATCTGCAAGCTGAAGAATAACCTGGTTATTGACCACCTGCAGACTGCTGATCGTCTGGGCAACACCGCCGTTGGTTACAATGAACTGATCTACCGAAGGTATGTGAGCTGCATCAGTGTCAAGTGCATCATCGAAATACAACGTGACCACATTACCTAAACCATCAACGCTTGAATTGATCAGGGCCGTCTCGTTGAGCAGATAAAAATCTTCGGTAGTCAGTCCATAATTGTCACCAAAGTGACCAAGATCAGCTGTCTCCTTATTCGTCCACAGATTCTGGAGCTCAATCTGCACGGTATTATCCGCAGGGAAGCTGTCAGTCCAGAGAGAGTTCAGCACCGCAGCGAGCTGCATCTGCAATGGATTGCTCGATGCCGCCATGGCCTGAATGGTCGCCAGGGTTGTCGCGTCCGGCGTCTCATCCCCTTTATAGTGGGCTGCCATTGCTGCAGAGAAAAGAGGTGCAACCTGTCCTGCCGCCTGCTGTGATATGCCAAAGCTGCCCATCAGGTAATGAACCGCGAGCTCATTCAGGCCGGTGTTCAGATAATCGGAAGCATATTCTTCAAATGTTTTACCACCAAGGTCGTAATTAATCGCTGTTATTGATTCGGACGAAATATCGAGTGTATTGTCTGTATTCAGAGTAACCGTGCGGACCGGGCTCGGCCATGTTACCAGCGAGCCTGTCTCAATTTCGGTCATCTGGTAAGAGTCGCCTACACTGGTCGTTCCAGTAATCGTATTGACATCGTTTGCATGAAAATGACCGGTAAACATGACCTTCAGGCCTGCGACAGCCAGCTCCTCTGCAAGTTTCGTACTGTCCTGTACCACATATTCAGGAAACAGGTCAGCCTGTAAGGTAAAATGCTCAGAAAGGTTCTGGTGCATCATACCGACGACAGTGATTCCTTTGACCGTTGCTTCTGCAAGTTTTTCAAGAATCCACGCCTTAGTGTCGGGGGTAACAACACCTGCCGTCGCAGAATTGGGATCGTAAATACAGCTGTCAATCCCAAGAATCCAGAGATTTTCCTGCGGTGCAGCGATATAACTCAGTGAAGCCGGATCCCTGTAGAGAGCCTCACCGTAACCAAAATCGTTGTAGATGTCTGCAAATTCATTTGCGGTCACGGACTCTACCGCTGTTGTGGTGCTGCCATCATAACTAACAGCATTCGGATTGTTTACATCATGGTTGCCGGGAATGACATAAACCTTGATATCTGTGCTTTCCAAAGTCTTGAGATATTCCGCAAGCGCTGCGTGGCTTACTTTTTCACCATCTTTGGTAAGGTCTCCGGAAATCAGGAGAATATCGGGATTCTCATTCTCCACAATTTCGATGGCAGACTTGAGGATAGCTTCACTTTCTGCAATCATTTTTCGATCGCTGGCAAGGTATGCGTCAAAAGCGGAACCCTCGGAAACGAGCAGTGAGGGCGCAAAATAGTGAGGATCTGAGATCACGGATATTTTGGCCGAAACTGTCTCAGGATTCTGCAGTTGAGAAAGTAAATCAGTCAGGTAACTTGCTTCATTATAATATGGTATAGACATATCTCACCCCCGTTTTTTGATTCAGGAAAATATTTCCTCTCACGATACGACATTGTCCATGCCGCATTGTGAAGGGGGCGTTAAAGGTTTATGAACGTTTTGAAAACTCAGCAGAGCGAGAGATGGGCAACGATAGCAGGGTATTGCAGGAGCCTTGTAAGTTGATCGAAAACCGAATAGATCTCTATCATACTCATCAACACAAAAAACGTTTTTACCAATGCCGGATCGGTAATAATCATATTGAGGATCTTGTCGACAACCACCCGCCCACGCATATGACGGGCAGACAATAAGACATCCGGACACATCCGTGAGGCGTGAACTGCTTCAACACTGATGGGAAAACTCAGGAATCAGAATACGAGGGCTTTCCCGCCCGTGTCTTCCAGCACGAAATCGACCACCTTCAGGGAAAACTGTTCATCGACCGACTGGAAAGCCTGAACGATCTCGTGACCGAACAGGAGTATCAACGCAGACTGCTGGAAAAGCCTTAGACCGAAGCGGAAATAATCGCTTTGGATGGACTTTGGCTAAATATTATTTGACCTATTCAACAACGTTATATAATAGTTGCCCAATGAGTTAGCGCTGTCAGGGCACGATTGCATACATCCTTGAGTAAAATGAATGGTGAGCACGTTTGTGTAATCCATCATAAAGGAGGATGTTATGCAACCTGAAG
>JAAXWO010000002.1:212136-229238 GCA_013334965.1 Chlorobiaceae bacterium | reverse complement strand
GTCGAACGACAGCTTCGAGGGCAGTGCTACGGTGACGGGCTATGGATCGGCGTCGCACGGCACGGTGACGGTAGGCACGGACGGCGTAGCGGTGTACACCCCGACGGCGGACTACAACGGGACGGACACGTTCACCTACACGGTGAGCAACGGCGGCGGAGCTGAGACGGGCACGGTGACGGTGACGGTGACGGCGGTGTCGGATGTGGCGACTGATCAGCTGACGACTGCAGAAGACACGCAGCTGACGCTGAACGTTCTGTCGAACGACAGCTTCGAGGGCAGTGCTACGGTGACGGGCTATGGATCGGCGTCGTACGGCACGGTGACGGTAGGCACGGACGGCGTAGCGGTGTACACCCCGACGGAGGATTACAGCGGCACGGACACATTCACCTACACGGTGAGCAACGGAGGTGGAGTTGAGACGGGCACGGCAATGGTGACGGTGACACCGGTTGCAGATATGCCGAATTTGACTGTCGTAAATAACGCATCGGCTTCTGTGTTTACCAATAGCTGGGAATCGGCAGCTAACAGCGGGACTGGCGCTGAAGCTGTATCCGGCACTTCGTTTGATGGATGGGATCGCGTTGATAGTCCAGATTCAGATGGAGTCGGAACGAACGTTTTTGAAATATGGTCAACTGGTGACAGTTATAGCGGGACTACGGTTTATGCTTCTGCAGGTAACGGTATAAACTGGCTTGAACTGAATAACGCAAACAAAACCGGTAACAATCAGACTATAGGTATGAGCCGCGATATTCCCACCACGGCAGGGAGGGTTTATGAGCTTTCGTTCGATTACGCCGGAGCATTAGGTCGAACGACGGCCTATACATCGATTCAAATTTATGATAATGACAACCTGATCCAGTCTTATTCAAATACAAGCACTTCCAGCTTTTTTGACTGGAAGAACCTTATTGTGCGATTTGAGGGTGACGGAAACACACATAAACTGAAGCTGATAACCACGGCGACATCAACGACCAATGCCGGTAGCGGCGCAATGATCGACGATGTTTCTTTGACTTCAAAGCAGGGGGTTGTTGCCGGCAATGCAGGTGCTACAACTGAAATATCGTTGGCTCAATATGTTACCCCTGCACCTTCGCTCAACGATACAGACGGGTCTGAAACATTGTCGATTAAGTTGTCAGGTTTGACAGGCGGCGCTACGATAAAAATCGGCGCCACCACTTATACACCTGTTGGAGGAAGTTTTACCTTGCCTTCGGAATCTGATCTGTCAACGGCTAAACTGGTGCTGCCGAACACCTATGAGGGGTATTATACATTCAATGTAACGGCTCGGGCTACAGAAGGAGCGAACTCAGATTATGCGGACAATACCAAGACCCTCGGCGTTTATGTGCTTGGCGCATTTTCAACCGTGGATCTTCTCGGAGAAGGTCTGGTAATCAAAAAAGGAACAATTAACGCCGATACGTTGAGCAATACAGCTAAAAACGGTGGTTATCTCATGGGTCTGGCCGGTAATGATACCCTTAATGCCAACACCAATGATGATTGGCTCGATGGCGGCACCGGCAGCGATGTTTTACACGGTAGCGGCGGAAGCGACCATCTGGTATATGATTCAGCCGACACGGTCATCGACGGCGGGACGGGTGTCGGCACCGGCACGAGCGCTATAGATATCCTTATTCTTCCGACAGCGACAAATATTGATTTCGGAGCATCCTCACCGCCGATTACGAATATGGAGGTTATCGATCTGACCGGCAATGGGGATCATACCATCAGCAACCTGTCTGGACAGGATGTCAAGGATATCACCGGGAGTCCTTATGTATTGACCATCATCGGAGATTATGGAGACACGGTAAGCCTGCAAGACATTACAGGAGCGACCTGGTCTATGACCGGGACATCGAGTCATACGGTTGACGGAGTAACTTATGCCTGCGATGTCTATACCAATACGCTAACTGGTAGCCCCCAGGTAGATGTTGCACACGTCTTGCACATGTCGATCATTTGATGGAGTCGCGATGATAGCGTTGAAAGATTACCGGATCGTTCGTCCTCTTGGGGAGGGAGGTGAGTCCAACCTGTTTCTGGCGACGAAAAACGGGCATCAGTTTGTCGTAAAGCTCTACAAGAAAGATATGGAGCCGAGCCTTGACGCGATCAGGAAATTTGTGAAGATCAGTCAGCATGATTATTTCGTAAAGCTTTGGGATTTCGGAGTTGATTCTTCATCGGGAATATTTTATGAGGTTCAGGAGTATCTCGAACAAGGATGCCTTTCGGATTACGTCTCCAGTCATTTGGCACTGTCCGTTCCGCAGCTTCTTGTTCTGCTTCGCCAGATGAACGAAGGTATAAGGATCCTGCATGAAAATGGACTCTACTTTGGCGATATCAAACCTCAGAATATCCTGTTGAGAAGTGTAGAGCCGTTTCGAATCGCATTGTCTGACTATGGGGAGCTGACCGAGATTGATGGTCGTCATACGAAGGTGCATAATTTCATTGGAAGTCCGGGTTTTGCCGCACCGGAGGCTCATCTCGCCTATCTTCATCCCAGGTCGGACTACTGGTCGGTTGGTATGGTCGTCTATTGGTTGCTCACCGGCAAAAACCCTGTTTTGTTTTATGAACTCGATACTTTTTTCAAGGTCATCAGGAATAGATCCGGAGAACTCCTGCCGATACCCGATCAGTTGCCTGCACAGTTCACCATGTTGCTCAAGGGCTTGCTGACATTCGATGCGGACAGGAGATGGGGTTATGAAGAGCTGGATCGATTCCTCGCTGGCGCCATCGATATTCCGGTTTACCATGGAAGCATATCGCTTGACCTTAAACTGGAAATGAGCTGGGTTCATTCCGAAATGACTCCAAAAGAGTCGTACAAATGGAAAAAAGAGGGGTTCATGTACGCTGATGCCCTTGCCTGGAAAAAAGCGGGTTTCGTTTTTCGGGAAGCGGTTGAGTGGCACGTGGAAGGATTTGAACCTGATTCGGCAAAGCGTCTCAAGGAGGAGGGGGAGGATCCGAAAGGGGCCAGGCTTCACTATCCAATTGGCATACCCCCGATTGCTTGAACGCAATCGAAATCTTAAGGAAGCCAGATCATCAACACATATTTCAATGGTCATGAAGAAGTCAACGAAAAAGAGTCTGCAAACCCTGTCAGCGGCGGTATTGCTGTTGAGCGCCGGGTTTGTTCCGCAACAAGCGTTCGCCGGGTCGGCGACGCTGCGTGAAACGGTTGAAAAGGTGGTCAATACGAATCCTGAGATCAGGGCAAAGTTCCATGTGTTTCGTGATGTGTACGAGGAGCAGGGAGTTGCCAACGGGGGATACTGGCCGAAGGTTGATATCGTTGCCGGCATAGGCAGGGAGAAGCGTGACGGAGAGCATATCCAGAGTACGAACTATCTGCGCCGGTCGGGTCGGATTGAATTGTCGCAGATGCTTTTTGACGGATTTTATACTCGGAACCAGATGTCGAGGCTGAAGCATTCGGGCCAGGGGAGGTACCTTGAGTTCCTGAACGCAATGGAAAATGTAGGTCTTGAGAGCGTCGGTGCGTATGCCGATGTTCTGCGTTACCGTGAGATGGTAAGGCTTGCGAAGAGGAATTACGATTACCATCAGGAGATCTACAACCAGGTTCGGAGCCGCGTGGACGCGGGAGTGGGAGCCGTCGTGGACCTTGACCAGATTAGCGCCCGAGTCGCTCTGGCCCAGTCGAATTACCTGACGGAGGTAAGCAACCTGCACGATGTGACGTCAAGGTACCAGAGGCTTGTCGGAGAGTTGCCCCCTGAGGAGCTTGCCGCACCGGTGCTGAATGTTGAAGGCATTCCGCGCACGGCCAAAGAGGCGTTGATGGAGGCGTTCCAGCACAACCCAGGTTTTCTGGCTACGCTGTCCGACACCAACGCGGCGCGTCAGGCCATCAAGGTTCAGCAGTCGAAGTTCTATCCAAGGCTGGACCTCAAGGCGTATCGGGACTGGTCAAGGAATACGACAGGAGTGGAAGGGTTGCAGAACGACAGCGTTGTGGAGCTTGCGCTGACGTTCAACATATTCAATGGGGGATCCGATGCGGCCGCTGAGCATCAGTACCGTCAGAAGATGTACGTTGCCGTGGACCTGAAGGACAAGGCGGCCTCGGATCTACGCCAGGTGGTATCGATCGCGTACAACGACCGGATAAAGATAGGCGAGCAGGTGCACTTTCTTGATGTGAACCGCAAAAGCCTTGACAAGGTGAGGGTGGCGTACCGCCAGCAGTTCAATATCGGCAAGCGAACCCTGCTGGATCTTCTGGATACGGAAAACGAGTACTATCAGTCGCAGCGGGCATACTACAACGCCTATTTCGACCTGACGGGAGCCAATGCGCGAGTTCTGGCGGGCATGGGGAAACTGTTGAGCGCCATCGGGGTGGTTCGGGGAGAGATGCCGAGCCTGAAGGATATCAACATCCCGATGCCGCAGGTGACGTCAGGAGATATTCCTGCCGTTGAAACGCCGGTCGGGTCTCAGGACGGAGCCATCAGATAAGCCGTTTCGGCCCAGGCCGCTCTATTCAGGATTGTCGTGATCCCTCCCGTTTCCTATGACTGTAATCTGTGTCTCTACCTCCAGCTTTGGCAGGGAGGTGAGGATGATTTTCGGATTGAATGCATACTCGAATATTATTACTGCTAAAATATCACTTTCCCGTCTGAACTTATATTACGCCGTGGTCAAGCATCAGCAATGGTTGTGATGCTCTCTGATTTTCGTCTGTATTCCGACCCGACCCGCTCCTTCCACCCAGTTTATAGCGTTTCATCAGCCTCCTCCGTTGTTTTCGATAATATGGTGACAGCATTGCTGTCGGATCATGGTAAATGAAATAAATATCGCATTCATGGAGAATTTCTTATGCGTTATATACGTTCCTTCTTTATTGGTGACGTAAGCAAATTGCGTAATACTTCATTTGAGTCGTTTATATGAGGTATTATAAATTGCGGGGTCTGTGTTGGCGGCGCGGCCTAAGACGAATAATCTTATGGAACTTAACATGACCTACTCAAATAATCCTCCGATAGCCAGAATATTCTCAGTCAGTGGGGATGCATGGCTCCGTTCAGAGGAAGGTTCCCTGCGTCTCATCAGGCCGGGTGATACAGTACATAAGGGCGATACGATTGTTACTTCAGACGGAAGCAGCGTTGAACTACAGTCATTCGGTGGCAAGATAACGACAGTAACCGGCGGAAAGACGATAGTGGTCGCTGTCCTTGATCTTGATAATGGGGATGCGTCTACTGGCGATTCGACGGGTAAAGGTTCAGACCCATCTGGTGACATTCAATTTCCAGAGACTCCGGATGAGGGTTCTGAGGACAAGAAGAATCATCGCCATTCAGAAAGAGGCGATGACCATCACAGCTTTGTTCTTGTTCCTCGGATCAATGAAACACTCGGTAAAACTCTGTTCAGGCTTATAGCGTTTGACGGAGATTACAATTCACCTGCATATCTCCAATCCCTCAGTTCACGGGCGACATCCGACCCGCGGATATTGTATGGAACGACAGGACTTGAGTTTGCATATGTCGAAAGAGAAAACGCCGAAAGGGGTGAGGGTCTGGCGCATCTCGAAAACGAAGCGTCAGGTCGTCCCGTTACACAAAACACAGCGCCTGCGCTGCAGTCGGATAGCTACACCCTGGCTGAAGATGCCGCCTTGACGGTGAATGCGCCGGGCGTGCTGGAGAACGACAGGGATATCGAAGGCCGCAGCCTGACGGTGACGACCTATGGCGCCGCGTCGCACGGTACGGTGACGGTCAATGCCGACGGCAGCCTTGTCTACAATCCGGACCCGAACTACAATGGTACGGATACGTTCACCTACACGGTAAGCGACGGATTGTTGACTTCTACGGCAACAGTGACAGTGACGATCACTGCGGTGAACGATGCGCCGGTTGTGCAGAACGAAAGCTACTCGACATCGGAAGACACGGCGTTGACGGTGCCCGCATCGGGCGTTCTGTCAAACGACAGCGACATCGAAGGCAGCAGCCTGACGGTGACGACCTATGGGGCAGCATCGCACGGAACGGTGACGGTCAATGCCGACGGCCGACTGGTCTACATTCCGGATCCGAACTACAATGGCACGGATACCTTCACCTATACGGTAAGCGACGGTTCGCTGTCCTCAACGGGGACCGCAACGGTGACAATGACGCCGGTGAACGATGCGCCGGTTGTGCAGAACGAAAGCTACTCGACATCGGAAGACACGGCGTTGACGGTGCCCGCATCGGGCGTTCTGTCAAACGACAGCGACATCGAAGGCAGCCGCCTGACGGTGACGACCTATGGGGCGGCATCACACGGTACGGTGACGGTCAATGCCGACGGCCGTCTTGTCTACAATCCGGATCCGAACTACAATGGCACGGATACCTTCACCTACACGGTCAGCGATGGAACGTTGTCTTCGACTGCTACTGCCACGGTGACGTTGACGCCGGTGAACGATGCGCCGGTTGTGCAGAACGAAAGCTACACGACATCGGAAGATACGGCGTTGACGGTGCCCGCGTCGGGCGTTCTGTCGAACGACAGCGACATCGAAGGCAGCAGCCTGACGGTGACGACCTATGGGGCAGCATCGCATGGAACGGTGACGGTCAATGCCGACGGCCGTCTTGTCTACAATCCGGATCCGAACTACAACGGCACGGATACCTTCACCTACACGGTAAGCGATGGTTCGTTGTCATCGACTGCTACTGCCACGGTGACGGTCGGTTCAGTGAACGATGCTCCCTTTGGCGCGGACAAGACGATATTGACGAACGAAGGTTTTGCTTATACATTCAGCGTGGGCGATTTCGGGTTCAGCGATCCGAACGATTCTCCCGCCAATGCCCTGTTGGCAGTGAAGATCACGACTTTGCCGTCAGACGGGATATTGACGCTGGATGGCAATGACGTTGTGATCGGTCAGTTCATCAGTGCAGGTGAACTGTCGAACAGCCTTCTGGTGTATACTCCAGGGTTGAACGGCAATGGCCCAGTGTATGCGAGTTTCACCTTCCAGGTCCAGGATAATGGTGGAACGGTTGGTGGGGGAGTAGACCTGGACCAGACGCCCAATACGATAACGTTCAATTTGGCGGGAGTCAACGGCGCTCCCTCCGGCACAGACAAGACGATAACGACGAGCGAAGATTTTGCCTATACCTTCAGTGTGAGTGATTTCGGGTTCAGTGATCCGAGCGATACGCCTCCCGATGCACTGCAGGCAGTGAAGATCACTTTGCTTCCGCTCAATGGGATACTGAGGCTTGACGGCATTGCCGTTAATGCCGGTGATTTCATCAGCGTTGGCGATCTGTCGTCCGGCAAACTGGTGTACACTCCGGGATTGAACGGTAATGGTCCAGCATATTCGAGCTTCACGTTCCAGGTTCAGGACAACGGCGGAACAGTCGGTGGGGGAGTAAACCTTGATCAATCGCCTAACACGATCACTTTCAATGTAACCCCGGTCAATGATGCTCCTGCGGGCACTGACAAGACGATAACAACCGGCGAAGACACTGCCTACACCTTCAGCGCGGGCGATTTCGGGTTTAGCGACCCGAACGATTTCCCTGCCAATACGCTTTTTGCAGTGAAGATTACGACCTTGCCTCTCAACGGGATTCTGACGCTGGATGGAGTTGATGTTATAGCCGGTCAGTTCATCAGCGCCAGTGATCTATCGCTCAGCCAGCTTGTATTCACACCGGGGTTGAATGCCAGTGGGTCAGGCTATGCGAGTTTCACGTTCCAGGTGGAGGACAACGGAGGAACGGTCGGAGGTGGAGTAAACCTGGACCAGTCGGCCAACACGATAACGTTCAATGTTACACCAGTCAACGATGCGCCGGTAGCACAGGATGACAACTATACGACTGAGCAGGACCAAATCCTGACGGTGACGACACCTGGGGTATTGGCGAACGACAGCGACATCGAAGGCAATAGCCTGACGGTTACCGGTTTTGGACCCGCTTTGTTCGGAACGGTAACGATGAATGCCGATGGCAGCCTTGTGTACGTGCCAACCGGTAACCACGAAGGTATAGATACATTCACCTATACGGTAAGTGACGGCTCTTTGACTTCGACGGCGACGGTGACGGTTACATTGACGCCGGAGAGCGATATCCCTGTCGGGGTTAACGACAACTACACGACATGGGAAGACAACGCCTTGACGGTGTCGGCCTCCGGTGTGCTGTCGAATGACACTGACCTGGATGGTAGCGTTCTCATTGTCACGGGGAATGGTACGCCCTCACATGGAGCCGTGACGGTGCATGCCGACGGCAGTCTTGTGTACGTGCCAGACCCGAATTTCAACGGTACGGATACCTTCACCTACACGGTAAACGACGATGGGATGTCGTCGACAGCGACGGTGACGGTGACGGTGAGTTCGGTGAACGATGCCCCTTCGGGTACGGACAATGAGATAACGACAGACGAAGACATATCCTACACCTTCAGCGCGGGCGATTTCGGGTTCAGCGATCCGAACGACAATCCGACCAACGTGCTGTTTGCGGTGAAGATCACGACATTGCCGGTATCGGGGACCCTGACGCTTGACGGAATTGAGGTCTTGACCGGTCAGTTCATCAGTGCAACAGATCTATTGGCCGGCCAGTTGGTGTTCACTCCCGGATTGAACGGTAACGGATTCGGGTATGCGAGCTTCACTTTCCAGGTAGAGGATAACGGCGGGACGGCTGGAGGCGGAGTCAACCTTGATCAGTCAGTCAATACAATAACGTTCAATGTGCTTCCGGTGAACGACGCACCGATTGTACAGGACGAAAGTTTCACGACCGGTGAAGATATGGCCTTGACGGTGTCTGCTTCGGGCGTGCTGTTGAATGACAGCGACATCGAAGGCAGCAGCTTGACGGTGACGACCTATGGCGCGGCTTCGCATGGAACAGTGACGGTGAATGCTGACGGCAGCCTGGTTTATGTGCCCGACTCGAATTACAATGGCACGGACACCTTCACCTACACGGTCAGCGACGGCTCATTGACCTCTACGGCTACGGCTACGGTGACGATCAATGCGTTGAACGACGCACCTGGGGTGCAGAACGACAGCTACACGACCAGTGAAGATACGGCCTTGACGGTGAATGCTCCGGGCGTGCTCTCGAACGACAGCGACATCGAGGGCAGCAGCCTTACGGTGACGGGTCATGGCACGGCGTCGCATGGCGCGGTGACGGTGAATGCCGACGGCAGCCTGGAATATCTGCCAGTTTCGGATTACAACGGTACGGACACTTTCACCTACACAGTAAGTGATGGCTCGTTCATCACGACGGCGACAGTGACTGTGTCGGTGAGCCCGGTGAATGATGCCCCGTCGGGTACTGACAAGACGATAACGACGGACGAGGACACTGCATACACATTCAGTGCGGGCGATTTCGGGTTCAGCGATCCGAACGACTTGCCGTCCAATTCGCTGTTTGCGGTAAAGATTACGACGTTACCAATCTATGGGACCCTGACGCTCGACGGCAATGAGGTTGTAGCCGGTCAGTTCATCAGTGCAAGTGATCTATCGCTCAGCCAGCTTGTATACACACCGGGGTTGAACGATAATGGCGACGGCTATGCGAGCTTCACATTCCAGGTTCATGATAACGGCGGGACAGCCAATGGCGGTCAAGATCTCGACCCGTCGGCCGATACGATAACGTTCAATATAACGCCGGTGAACGACGCTCCGGTGGTGCAGGACGAAAGCTACTCGACCGAGGAAGACACGGCCTTGACGGTGATGGCTCCTCAGGGAGTTCTGTCGAACGACAGCGACATCGAAGGCAGCAGCCTGACGGTGACTGGTTTCGGTACGGCATCGCACGGCACGGTGACGGTGAATCCCGACGGCAGCTTTGTGTATGTGCCGAACGGAAACTACAACGGCACCGATACCTTCACCTACACGGTCAGCGACGGTGCATTGATCTCGACGGGAACGGCTACAGTGACGATCACTGGGGCGAACGACGCGCCGTTGGTGCAGAACGACATCTACACGACCTCGGAAGACACAGCCTTGACGGTGGCGGCGCCACAGGGTGTTCTGTCGAACGACAGCGACATTGAAGGCAGCATCCTGACGGTAACGACCCATGGTGCAGCATCGCACGGCACGGTGACGATGAATGTGGATGGCAGCCTTGTGTATACGCCGACCTTGAACTACAACGGCATGGATACTTTCACCTACACGGTCAGCGATGGAACGGATGAGTCGATGGCTACGGTGACGGTTATAGTGAGTTCGGTGAATGATGCCCCGTCGGGTACGGACAAGACCATAACGACGGACGAAGACACTGCCTACACATTAAGCGCAGGCGATTTCGGGTTCAGCGATCTGAACGACTTGCCGTCCAATTCGCTTTTTGCGGTGAAGATTACGACGTTACCGCCACAGGGGAATCTGACGCTGGACGGAATTGAGGTTGTGATTGGTCAGCTCATCAGTGTGAGTGATCTATTGGGCAACCAACTGGTGTACACACCGGGGCTGAACGATAATGGTAACGGGTATGCGAGTTTCACGTTCCAGGTTCATGATAACGGCGGAACAGTCAATGGTGGCGAGGATCTCGATCAGTCGGCCGATACCATAACGTTCAATGTGACTCCGGTGAACGACGCTCCGTTAGCTCAGAACGACAGCTATACCACTGCCGAAGACGTCCCGCTCACGGTTTCAGCTTCAGGCGTGCTGTCGAACGACAGCGACGTTGAAGGCTCCAGCCTGACGGTAACGAGTTACGGATCGACTTCGCATGGAACAGTGACAGTCAATGTTGATGGCAGCCTTGTGTACGTTCCGGATTCCAATTACAACGGAACGGATTCCTTTGTCTATACGGTTAGCGATGGTTCTCTGACCTCGACTGCGACGGCGATGCTGACGATAAATTCGGTGAAAGACGCGATGGTCTTGCAGAACGACAGCTATACGACTGCGGAAGATACGGTTTTGACGGTGTCGGCGCCGGGTGTTCTGTCGAACGACAGCGACATCGAAAGCCTCACGCTGACGGTAACGGGTAACGGAACAGCATCGCATGGCACAGTGTCGGTGAATGCCGATGGCAGCCTGGTGTATACGCCAACCCCAAACTATAACGGCACGGACACCTTCACCTATACAGTCAGTGATGGAACGGATGAGTCTACGGCGACGGTGACGGTGACGGTGAGTTCGGTGAATGATGCCCCGTCGGGTACGGACAAGACAATAACGACGGACGAAGACACTGCCTACACCTTCAGCGCGGGCGATTTTGGGTTCGGCGATCCGAACGACAATCCAACCAATGCGCTTTTTGCGGTAAAGATCACGACATTGCCGATATCGGGAATCCTGATGCTGGACGGAATTGAGGTCGTGACCGGTCAGTTCGTCAGTGCAAGTGATCTGTCGCTCAGCCAGCTCGTATACACACCGGGGTTGAACGGAAATGGCGCAGGTTATGCGAGTTTCACGTTCCAGGTACTGGACAACGGCGGTACGGCTGGAGGCGGAGTCAACCTTGATCTGTCAGCCAATACAATAACGTTCAATGTAACGCCGGTGAACGATGCGCCGGTGGTGCAGGACGAAAGTTACACGACCTCGGAAGACACGGCCTTGACGGTGACGGCGCCACAGGGTGTTCTGTCGAACGACAGCGATCTCGAAGGCAGCAGCCTGACGGTGACGGCATACGGAACGGCATCACACGGGACCGTGACGGTGAACGCCGATGGCAGCCTGGTTTATGTGCCGAACGGAAACTACAACGGGACTGACACCTTCACCTATACGGTAAGCGACGGTTCGTTGGTCTCGACGGCTACGGCTACGGTGACGATCACTGCGGCGAACGACGCTCCGTTGGTGCAGAACGACAGCTACACGACCTCGGAAGACACAGCCTTGACGGTGGCGGCGCCACAGGGTGTTCTGTCGAACGATAGCGACATTGAAGGCAGCAGCCTGACGGTGACGGCATACGGAACGGCATCTCATGGGACCGTGACGGTGAATGCTGATGGCAGCCTTGTGTATGTGCCGAACGGAAACTACAACGGGACGGACACTTTCACCTATACGGTCAGCGATGGCTCGTTGACTTCGACCGCCACGGCCACGGTGACGGTGAGTTCGGTGAATGATGCTCCGGCAGGTATGGACAAGACGATAACGACGGACGAAGACACAGCTTATACCTTCAGCGCAAGCGATTTCGGGTTCAACGACCCGAACGACTCTCCGGCCAATGCGATGTCCGCATTGAAGATTACGACTTTGCCGATCAACGGCACATTGACGCTCGACGGTAATGAGGTCGCTGCCGGTCAGTTCATCAGTGTGACCGACCTGTCGCTCAGCCTGCTTGTATACACACCGGGGTTGAACGGAAATGGGCTGGGGTATTCGAGTTTCACGTTCCAGGTTCATGATAATGGTGGAACAGTCAATGGCGGTGAGGATCTCGACCAGACACCTGACACGATAACGTTCAATGTAACGCCGGTGAACGATGCGCCGGTGGCGCAGGACGAAAGTTACACGACCTCGGAAGACACAGCCTTGACGGTGACGGCGACACAGGGCGTTCTGTCGAACGACAGCGATCTCGAAGGCAGCAGCCTGACGGTGACGGCATACGGAACGGCATCACACGGGACCGTAACGGTGAACGCCGATGGCAGCCTGGTTTATGTGCCGAACGGAAACTACAACGGGACTGACAGCTTCACCTATACGGTAAGCGACGGTTCGTTGGTCTCGACGGCTACGGCTACGGTGACGATCACTGCGGTGAACGACGCGCCGTTGGTGCAGAACGACAGCTACACGACCCTGGAAGACACGGCCTTGACGGTGAATGCGCCGGGTGTATTGTCGAACGACATCGACATTGAAGGCAGCAGCCTGACGGTGACTGCATACGGAACAGCATCGCATGGCACAGTGTCGGTGAATGTCGATGGCGGCCTGGTGTATACGCCAACCTCAAACGATAACGGCACGGACACTTTCACCTATACGGTCAGCGATGGAACTGATGAATCGACGGCGACGGTGACGGTGACGGTGAGTTCTGTAAATGATGCTCCGGCAGGCTCGGACAAGACGATAACGACGGACGAAGACACTGCCTACACTTTCAGCGCAAGCGATTTCGGGTTCGGCGATCCGAACGACAATCCGAGCAACTCGTTTTTCGCGGTGAAAATCACGACATTGCCGACATCGGGAATCCTGATGTTGGACGGTAATGAGGTCGTGACCGGCCAGCTCGTCAGTGTGAGTGATCTATTGGACAACCAACTTGTGTACACACCGGGGCTGAACGCTAATGGTAACGGGTATGCGAGTTTCACGTTCCAGGTTCATGATAATGGCGGAACAGTCAATGGTGGCGAGGATCTCGACCAGACACCTGACACGATAACGTTCAATGTGATTCCGGTGAACGATGCTCCCGTGCTACAGGACGAGATTTACACGACTTCGGAAGACACGGCCTTGACAGTTCCTGCTCCGGGCGTGCTGTCGAACGACAGCGACGTTGAAGGATCAAGCCTTACGGTGACAGGTTATGGCACGGCATCGCACGGAGCGTTGACGGTGAATGCCGATGGCAGCCTGGTATACACGCCAGGATCGAATTATAATGGTACGGATACCTTCACTTACACGGTGAGCGACGGCTCCTTGACCTCGACGGCAACAGCTACATTGACAATATCTGCGGTGAACGATGCGCCGCTGGTGCAGGACGACAGTTATACGACGTCGGAAAACAATGTCCTGACGGTTATAGCTCCTGGTGCGCTGTCGAACGACAGCGACATTGAAGGAAGCAGCCTGTCTGTGATTGCAAATGGTACGGCTTTGCATGGAATTGTGACAGTGCATGCCGATGGCAGTTTGGTATATGTCCCAAACATGAACTACAACGGTACGGATTCGTTCACCTACACAGTAAGTGACGGCACTGATGAATCGACAGCGACGGTAACGGTGACGGTGAGTTCGGTAAACGATGCCCCGTCCGGTACGGACAAGACGATAACGACGAGCGAAGACACTGCCTATACCTTCACTGCGGGCGATTTCGGGTTCAGTGATCCGAACGACTTGCCGGCCGATACGCTCCTGGCTGTGAAGATCACTGCGTTACCTCTCAATGGGAGCCTGACCTTGAACGGCGTTGCAGTTAATGCAGGCGATTTCATCAGTGCAGGCGATCTCTACGGCAGCCTGTTGGTTTACACCCCGGGGTTAAACGGTAACGGTTCAGTTTATGCAAGCTTCACGTTCCAGGTGGAAGACAATGGCGGAACCGGTAATGGCGGAGTAAACCTGGATCAGTCTCCCAACACGATAACCTTCAATGTGACTCCGGTGAACGACGCGCCGTCGGGCACGGACAAGACGATAACGACGAGCGAAGACACTGCCTACACTTTCAGCGTGGGCGATTTCGGGTTCAGCGACCCGAACGACATGCCGCCTGACGCGTTCTTGTTAGTGATCACATCTACACCGCAAAACGGAACTCTGACGCTGGATGGTAATGCGGTTGTGACCGGTCAGTTCATCAGTGCCATTGACATAGCGGGCAGCGCTCTGGTATACACACCGGATTTGAATGGTAATGGCACAGCTTATGCGAGCATTACGTTCCAGGTGCAGGACGACGGCGGGACGTTCGGCGGTGGAATAGACATTGATCCAACACCCAATACGATAACGATTGATGTGACGCCGGTCAACGACGCACCAGTAGCGCCGAACGACAGCTACATAACTGCAGAAGATACGGTGCTGATGGTGACTGCAACTGGCGTGTTGTCGAACGACAGCGACCTTGAGGGCAGCAGCCTGACGGTGACGACCTACGGCACGGCATCGCATGGAACGGTGACGGTGAATGCGGATGGCAGTCTGGTGTACGTGGCGAACAGCAACTACAACGGCACGGACACCTTCACTTACACGGTCAGTGATGGAACGGCCGAGTCGACGGCGACGGTGACGGTGAGCATAACGGCAGTGAACGATATGCCGGTGGTGCAGAACGAAAATTACACGACGCTTGAAGACACGGCGTTGACGGTGAATGCTCCGGGTGTGTTGCAGAACGATAGTGACGTCGAAGGCAGCAGCCTGACGGTGACGACCTACGGCACGGCATCGCACGGCACGGTGACGGTGAATGCGGACGGCAGCCTGGTCTATACGCCGAGCACAAATTATAACGGGACGGACAGCTTCACCTACACGGTCACTGATGGAACGGCCGAGTCGACGGCGACGGCGACGGTGACGGTAAGCTCGGTGAACGACGCGCCGTCTGGCCAGGACAAGACGATCACGACGAACGAAGATACCGCGTATACGTTCAGTGCGAGCGATTTCGGGTTCAGCGATCTGAGCGATTCGCCGCCCAATGCGCTACAGGCAGTGAAGATCACGGCGTTACCTTCAGACGGAACACTGACGCTGGACGGCAATGTTGTGGTAACCGGTCAGCTCATCGGTGCGGCTGATTTAGCAGGCAGCCTGTTGGTCTATAATCCGGGGTTGAACGGGAATGGGGCAGAATATGCGAGTTTCACGTTCCAGGTGCAGGATGACGGTGGAACGGCTGGCGGCGGAGTAAACCTTGATCAGTCGGTCAATACGATAACGATCAATGTGCCGTCGGGCAATGATGCTCCTGTGGTGCAGAACGACCACTATTCGACAGAAGAGGATGCAGTGTTGACGGTGACTGCACCGGGTGTGTTGCAGAATGACAGCGACATCGAAGGCAGCAGCCTGACAGTGACGACCTACGGCACGGCATCGCACGGCACGGTGACGGTGAATGCGGACGGCAGCCTGGTGTATGTTCCATTTGGGCACTACGAAGGAACCGACACGTTCACTTACACGGTCAGCGATGGAACGGATGTGTCGATAGCGACGGTGACGGTAACTTTGACCCCGGAGAACGATATACCGGTAGGGGTGGACGATAGTTATACAATGCTGGAAGATATGGTTCTGACCGTGTCGGCCCCCGGTGTGCTGTTGAATGACACCGATATGGATGGAAGTACCCTGACAGTTACCAGTTATGGCCCGGCGTCACATGGTTCTGTAACGGTCAATGCCGATGGCAGTCTGGTATATGTGCCGGACTCAAACTATAACGGCACAGATACGTTTATCTACACGGTCAATGACGATGAACTGTCATCGACGGCATCGGTGACGGTGACGGTGAGTTCGGTGAACGATGCGCCGTCTGGCCAGGACAATACGATCACGACGAACGAAGATACAGCGTATTCGTTCAGCGCGAGCGATTTCGGGTTCAGCGATCCGAACGATTCACCGAGTAACGTACTGTTGTCAGTGAAGATCACGACGTTGCCGGGAGACGGGACGCTGACGCTGGACGGCAATGCGGTGGTAACCGGTCAGTTCATCAGTGCGGCTGATATAGCAGGCAGCCTGCTGGTCTACACTCCGGGGTTGAACGGGAATGGGGCAGGATATGCGAGTTTCACGTTCAAGGTGGAGGACAACGGAGGAACGACAAATGGAGGTATCAACCTTGATCAGTCGGCCAATACGATAACGATCGACGTGACGGCAGTGAACGATGTGCCGGTGGTGCAGAACGACAGCTACACGACTGCGGAAGACACGGCGTTGACGGTAACGGCACCGGGTGTGTTGCAGAACGACAGCGACGTCGAAGGCAGCAGCCTGACGGTGACGACCTACGGCCCGGCATCGCATGGCACAGTGACGGTGAATGCGGATGGCAGCCTGGTGTACGTGGCGAACAGCAACTACAACGGCACAGACACATTCACCTACACGGTCAGTGATGGAACGTCCGAGTCGACGGCGACGGTGACGGTGAGCATAACGGCAGTGAACGATATGCCGGTGGTGCAGAACGAAAGTTACACGACGCTTGAAGACACGGCGTTGACAGTTA
>JAAXWO010000002.1:0-212036 GCA_013334965.1 Chlorobiaceae bacterium | reverse complement strand
CGCGTATACGTTCAGTGCGAGCGATTTCGGGTTCAGCGATCTGAGCGATTCGCCGACCAATGCGCTGGAGGCAGTGAAGATCACGACGTTACCTTCAGACGGGGCCCTGACGCTGGATGGTAATCCGATCGTGACCGGTCAGCTCATCAGTGCGGCTGATATAGCAGGTAGCCTGCTGGTCTACACTCCTGGGTTGAACGGAAATGGTATCGGATATGCGAGCTTCACGTTCCAGGTTCATGATAATGGCGGGACAGCCAATGGTGGCGAGGATCTAGACCAGTTTGCCAACACGATAACGCTCAATGTAACGGCGGTGAACGATGCGCCGGTTGTGCAGAATGACAGCTACACGACAGCGGAAGACACGGTGCTGACGGTGAATGCGCCGGGAGTGCTGTCGAACGACAGCGACGTCGAAGGCAGCAGCCTGACGGTGACGACCTACGGCACGGCATCGCATGGAACGGTGACGGTGAATGCAAACGGCAGTCTGGTATACGTTCCGGCCAGCAACTATAACGGTACGGATACGTTTACCTACACGGTCAGCGATGGCTTGTTACCCTCTACGGCGACAGTGACGGTGTCGATAACGGCGGTGAACGACGCGCCGGTTGTGCAGAACGACAGCTACACGATGCTTGAAGATACGGCGTTGACGGTTACAGCACCGGGCGTGTTGCTGAACGACAGCGATATCGAAGGCAGCAGCCTGACGGTGACAACTTATGGAACAGCTTCTCATGGAACGGTTACGGTGAATTTCGATGGTAGTCTGGTGTACGTGCCGAGCTCAAATTTCAATGGAACAGACACGTTCACCTACACGGTCAGTGATGGAACGTACGAGTCGACGGCGACGGTGACCGTAACGGTGGACTCAGTGAACGATGAGCCGTTGGGCACGAACAAGACGGTAACGACCAGCGAAGACATCGCAATTACGTTCAGCGTGAGCGATTTCGGGTTCAGTGACCCGAACGACTCGCCAGCCAACGCACTGCTGGCGGTGAAGCTGACGACGTTGCCACTAGTCGGGAGCCTGACACACGCAGGAATACCTGTCGTGGCTGGTCAGCTCATCAGTGCGATTGATATTTCGAATGGCCAGTTGGTCTACACTCCCGGGTTGAACGATAATGGCACAGGTTATGCGAGCTTCACCTTCCAGGTGGAGGACAACGGAGGTACGGTTGGTGGAGGAGTAAACCTTGACCAGTCGCCAAACACGATAACTTTCAATGTGACAGCGGTGAACGATGCTCCGTTGGCGCAGAACGACAGCTACATAATTGCGGAAGACACAGCGTTGACGGTGAATGCGCCGGGTGTGTTGTCGAACGACAGCGATATCGAAGGCAGCAGCCTGACGGTAACGACCTACGGCACAGCATCGCACGGAACAGTGAGTGTGAATGCGAATGGCAGTCTGGTATATGTACCGGTTTCGAACTACAATGGTACGGACACCTTCACTTACACGATAAGCGATGGTTCGTTGACCTCGACAGCGACGGCGACCGTGACGATAACGCCGGTGAACGATGCGCCGGTGGTGCAGAATGAAAACTACACGACAGCGGAAGACACGGCCTTGACGGTGATTGCACCGGGCGTGTTGCAGAACGACAGCGATGTTGAAGGCAGCAGCCTGACGGTGACGACCTACGGAGCGGTATCACACGGCACGGTGACGGTGAATGCCAACGGCAGCCTGGTGTACGTGCCGAACAGTAACTACAACGGTACGGACACCTTCACCTACACGGTCAGCGATGGATCGCTGACCGCAACGGCCACGGCCACGGTGACGATAACAGCAGTGAACGACGCGCCGTTTGGCACGGACAAGACGATCACGACGAACGAAGATACAGCGTATACGTTCACGGTCAGTGATTTCGGATTCAGCGATTCGAACGACACACCGGCAAATGCTCTTCTGGCAGTCAAGATTACGACGTTACCGGTAAACGGGAGCCTGACACATGCCGGAATACCCGTTGTAACAGGTCAGCTCATCAGTGCCGTTGATATCTCGGGTAACCAGCTGGTCTACACTCCGGGTTTGAATGGGAATGGGAACAGTTATGCTGGCTTCACGTTCCAGGTGGAGGACGACGGCGGGACAACGAATGGTGGCGTAAACCTTGATCCGTCGGCCAATACGATAACGTTCAATGTAACGCCGGTGAACGACTCCCCGGTGGCACAGAACGACAGCTATACAACAGCTGAAGATACAGCGTTGACGGTAGCCGCCCCAGGAGTGTTGCAGAACGACAGCGATATCGAAGGCAGCAGCCTGACGGTGACGACCTACGGATCGGCATCGCATGGAACAGTAACGGTGAACGCCAATGGCAGCTTGGTGTATGTTCCGACGTTAAACTACAACGGGCCGGACAGCTTCACCTACACGGTCAGTGATGGATCGCTGACCTCGACGGCGACTGCCACAGTGGCGATTACGGCCGTGAACGATGAGCCATCTGGGACTAACAAGACCGTCACAACGCTGGAAGACTCTTCATACACATTTACGGTAAGCGATTTCGGGTTCAACGATCTGAACGATTCTCCTTCCAATACGCTGTCCGCGGTCAAGGTCACGACCTTACCGGTGAACGGAACCCTTACGCTCGACGGTGTTGGAGTGACCTCGGGTCTGGCTATCGCTGTTGCGGACATCAGCAGCGGTAAACTGGTGTTTACACCCGCAGCAAACGCCAACGGGACAGGTTATGCGAGCTTCACGTTCCAGGTACAGGACAATGGAGGTACGGCAAACGGAGGCGTGGATACAGACCAGTCTCCGAACACGATAACCCTGAATGTGACGTCGGTGAACGATCTGGTTAGCGTGACCAGTTCTTCCGTGACAGTATATGAATCAGATCTCGGCGTTGGCGGCGTGACTCATGATGGTACCAACCCTTATGGGACAAGGGAAACGGCGACCGGCACATTCACCATTACAGCTCCTGACGGCCTGGTGAGCCTGACCATGAACGGCAATACCTATACTGTCGCGCAGCTTGTCAACACCAACAATGTGGGTGGTGATATCACGGTTGCCGGTCTTACGGGCGGGACCCTGACATTGACCGACTACAATGCGGTTACCGGTGTTGTAACCTATTCTTACAAGTTGACCGCAAAAAGAAGCGTTTCCGGAGCAGGAGCCAATACCGTTTTGGAGAACGTGCTTTACAGCGCCACTGATGGTGTCGATTCGTCCTCCACTGTGAACCTGAGCATCAACATCGTCGATGATGTCCCGCAGAGCTTCATCGCCGCTACCGCCAACCTTGTCAATTCGACTACGACAAGCACGGTGACGATGCCGCTTAATTTTGACTTGTTTGTCGGCGCAGACGGAGTCGCTACAGGGTCGCCAACCTTCAGTATAACCTCTGGCCAGAATGCGAACGATGTGACCGGCACCCAGTTGAAGATCGACGGCCTTACTCCGCTCTATTGGTACTATGGCGCCGATCAGACGGAGATCGTCGCGATGACGGCTCCGACTGGAGGGATCACAGCCCTTCGGCTTAAAATTAACAGCAACGGCACCTATACCTTGACGAGTTACAAAGATCTCATCGGGACTCAGGTTCAGTATGATGCGCTCGATTTATGGGGCGGCGGAAGCAGCAGTGATGCGGGAATCATTGATATTGGAACTTCCAATATTGACATGTATGCCAATACGAAAGTGGGGAGTACGATCAATTCCAGCAGTACGACCATTGGTATTGGCTCCGGCTGGATAATATACCAGGATGTGATCAGACTGGATGTTATCACCAATATGACTTTGAGCGGCATCAATTCTTATGTATTTGGCGGAAATGTTCCGTCTTATGTCCCTATGACTGAGTTTAAGCAGAAGTTCCAGGTTAGCGGTGGTCCGACGAGCAGGTCTGATGTTCTGGTCAGGATTTGGAATCCGCTTCCTGACTTGACTTTTTATGGAGATGCAGGCGATACGGCCATCAATATCGATCCGGCGAATATTACTATACTGGATAGTGCCGGAAACGTTGTTACCTCCGGCACCAGCGGCCTTACCGTGTCTGACAGCGGAAATAGCGTCCTGATTAGCGGAATAGCTGACAATTGGTCAATAGTGGTCAATTCTCACTTGACATTCGGTGCCATAGAGTATGAGAACCCCAGTACAACGGCAATAAAATTCCGGCTTCTTCAGACCCAGTCGCTCATTAAACAGGCTATTCCTTCGATATCCTCGAAAGATTTGTCATTGACGACCGCCATTACGGACGGCGATGGAGATACGGTGAGCGGTACGCTCAAAGCCTCTCTCTATGCTGATTTCTTATCCGTACAGGGCACAGCTTCATCAGAAACCCTTACAGGTCATGATGATGCTGCCAACAACAACAAGGATTACCTGTTTGGATATGGCGGCAACGATTCGCTCAACAGTGGCCTGGGCGATGATGTACTGCTTGGCGGAGACGGTGACGATACTCTTAACGGGGGTGCTGGAGCCGATAAGCTGTATGGTGACGCGGGAGATGACCTTCTTCTTTATGACAGTGCCGATACCCTTTTTGACGGTGGCGCCGGTACCGATATCCTTCGTTTGTCGGGCGGTGCTGGGCTTAACTTTACGGGGACAACGCTTTCCGATAAAATCGACAGTATCGAAATGCTCGATCTGGTGACAGATGCTTCATCAAATTTAGTCTCAACCTTCTCTTACCAGGATCTCATCGGGATCACGGATGGCAACAAAACGTTGTATATCAACGGCAATGCGTCCGATACGGTTAATTTCCCGGTTGGTGACGGCTGGTCATTAGCTTCAACTCACACCCTTTTCAACAGCGTTTATTACAACATGTACACCAACAGCAACGACGCTGGAGTTCATCTGTATGTTCAGGAAAACATAACTATTACTTAACCCTGAGGAGTTTTGGGGGTGTTTATTGATTTCCAACCCTTAGTCAAACACGCATGAAGAAGTCAACGAAAAAGAGTCTGCAAACCCTGTCAGCGGCGGTATTGCTGTTGAGCGCCGGGTTTGTTCCGCAACAAGCGTTCGCCGGGTCGGCGACGTTGCGTGAAACGGTTGAAAAGGTGGTCAATACGAATCCTGAGATCAGGGCAAAGTTCCATGTGTTTCGTGATGTGTACGAGGAGCAGGGAGTTGCCAACGGGGGATACTGGCCGAAGGTTGATATCGTTGCCGGCATAGGCAGGGAGAAGCGTGACGGAGAGCATATCCAGAGTACGAACTATCTGCGCCGGTCGGGTCGGATTGAATTGTCGCAGATGCTTTTTGACGGATTTTATACTCGGAACCAGATGTCGAGGCTGAAGCATTCGGGCCAGGGGAGGTACCTTGAGTTCCTGAACGCAATGGAAAATGTAGGTCTTGAGAGCGTCGGTGCGTATGCCGATGTTCTGCGTTACCGTGAGATGGTAAGGCTTGCGAAGAGGAATTACGATTACCATCAGGAGATCTACAACCAGGTTCGGAGCCGCGTGGACGCGGGAGTGGGAGCCGTCGTGGACCTTGACCAGATTAGCGCCCGAGTCGCTCTGGCCCAGTCGAATTACCTGACGGAGGTAAGCAACCTGCACGATGTGACGTCAAGGTACCAGAGGCTTGTCGGAGAGTTGCCCCCTGAGGAGCTTGCCGCACCGGTGCTGAATGTTGAAGGCATTCCGCGCACGGCCAAAGAGGCGTTGATGGAGGCGTTCCAGCACAACCCAGGTTTTCTGGCTACGCTGTCCGACACCAACGCGGCGCGTCAGGCCATCAAGGTTCAGCAGTCGAAGTTCTATCCAAGGCTGGACCTCAAGGCGTATCGGGACTGGTCAAGGAATACGACAGGAGTGGAAGGGTTGCAGAACGACAGCGTTGTGGAGCTTGCGCTGACGTTCAACATATTCAATGGGGGATCCGATGCGGCCGCTGAGCATCAGTACCGTCAGAAGATGTACGTTGCCGTGGACCTGAAGGACAAGGCGGCCTCGGATCTACGCCAGGTGGTATCGATCGCGTACAACGACCGGATAAAGATAGGCGAGCAGGTGCACTTTCTTGATGTGAACCGCAAAAGCCTTGACAAGGTGAGGGTGGCGTACCGCCAGCAGTTCAATATCGGCAAGCGAACCCTGCTGGATCTTCTGGATACGGAAAACGAGTACTATCAGTCGCAGCGGGCATACTACAACGCCTATTTCGACCTGACGGGAGCCAATGCGCGAGTTCTGGCGGGCATGGGGAAACTGTTGAGCGCCATCGGGGTGGTTCGGGGAGAGATGCCGAGCCTGAAGGATATCAACATCCCGATGCCGCAGGTGACGTCAGGAGATATTCCTGCCGTTGAAACGCCGGTCGGGTCTCAGGACGGAGCCATCAGATAAGCCGTTTCGGCCCAGGCCGAGGGTTATGAAGTTTTTTTTTCGTATGGGTCGCCAACAACCCGGATGTCAGGTCGTCGGCGACCCTGTCGATAACTTCAGCCCAGTCGTGAGAGGTGCTTTGTCTGAAGAGTCGGGCTGAAGGGTACCACGGGGTGTCCGGGCGACCGACCATCCAGCGGAAATCGGAAGCATATGGCAGTAAAATCCATACATTTTTACCGATGGCGCCAGCAAGGTGGGCGACGGCGGTATCCACGGAAATGACGAGATCCATCTGTGAAACCAGGGCGGCGGTGTCTGAAAAGTCGACCAGCTCTTTCTGGTACAGCGACACGTGTTTGAATCCGGCGAGCAGTTCAATGTCGCCTTCGCGAATCTCTTTTTGTATGACGTGAAAGTCAGCATTGAGTTCCAGCAATCTCCCGAAGACCTTGAGCGGAATGCTTCGGCGCAGGTCGTTTGAGTACTTTTCATTCCCTGACCATACGATACCTATTTTCGGCTTCTTCGACGGCTTGACCATGTCATTCCAGGATGTCATTTTTTCCTGTGTCGCACATAAATACGGAATCTCTGACGGAATCGTTTCGAGCGTGGTTTTGAATGCGAGCGGAAGACTCATCATCGGGCAGTGAAAATCATGGGCTGGAGTGTTGTTCTTTTTCGAACTGGCCGTCATGTTCCCTTCGCTGTCCCTTTCGATGTTCATTTGCCTGTTCTGGAGATTGTCCTTCATTGAACAGACCGTGATGTTGCCCGGCAAGGTCTTCAGGAGGGAGAGCAGCGGTTCGTATGTTTCGACGATGACCGTCGCACCGGCTTTTTCTGCAAGCATGGCGTACCGACAGAACTGTATGGTGTCTCCAAAGCCTTGTTCCGCTTCGATGAACAGGGTTTTGCCTGCAATTGGAGACTGGCCGAACCACAAAGGTTTATCACTGATCAATCTTTTTTTGACTGCCGGTCGGTATTCGTACAAACGCCATCCTTCACTGAAATCGCCCAGGGACAGTTTCAGCAGGCCAATGGCGAAATGAGCATCAGAAAAATTAGGCCTGAACGACACTGCGTAGTGATAATTCCGGAGCACCTCTTCATGGCTTATGCCGGGCATGTGCAGTAACGCCAGCGCCCGGTAATAATAGGCTTCCGGCATGTCTGACTTCAATTCCAGCGCTTTCGTACAACTGATGACCGTCTCTTCTTCCCGAAGCAGGTTGAACAGGGCGCTGCCGTATCCGATGTGATATACCGGATTTTCAGGCTGCAGGTCGATGGCGGCCTGAAAGCTCTCCCTGGCCTCTTCGTAACGCTTGAGTTGCAGGAACAGATCTCCCCGGCTCTTGTGGTAGTCGGCATCGCCGATGTTATCCTTTTTGGCTTTTTCGTACTCTTCAAGAGCTTCTGGAAATCGTCCGAGATCGGTCAGGGCCATGCCCCGGCCGATATGCGCTTTCTGGTAACCAGGCTGGATCAGCAGTGAATGATCGTACTCTTCAAGCGCTTCCTTGAACCTGCCGACGCTTGAGAGCGAATTCGCCAGGTTGCAACAGGCTTCAGCGTAGTCAGGTTTAAGGCGTATTGCTGTCCTGAAGCTCTCTATGGCTTCGTCGTTGCGATTAAGATACTTAAGGACTAGGCCGCGATTGTTGTATGCATCAGGGTATTCAGGCTTCATGGAGATCGCCTGATTGAAGCTTTCAAGCGCTTTCAGGTACTCCTTGATCTGCTGAAGCGCGATCCCCCTGTTGTTGTATACTTCAGGTTGATCCGGATCGAGAGCAAGAGAGCGGTCAAGCATGCTGATCCCATCTTCACGGTTTCCGCGCTGAAGGTAAAGCGTACCGAGAAGCGTCAGTGCTTTCGTGTGAGACGGATATATTCCAATGATGGCCCGGTAATTGGTTTCCGCCTCATCAAACCGGCCCGCCTGTTGCTGTTTTATCGCAGTGGCAAGCACGTCAGGAATGTTCTGTTCTGACAAAGTCATCATGGCACATTTTCAACCTGGAACATTTACTCGATTTAAGCAATTGTAACGTTATATGCTCACTATAACATAGCATTAATATAAATCAGGTCAGGGACACTTGTGATATCGGGGGGCCAGGGTCGATCAAATACCGGTATTTGACGGAAGAGTTGATTGTTCTATGATGAAATTTAAGTTATCTTGTTTAAATATCAGTGTTTGCCGTGTAGTGGCGTATTCGGCGTCCTGCAGCGGGAATACTCTTCGGGCTACGAACGAATTTCATAAACATTTGCCGGAATCCGGCATTGGTGAAGTTTCTTATGGTTGACCGTATTCAGCTCGGTAAGCGATCTGTTCAGGTAGACGCTGTATTTCCTCTTGTGTCGGGATATAATTTCATGCCCCAGCTGATGGCGGGAATGGTCGTAGATCGTGCGGTGGGGTCATACGATTGCAGCGTTGAAGAGATGCTGCTGCATTACAACCTCCAGATATCTGAAGATCCGGAGTTTCTTGAAAAAGAGAGGGCCCGGATGGTTCTTGAGGGAGTTGTTCCTGAAGACGTTGAATTTTTCCTCAGACGCCCGGTGCTGATAGAAAAATTGAAGCATCAGATGTTCGCCGCACACGTCGAAGAGGCATTCATTGCGAGGAAGTCGCAGCTGGACAAGGTTGTGTTTTCGATGATCCGGAACAAAAATCATGAGCTTGTGGCAGAGCTGTTTTTTCGTCTACAGTCGGGTGAAGATTCCTTTGCCGGGCTTGCGCCGAAGTACTCCGATGGCCGGGAGGCAAAAAGCGAGGGTCAGATAGGGCCGGTTGAGCTCCGGGGGTTGAATCCGAAACTTGCCCATTTTCTGTCGACCGTCAAGCCTGGCGCGCTTAATCCTCCCGTGATCATCGATGGTTACGGGATCATTACCCTTCTGAAAGAGCGGATACCTGCGCGTCTGGATGAGGACATGCAGCAGAATATTCTTGCCTACCTTTTTGACGAATGGGTGAAAAAAGAGGTAAGGGAATATTTTTACTGACGATAGTTTATTGTTGAATTTGTGTCGGGCGCCCTGTTCCCTGGTCGTATCAATTACAAAAGAGACCGTTTCTGATGCCTATTGAACACTCCACCACTGACCTCAACCATCTTCTTTCCGGCATTTCGTTCTTCTCGGGGTTGACAGAAGAAAAAAAGCTTATGATTGCCGGCTGCTGCTCAGTGGACCATTACAGCATAGGAAAGCAGATCATCAGCCGTGGTGCAATGCCCGATTCGTTTTATATCATCCTCTCCGGTAGCGTTCGTACCCTTTATTACGACAGGGCGACAGGCGCCGCCCAGACATTCCGGTTGCTCGGTGCGGGTGAGGTGTTCGGGTGGGTCAGCCTTATGCGACGCCAACCTACTGAAATAGTTACCGCTTCCGAGGATACGCAGTGCCTGAAAATTCCGGCAAAGGCATTGGGTGAGGTCGTCAACGCCGTTCCTGCGCTTTACGGTCGCCTGCATGACGCTACCGATCCTTCAGAGATCACTTTTCTCCTCGAATCTGTTTATGCCAACGATCCCGCGCTGGATGCCCATATTCGCGAATCTGGTTTTGCCGGGATGAAGGATCTTGCCGTATATCTCCTCAAAAGCGCCGAGGCGGTTGACTCCGGCTTCACCAGGGAGGTTCCGGAAAAGCCGTTGCAATGGTTCGTCAGCAGCAGTGACAACAGCAATTATCCCGTGGGGTCTGAGTTTCCGAAGACGGAAAAGAGGATTCCGGCATCATTTTCAATGCGTCTGGTCGGCCTGGATCTATCCAGCATCTCCAGGCTGGCTCATCAGCCTGAGACGAACGCAACCGGGACTGATGGGGACGATGTTGAAGTCGACGAATATCCCGGGCCTGACGAGGAGTTCAATTACGTTCCCGGAGGGACGGAAGAGCGCGCCCGATCAAAAGGATTTCCCTTCGTCAGGGCGAGGGGAGGGGTTGTCGAACAGGCCATAGCCTGCTTCCTGATGCTTGGAAAGCATCTCAACATCCCGGTCAAGAAGGATCTGATCCGCAGCGTTATCGGAAACCAGTTTACCCGGAACGGGCAGGTTTCCATCCAGGATTGCGGTGCCGTTTCAATCCTTCTCGGTCTGAAGGCGCAGATCGTGACCTTTCAGGAACCGGCGCTTTCCCGGCTGAAAGCTCCCGTGCTCATCCGTTGGAATGAGAGTTTTGCGTTGCTCTACAAGGTCACCCCAAAGGAGGTGACGATTGCCATACCCTCCTCACCGGGGGTAAAGGTTCTTGACGCTGCCGGATTCTGGCAGAGCTGGAGTCACAAGGGTGAGGCGCTTGTGCTGGATGTGCGGGCCGATACTCCCGAGAACAGGTTCGGGTTCGACTGGTTCCTGCCCTCGATCAACAAGTATCGGAACGTGCTTGCCGAGGTGATGATCGCATCTTTTTTTGTGCAGATCATGACGCTTGCCAATCCCCTGATGTTCATGATCATCATCGATCAGGTCATTGTCCGCAACAGCTATTCCACACTGGAGACCCTTGGCCTCTTCATGCTCGCGATCGCAGTTCTTGAAGCGGTGGTGAGCAGCCTCAGGACGTGGTTGTTCGTCGATACAACCAACAGGATCGATGTATCGCTCGGCGCTGAAGTGATCGACCACCTTCTTCGCCTGCCGCTCAGGTTTTTCGAAAAACGGCCGGTAGGAGAGCTGAGCTCCCGTATCGGCGAGCTTGAAAGAATCCGGCAGTTCCTGACGGGAACGGCGCTCAATGTGGTGCTCGATGCGGTATTTTCGGTCATCTATGTCGTCGTGCTGTTTTTATTCAGCTGGAAGCTGACGCTGCTCTCCCTCTCAGTGATTCCCCTGATCGGCCTGGTGACTTTTCTCATATCGCCCGTGATAAGGAAACAGTTGCGCGAAAAAGCGGTTTTGCACGGCCAGACCAACGCCTACCTGATCGAGGTGCTGTCTGGCATCCAGACCGTCAAATCCCAGAATATCGAGCTGCGGGCGCGATGGAACTGGCAGGAAAAATATGCAGGCTATGTCAGGGAGGGCTTCAAGCCTGTTGTTACCGGCACGCTGGCAAACTCGACCAACTCGTTTCTCAGCAAACTCTCCGGACTGATCGTGATCTGGGCAGGAGCCTACCTGGTGCTGAACAATGAGCTGAAGCTCGGCCAGCTTGTCGCATTCCGTATCATCGCCGGTTACATAACCAGTCCGGTCATGCGCCTTTCACAGCTTTGGCAGAACTTCCAGGAGACAGGAATGTCCCTTGAGCGTCTGGGCGATATCGTCGATAATCCCCAGGAGGGCGGCAAGAATCAGCTCATGCAGATCCCGCTTCCCCTTGTTAAGGGTGAAATACAGTGTGAGAACGTCTCGTTCAGGTTCATCGAAAACACTCCGATGGTTCTCAAGAACGTGAACGTCAACATTCCAGCCGGTGCGTTTGTCGGCATCGTCGGTGAAAGCGGATCGGGAAAAAGCACCTTTGCAAAACTCATCCAGCGGTTGTATCCGCTTGAAAACGGAAGGATATTCATCGACAACTACGACATCGGGAAAGTCGAGCTCTATTCGCTGAGAAGCCAGATAGGCATCGTGCCGCAGGACCCGATGCTGTTCAACGTTTCGGTCAAGGAGAACATAGCGCTGACGAATCCCGAGGCGAGCGACGCCGATATTATCCGTGCTGCGACAATCGCCGAAGCCCATGAGTTTATTATGGCGCTTCCGACCGGTTACAGCACCCCGGTCGGAGAAAAGGGATCATCCCTCTCGGGCGGCCAGCGCCAGAGGATCGCCATCGCAAGGACGATTCTCCAGAATCCCGGCATGATCATCCTCGACGAAGCGACCAGCGCACTGGATCCCAACACCGAGAGCAAACTGATCGATAACCTCATCCAGGCTTTTCGTGGCAAGACGGTATTGTATATCACCCACAGGCTTAATTCAGTGAAAGGGGCTTCGATGATACTCTGTTTTCATGACGGCATAATCGATGAGTCTGGAGTGCATGATGATCTCATGGCGCAGAAAGGCCGTTACTTCTCACTGTTCCAGAAGCAGACGGCTACTCATTCATCTTTTGATGGGGGGCAGTCATGAAGAGACCATTTTCAGACGACCTGATCGGTCAGGGTGAAGTGTTCACGCAGTCGAATACGGTTCCGAGGGCTCTGCTCTGGGTTCTGATGGCTTCATTTGCCGGATTTCTAGTGTGGGCTTCCATTGCGAAAATCGATGTCACCATACCGGCAACAGGCAAGCTCGAACCGACCGGCGAAGTGAAAAACATCCAGGCGGCAATCAATGGCGAAGTCGGCAAGCTCTATGTGGAAGACGGTCAACGGGTAAAGAAAGGCTCCGTGCTGCTCGACCTGGTCCCTGTGTTGTCGGTCGGTGAAGAGTCGAAGCTCAAATCCCTGAAGATTGCACTTTCCAACGCCCGTCAGCAGTACGCCACAGAGTCTTCAATGCTTTCGAAGCTGAGGTCACTGCTGAAAACCTCTGCGGTGTCGGAGTTCGAGGTGGAGCAGAAAAAGCTGGACGTCCTGAAACTGCAGGCGCAGATCGCCGATCTTTCGGAGCAGATCAGCAAGCAGAGCTACATGACAAACCAGGCCACAGGTTATGAGGCCATTACGGCTCCTGTCGATGGCACCATTTTTTTCCTCCAGGTCAAGCAGGGGACTGTCGTCAGCCAGGGGCAGATCATTCTCAAGGTCGTGCCTGACGACGTACTTACTGCACGTGCGTTCATTTCAAACCAGGATATCGGATTCGTTTCCGAAAACCTCCCGGTCGATATCCGGCTCGACGCGTTTCCCTATGCGGAGTTCGGGGACATCAAGGGAAAGATCATCTGGGTCGGTTCGGACGTACTCGCTCCGGACGACATCATCAAATACTACCATTTCCCCATCAAGGTGCGTCTTGACCAGCAACACCTGACGTCGAACAACCGGAAAATCTTCCTGCAGTCGGGTATGTCGGTGACGATGAACATCAAGGTCAGGAAACGAACCGTCATGAGCATCTTTACCGACCTCTTTTCGCAGCAGGTTGACTCGGTCAGCCATATTCGAAAGTGACCGGCAGCAACTGGCTGTTGACCAGGCGACACTCGCATGCCTTTCAAACGAATAGCAGAACGCTGCCAATCCGAAACATTATTTCAGGTGGATAAGTGTTTTGGAGATCTGGTTTCGTAAGTCGGGCGAAACCCCGACTTCATCGGCATACTTTTTCCATTGGGCAACCGTTGCATTGATTTCCTCAATCGCTTCAGCTGCTTTTTTATTGTTTATGGATCTGCCGATGATTAAAAGGTCCTCCCTGGTTATCTCCGATCGTTTCCCGTTGATGCTCAACGCATGCTGACTTACCCATCGATGATCGGGCTGATAGGCATGGCAAACATCATAAGCCGGGGCCAGCTCCCATTTGGCACCTTTTTTCAACCGGAACGAAAAGTTTTTTGTATGGTCGTCGCAGTTTCGTGCCGCCACGTTAAAAACCATTCTTCTGAACATCTGTTCTGCGTCAGGATAGGGCAGTTTCAGTTCACGCATGGTCTGAAAAAGCTGCTCGTAGCTGAAGCTCATGACGGCGTTGTAGTCAAAGTGCTTCAGTGCGCAGAAGGTTTGAATGTGGTGTTTCGTTGATTCACCCTCGCGGTCGAAGCGTCTGGTCATGAAGTGCGCCCTTCCGTTTTCTTCCAGCAATCGGGAGGGCATCATGGTTATGCCGCAGGCTTTTGCCATGTTGTAGTACGCCATCTCAACCCTGCCATAACCGTGACTGGTTCCCAACTGCACATCACTCACTCCGTCCAGCTTTAAAAGCCAATGCTCAAACCCTTTGGGTGCTCTGGTCTGGCCGGAACGAACTTCCCCTGTCTTGGCGTTGTAGGCGATTACGGCCTTGGGCCTTGCTCCGCCTGCCGATGTGCCGATACGAAGAATTTCCGGGATGGCCTTTTTTTCATCGCCCTGCAGGTTGGCGCTAAAGGCCTCTTTTCTGGAGAGCATTGTTTTTGCAATGTCCACCAGGGAGTCTATCTCTATGGAGAATGTTTTTTTGCTCTCTGTCCAGGTCGTCGGTTCGAACTCCAGAGCCCCCATCCCACGGGAACCGATAAAGCAGAGCATCTCTACCGGATTCATGCTGTCCTGCGGTCGGCCTTGCCGGGCCAGCCACAGGTTGATCAGTTCATTGCCGTATCTGTCAGGCAGCACGTCGGCCAGCAGCCCCGGCAAGCCCTTGAAGGAGTCCAGGGTCGGTTCGATCTTCCTGCGCAAAGCTGGAAATACAAACATGCTCTTGGCAGCGGAAAGCGGCATCTGCAGGGGAGCCAGATCCCATCCTTTCAATTTGAATGCGGCATCGTACTCGAACGTAGCCAGGCCGGCGACATCGTCCCATGCCACAGCTCCAGCCAGTTCTCCCCATATCCTGACTTCCGCAACCTCCATCGTTACCATTCAGTTTCTGTTGTGTCGCAGCCTTTTGCTCCTCTTGCCCGTCGTCTTTGTTCTTTCTGCATTTTAGCCAACGCCAACGGACTGATGCGCTTCTCTATGACAAATGCTGTCATTACCTGCAACTGGTCCAATACCCTCAGGACCTGAATCAGGGTGTTGAGGGTAACCGCCTCACCTCGTTCCAGCAGGCTCAGGGTCGATCGACTTATGCCAGCCTCATGCGCAAGCGCCGCCTGGGTTTTGTTCTGCTCCAGACGATGGTGTCGCACAAAAGCCCCGATATGCTCGGCCAGCGCCCTGTCGCTCATGGAGGTCCAGTTTGTGAGTGAGTTGTCGGTCATAATGCGGCTCAAAGATTGATAGTGCATGAATAAACACTCAAATATACTGCTTTCTGGTTGTTTTTCAATTAATATGTATGATTAGTCATGCGCTATTATGTTTAAGCTACATAATGAATGAACTGTCATGCGGTAATAGGTTCTTTCTGTGGTGAGCTGGTATGCGTTCCGGTGGTGAAGTGTCCAGTTCGGCAGGAGAGCGTGAGTGACAGGTTTTTGCCCGGAATGCGTTGAATCCTGCCTGCCGTCGTTCCGGGTTCAGGCAGAGGGCTCCCTGCGCCTTGAAGAGAGCAGTGTTGCAACGCCGACGGCGCCAAGGCCGGTGAGCAGCATCACGATGAGGTTCCTGTTCCTGTTGCCGTAGATCTCCTCTTCCGGTACGAAGCCGATAATCAGGATGTTGTCGTAAAACCGGTACATGAACAGGCCTGCATGGTTTCGAACCTTTGCGGTGAAGGATCCTTTGGCTCCTTCGAACGCATTTTCCGGAAAACCGTAGGCGCTGAGGTTCTGGCCGATATTTTTTCCGTCGAACGTACTCAGGATTCTGCCGTTGAAATCCGCAAGCCACGCCTGGCCATACGAGCCGATCCTCCAGTCCTTGACGATGTTTTCGATCGCGGCCGTCTTCATGACCGCTTCTATCCTTTCCGGTTTGTAGCCTATCTGGACGATGCCCGGCTGGTCGATACGGGCTACGCCCGCATACTGGAACAGCGTTTTGTCTATACCTTTGGGCATCGGTTTCTGGGCGAGTTCAAAATCCTTGTAGTAAATGGCGAGCATGAACTCCTTCGAGTTCGGGTTCGATGCGAAATCATAGCCGATATGGCTGCTGAGGGTGCTGCCGACGAGGATGCCGTTTCTGTCTGCGATATGGAGTTCATCGACATTGAGCAGTTTCCTGAGCCGTTCGAGTTCGAGGGCATCCCCGACGATGGAAGGCTTGAGCGCGATCATGTACGAGAATGCATGGGCTTTGGCTATAGCCTGGGCATCGGAATCGAGCCGTATGGTGTTCGAGTTTGCCTTGGTATCCTTGATGATGTTCTGGACATCGTCCATGTTCAGGCTGATCTGCTTTTTCGTCTGCTCAAAGGACTGGTTGGACTGAAGTGCAAACGAAACCGCCGCCATCAGGAGAATCGTCGCCGTCAGGTACCAGACGGTAAACGGCAGCTTTTTCAAGGTTATTTTGTTCAGCATGTTCATGTTCCCCTTTTTCCTGATTTATAATTATGCAATCTGGCGACTGGCCAGTTCCCTGAAAAATCCGTCCCTGGCCATCAGTTCGTCATAGGTGCCCTGCTGGACGACCCGTCCGTTGTCGAGGCAGTAGATCCTGTCGGCCTTGCGGATGGTGCTGAGCCGGTGAGCGACGACGATCCGTGTCGCATTGAGGCCCTCAAGGCTTACACTGACGACCTCCTGGCTGAGGTTGTCGAGCGCACTGGTGGCTTCGTCGAACAGGATGATGCCGGGTTTGCGGACGAGCGCCCCGGCGATCAGCAGGCGCTGTTTCTGACCGCCCGAGATCGTTTCACTCCCTTCACCGATGACGGTGTACATGCCCATCGGCATATTGCGGATCTCTTCGTCGATACCTGCCATTCTTGCGGCTTCCCAGGCGTCGTCGATCGTGAACGTACCGGCCCCGATGATGCTCTGCAGCACGAACCCCGGTTGCAGCTGGCCATTCTGCATGACCACCCCGATCTGCCGCCGGACAGCCTGTACGTTTAGGGTGGCGAGGTCGACGCCGTCGTAGAAAACGGTTCCGTTACCCGGCTTTTCAAATCCGAGGAGGAGCCGCATGATGGTCGATTTGCCCGATCCGGATCCTCCGACGATGGCTACGAACTGACCCGGTTCCGCGATGAGGTCGATATCGTGGAGGATCTGGGGAGCGTCGCTGCAATAGCTGAAGTTCACGTTTTTCATTTCGATCCGGCCCTGCAGAATTTCCGGCTGCGTCTGAAGGGCGGTTGTTTCCGGTATGGTCTCGAAGAGCGGTTTGATCCGTTCGTAGAGCGGGATGACGTTCAGGCTCTCGATGAGCGTCATGGCCGACTGCATGAGGGCGGTCTGGAAAATCGTGAAAGCCGTGGTGAAGGCGATGAAGGAGCCGCTCTCCATCCGATCGCCGGTGAGCATGCCACCGGCCGAAACGATGATGACCGCCATGGCGACGACAGGGAATGAGGCCGTCGTTACGGCGAGCGTGTTCTGCAGTTTTCCTGCCTCGAATGCAAGGCGGCGCTCTTTGATGAACAGGTTGGCCCATTGGGTGAATGCCGGTTTTTCAGTACCGGTTATCCTGATCTTGGCGATTCCGCTCACCAGGTTTCCGAGAAGTCCGGAAATCCTTCCCTGTATGGCCAGAATCCCTTTGTTCAGGATGATCCGACGATAACTTGTCCATGCCGTTATGCCGACCAGGAGCGAAGTCATGAGCGCTGCCAGAAGCGCCAGCCGCCAGCTGTAGTAGAAGAGCAGGACGAAATTCGACAATCCGAAGAGAAGTCCCAGAATTACGGTCAGGAACGCGGTGCTGATGGTTTCCCTGATTTGCGAAATCCCGAGAACCCTCATGGCGAGGTCTCCTGAGGAGTATTGCCTGAAAAAGGCTATGGGCAGATTGAGCAGCCTGTCGATGAGCGCAGGCTGGATGAACATGTCCATGCGCGTTTGCAGCCGCATGACGACGACCTGTCGGGCCAGGTCGAAGCTTGATGCCGCGATGACGCTTGCCATCATGATCAGCGCAAGCTGGAGCAGCTGGCTTCTCGATGATTGCGGTATGACCGACCCGAAAAGGATGCCCGTAAGAATGGGGGCCAGGAGGCTGAGGAGTGCGCCCGCCAGGCCGTACAAGATGGTAAGGGCGATGTCTCCGCCGCCACCCCGGATACCGAAGCGGAATATCTCCCTGCTGTCGTTAAGCCTGTCGGGGAAGGGGCGGTAGAGTAACCATGCCTGCCCTTCGTCGATCTCTCCGGCTATGGCGGCGTCCACTCGAACAGTCTCGTTCTTCGCCGGATCGAAAAGAGTGTACCCCCGGCGGGTGTCGGGCAGGAGTGCGACGGGCGCCATCTCCTGTTTCCTGAAGGCGAGGATCGGACCGCTTTCCGTTTTCCACCACCGGGATACGCTGCGCAGCGTTACCTTTCTTGCCCGTATCCCGGAACGGCGGCAGATGGCCTGCAGGGGGTCTTCGTTCGGGTGGCGCGATCCTGACGGCGGCTCGATGATCGTGATTCCTGCGGCATTGCCTACCACCGTGCAGGCCGCGACCAGCGGATCGCCGATTTGCGGCAAGTCATGGGGGCGGGTATCGTCCATCAGGCCGCCCAGACCCTCCAGGGCAGCATGGTACCGTTCCCGCTGGAATCGGTACTTATCCCTGATACGCTCCGAGAAGGGTTTTATCTCCGGAGTCATATGTCGGCGTTCTTCTGACATAGTTTTATTGGTCATCCTGTCCTGATGAGTCCGGCATAGACGCCCCCCATGGCCATGAGCGATTCGTGGGTTCCGCGTTCCATGACCTTTCCGTATTCGAGCACGATGATCTCGTCGCAGTCCCGGATGGTGCTCAACCGGTGCGCCACGATCAGGCAGGTGCAGCCGAGCCTTCGTATGTTTTCATCAATGATCTTTTCCGTCGTGGGATCAAGCGCACTGGTGGCCTCGTCGAGGATCAGGATGGAGGGATTGGTGGCCAGCGCCCTGGCGATCTCTATCCTCTGGCGTTGTCCGCCGCTGAAGTTGTTTCCTCCTTCCGAAAGAAGCGCCTGGTAGCCGCCTGTCCTTGATGCGATGACCTCATGGATCGCGGCGTTTTTCGCCGCCGTTTCGATTTCAGCCTGCGGCATGGTGCCATCCCACATGGCGATGTTTTCGGCGATGCTACCTTCGAACAGGCTGATCTCCTGGTCGACCATGCTGACCGACGATGCGATGCGCCTTCGCGGGATCTGTTGCCGGGCGGTGCCGTCGAAGAGCACATCGCCCGACCATGGTTCATAAAGCCCGGCGACGAGCCTGGATATGGTCGATTTGCCTGACCCCGATCCGCCGACGAGCGCGATTCTCGATCCCGGATCGAGTTTCAGCGAAAAATTTTCGATGAGAGGCGGTTCGACGAGGTTGTATCCGAATGAAATGTTGCGAAGTTCGACACCTCCGCGCAGCGGTTCATGCCTTGCCGATTCCTCCTCGTCGTCCGCCGGGAGCTCGACATCGCTGTCCATGATGTCGTCGAGTCGCTGCATGTTGCCTTCGGCGTCCTGCAGTTTCTGGCTGAGGGTCACCATATGGTTCACCGGGGAGAGGAACGACATGAGCAGGCTCTGGAATGCGACGAGCATGCCCATGGTAAGCTGCCCGTCCATCACTCGTAGTCCTCCGAGCGACAGGATGGCGATGTTGCCGAGCGACTGCAGGAACGGGGGTAACGCCATGAGGAAGACGCCGGTGACCTGAAGTTGCTGCTGTTCGTTGACAATGTTGGCGAAAAGACCCGACCACCGGGCAAAGAAATCGGGCTCGGAACCTGACGCCTTCAGGCTCTCGATCGTCCTGATGCCGTGGAAGGTCGTTCCCATCAGCTTCCCCGAATCCTGCCGGAACTTCTGGTTCAGGACGACGCGCTTTCGCGAAACATGGAACAGCGCCGCGGCGTTGACCACGGCTATGATGATGGCGCCAAGAGTGAGGACGACGTCGTAGCGCAACATCAGGATGGCGTAGAACACCATGAGCAGTACGTTGAGCCCGTTGGTGGTGAGGTCGCCCGCGATGAGCGTGGCTACCTGGTCGTTGAGCCTTATACGGCCGGAGATTTCGCCGGCCTGACGCATCGTGAAGAAGCGCATCGGCATGGCGAAGAGGTGGTTGAAGAACCTTGCCGAAGAGGTGAGCGCGAGTTTTGTTTCGGCTCTCAGCAGGTAGTTTTGCTGCAGCCAGGTGAGCGCTCCCTGCAGAAACGCGGTGAGGAGCATGCCGACCAGCAGAGGTATCAGCCAGTCTGTGGCTCCCTTCACGAGGACATAGTCGATGAAGATGCGCAGGAAGGAGGGGACGACGAGCCCCGGAACAACCAGCATGAGCGTCGCGAGCACAATGAAGGTGAGCCCCCTCTCCAGGCCGGGAAGACGTTTCCTGACGGCGCCAGGGAAGCTGAAAGGCTTGCCGCCCGGCCTGAACTCCGATGTGGGCTCAAAGGTGATCGCGATGCCGGAATAGGATTCGCCGAACTCCTTCGGGGTCAATTTCCTCTGGCCCGATGCGGGGTCGTTGATGTGGTAACAGCCTTTCCGGAAGCCCTCCAGGACGACGAAATGGTACATGTTCCAGAACAGGATCATCGGGAGCTTTTTTCTGTGGAGGTCGTCGAGGTCGAGCCGGGCTCCCCTGGCGTCGAGGCCATACTTCCTGCCCGCCTTGATCAGGTTGCTCGCCTTGGTGCCGTCGCGCGAGACTCCGCAATCGACCCGCAACTGTTCGAGCGGTACGTGCCTCCCGAAATGGGCGAGGACCATGGCGAACGACGCAGCCCCGCATTCGACAGCCTCCATCTGCAGGATCGTCGGCGTTTTGACGCGCTCCTCTTTCCAGAGGATTTCGGTGGGGATGAGCATGAAACTCATCGAAGCGTTCCTCCCTGAACCCCTGCCGCCGAGAGGATGGTTGCCTTGATCCCTATCGAGCCATCCCAATAGCCGGGGCAGGCGTTGATGAAAAGCCGGACGTTGCCGTCAGCATGGTTGATATGACTGTATCCTGCGCTCTCCGTGATGACGAGCATGGTTTGGTATGTTTTACGATTATCTGGCTTCGCCGAGCACATATTTTTTCAGCAGGGGGACCACAAGCTCCACCGGATGCTGCTGTTCGATAACGATCTTGCCGGCGCACAGTATGCCTGAGGTTATCTTCACGCGGGGCCCTTTTCCCGATGTCCACCGATAGCCGCTGTATGAACCGCTGTCCTTGAGAAGCACCACCTTGACCTTGTATGGAGGACTTTCCGATGCAAGGCTGTTTGCCATCTGCTGGTTCCTGATCTCTGCGGCGATCGCCTCGACCGAGACCGGGTACTCGCTCACGGAGTATACCCTGCCGATGATGTAGCCGTTCTCTTCAGGCTTGATGACGGCGGGGGCGATATAGACATCCATGCCGTTGCGGATCTTCTTGGCATTTCCGGAAGCGACGTAGAGATCCAGCCGAAGCTCTTCGTCGAGGCTGTTGCCGTAGGGCTCTATTTGCAGCAGTTGCTGGCCGGGGGCGACCTGTTCGCCGTTGTTTGCCTGGACTTCGGTCACGATGCCGCTGAAGGGGGCTATGACCGCCGACCGCCATTTGTAGTCTTCGCGGGCTTTGTCGAGCTGACGTTGCGCGGTTGAAAGGTTCTCGTCAAGATTGTAGAGGCTGTTTTTCAACTCCATCAGTTCGCGCTCGGCAGCGTTGAACCGAGCCTCTTTCACTTCTCCATGGCGGCGCTTGAGGCTGGCGAATTTTTTTTCCTGGAGGTCGATCTGCTGCATGATGAATGCACGCTTTTCCGCCTCGTGGGAGGCGAGGAACTCGTATCTGGAAAAGGCTTCGAAAAAGAGTTGCCTGAGTTCGGGATGTTCGACGATGGCAAGCACCTGACCTTTCTGCACAGGTTCGCCACCCTTGAAGTCGAAACCCGAAATCACTCCTCCGGTACGGGAGGTGATGTTCCGGATGGCTCCTGAAGCCATCGTCATGCCTCGCCCGTCGACGGTCGTGGAGATCTTTCCCCACAACCCCCAGGCTATTGCCGAAGCGATAAACAATCCTGCAGCCGCCAGGGCGAGCCATCCCCTTCTGTCGGTTACCGGCATCAGCCTGTCCAGATCGTCCGGAGAGCTGAGTTTCCTGAGTGCCTCCTTTCGGAATTGTACTGCCATTAACGGTTTTGATTTCGAAGCAGTGAGTGCCTTCGCGGTTGAATTGAACTACCTGATTAACCAGCCTCGCCCTGACGGTGGGGTAAACGATGGCATCACCTGACGTCGTTTTGGGTTGCGTGATTTCGCGAAGTTCTCTTAAATACTTTAAACTTATCGCTATATTCATGAAAACACAAACGATTGGGTGGTTTGTATATGATTTTTCTATAAGCATGCGGCCCTGGTCACGCTACAATACCCTGTTCCGTTCCGAACGATACGGCTGGTTCCTGCACAATACGCTTTCGGGTGTGATGCTTGAACTCGACGAGAACCATGCACGTATCGTGGAGTCCATCCGTAGCGGAATGTTTGAGTTTTCACCTGAATCCAGTGAGTTCATCAGCCGACTTGAACAGGGCGGATTCCTTGCCGAACCTTCCGCAGAGCGACTCAAACTGATGGAAAACCGCTATCGGCGAAATCTGGCCTGCTTCAATACGGCCTATGTCGGTCTTGCCATCTGCCCGACGCTCGCGTGCAACTTCGCCTGCACCTACTGTTTCGAGGATAGCCAGGGGGAGACAGCCGTTATGGACGACCGGACGATCGAAGCGCTTCTGGCGTTCATCAGGACGCACAAGGATGCGAAACACCTCACGGTCAAATGGTATGGGGGAGAGCCCACGCTGGCATTCGACGTTATCGAAACGCTGACTGCGAAGTTCATCGAACTCTTTCCCGATTACGCCGACGCAGGCATGGTGACCAATGGCTACCTGCTCGACCAGAAAAAGATCGACCGGCTCAACGACCTCAGGATCACCTCACTGCAGGTTACCCTCGACGGCATCGAAGCGACCCATGACCGGCGTCGCAGACTCGGTGGCGGTGGCGGCACCCATGACAGGATTCTCCGGAACCTCGACCTCCTGATGGCCTCCTCGTGGAAAGGTCGCTGCAGCGTGCGGGTAAACGTCGACGGGAGCAACATGCATGAATATGCCGCGCTGCGCAAGGAGCTTCTCGTCCGCTACAAAGGCAGGAACCTGACCGTCTACCCCGGCCGAGTGAACGTCGTTGAAGGCAAGGCCTGCGACCAGCAGTGCGGTCTCTGCAACAGCGAGTGGGCGTCGTTCCAGCTCGAAGGGTACGCCCGCGACGGCATAACTCCCCGTGGCGGCTTCTATCCCTTAAGCGGCACCCAGAACCTCTGCATCGCCACGAGCCATCAGGGCTACGTCGTCGGGCCGAAAGGGGAGCTCTACAAATGCTGGGAAGAGGTCGGCAAGGAAAACATGGTGATCGGATCAGTGCACGACGAACCGTTTGTTGCTGATTCCGAACTGCTCGTCCGCTACGCCGTCGGCGCCGACCCTTATGACGACGGCGAGTGCATGGAGTGCAAACTCTTTCCGGTCTGCGGAGGAGGATGCGTCAACAGACGGATGATGGTGCAGCAGTTCGGCGAAGCCAGCCTCGACTACTGTTCCGTACTGAAGGAGTCGCTGGAGAGGTATCTTGATGCATATATGGACATATGGCACACAAACCGTATCTGCAGGGCCGTGCTTGGCAAGGGCTCTGTCCCGTCGATGGAGAATGGATACCGCATGGTGCAGCCATCGATGAACAGGAGGAGCGAGGTGAAAAACCCGCTTCAGACCTTTAACGGCCATGAGTAGGGAAGAGTCGGCGATGAAAGAGGACGGAGTCCCTTATTTTAAGATCGGGCCCTTTGATGACTTTTGTGTAAATCCCGGCAGTGTTCTTTGTCTTCTGTTCAGGGAGGTCGTTATGATCGGCATTTTTTCCCTTGTGGATGAAGTGCTGTATTTTTGAGCTAATAATGTTGGTTTTTTTTCTTAGATTTAAGAGGTACAAAAGCTTTGAACTGTCAATCGCCAACGATTGGCAAACCATACCCCGGAGGTTCCCATGTCAGTTGAACATGCAAAGGCATTCATCGAAAGGATGAAAACGGATCAGGCGTTTCACGAACGCATCCTGGCCATTGAAGAGCCGGAAGAGCGCATGACCGCAATCAGAAACGCAGGTTTCCTTTTTACCCAGGAGGATCTGGATGAGCAGGAGGATTTCGATTGCCAGCTCTCCGAGGTGGTTGGCGGAACCTGTTGGGCGTTCTCAGGCTCGACCTGTTTCTCGGTAGGCAACAATTGCTGGGTAGTGAACCCCAATTTTTGCAGTATGGTCAGCTGAGGAGCTCTGTCGATTACCCTGGAGTGAAACGGCGTTTCCCTGAACGACGTTTTTACGCATCACCTCGAAAGTTTTGTGCTGAACCTCTCACCTTCTGCATCAGGCAAGCCCTCCCTGGTGCGATTGCATTGCTTTACCCATCCAAAAGAGCAAAGCGGAACAACGCATCTGCCTGAATTCCAGTTCCAGATCAGGTCCGCGTGTGATTTTCAACCCGGGAACGCCGGGTTCTAACCGCCAATCCAAGCCGTAAGGCCCCGACATTTTTCATGTCATGCTTGCCGGACAACAACCTGTCAGGAGACGGTAAGGGTAATGAATATCGTTACTCTGCTTGCCATTTGCTGTTTGTAGGCCGTGGATGTTTTCAGGAGCACCCCTCAAATCCCTGCTTTTGCTTGTAAATGCACGTAGTCATGAGCGTTACTTGGGTCCTGCCGGGCGGCAGCTGCCCTCGACGTATACATCAATTCGCAGCAGAAATTCGTTGATGATTTTTGTGGCGGCCTGGAACAAGTTGATGAACCTTGACCGCTTTGACCTTGCACGATCCACGGTGATAGATTGTCAAGGGACTATTGCTTACGGGCTCTTGATTAGACGTCGGTAGTCTGCCGCATCTGGTAAGTTGATGAATTCAGGAACGTCCCCCAAGGAACGTCCCCCAAGTTCCCCCCGGATCCGGGTTGACTGAGATGTTATGCCGCATCATCGAAGCACTCCGCTTTCGCTGAGATGGTTCAGCCAAGTTTTAAAGATACATCGTCACCAAATTGCATTCGTGTCTTCTCGAGGATGAATTTCATGTGCGCCGCACCAAAGAGAAACACGCCATGTACCTGACCATTGCGATCAGCGTAGTCAACAACCTTCGCCACCATTCCTGTGTCGCGGAGTTCGTTCTGCATGCACCATCTGCTGTAAATCTTGTGCAGCAGCGGATTGCCAATCCAGTCCAGTGTGGCTTGAACTTCGCCATGGATATCAACCCACGCTTGGATACAGCGATCGCTGTTCAAGTAAGGGAAACCGCCTGTACGAGTGTCGAGGTTGTGCTGGTCCATCAGTCGGCGATAGTAGTGACTCGTACGCTCAACTTTATCAAACAACTCCTGAGCATATGAGAAAAACGCATCCTCAGGCTTCTCTAGATCGACGGGTATAACTGCGATTTGGTGGCCCTCTTGATATCGAGCCACAGCTACCGCTTCAAGTGTTCCGTGTGAACCATCACAATATTGCTCAATGTAGCTCGGCGGGATCTCGGCAAAGATGACTTCAGGCTTCAGGCGCTCAAGAATTTTTAGCAACTCATTGCTGGTCGCTAAGCCCGTCTCCGCGTGAACTGTTCCGACAAGCGTGAGTTGCATAAGTATCCAGTAGTGTTGAGGCTGCGAATATTCAAGTCGTGCTCCCATTGCAGGTCAGCTCACGTGAAGCGTGTGTCAGCATAACGCCCAAGCTCAGGCCGCGGCCCGTTAGGGCCGTCGCGCCTGCAGCGAATTGTTAGACCTAAAGCAGCTGATCCACGCCATATATCTGCAATGCCTCTGCGGCACGGGACACCCTGAGGAACTCTCTAACCCCATCCACCGAGAGCATGTGCTCTGCGGGAATCATGTTGTAGCGAAATCTCCATTCGCCATTTATGAATCCAAAGATATCAACGATTGCCGTTTTAACCCCTTCAGCATCCTTGTACGTAATTGCATACTTAGCATTCTCGTTGTACGCAATGCCGTTGTAAGTTTTATTGACTTTTATTGCCTGCCGATACTTCTCAAATTCGGGGATCTTATCTAGCGTTGGATGGGAGAGCATTTTGCATTTGATAGTCTTCCTCGGCGTTACCAGATAGATATCTATCTTCTGTTGGCCAATCAAATCTGGCTCCCACTTGTTCCCGTCAACAAGAAGCGCGGAGTATGGCTTTGCATCAATGGTGACGGTCTCCAAGGCCTTTATGACCAATGGGAGATCGAATTTTTCGACAACAAACGTTATGTCGTTATCTGATACCGCCTGAATCTCAAATATTGTTATGGGCTTGTCTTTGTGATTTGTTACAACGACTGCACTTACTCTTCCCGCACTAATCCTGCTCGTCGATATGGTTACGGAGCACGAAACACTCTCCCCGATTTTCTTCCATGCTAGATAGAACGAAAGTGGAAATATTGCGATCCCCGGCACAATTTTTAGCAATTCCTGCATCGAAAATACAAGATCACACATACCTTCCCCTTTAGGTCTAACGTGAAAGTGAGCGGCCTGCGCGGCTTTTCGCGCAGCAGGTCCGCTCGACTGAAAGGTTATGCATCATGGCTAACACACGTGCTAAGGCGTCCGCCCTGAGACGACATGGTTTCGAGCAAGTCATTGACGCGAAGAATCTCCTGGACTAAAGGCTCCACGGGATACTCTTCATCAAGAAGCCGGAAGACGCCAACATCGACGAAGTAGGCACGAAAGAAGTGCCCCGCAACTCCGTCCTCGGCGGGACGAGGGCCAACGAACTCAGGAAATATGTAACCGACAAGCCCGGCACCAAGGTATTTATCAAGCCTTTCGTCGAAGTGTTCAATTGCGTTTCTTAGATTCCGGTCGTAGAGCGGACTGGCTTCATCTACGGAGAGAGTGCGTTTCAAATGGTCCGCCCGATTCTCGTGGCCCTTTCGGACTGGCCAGAAGTAGCGAGACAGCGCAGCACCTTGGGCAACAATATTTTGAAGCTCGTTAAGTATGCTTTGCGTGGGTAGCGCGGCAATATCGTCGTGTGTCGGCTGCGGCGGCAACTTTTCAAACACCCGAGACACGCGAGCCACGGAGCGCACGGCAGACTGACAATTGAATTGCATGCTACTGATGTAGAAAATTTCGTAAGGCGGCCAGATAGCGTGCGCAGTATCACTCATGATGCCTAACAATAAATAGATTGATCCGCATAAGCTGCGGATTTTTGAATTACAACCCACATAAGACGCAATACATACAAAATTCAAAAAGCCATCAACCTTTTACTTGGAAATAAATTAACTGCTGCGTTGCGATTTATTTCTGCGTTTTATGCTGATCAGCATAAGAACACTTGTCCGAGCCTGTTTTTGATGAGTATATGAAGAAAAGGTACTCAGGAATTTGAAGTTTTCCGATGTTGTTGGCGTGATTTTTTGCTTGCGGACGGAGCGGTGAGCGCCATGGCTTCCGCTGTGGTCGCGGGAAGAAGATGCAGGCCGGGGGTTCCCGGCCTGCTGTGATTATGGGCTATGAGGGAATGAGGCCGGATTCACGGAAGCTGAAGTAGGTGCCGGTGCTGCCGATGATGAGGTGATCGAGGATTGAGAATACAAGGGGACGCTCTTTATTAAGTACACTTATGACAGCCTGCTGAATTTTGTCGTAGGTCGCTTTTTGTTGGAAAGCTGGAAGATCTGATCCAATAACACACCCATTAACACCCAATTCCAGGTCAGATACTGATCATGGAGACGATGGGGCGAGTTCCTAAGGACGAACGGATGAGGCTATCTCGAAAGAAGAATCAGGAACGCCAAAGCCCTGGGAAAGCCGAGCCCCAGCTCGGCAATTCAAATGCAGGCTCCGGATTAAGCAATGAATGTTTTCGGGTTAAGTTTGCCCAGTTCTTCATGGTTCCCAAACCCAGCTTCAGAGACCGTTTTCTGCCTTGAACTGGTTGGCCTCCTGTACGGCGGCTACAAGTTTTTCTGAAAGCTCGGGCATCTTGACGTAGTCTACCCAGAGCGAATCTTCGACGATATCATGGATCTCCGATGCGATCTCAATGGCCACTCGTTTACGCTTGGCAAGCTCTTTTTTCAGATCTTTGCCCTCTTCTGACATAACCGTACTCCCTGGATTTATACTTATGAGATACATACTTCACCACATGGTGAACTTCGATACCTTTCGCCTCATCCCTGCGAACGCGGTAACGGGGTGATCAGCCAACACCGGCACCGCTTACCCCTACCCGTAATGCCTGAAACAGACACAGTCGCTCCGAGATACCCGGCTCGAAATATATAAGCGACTCGAGCAACACAATGTTCTGGCCGATGTTTTCTCTAAGTTCGCGTGTATAATTTAATGAGGAAAAAACTATCGACAACATAAAATTATAAGGAGTCCAAGGAGCGCTCTTTATTAAATAAACTCATAACGGTCTGCTGACTTTTGTCGTAGGCTGCTTTTTTTTGGTAGAACTCGAAGATCTGAACCAAAAAAACACCCATGTACACCCATTTCCAGGTCAGACTTATCATTGAGTCTATGGGGTGAGTTCCTGGGGAATAACGGAGGAGACTGTCTCAATAGATAAATCAGGAACGCCAAAACCCTGGGAACGTCAGGTCCCGGCTCGGAAATTCAAACGCGAACAACGGATTAAGCAATGAAAGGGTAGGATTTTTGTCTGGTGGAGTTGATTCAGTCTCCTGTTGGTTATCCATAAAGATGCCAAGCTGGGGCTTGGCGCCCCCGGCAATGCATTGAGCCATGTTCATTTGGCCGTTAATGGCGTGTTGGAAAACCCGCCTTCCGTTAAAGAAGGTTCAGGAGGAGGGGCAGGTTGTATCGAGCGATAACGCGGATGGCCAAACAAATGTTTTGAATTTGCGGCTGTGGTTGAACTCCGAAGAATCAGGCTGGCACGATATACAGATAATCGTAGTGAATCACCGGTTTCTGGCCTTTATGGCCCATGACGGAGCGGGCTTTTTCGTGGCCGCAGGTGGCCATTCCGTAGGCGATGACGGTGCCGTTTTCTGCGCAGACCCTGATGACGTCGCCTTTTGAAAAGGTTCCTTCGACTGCGGTGATGCCGACGGGAAGGAGGCTGCTGGCGTGGTCTGGGGCGATGAGCGCCTGGATGGCGCCTTCGTTGATGACGACGGCACCTTTTTCGAGCCCTTCGCTGCCTGCGATCCAGCGTTTGATGCCGTGCTTGGATTTCTGGGGGAGGAACCTTGTGCCGACCGGTTCGCCGTGGATGATCGATTCAAGGATATGCGGTTGCATACCGTTGGCGATGTGCACCGTGATGCCGAGCTGTGAGAGTTTGTGGGCGATGTTGCACTTGGTGAGCATACCGCCGCGTCCGAACTCGGATTTGGTGGGGCGGATGTACTGGCTGAAGTGCTTCGATGAGGGATCGACTTCGCTGATGAGCTTTTTCGTTTCACCCTGCATGTCGAACAGGCCGTCCACGTTGGAGAGGATGATGTGCGCGTCGACCTGCATCATGGAGGCGATCAGGCCGGAGAGCTCATCGTTGTCGGTGAACATGAGTTCGGTGACGGCTACCGCATCGTTCTCGTTGACGATGGGTACGATCTTCTGCTGGAGCAGGGCGTTGAAGCAGGTGCGCATATTGAGGTAGTGCTGCCGGTCGCGGAAATCCCCTTTGGTGACGAGGATCTGGGCCGAGAGCATGTCGTGCTTCGAAAAGCGGTCGCTGTAAGCATTGATCAGGCGGATCTGGCCTGTGGCGGCAAGGACCTGTCGGGTTTCGACAGGGGAGAGCGCTCCCGAGATCGTCACCATTCCGCGGCCTGCGCCGACGGCGCCGGAGGAGACGAGTATGACTTCAACGCCCTTGCCTGCGAGCGCGGCTATCTGTCCGGTCAGGCTGTCGAGGATGTCGGGGTCGAGTTTGCCATCTTTGCCGGTGATGACGTTGGTGCCGACTTTCACGACTATTTTTTTATAGACCGGGTGTTTGTGAGTCATACCTTATTTCAAATGTTGCTGGCTGAACTGGAGTCCTGCGACGCCGAGTATGATGAGCAGGAGAGAGACCAGCTTGAGCGTGTTCATGCCTTCACCAAACCACAGTACGCCGATAGCGGTGATGAGTGCCGTGCCAAGTGCCGACCAGATGGCGTAGGTAAGGCCAACCGGCAGGGTCTTGAGCGCCAGAGTGACAAATGTAAAACTCAGGGCATAAAAAACGAAAATTAAAACAGATGGCAGCAGATTGGCGAAGCCGTTCGAGAGCTTCATGCTTGTCGTTCCGCAGACTTCGCAGATTATGGCGATGAGCAGGTAGAACCAGTGCATGTGTGAGTATTTGAGAATCGGCGTTATTCGGGAGAGTCGGCTGTAATCGAGTTTGAACAGGTTTCCTGGTCCATGCACTCCCCGAACACCTGAAGGCTGAAGCTGCCGAGCGTGAAGCCGTTTTCCGCACAGAGCTTTTCCATCATGCCTGCCAGGTCGTTGCTTATTGCTTCCGATACCTTGCCGCATTTCTGGCAGATGATGTGAAGGTGGTTTGCTACGCCCCAGGACTTCTCGTAATGGGTGTGCTTGTGGCCGAGATCGATCTTTGTGATGATGTTGAACCTGAAGAGCAGGTCAAGGGTGTGGTAGACGGTTGCCCGTGAAATTCCTACTCCTTTTTTTCGCAGCCTGACGAAGATTTCGTCAGCGTCAAGGTGGGTGTCTGACTTGTATATTTCCTGGAGGACATTGATCCTTTCCGAGGTGCACCGAAGCCCCTCGTCCTTCATGAAGGATTTGAAGAGGGATTCTACCTTAGCCGTCAGTTCTGGGCCTGCTTTTTTCACGGTTCTGCTGTAAAGTGATCTGGCCTTCTGGTACCGATGTTATATAGTCTAAATCAAATGTACGGTTTTTGCCTGAATTCCCCTTCAACAGCGCACTCCATGCGGATTTGCCGTCCTGCTCGGGAAAATTGGCCGAGAATCGTAAATTCACTCTCGCGGAACTCGCAGCCAGGGTGTGCGTCCTGGTTGCCGCAACCCGCCTGAAGGCAACTTTTATAATGGTCGCAGGGTTCTTTCGAGGAGAGTTCGCTGTGGTGATTTCGTACTGTGCGGTTCGGTTGCCTGATAACCGGATCGTTGAGCGGATCAACGCCGGCGCCATACTGAAACAGATGTAAAAACAGTTTATGATAGTACCGATCAATACCTATAGTGATCCTGTTCTTGCAATGAAGGCCAAGCCTTTGAAAGGTGTCGATTCCTCTGTCGAGGAGCTGATCGGCAATATGTTCGAGTCGATGCGCAATGCTTCGGGCATAGGCCTGGCGGCACCCCAGATAGGTAGCTCGCTTCGGTTGATCGTCCTTGATCTTTCGTGCATGGAGTCGCATGCCGATGACAAGCCGATGGTTATCATCAACCCGAGGGTTCTTTCCGTCAGGGGACGCAATTGCATGGAGGAGGGGTGCCTGAGCGTCCCGGGGGTCGTCGGTGACGTTGTTCGTCCTTCGGCGATCACGCTCCATTACCGGGACGAGAAGTTCGTCGAACATACCGAGGAGTTCAGCGGCATGATGGCGCGGGCGATCCAGCACGAGATCGACCATCTCGACGGGACGCTTTTCGTGGACCGAATGGAAAAACGGGACAGGAAAAAGATCCAGAAGGATCTGGACGCTATCTCCGAAGGTCGGGTCAAAGCCGATTATCCGCTGGCCAGGGATATGGCCGGCGTCGGGGCGAGGAGCTGAATCGTGGCAATGAGGATCGTTTTCATGGGGACGCCGGATTTCGCCGTACCCTCGTTGCGCCGTATTGCAGCAGATGGTTCCGGTTACGAGCTTGCGCTTGTGGTTACCGGTTGCGACAAACCGCGCCGGAACCGTAACTCTGCGCCGGAGCCCACGCCGGTAAAGAGGGCGGCTCTGGAGCTCGGCCTGCCGGTTTATGAAACTGACGATGTCAGGAGCCCTGAGTTTGCCGCAAAGGTGGCTGATTGCCGTCCCGACGTGATCGTTGTCGCCGCGTTCCGGGTTCTGCCTCCCGAAGTGTTCCTCCTGCCGTCTCTCGGCACCTTCAACCTTCACGGATCGCTGCTGCCTGCTTATCGCGGCGCTGCTCCGGTAAACTGGGCCATCATCAACGGGGACAGCCGTACCGGGGTGACCACATTTTTCCTTCAGCAATCGGTCGATACAGGCAACATCATCACCTTCGACGAGACGCCGATCGGGCCGGATGACAATGCTTCCGATCTGCTTGTCCGCTTGTCGGAGATAGGTGCGGGAACCGTAGCCCGGACCCTTTCGATGATCAGGGAGGGAACGGTTGTTCCTCTCAGGCAGGATGACTCTCTTGCGACCAGGGCGCCGAAACTGACGCGCGAAAACACCAGGATAGACTGGAACCGGCCGTCGCAGCGCGTTCACGACTTTATCCGGGGCCTCGCCATGAAGCCTGCGGCATGGACCACATTCGGAGGCAAAAACCTGAAAGTTTATCGCGCCCGGCCCGCTACCGGCATTGACGAAACGCTTGCAGACGCCGGTTCGGTCAAACCGGGGAGCCTCGCTGTCAGCGACGGCCGCCTGTTGGTGCGATGTGTTGATGGGTGGCTTGAACTGCTTACCCTGCAGGCCGAGGGCAAGACTGCCATGGAGGGCGAATCGTTCGCCAGGGGGTTGCGATTCGGCGGCGAACTGCTCTGCTTTTCGTGACTCGTACAGGACTTATACGCCATTATTTTTTTATATTCCTCGACTCGATCCTTCGTCTGTCGTGCGGTTTGACGGAAGGGCTCCGAAACCATTATCACCAGTTAGAACAAGATTACCTATGCCTCCGACCGGAACAGAAGTCGGCATGATCAGAAACTTCTGCATTATCGCCCATATCGACCACGGGAAATCGACGCTCGCCGATCGCCTTCTCGAAGTGACCAAGACGCTTGCCTACAACCAGATGTCCACCGCCCAGGTGCTGGACGACATGGACCTTGAGCGCGAGCGCGGTATCACCATCAAGAGCCATGCGGTGCAGATGCATCATACCGCCCGTGACGGCAGGGAGTATGTCCTGAACCTGATCGACACTCCGGGACACGTCGATTTCAGCTATGAGGTGTCGCGCTCGCTGGCTGCATGCGAAGGAGCGCTGCTTGTGGTCGACGCCACCCAGGGCGTCGAGGCGCAGACGATCGCGAACCTCTACCTGGCCATCGAAGCAGGGCTTGAGATCATACCGGTCATCAACAAGATCGACCTTCCGTCTTCGAACGTCGAGGGTGTCGCCCAGCAGATCATCGACCTTATCGGCGTCACAAGGGAAGAGATCCTTCAGGTTTCTGCCAAGGCAGGCATCGGCATCGATGACCTGATCGAAGCCATCGTCCAGCGTGTGCCTGCGCCGGCCGATAACAGGCATCTGCCTCTCAGGGCGCTCATTTTCGATTCGGTGTTCGATGCTTACCGGGGTGCTGTGGCCTACATCAGGATCGTGGACGGCGTCCTCAAGAAGGGCGACCGGGTCAAGTTTTTCGCCAACGACAAGATTTTCATAGCCGACGAGATCGGCACGATGAGCCTCAAACGACAGCCTGCGGACACGCTTGAGGCGGGCAACGTGGGTTATCTGATCTGCTCGATCAAGGATGTCAAGGACGCCAAGGTCGGCGATACGGTCACGCTGCTTGAGAACCCTGCCGAAGAGGCGCTTGCGGGGTACAAGGACGTCAAGCCGATGGTTTTCAGCGGTCTCTATCCGGTCAACTCCAACGAGTTCGAGGACCTTCGCGAATCGCTGGAAAAGCTCTCTCTCAACGACGCTTCGCTGGTTTATACGCCTGAGACCTCGGTGGCTCTCGGGTTCGGGTTCCGCTGCGGATTCCTCGGCCTGCTGCACATGGAGATCATCCAGGAGCGACTGGAGCGGGAGTACAATGTCAATATCATCACGACGGTGCCGAACGTGGAGTACCGCGTCGTGCAGACCGACGGGGAGATCGTCGAGGTGGATAATCCGTCGAAGATGCCGGATACCACGAAGATCAACTGGGTTGAGGAGCCTTATGTCTCGATGCAGATCATCACGATGGCGGAATACATCGGCAACATCATGAAGCTCGGCATGGAGCGGCGCGGCGAGTACAGGAACACCGATTACCTGGACACGGCGAGGGTGAACATGCATTTCGAGTTTCCGCTCGGCGAGATCGTCTTCGATTTCCACGACAAGCTCAAATCGATCTCCAAGGGTTACGCATCGATGGACTATGAATATATCGGATACCGTCGTTCGGACCTGGTCAAGCTCGATGTGCTGCTCAACGGCGAACCGGTCGATGCGCTTTCTTCGATCGTTCACCGCTCCAAGTCCTACGACTGGGGCCGCAAGCTTTGCCAGAAGCTCAAGAGCATCATTCCGCGCCAGATGTATGAAGTCGCAATCCAGGCGGCCATCGGCAGCAGGGTGATTTCGAGGGAGACCATATCGGCCATGCGCAAGAACGTGCTTGCGAAGTGCTATGGCGGTGACATCAGCCGTAAGCGCAAACTGCTCGAAAAGCAGAAAGAGGGAAAGAAGCGAATGAAGCAGGTAGGCAGCGTCGAAATCCCTCAGGAGGCATTTCTTGCCGTCCTGAAAATCGACGAATAAGCTCTTTTTATTAAAAAATTATCAGCCTGAAACGCTGGAAGAGTCTTTCGATGGCGTCACATTGAACGTGAGTTTATTCCGGAAGCTTCCGGTGTTACCGGCAACAAAAGCATCAAGAGTGAAAAAACAGAACACAGCCCCCAACTCAACAGCTGAAAAACGTCAATCCCGAGAGTGGTTTGAGGCTCTTGTTATCGCAGCCATTGTTGCGACGGTATTGAGGATGTTCGTGATCGAATCGTACCGGATTCCGACAGGCTCCATGGAGAAGACGCTTCTTGCTGGCGATTTTCTTTTTGTGAACAAATATGTCTACGGCCCCAAGGTGCCGTTTACCGATATCAGGCTTCCGAAAATTCATGACGTCAGGCGTGGTGACATCATCGTATTCAAGTTCCCACGCGACAGGAGCCTTAACTATATCAAGCGTTGCGTGGCTCTGCCGGGCGATACCCTCGAAATCAGGGGACGTCAGCTGTTCATCAACGCAAAAGCGGTGACCCTGCCCGAACACGGCCAGTTCATTGGGGCCGAGATGCCTCCGGGTTATGGCGATTTCCAGATTTTTCCATCGCTGTCGAACTACAACAAGGACAACTACGGCCCCTTGCACATTCCACGTAAGGGCGATGTGATCGAACTCACTCCCGAGACGCTGCCGGTCTATCGCGACCTTATCGTTGACGAGGGACATACGGTCAGCCTTGTCGGATCGCGTGTGTTTGTCGACGGCATGGCCCTTGCACGTTACACCGTCGCCAGAAACTACTATTTTGCCATGGGCGACAATCGGGACAACAGCCTTGACAGCCGTTACTGGGGTTTTCTGCCAGAAACCGATCTTGTCGGCCAGGCGATGATGGTTTACTGGTCATGGGATCCCGACCTGTCGCTCCTGACTGAGCCGGTAGACAAGATCTCCTCGATACGATGGCAGAGGACGGGACTGACCGTTCATTGAGCCGTCCCGGGAAAGGATCTCCAGGAAGATTTTTCGCGTTGAGATCGTTGCAAGCGTCGGCCTGAACGGGAAAAAGCAGAGGTCGGGGCAGGGTACCTTGAGTTCCGCAACCTGAAATCCGGCGCCGTTCGTTCTTTGGTTTTGCCCGTTATCGAACGGGATCAGCTCAAGTTGTCTGAGGGTGAGCGAATTGAGGTCCGGACCGGTTCTGAGCGATCCGATGCTCAATCGGTATCGAACTCCGGTTTCAGAGGTAAACGGTCCCCTCAGGTCGTCCTTGAAGCTGTTGTCGAGGTAGAGGTTCATCGAAAGCCATACCAGGAGGTATGCTGCGGTGAAGATCATGCCCGGCGACAGCATGAGTGCGGTAAGCCATTTCAGGCCATTGCCGCTTCCTTTTTTCATGGTGTGAGGTCCCTTGTTACCGATAGGATAGCCTCTATAATGATATGATATTTTCCCCTTTTCAGTAGCAGTCAATATTCATGATCAGATCTTTTTCGGAAAATAACCACGACAGGGCTGACCAGCCGTCGTTCATACTGACCCCGTTAGTCAAGACCTTTCAGGCCGATACGGAAACTCCGGTATCGGTGTACCTCAAGATGCAGCGACCATATTCATGCCTGCTCGAATCGGTGGAAGGGGAGGAGATGCTTGCGCGTTTTTCCTACATCGCCGTCGATCCGGTGGCAGTGCTCAAAGGCACGGTAGGTGGTGGGATTTCACTTGACGTCCGTGACGAACGCTTTCGCTCTCTCGAGTCGATCGTCGATGAGGAGAGCGATTTACGCAGGATCGTCGACCGATGTCTGGCGAGGTTTGCCTCATCGGAGATGCCCCGAAGCAAAAACGGCTCTCCGAACATGACCACCTCCGGTGTGTTCGGTTACTTCGGATATGACACGATGCATCTGATCGAAAAGATTCCGGCGCCTGAAATGCCCGATCCTGCAGGACTCCCCGATCTCTGCCTCCTGTTCTGCGATACGCTGGTGATTTTCGACAACGTGATGCGCAAGCTGTTCGTCGTCGTCAATTACATCGACGAAAACGACAGGCAACGAGCGGAGCGCAAGATCGACGAGCTGGCCGGGATCATGTTCGAACCGCTCGACAGGGAGCTCATTCAGCTCAGACCGGAGCGGCCTGAACCGATCGTTTCGAATACCACCAGGGAAGAGTATTACGACAAGGTGCTCAAGGCCAAGGAGTACATCCTCAGCGGCGACATCTTCCAGGTGCAGGTTTCCCAGCGGCTTCAGAGAAAACTGCATACCAGGCCGTTCGACGTATATCGGGTGCTGAGGACCATCAATCCCTCGCCGTACCTCTATTTCTACGATTTCGAGGATTTCTACGTTGTCGGCTCTTCGCCGGAACTGCTGGTCAAAGTCGAGCATGACCCGGCAGGCCGGAGGATCGTCGATACCCGCCCAATTGCAGGCACAAGACGCCGAGGCGAGACCTTTGACGAAGACGAGCACAACGCTCGCGAGTTGCTTGCAGACGAAAAGGAGTGCGCCGAGCATCTTATGCTCATCGACCTCAGCCGTAACGATATCGGCCGTATTGCCAAAATCGGAACGGTCGATACCAACGAGATGATGGTGATCGAGAAGTACTCGCATGTGATGCACATCGTCAGCAACGTCAGGGGTGAGCTGCAGGAGGGCCTGAGCGCGATGGACGCCTTCTGGTCCTGTTTCCCTGCCGGTACGCTGACCGGTGCTCCGAAGGTGAGGGCCATGGAGATCATCTATGAACTGGAAAAGGAGAAACGGGGCCTGTATGGAGGCGCCGTAGGTTATCTGGATTTTCGTGGTGGGCTGACCACGGCCATCGCAATCCGGACCATGGTCGTCAGGGATGGGATCATATACTTCCAGGCGGCCGGGGGCATTGTAGCCGATTCGACCCCGGAGAACGAATACGAAGAGACAATGAACAAGATGAGGGCTGGGCTGACAGCTCTCGAAAGCATTGAAACAGCAGTCTGATCAACCGCAAACCTGATGCACCCATGAAAAAGAAACGAACAACACTCAAGTCTTTTGTTCTGGTATCTGCAGGCCTTGCCGCCGGAGCCCTCGCCATTTCCGACGTGGAGTTCTCGCTGGACAGGCATGACAACGGGTACAGCATTGCAGCTGGCATGAAAGAGGCCGTTGCTGCAGAAAACATCCAGCATCGCCCGATTCAGTCGTTGAACGATTTCAATGAGGCGTTCGTCCATATCGCGGAGTCGGCGACTCCGTCGGTCGTGACGATCTATACCGAATCCTCGATCGATCGTCCGGTGATGACTCCTTTCGATCTCTTCGGCAAATCGCTTAACGAAATGTTTAACGGCCAGAGTCGTGAAAGCGGCAAATCCCGCAAGGAGGTTCTTCATGGGCTGGGCTCAGGTGTCATCGTCAGTTCCGACGGTTATATCCTCACCAACAACCACGTGATTGACAATGCGTACACCATATCGATCAGGACCTCCGACAACAGGAGGTTTCCTGCGAAGATCGTCGGAAAGGATCCCCGAACCGATATCGCAGTCATAAAGATCGATGCAACTGGGCTCAAGCCGATCCCTATCGGCAACAGCGACCGGCTGCGCGTAGGCGAGTGGGTCATTGCGATCGGTAGCCCGCTCGGCGAGAATCTCGCTCGGACGGTCACCCAGGGTATCGTCAGCGCCAAAGGCCGGGCAAATGTCGGTCTGGCAGATTATGAGGATTTCATCCAGACTGACGCAGCCATCAACCCGGGTAATTCGGGTGGCGCGCTGGTGAACATCAACGGTGAGCTGGTAGGCATCAGCACGGCCATGGCCAGTCGTGCCGCCGGGTTCGAGGGCATAGGTTTCGCTGTCCCCTCGAACATGGCCAACAGGATATTTTCTTCCCTGGTCAAGAGCGGCAGGGTCGAGCGCGGGTACCTCGGTATTTCAATTCAGGACGTCGATGAGAATATCGCCAGGGGCCTGAACATGAAAAACGTCGAAGGCGTCCTGGTCGGAACGGTCATGGCTGGCGGTCCGGGCGCGAAGGCGGGCCTGAAGACCGGCGACGTCGTTCTTGATTTCGATGGAAGACCGGCGACCAGTTCGGCGGAACTTCGTAATGACATAGCCAACCACGCGCCGGGAAGTTCTGCTGCAGTCCGGATAAATCGTGACGGTAAACTCCAGACGCTGACGGTTCGCCTTGAAGCGTTGCCCGACAAGGAGGTCGCCTCAGTGCAGGGGGAGGAGGTATCCAGCGATCTTCTTGGATTCATGGTCGCTCCCCTCGATGAGCAGACATCGCAGAAGATGAACATGAGGCCGAACTCACACCGGCTCGTCGTGACCTCCGTAAAAGGAAACAGTCCTGCGTTCAAGATAGGCCTCAGGCCTGGCGATGTCATCCTTTCCATCGACAAGAAACAGGTCGGGACGACCGCAGCGTTCAACGAACTGGTCAAGAACAAGAAGCGCGGTGATCTTCTCTTCATCCTTGTCGAACGCGGCTGGAGCAGGATGTATTTTGCGTTTAATCTGTAAAGGTTCTTTGCCCTTGGGCTAAAGATTTTTTACATTTACCGAAGAAGTAAAGTCAGCCATGCTGCTGACTTTACTTTTTTTTGTTTGCCACATGTTCATGCGGCTGTAACGTATGGTGATAATTCGCTCTTTTTCATCGCCAACAAAAAAACACGAATCGAAATGAGTGATCGCATTTATCTGACACGGGATGGATACAACCGGCTTAAAGAGGATCTTCATCTGTTGATATCGCAGACCAGGAAAGAGGTGCTTGAGAAAATCGCTGAGGCTCGTTCGCACGGGGATTTGAGCGAAAATGCCGAATATGATGCCGCCCGCGAGGAGCAGGCTCATCTCGAATCGAGAATAAGCGAACTCGAGAACAAGCTCGCTGCTGCCACGATTCTGGATCCGAAACAGGTTAAAACCGATAGGGTCTATATCCTGACCTCGGTCAAGCTTCGCAACCTTGAGGCTGAAGACGAGATCATCGAGTACACCCTCGTCTCTTCCGAAGAGGCCGATTCAGATCTCGGCAAGATTTCGGTCCGTTCTCCCGTCGGCAGGGCGCTCATCGGCAAATCAATCGGTGAGAAAGTCAAGATCAGCGTCCCGAAAGGTGAACTACATTATGAGATCCTCGACATTTTCGTCAAGTAGGTTCATCTTCTTGCGCTGTTTCCCTCTCAATGGAGCAGGCAGAATTGGAGATTTTCGACCAGACTGCTATTTATTTCTGGTCGATTAATCTATCAGGCTCAACAAGGAACATTCTGGTTTGATCACCTTCGGTTTCTACAGCCCGATCTCGAATTTCTGCCTGCACTCCTTCTTTCAATGAGCAATTGCCTGCAAAATTCTGTTTTTCCATTATCCTTTTCCGGATGCAGGTCTTTACAGCCCATCTGCAGATGGATTCAGTTTCTGCAAGACGCACGGCAGGAGCGAATTGTTCGGCCGTCAGCACCCTCCTTCCTGCATGGCAATGATTCACCGTTTGGTCCCGGGTTGACCTTTGCCGGAAGGCTCTCCTTGAGAGCACACCACTGCTGTGGACATGGTTCAGTTTTGCGGGGTCTGTCCGTTGAAATAATTCAGGACTTGTTTTTCCCCCGCGAATCGTATATTTCCGACGACCTGAAAACGTGATTTGTTCCCTATTCGATGAGCATGGTCAGGACAATTTTGTATTTATCCAACATGTGGCGAAGTGCGGGACACCTGGACATTTTCAATTAATAAAAAGTCTTAAAAGCCTTTCCATGGGAAAACGACAGATCATCTATACGGCACAGCAGATAGGCGGAAGCCGTGAATTGCTCGACAAGGAGATCAACCTTGTCACCAGAGAGCAGCGGGTATGGCACGGCTATATCACGGCTATCGACCAGGACAAGCTTGAACTGAGGGATGCGCGTTCTGGAAAGCACACTTTCAAGATCGCCGAGATCGAAAAAATCTACCAAGAGGTAATAACAGATTACTGATATGCGCAGGAAAATTGTTGTAGGTAACTGGAAAATGAACAATACCGTTGCCGAGTCGATCGATCTGGCTACGGAGATCGCTGAAAAGGTGGGGACGGGAATCCATTGTTGCGAAGTCGGCATTGCGCCTTCTTTTCTGGCTATCCATGAGGTCGGAAAGGTTGTCGAGTGGAGCGACATACGGCTTGCAGGCCAGAACTGCCATTACGAGAACGACGGCGCCTTCACCGGTGAAATCTCTGCACGGATGCTTGCCGCAGCGGGATGCAGCTACGTCATTCTTGGACACTCCGAGCGACGCCAGTATTTTGGCGATACCAATTCCGTCGTCAACCTGAAGGTGAAAAAAGCTCTCGCAGATGGCCTCAGCGTCATTCTCTGCGTTGGCGAAACGCTTGAAGAGCGTGAAAAAGGGGTGACTGAATCGATTATTACCGGACAGGTTGTCGAAGGCCTCTCGGGAGTCGCCGACATCAGCAACCTTGTGATCGCCTACGAACCGGTTTGGGCTATCGGTACCGGCAAAACGGCCACCAGCGCCCAGGCGCAGGAGGTTCATGCATCCATAAGGGCCGTCATCGCAGGCCTTTACGGAGAGCAGGCATCCGAACACCTGCGCATTCAGTATGGAGGCAGCGTTAAGCCTTCCAACGCGTCCGAACTTTTTGGCATGCCAGATATCGACGGCGGCCTGATCGGGGGAGCAAGCCTGAACACGGCGGACTTTATGGCCATCGTCAAGGCCGCCTGCTGACACTCGTATCGGTAGAGATATGCAAAAGCCTCCTGTGATATGGAGGCTTTTTTTGTCCCTGCCAAACGGGGAGGGAAGATATTTGGCTTCAGCCCGAGCGAACTCATCAATGCATCTTTTTCAAACCTCAGAGGTCGGCTTATTCCTGTGACCTCTTCATCGAGCAGAAATCGGGGCCGCACATGGTGCAGTACTTCGCGTTGGCAGCACTGTCTCCTGTTGCGGCGATGTTCTGTGCATGGATCTGACGGGTTTTGACCGGGTCGAGCGAAAGGCTGAACTGGTCTTCCCAGGCAAACGCATAGCGGGCCCGGCTCATCAGTTCGTCTCGCAGCCATGCAGTCGGGCTTCCTTTTGCGATGTCTGCCGCATGGGCGGCCACGCGATGTGCGATGACTCCTTCCCTCACATCGTCGCGGTTCGGCAGTCCGAGATGCTCCTTTGGCGTTACGTAGCAGAGCATCGAGCAACCGTAGAAGGCGATGAGCGTGCCCCCGATGGCCGAATTGATGTGGTCGTATCCTGCGGCGATGTCGGTGACCAGCGGGCCGAGCGTGTAGAACGGCGCTTCGTGGCAGTACTCGAGCTGCAGGTCCATGTTTTCGCGGATCATGTTCATCGGTACGTGGCCGGGCCCTTCGATCATCACCTGCACGTCGCGTTCCCATGCCTTCAGGGTCAGCTCTCCGAGCGTTTTAAGCTCGCTGAACTGTGCCTTGTCGTTGGCGTCCCCGATCGATCCCGGACGGAGCGCGTCTCCAAGCGATACGGCAACGTCGTAGCTGCGAAGTATTTCGCAGATCTCGTCGAAACGTGTGTAGAGGAAGTTTTCCTGCCTGTGGGCCTTGCACCACCGGGCCATGATCGATCCGCCTCGCGATACGATGCCAGTCCGTCGCTTTTCTGCATGTGGCAGCGTTGCGGCGAGGATGCCGGAGTGGATGGTGAAGTAGTCCACCCCCTGTTCGGCCTGCTCCACGATCGTGTCGCGGTAAACCTCCCAGGTGAGCTCTTCCGGCTTGCCCCCCACTTTTTCAAGAGCCTGGTAGAGGGGTACCGTGCCGATCGGAACGGGAGAGTTCCTCAGGATCCACTCCCTGGTCTGGTTGATGTTTTTTCCCGTACTCAGGTCCATGACCGTATCTGCACCCCATCGGCATGACCACACTGCCTTTTCGACCTCTTCGTCGATCGAGGATCCGAGTGCCGAATTGCCTATGTTCGCGTTGATCTTGACCCTGAAGTTCCTGCCGATGACCATAGGCTCAAGTTCGGGGTGGTTGATGTTGGCCGGAATGATCGCGCGGCCGCGAGCAATTTCGTTCCTGACCATCTCCGGGGTGACCGGCTTTCCGCCGGAACGCGATATCCACTCTTCCAGACCCTGGTTCTCCCTGATGGCGACGTACTCCATTTCAGGGGTGATGATCCCTTTCCTGGCAAAATGCATCTGGGTAACGGCTTGCCCCTCTTTCGACTTCAGCGGCTTTCTGCCGGTCATCGAGAGCCTGGCGCCCGGCGATTCGACGGTTCCGTAATCGAAACCCCATGCGTCACGTACCGGAGCAAGTCCTTTTTTGGGGTCGTGTTCGTACTCCGGGTCACCGAACGGGCCGCTGGTGTCATAGAGCGGCATGGCAGAAAACTCCAGCCCGCCGGATTCATAGGTTTTCGAAAGGGCCACGTTTCGCATGCCGACTTCGATCGGGTAAATCGAGCCCTTGAGATAAACTCTGGAAGAACTGGGCCCGAAAAATTGCCTGTCGGGGCAGGATGCGCTCTCTTGGTTCATGGGACTTGTCATGGAAAAACGGGAAAAAACCTTTTCTGGCGAAACGGAGCAGTGAAGCAGGGGTTGGCGGGCATGCTTCATCTTTCCTTGTGTCAGCATTACCTGCATCAAGTCATAGGGGTCTGATCTCAGCTTCGTCATGGCGAAGCACCCCCAAGATGATTCTTACTTGCTCACGATAACCAAAAACCCCCTGATTTCCAAGAATGGCGGGGTCGTGAAACCCTTGGGAAAGCTGGGGTTTTATGTAAATTACGGCCTTGGTTCCCGGCGATACATTATAACTCTGCCTCAACACTATTTTTCCCGGCGGCACATGAAAACAATCAACCTTGTCCGGATTTCCCTTTTCCAGATGGGCTTCGGCATCATGCTTGGTTTTGTACAGGATATCCTGAACAGGGTCATGATCAAAGAGCTTTTTATTCCGGCGACCATTGCCCTCGGGCTTATAAGCCTCAAGGAGCTTCTGGCTATTTTCGGCGTCAAGGTCTGGATTGGGAATCTTTCCGACCGGTTCAGCATACTCGGCTACCGCCGTACCCCTTACATCCTGATCGGGCTTGTGAGTTGCGTCGTTTCATTTATCCTTTCGCCATCAGCGGCATACGAAGTCCACATGTCCGGAAATTCCCTGTCGGAAATTGTTTCTGTTGCCCTGTTCGATATCGGCTTGTGGAAACTCTGCCTGATTTTCCTTGTTTTCGGTTTCGGTCTCCAGGTGGCGACCACGGCCTATTACGCATTGATCGCCGACAATGTCGCTGAGGAGCATATCGGCAAGATCGCCGGAGCCAGCTGGACCCTGATGGTGCTGACCGCCATTGTTTCAAACTTGACGATAGGCTCCTATCTCAAGGTATTTTCTCCCGAACGGTTGACGCAGGTTGCCGAAACGTGTGGCCTGATCGCTTTCCTCATGGGGCTTGTTGCCGTCCTCGGTGTAGAAAAGCGCAATGCCGTCGTCAGTGAGGGTAAGGAGAAGCACAGCATTACCTTCCCCCAGTCGATCCGTCTGCTTTCATCATCACCGAGAACCCTGCAGTTCGCATTCTATGTATTTATCTCCATTTTCGCCCTGTTTGCCAACGAGGTGGTCATGGATCCGTTCGGTGCGGAGGTGTTCGGTATGCCGGTATCAGCCACGACCAAGCTTTTCAAGCCGTTGATGGGCGGAACCCAGCTCATTTTCATGCTTATTACCGGGTTTCTTCTGTCGCGGATCGGTTTCAAGCGAGGGGCCTATGTTGGCAATGTATTGGGCGCGATCGGGTTCAGCATGATCATCATGGCCGGTTTTGCGCACGATCTGACGCTGCTGCGCATCGCCCTTGTTGTTACCGGCGCCGGACTTGGGGCTGCAAGCGTTTCCAACATCACCATGATGATGAACATGACTGCGGGACGCAGCGGCGTCTATATGGGTTTGTGGGGAACCGCCCAGAGCCTGGCTATTTTCCTGGGCCATTCCGGAGCCGGGGTCATCCGTGACGTTGTCTTCAGCCTCACAGGGAATCATATGCTGGCCTATTCGGGTATTTTCACCCTTGAAATCATTGCCTTTGCAATTTCCAGCCTTGTTCTTCCGCATATATCCAAAGAGGCGTTCGAAGCCGAAAGCGAGGCCAAAATCCTGAAGATGGCTGAATCAGCCAAGGTCGGCTGAAAACAACAACAAGGATCAGTTCCATGAAACATGTTTTCGGTCCGATATCTTCGAAAAGGCTTGGTCAGTCTCTGGGGGTCGATCTGCTTCCATCCAAGAGCTGTACCTGGAACTGTATCTACTGCCAGCTTGGCAGGACGAAACAGTTCGTTTCGGAACGATCCGAGTTTTACCCGAAGGAGGAGATAGTTGAAGAGATTCTCCAGGCTGTAGAGGCGCAAAAAGGCATTGACTGGATAACCTTCGTCGGTTCGGGTGAAACGACGCTCTACAAGGGAATCGGATGGATTGTACGTGAGCTGAAGAGGTCGACCGCGATTCCTGTCGCCGTCATTACCAACGGTTCCCTGCTGCATTTGCCGGAAGTGCGTGAAGAGCTGCTTGAAACCGATGCGGTTCTGCCGTCGCTCAATGCCGGCTCGGAAGCGCTGTTCGATCGTATCGACAGGCCTGCGCCCGGGTTCACTTTCCAGCAGCATATCGAGGGGCTTCGACGTTTCAGGCAGGAGTATTCCGGTAAACTATGGGTCGAGGTGATGCTTATCGCCGGTTTGAACGATACTGATGAGGCGCTTGCCGATCTGGCTGACGTGCTCGCCGACATTCGACCCGACACGGTCCATCTGGTACTCCCGACGAGGCCCGCCGCGGAAGGCTCGGTCAGCATGCCTGACGGGGATCGCATTCGCAGGGCTGTCTTTATCCTCTCTAAAGCCGCCCCGGTGGTCCATCCTGCAAAGGGAGAAATGGAACTCGGATCGACTGAAAACCTCCTTGAAACCGTCACTCGTATCGCCGTGCGCCATCCGCTTCAGGAGAGGGAGCTCGAAGCCGCCCTCGGCAAGCTTTTTCCTGGCGGGCAGCCGAGGGTTCAGGAAGAGATGGCGTCGATGTTTTCGACAGGAAGGTTTGAAAAGGTATGCCAGGGCGGGGAGCTGTATTGGGTCATAAAGTCCTGATATTCGCCCTTATCACGTAATGATACCCGAAGGATGACGGCTTGTATGGAACAGAGGACGCTTGGTCCCCGGGGTTTGACGGTATCGGCTCAAGGTCTTGGTTGCATGGGAATGAGCGATTTCCATGGCTCCAGGGATGATGCGTAATCTATTGCGGAAATTCATCGGGCCATCGATCTCGGAGTGAACTTTTTCGACACCTCTGATGCCTGCGGGCCTCAATCGATTCGATTGAGGCCCGGCCTGCATTGGCCGATCAGTAACCGTTCAGCCTGCGGTCCCTGTTGTCATGGTCGCGCCGGTCATCATCGCGCCGGTCATCGTAATCCCTTCTTTGATCCCGATCGCCACGTCCATCACGACGGTACGATTCATTCCTGTCCCTTTGCCTGTCTCCGTTGTGCAGATATGGCGCACAACCGCTGATAGACAAAAGCAGTGCAAGAAGCAGTGATTTTTTCATGATGGTCTCCATTGTGAATGTAGTTGCAACGTTCAGGGAACAGTAACCTGTGCAGGCGCCCCTGTACCATAGGGGCACTGATGATTGGACGTCATAAGCACTGCTGCTCATGCGGGGGGAAACGGATTCTCCTCTCGATGGTGAAGATTCCGGAATCGTCAGGCGTCGGGTTATTTCGTCATCCCGATTTCGATTCTTGACGTCTGCCCGCTTTTCACCGTGACGGAAACTGCTTTTGCCTGCTTCAGCTTTTCACTCCAGACTGAGACATCATAGGTACCTGGCGGGACGGAGTCGATCGTGAATTTTCCGTCTGCTCCCGTGACGGCGAAATAGTTGCTCTCCACGACGACGACATAGGCAGACATCTCAGGGTGCAGGTCGCACAACAGGTTCACTTCACAGGCTTTTTCGAAAGTCACCACCCTGGTCATACTTGGATGAAAATCGTCGATATCCAGTTTCTTGCAGGCGTCGGCAGAGGTTATGTCGTGATTTACCTTGTCGCTGTTTGAGAACGAAACGCTCGATCCTGTCGGTACGACAATGACATGAGGGACGAACGCCAGGTTTTTCTGGTCCATTTTAGCCTGTTTTGGGAAAACCTTCTCCTTCATCCCTTTCAGGTAAACCACAGCATTTTTCCTGTAACGTCCGATGGATGTTTCGACAGTCCCGCTCACGATTCCGGGCTGAAGTGTTTTGCCCAACGAGGCAACTGGCGAGGTCGTCGTTACGGCCACCCCGTTCTCCACCTCTCCGGATAGGGCGTCGGGCGATACGCAGCAGAGGCCTGCCAGTATCAGTGATGCGTTTACACGTATTGACCGGTTTTGCATTGCGGATAATCGGTTTGATTCAATCAGCGACGATGTTGGACAATCACCATTGAATTCTTCTGTCACTTCAGACGGGGGCGACGCATGTTGCTCTTTGTAATATTATGATTTTATTGATCAGCCGGATAAGATGCGCCTCTTTTTTTACTTCTTTCCGAAGCGAAGGTCGGTTCGTATGGGCGAAGCCTCTCCGTTCAGTGCTTTTCTGCACTCATGATGTGATTGAATTCCGGATCCAATGCCTGACAGGTGCAGCAACTGGGGGACAGATGCCCGGATATCATGCATCAAACGCTCAGGACGCGTAATTCTGCATGATTCAGACAATGCTTTACTTCCTTTTAACGTGAAAGAGTGTTACGTTTATATTTGCAGGCATGTATGATTTTGCTGGCTTTGATGTCGTATGTCAAATCGCAGGTCGTATGCTCAGGGTTATTGATGCATGGAGTTGTGCATTGTTGCGATTCAGGATCAGTCGTGATGTCCGATTGCCAGGAGAGTTGGCCTACCCATATCAAATTTCATCACCATTCCCTTGACAGAAAGAACCCAGGAAATATTAGAGCAGGCACTTGCGCTCCATCGCAGGGGACAACTTGAGCAGGCAGGGCAACTCTATGCGGAGATACTTGTCCTTCAGCCGAAACATTTCGACGCACTTCATCTTATGGGTGTTATAGCGTTACAGACGCAAAAATACCAACGTGCGATTGAACTGATCAATCAAGCCATCGAACTCTATCCGCACAATGCAGCCTATTATTCCAGCCGGGGAGCGGCGTTGCAGGAACTCAAGCAGTTGGATGCGGCCATAGCCAGTTACGACCAGGCAATAACGCTCATACCCGATTTTGCGGATGCATGGTATAATCGGGGGCTTGCGCTTCAGGGCTGCAACAGGATGGAGGCGGCGATAGCCAGTTATGACAAGGTGATAGCGATCGTTCCTGAATTTGCCGAAGCGTGGTCGAACAGGGGTGCCGCACTGCAGGCGCTGAACCAGCTGGATGAGGCTGTGGCCAGTTATGACAGGGCCATCGTGATCAATCCTAATTACGCCGAAGCGTGGTCAAACCGGGGCGTCGCGCTGCATCGGCTGGAACAGTTGGATGCGGCTGTAGCCAGTTTTGAAAAAGCGATAGTGCTGAAATCCGGTTTTGCAGAAGCGTATAACAATCGGGGGCTTGCGTTGAGCGATCTCAAGCTCTACGATTCAGCGATTGCCAGCTATGACCAGGCGATAGCGCTCAAACCCGATTATGCGGAAGCATGGTACCACCGGGGCAACTCGCAGGAGGAGCTTAAACGGCTGGAGGCGGCGATAAACAGTTATGACAAGGCAATAGGGATCAGGCCTGATTATGCCGAAGCCTGGTCCAACAAGGGGGTTGCGCTTCAGGGACTCAATAAGCTGGAAGCGGCTGTGGCCAGTTACGACCACGCCATAGCGCTTAAACCCAATTACGTACCTGCCTATGTGAATAAATCGATTGCATTGCTTTTGGGCGGCGACTATGAGAAAGGCTGGGAGTTGTATGAGTGGCGTTGCAAGACAGAAGAAAACCAGTTTTCGAAACGCAGCTTTATTCAGCAGTTATGGCTCGGCAACTTTTACATTAATGGCAAAACCATCCTGTTGCACAGTGAGCAAAGCTTTGGCGATACGATCCAGTTCTGCCGTTACGTGCAATTCGTGGCTGAACTTGGCGCGAGGGTTATACTGGAAATCGAGCAGCCTCTGATCGGTTTGTTACGGCAGCTTGAGGGAGTTGCTGAGTTTGTGGTGAAAGGTGCGACTCTGCCTGCCTTTGATTGCCATTGCCCGATTACAAGCCTTGCCTTTGCCTTCAACACAACCCTTGATACCGTTCCATCTTTTCCCGAATATCTGTCGGCTGACTCAGAAAAGGTGGCGGTATGGTCTGAGAAGCTGGGTCCGAAGACAAAGCCGAGAGTCGGCCTCGTATGGAGTGGGCGGCCAACACATCATAATGACCTTCATCGAAGTGTAAGGCTTTCTTCGTTCGCCGCCATGCTTCCCAATGGATTTGAATATGTGAGCCTGCAGAAAGATGTCAGGGATACAGACCGGGCAACGCTTATGACACATAAGGAGATCAGGTATTTCGGGGATGAGGTCAAGGATTTTACTGATATTGCCGCCTTGTGTGAGTTGATGGACCTCGTGATCAGTGTCGATACGAGCATCGTTCACGCAAGCGCCGCCCTGGGCAAGCCGACATGGGTGATGTTGCCGTTCTCTCCGGACTGGCGCTGGTTGCTTGACAGGACGGATAGTCCCTGGTATCCGAGCGTTAAACTTTACCGGCAGAAATCAATCGGTGATTGGGCCAGTGTTTTTGAACGTGTCAAGGCGGATCTGTTAACGATTGCGAAGTGACTCGGAGAGTCCGCTTCCCATAAAAAGAAAAACCCTTCGTCTAACGGAGGGTTTTTTTTGAGGCGACTTGCTGTCGTTATAAGATAAATGGAGTTCGATGCGCATGTTAATTACAAAAACAGCGTCTTAACCTTGGCGACGAGCTGATTTTCAGTAAGGCGGTCGCATGCTTCGACTGTAGCCACTTTTTCCTGAAGGCGGCCATGTTTCTTGATTTCGTTGCCCAGTTCAGTTTTGGCTTCTCCCGGGCCGAGAATGGCAATTTCACTTGAATCTTCAAGTCGATTGATGACATCCGTATAAAAAGCATGCAGCTGATGCTTCCGGATCTCTTCGGCTTTGCCTTCAGACGATACGGCCTGGGCTACTGAAGAGCCCTGGGATTTCCAGCCGCCAGTTGATTTGAAATGCCCATCAGCACCAGACTCGACATGTTGAACAGATGTCTGATCGTCTACGATCATGACCAGAATTGCCTCATTGTGGTCAATCCATAAGCCTGTACTTTTTTTCATGGCAATCTTTCCTCCTTTTGTAAAGATCTGCTGATAAAGTGATGCAGTTAGCCGATAATCGATCGACAAAAAACCCTCGTTTTAAATATAATGCAGCGAAAAGCTGTTGGGTACAGAATTATTGATCCTGGCCGGAAGAGTCTTGTATTTCATATCATTCGCTTTTGTCAACAGCTTTGTTGTCGTTATCGGGGAGTGTTTGCGGGGAGCTTATTTTGCCGGAAATCTACGGGATCCATCAACCATCAAGGGTTGTCAGCCAGGTGGTATTGCACGTAAAACGGTGTGGTTCGAGACACGCGCCATGAGAGTTGTCCTGACCGACAGGAAATGTATGCAAGGCGCATTCCTTTCGAATCATGTCGCTTCGAACAGGGCGGATCAGTTGTCCTGACATAGGCCTGGATATTGGTTTCGAGCTTTCGTTGCCGTTAATAATTATGGCATGTATAAGGCCAATAATTATATTGTGTTGAGTTTTTTGTAACGAGCCCTATTTTCTGAGTCAGTCTATATGTGTCATAGCTCATGAAGCGAACCAAAGAGACATCCCCTCTGCGCGAATCTTTTTTATCATTGATTCCTTCCATAAATCAGACATTGGTGTTCAGTGTGTTTGTCAATGTGCTGGTGCTTACTCCCAGTGCATACATGATGGAGGTTTACGACCGGGTGGTCAACAGCCAGAGCCACAAGACCCTCCTGATGCTGACAATCCTCGTGATCGGCGCCTATATGCTGCTGGAGGCTCTCGAGTGGATCCGCCGGCAGGTCATGAATGATGCCGGTATTGAGCTTGACCGCCAGGTACGCGATCGAGTCTTCAGTGCGGTGTTCGCTGCCCGACTTCTGAACATCCCGGGGGCAGGGGCGCAATCGCTCCGAGATCTCAAGGTCCTTCGCGAATTTCTTCCCTCACAGGCTTTTCTTGCCATACTTGATACCCCTTTGGCGCTACTTGTCCTTGTGCTTCTTTTTATAATGGATCCGCTTCTGGGATGGTTTTCGGTAGCTGGAGCGCTTATTCAGTTCGGTATCGGTTTTATCAATGAACGTCGCATACGTGAGCCGTTGCTCGCCGCCAACCGTAGTTCGATCAGTGCTCAGGGCTATGCGGAGGGTGTGATCCGCAACGCGCAGGTGATTGAATCGATGGGGATGCTCGGTTCCATACAGAAGAGGTGGATGGGCCGACAGCAGGAATTTCTGTTCTCACAGGCGGTCGCATCGGACCATGCCGGCACAAATTCGGCTTTGTCGAAGCTGGTGCAGAGCCTGCTCAGTTCACTGCTTCTTGGTGTCGGATGCTGGTTGACCCTGAAAGGGGAGCTTCATGGTTCGGGGATGATCGTCGGTTCCATTCTGGGCGGCAAAGTCCTTGCCCCTCTTGTGCAGATTATCGGTAACTGGCGTGTGGTGGAAGGGGCGATCGAATCATATGGTCGTCTTGAACTTCTTCTGAAAGAGTTCCCGCTTCCAGAGCAGAAAATGCCTTTGCCCGCACCCACCGGTGCGCTTACGGTGGAGGGCGTTTATGCCGGTCCTCCCAGAAGTCCCATACAGATACTCAAAGGTTTGAGCTTCAGGATTGCGCCAGGGGGGGCGGTGGCCATCGTCGGTCCATCGGCATCCGGCAAGACTACTCTCGCAAGACTTATGGTGGGTATCTGGCCCGCAATGCAGGGGAAAGTTCGTCTCGACGGCAACGATATCTATCAGTGGGACAAGGATGAGCTGGGTCAGTACGTCGGCTACCTTCCCCAGAACGTCGAACTTTTCGAAGGCACCATAGCAGAGAATATCGCCCGTTTCGGAACGCCCGATGAAGCGAAGGTGCGCGATGCGTGCCGGCTTGTCGGGCTCGAGCGATTCATTGAACAGCTTCCGAAAGGGTTTGACACCCAGATCGGCGACGATGGTTCTTTTCTTTCAGGCGGCGAAAGACAGCGGGTCGCACTTGCCCGTGCAGTTTATGGCATGCCGAAATTTGTGGTGCTCGATGAGCCGAACGCAAGCCTTGACGATGCAGGTGATATCGCGCTGCTCAATGCGGTAAAGTCCTTACGGGCGAAGGGAACGACGGTGATCGTCATAACGCACCGTTTGAATATTCTTGCTGCGATGGAACATATGATGGTACTTGTGGATGGCCAGATCCAGCGTTTCGGCACTTGCGAAGAGGTCCTCGCGGCCCTGCAGGCGTCATCCGCCTCTCCGCAACCACAACAGCCGAAGTCTCAGATCTAACTACAAGTCGTATGCCGACCCCCTTATGAAATCAGATTTTTTTAAACGCAGCATACTTTCCCGTCAACTCTGGGCATTTCGCAGGGAGTTCTTCTGGGTAGGCATTTTCAGCATGATTGCAAATGTGCTGATGTTGACGCCGACTATTTACATGCTTCAGCTTTACGGTCGTGTAATGAAAAGCGGCAGTGAACTGACGCTCCTGATGGTTACGATGTTCATGCTGTTGTTTTTCGGGGTCATGGCGTTTGCCGAATGGCTTCGCTCGCGTATTCTCGTCCGTGCAGGCGTAAGGCTTGACGAAGCGCTCAATTCACTGGTTTTCACGGCGAGTTTCGAGGCCTATCTGAAGCAGGCGCGGAGCAATGTGACCGAGGCCTTTATGGACCTTACCAACATTCGCCAGTTCCTGACCTCCAACGGATTGATCGCCTTTTTCGACACTCCGTGGACGCCGGTCTATATCGCTGTGATTTTTCTGCTCAACCCGTTTCTCGGATGTCTTTCCATTTTCTTCGCCATCCTCCAGCTTGCCATTACCTGGCAGACCCACGTGATGAGCTCCAAAGAAATTGAAACCGCAAACGACGCGAGCAACGACAGTTACCGGTATGTACAGAGCAAGTTGCGTAATATCGAGCCTTTGCATGCGATGGGAATGACTGGAAACCTGAGGAAGCATTGGGCCGAGCGACATGAGCTTTCATTGACTAAATCCGAGTCATCCCTTGAGCGTCAGCATCGTCAGCAGGCATTCGCCAAGTTTGTACGTTACTGCATGCAGTCATTGACGCTTGGAGCCGGCGCCCTGATGGTCATCGAGGGTAAAATGACTGCCGGGTCCATGATCGCCGCCAATGTGCTGATGTCCAAAGCGCTTGCTCCCCTCGACCTCGTCGTCGCAACATGGAAGCCGTTTATCCAGGCCAAGTCCGCATTCCTTCGTCTTGAGAAGCTCCTTGATGAGTATCCCGAAAAAGCGCCCGGTGCCCGGCACCAGGATCCTTTGGGTGAGATCCGGCTTGAGGGGTTCACGGCAACTGCTCCCGGACGTGAAGCGCCGATCCTCAATGATCTTAATGTCATGTTTCCGGCAGGTAAAACAGTCGTCGTCCTCGGGCCGTCAGGTTCGGGAAAATCGACGCTTGCCCGATGCATTGTCGGGGTCTGGCCAGATTTCAAGGGACACGTACTCCTCGACGGCGAACCGGTCGAAAGTTGGGACAGGCTTGAACTTGGTCCGCATATCGGCTATCTGCCGCAGGATATTGAACTGTTTGACGGAACGATTGCCGAAAACATCGCGCGTTTCGGCGAGATTGATTCTCCTAAAGTCATCGATGCAGCGAGGCGTACCGGTATTCATGAGATGATCCTTCGTTTCCCGAAGGGTTATGACACCCAGATCGGTGAAGCCGGCGGGATGCTCTCCGGTGGGCAGCGTCAGCGGCTCGGGCTTGCCCGGGCACTCTATGGCAACCCTGAGATCCTTGTGCTTGACGAACCCAACGCGAACCTCGATGACGCCGGTGAGCGTTCGTTGCTTCAGGCAGTCGCTGAGCTGAAAGCAGCCGGAAAAACGGTGATTCTTGTCACGCATCGCTCAAATATACTTGCTGTTGCCGACCTGGTCGCGATCATGCAGAACGGACGTATCGTGCAGTGCGGTCACAGGGACGATGTCATTGCCAGCCTGAAGGCTGCCGCCGTAAAGCCTTCAGCTGCGCCGGTATCCTGACAATAATTTTGAAAAACGTACTAAAAGACCATAATGAGCATTTTCGGCAGCAAAAGAAGCGCTCTTCAGAACGAAGAAGGTGCAGAAACAGCAGGGGCATCGTATCGTGACACTCGAAGTCCGGTTCGGCTGGGTGTCTGGATCCTGCTGATAGGGTTCGGTGGATTTCTTCTTTGGGCAGCCTTGGCTCCCCTTGACGAAGGCGTTCCCTGTCAGGGCCTGGTCAGCATAGCAACCAAGCGAAAGGTGGTCGAAAACCTTCGCGGCGGCCAGGTTGAGAAGGTGTATGTCAAGGAAGGACAGATGGTCCAGCAGGGAGACGTGCTCATCACCCTTGACAGGCAGACGGCCAAGGCACGATATGATGAGGTTCACCAGCACTATCTGAGCATACGGGCTGCTGCTGACCGATTGAACGCCGAGATGCGCGGCGCAGGTTCGATATCCTTCCATAAAGATCTTCTGAACGATCCAGACAAGGCGCTCGTCAACCAGAACATGCAGAATCAGAAAGAGCTGTTTCTTGCCCGCCGACGGACGCTGGGCATCCTCAATGAGCAGTTGTCGGGCATAAGCTCGCTGGTAAAGGAGGGTTATGCTCCCAGAAACCAGCAGCGTGAGGTTGAGTTGAAAATCTCTGAATTCAGGAGCAATACCGCTTCGGAACTTGCGCAAATGCAGCGTGAGGTCGAGGCTGACGCTGAAAAGAGCCGTGCGCTTGCTGAGGAGTTGGCAGAAACCGAGATTCGCTCTCCCGCTTCAGGGCAGGTGGTCGGTCTGCAGGTGCAGACTGTCGGGGCAGTTATACAGCCTGGCCAGAAGATTATGGATATCGTGCCGAGCAGCGAGGGGCTTCTCATCGATGCCAAGGTAGCGCCGCACCTGATCGACAGTATCCGCAAAGGTTTGCCGGTCAGCGTGAGTTTCTCCTCATTCGCACACTCTCCGCAGCTTGTCGTTCAGGGTACTGTTGATTCGGTGTCGAAAGACATTATTGCCGATCCGCAGATGAATCCGGCTCAGCCGGGGGCAACCTATTATCTTGCCCGAGTGTCAGTAACCCCTGAGGGATTGAAATCGCTTGGGCATCGGCAGATGCAGCCGGGCATGCCAGTACAGGTGGTCATCAAGACCGGTGAACGTTCGCTCCTGACCTACCTGATCGATCCGCTCATCAAGCGTATAAACGTTTCGATGAAAGAGGAATAGGTTGCAGTCGGGGCTATGCGGCAAGCACAAAATGAAGAAAAAATGGATTCTGCAGTGTTTTGTACATCAATGCAGAGGCAGGGCAATGCTAATCGTTGAACTATGAAGGGGATACCGATGAAGAAGATGTTGATTGGCACGATGATTGCTTTTGGGATGGTCGTTTCGCATGCGTCACATGCCGAGACGGTTAGCCTGTCGTCAGCTTACCAGAAGGCAGTCGATTATGACTCAAGGTATCGGGTCGCGAGGGCTGACAATCTGGTTTATCAGGAGGAGGTCAAAAAAGCCGGGGCAGCGTTTCTCCCAAGCGTGCGTTCCAGTGGAAGCCGGGGAAGGAATTCCACCCAGCACGGTTCCAGAAACGGGCTTGATCCGACCCAGTATTACAACACGATGAATTATGGCGTATCGTTGCGCCAGTCGCTTTTGAACATTTCTAACGTTGCCGAATACAACCAGTCCAAGGCAATGATGGCCAAGAGCGATTCCGACCTCCGGAAGGAAGAGGTAAGCCTGATCGTCAGAATCACCGAAGCATACTGCAACGCGCTTTATGCCGAGGATAACCTTGCGTTCAGCAAGGCCCACATTCAGGCTGCAAAGGAACAGTTACAGCAAGCCAAACGGCGTTTCGACAATGGCTTCGGGACCATCACCGAGGTCAAGGAGGCTCAAGCAAACCATGACATGGCTATAGCCGAAGGTGTCGATATCAATAACGGTGTGGAGTTCAGCCGCCGTGAGCTTGAAGACCTTATCGGGGTATATCCTGACCAGCTATGCCGACTGGCCCCTGAAAAACTCGAATTAAAGAAGCCGTCTCCGGCAAGTGTCGAGGAGTGGATAGCGATTTCCCAGTCCGGCAATCCCATGCTTGCATCAGCCAGACAGGAGATCATTATCGCGAAACGTGAGATCGATAAACAACGGGCAATGCGTTTGCCTACCCTTGACCTGATCGGCGGCAGAAACTATTCCGAGAGTGAAAACAACTACACGATCGGTTCGACTTACGATACCTATTCCGTTGCTTTACAGGTGAACGTGCCCATTTATACCGGAGGTTACAACAGTGCTTCGATCAGGCAGGCACGTGCCAAGTGGGTGAAGGCCGGTGAACAGTTCACTGGTCAGGAGCGGGCTGTGGAGTCAGATGTTCGCCGTTATTTCAACAGTGTCAATACCAGCATTGCCCAGATCCAGGCATACGAGCAGGCGATGAAGTCCCAGGAAATTGCGTTCACCGGGACGCAAAAAGGATTCACGGCCGGACTGCGCAGCAACGTCGATGTTCTGGAGGCTGAACGCAAGCTTCTGGAAAGCCGTCGGAACCTCGCAAAGTCCCGTTATCAGTATATCCTCAACACCCTGATGCTGAAACAAAGCGCCGGTACTCTCTCGGCTTCGGATATTGACATGGTCAATGGATGGCTGAGTTCGGTAAAATAAACGAGCTTTCGAGTATCAATAAAAAAGCCTGAGGATTCTCAGGCTTTTTTTGTGCCGTATTCACCGGCGATGTTCTTTTCCATTATCCTTCGTAGTCGGCCCAGTTGTTCGGGGTTTCGTACCAGCGGAGGTTTTTCAGCTTCACGCCTTCGGGGAGGTTGTGCAGAAGCTGGTTGTAGGCCCATTTCGCAAGGCACTCGGCAGTTGGGGGCTCGTCGGTTACCAGTACCCGTTTATTGCGTTTGAGAATGAATTCAAGGTCCTGGTGGTCGTTTTTCCATATGGCGAATCCGTGGTCGAGTTTGTCATGGATCTGTTCGACCATCGTTTTGTGCAGGAACTTGAAATCCATGACCATCCCCTCTTCTGCGTGGCCCTCAAGATCGTTGACCGCTCCTTCGACAGTCGCGACGATCACGCCCCTGTGTCCGTGAAGCTGGTTGCAGAATGAGAAGCTGTTCGGCAGGGTATGGCCGTAGTCGATCTCGATTTTCCTTGAAATGAGCATAACAGTCCGTCGGTATCAGGTTCAGGTAAATGTCAAGCGAAGTGTACATAATTTTTTCCATAATTGCATGAGCTTCGTGCGTAAGGCTCTTGCAATGGTCTGCAGAAAGAAATCGCAGCGACGGAGATGAGTTTGCGCAGGCTATTGCTGCGATTTTTTTACATTTGACAGTCAGCCGCTTTCCGGTACCTCGTTCGAAATCCGATTGAGGCAGGGATAGGGTGAAACGTTTAGCGGCCCGGGGGCTATTGATATAGTCTCGGGTCTTGGATGGCTGTTTTGCAGTAATGTTCCCAATACAAGGTTATGAAGATACAGGATATCTGGTCAACAATTCACGGGGAGGCTCAGCGCGAATGCGAACACGAGCCTGAAATCCGCATTTTTCTCGAACAGCATATTCTGCGTTATCCGGAATTTGCCCCTGCTCTGGCCATGCTTCTTTCCGTCAAGCTCGGTTCGAAGCATTTCCCGCCACAGGTACTTCAGGAACTGTTCGAAGGATATTATCTCCAGAGCCCCGATGCCATAGAGTTTGCGGTCTGCGATCTCATCGCTACCCAGCAGCGTGATCCGGCAGCCGTCAACTATTTCGAGATCATGCTTTTCCTGAAGGGCTACCAGGCGCTTCAGTCCTACAGGCTCGCCCACTGGTTATGGACCAATAATCGAAGGTCGTTGGCCCACTTCCTTCAGAATCGCATTTCCGAGGTGTTTGCGGTCGACATCCATCCGGCGGCTGTGATCGGTAAGGGGATCCTGCTCGATCATGCCACAAGCCTCGTTATCGGCGAAACAGCAGTGGTTGAGGATAACGTGTCGCTTCTGCATGAGGTGACGCTCGGCGGTACCGGCAAGGAGACCGGCGACCGTCATCCGAAGGTCGGCAAGTCGGTGATGATCGGAGCCGGAGCTAAGATTCTCGGCAATATCCGGATCGGGGAGGGAGCCAAGGTAGGAGCAGGAAGCGTGGTGCTCGACGACGTTCCTGCCCACTATACGGTCGCCGGTGTGCCGGCCCATATCGTCGGCCGGACGGAGGTCCCTGAACCGGCTCTCGACATGAACCAGAGACTGGTTTTCACGGAGAAGGGGAAGTCGTGACGCTTAAAACGTGACGTGTAACGACCGTCACGCGTCACGTTTCCTACGTAAATCGTCTTTTCAGCTCTTCCCGATATTCATCGAGGCGCTTTTTTATCTCATGCATGTGGTCGCCGCCAATCTTTTCAAGCAGGGCGTTGGCGATGACCGGAGCGACCATCGCTTCCGCTACGACGCCTGCTGCCGGGACGGCGCAGTTGTCGCTTCTTTCGAATCGCGACTGGAGCGCCTCCATGGTGGCGAGGTCGAACGAGCGAAGCGGGGTGAGCAGCGACGATATCGGTTTCATTGCAGCCCTGATATGGATCGGCTGACCGTTCGACATGCTTCCTTCAATTCCGCCAGCGCGGTTTGTTTCCCTTCTTAATCCCTTGTCGCCTCCCGCGAAGAGTTCGTCATGAACCTGAGAACCGGGTTTGTGTGCGTTTTCGAAGGCTGTGCCGATCTCTACGCCCTTGATGGCCTGAATGGAGATGATCGCTGCTGCGAGGGCAGCGTCGAGCCGCCTGTCGTGCTGTACGTAGCTCCCGAATCCAGGGGGCACACCGGTGATGTAGATTTCGATGATGCCGCCGAGGGTGTCGCCCTCCTCTTTTGCCTGGTCGATTGCTGCGACAGCGTCAGCTTCAGCCTTGCTGTCGAGCATGCGAACCGGTGACCGGTCAGCAGCAGCGGCAAGGCTTTCTGCGCCTGCAGCGAGCAGCTCTTTCAGGACGGCAGGAGGTGCGGCTTCCGATGCAGGGCCGATCGTCGAGATGTAGCTCCCGATCTCGATGCCGAGCTGTCTGAGAAACGCTCTGGAAAGCGATCCTGCGGCTACGCGAGCGGCAGTTTCACGGGCTGAGGAGCGGTCGATGACCGGCCTGATGTCGTCGAATCCGTATTTGACGAACCCGGTAAGGTCGGCATGTCCGGGTCTCGGGATGGTGATCTTCGAGACTTCTTCCGAGTGGTCTTCGAACTGCGACATCTGCGTGGTCCAGTTCTCCCAGTCGCGGTTCCTGATGAGGAGTGAGACAGGGGAGCCGATGGTTTTGCCGAACCGTAAACCTGAAAGCACTTCAGCCTTGTCGGTTTCGATCTTCATTCGCCCGCCGCGTCCGTGGCCCTGCTGTCGCCTGGCAAGCTGGCTGTTGATGTCGATTTCGGTCAGACCGATGCCGGCGGGGAGGCCTTCGACGATCGCCGAAAGTGCCGGGCCGTGCGATTCGCCTGCGGTGAAGTAGCGTATCATAATGTTCCTGGATTAAAAAAAAGCCCGGCGCAAACCTTTACGGCACGCCGGGCGAATGTTCGTCGACCTCTTTTTCTGACGCTCAGCGAAGCCTTTTGGCTGCTTCCTTTGCGTAGTAGGTGAAGATGATGTCTGCGCCGGCGCGCTTCATGCAGAGCAGCGACTCCATCATGACGCGTTCTTCGTCTATCCAGCCGTTTGCTGCGGCAGCTTTGACCATCGCGTATTCGCCTGAAACGTGGTAGATGGCCACAGGGACGTCGAAACGCTCTTTGGTGCGGTAGACGATGTCCAGGTAGGCGAGTCCGGGCTTGACCATGACGATGTCTGCGCCCTCGATGATGTCGAGTTCAACCTCTTTCATGGCCTCTTCGGTATTGGCCGGGTTCATCTGGTAGGTCGTCTTGTCGCCGAACTGCGGTGCGGAGTGCAGCGCGTCACGGAACGGGCCATAGAAGCTCGATGCATATTTCGCAGCATAGGAGAGGATGCCTACGTCGGAGTGGCCGGATTCGTCAAGGGATTGGCGGATGGCGCCGATGCGGCCGTCCATCATGTCGCTCGGTGCGACGAAATCCGCACCCGCTTCGGCGTGGGAGATCGCCATTTTGCAGAGCACCTCGACGGTTTCGTCGTTCAGGATGATGCCGTCCCTGACAAGGCCGTCGTGGCCGAACGGGGTGAACGGGTCGAGTGCGACGTCGGTCATGATGCACAGATCAGGCACTTTGGCCTTGATCGCCCTGATGGCTTCCTGGATGATGCCCTTATCGTTGTATGCTTCGCTGCCGTCTTCGGTTTTCTGTTCAGGAATACCGAAAAGGTCGATGCCCTGGATGCCGAGGTCCCAGAGTTCCTGGCACTCTTTGACGGCGTTGTCTATCGAATAGCGGAAGCTTCCCGGCATGGATGAGACCTCTTCCACGACATTGGCGCCTGGGCAGACGAACAGGGGATACACAAGGTCGTTGACCGTCAGCGTGTTTTCCTGCACAAGGTTGCGGAGAGCTGCGGTTCTGCGTAATCTTCTCGGGCGGTTGACAATGTTGAGGAGGTCGAGCTGGCTCATGGTTTCATGATGATTTTGTTTGGGAAAAAACCAAGATAAGAAAATCTGTCAACATCGTGAAGGGAGCCTCCATAAATCCTATTTTACTGCCGGTCATGAGCTTGTCGGGACATTTTTCGGGCGGCATGGCTTCGTTCGGCTTTCGATGATTATATTCTCTCAACGAACGAAGCACGCAATACTTAACAACGTCTGCCCAATGTCTCCTGAACTCCAGCTTGCGATTGAAATGGCTGAAAAGGCCGGACGGCTTACGCTCGACTATTTCGGTCGAAAGTCGCTTCAGGTCTTTTCGAAACGTGACGATACCCCGGTTACCGAGGCTGACCGTAAGGCGGAGGAGCTTATCCGCGGAGGCATTGCCGCGAAGTATCCGGATGACGGGCTTTTCGGGGAGGAGTTCGACGAGCGCCCTTCGGGAAGCGGCAGACGCTGGATCATCGATCCGATCGACGGAACCAGGTCTTTCATTCACGGAGTTCCGCTCTACGGCGTGATGATCGCGCTTGAAGTCGATGGCGAGCCAAGGCTCGGCGCCATCAATTTCCCGGCGCTCGGCGAACTTTACCATGCCGAGACCGGGTGCGGGGCTTTCGTCAACGGTTCGAGACTGGTCGTTTCTTCGATCTCTGAGGTGGCTGAAGCCACGGTTGTGTTTACCGAAAAGGAGTATCTCCTCGATCCGCCGTCAACGCATCCTGTCGACATGCTGCGTTCAACCGCCGGCCTGGTTCGGGGGTGGGGCGACTGCTACGGCCACATGCTTGTCGCATCAGGGCGGGCAGAGGTCGCGGTCGACAAGATCATGAGCCCCTGGGACTGCGCCGCGATCATTCCGATCGTCTCTGAAGCCGGTGGGTGCAGTTTTGATTACCTCGGCAGGACGACGATATCGGGAGCGGGGCTCGTCAGCGCCAACATGCAGATGGGCAGGATGCTTATCGACGCCATCGACAACAGGGAGAGCTGCTGATGCTGACGACGATACTGCTGATCATTATCCTGTTGCTGCTTATTGCAATCGTCGCCATGATGGTTACCGGATGGCCGGGTCGGGAACGAAATGAGATCGAAAAGACGGGTAACGTGCTGCGTCGTGAAATGGCGGAGCATCGTGCTGAATCGATCCAGCTTCTGCACGCCATACGGATCGAGGTCGAGGATTCGGTTCGCGAATCTATCGAGAGGGAGATGGCCGGTTATGGCTCGAAGGGCGGGCGATCCCGATCATCAAGAAGTTCTGGTTCGTCGAAGGCGACTTCAAGGTCCCGGTCTCAACAGGTTGACAACATTGCCATTTCCGATAATATTCATTCTGTGGTCGAAGAGGATGGCTCAGATAATGGCGTTGACATAGCCATTATCGAAACCCTGCAGTTGCCCCTTTTTCCACAAACCCCTGAACCTGTTCGGGCGGTTGCCCCCGCCTTGGCTGTTGCTGCTCCGCCCGCTCCAAAGGTAGAGGAGGAGGAGTTTGTTCCTCCGCCTGAGGTTATACGGATCGGATATCTGATCGACGATATCCCGGACGTGGAATGAACCGGCCTTGCGCCCGCATTGTTATCCCCTTCTGCTGCCTGGATGATATTGGGCTCCAGCCCGAAGATTTATTATTTGGGGAGTCCATGAGGCTGTCAAAAGAAAAAACAGGAACGCCAACACCCTGGGGCTCCCGGGGTTCAATGAGCCAGTCCTTGACTTATGAGCCAGCTTCAAACTGAAGAACATCCGGGAAATTTATGCCCTCAAGGTTAAAGCCTTGCTGAATATCAACTTTATATTGTCTGATAAACAAAACCAATCCGGACTTCAGTCAGATATCATGGCTGATGCCGGGGTAAAGAGTTCGTGAGGTCGGAAAAGAGATAGGGGAGTGTTCGCTTCGAGATCAGTTCAGTGCTTTGGCGATCGCTTTTGCGAAGTTCGGGCCGTCGAAATATTCGGGGATGATGTCGACCTTGATGCCGAGTTTTTCGAGTGCACCGGAGGTGGTTGTGCCAATGGCTGCGATGAGTACGCCTTCAGGCAAAGCCTTGGAGCCCATGGCCTCAAAAAAGTTGATCGCAGTCGAAGGGCTGGTGAAGGACAGGCAGTCGAGTTTCCCGCCCAGCAGCATGCTCCTGACCTGTTCGGTATCCTCCTGGGATGGCTGGATGTTGTCGTACACGGTCAGTTCCTCACACCTTCCGCCGCGTTCGGCGATCAGTTTCGGAATTGTGCCCAGCGAAAGGTTTCCCCTTACGAAAAGGATGGTTTTACCCTCAATGGCTCTGGGGTCGATCCCGGCCATGAGATTGACTGCATCGGCAATCTTGGGAATTGGTTCAGTGACGATGCCGTGCTTTTCGAGGTCGGCAGAGGTCGTTTTTCCAACGGCCCAGACTTTGAGGCGCCTGAGATTGTCAAGCTCCTCCCTTGATTCGGCAAGGAGTCTCTCAAGGAAGAACTGGACGCTGTTGGGACTGGTAAAGAAGATGCCGGAGAACCGGCTTAGGTCTGGTACTCTCCAGCCGGCAACCGGCCTGATCTCGATTGTCGGGAAGACAACCGCGTTCAGGCCGTACTGCTCAAGCTCCCTGACAAAAGGCTCAGCCTGATGTTTCGGGCGGGTAACGAGAACTGTTTTCATCAGCGGGTTTTGCGGATATCGGCAAGAATCTTTTCCGCACCCATCGACAACAGGATTTCGGCAAGTTCAATACCGACAGCCTCTGCCTCTTCAGGAGTGCTGACTGCCCTGGTAACTTCGTTGCGTATGGCGGTTTTGCCGTCCACAGAACCGACATAGGCCAGCAGCTTCAGCGTGCCTGCGACGTATGAACCGTAACATCCGATCGGGATCTGGCATCCGCCCTGCAGGTGCCTGAGAAGCGAGCGTTCTGCGCGGCAGCAGATTTCAGTGTTGCCGTCGTTGAGCACCCTGACGATCTCCCTGGTCTCAGCGTCGTCCGTACGGGTCTCGATGCCGAGCGCACCCTGACCGACGGCGGGAAGCATCACTTCGTGCGACAGGATTTCAGAGATGCGGTCGCTGAACTCAAGGCGGAAGACACCGGCATAGGCAAGCATCATGGCATCGAATTCGCCGTCATCGAACTTCTTGAAGCGGGTATTCAGGTTGCCCCTGATATCGAGGATCTGCAGGTCGGGACGCATGCTCAGGAGCTGCGACATCCTGCGGAGCGAGCTTGTTGCCATCCTGGCGTTCGGCGGAAGGTCCTTGATGCCTTTTCCAGACTTGGAAATGATGACGTCACGGGTATCTTCACGCTCGGTGAACGAGGTTATGACAAGTCCTTCAGGCGTTCCGGTCGGTACGTCCTTGAGGCTGTGTACTGCAAGGTCGATCTCTTTTGCCAGCAGGTGTTTTTCGATGTCCTTGGTGAAGAGTCCCATGTCCCCGATCTTTGAAAGGGGAGAGTCGAGCAGCACATCGCCCGTCGTCTTGATGAGCTTCAGCGTGATGTTGAGTTCAGGAAAATGCCTTGAAAGCTCTGCCTTGGTGAAATCAGCCTGCCACAAGGCAAGTGGGCTGGAGCGAGTGCCGATGATAATCTCTTTTTTCAATTCGATTACTGATTGATTTATTGGAGTGACTGGTTTGGTTCTTCGAGGTCAAAGATATTCCTGACGAGGTTGACCTTGCTGGGGATATTGTCGGCAGTATCGATCGGCGCCTTGAGCATCTTGATAGGATGATGCAGGATCTTTTTCAGGATTCTGTCGGTCAGATGTTCCATGCGCTTCAACTCCTCTTCGCTGACTTTGTGGCGGTACCTTTCGAGCTCCTTCTCCTTGATCTCGATGAACTTCGACTGCAGGTCGACGATCGTCGGACGTACCTTCAGGGTGTTGATCCACTGGCCGAATGCAACAAGCTCCTCATCGATGATGGCGTTGACTTTCGGCAGTTCGGCGCGGCGGCGATCAAGGTTGGAGTCGATGATGTGCTTGAGCGCGTCGATGTCCTTCAGGAACATGTTCTGGAGTTTCGATATCTCGGGGTCGACGTTTCTCGGCAGGCCGAGGTCGAGGATGATGACCGGTTTGAGCCTGCGTCTGGTCATGCTCTGCTGCATCTCGGATTCCGTGAGGATATACTCCTTGGTGCTGACGGCAGTGATGATGATGTCGAATTCGTGCAGGTGTTCCTTGTAGGTCTCGTAGGGGAGCACCTTGTTGGTGCCGAGTTCTTCGGCAAGGGCTTCGGCTTTGGATAACGTCCGGTTGGTTATGACGATGTTCCGGGCGTTTTTCGCATAAATGTGCTTTGCTGCCAATTCTCCTGTTTCGCCGGCGCCGATGAGCAGCACCTTTTTCATGGAGAGGTTCGAGAAGATTTTCTGCGCAAGTTCGACGGCCGCATAGCTGACTGAAACGGCGCCTTCCATGAGCTTGGTCTTGGTCTTGACCTTCTTGGCAACGCTGAACGCAGTATGGCACAGTCGGGTTAGCAGGATTCCTGCAGTGCCGACTTCGGCGGCGATTCTGTAGGCGTCCTTGACCTGGCCGAGAATCTGGCCTTCACCGAGGACAAGCGAATCTATTGCGCTGGATACTTCGAAAAGGTGGCGGGCAGTGCCGCAGTAAAAACGATTGAAGAAGTGTTCGGGGCGAACCTCTTTGCGGGCGTCCTTGTAAGCGATCAGGTACTCCTTGAGGTAGTCGCAGTTCACTTCAGACATTGCGGGAACCACGTAGAGCTCTGTTCGATTGCATGTCGAAACCACCATGGCCTCGCTGGCCAGACCGCTCGATATGAGATCGGTTACGAATTCCTTGTTTTGAACTTCTGAAAGAGCGATCCTTTCGCGGATTTCAATAGGTGCAGTTTTGTGGTTGACACCAACTGAAATGATGTTCATGGCAGGATTGTTTAAATGTGCCGTTTGCGTAACGTACCAAAAAGCGCTTAATCAGGTAGAACAAAGAGTGTTAATATATCGTAAAGGGCTCAATTTTCAAACGCCTGTTCTCTTAAAACCTCAGGCCGTGAAAACTTGGCGTCATCAGGCTCATGATGAAAAGGAGCGTCGTGATCAGTACGAAAAGGGCGATCAGGAGTACGGCCATATGCTTGATGTCCCACCCGAAAAGGGGCTTGATGAGCAGGCTTATACCGTAAAGCAGCCAGATGATGACCAGCGTGATGAGCTTCGGTTCCAGCAGGTTTATGGTTTCGTTCAGGACCCGTTGTTCAAGAACGCCGGCCATGATGGTCACGGAGAGGAAAAAGAAGCCGAATCCCACGGCGTGCATGATCAGGAGTTCGATGGCTTCAAGGTTCGGCAGGCGCTGGAAGAGAAGCCCGAAGCGGTTAAGGCGGATCTGACGGAAAAGCACCAGGTAGAGCCCGCTGTAGAGCCCGGCGATAGCGACGGCACTGAACCCGAAGATGGATGCGATCAGGTGGATACCAATGCCGAGTCCGCTGAATACCGGACCTGTGCCCGTAGAGTATGCGCTCAGGAACGAAGAGAACATCGCAGAGACGGTTGCAAAGGCGATGACGAAAAATCCGGTTTTATCGCTTTTCGTCGTGAATTCAATGAACATGTAGGTTATGGCGAGCGTCAGGGCCACCATGCTCATGAGGTTGTATGCGGAATAGCTTAAACGATAGCCCTCCATGGAAGTGAGCAGCCCGAGGTCGGCTACATGAGTGACCACAGTCAGGATCAGCGCGGGCTGTTTCATGGTCCCGGCAAGTGGCGTTTCACGGAAAAAATGGATTCCGTAAAGGACTGTGGTCGCAAGGTACAGCAACGGTACTATCTGGGTCAGTGCAAACAGTATGTTGTTTTCAAAGAATATGTTGGCCATAAGAAAGAAGAAGGGAGACGTTCAAGGGGCAAGCGGATCAGCGCAATTGTTTCGGCAGGATCCGCAAATCGTTAATCCGGCCTGCGATATCACGGAAAAAAGTGTATATTCCGCCCAAGTGACCGTATGAAACTAAATATACTATTTATCGCAAAAAGATGAGCACGAAACAGAATATTAGAAATATCGCCATCATCGCGCACGTTGACCATGGCAAGACGACCCTTGTCGATGCCATTTTCCAGCAGACCGGTGCGTTCAGGGACAACCAGCAGGTTAATGTCCGGGTGCTGGACTCCAATCCGCAGGAGCGGGAGCGGGGCATCACCATTTTTTCTAAAAATGCGGCGGCACAGCATAAAGGCTGCAAGATCAATATCGTCGATACTCCCGGCCACGCAGATTTCGGCGGTGAGGTCGAGCGTATCCTGAAGATGGTCGATGGCGTTCTCCTGCTCGTCGACGCTTTCGAAGGGCCGATGCCCCAGACCAAGTTCGTGCTTCGCAAGGCGCTTGAACTGAACCTCAAGCCCATCGTGGTTATCAACAAGATCGATCGTCCCCATGCCGATCCGGTCAAGGTTCACGACCAGGTGCTCGACCTTTTCATCGCGCTGGGCGCCCATGAGGACCAGCTCGATTTCCCCTATATCTTTACTTCAGCCAAAAACGGTATCGCAAAGCTCAGCATGGACGATGCCGACCATGACATGAGCCTTCTGCTCGACCTGATCGTCAAGGAGATTCCTGCTCCGGAAGTGGACGTTGATGCAGGGTTCCAGATGCTCGTCACCAGCCTCGATTACAACGACTATATCGGCAAGATCGTCATCGGCCGCATCCACAGGGGTACGGTCACTCCCGGCAGCCAGCTTTCGCTGGTGGTTCCGGACGGGATCGTCGGTAAGGGCACGGTTTCAAAAGTCTTCCTGTTCGACAAGCTCCAGAGAGTCGAAGTGGCTCAGGCTTCCGCAGGCGATATCGTCGCCCTTGCAGGCATAGCCGGTGCAAACGTCGGTGAAACGCTGGCGGCTGCCGACCAGCCGGAGGCTCTCGACTCCTTCGAGATCAGCAAGCCGACCCTCTCGATGCTCTTCTCGGTGAACGACTCTCCGTTCGCAGGTCTGGAGGGCAAGGAGGTGACCAGCCGCAAGATCAGGGAGCGCCTGATGAAAGAGATCATGACCAACGTCGCCCTCAACGTCGAGGAGACCGACAGCGCTGATACCTTCAGGGTTTCGGGCAGGGGTGAGCTTCACCTTTCGGTACTGATCGAAACGATGAGGCGCGAAGGCTACGAACTCGCGATCGGACGCCCGGAAGTGATCATCAGGGAAGACGAGAAAGGCGTGAAGATGGAACCTGTCGAACATGTAACCATCGACGTTCCGGAAGAGTATACCGGCGTGGTCATCGAGAAGATGGGCCGCAGGAAAGCGGAGATGACCCATATGGGCACCCTGCGCGGAGGTATGGTCAGGCTTGAATTCGAAATCCCGACCAGGGGACTGATCGGTTACAACCTTGAGTTCACTACCGATACCAAGGGCGAGGGCATCATGTCGCACGTGTTCCACAACTACCAGCCGTTCAAGGGCAAGCTGCCGTCGCGCGAAACCGGTGCGCTGGTCTCTGCTGAAACCGGCGTGGCCGTCGCTTATGCCATTTCGAGCCTTGAAGACCGCGGCACCTTCTTCATCGGGCCGAACGCGAAGGTGTATGAAGGAATGGTCGTCGGTGAATCTACCCGCGATCTCGACATCACGCTGAACATCTGCAAGACCAAGAAGCTGACCAACATGCGCGCTTCAGGTTCGGATGACTCGATGAGGCTGACTCCTCCGAAAAAGCTCTCCCTCGAGCAGGCGCTTGAGTTCATCAACGATGACGAGCTTCTTGAAGTGACCCCCGAAAACATCAGGATCAGGAAAAAGATCCTCAATTCGGACATGAGGGCCAAGGCTACCAAGAAGTCCAAGGCAATGGAGTGATCCAGACACGATCGATAATCACAGGAAGGCTGTCTCAATGAGGCAGCCTTCCTGCGTTATGGCGAGAAACGAGGATGCCGGTGCGGTTTTGTAGGGAGCCGGGAAACAGGGTGCGTTTACTGATGAAAGGAGTCAATCTCCTCCCGTCATGCGGCCAGGGAAAATGGAAAATGCTGAATATGACTGTTTTGGGAAAAGCAGGTCAGGGGAGGGGAGACGACGTCAATGATTGCGCTTCCATGCCTCAGAGGTCGAAGAACAGTGTCCTCAAAGCCCTGCGTGCGCCGGCGATGCGGTCGTTGACCTCTTTCAGTCCGAGATTTTTCAGGTCGGCGATCTGTTCTGGCGATTTCCCTTCGATCTCCAGGAGGGTATAGATCTCGCGCTCCGCTTCGGCCAAGCTGTCGATGCATTTGAGCAGGTGCAACCGTTCACTGTCATGGAATTCACCTGTGTCCGGTCCGACTCCATTGACGCCCGAGGTACTTTCAGGTCCGGCAGATGGGGTTCCGGCGCTTCTTGAAAAAAGCTCTTCCGAAGAAGCTGCCGCTGGAAGCTCTTCGCTTACGTCACCGAACAGCCTTACGAAATCGATGAACTCCAGCCCCTTCGCTTCGCAGGGGGTGATGGCGCTGTTGAGGATGTCCGTGGCGAGCTTGTCGAACTGTTTGCCGATCTCAGGCAGCCTGACGGCAAAATCGAAACTGTCGTCCATGTTCCGTGCCTCGATATTGTATGGCACTTTCATCAGGACATTGATTCCAGCCGCCCTTGCATACTTCTCCGCCATGCCGCTTCCGTCGTCGCGGTTGACGATCAGGCCGAGCAGCCTTGAACGTCCTCCGATCGTCTTGAAATAGTTGTTGGCCTGGCATATGTTGTTGGCCGTGAAGATCGATTGGCGGTCGTTGCTGGTGACCAGCAGCACCTCTTCGCTCAGGGAGCGGGCAAGGGGCGTGGCGAAGCCTCCGCAGACCACGTCGCCGAGAAAATCCATCAGGATGACGTCGATGTCCCAGTTGAAGATTCCCAGCTTCTCAAGCACATCGAATCCGGAGATGATGCCCCGGCCACCGCAGCCTCGGCCGACCTGCGGACCGCCCAGCTCGATGCCGTAAATCGGCTGCGGAAAGCCCGGGATGTCGCGGCGGAAAACGATGTCGCTGATGGCGACCTGTTCGTTTTTGGCGTTCTTTTCAGCGAACACTTCGGTTACCGTAGGGAGCGATATGCCTCCGAACAGGGAGGTGGTCGAATCGTGCTTCGGGTCGCAGCCGAGCTGCAGGACCCGCTTGTTCATCATCGCGAAGGTGGCGCTGAGGTTCGTGGTCGTGAAGCTTTTGCCTATCCCGCCCTTCCCGTAGATGGCGATTGTCCTGGAAGCCATAAGGTTCTCAGTGCCCCTTTTTGCCGGTTATGGAGCAGTCGGCATCGTTCTGGCTGTCGGCGGATTTCCAGTGAATGATCATTTTCAGGCAGTCCGGATCCGAGAAGGCCTGCGTGTAGGCTCCCATGAGGTCCTCATCGACCGTACAGGTGTGGGTGAAGATCTGGGTGGCATGCAGTTTGTCGGCCGCAATCAGTTCCCTTACCCGCTGGAGGTCTCCCTTGGCCCACTGCCTTGCGGCGATGAAGGTCAGCTCCTTGTCGAAAGCCTGCGAATAATCGATGTTCATCCGCTGGTAGTATCCCCCGAAAATGACCTTACCGTGGAATCTGACGAAACGGAGTCCAGTCTCAATGGCGCTCATGATTCCGGTGCTGTCGATGAGCACATCGAATTCATATCCCGCCAGCGCAGCCGATACGTCCTGGATTTCAGGGTTGACCCTGATGTCGGCCCTTGAGATATCGAGCCTTTTCTGGTGGGGTTCGGTGACGGCGACCAGGTTTGCTCCCATGTGTTTTGAGAGTTCTGCTGCGAGAATGCCTACGGCGCCCTGGCCGAGCACGAGCACATTTTTTCCCTTCACATCGGCAAGATCCACGATATGGAGGGCCGTTGCGCCGAGGGGCAGGGCGATGCCACACCTTGGATTGTCGAGGCCGTCAAGCACCGTGATGCTGTCGAGCGGGCAGACGATGTACTGCGATGCCCCGCCGAATGCTGCATTGACGTCCTCATAGCCGAAAGAGCCTGCCACATAGGCGAATTTTCCGATGAGCTCCTGGTTGACATGATCCCCCGCCTGGACGATCTTGCCCACGGTTTCATAACCGGGAATAAACGGAAAGATGAACGGGGGAGAGGGGATGAGGCCGTTCAGCGCCATCTTCTCGGTTCCCGTGCTGATCGACGACCACCAGGTCTCGACCATGACGTCGGTCGAAGAGACCGGTTTGAGGGTCACCTCCCTCAGCTCGATCTGCCTGACCCCGCTGAAGACGATGGCTTTGGATTTTTTTACCATGCTTCTTGCCTTTGATTATTCTTGACGTCCGGCTTTGAGCTTTCTTTCGTTGTGTTTTTCGAGCAGCAGCCTGATGACGAACTGGGCCGCATTGATCAGGTAGCTCAGGTAGGCAAGGTATGCCGTCAGGATCAGGATGTGCTGCTCAAGGCCCATCCAGAACAGGATGAAGTAGGAGATGTGCACGATCATGGCGATGGCGCTGCCGAAATCCTCCCAGAAGAACTCGTGCGCGAAAGCGAATTTGCCGAACACCTCAAGCTCGAAGAACCCGCCGGTGACGAAGATCAGGACGAGCATGAAGGTTTTCAGCGTGACGAACGTGGTGATCCAGGCGAAATCGGTTATTGTCCCTTTCGTGTAAAGCCAGGTGACCGTAAGGCCGGCAAGGAAGATGAGGAACTGGATCGGCGCCAGGATTCCCTGTACCCTGGTCCATGGCGAGGCATTGCGTTTCTGAAGCTGTTCAGGTGTGTAGCGAGGCATAATGAGTACAAAACTTCATTGAATGATGACGGTGCCGAAATCAGGCGCCAAAACGTGGTGGAATATAGCAAAATAGGGGAAATAGTGGATAGTTGACAGTTGACAGTGGATAATGGATAATGGATAATGGATAATGGATAATGGATAATGGATAATGGATAATGGATAATGGATAATGGATAATGGATAATGGATAATGGATAATGGATAATGGATAATGGATAATGGATAATGGAGAGGGCGTTTTCAACTATCAACTATCAACTCTGTCCACTATTTTTTTTCAATTGTCCAGTCGTACATGTTTCCGAGTGTTGCCAGCAGGGTCAGCCTGACGTTTTTCAGGCGGGGGCTGAATCCTTCCAGCTCATCGTAATAGTAGAGGAAGGTTCGCGGCTGCTCTTCGTGAAGTATCTGCTGGTAGGTTTTCCAGAGACCGGCCTCCTCATCTTTCGGCAACGGCCCGGTGAGCCTGGAGACTACGTCGTCGAGCCGGGTGTTCTGGAATGCGGAGGAGTTGAAGGGTTTTCTGTCGAAATCGGAGCCCCAGATCACGAGCTGGAAGGGAAGCGTTTCGGCAGCCAGACCCGACAAGGCGGCGTCGTACCGGAACTCGTTCTGGTTTTTGTTGAACATGAGCCCTTCGTCGAATTTCAGTTTGCATTCGATACCGATATCCCTGAGGTTCTGCTGGATGATCGTGGCTGCGTAGTTTCGTCTCGGGTTGCCCACCGGGGCGGCCAGTTCGATGGAGAACCTCGTGCCGTTTTTCTGGAGGATGCCATCGGGTCCCGGCGTCCATCCTGCCTCCCTGAGCATCGCCAGGGATTTCGCAGGATCGTATCCGTAAGCGTGGAGCGATCTGTCGGTGATGGCGGTGTAGGCCGGTGAGAGCGTTGTGTTGACGATCGTGGCATGCTCAGGGCCCATGAATCCGTCGATGATCGCCTGACGGTCGATGGCGTAGGTCATGGCCTGCCGGACCCGCTTTTCACCGAAAAAGCGGTTGGGTCGGACGACTTTCTGTTTTCTCCAGCTTTCGCCGTCGATGTTCAGCCAGACTATACTGTCGAAGTATCGGTTCCCGAGCGGCTTGATCGAGATGGTCGGGTTTTTCACGGCCATCTCCGAAGCATCTTTCGGGTTGATTCCGCCTGCCGAAATCATGGCGTCGATCTGGCCGGACTTCAGCATGGCAAGTCGCGTCGTGTATTCCGGGACCACCAGGAAGGTGACGTTGCCTGTCGCGGCGGGGTGGGGCAATACGGAGGTTGGGCTTGATGCGAGAACCAGCTTTGACTGGCGATGCCACTCTTTCAGCTTGAAGGGGCCTGCCCCGACGACGGGAAGCTCGGCTGATTTCGGCCGGATGAGCTCGGGCGGAATGGATGCGAACACATGTTCGGCTACCGGCATCAGGTCGTTGAAGTGGTCGAGGATTATGCCTGGTGCGATGGCCCTTTTGAAATGCAGTACAAGCGTCGAATCGTCAGGGGTTTCAACCGCCCTGTCGAAATCGACCTTGCCGTCCGGTTTCAGGAGCAGGTCATGCAGGTAATCCTGGCGGCTGCTGGCGATGGCAGGATGGGCGTAGAGCCGGTACGAGAAGCTGAAATCCCTTGAGGTGACTTTTTTGCCGTCTTCCCAGAGGGCCCTGTCGTTCAGGTGGAACGTCGCGGTCCGGCCGTCAGGGGAAAACTCCCAGCTTTTGGCTGCGCCCGGCAGATAGGTTATCGTGCCGTTTTTTTCGTCGAAGGTCGGCTTGACGAGCGACGGGTAGATCAGCGTGCAGAGCTCACGGGAAAGCGAGAGCTGGATGAGCAGGGGGTTCATGTGGTCGAAATCCGCAGCCACCGCGACCACGATATTGTCTGATCTCAGCTTTTCGGAAGATTTCAGCCCGCATCCGGCAAGGAACGTCATGATCAGCAGGGCAGCTATGGCGAACAGGGATTTGGGCATGGCGGTCTTTGATTAGGGGGCTCTATGGGATCGGCCGGAACTTCCGGTCATTACGTGCGCGGCGGGAACATCGCCGAGAAATTGTCAACGCCGAGCATTCCCGATAGCAGGAACCCCTCGCCGTACATTGCCCCGATCTGCTCTCCGAACGAGCGGGCTCGTGCTTCAAGGCCGGGCAGGAACTCTTTTCTGTTGATCATCGTCACCGGTTGGTCGCTGTTCTCCTCCCGGTGAAACTGTGAACCGAATGCCTCGATGCCGCTTCTCGAACGATCGAAAGTCGATGAAACGTCCACGATGAAGTCCGGCTGAAGCTGTTTGAACTGTATGTAGTAAATCAGGTGCCGTGGGCGGTGGGGAAGCTGTATTTCATCCTCCAGGGCGGTTTCGATCTTGCGCAACCCGGCATAGAAGCAGGCGTCGTAAACCAGGCGGGACGCTTTCATATGATCGGGATGCCGCTCGTCGGGAGGGTTGCAGAAGACCGTTTCCGGCCTGTATTTCCTGACGATCCGGATGATTTCGTTCAGGTTTTCCTGGTTGTAGAGGAGTTCCGAATCGCCCAGATGCAGCATTTCGCGAGAGGTGTAGCCCATGTGACTGGCTGCCAGCAACGCCTCCTGTCGGCGGGTTTCCGGAGTTCCCAGCGTTCCCATCTCTCCTGCCGTAAGGTCACAGACGGCGACGTTATGGCCTTCGTCGATGATTTTCAGCAGGGTTGCCCCGCATGCCAGTTCTACATCGTCAGGATGAGCGCCGAAGGCAAGGGCGTAGACTTTCTCTGTTTGAAGGGGCAAGAGAGGTTTTTTTATATTGTTTGGCAACCAGAATGAACAGCTTCCTTAACGAACCGGGCCGATTCCCCAAGCATGATGATAAAGGTAAAAATAGTTCGACTAAACAAAAAGGCTATCCTGCCCGCATATGCGACCTCCCATGCGGCAGGCATGGACGTATCTGCTTGTCTTGACTCTCCGGTCACCGTATCGCCGTTTTCGACCGAACTCGTGCCTGCGGGCTTCGCCATCGAATTGCCTGAAGGGTTCGAGGCGCAGCTTCGTCCACGGAGCGGCCTGGCATTGCGTCACCTGATCTCCCTTCCCAACACTCCTGCGACCATCGATGCCGATTATCGCGGCGAGGTCAAGGTCATCCTGATCAACTACGGAAAGGAGCCGTTCACCGTGAACCACGGCGACCGTATCGCGCAGATGGTTGTTTCAAGGGTGGACAGGGTCAGTTTCGAAGAGGTGGACGAGCTTTCCGACACAGTGCGGGGGGCAGGCGGTTTCGGCCACACCGGGATAGGGAATCAGGGATAAGGGGTGATCAGCATGGTCTCGGGGTGAGAAAGAGTTTTGGGAAAGGGATCAAAGGGACATTACATGTTGAAGAGGAGACGAGGAGGGGAGTCGCAATGCGGGAACTTTTCTTTTCCATGATCGGCATGGAAGAAAAAAGGCCGCCCGATAGTGTCGAGGCGGCCTTTTTTGCGATTTACCATGGAAGTTGGAGTGTCACTTCCCTGCCGGTTTGTTTCCGGGGTTTGAGGGCTTGTATTCAACGACCGGTTTCGCCGCAGGTGCCGGTGTGACCGGAGCGGCGGGTGCAGCAACCGGAGCAGGAGCAACCGGAGCAGGAACAGCAACAACCGGCGTCGGAGCAGGTGCAGCAACTGGCGGTGCTGGGGCAGTTGGAGCTGTTGCATGTGCATCCTTCGAGCTGATCATATGGATTTCCTGGGGATGCTTTTTCCTTTCGTCGATAGGCATGAATGACGGGTGTGCCGCAGGCGAGAATACCGTGCCGACCAGCTGGTTCATTCCTGCGCTGACGTTGTCGAACAGGTTTTTGACCTGGCCGGAATTGACCGTTGTGTTCAGGTTCGAAATCAGGCCTTCCCAGAACTTGCCGAGTTCGTTGAAAGAGTTCTGGATCGGTTCGGATTTCAGGGTCGCGGTGACGTTCTCGATGAGCTGGCCGGAGACCGTATTGACGTTCTGGATTATCTCCTTTACTGGCTCAGAGTTAATGGTCGTCGTCACCCCTTCGATGATCTGTTCGGTCGCTGAGCTTACTGAGTTCAACATCCCCTGTACGGATTCGATGGTCGAGTCGATGATCAGACCTACGTTTCCGATGAGATGAGCCATGTCTCCGTTGCCGACGTTGCTCTGCTGAGCAGCTGCCGCAGGTTTCGGTGCCTCTGCAGCGGGTTTCGTGATTTCTTCAGTTGCCATGTTCGATGTAGTTTGAGGAGAATAATGTATATGGATATCAAGCGCGGAGCCTTGCTCCGGTCAGGATTTGTATTGCTAAATATAATAATAATTAATCTAAAAATCGTTTCAGCCTGACGGATGAAGAGGTGCGTCGATATTGGGGGGAGAGAATTGTTCAGGCTGTCGAGTTTCGGTAAAACCTTATGATCTCCTCCTGGCTGACGCCGAGCGCGTACATGAGGTGGATCGTGCCGAAAACAGCCTGCAGCTGAAGCATCCCGTTGTCGTGGTATCTTCTTGACGAGGTCGTCACACGGCTGTTGAGGATGTGGAACTCAGTATGGCGCTGTATCTTCTCGATGATCTCAATGTCCTCCATGACCTGCATCGAGGGGTTGAACCCACCGATCTTCATGAACAGCTCCCTTGTGATGAACAGAGACTGGTCTCCTCCCCGGCAGATCGGCAGGGGGAATTGCGTGAACCATCCATAAAGTTGCATGATCCAGTGAGGGTCGTCAAAATCCATCTGGAAGCATCCAGCCGTCCTGCCATTGTGGACGGCATTGAGAATGTCGTCACAGAACGATGATGGCGGGGTGGTATCCGCATGCAGGAAATAGAGGACGGTTCCTGATGTCATCGAGGCTCCGGCGTTCATCTGGGTGGCCCGACCCTTTTCGGACCGGCAGACCGTGACGGGGAAGCCGGAAGCTATCTCCGCTGTTCGGTCATCACCCGAAACGCTCACGACGATCTCCGCGTCGCCCCGTTGTTCCGTCACGGCAAGTACCGACTCGAGCGTTCTGCCGATGCAGGCCTCTTCGTTCCAGGCCGGGATGACGATGCTCAGTTCCGGTTGTCCCATAATCCGCTGTTTATGAGGTCGTCGATGGTGTCGATGTCGGAGAGCGCCGGGAGCAGCGAGCAGCTTGCGTTGCTGGCCCTGATGATGCCCAGGGATTCGTGCAGCACTGAAGAGGTGCTCCAGGTGCGGCCGAGGAAAAGCTCGGGGAACGGCCTGTTCAGACCGACGAGGTAAAAACCTCCATCCCTGGCCGGTCCCATGACCACCTCCTCTTCAGACAGGCTTTGAAACGCGCGATCGATCAGGAATGTGCTCAGTTCAGGGCAGTCGGTTCCGATGAGCACGATGTGGCGGAACCCGAGCGCAAAGCCTTTAAGGAAGGCCCGATGCATCCTTTCGCCGAGATCGTTTCCTTCCTGGAGGTGCGCTTCCGCAATTCCTGTCAGGAGAGTGTCGGTTTCAGGTATGAAGTCCGAATAGAACACCGCCAGCATTGCATCGGCTCTGGCCGCTACCTTTCCTGTAATTTCCCGAAGGGTTTCGTACACCTGAAGCGCTTCCGTGTCGCCGATCGATGATGCCAGGCGGGTCTTTACCTGCCCTGCGACAGGGTTTTTCGAGAATATGATCAGGAGGCGTTCGCTTTTGTCACTCATGGTCGCCGCTGTTCAGTTGATTGTCGTTGAGTTGTCTGGGTGACGCTGAATGCAGGGGGCTGTCGTTTAAGTCAGGACGGCGCGGTCTCATTGCGTTTCCGGGAGCGCCAGACGCCGTGCCGGTATTTTTACATATGACCTGGATGACTCTGCATCAACGCCATGAGACGAAAATTCCACCCGTTCGGTGTTCAATTCGAAGCCTGAGGGCATGAATTGCCTGTCATACGAGGCTTCCCTGGCAGCTGGACCCGGCTCCTGCCGTGCAGCCGTAGCAGTGCATTCCTGTCGTGACCCTCCTGTTTGCCAGCTTCTCCTGGTCGAATTCGTCGATATGTCGGGGTGCCGGGGGAAGTACCGGCAAGTCGAGCATCTGGTTGAAATCGCAGTCGTAGAGTTTGCCGTCCCAGCGAACCGATACCGTATCCCTGCACATGAGTCCTTCGACAGCGGCAGGATTGAAGGAGGAGACGAGCAGTTCCATGTATTCGCAGAGGCGGCCGGACTCTTCGAGCTGGTCGCGAAACCGGCTGATCGGCATGTTCGTGATCGTAAAGAGCCTGGTGAAGGTGATGCCGAACTTTTCAAGAAGCTGTTTACGGTACTCCTGTTCGAGGGTGTGCTGACATTCGGGCAGCACCGGCCCGGGAGGATTGTAGACCAGGCTTAGTTCATGGCGGCTGCCCTCGGTTCCGTAGCCGATGCCGTTGAGCATCTTCAGCGCCTCGATCGATCTGGCGAACACGCCGACACCCCGCTGGGCGTCGACTGCCGACTGGGTATGGCAGGGGAGCGACGCTATGAAGTTTACCCCTCTTTCCCGGAGGAAGAGCGGAATATCCTTATACGCAGGGCTGAGCAGGATTGTAAGATTGCTGCGCACCAGAATCTTTATCTCCGGCAACGCTGACCTGACCTGATCGACGAACCAGCGAAAATCGGGATTCATTTCAGCCGCTCCGCCGGTTATGTCGAGCGTTCCGATCCGGTTGGCTTTCAGGACATCGATGCAGCTCTGCATCGTTTTCCTGGTCATGATCTCTGTGCGGTCAGGACCTGCGTTGACATGGCAGTGGGTGCACTTCAGGTTGCAGAGGTAGCCGATATTGACCTGGAGTATGTCGATTCCGGATGCGCAGAGTGATGCAATGCCCCTGGATTCAAGGGTTGACGTGAAAGGCGGAACTGAGCCGCCGTTATCGACGCTCGCCCTTTCCGACGACAACGCGCCTGAGGACGGGACTTTATGAAGGCATGACGGGTCTGATGTCATGATTGAACTCCGTTTCGTGCCTGGGTCATGGATTATCCAAGCTTCGCATGCAGTTTTTCCGCCACCTGCCTGCCGCTGAGCGCGGCCCCTTCCATCGAGGCGAGATAGTGCTGGTCGGTGTAATCCCCAGCAAGGAAGAAATTATGTACCGGGCTCACCTGGTCCGGCCGGAACTTGTCGACGTCCGGGACGGCCTTGTAGACCGATTCGGGTATTTTGACGATGGTCGATTTCAGCAGCCTGGCATCCCTGGATTTTGGGAACCGGTCATGGATCTCCTTCATGACCATAGAGGTGATCACCTCGTTCGGCAGGCCCAGGAGCTGATGTGCCGGGGCGAGCACCAGGCTCATGACGCTGCCTCCGCAAGCAGTGCCCATTCCGGCCTGGAAATCTTCCGGGCAGGTGATCGAGACGTCTGCGAAGGTTGCGAAGGTCGTGCCCTGCGAGAACATGAGGTTGTCGGTATCTGTGATTTTCCGGTCGAACCACAGCTGGCAGTTGGCGACCGGGCTGCCGACGAACTGGTGCAGGTTCCTGAAATAGTCGTGTTCAAGCCACTCGATCGGCAGCACTTTTTTGACGCTGTGTACCGGCAGCGCTGAAATATACGCGTCAGCTTCGATGGCATGGCCGTCCTTGAGGAGGGCGCGTCTGATAGTCTGGTCGTCGTTGAGTTCGAACCGGGCCAACGGTGCATCGATGAAAATTCGTCCACCTTTGCCCTGGATGTACTGGCGCATCGGCTCAATCATTGAGTCGCCAGGATTTTTCCGGAAAAAACCGAATTTCGTGGCTTCGTAGTTGGTGCCGAAATATTTGAAGATCGTGATCATCGGCCTTGCGCTGATCACGTTCGGCTCGATGAAGTTCATGGCAAGGGCGATCGCTTTCCAGAGCTTCTCGAGCGAATGTTCCGAAGCGCCGTGCAGACGGTGCCATTCGGAGTAGGTCATGTGGTCCTGGCTCCTGAAATACTCTTCGTTGCCCGCCAGGGCAGGGAAGAGCCCCTTGATGAGCGAAATCTTGTCCCACATGGTGAGGAAATCCGCCTGGAGTCCTCCCACGACCTCTGCCCATGGGCTCGGCAGGTGCGCTTTTTTGAAAAAGGACTGTTTGCCGTCCGGCTCCGCATAGATCAGGGAGTGCTCTTTCCACTGGTAGTTGTCCTCAGCTCCTACTTTCCGGAGATATTCCTGAAGCTGTGCGTAGCCTCCGAAAACGATATGCAGGCCCGATTCGATTGAGTCGCCGTCACTGTCCTTCCAGACCGAGACTTTGCCTCCGAGAACCTTGCGTTTTTCATAAAGTTCGACCGTATAGCCACGGTCTACCAGCTCTATAGCTGCGCTGAGGCCGGCGACTCCAGCCCCGAATATGGCTACTTTCAACGTTGGATAGCTTACTTGTTGTTGTGATTATGCTGAATGATTGCAGAATATAAGGATTTGCATCCGCATCCTTACGTCAGGCAGTCTGCCCAAAACCTGAGCCGGAGACCCTGGTTCAGGCGCCTGGCTTCGTGCAAATCCTAATCCTGGAGTTTTTTCAGCATCGTATCGATTTCGGTGATGAACCGCATTCCAAGATTGACCGATTCCTTGACGACGAAGCGCAGGTCATGCCATGCAGGGCCTTGCTGCTGTGCCTGATTATTGAGTTGCTTTTCGTCCGAAATCTGTCGGTTGTCTGGATCTTCAGAGAATTTTCTCGCCAACTCCTTCATGACTGTCGATATTGATAACGGTGATATGGGACTCACGCCTCCCTGCGGGCCGAGAAACCAGTTGAGAGACACTTATTATTAACTTACATTCTTGTTTGCAAATAGCAACTATGTTGTCAACATTTAGGGTTCAGTTTTTTTCTCGCCATCCTAAATATTTTAGGAAAACCACTCGTAGAGTCCTCTTTTATTTAGAATAAGCTTGTTATTTTCTTAGAATTCATTAATTTCTTACAAAATCGAAGAATCTACTTATGTCCGGACACCTTGACCTTATCGATCTGAAAATCATCGAGTCTCTCGGTGGTAACGGCAGAGTTCGCCTGAGTGAACTTGCCGAGGTTGTTGGACTGTCGATTCCCTCTGTCAGCGAGCGGCTCGACAAGCTTCAGAAGAACGGCATTATCAAGGGGTTTACGATGGAGGTCGACGAGCGTCAGCTCGGATTTGACATCCAGGCGTTTGTCCGGGTTCGTGTCGACTCTTCCAAGCATTACAAGTCGTTCATGGAGCATGTCATGAAAGAGGAGGAGATCATGGAGTGCTATTCGGTCACGGGAGAAGGTTCCCATATCCTGAAGGTCATGACCCATAATACTGCTTCTCTCGAAAGGTTTCTGTCGCGGATCCAGAGCTGGCCCGGAGTGCTTGGCACCAATACCAGCTTCGTACTTTCCCAGTTGAAGAAAAACAACAGGATCAGCGCCGAGATCGTTCGCAACAATCTTCAGGACAGGCAGGTTCTTATAACATTCGACGAAAAAAAGTCCAGGAAATAACACAGCATCAGGTTTACCAATCACGTAATCACGTAAAAACAAGCAAAGGAGGATCTCTTGAGTAACGAGACCAGAGTACAGGTGACATCCTATTACGGCGCATTGACTTTCGGTACCGACGCCATGCGCGAAAGGCTTCCAAAAGAGGTCTTCAAGGCATTGCAGGATACGATCAAGGCCGGAAAAAAACTTCCTGAGGATATCGCAGGCGTTGTCGCGCACGGCATGAAAGAGTGGGCCATGGAGAATGGCGCCACGCATTACACGCACTGGTTCCAGCCGATGACCGGTTCGACGGCAGAGAAGCATGACGCTTTCCTGACCATCGACAGGGACGGTACGGTGATCGAGCGCTTCTCAGGCGAGCAGCTCATCCAGGGTGAGCCCGATGCATCGAGCTTCCCGTCCGGCGGCATGCGTTCGACTTTCGAGGCTCGCGGCTACACGGCATGGGACCCGACCAGCCCCGCATTCCTGATGAAGGGCGGCAAGGGTATGACCCTCTGCATCCCGACAGTCTTTATATCATATCACGGTGAAGCCCTCGATGAGAAGACCCCGCTTCTGCGTTCCATGGATGCAGTCAGCAAGGCCTCCATCAGGCTGCTTGAGACGCTCGGCGTGTCCGGCGTCGCCAAGGTCAACACCTATGCAGGTCCTGAACAGGAGTACTTCCTGATCGACAAGAAGTTCTTTTCACAGCGTCCTGACCTGGTGATGTGCGGCCGTACCCTTCTTGGTGCGCTTCCGCCGAAAGGCCAGCAGCTTGAGGACCACTATTTCGGTTCCATCCCGGACCGCGTGCTCGAATACATGCAGGAGGTCGAGGAGGAGCTGTTCCTGCTCGGCATTCCGGCCAAGACCCGTCACAACGAGGTCGCCCCGCACCAGTTCGAACTCGCACCGATCTTCGAACAGGCAAACATCGCATCAGACCACAACCTGCTCATCATGGAGATCATGCGCAAGGTAGCAGACAAGAAAGGGTTCGCCCTTCTCCTGTTTGAAAAGCCTTTCGCAGGCATCAACGGTTCCGGCAAACACAACAACTGGTCGATCGGTATCGACGGCGGCATGAACCTGCTCGATCCGGGTGATACCCCCGAGTCCAACATCAACTTCCTGGTGTTCCTCGTCGCAGTGCTCAAGGGCGTGCTCAAACGCTCGGCAGTTCTCCGCGCTTCAGTCGCCAGCATCGGCAACGACCACCGTCTCGGCGCCAACGAGGCTCCGCCGGCAGTCGTCACCGTCTTCCTGGGCGACCTGCTCGAGAAGGTGCTCGACGCTATCGAAAGCGGCAAGGTCGACCTGAAGACCGAGAAGCAGATACTCAACCTTGGCCTTGGCCAGCTTCCGGTGATCAACAAGGATTACACCGACCGTAACCGTACATCTCCGTTCGCCTTCACCGGCAACAAGTTCGAGTTCAGGGCTGTCGGCTCAAGCCAGCCGGTCTCTGTACCCAACACGGTGCTCAACACCCTCATGGCCGAAGCTGTTGACGAAGTCAACGACGCCATCGTCGCCAAGATCAAGGGCGGCATGTCCAAGGACGACGCCATCCTGGCGGCCATCCGCGAAGGCATCACCGCGACCAAGGCTATCCGTTACCAGGGCGACAACTACAGCGACGACCTGCAGAAGGCTGCTGCCGAGCGCGGTCTGCCCAACATGAAGAACACGCCTGAGTCAATCCGCGTCTGGATCGATAAAGACAACGTGGACATGTTCGTCAAATATGGTGTGTTCACCGCAGAGGAGATCGATTCACGTTACAACATCCGCATCGAACGTTATGTGAAAGGCATCGACATCGAAGCCCGTACGCTGCTCCTGCTCGTCAAGACCATGGTCATTCCGGACGTCTCGGAATACCAGGGCGACATCGGCAGCTCCTTCAACAACCTTGTCGCAGCCGCTGAAGTGATCGGCCTGTCCGACGAGGCGTTCAGGAGTCAGGCGAACCATCTCAAATCCCTTGCTGAAGATCTTTCGAAACTGATCGATCTCACCGCCGTCCTCGAAGAGGTGATCGAAGAGATGGAAGAGCTGGAAGGCGAGCTGGATAAGGCCGATTTCTGCGCAGCAAGCATTCTGCCCTGCATGAACACCATCCGTGCCGTCGCCGACAAGCTCGAGCTTCAGGTCGACCGCAGCAGGTGGCAGCTTCCGACCTACTCCGAAATGCTTTTCGAACACTGATTCCGGAGCCGGAAACGAAACAGGAAAAGAGGTCTGCATTGCAGGCCTCTTTTTTTTGGGGGGGGAGAGGAGGAAAAGGACGAATTGAAGAATGGACGGGGGAGGGAAGGCTATTCCCCGATGATTTTGATGAGCACTCGTTTGCGGCGGCGTCCGTCGAATTCGCCGTAGAAGATCTGTTCCCAGGGGCCGAGATGGAGTTTGCCTGCGGTGACGGCCACGACCACTTCGCGGCCCATGATCTGGCGTTTGTGGTGGGCGTCTCCGTTGTCCTCGCCCGTACGGTTGTGACGGTAATGCTGGGGGTCGTGCGGGGCCAGCTCTTCGAGCCACTGCTTGTAGTCGGCATGAAGGCCGGGTTCATCGTCGTTGATGAAGACCGATGCGGTGATGTGCATGGCATTGACGAGGCAGAGTCCTTCCCTGATGCCGCTCTCTTTGAGCGCCCCCTCGACGTCATGGGTGATGTTGACGAAATCCATTCTGGACTGCACTTGCATCCAAAGCTCTTTGTGATATGATTTCATGGGGATATCAGGTTTGGCGCTTTGATTATTCTGTTTAGAACAACGGCCTAAAAGCCGTATTATTGAGCATAAAAATAACAAGAAACTCTTCAAGGTTCGCTCATGAACGACCTCTTTCAGTACCCGATGCCGTTTCCCGGCTGGTGGCTCGACAACTATTATTATGCCACGTGGTGCCTGAGCATGCTCTTTCTTGGCGCCGTTTGGGCCGTATTCTACAGGTATGGAAAGTTCTCCTACGGCGTCGATTTCGGTTGCTTCTGGAAAACTACGCTTCTTGTCCTCATGACCACCGTCGCACTTGGCGGCCCCCAGTATTACAACACACGCTTCAGCGCAGAACACGGCAATGACGGCGACGTCGTAAACCTCTCGGCCGATCGCATCGAGTACCGTTTCCGAAAGGGCGAAAAGAAGATGTTCCTTCTCAAGGATATCGTGTCGGTTTATCAGGAGCAGGTTACCTACAATCCCCCTGCCAAAATCTTCATCATCGCGAAGAACGCCGGATTGAAAGACTCTGTTTTCGTGACTGAAGGAGATCATGGGCTTCCGGGTTCCGCCAAACTTTTGTCGGAGCTTGCGGCAAAGACAGGGTTGACGGTCAAACGACCATAAACAGGGTTTTCCAGCACACTCTTTCAATGGAACGACGTCAAACCGAATCTGCTGCTGAACAGGCAAGGCTGGTCGTGGTCATCGGCAATACGACGACGACGATGGCCATGTTTTCCGAGGGTCCCGAACCCGACGTGGCTCGTATGCCCAGCGATCGAGTTGAATCTTCCGACCTTATCACTGGAGTTCTCGGGGAGCTTGTGCGGCAGCACGGCGCGCCTCATGACATAGCCATCTGCAGCGTTGTGCCCGACATCGCCAGGCGATGCGCCTCTCTTTTCGAATCGATGTTTTCCGTGCCGGTGCTGGTCATCGGTGCAGATATCCGGCTTCCCTTCAATCTTGAATACGGCAACCGGAACGCTTTCGGCGCCGATCGTGTGGCTTTATGCGCATGGAGCCGGAAGATTTTTTCCGGGCAGGCCCATATCGCCGTCGATATCGGGACGGCCATTACGTTCGATGTCCTCGACTCGAACGGCAACCATGTCGGCGGTCTGATCATGCCGGGGCTCGACATGATGGCCGGAGCCCTGCACGCAAGGACGGCCCAATTGCCTCAGGTCAATATCGAAAGGAGTTCAACCCTTCTCGGGAGGTCGACAGAGGAGTGCATCCGGAGCGGCATATTCTGGGGAACGGTAAAGCAGATCAGCGGCCTGATCGACGAAATCGGCGATTATCTCAGGCGGGAGCATGGTGAGGCTACGGTAAGAGTCATCGCTACCGGCGGCAACAGTCGCCTTATCGCCGCCGAAATCGAAAGCATCGACGTCGTCGACGAAGTCGCCGTGGCGCGAGGGAGCCGACTTCTGCTGGAGCTTAACTCCTCCCCGGATTGAACCCCTCCTGAATATGGGCGGTTGAACCCCGCGCACATGAACCGATCATCCCTGCTCAGGTCGGTTATCTGAAGTAATCCATGGCGTCGTCGATGGCGCCGAGCACCTCTGCTTTCGCCACATCCCTGTCATGCAGGAATGCGTGGCCGATCCTGTCGATGAGCACGAACCGCAACTGTCTGTCGATTTTTTTCTTGTCGGAATACATGCTGTCGAAAAGCTCTTCGCGGTCGAGAGAGAGAAATCGTTTTTCAACGACGCCTTTCGGAAACCTGACCCGTTTGATCAGCCTGAGTGATTCAGCGAGTTCTGTTTCGGCCAGGAAGCCGAGGCGATGCGACAGGTAGAGCGCACAGGCCATGCCGAGGGTCACCGCTTCACCATGTCTCAGGTTGCGGTATTCGGCCATCTTTTCGAGGCCGTGGGCGAAGGTGTGCCCGAAGTTGAGGGTGGCCCGAAGGCCGGTCGTCTCCCGGAAATCCTTTTCGACCACATCAGCCTTGATGAATGCGCTGCGGCTGACGGCTTCGGTGAGCCATGGCTCGCGGAGGGCGGTGATGTCGTCGAAGTGTTCGTCCAGAAGGTCGAAGAATCCGCGGTCGGAGATGAACCCGTACTTGACCACTTCGGCCATTCCTCCGTAAATCTCCCTTGACGGAAGCGTTTTCAGGTAAGAGGGATCGATCAGGACCAGTTCCGGCATATGGAAAAAGCCGATGAGGTTTTTGCCGAGCGGATGGTTGATGGCGACCTTGCCGCCGATCGAACTGTCGGTCATTGCCAGGAGGGTGGTCGGAAGCTGTATGACCGGAATGCCGCGATAATAACTCGCCGCGATGAACCCCCCGAGGTCACCGACCACTCCGCCGCCTACGGCCAGCAGGTTCCAGCTGCGGTCGACGTCGGTCTCGATCATTTTTCCGTAGAGTTTCCATGCCGAGCTGAGGCTTTTGGATGTTTCCCGGGCAGGAACGACAAGCTCCCTCGTCTGGAATCCCTGGGCCTGCATCGATTCGATGATGCGGTCGCCATAAAGCTTTCTGGTGTTCTCGTCGAAAAGCAGCACGCTTTTCCTGCTCAGTCCCTTTGTCGCATAGAGTTCGGCAATCGAGTCGACGACCGAGGTCCTGACGAAGATATGGCTGGTAGGGGTCTGCATGATCACTTCTCCTTTTTGGTATTCCTCGATGCTCGCCGGATGTGTCTTTCTATTCTTCTGGTCAGCTCTTCGACGGTCGTTCCTATTTTTTTTGAATCGGTCAGGATCACCAGGTCAGCCTTCTGGTAGCGGGGTTCCCGTTTTGCCATAAGGGCTTCGACTTTCTGTTCAATCTCCTCACGGGTGAGCTTTTCTCCCTCTTGGCTTTTCAGGAGAGGCCTGTCGGTTTTATGCTGAAGCCGGATCGTCAGGATTTCAGGACTCGACTTCAGGTACACCAGGGTGCCGTGTTGCCGTATCAGGCTGAAACATCTGTCGTTTTCGAGCACTCCTCCACCGAGCGACACGACAAGATCCTTTCGGCTGACAAGCCCTTCCAGGGTGTTGAGTTCAAGGTTCCTGAAAAAAGGCTCCCCATCCTCTGAGAATATCCTGTTGATGCTTTTGCCTGCGGCCAGTTCGATCTCCCTGTCGAGGTCGATGAACTCGAAACCGAGCGAGTTGGCGAGCAACGGCCCGATGGTCGATTTTCCGGAACCGCTGAATCCGGTGAGAAATATGAGAGAATGATTTTTCATCCTTCGTGGGGCGTGCTGAAACCTCCGTTCGCTCTTTTCAGAAAGGAGGGAGGCATTCGATATTCGCGTTATGGTTGCCGCAAATATACGAAAAAAGCCGGTACATCAGTCGTTACAGGTTTTCGTACATTATCTCCGTTCGTTCGATGCCGCACGCGTGGCATGAGAAACTGTTTTTCAGGTCTGCTTCAACGTCATTGTCCGGAATTTCATGAAAAAGCTGTTTATCGTCAAGGCCGGGAGTACCTTCAGTACCCTCGTCGAACCCCTCGGAGATTTCGAGGATTGGGTGGAAACGGGTCTGGGAATGAAGGGAACCCAAGTGCAGGTGATCGATGCGGCGGGTGGCGAACAGCTTCCCGTGGCCGAGGCATGCGCCGGGGTCGTCGTTACCGGTTCGCATGCGATGGTGACCGATGAGCTGCCATGGAGCGTCGGTATCGAACGGTGGATATCGACGCTTCTTGATGCCTCGGTGCCGTTTCTCGGCATCTGCTATGGACACCAGCTTCTGGGCAGGGCGGCAGGAGGAACGGTCGGATACCACCCGGCAGGCAGGGAGGTCGGTACCGTGACGGTTGACCTGACTGCAGAGGCCCTGCGTGACGGACTGTTTCAGGAGATGCCCCGACGGTTCCCGGTTCACGCGACTCACGCCCAGAGCGTCCTGAGGCTTCCTCCGGGCGCAGTTCTTCTTGCCGGCAACAGCCATGAGGCGCACCATGCCTTCCGGATAGGTCAGTGCGCATGGGGAGTCCAGTTCCATCCGGAATACAGGGCTGAGGTCATGCGGGGTTACATTGAGGAGCAACGGCTCCTCCTTCAAACGGAAGGAAGGGATGTCGATGCGATGATGGCGATGGTGTCGGATACCGCCGATGCCGGCAAGGTGCTTAGGAATTTTGCCACTCTTGCGAGTCAAGCGCCTTGAGCCTGGAGACCAGGCCTGTCATCCGCAGCTTCGACCTGCAGTTCTGGACTGCCGTGTGCAACGCTTTCGGCTCCGCCACGATCACCACCAGCTTTTTGCCGCGCGTTACCGCCGTGTAGACGAGGTTCCGCTCCAGGAGCGTGTAGTGCTGCATGGCGAGAGGAATGACCACCGCGGGATACTCCGAACCCTGGCTCTTGTGGATGCTGGTCGCATAGGCGAGCGAAACCTCGTCGAGCTCCCCGAAGGGGTATTCGACCAGGAGCCTGTCGAAAAGCACCGTCAGCACTCCCTCTTCGGAGTTGACGCTTTCGACCACTCCGATATCTCCGTTGAAGACATCCTTGTCGTAGTTGTTCACCATCTGGATCACCTTGTCGCCCGGTGCGAAAACGCTTCCGAATCGGCTGACTTTCGGCTCGGCGTTACCGTTCAGCTCCTGCTGGAGTTCGGCGTTCAGCGACCTTGCTCCCAGCCCGCCGCGGTTCATCGGCGTCAGCACCTGGATGTCCCGGACGGGGTGCAGGCCGAAGCGCTTCGGGATGCGTTCCGTCACGAGCTGCATCACTTTCGCGTTGATCTCATCAGCAGAACCTGCCGGAACGAAATAGAAGTCCGAAAGGGCGTCACCCTCTGTCTTGAGGGGCATGAGCCCCTGGTTGATGCGGTGAGCGTTGACGATGATCATCGACTCTGCAGCCTGGCGGAAAATCTCGGTCAGGGTGACGGTCGGTATGGTTCCGGAGGAGATGAGGTCGGAGAGCACTGCACCCGGACCGACCGAAGGTAACTGGTCGACGTCGCCGACGAACACGATGGCGGCCTTGTCCGGCACGGCGGCGACGAGCTTCTGCATCAGCACGACGTCCACCATCGAGGTTTCGTCGACGACGACGAACGATGTGTCGAGGGGGTTGCCCCTTCCCCGTTTGAAGTCGAAGGCTTTCGGGTCGAATTCGAGCAGGCGGTGGATGGTTTTCGCCTCGATCCCGGTCGATTCCGTGAGTCGCTTGGCAGCCCGGCCGGTGGGGGCGCAGAGCGTTACGGAAACCTTGTCACGGCGCAGCACGGAGAGGATGGCCTTGAGCAGGGTGGTTTTTCCCACGCCCGGTCCGCCCGTAATGACCGATACCTTGCTGGCGAGCACCAGCGTGACGGCGCTTCTCTGAGAAGGAGAGAGCTCCAGGGCTGTTTCCTTTTCGATCCATGGCAGGATGTCGTGCGGATCCATGAAGCCCCAGGGCAGGAGCCCCTGCTTCAGTCGCCGGATGCCTGCGGCGAGCGATTTTTCGGCCTGGTGAAGCGTTGCAAGGAAGATGCACGCCTCACCATCGATCGTTTCGGCGACGACGCTGCCACGCGACCTCTCGGTCGCGAGCGCTTCGACGATGAGCGGTCTGTCGATGCCGAGCAGTTTCGAGGCCTCTTCGATCAGCGAATCCTCCCTTACGGCGCAGTGCCCTTCAAGCGACATGGTTGCGAGGACGTGCCTGATCCCGGCTTCAGCCCTGATCAGGGAATTTCTTTCGATGCCGAGGCTTCCCGCTATGGTGTCTGCCGTCTGGAAGCCGATACCTTCGATATCCAGCGAAAGGCGGTAGGGGTTTTCGCTTACCATCGCGATAGCCCGTTCCCTGTAAAGGCGGTAGATTCTCCATGCCCGGGCTGTGCCGACGCCATGGGTCTGCAGGAAGAGCATGATGTCCCGGACAGCTTTCTGTTCTGTCCAAGAAGCGCTGATGAGCGCCACTCTTTTTTCGCCGATCCCCGGAATTTCCCGGAGCCTTTCAGGTTGGTTTTCAATCACATCCAGGACCGAATCGCCGAAGGCTTTGACCATTTTTTTGGCGAAAAACGGGCCGAGCCCCTTGACCAGTCCTGATCCGAGGTAACGTTCGATGCCTTCAAGCGTCGTGGGTTGCACCGGAGTGATCTGCAAGGCCTTGAACTGCATCCCGTGGGTGCGGTCGTTGTGCCAGGAGCCGACGCACTCCATGAACTCGCCGGGACTCGGCGATGCCGCAGTGCCTACGACTGTCACCGGCTCACGGCGACCCCTGACCTTCAGGCGCAAGACCGAAAATCCCGACTCTTCGCTGTGAAAGGTCACCCTTTCGACAGAACCGGCTATCCGTTCCTCCTGGCTATCAGCGGGTTTTTCGATCATTGTGGACGAGGGTTCAGTTACCGGAGCGACCCTATGCAGGGCACTTGCGCTTTGGCTGTAATCCAGGTTCCCGGGACGGCTCGAGCCGGAGAGCGCTTCAACGCGGGGCGCTGCGTTCTGCGGTGGCGGAGATCGCCTGCAGGGACTTGAGCGCACGGTCGCATTCGGCTTCTGCGAGACGCTTCTTGCCGAGGGAAAGCTCAAGGGTCGTCCGGTTCGTGTTCAGGTGGGACAACCGCCCAATCTCTTCGTTGACCTTGATGAACTCCCCGAAATCGGCAACGGCCTCTTTTACATAGGCCCGGCTTTTTTCACCGCCCAGTCGCTCAAGGTTCTTCAGTGTTGCTCCTGCCCTGAGGATTTCAGCCTGCATGGATAGGTCGATCGCCTGTTTGTCGGTGTCGGAGGCGGCATTGATGTGCCTGTTCTGGAATATGGAGATATTTCGCAAGGCGATGGCCACCTCGGCAGACATTTTTTCCATCTGGGGTCGGCGTGCGGGCTGGGTGGTCTTTGCACTCATTTTTGCCAGGTTCTCGTCGATTTTCCGGAGCAGTTCCGCGCTGATGGTATTCGACAGCTCGGCTGCCTTGATGTTGGTATTCTGCATGGCGGACTCAAGCAGACCAGCATCGATGGCGTGTGCCTCGTTCCACGATTCCGAGAATTTTTTCACCAGCTCGCGCTCCTTGTCCGATCCGCCCTGTGCGATCAATCGTTCGAGCCTTTTCAGATTCCCGTCGACATCTGCGGAAGAACTCCTGGACTCCTCGGCAAAGCTTCGTGACTGTTCGTCGCTTAATGCCATGACGGCGCTTTTTTCGTTTTCAACCGATCGGGCAAGGTTGAGCCTCATCTCCGCCAGCAGCTCCTTTTTCTTCGCTGACAGGCTTGTTGCGTCTCCTGACCACGATCGCTGGAAGTAAGCGGTCGCAAGCAGGCTGATCAGTGCAGTCGCCACGAGGCTCCCTGCCCAGATGACCTTCATTCTCCTGCCTGTTCCCGTGTTACCTGCCTCCATGTTGCGCGCTCCCGACGATGATGAATGTTTTACGTATGTTCTGGGGAATATACGAAAGGGCATTTTTTATCTTCCCGATTTTATGGGATTGTCTTCGAAAAGTCGGATTTGATCTGATGAACGTTGTTTGTCATGATGGAAACAGGTGGCGACGCAGGCGTCATCAGCTACGTGGAGCATGAACTTGTCGCGGCGTTACATGTGACAGGGAGAGCGGTGCGGTACGAGGAGATTCCGGATATGATCGAAGCGGATCAAAGGGTTTTGCCCTGCAACCCGCTGCTGATCTTCAGAGCGGGGCGATCAGTCCTTCACGATAGTGCCGTAGAGTTCGTGCGGGTTGGTGTCGTTGATTTCAACAAAGCGGAAGTCGCCGGGAGACACGAGCATGTCGCCCAGGGTTATGATGACGTCGTTGTCGACCTCCGGTGCGTCGAATTCCGTACGGCCGTAGGCGGTGTCTTCCTCTACCGTATCGATTACCACCTTCACGATCGTTCCTTCGAATTTCCGGTTGTTCCTGGCTGCTATGCCCTCCTGGAGCTCCATCAGTTCACCGACCCTCGCCTCTTTCTCTTCGTCGCTGACCGAGTCTTCGAGCGCGTATGACGGCGCGTGCTCTTCGTGCCGGTAGGGGAAACAACCGAGGCGGGCGAAGCGGGTTTCCTTAACGAACTCCAGAAGCTCTTCGAACTCCTGTCTCGTTTCACCCGGATAACCGACCATCATGGTCGTTCGGAGCCTGATCTCCGGATTTCTGTCGCGAATGTCGTCGATGAGCCGGATTGTCGCATCCCGTCCTATTCCACGGTTCATCGACCTGAGAATCCTGTCGTTGATATGCTGCAGCGGCATGTCGAGGTAATTGCAGATGTTGTCGCGCTCCCTCATGGTGTCGATCACTTCGAGCGGGAAGTTCAGCGGGTAGGCATAGAGCAGCCTTATCCATTCGAACTCCATGTCGGAAAGTCGGAGCGCCAGGTCGTTGAGCATCGATTTGCCGTACAGGTCGAATCCGTAGATGCTGATGTCCTGGGCGATCACATTCAGCTCCATGACCCCCTTTTCCTTGAGCAGCGCTGCTTCCCGGAGGAGCTGGTCGATCGGCTGGCTCACGTATGGACCCCTGATTTTGGGGATCGAGCAGAACGAGCAGCGACGGCTGCACCCTTCCGATATCTTGAGCCAGGCGAAATGAGGAGGTGTCAGCAGGCATCTGTCGTCGAACAGCTCCTGCCGGTATCGGGCGCCGATGGCAGCGAGGACCTCAGGAAGCTCCCTGGTGCCGAAGAAGCCGTCAATTTCGGGCATCTCCTCCTTCAATTCCTTGCGGTACAGCTCGACCAGGCAGCCCATCACATACACTTCGCGGACGACGCCCTCCTCTTTCTTGCCGATCGCGGCAAGGGTTTCGGTGATCGATTCCTCCTTGGCGTCTTCGATGAAGCCGCAGGTGTTGATGATGATGATGTCGGCTTCGTCGACGTCGTCGGTAAAGGTGACGCCGCTGCCGACGGCCTGCGCCATCAGCCGCTCGCTGTCGACCGTGTTCTTCGAACATCCCAGGCTCAGCAGAAAGACTGCCGGCATGCCTTCGCCGTTGTTATGGTTTGTCATTGCGCGTGAACTCCGTAAGGAATGCTTCTTTCCAGTCTGTGAATGTGCCTGCCTCAATGTGCCTGCGTGCCGTAGAGGTGAGCCAGAGATAGAATGAGATGTTGTGGAGGGTGCAGAGCTTCATGCCGAGGATCTCTCCAACGTTAAGCAGATGGCGGATGTATGCCCTGGAGTAGTTCCTGCAGACATGGTTGTCGAACCCTTCGTCGATCGGCCGGAAGTCCTCCGCGAATTTTGCCGATCTCAGGTTCATGGTGCCCGATCTGGTGTAGACCCTTCCGTTGCGGCCTTCGCGCGTCGGTATGACGCAGTCGAACATGTCGATGCCCCTTTCGATGGCGTTCAGGATGTTTGCCGGAGTGCCGACGCCCATCAGGTAACGGGGTTTCGATTCGGGAAGCAGGGTGTGGGAGAGTTCGAGCATGCGGTACATCTCTTCAGCCGGTTCGCCCACGGCCATTCCGCCAACAGCATAGCCGTCGAAATCCATGTCGACGAGCGCCCTGCTCGAATGGGCGCGAAGATCGTCATAGGTGCCGCCCTGGGTGATGCCGAACTGGTATTGATCATACCCGTAATGGGGAGTCGTGGAGGTGAAGCGGTTTCTTCCCCGTTCGGCCCATCGGATGGTCAGCTCGCCCGATTTTCGGACGTATCCTTTCTCGGCAGGCCATGGTGGGCACTCGTCGAGCGGCATCATGATGTCGCTGCCGATGATCCTCTGCGTATCGACGACGTTTTCCGGGGTGAAGTGCAGGCGTGAGCCGTCGAGGTGCGACTTGAAGGTGACTCCGTCTTCACTGATTTTCCGGAGTTCGGAGAGGGAGTAGACCTGGTATCCGCCGCTGTCGGTCAACAACGGTCGGTCCCAGTTCATGAATTTATGGATTCCTCCTGCCTTGAACAGGATGCTGTTACCGGGCTTGAGGAATAGATGGTAGGTATTGGCGAGGATAATCTTCACGTCGATCTGCTTCAGCTCTACAGGTTCCACCGATTTGACGCTGGCCCTGGTGCCTACAGGCATGAAAATCGGGGTGGGGATGTCACCGTGGTCGGTCGAGAGAACTCCGCATCTGGCTGCTGAATGGGGGTCCTTCGATGATACTGAGAATTTCATGGTGATGCTTCGCGGGTGACAGGAGCCGTTTTCGATGTGATTGAGATGAATGAAAGTAGGCAACAGGAACCACAAAAAAAAACGAGGTCATCGAGCTTGTGACATCCTGTTTTATGTCGGATTCATGATGTCGTCAATGCCAGGCTCCATTGCAGATGCAATGAGCCCTTGATTACGGCATCGGTGTATTTTTTTATATATAAAATATGGTTAGCTTGAATGATGTATAGTTTCAGAGTATTATTCATTTTGATCCCGCACTCATGTACGAAGAAAATGCACATATTTTCCGTACAGAATCAGCACCTGATTCCGTGACACAACAGGCCGGGCCCTCCGGGTGCAGTTGTCATAAATCGGTGACTGACGCATTGCCCCAGTCCATGTACATGCTGGACTCGGACGGGCGTATTGCAAAATGGAGTTCCTGGTTCCGCGACAGGATCGTCGGCAAGCAGGAGGATGAGATGGCGTCGACCCTGTTCATCGATCTCGTTCATCCCGATGATCGCGAACTTGCGGAGCACAGGATGCGCAACGTTTTGACCAGTGGTTCTGAAGAGAGTGCTGAAATCAGGGTTCTTCTCAAAGGGGGGCCGGCATATCGCTGGTTCCTTGTCACCGGAAGCCGTTATGAAAGGGACGGAAAGCATTTTATCATAGGGACAGGCATCGACATCACCGGCCTGAAAAAATCAGGCCAGGCGCTGATGATGAGCGAGCAGCGGTTTCGCGCCATTTTCGAGCAGGGCGAAGCTCCTGTATTCATTACCGATAGTGCCGGCGCTTTCGTCTATATGTCGCCAGCCCTGGAAAAACTGTGCGGATGTTCGTTCGAGGATTGCAAGGCGCAACCCTTCCACAATTTTCTTGAAGGGGAAGCGCGCGACAGGGCGCTCTCAATGTTCATCGATGTGGTTGACAAACCGTCGGCAATAAGAAAGCATGAGTTCAGGATGACCAGGAAGGACGGTTCTGTATTCTATGTCGAACTGAAGCTTCAGCATTACCACGATAATCGAATCGATGGCACGATAGGGCTTCTCTATGACCTGACCCAGCGTAAACGTCTGGAGGCGCTCACCTCATTTCGACTGGAGTTGCTTCAGCATGCCGACCAATCTTCTCCGGTTGCGTTACTTCAAAGTGCGCTCGACGAGACCGAAAAGCTGACCGACAGCTCTTTGGGATTCATTCAGATCATGTCATCTGATTACGGATCTCTGCCGCAACGCATATGGTCCGGTCGCGTTCGCGATCACATGAAGTCGATGAGCGATGAAGGGCGGCATCATCCTTTTGATGTGATGTCCTTCATGGACGAGGCGATCCAGACAAAGAGCCCCCTCATTATCAATGACCCGGGCCCCCTGAACTCTCCTGTTGTCCCTTCACACCACCCCCAGCTCAACAATTGCCTCGTCCTGCCGGTCATTGAAGTAGGGAAGGTGGTTGCTGTTTTTCTCGTCGGCAACAAGCGCTCTCCTTACAATGACGATGATGTCCAGTGGGTCGGCACCATGGCCGATCTTGTCTGGGACATTGTCGCACGGAAAATTGCAGAGCAGTCCGAGAACCGCATTCAGGCGCTTCTGCTGCAGATTCAGAAAATGGAGCTTGTCGGCCAGCTTGCCGGCGGTATAGCCCATGATTTCAACAACATGCTCGGCGTCATTCTCGGCAATGCTGAAATAGCGATGTCGAACGATGGCCTGGATGAATCGCTCATGGCCAATCTCAACGAGATATACAGGGCCGCAGAACGATCGGCGGAAATGACGAGCCAGCTTCTCGCGTTTGCCCGGATGCAGACGGCGGTTCCGAAAGTCCTGCCGCTTGACAAGGCTGTGGAGGACTCTCTTGCAATCCTCCAGAGGATGTGCGGAGGGGACATATCTCTCGACTGGCAACCGTGCGGTTCGAGCTGCATGGTCAGCATCGATCCCTCACAGCTCGACCAGATCCTCATGAACCTCTGCATCAATGCCCGCGATGCCATGAACGGTAAGGGGCGGATCCTTATCAACGCCAGATCGGTACATGTCAACAGTGTAGCCAGCGATTCAGAATCCTTCAGGTGCGCAGGCGACTATGTGGTTATCTCGGTTGCTGATACCGGCCCGGGTATTCTTCCTGAGCATATGCCCCATATTTTCGAGCCGTTCTTTACGACGAAGGAACCCGGTAAAGGCACCGGTCTCGGTCTGTCGACAGTCTACGGTATCGTTAAACAGAACAAGGGGTTTGTTGAATTTGAAAGCAAGACGGGAAAAGGCAGCACCTTTCAGGTCTATCTACCAAAATACAAGACCAACTCCGAGGTTTCCAGTATCGAAAAAGGGGGTTTCCAGGGCGATGAGCACAAGGCAACCATCCTCGTCGTTGAGGATGAACCCGAAATACTCAACCTTTGCCGATTGATGCTTGAAAAGTCGGGGTTCACCGTGTTGAAGGCGTTGACTCCTGAAGAGGCGATCAGGATTGCAGAAGAGAGGAGCGGCGGGATTGATCTGCTCCTGACCGATGTCGTCATGCCGGGAATGAACGGCAGCGAGCTCTCTGCCCAGCTGTCGATGATAATCCCCGGGTTAAGGATACTGTTTATGTCGGGGTATACGGCCGACATTATCGCAAGTCACGGAGTACTCGATCCGGCACTCAACTTTATCCGCAAACCGTTTACCATAAAGGCGTTGGCCGGCAAGGTGCGTGAAGTGCTGGCCATGGGTTGAGTTCAGTTGCGAGGGAGGTCAGGGCTGACGGTTTCCCTCATATACATCAGCGCTTTGCTCAAGTGAGCTTACCCTGACGGCAACGCTGAGTTTTTCCGCTGAAGTGCCCTTGTAGGTGCCGCGTACCGGCGGGATATCGCCGTAATCCCTTCCCGTCCCGATCTTGATGTAGCGATCGTCGACGACAAGGGTTTTGTGCGTCGGATCGAAGCCTGTCCATCCCCGCTCGCTGCCGCAGTAGATTTCGCACCATGCATGACTGGCTTCATCCCGTCCTTCAGGAGTGCTGCCGCCACCGTAAAGATAACCGCTGACATAGCGCGCGGGAATGCCGAGTTTCCGGCATACGGCAAGCATGATGTGCGCGAAATCCTGGCAGACCCCGCGTCCGAGGGCCATGACCACGGCACTGGTGCTGTGCACGTCGGTTACGCCCGGTTCGTAACGAAACGAGCTGTTGATGTGCCTGCAGATATCCATGGCCTGCACGTAAGGATCTTCCATGCCTGTGAACAGCTCGGCAAGCGATTGGATCGACGGGTCGAAATGGACGTAATGGCTTTCGGCAGAGAAATCCATCAGGTAGATTTCATCCTCATGTATCGACCTGATTACGGGTGTTGCAACGGTTTCAACGACAGAGGTAGCCACGATCTGGACGCGCTTGTGGCTCTGCAGGAGGTTGAAATGGTGTACTTTGTTGCCATAGAAATCGGTGTACTCGAAAATCGGGGCAGGAGGGTTGACCTGCAGGCTGAAGTTGGCGCATCGCTGTGAGCTTATGTCGCTCGCAGGATGAAGGCGGACTTCGGTAGCCGTTTCATAAATCGGTTCTTCGTACTCGAAAATCGTTGAATGTTCAACCTTGAGTATCATAAATCTTGGGTTTTCCCGGTTAAGGTGTCGACAACATGGTTACTGCTGCTGCTGTTGCTGTGACTGGCTCCAGTTTGCCCGTCCGCCTGCGATGCCGGTAAAGGGAAGCGCTTCGGAAACGTCAAGCGGCTCGATTTTCGGCGTGTGATAGGCAAAATAGAGAAGATGCAGCTGTTCCCCAATCCTGATCAGCCCCTGCTCGATCTCCTCAAGGAACTCATGCACTCCCTTCTGGTAGATGTCCTCGACGGTGGTATAGCTCAGTTCGGCGTCCGTTTTGCCGATAAGCCGGTCTACGTTGTTGACGTATCGGTGGAGCGAGCTTCCGGAAATTCTCCATAGTGCCTCCTGTGCGGCGCAGATCGAAAAGGTTATGCTGCGCGGGAAGGTGCGGTCCAGGATCAGGAACCGGAGAATATTGTCAGGATCGATTTTGGAAAGATAGACCTTCCGGAACGCTTCAAGTGCGCTGCAGCTTTTCAGCACGGCCATCCACTGGATGATGTCTACCGAGTCCTTCACGAGGTCCAGGTGCTGCCCCCGCTTCGGCATCAGCATGTGATACTTGACGTCGATGAGGCGTGCAGCGTTGTCTGCCCGTTCAAGGTACTTGCCGATCTGCACGAAATCCCAACCCTCGTTTCGTGAGAAGGTGTTGTCGGTTATGCCCTGGAACAGGTGCGAGGCGTTCTTGATCTCCTTGTAGAAGCTGTAGGGATCGGTATGCACCTGCTGCGGTGAGACGCTCTGCAGGAAGTGGTAGACGTTGTTGACCTGCTCCCACATTTCGCTGGAGATGCTCTCGATGATGCTTCTGGCGTTTTCCCTGGCCATGCTGATCGACGAGAGGATCGAACTGCTGTTCTGCCGGTTGAAGACCAGGTAGTCGGTTACCGTCTGGACATTGTACTCCTGATAGTGGGCATTGAAGTGCTCGGGATTGGACATGACCATGATCAACGGCTTCCAGTAGTTCGGATGGTCCACTGAGGTGATGCTGTTCAGGTCGAGCATCAGGTTGAAGTTCACGTCGAGGAACCTTGCGGTACTCTCGGCCCTTTCGAAATATCGGCTCATCCAGAAGAGCGATTCGGCGACACGGCTCAGCATTGGCTTTCGTTTCGTTTATGGTTCAGATATCGATAACCCAGGTATCCTTGCTTCCTCCGCCCTGGGAAGAGTTGACCACCAATGATCCCCGTTTCAGGGCGACCCTTGTCAGTCCCCCCGGCACGATCGATGGCGATTTGCCGTATAGGACGTATGGGCGAAGGTCGATATGGCACGCCGCGATCTCGTTGTCATTGAAAAAGCTTGGATGGCGCGACAGGGAGATGGTCGGCTGGGCGATATAGTTCCGGGGGTTCGCAACGATCAGTTCCGCGAACTTCTCCCGTTCCGCAGCCGTCGATTCCGGGCCGACGAGCATCCCGTATCCTCCCGATTCGTTGGCGGCCTTGACCACCAGCGTATCGAGGTTTTCGAGGATGTGTTTCAGGTGCTTCGGGTTGCTTGCCAGCCACGTCTCGACGTTGTCGATGATCGGCTCTTCGCCGAGATAGTACCTGATGATATCCGGAACGAAGCTGTAAATGACCTTGTCGTCGGCCACACCGGTGCCGATGGCGTTGGCCAGGGCGACGTTGCCCTTCCTGTAGGCGTTGATCAGGCCGGCCACCCCCAGCTTCGAATCGGTCCTGAAGACCAGCGGGTCGATGAAGTCGTCGTCGACACGCCGATAGATCACGTCGACGCGCTGCAGGCCTCGCGTCGTCCTCGTGTAGACCTTGTTGTTGTTGACCACGAGGTCCCGTCCTTCGGTCAGCTGAACCCCCATCTGCTGGGCAAGGAAACTGTGCTCGAAGTAGGCGGAGTTGTAGATGCCCGGCGTCAGGACAACCACTTTCGGATCCTGTTTCGGGGTCGGACTGATCTCCTGCAGCGTCCTTAGCAGCTGTTGCGGATAACTGTCGACAGGCTGGACCTTGTAACGGTCGAAGAGCACCGGGAAGGCCTTTTTCATGGCCTGGCGGTTCTGCAGCATGTATGAAACCCCGCTCGGAGTGCGGAGGTTGTCTTCGAGCACGAGGTAACGACCAGAGAGGTCGCGGATGATGTCACTGCCCGTGACGTGGATATAGACGCCAAGAGGAGGCGTTACGCCGACGAACTCGCGCCGGAAGTGCTTGCTTCCCAGTACCAGATCTGGAGGAACGACCCGGTCCTTGAGGATCTTCTGGCTATGGTAGATGTCGGACAGGAATTCGTTGAGGGCGGTGATTCGCTGGATCAGGCCGCTTTCGATGGTTTTCCATTCGGGAGAGGGGATGATTCTCGGAATCAGGTCGAACGGGAAGATTCGTTCGATGCCCTCGTCGACGCCATAAACGGTGAAGGTGATGCCCTGGTTGCGGAAGAATATGTTGACCAGTTCGCGCCTGGCGCGGATATCGTCGGGCGCAAGCTGGGTGAACCTGCGCATCATTTTTTCGTAATGAACCCTAGGTTTGCCGTCCCTCGAAATGACTTCGTCGAAAAACCGCTCAGGGAGGGCGTCGTAGTTGTCGAACAGTCGGGTCATGGCCGGAAATGGTAATGCTGATGTAATGCTGTTATACTCTTCATGACAACTTAAAAAATTACGGCTAAATAAAAAAGAAGCCTAAAAAAATAATACAATATTGTAGGATGGTAAAGCGCATCAAGGGCTCGCCGGTGGGGCGGTCAGCGGGTTGCCAGGGTGTAACAGCTTTTTTTCCCGTCGGTCACCAGTCGCAGCGTCTCACTCCTGACAAGCGAAACCAGGATCCGACGGGCTTCAGGAAGCGGTATGCCTGCAAGTGCTGAGAAGCCCTCCGCCGTTACCTGCCCATGAACATCCAGATGTTCAAGCAGTTGTCTTTCCCGGTCCGTGAACGAAATGATGTTGGGAGCTTTTGACGAGATCATGAGCGCGATCCTGTCCTCAGTGGCGGCTTTGTTATGGCTGCCCTCGCGGATGAATACGCGACGTTCGACGGTCCTTGCCCCGTTTTCCCTGCTGAGAACCTGCTCCATATGGTAATGCGGTCTGTCGGGGCTCTCAGGGATCTCGACAAGCAGCACCATGCGACGTTTATACTCCTCAACGCAGATCTCGACTTGAGGTTGCGGATCAATGTGCAGTTTAAGGGCTTCATCGATGACCTGAAGGGTCTCTTTCTCGCTCTGTATCCCGACGATCCTGCTGTCGTCGTCCACTCCTATAAGGATCACTCCGCCGGATGTGTTGGCGAACGCCACGATTGAACGGGCGATTTTCGGGGCGGAATGGATAAGGCGCTTGAACTCCACGCAAACTCCTTCCCCCTGGGAGACGAGGTCGAGCAGGGGAGGCATCGAATAGTCGGACCGGATATATGGCATGAGGCTTCCCGATCTTGTTAAATGGCCGCCAATGCAGTTGTCACGGTATCGTGGGCTGTCAGATGTAAGATAACTTTAAGCACGAATACGCCTAAAGGCAAACCTGTTCGAAAACGTTTTCGAACTATTCGTCAAAGCCTGGAGTGCTGGCATGGGCAATTCGTTAATCAGCTCCGTAAAGTGCCCCTGCTGCTCTCCGGAGTGAGGGGCTTCGATGCTGGTCAGCCGTTTCTGTCATGTGCATCGTGCCGGAACAGTGAGCGTACTCAGGAAAATATGACGTAGTGGGCACGATTTGAGTATCGAATTGGTACAGATAGGTATGAGTGATTCCCGTGACACGGATGATAAAGCAAAAACAGGTTGCCTGTGCAGCCTTAAACGGAGGATCGATATGAAAAAACATTTTTTGTTGGCGTTGGGGATCGCAGGGGGATTCATTTGCTATCCCAGGCATGAAGCAGGGGCAGGCATTCCGTTGGCCATGGGCATCAGGGGAGGCCCGGATTTTTACCTTGAGGTCAGGCCTGATTTTATCTATCTGGATGATTACGGTTTTGCGGTCTCCTATGGCGGACCCTATGACGTTATCTATTACGGTGACTATTACTTTATTTTCCGTGACGGATACTGGTACAGATCACAGGATTACAGGGGACCATGGGGACGGATCAGGCACTCCGAGCTTCCTCCCCCGATAGGCAGGCACGAATGGGGCGATATCAACCGGCGTCGTGACATCGAGTACCGGAACTACGACCGAGGTTACTGGGACAACCGCTTCAGGTCTGATCGTGAACAGTGGCGTGATCGCGGAGATGGTCGCCGGGGACCAGATTTTCAGCAGGGTCCGGGTGGACGACCGGGTCAAGGAGGACGGCCTGGTCCCGGAAGCGGCCAACCAGGCAATGGCGGTCAGCATAGCCCGGGTGGTCAGCAAGGCCAGGGTGGATGGCCGGGGCCTGGAGGCGGTCCGGATCGTGACCGGCATGACGGTCGGTAATTCTGCAAAACCGGGAGCAGTCTGCTGCTCCCGGTTACCGGAGTTATCTTCGTTTCCGGCGCGTTGCAGCCTTTAATGCGGCATGATTATCCCGCCCTGTTTTTCTTAAAAAAAACGGCAAGCCTGGATAAGATCAATGCGTGAATATTATTTTCTGTCTTGAAATCTGTTGTTAATCATCAGTTCCTTTTTAACTCCATGCAGTGCAGTTCTTCTGTTTCAATGCTTGATTACTTCCCTGATGCCGTCGTTATCATCAATCCCGATGGCTCCATAGTCGAAGCCAATTCCATTTTTTCATCAAGATTCGGTCTCCATTCCCGGGAGTGCCCTGGCAAAAATGTTTACGACCTCATGTCCGCGCTGCCAGATGGCGCCCAGATCGCCTCCGGGAGACGGAAGAAAATTGATGAGGTGCTTCGCAAAGGGAGTTGGTTGTCTTTTGAAGACGAGCGTGATGGCGCCAGCTGGAGACATTCAGTATACCCGGTCTGTTCGCATGACGGGAATATCAGCCAGCTGTTTGTCGTCGCTCAGGACATAACTGCCCTCAAGTTGGCAGAGAGAGAGTGCAAAGAGATCAATGCGCGGTTCGATTTCACAATTGAAAAATATAACCTTGGGTGGCTGGTTATCGATCTCGGGAATTTTTCAATTAACCGCAATTCTGAACATGATCGTCTTTTCGGATACGACACGTTTCATCCCGGATGGACTTACGAGCTTTTTCTCGATCATGTTCTGCCGGAAGATCGTGAGCGGCTGAAACATCAGTTTGCTGAATCGATAACCAAACCCGGCAATTGGGGGATTGAGTACCGTATCCGGCGCCGTGACGGTGAAATCCGATGGCTTCAGGAGATCGGGGGATTTCAGATGGATGAGGATGGAAACGCTACCCGGCTGTTCATCGTCATGCATGATATCAGCGATCTCAAACGCGCGGAGGAAGAACGGGACAAATTGCAGGAGCAGTTGCAGCAATTCCAGAAAATGGAGATGCTCGGCCAGCTTGCCGGTGGAATCGCACATGATTTCAACAACGTCTTGTCCGTCATTCTCGGCTATACGGAGATGCTCCTCAGCGAGATTGATGAAACGCATCCGTTTTACGAAAGCCTTGCAAGCATCGAAAAGATGTCGAGCCGATCTGCAGGCATGGTCAACCAGTTGCTCGCATTTTCGAGAAAGCAGATCGCTCAACCGAAAATATTGGTATTCGACGAAGAGCTCGGCAATCTTCTTCCTATTTTTGTCCGTCTAATCGGGGAGAACATCGAGTTTCACTGGGAGCCCGGGAGCAAGGGGGGCAGGGTGAGCATCGATCCTTCACAACTCTATCAGATTGTCACCAATCTTTGCGTCAACGCCCGGGATGCGATTGAAGACGCCGGAAAAATCACGATCGTCACCAGCACGATCCATGTAAATAAATCGGATTGCGACAGGGGACACGCCTGCAGAACTCCCGGCCAATATGTCAGGCTTTCCATTTCGGACACCGGCAGCGGCATCGACAAGGATACCTTGCCACATATTTTCGAACCATATTTTACCACGAAAGATGTTGGAAAGGGGACCGGTCTCGGACTTTCCACGATCTATGGAATTCTCAGCCAGAACAGCGGTTACATCGACTGTCATACTCAGCAGGGAGCAGGCACTACCTTCAGCATATACCTGCCCGAATTCAAGAGCGTTACGGAAACAGGGAACATCGTTCCTCCCGGGTATCGGCTCAATGGAAATAAAGAGACGATTCTTGTTGTTGATGACGATCCCCAGATTCTTCAGCTGATCACGGACATTTTAAGGAAAAACGGCTTCATGGTATTCTCAGCCCATGATGGTGAAGATGCGACAAGGATTTTTATGGAATCCGGAGATCGGATAAGTCTGCTGTTGTCTGATGTCCTTCTGCCCAGGATGAGTGGAACCCAACTGAGCGGCAACCTCCAGGAGCTCAATCCGAATCTTAGAACCATCTTCATGTCGGGTTATGCCGCGAACGCATTCAGCCAGAACGGATTGATGGATGAGGATGTGCACTATATCACAAAACCATTTACCATCAGCAGTCTTTTGAAGCTCATAGAGAACGTGCTCCATGCCGATGTTGCAGGCTGATCGATAGGGTCGCTTTCGGTTCCGGCCGGATGTTGAGCAGGGGATAGATGCTTCACGAGAGCTTACGCCCGGTCTTTGGACATTATATTTTTCAAACCGGCGAAAGCCTGAAAGAGAAACGACGTCATAAACGTGTAGCCTGAAATCAAAATCAAAAGGAGTTACATTATGGTGCACGAATGGATACGTTCCTGGTATTGGTCCGACTCATCTCCGGCACTGGCTTTTTTCTTGACAGTGGTTTTCTGGGGCGCATATTTCATACCCTCGGTCATAGCTTTCTGGCGCAACCATCGCAGCAAAGGCGGCATCGTTGCCCTCAATTTTCTTCTCGGGTGGACCGGGTTGGGCTGGATCGGAGCATTGGTATGGTCATTGGCTTACCCGGGCCCTGATTACATAAACACGACCAATCCCCACAAAAACCCGGCTTGATCCGGGTTTTTGCATTGTATAGGGCTGTTGGGATCTTTTTTCCCGTTTCTCCACAAGTCGCATGATTGATCGGGGGTTTCATCCCGAAGAACCGGCATATCGACAATTCCTGTCCCATCGGAAGTCAACATGGCCAGGAAAAGCATACCTCTTTCCTGAGTCTGAAGATTGCTCGAACAAGGACCGGTCGTCCTCATTGGGGCGGCGCGGTTCGATCCTGCAACAATAACAACAGCGAGCGATTCATCATCCCGGCAAGGGCGAATTCAAGGTTGCCGGAGAGACGATCCTGACGGAATCGAAAATGAGATGACCGGTCGATTGTGTGAAAAAGAGAGCAGCTTCAGCGATTCCCATCGGGCAACGCTCGTTTATAAGTCCGATTATCGATAACTTTTACCAATCGTCATTCGAAGGGTCTCCATTGCTGAACATTCATGGGTACTGATGTGAAGCCCGTCTTCCGGATATGCCCGTTTACGCTCTTTCGCTTCGGCGACCTGGTTGAATGATCAGGGGTGGATTTATTACTCAACAGTAACAAATCATGGAGAGGATACATCATGACCAGATACATCAGGGCGGCGTTTCTCCTTGTTTTTCTTGTGACATCAACGGCATGTTCGAGTCATCAATCCATCAGGTATGTAACCCTGGACGAGCTTAAAGCGTCACTTCCTGCAAATCCGGTAGTCGCCGGTTTCGATATTGATGATACCGTTCTTTTTTCCTCTCCCGGTTTTCATTACGGAATGACCAATCACGACGGGCCTGACGGTACGAATAAATATGGGCCCAATCCATTGGGGTCAGCAGCTTTCTGGAATGACATGAACGGCAATTTCGACAATTTCAGTTTGCCGAAGGAGTCAGGGAAGGCTTTGATAGCAATGCACTCTTCAAGAGGGGACAAAATCATCTTTATAACGGCCAGAGACAGTTCAAAGGCATCTATCCTTCCCAAAATCATTATGCAGGATTTCAGGATATCCGCTCCGGATATCGTATTTACCTGCAATACCCCAAAGAAGGATTTCATATCGTCCAACCATGTTGGGATTTATTACGGTGATGCAGATTCGGATATGGAACAGGCAATCTCGGCAAACGCCCGTCCTGTGCGTGTAAAGCGCTCTCCTTTATCCAACAACAGAACATCTTACCAGAAGGTCGGCGGTTATGGCGAAGAGGTGCTGATCGATTCTGAAAACTGAAATGAACTCCAGGCCTGGTTCAGAAGATATGTACGCATGTATCAAGGCATCTTCTTTTCTTTGCCATGCTCCTGCAATCAAACAGGTCCCGATTTTTTGCTGAATCATTTGGTGTAACGTTTTCCGGGGCTTTGCCCGTTTAACAACGTTATCAAGTCTTCGAATGGTCATGTTCCGTTATTATTGACTGGTGTTTTATCCGGATCACTCTGGCGATTCTGATCTTTGCCCCGGAACTTGCCCGGATATTTTTCGATGATTTGAACTTCAGGGTATTGCCGGCAAAGGAGCTGAGGGAGAGGTTTCGAGCGCGAGCCGTCAGGCTCATGTATTGATGCGGGATGCAAAAGGAGTCGATCAAGTTTATATGGCGAGAATAGGGAACCTATATGAATTGATGGTTGTTATACTTTTTATGTATATTTATGGTGTGACATGCAAATAGAAACGTGCGGGATTTGTTGAATGGGTTTATCAACAACAGGAGGTGAAAAATGAAAAAGCTGCTGGTATTGACAGTTGCACTTTTCTGCCTGATTTCCTGCGGATCAGCTTTTGATGCAAGAGCTGAAGTGACCTCCGATCGTGTTGATGATTCCGGACCACGGTTTGAATTCAACTGCTCACCTCGTTTTGTATTTCTCGAAAACTATGATCTTTCGGTTTGCACAGATACGCCTTTCCTGGTTATTAATTACAGGGGTGACTTTTATGTTTACCGTGGCGGTAACTGGTATTTTTCAGAAGAGTTGAGCGGACCATGGACTCTGTTCAGCGATACCGTTCTTCCTTATCCCATTCGTCAGCTCGATCCGGCTGAACTCAAGAGGGCCCGTGATCTTGTAGGTCCTGGTTACAAGCAATCAGTATCACATGCCGGAACCGCTACGTGGCGTCAGAGGGGTCTGGTATCTTTGGATTGAGCGTGTAACACATATCTTTATGCGATAGCCCGGCGTGAACCGGGTTTTTCCTTTTTAGATTGTTCCGGCCGACTTCACGTCGCGATTGTTGTAAGGGTTTCACCTGAAACGGCAAGCCAGGCAAGGGGCCTAAATTACCGGACTTCAACGCGCGGTTAAGCTGTACTTTTGTTCGCAGGTTGTCTGATACGTAAAAAAACTCTATATATTTACTTCCCTGTTATATCTCCGGCAGTACCCCTTACTAAACTTTATCTCCTGAATTTGCAGCCTCTATTGCATGTCTCAGGAGGTGATTACTGTAAAAAAATGTAAGACATGCATACTGTCAAAAGCGATCCTCACTTCCTGTTCGTGTTGATGACCGGCAAGGTTGACCAGCTATCCCTTCACGAAGCACAAAAGGAGCTGATGCTTCATCCGGACTATGCCCACAAGAACACGCTTTGGATGTTTGATGAAGCGTGTGAGTGTGATTTTTCGAATTTTGTCATGTTCGAGATGCTCAACAGGATCAAGGTCTTTTTTCCCATCGAGAGCTCCAAGCAAAAGGCCGCCCTCGTTGGTGTGGCTCCCATGCACTATTCGTTCCTGAAATTGTTTTGCGATGAAGCCGAACATGAAGGCCTCCCTTTCAAGGTACAACCCTTCCATAGTTACCAGGAGGCTGAAGCCTGGCTTCTCGGGCATGAGGTGTGATTGCCTTTTCTGCTTCTGCCACTCTATTGTCCTCTCTCATCCCGTTATCATCCATTTTCTCACTCCTGGTTGCTGTCGCGGCATCAACACGGGCCGGTTGGCATCCATGGCTCTATTTTGACGGTGTAATTGAGGTTCATGAGCAATCCGGTTTCATCAGGACTCTGCATTAATTTCGTAAAGGGAGGAGGTTCTGAAACAAAGAGAAACCGGGAGCGCAACTGCTCCCTGCACCCCTCGGCACCCAGGAGTTTCAGCCTTGCAATTCATTCGTGGGTTCCAGTTTTGGTACTCTTTTTGGCTGATAGTGTACCTGCAGAGCTTCATGCGCTTCCGAAAATGCAAAGAGGCTGCCTCATCCTGACTTGAGAGGCAGCCTCTTCTGTTTGTTTCCATTCCCGGATAAAAGAACGCGGAACGCTTTTACTCCGGCTTCAGGTGCGGGAAGAAGATGACGTCGCGGATCGAGTCCTGGCCTGTCAGGAGCATCACCATGCGGTCGATGCCGATGCCGAGTCCTGCACATGGCGGCATGCCGTATTCGAGGGCGCGAAGGAAGTCTTCGTCGACGATCATGGCTTCGTCGTCGCCGCGCTGGCGGAGCTTCGCCTGTGATTCGAGGCGTTCGCGCTGGATGACCGGGTCGTTGAGTTCGGAGAAGGAGTTGCAGAGCTCCTTGCCGCCGACGATGAGCTCGAAGCGCTCGACAAGGCCGGGTTCTGAGCGATGCTTCTTGGCCAGCGGCGACATCTCTTCGGGGTAGTCGGTGATGAAGGTCGGCTGGATAAGTTTCGGTTCGACGAACTCTCCGAAGATTTCGTCGATGATCTTGCCGCTGCTGATCTTCGGGTCGAGTTCGAGGCCGAGGTCTTTTGCGATGTCGCGGAGCTGGGCTTCAGATTTGTCCCTGATGTCACGGCCGGTATACTCTTTGATCGAATCTGCGATGGTCAGGCGCCTGAAGGGCGGTTTGAGGCTGATCTCGTTGCCGAGGAAGGTCGTTGTGTCGCTCTTGTTGACTTCAACGCATGCCTTGTGCAGGAGGTCCTCAACCAGCTCCATCATCCAGATGTAGTCCTTGTAGGCGACGTAGAGCTCGACCTGGGTGAACTCGGGGTTGTGGAAGCGGTCGATGCCCTCGTTCCTGAAGTCCTTGGCGAATTCGAAAACGCCGTCGAAACCGCCGACGATGAGGCGCTTGAGGTAGAGCTCGTTGGCGATGCGAAGGTAAAGCTCCATGTCGAGCGCGTTGTGGTGCGTCGTGAACGGTCGGGCGGCAGCTCCGCCATAGATCGGTTGGAGGATCGGGGTCTCTACCTCAAGCCAGCCGTTCGACGAGAAGTAACTGCGCATGAAACTGACGATGTTCGTGCGGCGGATGAAGGTTTCACGCACTTCAGGGTTCACGATCAGGTCGACGTATCGCTGCCGGTAGCGCATCTCACGGTCGCTGAATGCGTCGAAGACCACTTTCTCGCCGTCTACCTCTTTTTCCTTGGCGACAGGGATAGGCCTGAGCGATTTTGAGAGGAGTTCGAGCTGCTGCGCATGGACGGAGACTTCACCGGTCTTGGTCCTGAAGGAGTATCCGTTGACGCCGACGATGTCGCCGATGTCGAGCAACTTGAAGGTGTTGTATGCGGCTTCACCCACTTCGTCACGTTTCAGGTAGACCTGGATTTTGCCTACGGAGTCCTGGATATGGAAAAAAGAGGCTTTGCCCATTTTTCTTATGGTCATGATACGGCCGGCCACCGAGACATTCTCCGAATTGTCGTCGCTGAACGAGGCGATGATATCGTTCGAACAGGCGGTGACGTCGAACTTGTAGGGATATGGATTGATGCCCGCTTCTGCAAGGTGCGTGCGCTCTTCAAGGCGGCGCAACATCTGGTCGTTCAGCGAAACCGCCGGGGACTGTTCCTGCTGCGGATTTTTCTGTTCTGGTTCTGTGGACATGCTTGTAGTCTGTAGGGTAATGAAAAATGGGTTCTCAGGGGTTCGCCCTGTGTTCAGCCCGAGATCCTGGATTTGAGCCAGATCGCCGGGAGGGTGCTCATTTTCTGGTAAAGCGAGCGGTATGCGCGTTGGGTGAAGACGTCATACTTGTTGTCCTCGATGGCTTTGAGGATATCGCTGTAGTTGCGGCTGCTGATGCCGACAGCCAGACGGCTGTTTTTTTCGAGCATCGGAATGCCCTGTTCGGCCGAATCGTAGTAGCGGCGAGCCCGCTCTATCTGGAATTTCATGAGTCTGACGAAGTTGTCGTTCATCGTTTTCTTCATGAACTCTTCCTCGCTGTAGCTGAAGCGGCGAAGGTCCTCCAGAGGCAGGTAAATCCGCCCGCGGTCGACATCTTCGCCGATGTCGCGAAGGATGTTGGTCAACTGCATGGCGATGCCGAGGTCTATGGCATGTTGAAGGGCTTTCCTGTCGCTGTACCCGAAAATTTCGGCAGTCATCAGCCCGACGACCGATGCGACCTTGTAGCAGTAGACATAAAGCTCGTCGAATGTCTCGAAGGTCGAGAAGTCGATATCCATGGCTACGCCGTCGATAAGGTCGAGCGGCAGTTCGATGGGGATGGAATAGTGACGCAGGGTGTCCTGCCACGCCATAAGGATAGGGTCGTTGCGGTGCTGGCCTGCGTAGCACTCGGCAAGCCGCGTCTTCCAGTCGGCGATCGACCTGTTGATCTCATCCCTGGTCAACTGTCCGTTGCTGAGCTTGTCTTCGGCGAGGTCGACCAGGTCGTCAACCGTGCGAAGCAGCGCATACATCGCGAATATGGGGTTCTGCTGGCGTTTCGGCAGGAAGCGGGTCGCCATGTAGAAGGTTTTGGCGTGATGCTTCGTTATCTGGCGGCAGTATTCGTAAGCGTTCGAAAGCGACAGCTTGTTGCCGGCATCCTGAAAAACTGTCTGTCCGTTGTAGCTGTAGTTCATGAACTCTCGACGGTGTTTTGTTCCCTCTGGCAGGGCGCAGGTTACGCCCAATGCCCTCCTTTTTCCTGCCGGCCCTCATTTGTATGCCGGAGAAACAAAAAAATGTAACTTTCAGGAGCCGGAATACGTTGTCAGGAATGTGACGGCAAGATAAAATAATGGCGATAATATACCAAGAGCAAGAGCAGCCAGCCGTTACCGCGTTTCGAGATCGGCTCTTGCAGAAAATTCTTTTTACAGTATCCATTTGACGACATTTCCATCAGCAGTTACACGTGAGAAGGCGGTGCTCATAGGCCTCTCTTCTCTGCCTGACGTACCCAGGACCCTTGTTGAAGAGTATCTGGCAGAACTTGCCTTCCTGGCCGATACGGCAGGCGCAGATGTGGTGAATACCATCATTCAGGAAAAAAAACAGCCGGATCCCGCTACGGCTTTGGGTAAGGGCAAGGTCGAGGAACTGGCCGATCTGGTTAAGGATGACGCGATTGATATCGTCATTTTTGACGATGACCTTTCTCCGATGCAGGCAAGAAACCTCGAACGTATCCTCGAGTGCAAGGTTATTGACCGGACTGGTCTTATCCTGCAGATCTTCGCCATCAGGGCCAAATCGTTCCAGGCCAAGATGCAGGTTGAGCTGGCGCAGCTGGAATACCTGCTCCCGAGGCTTTCCGGCGCATGGACCCATCTGTCCAAACAGAAGGGCGGCATCGGCACCAAGGGGCCCGGTGAAACCCAGATCGAAACCGACAGGCGGCTCGTGCGCAACCGCATATCGGTGCTGAAGAAAAAGCTTCGCGAGGTTTCGCTCCAGCACAACACCCAGACAAGAGGGCGAGTGACGGTACCGAGGGTGGCTCTCGTGGGCTATACCAACGCCGGCAAATCTACCCTGATGAACGCCCTTTGCCCGGAAGCCGGGGCTTTCGCAGAAAACCGGCTCTTTGCAACGCTTGATACCAAGACCCGTCGTCTCCAGCTCAAGATCAACAAGCTGGTGCTGCTCTCCGATACGGTCGGTTTCATCCGGAAGTTGCCCCATACGCTTGTCGAGAGTTTCAAATCGACGCTTGACGAGGTTCTGCAGGCCGATTTCCTGCTTCACGTCATCGACGTCAGCCATCCGGCTTTCGAGGAGCAGATGGAGGTCGTCCGCCAGACCCTTTCGGAGATCGGCGTCATGCACGACCATATCATCGAGGTGTTCAACAAGATCGATGCCCTCGAAGACCCGTCCATCCTGACAGGCCTGCGCAACAAATACCCCGATGCCGTCTTCATCTCCGCAGTCCGCGGCCTGAACCTTTCTGTGCTCAAGGAGCGCATCAGCGACCATGTGGCGAGGGATTACAAGGTGCGGAAGGTCAAGACGCACGTTTCCAACTACAAACTGATCGGTTATCTGTACGACAACGCCGAAGTGATCGAAAAACGCCATGTCGACGAACTGGTCTATCTCACCATCAGGGTTCACCGCAACAACCTCAAACAGATCGACGCCATGCTCAAGGCGTCGGCATCCGTGAAACATGTCCCTGCAGATCTGTAACACCACCCGTCGTGAGCTTCCAGAGCCGCGCATCGCACGGGCCATCCAGGAGGTGCTCGCAAGCGAGGCGTGCTCAGCGGATTCAATCGAAGCCATATACTGCGGCAACCGTATGATCAGGCGCATCAACCGTGAGTTCCTGCAGCATGACTACGTGACCGATACCATAACCTTCCGCTACAACGAAGGGCCGGAGATCGAAGGGGAGTTCTATATCTCTCTCGATGTCATCGAGTCCAATGCGGCCAGGTTCGATGTGACCTTCGAGGATGAGCTTCTGCGCGTGACCATCCATTCCGTCCTGCATCTGATCGGGTACGATGATTATTCGATCGAGGAGAGGGCGGAGATGACCCGCCTTGAAAATCACTACCTTCTGCGAATCGATCGCTGAGCGGCTGAAAAAGCTCTCTTTTTCAGATTATCCGGACAAACTCATATGCTTGTCGCTGCATGAGCTTGTCTTGATGTTACGAAAACTATTTTTCGTAACTTTTACTATGAACGCCGGTTGTTTTTGGCTCCGGCATCGTGGGGTTTTTATCGGATGTCGAAGCCGGGAGGGCAATGCATGCAAACGATAAAACATGACGATCATGAATCTTATCATCAATGACAAACCAGCGGCATCCGTCGTCGGCCAGACGATCGGCAAGGCCGCAAGGCTCAACCACAGCCACGTCGGCTATATCTGCGGAGGCCACGGCATCTGCCAGGCATGTTATGTGACCGTGCAGGAGGGCGCTGATTGCCTTGATGCGCTGACCGATGTCGAAAAGGCCTTTCTCTCACCCCGCCAGATAGCAGCAGGCGGGCGCATGGCCTGTCAGGCCACCATCGCGAAAGAGGGGAACGTCAAGGTGCTTTCCCGCCCCGAAGAGATTCGTCGGTTATTGTTCAGTCATCCGACGGCTCTTTTCGCCTATGGCGCACAGTTGGGTCAGGATACGGCCCGGCAGATCGGTCCGGGTATCGCCAACCTTGCAGGTCGCATCCAGAGGCGCGAAATGGGCGGCAAGGAAGCGCTCGGCGATCTCATGGAGTCTGCCAGTGGCGCAGTCAGGCTGGCTGCAGAATCCGTTTCCCATCTGCTTCCCTTCAGGGATCAGATCATGGGGGTTATCGGCACCCTTCCCGTAAAACTGCCGTTTCTTCCAGAAAAAGCTCCTCCTGCACAGGTCCTTGAGAAGGTCAACATAAATGTACAGCCATCGTCAAAGGTCTGAGGGGTTTGAACTCCTGATCTGCAACATGAAAGAACCGGTAGCCAGTCGGCTCCGGTTTTTTTTTATCCTTTGTTCAGTTCGCCAGGGCTCACTCTTTTGGTTTTTCCGAAGCCATTGGTGCGGATTCCATTGGTGAATCGTGCCGACCTTACGGTTGGAATTGGGGATTTGCGCTGATTTTTGCAAGTTGAAGAGCGCTGTGGTGATGTCAGGAAAATGAATTGATGGAAATCAAACGGGAAAGAACGGATATGAACGATAACTTCGTTGAAGAGAACAAGGTCGTTGTGACCGATATCAGGATGCCATTCGGTTCCATGGTGGTTTTTCTGATCAAGCTGGCCTTTGCCGGCATTCCTGCGCTTCTGATCCTTTGGGGCATATCCGCGTTGCTGATGATGATTCTGATGGTGGTGTTCGGCGGCATGTGGGGGTTTCACGGGATGTCACAGCCGTTTCCGTTTTAGGCAGCGCCGGATCTTATATTATGAATTAAAAGAACTTAAGAGAGTTTGACCCATAATGGCCCTGAAACTTGGTGAACGTTGCGGTTGCGTGATGCAGTCGGAAATCCGGTCGATGTCGATCGAGTGCGCGCGCATGGGCGGCATCAATCTTTCGCAGGGTGTCTGTGATACGCCGGTGCCTCTTGAGGTACTGCAGGGAGCGGCTGACGCGATCATGCAGGGGGTCAACATCTACACGCACCATACGGGGATCCGGGAGCTTCGGGAGGCCATCGCCGACAAACAGCGACGGTTTACCGGCATGGAGCTCGACCCGGAGCATGAGATCGTCGTGTCTGCGGGGGCGACCGGGGCGATGTACTGCGCGTTTCAGGCGTTGCTCAACCGTGGAGACGAAGTGATCGTGTTCGAACCTTATTACGGTTACCACGTCTCGACGCTTCGCGCTGTCGAAGCCGTTCCGGTTTTCGTCTCCCTTGATGCTCCTGACTGGTCTTTCCGGATCGAAAATCTTGAAGCTGCGGTTACTCCAGGGACCCGGGCCCTTCTCGTCAACACTCCTGCCAATCCTTCCGGCAAGGTTTTTTCACGGGATGAACTTGCCTTGATCGCCGATTTCGCCGTACGGCACGACCTGTTCGTCTTTACCGACGAGATGTACGAGCATTTTGTCTATGACGGCCTATCCCATTGCTCGCTCGCAACCCTTCCCGGCATGAAGGAGCGTACGATAACGGTTTCAGGACTCTCAAAGACATTCAGCGTCACCGGTTGGCGCATCGGGTATGCGATGTGCGACGCCCGCTGGGCAGGGGCCATCGGCTACTTCAACGACCTTTTTTACGTTTGCGCGCCCTCGCCGCTCCAGGCAGGGGTCGCAGCAGGCCTTCTCTCCCTTGACGACGGATATTATCAGGCACTTTCAGTTGAATATGCCGCCAAAAGGGAGCTGTTCTGCCAGGCCCTTGTAGAGGCAGGCCTCAGGCCGCACATACCTCAGGGCGCCTATTACGTGCTTGCAGATACCGATGGCGTGCCGGGTTCGACTGCAAGGGAAAGGGCGATGCATATCCTTCGTAAAACGGGCGTCGCGTCTGTTCCAGGCAGTGCGTTTTATCATGGGAAGGGGGGAGAGTCGCTGGTGAGGTTCTGTTTCGCGAAGGATACTCCCGTTCTGGAGGCGGCTTGCGAAAAACTCCTGAAACTTCGTTTTTCCTGAGGATGTAAACCGGGGAGGTTTCGGCTGGTAACCGGATACCCTGAAGACCATCCGTATCAATTGGGTTCTTTCTCCGCTCGGCAACGCATGTCGAAGCGCCGGGACGGTCGAAGTCAAAGAAATTATCCGGTCGCCAGCCTTACAGGCCCGGTTGTACCTTTCCCGACTACGCGGATGCTTGCCAAATCATCAGTAACACCAACATGAGTAACCACAGCTTTGATATAAATTGCCTTAACGCATTTGCCCAGAAAATGGTGAAAGAGAAAAAGACGGCAGTCGGTTTCCCTTGTAACCAGAACGTCAAACTGGCGGATTTCTACCACTGGTATGCCGTATCAGGATTGGCTGATGTGGCCATGAACAACGTGGGCGATCCCCGCAAAACGAGCCTCTATGCCCTCAACACCCACGAATTCGAAAACCAGGTCATCGATTTCTTCTCACCGCTCTATGGGTTTTCGCCCGGAACCGCCTGGGGTATCGTCACCAATGGCGGTACGGACGGCAACAATCATGGCATTTACTTCGGTGTAAACGCACTGAGCTCATATGGCGACACCAAGCCCATCCTCTACGTTTCGGAAGAGGCCCACTACTCGATCAAGCGGCTCGGGGAGCTCCAGGGGCTGGACATGAGGCAGATCCCCACGAACGTCAGGGGGGAAATCGAGGTGGCGGCGCTCGAACAGGCGCTCGACACAAGCCGTACCGCATTGATCGTGATTGCTGTCGGGACGACCTTCAAGGGGGGGATCGACGACCAGGACGCCATTGATGAGATGCTCAAAAGAAAACCTCCGGTAGCGGTATACCGTCATGTCGATGCGGCGCTGTTTGGAGGCTACCTGCCGTTTACGGAGCATGCCGATCTGGTCAATCACAACAAACGCCATTTTGATTCCATTGCGGTCAGCGGGCACAAATTTTTCGGTTTCGACGAGCCGTTAGGCCTCTTCATCACGACCGGCGACATCCTCGAACGGCAAAACCCGTTTCATGTGTCGTACCTGAACGATTCGGTTCCCACGATCAGCTGTTCGCGTTCTGCGCTTGCTCCCTTGAAGTTCTGGTGGCAGATCCACAAGACCGGTATCGACGGCTACAGGCGCCAGGCGGAACTCATCCTGAAGAATGCGGCGTATCTGAAGCAGCGGCTCGACGAGATCAACTATCCGGCATGGAAAAACGATATTTCCAATACCGTCTTTTTCAGGCGACCCGGTGACCGGGTCATGAAGAAGTGGAGTCTTGCGCCATACGAGGACGAGCGTTTTGGCGGAAAGCTGGCTCACGATATCGTCATGCGGCATGAGGGGATGAACATGATCGATCATTTCATTGATGATCTGCTGCAGGATCAGAGGGAGGGAAGTGAAGCAACTCCTGTATCAGCAGTTCCCGATCAATCAAAAAATGAGTGATCGGGTGGTTAAAATGAGTTGATGAAGGCCGGGGAAATCCCGGCTTTCCGTATTTTTTACTTACAGGAGGGGACGGGGATGAATGTTCAGCGAAACGCATCGATACCCTGTTCGTTGACTCACTATTCGAATTGTTCTTTATTCCCGGATTGGCAGGAATAAACGTCGTTATCCCAATGGCAGTGAAGTTCCTGAATCTTTCATGATGCAGTGAAACCTCTCCGCAATGTAGTTTGTTATAGGAAAAATGCCTGTGTTGAACGAGTTCTGGTTCAGGGCAGATCCTTACCGGTTCTTTGGAGTCCTGAAAACATGAAGAGAAAGGGAGACAACCATGAACGTAGAGCAGACGGTCGTCGTACAATGTCCTTACTGCGCCGAAAGTTTTGAGGTGCTGGTTGATTGTTCGATCGATAATCAGGAGTACATCGAGGACTGCGAGGTTTGCAGCAGGCCGGTGACGCTCGTTGTGAACGTTTCGGATAACGGGGAGGTGAGCGTCGAAACCCGGGGTGAAGACGTTTAGCCGGTATGCCGGAAAGAAATGAACATGAGCTGCAGCGGCTTCAGGATGAACTCGATGCGGCGAAATCCAGGATTCAGGAGCTTGACGCCGAGCTTGGCAATGCACGTGCCTTGCTGAAGGTGGTCATGGATGTCACACCCGATTTTTTGTTGCTCAAGGACAGGGATTCCGTCTATCGCCTTGTCAATCCGGCTTTTTGCAGGTTTCTGGGGAAGAGCGAGGAGGAGATCATCGGGAAGGGCGATTATGACCTCTTTCCACCCGAGGATGCCGCTGTCTATGTGAGCGGGGACTCGAAAGTGATGCGTACCCTCGAACCTGAAGTCGAGGACCGGAACGTTACCGGTGAAAACGGCCGGATGTGGCTTCACATGATCAAAACTCCCGTGCTCGACAGCACTGGAGCCGTGACCGGGTTGCTTTGCTCGGTCAGGGATATCAGTCGGAGGAAAAAAATCGAGCTTGAGTTTGAGCGCTTCTTCAATCTCATGCCCGATATGGTCTGCGTTGCATCGTGTAACGGTTTTTTCACCAAAGTCAACGCCGCATGGCAGAAGTGTCTTGGCTATTCTGAGAAGGAGCTGCTGGCTGTCCCATACCTGGATCTGGTTCATCCGAATGACAGGGCTTCAACCAGGGAGGAGGTCGCGCGTCAGCTCGCAGGAAAGGGGATGAACAATTTCATCAATAGGTATCGTGCGAAGGATGGGTCATATCGATGGCTCGAATGGAACTCCACTCCTGTTGAAGAAAATGTACTCTATGCTGTAGCCAGGGATATCTCTGACCGGATGGGACGTGAGCGGGAAACCCGCCTCTGGGCGGACGCTTTCCGCTTCTGCGCTCACGGAATCGCGATCGGCCTGCCTCTGACCAACGAGGTCCTGACCTGCAATGAAGCATTCGCCCGAATGCATGGCCAGGTGGTTCCGGAGATCGAGGGATCGCCTATTCTCAGTATGTACGTTCCGGAGGACAGGGAGCTTGTGGTCGGGCATCTCAAGGAGGCCGATCGAACAGGATTTGCGAGTTACCAGGCTCGAATGATGCGCAAGAATGGCACCTCTTTTCCTGTACAGATGGATGTGGTCAGCGTGAGCGATGAGGACGGGCATCTTCTTTACAGGATTGCGACCATGCAGGACATCACCGAACGGGTTGCATGGCAGACGGCCCTGCAGGAGAGCGAGGAGCGATTCCGTTCAGTCGTTGAATCGGCGCCGGACGCAATTATCATTCAGACCGCAGGGCGTTTCGCATACGTGAACCAGAGCGCCATGCATCTGTTTGGAGCGTCCTCTGCCGAGGAGATCGTTGGCCGCGAGGTTCTTGAGATGATCCATCCTGATTTCCGCGGAATGGTCGCGGAACGGATCCGTGAGATCAATGAATCGCATCTGCCGCAATCGGCCATAGATAACCGGGTCCTGCGAATCGATGGCACGTCGGTTGATGTAGAGGCCTCGGGCGTTCCGTTCATGTATGCAGGACGCAGCGGGGCCCTGGTTTTCATGCGTGACGTCAGCGCGCGAAAGATGGCTGAAAAGGAGCGAACTGAACTTGAGATCCAGCTTTTCCAGTCCCAGAAGATCGAATCGATCGGCCGGCTGGCAGGTGGGGTGGCCCATGACCTTAACAATTTACTGACACCGATTCTCGGTTACTCGGAGATGCTGTCGTCACGTTTTCCGGAATCCGACAGGCGCAGGCAGCATATCGAGGTCATTCATGATGCCGCCCTCAAGTCGCGTGAGCTGGTTCGGCAGCTTCTCGCGTTCAGCAGCCGACAGGCGCTCGACTTCAGGCTGATCGACCTTAATTCCGTGATCCGGGGGTTCCAGAAACTGCTGCGCCGTACCATCAGGGCCAATGTCGACATTCAGTATCGTCTTTACGATGGCGCGCTTGCCATGATGGGCGACGCCAGCCAGTTGGAGCAGATCATCATGAACCTTGCCATCAATGCAGAGGATGCGATGCCTTCAGGCGGTGAACTGGTGATGGAGACATCGATAACGGTTATTGAAAAGGGGCAGGAGAAGTTTTTCGAAGGGCTGTCTTCGGGTCGATATGCAACGCTTTCGGTTCGTGATACAGGGTTTGGTATGGATAAGGAAACCCTTTCCCATATGTTCGAGCCATTCTATACAACCAAACCGAAAGGGAAGGGGACCGGTCTCGGTCTTTCAACCGTCTACGGGATTGCCAGGCAGCATGGCGGTATCGTCAAAGCGGAGAGCGAAACTGGGGGCGGCACCTGTTTCAGGCTCTGTTTTCCCCTACAGCAGATTGCCGTCCAGCCTTTGCCGCTTCAGGAGGTTCCGCCACCCCAGCATGGAAACGGCGCTACCATCCTGGTCGTCGAAGATGACGAGATGGTCAGGAAATTCGTTGTGCAGGCGTTGACGGAGGATGGATTTACCATATGTGACGCTTCGGGAAGCGAAGAGGCCATCGAACTTCTCGAACAGGGAGTTTGCATGCCGGATCTGTTGCTGACCGATCTGGTCATGCGCGGCATGAACGGCAAGGAGCTGTATGACAAGGTTAAGGTTATGATTCCGTCGATCAGGGTGATCTACATGTCGGGGTATACCAAAAACATCATTACAAGCCACGGAGTTTTCAACGAGGGGATCTCTTTTCTGCAGAAACCGTTCTCCGTCCAGGCGCTGGAGGCGAAAGTGAGGGAAATCCTGGGCAGTTAGGTGTGATGCCGGCAGGGAGGGGATAAAAAAAGCTGAAACCGAAGCTGTAAGCCGAATTCTGTGAATCACCATCAAGTGGTGAAACTGCAGCCATTTATCTGATGCGGCCTACCCGAAAACTATTCTTGCGAAATTGGGCGGGCAACCCTTCTTTCCAGTGGAAAAAGCTCTCTTATTCGGCCTTGCTTCGGGGAGGTTTTCATAGCGTATTCCATCACTGAAATACCTGGTGGTCTCTTACACCGCCTTTTCACCCTTACTCCGGAAAGCCGGAGCGGTTCGCTTTCTGTTGCACTCTCTGTAACAGACGGCTTGCGCCGCTGTTCCCGGGCTTGAACCATGTTCTCGACCGGCACCCTGCCCTGTGAAGTTCGGACTTTCCTCTGCGTGGCGTTAAGCCATACAGCGACTGCACGCTTGCGGTTTCAGCAATGTGGGAAGAACATGATGCCAAGAAAGGATAAAATTTATCCCTGCACCAAAAAAAGAACACCTGGACGGATGATTCCGTTCAGGTGTTCAAATGGTTGTCATGCAACTCAGCCTTCAGCCGAGGCCTCATCGAACAGCCGTTCGTGAACGACGATGCGGCCGCACGATTCGCATACGTAAAACCCGCCCTGAACGATCAGGGTATGGCGGTTGGTAGGCACTCTCGTGTTGCATCCTGAACAGGCATGGCGGTCCAGCTTGACGATCGCGTTCTGCATCGAGCCGCTTTTAAGGTGGTCGTATTTGTCGAGGAGGCGTTTGGCTTCCTGCGTGACGGCCGTTCTCTGTGAAGCGAGCTTTTCCCTGAGCCTTGTTATCTCTTCAGCCGTTTCAACGACGATGCTGTCCAGCTCCTCCTTTTTGAGGTTGACCTGCTGGCTCAGATCTTCTCTCTGCTGGTTGAGGACATCGTCAGGCATCATCTCTTCAGTAATCTCGTCATAACGGTTCTCGGCGATGAGCTCACGTCCCTTTTTCTGGAGTTCCTGAGAGTGGTGCTCTGTATGTGAAATGTCCTGGAGCTTTATTTCCGCCTGTGCTATCTCTTTTTCTTCATATTCGATCTGTTTGGACAGGGCGTCATACTCCTTGTTGTTTCTGGCAAGGGTCTGTTTTTCCTTGAATGACCTGATCTTTTCCTTACAGTCGAAAATAGTGCCGTTCAGTCTCTCCCGCAGTTTCTGATGATCTTCCGCAACTCTCTTTCGTGCCTCGATCTGGCGCGCCGTAAACGCGAGATCCTCCTCAAGGGCAGAGATCTCCTCCGGCAGGCCTTTCTGAAGGCTCATGATGCTCTCGATCTGATTGTCGATGTGCTGAAGGCGAACGATGAGATTGATTTTTGTATGATCCACTACTGCGCTGGTTTAGATATTAAAAAAAGGAGAAAAAAAAGCACCTCCATGGAAGGTGCTTACCTTGTATGCAAAATCCGCTATCCGAACAAAAATAGTGATATTCCGTATCAAGTCCCGTCCTTTTGCGCATTTGGCTTTTTTCAGCTTGTTTAGTGCCCGAAAGGAGATTCGAACTCCTACACCTCTCGGCGCTCGTCCCTGAAACGAGTGCGTCTACCAGTTCCGCCATTCGGGCAATGCCTTATAAACAAGGGATCTTCAGCAAGATAAGCTCTTTTTGCCTATAATGCTAATTACTTGATCTCTTTGTGCTCCGTGTGGCGCTTGAGGTTCGGATTGTACTTTTTCAGGATAAGTCGCTCCGTGGTGTTCTTCTTGTTCTTGGTCGTCGTGTACCTGGAAACGGTTCCGCCTTCCTTTTTCGCTTCGGTGCATTCGAGCGTAATAACGATTCTATTCTCTTTTCCTTTTGCCATCAGTAACGTATGTCAGTTGGTTGATTGAGGAGCATCGAATATACATCAAGGTCTTTGATTATGCAAGTCTACCCCTGTTTTTTTGTCGGGAGGCGACCATGAAATTTCCGTTGTCGGGCACAAACGACATGATCTTCCATAAGATCACGTCAACTTGCGACAGACTGCGGCCTGGGGCTGCCGATTTTTTTGTTTCGACCTCAAGAAACGCTATTATTGAGTCTTTTCACCAATACCTTAAATTCAAGGCGAATAGTGCTGGACAGTCATCTATTTTCATATTCGGACGGTACCCTCTGCTGTGAATCCTTACGGCTTGACGAGCTGGCCGCCCAGTTCGGGACACCGCTTTTCGTGACCAGCCGACACAGCCTGGTCAGTCAGTACAGAACCTTTGAGGCTGCATTCGCGAGCCTTCCGCATTTTACCTGTTACTCGGTAAAAGCCAATTTCAATCTTTCCGTCATCCAGGCACTGGCCTCAGAAGGATGTGGCTGTGACGTCAATTCCGGCGGTGAGCTTTTCCGTGCCCTTAAGGCCGGGGTGCCTGCCGAAAGGATTATCATGGCAGGCGTCGGCAAGAGCGAAGATGAGATCGCCTATGCGTTGACGGTCGGCGTGCTGATGATAAAGGCGGAATCTGTTTCCGAACTCAAGGCTATCGATCGAGTCGCCTCCCGTCTCGACAAGGTGGCCCGTGTGGCGATCAGGATCAACCCGAACGTGACCGCTGAAACCCATCCGTACATCACGACTGGCGACAGCAAGGAAAAATTCGGTATTGACGAAGCCGAACTCGGCGAAGTGTTCAATCTCTTCAGGAGCTTGCCGAATCTTTCACTGGAAGGGCTCGACATGCATATAGGATCACAGATTTTTGATCCGGAGTATTATGTCGCTGCGACGCAGAAATTGCTCGACGTGCTCGAATACACCCGTTCGAACGACTTCGATATCAGGTGGTTTGATGTAGGTGGAGGATTCCCTGTCACTTACGATCCCCAGAAACCGGCTACGCCTATTGAACGATTTGCCGAAAAGCTTGTGCCCATGCTCGAAGGGAAGGGCGTGACGGTGATTTTCGAACCCGGACGATACCTTACTGCCAACGCCTCGGTGATTCTTACCAGGATTCTCTACAGGAAGAAAAATCATGCTGGCAAGGAATTTTTCATCGTCGACGCCGGTATGACCGAGCTGATCAGGCCAGCGCTCTATCAGTCTCACCACGAAGTCCTTTCGGTAACCCGGCATGATCGCACCCTCGTGGCCGATGTCGTAGGACCGGTATGCGAATCGAGCGACTTCTTTGCCCGTCAGCGCATGATCGGCGATGCAGGAGAGGGTGAACTGCTTGCCGTACTCTCTTCCGGCGCCTATGCGGCTGTCATGGGCAGTAACTACAACGGAAGGCTGCGACCTGCCGAAGTCATGGTCGACGGCAGCGAAGTCAAGCTGATTCGTCGCCGTGAGACATACGGGCAGTTGGTGCAGAACGAGATTTGAGGAGAGGAAAACGGACGAACGGAAGAAAGGGACCTAAGGGACCAAAAGGAGATCAGGGAAGAAAACAGGAGCAGGGTCTTCGGGCTCACTCTTGACATGTAATTCTTTTATGTCCCTGACCTCCTTCTGCTCCTTTTCTTCAAACTTCAGGCCACGTTCACCAATTCTTACCCTTTCTTGATATTGTTAAAGATCCTCAACGTCGCTTCTGCGAGGTTCAGTGTGTAGAAGTGGATCCCCTCAACGTTGTGGCTGATGAGTTCATTGACCTGATCGGTCGCCCATTCTATACCGATTTCTGCGACCTCCCGGTCGTCTGCCGCATTGAGTACCTTTCTCAGCAGTGGTGCGGGGATACGTGAGCCGAGCGCCAGCTCGCACATGCGTACCATCCCTTTTTTCGTCGTGATCGGCATGATGCCGGGAATGATGGGGACATGGATGCCAGCAATCTCGCACCGTTCAACGTAATCGAAATAGTCACGGTTATCGAAGAACAGCTGGGTGACGATGTAGTCGGCGCCAGCATCGATCTTTTCTTTCAGGTATTCAAGCTCTTTCATCCGGTTCGGCGTTTCGGGATGACCTTCGGGGAATCCGGCTACGCCTACACCAAATTCAGGGAAGTTGGCCTTGATGAACCTTACCAGATCGATGGCGTGCGGGAAGTCCCTGGTGGCTTCTTCGATGGTCGGGATGTCGGCAGGCTTGTCACCGCGCAGGGCCAGTACGTTGTTGATGCCGTGTTCCCGGTAGAGTTCCAGGATGTTTTCGATCTCGCTCTGTTCCGATCCGATGCAGGTGAGGTGCGAAACAACCGTCAGGCCGGTCTCTTTCTGGATTTTCGTTACCAGGTTGTGCGTCCTTTCCCGCGTCGAACCTCCGGCGCCATACGTTACGCTGACATAGGACGGGTTGAGCGGAAACAGGTTCGAGATGGTTTCAAAGAGGGTATTCCAGTCTTCCTGTTTTTTCGGGGGGAAAAATTCGAGGCTGAAAATCGGTTCCTTCCTGGTTTCGAGTATCTCTTTGACAAGCATCCGCGTAAGTTTTTAACCTGATTGAGAAATTGATGGACCCATTTTTAGGTGTCCTGAATATACTAAACTATGAATTGCGTAACTTAAAGAAATTAACAGGATAACCGCCAACCCCCCAGTATGCGGTATTTCCTTTCTGCCTATCCAGCCTTGCGTATTCTTGTATGCGCTGTTTTCGGCATTATTGCCGGTGTAGTTATCTCTTTTCCTCAAACGGCCTGGCTAGCCATATCCCTGACCTCATGCCTCGTGGTGGTGATCATGCTCATCGTCGACAGGATCCGGCATCGCTCCGGCGCGTTGTCGGTGATTTCAGTGACCGGCTACCTCATCGCCATTTTCGGCGCCTTTGCCCTTTATTCCTCTTTTTCCTTCAGGACGGTTCCCGTTCCGTCGCTCCTGTCATGGGTCGGCAGGGATGTGATCCTGTCTGGTGAGGTCGAAGGCCGACCGGTGATCGTCGACGCCGGGGCGAACATGCAGATTCGGGTTCATGAGGTGTTTGAGAAGGGGCGGACCATCCAGGTAGATGAGAGGGCGAACGTTTTCGTCAGGCTTCCTGCTTCCGCTGGCTTCGATCTCCTTGATGGTGACTATGTCCGGGTGAAGGGACGCCTTGGATTGATTGCCGGTGCGTCCAACCGCGGGGAGTATGATCCGCGTCTGCAGAACCGTTACAGACGGATCCATGTGCAGATGTTCTGTGCAGGCCCATGGTGCATGCTTAAAGAATCGCCCCAACGGGGTTTCTCCCTGTTACGGTCCATCATCAATCCGGTTCGCGCCTACCTATCATGCAGCATCGACCAGGGGTTCCCGTCCGGCAGTGAGCGGCAGTTCGTCAAGAGCATGATCCTTGGTGAGCGGGACATGCTGCCCGAAGAGCTTTACGATGCTTTCAGGCGAACCGGGACTGCACACGTCATAGCCGTTTCGGGGCTCCACGTCGCACTTCTGGCCTATGCCGTGAATCTCTGCATGCAGCGTCTCAAGGTTACTGCGGCCGGCAGATGGCTCTCGATGCTCATCATGGTCTCCGTGATAGCGTTATACAGCTTTGTCGCAGGCAACGCCCCGTCCATACTGCGTGCGGCAATCATGTCGGGAATGATGATCTGCGGAAACGTGCTCGGCCGGAAAAGTTTTCCGGTAAACTCCCTTGCGGCATCAGATTTGCTGATTCTTCTGCTCGATCCCCTGGATCTTTTCAATCCCGGATTCATGATGACCAATGGCGCCGTGATGGGAATTCTCACCATACACGGCCGGTTGGCCGGGCTTGTGCCCGAAGGCAAGGCGTTGATGAAGCGTGTGGCGCATCTCATATGGAGCAGTTTCAGTGTCAGCGTTTCAGCGATGATCGGAGTCAGCCCGATCATCGCGTGGTACTTTGGCACCTTTTCATCTTCGGGTATTGTCGCCAACCTTCCCGTGGTGCTGTTTTCCAATCTGGCGATGTACGCATCCCTTCCGCTCTTCTTTTTTCACGGGATCTCCGGCGATCTCGCGTCGATGTTTGGCATGTGCGCCTGGTTATTTGCACGTCTGACCCTGTTCTTCACGCTGCTGTTCAGCCGAATGCCGCTTGGGAACATTGAGGTCAGGCCTGATCTTTTCGATGTCGCGATATTCTATGGGGCTTTGGCAGGTGTTCTCTGGTTCCTGGAGCGCAAGGCATGGGGAGGCTTCATGATCACCCTGCTGTTGGGCTTGAACCTTATTCTCTGGCATGAAACGGGCAAACCGCAACTGAAGCCTCCGGGTATGGTGACGATCAATCTCGGCAGGGATTTGGCGTTGTTGTACTCGTCAGGCAGCGAGACGGTTCTTGTCGATGCAGGGAGGCGTAAGGGAGCATGGGAGAGGATAGTTCGCCAGTCCGCAGCCTGGGGAGTGGCACCGCCGGTAGCGGCTGCAGGCCTTTTTTCTCCCGATTCGGTGATTGGCGCGTTGCCGCTATCCCGACGTCCAGATTCTTCAGGTCGACTTGTCCTTCGATCGGTCGTCCTGACGCCTCTGTCGGACAAGGCGCTCAGGATCGACAGCCGTGGTCGCTCGATGCTTCTGGTGTCGGGCATGGCGCGCCTGCCGGAAACAGGAGGGGAGGGAAGCGACGTGGTGCTCTGGGTCTACCGATTTACGGGAAAGCAGTGGCGAGAGCTGGATGGCTGGATTGCCGGTAGGCATCCTCGTCGTATGCTTCTTGTTCCGGGCCCCTTCATGTCTGTCGCCCAGCGCGAACTGCTTGCCCGGTTCGCTTCAGGTCATCAGGGGGTTGAGGTTCGCTCGAAAAGCGTGCAGAGCGCCTGGCCCTGATAAGATGAATGGATCGCTTACTGGTTCTGTTTGCTGAAAAGATCGTTTGCGGTCAGCGTATCGATGATCGTGATAACTTCAGGCGAGAGCCCGGAAGGGTTGATTTTCCTGATGACAGAAGCGATCGTAGCTATTTTGCCTTCGATGGGGAGGAACTTGTTGACGACGACAACCCTGTTTTCGCGAATCCGGCACTCCCCGCCTATGAAACTGCCTTTTTCGTATCGCAGCTTGAGGCCGATCCCATTGATGGCTGATTCGAGCAGTTCGAGCTGTTTCTGTTTTTTCATCCTCGCATCCTCGGGTCGAGAGCGTCCCTGACGCCATCTCCGATAAGGTTGAAGCAGACGACGGTCGAAAGGATGGCGATGCCGGGGAATGTAGATATCCACCAGTGGTTCAGAAGGCTGTCCCTTCCTTCATTGATGATGTTGCCCCAGCTCGGCGTCGGAGGCTGTACGCCCAGGCCGAGAAACGAAAGGCCCGCTTCGGTGAGGATGATGCTGCCGATCCTGAGGGTCGCAGCTACGATTACCGGAGTAAGTGCATTCGGCACCAGGTGGCGGAAAATGATTCTCAGGTTGGATAGCCCGAGTGATCTGGCCGCCAGGATGAACTCCTGCTCCTTGAGCGAAAGCACCTGGCCCCGGACAATGCGCGCCACACCCATCCAGCCGGTGAACGAAAGGGTTATGACGATGAGATAGATGGAGTTGCCGAACGTGGCGATGATGATAAGGATAAGGAATAGCGCCGGAAAGGCGATCAGCACGTCGACGATCCTCATGAGGATATTGTCTACCCAGCCGCCGAAAAATCCGGACGATACCCCGATGACCGTTCCAAGCGTGACCGAAATGAGCACGACCAGAAAACCGATTGACAATGATATCCTTGAGCCGTAGATAACCCGGCTGAAGATGTCCCGGCCATATTGGTCCGTGCCGAGCACAAAACTTCGTGACACCACGAAGCCGGGCTTGCTGTCGCCGGTAACCTGTCTGTTCCCGGTAAGGTTTTTCAGCTCGAAGATCGGGATGCTTTTTTCGCGGATCCCCTGACGATACATGACCTCGCTTCCCGCCACCTGGAAGCTGTTGACGAATTTCAGCGAGTAGTCGTGGTTCCGTGATTTGAGTTTCTGACTGTCAATGATCAGGGCGTTGGCCAGTCTGGATGCGTTGTCCGATCCTGTCCTGAGCGGAATGGTGACCGAGCGGCGCTGGACAAGCACCAAAGCGTCAAGCCTGGTGAACGGAGGCTGATAGGCGGTTACGAGGAAGTCCTGCTGGTCGTAAGGGTTGAAGGGCGCCAGGAATGGAGCCAGGAACGCTACCGAGTAGAGTACGAAGATGATCACCGAGGCCACGACTGAAATTCCGTTCCTTTTGAAAGAACGCATGCTGAGTTGCCAGAGACTGAGCTCGCCCTCCTCGGGAGCCTCTGTTTCAGCCATCGCTTTACTGCAGGATCGTGCCGATTGAACGGAGAGCAGTGCCGGAACGAAAACAATGAACATGGCCGCTACCCAGAACTCAAGCATTTCCGGGGTATAGATCTGGCTGAAACTTTCGGGTGATACGGCAAGAAGCGCCACCCCCGTAACCATTGAGCGGACGCTGATCAAAAACAGGTCGACTCGAACTGTAAGCAACAGCAGAAAAGCCGTAAATGAAAGCAGGTAAAACAGCCCCGGACCGATTTTACCGCTACGCAGCAGCCCAAGTCCGGGCACGATGCGGTACAGGGTGGGAATATTTCGTTCGTTCGGTTGTTTCACAGGAATATTGAATAGTGATCCTGGCAGAATATCAGTTCAGGGCTCCTCTAAAAAAACGATACTGCAGGCTTGAATGCAAACCTGAGGCCGTAAAAAAAGCTGCCTTTCGGGGGAAAGGCAGCTTCATTGTCTCACTGCATTCAGGCTGCTTGAAAATCAGGCGCCAGGGGCAGCTTCTTCAGTTGTGGTTTCGACTTCCTTTCTCGGGGCGATGATCGAAACTACCGGAGCATCAGTTTCGCCGATGATCTGGATTTTGCCTGCGAGCGAACCGAGATCGAGATCGCCGATGTGCAGGGTATGGCCGAGCCCGAGGTTAGAGATGTCTACGGAAACGTGCTCAGGGATGTCCTGGGGCTTGCCCTTTACCGTCAGCGTGTGAGCCGTGATCTGGATTTTGCCGCCGCCGAGCTTGACGCCTGGGCATTCGCCTTCGATATGGACCGGGACCTCCATTTCAACGACCTCTTCAGCCGAGAAGAGCTGGAAATCAGCATGGATGACCCTGTCGGATACTGGATCGAACTGGATATCCTTGATGAACGAAAGCATTGACTTGCCATCGGGGTACTGAAGGTCGATCAGGTGGGATTCCGAAGAGTGGACGAGTTTTTCAAGCGCTTTCTCTTCGACGCTTATGCTGACGGTCTCTTCACCTTTATGGTATACGACTGCGGGTACCTTGCCGATGCGGCGCAGTTTCGCTGCCTCTTTTTTCTTCGCTTCGCGGGTGTTTACAGACAATGCTCTTGTTTCCATGCTATTCCTCTATCTCTTTTAACTGTTAACGCTTGTGATTAATGATGATTGGTAATCTTGTGTGTGATATTCTTGCTGTCGAACAGGTAGCTGACCGATTCGCCGTCATAGATTCTCTTGATGGCTTCACCAAGCAGGTTGCTGATGGTGACAATCTCGATTTTCGACGAGAAATCGTGTTCGGTCACCAGTGAGTCGGTTACGATGAGCTTTTCGAGCACGGAGTTGTTGATGCGCTCTATAGCCGGTCCCGAAAGGATCGGGTGGGTGGCGGCTGCGTAAATTTTCAGGCCGCCTGCCTCCTGGATCGCCTTTGCTGCATTGACCAGCGTACCGGCGGTGTCGATCATGTCGTCTACGATCAGCACGTTCTTGCCGCTGACGTCGCCGATGATGTTCATCACTTCGGCCACATTGGCTTTGGGACGGCGCTTGTCCACGATCACCAGGTCGGTGCCGAGTTCGGCTGCAAATTTTCTGGCAAGCTTTACGCCGCCTACATCTGGAGAAGCCACGACGAGGTTGTCGGCTATATCCATGTTTTTAACATAGTCTATCAGGACGACGCTCGAGTAAAGGTGGTCGAACGGAATATCGAAAAATCCCTGGATCTGGGGCGCGTGAAGATCCATGGTAAGTATCCTGTCGGCGCCGGCCTGGGTGAGCAGGTTGGCTACGAGCTTGGCCGTAATGGCGACGCGCGGCTTGTCTTTTCTGTCCTGCCTTGCATAGCCGTAATAGGGCATGACGGCGGTGATCCTTGCTGCTGAAGAGCGCTTGGCTGCGTCAATCATGATCAGCAGTTCCATCAGGTTGTCAGCGGGTGGGTTGGTGGACTGGATGATGAACAGGTCTGAGCCCCTGATGGACTCGAAATAGTTCACCGAAATCTCACCATCGGAGAAATTCTCAACTTTTGCATCGCAAAGCGGCATTCCGAGGTACTCGGCGATTTTTTCAGCCAGCTTCGGGTTGCTGCGTCCTGCGAAAATTTTGATTGGTGTTTCCATCGCTCACTGCTTTTTCTGATGAAACGAATTATATTGCGCCTGCATATTCGTTTACCGGGTACTACGATCTCATGTCGGATCCGTTTCGGTAAAGGATTTCAAATATAGTAAAACGGATTTAATTTGTTTAGTATATAAGTAAAAATTCTGGCCACCCCAGTCAGTCAGTACATCATGAATATTGCGGAAATCAAAGCCTTTCTCGGGCGCTATTTCGATCCTGTCGACCTTGTCGGATCCGGTGATACGGTCATTACCGGTCCTGCAAAGATAGAAGAGGCCGGAGCTGGCCAGGTCAGCTTCGTCGCCAATGAGAAGTATTACCGGTTTATCGAGGAAACGGCAGCCTCGTTGCTGATCGTGAACACCGATGCGCCCGTGGGCGACGGGTCAGGCGACAAGAGTTTTCTCAAGGTCAATGACCCTTATACCGCTTTCGTTTTCATTCTTCAACACTTTGCAGGTACCCGCCAGATTGCGGCTCCCGGCACGGCGTCGACAGCAATTGTCGCAACCTCTGCCCGATTGGGTCGCAATGTGGCCATCGGCGAGCATGTCGTCATCGGTGAACGTTGTGTCATCGGTGACGACACGGTGATCGGGCCGAACACGATCCTGATGCACGATGTTTCCATCGGCAACAGCTGTGTCCTGTTTCCGCTGGTCACCTGTTATGACGGTACCGAGATCGGCGATCGCGTTACCATCCACAGCGGAACGGTTGTCGGAGCCGACGGATTCGGTTTCGCGCCGCAGAAGGATGGTTCGTATATCAAGATTCCCCAGATGGGCACCGTGCAGATTGAGGACGATGTGGAGATCGGTGCAAATACCACGATAGATCGGGCTACGATGGGCAAGACTGTTATCCGTAAAGGGGCGAAAGTCGATAACCTGGTTCAGATCGCCCACAACTGCCAGATCGGAGAGAACACGGTCATCGCGTCCCAGGCCGGCATTTCGGGAAGCGTAAAGATTGGCCGTCAATGTATGATAGGAGGGCAGGCGGGATTTGCAGGCCATCTCGAAATAGCCGACAGGACCTCCGTCGCAGCCAAAGCAGGGATCTCAAAATCCTTCCTGGAACCAGGCCAGTCGATCCGCGGTGTCCCTGCCCAGCCCATGCGCGACCAGTTCCGGCAGGAGGCCCTTGTTCGCGGCCTCGGCGCCATGAAAGACAAGATCGAATCGCTTGAATCCGGTCTCAGGGAGCTTCAGGCGAGGTTGGACGACCGAAGCTGAAAAAGGAACCGCATCTGCATTCGGGGATCGTGAAGCCGACTATCCGTGCTGACCATCAGAACTGCAGATTCTCCGTTTGCAGGAGTCCGCTGTAGCGCTCCTGCCCTCTATTCTATGAGATAGATTTGTCCGTCACTTCCGGAATGCAGTCGGCCCAGGCAAAAAACCCCTGCTTTCTCGACATGCAGCCTGCATGATGAAGTGAACTCCCGCCGGTAAAAACCCATCATTTCCACTTTCTGATTCCAGCACGGCGCCGCCGCAGATATCATCTTCCCGGGAACTTCGTAAAGGGCAGGATCTTTTCAGTCAGGTGAACCGTGAACTTACGGCCGATCATGCCTGTCTGAGGCGCGGATTCATTGTGGGGTTTTATCATGCAGCGGGAATATCTTCCTTAAGCATTTCGCCGACCTTTTGAAGGAACTCCTTGAGTTTGAGCGGTTTCATGAGGCAATCGTTCATGCCGCTCTGCCTGGCCATTTTCATTGATGTGTTATTCAGATCGCCGCTCATGCCGAGAATAGGAATGTTCCGGTATGCGCTGATCTCTGACCGGATACGCCTTGTGGTCTCTATACCGTCAAGAACCGGCATTTTCATGTCTATAATCAGCAGGTCACACTCGTGATTTTTCAGCATTTCGAGTGCCGTGAGTCCATCTGGTGCATCAAGTATCGTTACTCCGAGTTTATTGAGCATCGACTTGATCAGCTTGCGGTTGAGATCAAGATCATCGACGACGAGGACCGTTTTGCCGTTGAGCGATTTCTTAAGGGTTATTTTTGCCGTCTGGAAAGAGGTTTTCAAGGCAAAAAGTAGTTCTGAAAGCGCTGGTGGCATTGAGATCCATGTATCAATGTTGTAAGGCTCCACCAGTTTTTCCCCGGTTAGCCGATGCGTAGCAGAGGCATAGGCGATCACATGCACCTCCTTGCCGAGTTCCTTTATTTTATGGGCAAGTTCTGCTGCGTTGAGGACGGGAAGGTCAATGTCGGCGAGCACGAGATCGTACCGGTTTGACGCGATCATCTCCATGGCCTGTGCTCCATCGGACGCAGCATCGGTTACGATGCCGAATGGCGTGAGCTGACGTCGGATTGTCGCAAGGTTTTCAGGGGATGCTCCTGCGAGAAGAATTGTTTTCCCGGAAAAGACGGGCTGGTATTCAACGTATAGTTTTGCCTGGTAATCATCAATCAGGGCTTTTTCAGGCACAGGGAAGCTAAGGACAAATTCGGTAAACTTACCCTTTTCAGAATTGCAGATGATCTCTCCGCCGAAAGAGCGCATGATGCGTCTGCAGAAGGCAAGTCCAAGGCCGGTTCCTCCTTTTTTCCCGAAGGTGAAAAAAGGGTCGAATATTTTGGAGATGTTTTCTTGCGAAATGCCGGGGCCATTATCTCTGACGACAATCCTGTTATTCGTCTCGCCCTGCTCCAGTCGAATGTTGATGACTCCGCCGGATATCGGTTTGAGGAAATGAAGCGCATTGACCAGAAGGTTATAGAGCACCAGAACGAAACTGTTCTCGTCACCGCGGAACATGAAGTCGTCGCCTGACTCAAGATGAATCATGCGGCGTTCATGCTCCGATGCATATCCATATTCGTTGATCGCCTTGCGGGTGGAGGCCGCAGCATAGAGCAGGGGTAAATCCTCTTTTGGAATCTCATCGTTCCTGAAATTCCCGAGAGTCATGTCGATGACGTGCAGTCCCTGGTTGAGCGCCATTTGAGCCTGGGCAAGCTTTCGGCTGATGGACTCACTGTTTTTTGCCCTGTTCGATGAGTCGGCGCTGTCGATACCGTTTCGGTGCAACTCCTGCATGATCTCGTCGAGATAGAGGCGGATCTGGCCGAGGGGATTTCGCATTTCATGGGCAATGCTGCCCGCGAGAGCTTGCAACGCCTGGCTTTTTTCTTCCGATTTTCGTCTTTGCTCGTCTTTTATGCTTTGCCAGTTGCTGAAACTGAACGCATGCCCTACAAATATTGAAAACAGGATTACAACCGAGTAGAGTGGGATGTCAAAGTTCGGAGTGAGCTGGAGGTGAGGGTATGCAACGATACAGAACAGAAGGGCACCGAGAACCCCGATAAAGAGATCGAAAAAAAACATTCCCAGATTCGGGACAAACATGATGAGCATGAACACCATGCAAATTTCCGAGTCCAGCCATAGATCATTAAAGTTGTTCATGATCAGGTTGACCGTAAAGATGAATGGCAGCGCAAAGACAATGGTAAGATGCCAGTGTATGGAGAAGTATGGCTTTAAAGCTTTCGGGATGCGCGATTTGAGCAACAGGCTCAGGCATAGCAGGGTCGCTGCAAGCCGAAGCGCCAGGTTTTCATAAGGAAGGTGGAACCAATATTTGTAGATAAGATAGAAGAGTATATGGCCAGATGCGCCAATCAACCCGGCCGTCAACGTATTGGATCGCTCGATTACGGAGCTTTCGTTGATGAAAGCCCTAAATTGAGACAAAATATTCAAGTGAAACTCCAATTGCTTGGTTGACGCAATCACCTGCCACGCCACAACACTTCCCAATCGATGCTTCCCGGCGACGTTCGACTTTGGCCTCAAGACCAGGATTGTTATTTGCCCGTGTTCTTATTTTGCCTGGTGGGAGCTGATGCAGGAAAGAACACGCAATTCAACTTTACAGATAACCGGAAAACGCGCTTATCAGTTCATTTGAATAGAAAAACAGGCAGCGGCAAGCTGTTTGTCGTGTCAGACAGACTCTTCACTGGATATATCTGCACGCCGCAGGCCTTTGCCTGGCGACCCTGCAGTCGCCAGGCAAAGGCCTGTATGAGTAAGAAGAAGACGGAGGGAGGTTCAGCAGACCGGATTGCTATAACGCATGCGGCGTATCGTTTTTCAGCATCGAACCGATTTTCTGAAGGAACTCCTTGAGTTTTACCGGTTTGATGAGGCATTCGTTCATACCGCTCTGTCTTGCCATTTTCAGTGAGGCGTTATCAAGGTTGCCGCTCATGCCGAGTATCGGAATGCTGCGGTAAGCGGTGATTCCGGACCGAATGCGCCTTGTGGCCTCAAAACCGTCAAGGACCGGCATCCTCATATCCATGATCAGCAGGTCACAATGGTTGGTTTTAAGCTTGTCGATCGCATCCTGCCCGTTTGATGCCTCAAGAATCGTTACCCCGAGCTTGCTGAGCATCATTTTAATGACCCTGCGATTGAAATCCAGATCGTCGACGACGAGCACCGTTTTGCCTGCAAGCGACTCCTTGAGGGTTTCCCGTGTGGTTTCGAGCGATGTTTTCAGTGTGTATAGCAGCTCTGAAAGCGCTGGGGGCATGGAGATCCATGAGTCAATATCACCGGTTTCCAGCAGTTTTTTCCCGGGAACGGGGTGCTTTGACGTGGTATAGGCGACAACAGGAATATCCTTGCCGGTTTCCCTGATTTTTTGAGACAGTTCAGCCGCATTGAGGAAGGGAAGGTCAATGTCGGCAAGCAGGATGTCATATCGGCTCGACACGATCATGTTCATGACCTGGGCTCCATCAGAAGCCTCATTCGTCGATATGCCGAAAGGAGTGACCTGACGCCTGATCATTGTCAGGATATCAGGGGATGTTCCTGCAATCAGCAGATGTTTTCCAGAAAAAACGGGTCTGTATTCCGCGTAAAGTTTCGCTTCGTAGTCATCAATCAGGGACTTGTCCAATACGGGGAAACTCATGACAAATTCCGTGAAATTACCTTTTTCGGAATTACACAGGATGTCTCCTCCGAAAGAGCGCATGATGCGTCTGCAGAAGGCAAGTCCAAGACCGGTACCGCCTTTTTTCCCTGAGGTGAAAAAAGGGTCGAAGATTTTGTTCAGGTTCTCTGATGAGATGCCAGGGCCGTTATCCCTGACGAAAATCCTGTTTACGGATTTTCCCTGTTCCATCCGGATATCGATTCTTCCTCCCGGCAATGGCTGGATAAAATGAAGTGCATTCACCAGAAGATTGTAGATCACCAGGATGTAACTGTTCTCATCGCCCTTGAACAGAAAGTCGTCGCTTGATTCGAGATGAACCATCTGTCGCTCCTGTTCGGTGGCGTAACCGTATTCATCAATCGCCTTGCGGGTTGCGGCTGCAGCCGAGAGACAGCTGAAGTCCTCCCTTGAGACATCGTCGTTCCTGAAATTTCCGAGCGTCATGTCGATGACATGCAGACCCCGGTTAAGGGCCATCTGGGCCTGGGCTACCCTTTTATTAATGGTTTCGATGTTCTTTGCCGTGACTGGTGCGAAAGAGTTTTCGGAACTGCTGACAGGGAGCTCCTGAAGGATCTCTTCGAGATTGTGGCGTATCTGCCCGAGCGGGTTGCGCATCTCATGGGCAATTCCTCCGGCCAGAGCCTGCAGGGCCAGGTTTTTCTCTTCAGCTTTCTGCCTCTCCTCGTTTTTCATGCTCTGCCAGTTGCTGAAGCTGAATGCATATCCGACAAAGATGGAAAATATGATGACGATCGAGTAGAGCGGGATGTTGAAGGTCGGGTGCAACTGAAGGTTCGGGTTCGAAAGCAGGCAGAACAGGATCGCACCGAGAACTCCGATGCAGAGATCGAAAAAGAACATCACCCAGTGAGGCACGAACATGATCAGCACAAAGAGCATAAAAATTTCCCAGTACAGCCACAGCTCATGAAAGTTGTTCATGATCAGGTTGACCGTGAAGATGAACGGCAGGACAAAGATCATCGACAGGTGCCAATGGAAGGGGAAGTAGGGTTGTAACGCATCGGGCAATCGCGATTTGAGTAACGCGCTCAGGCAGAGCAATGATGCGATGACACGAAGCGTAAAGCTTTCATACGGGAGGTGAAAGCCGTATTTGAAGAGGAAATAAAAAATAAAATGTGCGGGCGCGCCAAACATCGCGACAGCAATAGTGTTCGAGCGGGCGATTACGGTGCCGTCCTTGATGAATTCCCGTAAGTGAGATATGACCTTCAAGATAGATTTCCAGTTACTTTATCCACGCTTTCGTAAGCCGCGCTGAAACAGGCCTCTATGGAGGCTCCTCTTCGATAGTCGCCGGTAGCGGCAAAGCCTGAAATCTTTTCAAGCTCACGATCAATTTTTTCAAGAAGCAGGTGATGCCGTGAAGAGTAAGCGCACAATCCTTCTGCAAGATACCTGTAAACAAAGCCTTCTCTCCGGTTTTCATTTATTGAAAAATAGGGAGCGGCTATTTTTTCTCCAAGATCAATAACCTCTTCAGGCGATGAGTCTTCGGAAATTATCGATCGCGACATCCTGCCGCTGAACGTGTATCGTACCAGGCCAAGGTCGTTGATGCCGTATGCGCCGACGTTGCTGAGCGGATGGGATTGATCGAACAACATTGCCCGTCGTTCTTTACTGAACACCTCGTTGCTGTATTTCGCAATTGAAACGGCGACCGGATAATAGCTGATCCGGCGAAGAAGGGCCGACGCTTCAGGGATGTTCTGTTCGAGCAACTGGGCCAGCCGAAGTGCGGGTAGCGCTGAAATCACCCTGTCATAAGCCGCTACACCAGGAACCCCTCTATGGAGGTACCCGATGCTGACCGTTCCAGCATCCGGATCGCTTGACACCGAGGTCACCCTGTGCCCTTCGAGGATCCTGATCGAACCCGGTCCGCCCATTGTCCGGAAGTCATGAAGCAGGCTATGCATACCATGTTTCAGTTGCTCGTAACTGTCAAGCGCCAGCGCCAGGTTTGATCCGAAATTTCCGGGATAACATTCATCCGGTTCCGCACCATTCATCCTGATGGTCACCGGCCTTATGACCTGATTGACACAGCGGGACTTCAGGTAAGTCGCAAGGGTAAGATGGTCATTCTTGTGGGCTATCTCCCTGAAATACCTGCTGCAGAGGACGCCTTGTTCCCGGTCTTTCAGGATTGCCCTGACATGTGGGTATAGCTTGAGTACGCCGTCAAGGCCGCACAGGCTCATCATCCTGAGCATGTTAAAGCTTTTCGCTCCCTCTTTACTGATGCCGATGACCCGGCTGTTTATCAGTTGCGAGGTATTGAAGCCGAAGTACTCGAAGTCAGGATCTCCGCATGTTCGCGCAAAATCCCTGAAACGACGGTAATGCCTGCCGATATTCTTGCCTCCGAAATCGACCCATCGACCAAGTAACTTATGGCTGCCGATCCTGCCGCCGATCTGCTCTTCCGATTCGAAGAGATCAACAGAGCAGTTGCGTTGCCTTAAGTAGAACGCCGAGGCAATCCCCGAGATGCCGCCCCCTATGACTGCTATTCGCATCGATGTGACGACTCCGATTCAAGAACGTTACAGACTTTTGTCTCGAAATGCGCCTTGTTTCTCGCCTCTATTTTTACAAGACGGCTGTTCAGCTGCTTCTGGCGAGGAATGGTCAGGCAGGCGAACGTCGTTATTGTGGAATCGGCACATACCCGACCCCACTGCATGACCTGGATATAGAAAGAGGCGTTCTTGTCTTCGCTTGTCTCATTGGCAGTGAAACTGCTGTAGGCCCTTATCAGGATGGGCTCGTTACGTTCAATAAAACTGAAGAAATTGGTACTGTAGCTCAACAGGACAAGCTTGCCGTCAGCCGGTAGCCCCTGGATGTGGGCGCTCGCTATGCCGGCCTGTCTCAGCGCTTCGCTTATGAGCAGTCCCTGAACATGTTCGGACGGATGGTCGAAGGTCAGTTCAGTAGTGTCCTGGAACATGTTGAAATAGTGCAGCCAACCGGTTGAGAACGGCTCTGAAATAAGGACGTTGTCGTCACTGGTTTTATGCACCAGCTCTTTCTTGATCGCTGGCGGCAGATTATCCCCCCCCCTTAATGCCAGGGGGCTTTTCATAAGGCTTTTCAGGTCGAGCGGCAATTTGCGCATCAGGGTTGCTGCCGTCTCTGTGTCGAACGGAGCTTCGTCACCTGGATACTCTAAGGAATCAACGTTTTGTTTTTCCTCGATTTCAGGGTGAGCAGCGAGGTATTCCGGAGATATGTAAAGCTCACACGCGTTTCCCAGGAGTTGGCGAAACCGGTTAACTTCATCGAACGACTGCACAGTGACGAGCTGTTGTATCTCAGCTGTCCCCGGGGGCTTATCGCCCTCAAAAATCAACGTATATGCCGGCCCACCAGGATAGAGGACAGGATTTGCCTCTTTTATTCCATGGGATGTGCTTGTATTCTGCATCGTACAGAGTGCTGGTTGTAGAAGAACAATTCCCGTATTCGAGAGCTTGTTACTGGCAAGTTGTTATTGGGTATTGTCCTGACGGTCACTCACAGTCTCTGGCGTTTGGCAATCTATACTGTAGTATATATCGCTGTCGCTTTTGGTGTTCAATCATAAATCATTCTACTATATAGGCATTTTGGCAAATATTCGCCACATATTCTTTGTCCTGCAGGATATGAGTTGCGTATATAATACGCCGATTCAGGGCGATCTATAATTATTCTGGTGGTTTTTTCAGCAGGATACCTGTTGATGCTGTATCGTAATAAGTGTCTTAAGTGAATGAAATTATTGTCGACTATCAATAATTTAAAATGGGCTCATGCCTAAACCTGTGAGCATGATTTGTCCGCGTCAGGATTTTCGGCTCCATATGAGGTGGACGGGTAATGGAGCGGGGAGAAAGATTCGAAATATAGCGGGTCTCTTTCTCCCCCTTGCCTGATCTCCTCAGGAAAGGTTTCTGGGAACCTGTGATGAGTGGTGGTGGACGATCGGCTTTTCATGGGCCAGATCGACTGCGAACGTAAACCGGGACGGAAAAGTCAGCAGAAGCTGGTCGACTTCGAACTCGAATGCATACATGCCGCTCAGCACCCAGGCATTTCCGCCCAGTGACTGTTTTTTGAGCGATTTGTCATACAGTCTCACCTGAAGCTTGTCTCTTGTTGCGAGCTGGTCGAAATACTGTCGGATGCCTTGCGTGGTGTTGACCGTGTGCGGAGAGAAGGTCGGGATAAGCACGGCGTTTTCATGATAGAGGCCTTCGACTTCGTCGATGGTGCCGTTGCAGATTCCGGATATCCAGCGGGAAAGGACATCTTCGGCGTTCTGGTAATGCATGGTTGGGCTGGTGTTGTGTTGGTCAAGATTCTGTATGATGCATCCGTTTAACGCTTATGCTCATGTTGGACAAGGTTAAACAGTTCCATCATGGATACGTATACAAAGAACCCTGTTCCGTCAGGCAGGTTTGTCACCGCATGACGGTGTTGACGGAGTGAAGGTAAACATTTTTTCCCGATACGATGAAGCTCTTTGTTTGAAGCTTTGTCGTTTGTCTCCATTTATGGGATTTTTCGATTCATGATTGGCGCAGCGATCAATAAAAAAAGCCTGCACTCGGCGAAGCGTGCAGGCTTGGAGTAAATGGATGCGGCTTGTTTTACATTCTCAGTTCACCGGTCTCTGCCTGGCGTTTCAGTTCGCTGCTTGCATAAATCAGCACTTCGACCCGTCGGTTCAGGCGGCGTCCGGCTTCTGTTTCATTGCTTGCAACAGGCCTTGTCTGGCCATAACCGATTGCGTTCAGGCGGTTTCCTGATACGCCGTATGTCCTGAGAAGAGTCGAAACCGATTCGGCTCGACGCTCGGAGAGCATCTGGTTGGAGGCTTCACTGCCGACGCTGTCGGTATGTCCTTCGATGACGACGTTGGTGTCGTTGTATTTGTTCAGGATTCTGGCAAGCTTCTCGATATTGTACTGGCTATTCGAGGTGAGTGTCGATGAGCCGGTCGAGTAAAGCAGGCCGGTGTCGAAGACTACCCTGATGCCTTCGCCTACACGCTCAACGTTTGCTCCCCGGACTTCACTCCTTATCTCATCGGCCTGCTTGTCCATATAGTCTCCGATGACCGCGCCTGCCGCACCGCCGATGACGGCTCCGAGAATGGCTCCTTTTGCCCAGCTTCCGTTATTGCTGCCGATAATGCCTCCGATGAGTCCGCCTGTCGCGGCTCCGATGCCTGCGCCCCTTCCGGCGTTCGACGTTGTTTCGCATCCTGTGGTGAGCCCTGCAGTCGTAAGGAGGAGGATAAGTGCGGTCGGTCTTGAAATTTTCTGAATGGTTGTCATCGTAGTCAGAATTAATGTTTTCATGGGAGATCAGTCAAAGAACTTATACTACATAGTAACATACGAAAAATAGGGCGCCTTCGATAAAAGGTTTTTACGTTGAGGAATGGGGTACGGGATGCGATTAAATTATTTGGGGCTTCCTGCTGTTTGCAATTGTACAGGCGAGATCAACTCCATAATCGATAGCAAGTGGCTTATGTTGCGTACGAAAGAGGATTGGCAGCAGTATGTCGAATCAGGCATGCCACCCCCGGAAAGATATTCAGGGCGTAACCGGGCGATCACCGCGAAGTATGCCGGATGGTATCTCTCTTATCCGGAGATTTTCAAATGGTCGGGGATGGCATCATTTGCATCCAGACAGGTCGGAGTCGCGATCGTTCTGGTCGAGATGCTGGCGGCGCCTGATCGGATGGGAGCGGAAAATCCGCTTGCCGGTCTGCACCGGTTTGCGTCACAACAGTTCATGCAGCAGGATCTCGAGGAGATTAGAAAGGGTAACAATAAAATCTTCAGGGATATCGCCTGGGCTCATGCTGCATACATCGAAGGCGGACTTGCCGAAATCGAAGCATGTGCCGATGAGGCAGACCGACGCCTGCTGCTTGACGGATTCTCCGCCATCGATCGGGGTGCAGGGCTGCTGCGAACGAATCCAGACTCGGAGGAGGGGAGGCGTCTGGTCTGGGAGGGCAATATCGCGCTTCTGCGCCATGAGCAGACCGAAGTCCTTCAGCCGGTTTTCGACATGCTCACTTCCGGTGGCAGAATCATTGCGTCTTTCGGCAGTGAACTCGATTTTTCCTGCTCTTTGTCGCCAGATCCGAAGTTTCTTGCCTCTTTCTCTTCTCACTATGGTTATCTGGAAACCCTTGCGGGCCTTAAATGCATCGCAGATCCCGTAGATCGCTGGCAGTGGGTGGAATCGTGCGTCATTCCTGCATGGATGGCTGCCGACCAGGCCAATTCGGAAGGCTCGTCGGGCAAGGAGCAGCTTGTATCAATGGCCGCAGGGGAGCAGGGGCTGCTGCATAAGATCTCGTCTTTCACCGGGGGGCTGCTGCCGGGATAAGGTCCCTGAGACATCCAGCTTTACTTGGCCGTGCGAACGGCTGTAACTGGGTCGAGGTTTGCGGCTTTCCATGCAGGGAATATGCCGAATGATACCCCGATCCCCGAACAGACCACTATCGAGACAAGCATCCATAGCCAAGGGAACATGATGGGCAGGTTGAACTTGAGGGCGACCAGGTTCCCTGCTCCGGCGCCGAACGCTATGCCGATCAGGCCTCCGGCAAGCGAAAGGAAAAGTGCTTCCAGCAGGAACTGTTGCAGGATCGTACGACGAGGCGCACCCACGGACATGCGTATGCCGATCTCCCGCGTTCTTTCGGTCACACTGACCAGCATGATGTTCATGATCCCCACGCCTGCAGTCAAAAGCGCCATGAAGCTGATGATGAACGCTCCGGTGCCGACGATCCTCTGGATGCCCCGGAACGATTCGACAAGCGATTCGTTGGTCCTGATTTCAAAATCGTTCGGCATTTTGATCGTAAGCTCCCTGGCCAGCCTCATCGCTCCGATAGCCTGGTCGATGGTCTCCTGATAGTTTTTCTGTGATACGGCCTCAACCGTCACGGAGATGCTGCCCTGCTCATTGATATGTGAGAGATAATGGGTGATCGGGATGAGCACGAAGTTGTCCTGGCTCTGGCCGAAAGCGCTTCCTTTTTTGCTGAACACTCCGGTGATCCTGTAGATCTTTCCGTTCACCTTGATCTCCTTTCCTATAGGCTTTTCTCCCTGGGTGAACAGGTTCGTGGCAAGTTCGTTGCCTATTACCGCAGTGTTCGACGCATAGAGGATGTCGTTGCCGTTCAGGTTGCGCCCTTCGGTGACGTCGAAGCCGTTGGCGGAGGCGAAGTTTTCGTCGCCGCCGGTGAGGGTTACGTCCGGGTTGGTGCTTCTGTTTGCGTATCGGGCCTGGTTGGCCTGGCTCATGATCATGAAACCGACGTTTTTTGCCCTGGGACCCATGAACTTGCGGAACATTTGGGCCTGCTGCCACGTGATGTCCTTTCTGTTCGAGTATTTGTCGCGCTGATGGGCTCCTCCGAATACGGTCGCAGGGTATTTCTGGAACTGGAAGGTGTTGGCTCCAAGGCTTGAGAGTCCTGATGCTATCGACCGGTCTACGGCATCCAGTGCGGTCATGACCGCTATGATCGAAAACACTCCGACAGCAACTCCGAGTGTCGTCAGGGCCGATCTCAGCTTGTTTGCCGCGAGTGACGTGGCGGCCTGTATTATGGTCTCCCTGATCGACATTGCCATGGTTATTCGTACCTGAGTGAATCGGCCGGATCGAGCTTTGACGCGGTCACTGCCGGAGCCAGGCCTGAGACTATCCCTGTGGTTACCGATACCGCAAGGCTTGCGAACACGAGGATCGGTGAGAAGCGGACGGGGAAGTCCGGCAACAGGCTCTGGATCGCGAAGGTGATCGACAGCGCGGTTGCCAGTCCGATGATACCGCCGATCAGGCAGATCATCACCGATTCGATCAGGAACTGCAGGAGGATTGTGCGTCGCCTTGCGCCGAGCGCCTTTCGCAGCCCGATCTCCCGCGTTCGCTCCTTGACGCTGACGAAGGTGATGTTCATGATGCCGATGGCGCCGACGAAAAGCGACATGCCGGTAATGAAGATGCCTGCGACGGCAATGCCGTTCTTGATCGGATCAAGCTGGCTTTTGAACGCCAGCTGTTCGTTGACGCCGAAATCGTCCTCCCTGCCGGCCGGCAGCCTTCGGATCCTGCGCATCAGGCCGGTCAGCTCCTCCTTGGCCTCAGCGATCTTCTTCTCGTCTTTGACCTTGACCCTGACGGTCACCATCGTGGTCTTGCCATAGATTTTTTCGAACGCATCCAGCGGAAGGATCGCCTGGTTGTCGAAGCTGAAGAGCCCGAGGAATTTACCCTGCTTTTTAAAAACGCCGACTACCCTCACGTCGTGGTTTTTCAGGCGGATCGCCCTGCCCACGGCATGTCCGTCCGGGAAAAGGCCTGAGGCGATGTCGTCACCGATGACGCAGACCGCGGCGCCTCCTGACGATTCCTGGGGCGTGAAAAAACGGCCCTCGGAGAGGTCTCCGGAGGCCGTGAGCGGATAGTCCTGGTTGGTGCCCATGGCGAATATCTGCTGCAGCTCACGGTCACGGAAACGGGCCGAAGCCTGGATCGTGGACATCTGCGGTACGGCAATGCTCAATTCAGATACCGGATTGCCTGCAATAAGCCGGTTGATCGAGGCGGCATACTCCGTCTTGATGTCTGGCCGGTTACGGAATCTCCACCATTGGCCCATGGTGCTCCAGGTGCCTTTCTGCACGTAGATCACATCGTAACCGATCATTGAGAGGCTTTTTTCGAAGCCGAGATCGATGCCGTTGATTGCGGTTCCCATCATCGTGATCGCCACAATCCCTATGATGACCCCCAGAGCCGTCAGGAAAGAGCGGATCTTGTTGGCCCTGATCTGGTAGACGGCGATGTTCAGGCTTTCTGTCGTCTCGTATCGGAACTGATGCAATGAACTCTTCATGGCGCTGAATCGCTTTCGATTCTTCCGTCACGCAACCTGATGATCCTCCGTGTGAACCTGGCGATATCCTCTTCGTGGGTAATCAGGATGATCGTGTTGCCGGCTTCGGAAAGTTTGCCGAACATATCCATGATGTCATGGCTCGTGATCGTGTCGAGGTTGCCTGTCGGTTCGTCGGCAAGGATTATGGATGGGCGGTTGACCAGGGCCCTTGCGATGGCCACTCGCTGGATCTGTCCGCCGGAGAGCTCTGCGGGCTTGTGTTTGACCCGGTCTGCCAGTCCTACCTGTTCCAGCGCGAGGCGTGATCGTTCCATACGCTCTTCAGGATCGATGCCTGCATAGATGAGGGGAAGTTCTACGTTTTTCAGGCAGTTGAGACGCGGCAGGAGGTTGAAGGTCTGGAACACGAAGCCGATCTCCCGGTTGCGTACCCGGGCCAGTTCGTCGTCATCCATTTCGGCTACGTTCTGCCCGTTCAGCTCATATCTGCCGGAAGTCGGAGTATCCAGGCAGCCAAGGATGTTCATCAGCGTCGATTTTCCGCTGCCGGAAGGTCCCATGATGGCTGCGTAGTCGTTCTTCCGGAAACAGAGGTCGATGTTGTCGAGCGCCTTGACCGTCTGGTCGCCCATGGTGTAGTACCTGCAGAGCGAACTGATTTTTATGATCTCCTGAAGGGCGCTCACTTTTTCTCCTGAAGCTTGACTGCACTTCCGTCATGAAGTTCCCTGCTGATGGCCCCATAGCTTCCTGAAACAACCACTTCGCCATCTTTCAGGCCGGAAAGGACGATAATGTCGGTGTTGTCGGTGATGCCTGTCCGGATTTTCCTGAATACGGCTTTTCCGTTCTGCACGACGAAAACACCTTCTGATCCGGCGGAAGTTCGCGATGCGCCTGATACCTGGGTCACCTTGTTGTCTTTGTTTGAACCCTCCGGTTTCGCGGGCGTTTTCCCTCCGACCTCTCGCATGGTGACGCTCTGGATAGGTACGACAAGAGAGTTTTGGACGCGTTGGGTTTCGATGTCCGCCGTTCCGCTCATGCCCGGCTTGAGCAGGCGCTGATGATTCATGACCCTGATCTTGACGGCAAAATTGGTTACCTCCTCCTGGGTGTTTGCCGATTTGGTCGTGGCAGAATTGGCAATTTCACGGACTACGCCCTGGAACTTCCTGTCGCCGAAAGCATCGACCATAACGTTCACGGGGTTGCCGACCCTCACATTGACGATATCGTTTTCGTTGACGTCCACCTCGACCTGCATGCTGTCGAGGTTCGCCATTTTGAGCACTTCGGTGCCGGGAAACTGGCCGGTGCCGACGACGCGTTCGCCCAATTTGCTTTTCAGGGAAACGATCGTACCGTTCATCGGTGCGCGGACGACGGTTTTCTTCAGGCGCTCCTCATTCTGGTCGAGCAGGCTCTGGTTCTGCTGGATGCCGAACTTTGAGGCATCATAGGCAGCCCGCCCTGCTTCCGCATTGGTTTTGGCCGTAAGCCAGTCGGTCTGGGAGATCAGTTTCTCCTTGTACAGCAGCGACGCTTTACGGAAATCGTCTTCGGATTTGAGCATACGGGCCTTGGCCTCAAGGCTTTGCGACCTTGAAACGTTCATCTGGGCGCGGCTCTGCTTGACCTGGTTCACATAAATGTCCGGTTGTATCCTGAACAGCAGATCTCCGGCTTTAACCTCCTGGCCCTCCACGACGGGAAGGGAGATGATTTCGCCAGAGACGTCCGGAGACATCGCGACCACCAATTCCGGCTGGATCTTGCCTGTTGCCGTCACTACATGCACCACCTCCTTGCGGAACGCCTTTTCGGTGGTTATCTCCACCGGTTTCTCACGCAGGTTCAGCCAGAGCACAAGCGCCCCTCCCGAAAGGAGGATTGCGACAGCCAGGATGATGATGGTGCGGAGTCGTCCGGTGCGTTGCTTTTTTGCCATAAATCGGAAGAATGATACGTTGTCGTGCTAATCAATAATTGTAGTGCCGGATGTAAAGTCCAGAAGAGCCTTCTGCAGTGCAAGGTTATAAGACGCCTGGGTCAATCCCGATCTGGCGTTGAAAAGTGCCGCCCTTGACGCGCTGAGCTCTACAAACCCCGATGCGCCGAGCTCATACTTGCGCAACACCCCTGCATATGCCGATTCGGATGCCTTCAGGTTTGTTTTCGCAGACTCGATCTGGGTGAACGCCGCCCGGTAGTCGCCAGCTACCTGCTGAAGGTCCAGGACGATTCCGTCCTTGAGCTCTTCGTAGTCGAGCTGACGGTTCATACGGGCAATTTTGGCCGTTTCAACCGTGTAACGGGTCTGGAATCCGTCGAAAATCGTCCAGGAGAGGTTGAGAGAGAACGAGTAGTCGGTTCCGTTGCGCAGTTGCCTGTCCATGGACGGATAAGGGTAGGAGTATGTCTGGCCGAGGGCGGACATTTTGTAGGAATCGATGGCGCCGGTGCTCATGTTGAAGCCGAGGTCGAGCCTGGGCATGCGGGAGCCGGCAGCCCTTCTGACGTCCCACTTCGCAGCCTCCTTCTCCAGCGATTTGGCTTTCAGGTCGCTCCGCCTTGAAACGCTTGAGGCGGCAAAGGAGTCGATGTCCAGATCCGGGGAGAGCGAAGCCATGGTCGAAGCGTCGACCGGTTCCAGGTTGATCTCCGTCTTCGGGTCGATGCGAAGACGCCGGAGCAGTTCCAGCTTGCTTCGCCTGAGCCTGTTTTCCGCATGGATGACGTTCAGCTCGTTATTGCTCACTTCGGCCTGCTGCTGGTAAAGGTCGGTGACCGATTTGAGCCCGATGTTGAACTGGCGATCGGTCAGGGTAAGGATGTCTCGCGCCGAGAGGAGGTTTTCCCTGGCGATGGCGAGCAGCTCCATGTTGAGCAGCACCTGGTAATAGCTCTGCGTGACGTCATAGGCCACGGCCTCCCTTGCACGCTGGAGAGTGAATCCTGAAGCCTGTTTCATGTCCAGCGCCGATCGAAGGGCGGCATAGTCGCTGAAGCCGTTGAACAGGTTCAGTGAAGCGGTAAGCCCGAAATCGACAGAGGAGGTTTCTGTTCGGGTCTGGATGGTCGTATCGTTGACCGGAATGAGGCTTCCCGTACTGAGCGGGCTGAAGGAGCGGATTACCGATCGGGGTACGTAACTTGCCGAGGAGTTGATCTTCGGCAGAAAACTGCCATAGCTTTTCAGGAGGTCGATGCCCTCCAGGTGCTGATTGTTTTCCGCTTTCTTTACCGATGTCGCATTCTTCAGGGCGATAGAAACAGATTCGCGCAGCGATATTGTTTTTTGCAGTTGCTCGACGGCGTGGGTAACGGACGGCGGCAGGAGAAGGAGCAGGGCAAGGATGAAAAAGCTTTTTTTCACAATGAATGGCTTGCGGTTTGGCCTGCCGTCAGTCAAGGTTGCTGCAGGTATGCTTCAATATACGTAACAACCTTATAACGCCATATTAAACAAATAGTTTCAGATGTGAATCCAAAGGGGGCGAGGGAGTGCTGGGTCAGAGTTTTTCGAGGACAGAATCGATGCGCAGACGGTAATGGTCAGCCTTGGCGGGGTTGATCTGGATGAGCGAAGTGTAGACCCGGATGGCTTTTTTGTAGGCTCCCTGGGTTATGAAAAGGTTTGCGAGCGATTCGGTAGGAACGGCGATCGACGCATCGTCGGGAAACGGCTGTTTCTGTTCGGCCATCGGCGTGGGATCCGAACACTCCGAGGTGCACGGTGGGGCGAATCCGGAAAGGGCGATCGAAAGTTTTTCGAACTCGTCAGCGACCGGATCGAATGCCGGGGCATGATTCTCGGGTTTATGCTGTGATTGCATCATCTTGACCTCGACAAGCTCATGCCAGGCGATCTGGTTTGACGGCGCAATGCGGCAGCAACACCCCAGATGCTGGGCGGCTTTGTCAAAAAGCATCAGTCCCCTGGATGCCCTCGCAAATAGAAGATGAAGAATGTAGGACTCGGGAAATCCCTTGTCCATTTCGGTGAGCTTGTTTATGGCAGACTGAAATTCTCCACGAGCGATATCCAACGAAACTTCAGCAAAGAAAAGGTGAGGGTCACTTGTCATACAGGGTTTCCGGTCAAAGGGCACCAAGATTTGTTTGTTAAGCGATCCGTCGTTCTTAAAACTGAACCTCTTACTACATAAATAGCGGTGTCCCAGAACTTTCGAGCAGAATCATGGAGCGGCTCTCTTTCTGCAGGATTACATTTTATGCTTTATTGACGTGCTTTCCAAAGCAAGGAGCAGTAATTTTTGGACAAGTTCAGGAAACCCGATACCGGAGGCAGCCATCATCATGGGATACATGCTGATGTCCGTGAAGCCAGGAATGGTGTTTATTTCATTCAGGACGATTCTGTTCGTGCCGTTTTCAACGAAAAAATCGACTCTCGACATCCCGCGGCATCCCAGTGCCTTGAAAACAGTCAGTGCCGACTCCCTGAGGGCCGTCGTGACATCGGCAGGAAGCTCTGCCGGGATGAATAGCCTTGCAGTGTTTCTGATGTATTTGTCTTCAAAGTCGTAAAACTCGCTGCCGGGGACGATCTCCCCGGGCACAGAAGCGAACGGCTCGTCGTTGCCCAGGACCGCGACTTCGATTTCACGTCCTGAAATGGATGTTTCGACCAGCACCTTGCTGTCGAGGCGGCAGGCCTCGTCGAGGGCCGGCCTTAGTCCATCTGCGTCATGAACTTTTGAAATGCCTACCGAGGAGCCCAGGTTGGCCGGTTTGACGAATACGGGCCAAGAGAATCTCGCGACGATCTCATCGCACACTTTACGCGGATTCCCGGCATACTCCGAACTCAGTACGGTCATGAATCCGGCCACTTCGACTCCTGCGTCAACGGCGCAAAGCTTGGTCAGCGCCTTGTCCATGGCAAGCGCCGACGCCGTGACGCCGCAACCGGTATAGGGAACGCCGAAGGTGTCGAGGCAACCCTGTATCTTGCCGTCCTCTCCGTATGAACCGTGCAGGGCAAGGAAAGCGACATCTGTTTGTTCCTGGAACGCCGTGAAATCAAACCTTTCTCCGGCAGAGGCAGACGTCAGCTCAGCCAGCCGTTCTTTGGCCGATTCAGGCCTGCTGCTTCTCAACAGGGCAGCGACGTCGAGAGCAAGAGCGCTTTCGGCGCAGTTTCCTCCGTGCCATCGGCCGTCAATATCGATATAGACCGGTGAGAGGATGAACTTCGCCCTGTCGATCTGGGAAGCTACAGCCCTGGCGGAGATGATCGAGATTTCATGCTCGGCAGACCTTCCGCCGAAGATCAGGGCAACGGTGCGCTGGGACATAACGGTGATGATGGGTTTGGACGGGTGACGGTTTCAGTCGATGAGATTCTGGTGATCAACGGCGATGCAGCGGTTCTGCACCACTTCGAGTCCGGCGTTCACGGCCTTGTCTGCCGCAACTTCGTTGGTGATGCCCAGTTGCATCCAGATCGCTTTGGCTCCGATGGCGATGGCTTCATCAACGACAGGAGGCACATCCTCAGGTTTGCGGAATATATCCACGATTTCAATCATTTTCCCGAGCTCTTCCGGCATCGCCGATAGCGACGGCCAGCACTCAATGCCGAGAACCTCGCGCAACGATGGGTTGACGGGATAGATGGTATATCCTTCACGAATCAGGTATCTGGCAACTGCGTTGCTGGCTCGTTCCGGCTTGTCGGAAATGCCCACTACCGCGATATGCCGGTACCTGGAGAGTATCGATCTGATGTCCATTGTTTCCGGATGAGGTGTGCCGGCTTCGAGCCGGAGAGGCCGTCCCGCTTGTTGAAATTACCGGAAAATACCGGTCTTGGCGGATACCTACAACCGCTGCGGAAAATAATCTTTTGGAATCGCGACTGCAGCCTGGGAAGTTGCCTTCCGGAAACTAAACCGCCGGATTCAGGAGTTATGAAAAAGAACTGCTTCTGTATGAGGAGTGTTCTGCTTCGCTCTCCGCCCTGGCACATCGTATTGGGCAAGGATGACAGGATAATGACGATCTTCACGAAAGCCGGGAGATGCCATGCTGCGAATACTTTTACTGTCGTTGTTCACCCTGGTGCTCTCGGGGTGCTCCACGCTCTCGGTCACCAGCGATTATGACTCCAGCGTCGATTTCAGCGCCTACCATAGCTATCGGTGGTCGGAGGCTCCTGACTCGACCGACCGGCGGAACTTGCTCTCCTCCAATCCGCTCATCTACCGGAGGGTTAAACGCTCGGTTGATCGCAGCCTTGCTGCCCGGGGCTATCTCCTAAAAGAAAATGGTCATGCAGATTTTGCGATATCAGCCCGGGCTAGGGTCATGGAGCGGCTCAGGATCGATCCCCTGCCACCTCTTTACGGGCGCCCAGAACTCTCCAGGGGACGTTATGGCTGGTACTCCACTCCCTGGTGGGGGAGCGGATATGCATATCCCCCTGCGGCCAGCTTTTATGAGGAGGGAACCCTTCTTCTGGACATAACGGATACGGCCAGTAATGAGTTGGCATGGCGCGGAGTCGTCAGGGGGGTGGTTCATGAATACCTGAGCATCGAAAAGATGCAGACGGATATCGACGAGGCCGTTAAGAAATTGCTGGATGAGTTTCCGCCCTTAAGGAAATGAACAGCATAAGCCGGCCGCAGGACCGGGTTTTTCTTTGTCGACCGGCGCGCATCTTTTCACTATATTTGCGTGGAACAACTCCATGCCAGAAGGATCAGGAGCAGCCCTTTACGCAGCTCCCTGTGACTTTAAGGGCGCCTCATTATCGTTACCATCCGGACAGCAGTATGCGCGGCCTTTTTTCATCAGTCTACTGCATCGACTCAGGACCGGGGCCCGGCCGTTTCAACATGGATTTCGACATGCGGCTCATGCATTCGTTTGTCGACGGATCATTTCAAAAGGCTTTCGGCAGCGGCAGTTGCCTCTGGCGTTTCTACTCATGGGCTCCTCCGGCAGTTTCCCTCGGCCGCAACCAGGACCCGGCTGAGATCGATGCCGATCGGTGCCGGGCTGACGGCATCGACATCGTGGTGCGTCCGACCGGCGGACGGGCCGTGTTTCATGCCGATGAGCTGACCTACTCTTTTTTCGCTGAAACTCCCGTTTCCAACGAGGTCATCTATCGCATGGTTCACGAAGCGATTGCCGATGCGCTTGGACAAGTCGGTGTGATTGCCGATTTTTGCCGTTCCCAGCCCGACTTCAAGGCCAGGTACGCTTCAGCCGAGGCCGTCCCCTGTTTCACAGCGTCGGCCAGATATGAACTTCAGGTCGATGGCCGCAAGATTGTGGGTTCTGCCCAGCGTCGTCGGGGAGATGTCCTGCTTCAGCACGGTTCGATGCCTCTTTCAGGGCGACACCGGCAGATTTTGCGTTATATTGTTGACGCAGCTCCCGGACTGCTCGATACGATCGCCGCAGACATGGAGCGGAAGACCTCTTCGCTCGACGAGTTTACGGGGGCGGGATATGACCAACTCGTCCCGCTGATCATGGCTGCGGCCGGAGCTTTTTCCGGCACCGGGCATAAGTTGCTTGTCCCCGGTGATCTCGAAAAGTTGGAGGGTTTTCATGAATCAATCCATTAATTGCCCAATATCATGACCCAGGCTCCCCCAAACAAGTTGCCACATGTCACTACCCGCAGGATGCTCGACATGAAGCAGAACGGTGAGAAGATCGCCATGCTGACCGCCTATGATTTCACGATGGCGAGGATCCTGGACCGCTCGGGCGTGGACGCCATTCTTGTCGGCGATTCGGCAAGCAACGTGTTTGCCGGTCACAAGACCACCCTGCCCATGACGGTCGAGGAGATGATCTACCACGCCAAGGCAGTGGTTCGCGGCGTACAGGCAGAGACGAGTCGGGCTATGATTGTCGTCGACATGCCGTTTATGAGCTACCAGCTCTCTTCGGAGGAGGCGCTGCGCAATGCAGGCAAGATCATGAAGGAGCATGAGTGCGATGCTCTCAAGGTCGAAGGAGGCCAGGTGATAGCAGAAGCTGTCAAACGGATCACCGATGTCGGCATCCCGGTAATGGGCCATCTCGGGCTTATGCCCCAATCCATATATAAATATGGCAGTTACAAGGTCCGCGCCCAGGAGGACGCCGAGGCCCGCCAGCTCATGGAGGACGCAAAGATACTCGAAGAGGCCGGAGCTTTTGCCATCGTGCTCGAAAAGATCCCATCCGCGCTCGCCGGGGAGGTGAGCCGGTCGCTGACGATTCCCACAATAGGAATCGGCGCCGGGCCTGAGTGCGACGGTCAGGTGCTGGTCATCAACGACATGCTCGGTCTGAGCACGGAATTCCGTCCGCGTTTCGTCAGGAGATACGCCGACCTTTCAAGCATCATCGAGGGTGCGGTCAGCCAGTATGTCAGGGATGTCAAGCAGAACAGCTTCCCGTCCGAAGACGAAAGCTACTGACCGTGACCAACCGGGGACGGCTCTCCATGTTCGATCGGATGCGATGCCGCAATAGAACGGGCAGGTTGCGCCGTCCCAACGATGTCGCAGATCGCTTGATTTATGCTTGACGGCAATCTCTTTCCTGAAAAAGTTCTCCTTTAAAAGTCGCCTGAGATCACGTAACTTCGAGGCTAAACCTTTCGGTACAATTATGTGCCGGCCGAAGCTGAATTATACTTTATGGGTACTGTCGACAGAAGAAGATCTCAGAAACAATATCCGCCCGTTCTGGAAAACGGTGACGGAAAGGCCCCTTTTCGTTTTCCGTTTGTTTCGAGATCCTTCGTGCCTTCGGTGTTCACCGTCATGAACATGGTTTCCGGATACGCCTCTATCGTGATGTCAGGCGAGGGGAGATTCGTCGCTGCCGGTTGGCTCATTTTTCTTGCGGCATTTTTCGATACCATCGATGGATTTGTCGCGAGGATGACCGACGGAACCTCCGAATTCGGGGTAGAGCTTGATTCGCTGTCCGACCTGGTTTCTTTCGGCGCGGCACCCGCATTCCTCGTTTACAAGTTCGGCCTCAATAGCTTCGGGATGCCTTACGGCCTGATCCTCAGCTCCCTCCTGATGGTCGGAAGCGGTCTCAGGCTCGCGCGTTTCAACATCAGCCTCATCGGCTACCACAAGGAGTCGTTTTCGGGACTTCCGACGCCGGCTCAGGCCATGACCATTGCCTCGTTCGTGCTTTGGATGAATTCTCAGCCTCTCCTGACAGGCCGCACTCTCAATGAGGCCCTGGCTTGCCTGACGATTGTCCTTGCCGCACTGATGGTCAGCAAAGTCAATTACGATGCCCTTCCTAAACCGTCTCTCGACTCTTTCCGCCGATATCCCGTCCAGATGACCGGCTACGTTATCGCAGCTTTCTGTGTGCTTGTCTATCAGGCGAAGGCTTTTTTTGTGGCCATGTTATTGTATATTCTGCTGGGATTTTTCAGGTCGTTGACCGTGCTGGTGCGCCAGTGGCAGGTCTGAAGCATTTTTAATCAAGGCGCCTCAACGGGCTTCGTCGTAAGCGACAGATTGTAACTACAGTCCTGCAGGGAGCCCTCAACATGCAACTAAACCATTCATGGCATACAAGGCTAAGATCAAGGTGACCCTGCGTCCTTCAATTCTTGACGTTCAGGGAAAAGCGGCACAGCATGCCCTCTCGAACCTCGGCTACTCCAGTGTGGAGTCGGTCAGGATCGGCAAATACATGGAAGTCACCATCGAAGAGAGTTCGGCGTCTGACGCTGAACGGGTCTGCACAGAGATCTGCCAGAAGCTTCTGTCGAACCCGATCATGGAAGATTTCACCTTCGAACTGGAACCCGTCAATTAAACCCTGCAACTGCTATGGCTGATGTAACCCTTGGAATCGTGGTCTTTCCCGGCTCGAACTGCGACCATGATACCGAATACGCTGTCGCTTCATTTCCTGGTGTCAAGCCGCTCATGCTCTGGCACAACGATCACGACCTGAAGGGCAGCGATGCAATCATCCTTCCGGGCGGGTTTTCCTATGGGGACTATCTCCGTTGCGGTTCCATCGCAAGGTTTTCGCCTCTGATGCGTGAAGTGGTCGAGTTCGCACGAAAAGGTCGTCCGGTCCTCGGCATCTGCAACGGTTTTCAGGTGCTTGTCGAAAGCGGCCTGCTCGAAGGCGCGCTTATCCGCAATACCGGCAAGAAGTTCATCTGCCGCCAGTCGAACATCAAGGTGGTCAACAACAAAACCATTTTTACCGACGCCTATTCCCAGGACGAGGTGCTCAGTATTCCGGTTGCGCACGGAGAGGGTAACTATTACGCTTCTGCAGAAACCATCGAGAGCCTCGAATCCAATGGTCAGGTCGTTTTCAGGTACACCGATGCTGACGGGGGCGAAACCGTAGAGGCCAATTTCAACGGATCTCTCGGCAATATCGCAGGCATCACCAACAGGCAGGGCAATGTGCTTGGGCTTATGCCGCATCCTGAACGTGCAAGCGAGCGTCTGCTTGGTTCCGAAGACGGCAGAAGGCTGTTCGAATCGCTGTTCAGGCATGTGACCGGTTCCTGACCTCGCCTTGAAATGGGCTCCGCTGTAACTTCACAGAAGACCAGGATCTTCTCATGGCTGCTGTTCGACTTCGCCAACACGTCGTTCAGCGTGATGATGGTTACCTTCGCATTTCCTCTCTACTTCAAGAACGTCATCTGCAATGGAGCGCCTTCAGGCGATGCGCTCTGGGGTGCGAGCGTCAGTATCTCCATGCTGCTGGTCGCCCTTGTCTCACCGGTACTCGGCGCCCAGGCAGACTATTCCGGTCGCAGGAAAAGATTTCTTTTCGCCTTCACCCTTCTGTCGGTCATATCCACGGCCCTTCTTGCCCTTTCCGGCCCGGGAAACGCCATCCCGGCCGCTGCGATGTTTATCGTGGCCAATATCGGGTTCGAGGGCGGGCTTGTTTTTTATGACGCCTATCTTCCGGAGATCGCTTCCCGCCGAAGCCTCGGAAGGGTTTCAGGATATGGTTTCGCGATGGGTTACCTCGGAGCATTCGCCATCCTGCTCCTGCTTCAGCCGTTGCTTGCCAAAGGCATCGTTCTGTCGAACATCCCGAACCTCAAGCTCAGTTTCCTTGTCGTCGCCCTCTTTTTCGGGCTCTTTTCCGCACCGCTGTTCCTGATCCTTCGGGATACGAAGGGAAAGGCGCGCAGCAATCCGGGGGATCAGGGCCCTGAAAACCTTGTCGTCTCGCTTGTTCGGTCGGTACGGGAGGTCGGTTATACCATAAGGCATATCATGAGCTACCCGGACCTCGCACGGTTTCTCCTGGCCTACTTTTTTTACAACGACGCGATCCTGACGGTCATCGCCTTCTCTTCGATCTATGCCCAGAACACACTCGGGTTCACGACAGGCGAACTGATCAAATTTTTCATGACCGTACAGACAACGGCCATTATCGGTTCGATCTTCTTCGGTTTCGTAACCGACCGCATCGGTCCCAAACGAACCATCGTCATGACCCTGATCATCTGGTTCTTCGTCATTTTTATGGCCATCTTTTCGGTCGACAAACAGACTTTCCTTGCTACCGGGCTTCTTGCCGGATTGTCGATGGGCTCCTCACAGGCAGCCTCGCGCTCCCTTATGGCTCGCCTGACCCCCAAGGAGCATATCACCGAGTTTTTCGGTTTTTACGACGGAAGTTTCGGTAAGGCTTCGGCTGTTGTAGGCCCGCTGGTGTTCGGTCTTGTCTCGGCACAGGCAGGAAGCCAGAAGGTCGCATTGGCTTCGCTGCTTCTATTTTTCGGCACAGGCCTGCTGATCATGCTCGGGGTGCGGACGAGCAGTACGTCCGGAAAAGACCCCGAACCGGCAGCCACGTCTCACATCGAGTCCTGAAATCGCCGGATAGCCGATTTTTCTTCTTTTTGCCGAATCCGGCGGCAACCTGTAACGTTAGATCATTCGACACAACAGAGTATGAGCAATACACCGCTGAATGAACGCGGGCGGCAGGAACACAGTTGTTCCGATTGCAGGCCCATGAGTTGCTACCGTCAGGAGAAACGCCTGCCGGATGAATGCCTGACCGGCGCAGTCGATCAGGAGTCGCTTGACGCCTGTACCGTCCAATATCTCGGCGACGGTCTCGACGCCAGGATCGCCCGGGCTTCGGCTGAGGTCGAAGGGAGCTATTACGGCAAGTTGACCAGGGCGGAGGAGATCATCGCGTTCGCCAATCGTCTCGGAGCTAAAAAGATCGGGCTGGCCACCTGCATCGGATTGTCTGAGGAGTCCCGGATCTTCGTCAGGGTGCTCAAGGCCAACGGACTTGAGCCCTTCTCGGTGCTCTGCAAGGTCGGATCGGTGGACAAAGGTGAAATCGGGATAGGTGACGAGCTCAAAATCCTTCCCGGCTGCCACGAATCCATCTGCAACCCGATCCTGCAGGCCCGGTTGCTCAACGACCAGAAGACCGACCTGAACGTCGTCGTCGGCCTCTGCGTTGGCCATGACAGCCTTTTCATGAAATATTCCGATGCTCCGGTCACGACCCTGATCACCAAGGACCGGCTTCTCGCCCATAATCCGGCGGCAGCCCTTTATACCACGGGCTTCTACTACAAGCGTCTTCTTGAAACCGGGCGCAACCTCTGATTACGCACTTTTTCAGCTGTTGCCTATATTTCGGGGGATGACTGTTCAATCCCCTGAAAGCACCTCTTCCTGACCGGCATCGCATTGAACGCCCAACACTTTTTTCGACATGATCGGTTTATTGCAGCTCAAATCCTGGCTGAACAGCCATTACGAATTCCTGACGGAGGAAGACCTCGATTTTTTCAAGCCGCATCTGATCGAAAAAAGCGTCGGGAAGGATGCTTATCTCTTGACGGAGGGCTACTGTTGCCGCGAAATGTCATTCGTGGTATCAGGAGTGTTCCGCATGTTTTATCTCTCCGACGGTAAAGAGATCAACGCGCACTTTTTCAAGGAGAACGATTTCATGGCCGAATACTGCAGCTTCCTGAACCAGAGGCCGAGCAGGTACTCGATTCAGGCGCTTGAACGTTCCGTGGTCGTCACTTTCAGCCACGAGGTGCTTCTTGATGCCTACAACCGGTCGAAAAACTGGGAAAGGCTCGGCCGTCTGATGGCGGAACAGTTTTCCGGGCTGGTATCCGATCGCATGGAGAAGTTTCTGTTCATGGACGGTAAGGAGCGTTATCTCAGCCTGATGCAGGACGATCCAGCAATTTTCGATCGTGTGCCGCTCTATCATCTGGCCTCATACCTCGGCATGGAGCGGGAGAGCCTGAGCCGCATAAGGAACAGGATAAGCAGGAGTTAGCGATTGTAACAAAAGTCAATCATTTCTTTCTGCCGAAAGCATAGGTTGAAAATGAAAGAGCCTTATCCGTTCATTTTCATCAATCATCATGTTCTCTCCATGAACCATTTCGATGTCATCGTTATCGGCGGCGGACTCGGCGGGCTTACCGCTGGCGCAAAGCTTGCAAGGGAAGGGAGGTCGGTGCTCCTGATCGAACAGCACTCAGTTCCGGGCGGATGTGCCACCACCTTCAAGCGCCATGGCTTTCTTGTTGAAGGTGGTCTGCACGAGCTGGACGGCCTCGATTCCGAAGATCCGAAAAAGGTCATTTTCGAGGAGTTGGGTGTTTTCGATCGTCTCGAATTCGTCAAGATCCCGGAATTTTATCGCGTCGTTTCATCAAAGAGCGATCTTGTGGTTCCAGACAATGCCGACCAGGCCATCAATGTATTCATAAAAGCCTTTCCTGATGAGGAGAAGGGGATCAGGAAGTTCTTCAGGACAATATCTGCCATAAGGAAAGAGATCGACCGTCTGCCGTCGAGCCGCTTGAAGATGGCCCTGCTGTTTCCCTTTTTTCCGTTGCTCTTTCCGAACCTTGTAACCAGAAGCAGGCAGACTATCGGTGGGTTTGTCGACGGGATTATTCGTAACGAGGAGCTCAAGCTCGCGCTGCTGACCAATTTCCCTTATTACCACGACGATCCCTATTCGCTGTCGCTGCTCTATTTCAGCGTGGCCCAGTCAAGTTTTTACCGAGGCGGCGGTCATTTCATCAAAGGAGGCTCGCAGCGACTTTCAGACCATCTTGCAGGTGTCATAACGGCCAACGGGGGGCGGGTGATGCTGAATACGATGGTTACGCGGATTATAACAGAACATGGCCGTGCAGCAGGCGTCGCATTCAGGCAGAAGCACAACGCCGAAGAGGGGATTGAAAAAGCTGACGCTATCGTGGCCAATGCAGCCATTCCACTGGTGGAATCCATGCTGCCGGAACCGGAGCGAATGCTCCTGCGCGGCAAAACAGCAGGGTTGAAGAACTCATGTTCAATTCTTTCGGTTTATATTGGATTCAGGAGGGATATATCGGTCCTGAACAATCGGGCCTACTCGACCTTCATTATAGGTGACGGGGTAACGTCGCTGAAAGCTGCTGCATCGGGAACCCGTGCTGATTTTGAACATCGCGGCTTTGTTTTTGTGGATTACAGCCGTATCGATTCAGGGCTCGGAGCCGAGGGAAAAAGCCTGGGCGTCATCTGCACCGTCGATTATCTTGATGAGTGGGAGGGACTTGACGACGACGAGTACAGAAGGAAGAAGGAGGCCGTCGGCCAGATCTTTGTCAGGCGGCTTGAAAAGATCATGCCCGGCATCGGCGAGGAGATCGAGTATGTCGAACTCGGAACGTCTAAAACCATAAAGAGATTCACCCTCAATCCGGGGGGAGCCATTTATGGTTACGCCCAGACGCCGGAGCAGTCCGGCATGTTCAGGCTCCCGAACCGTTCGAATGTGCCGAATCTCTATTTCGCTTCGGCATGGTCGAACCCCGGCGGGGGATTTACCGGCGCGATACTGAGCGGATGGTTCTGTGCAAAAGAGGTGTTGTCATCGAAAACATAACTTGAGGTTGATCATGAAGAAGGTCATCATGCTGCTCTTTCTGGCTCTTTTTACAATTACCGGAAGTGTTCTGGCTGAAGAGCTGAGTGTGCCGCCGGTGGAGCAGCAGGCGCAGGTGCCGCCGAAAGTGCAGACTGGCCGTATAACCGTCAAGGTATTCAACCTTCGCAGCGCCAATGGTGACCTTGTGGTCGCGTTGTTCAATTCGAAGAAAGGGTTTCCCGGAAAGCTGGAGGCTGCCGTAAGGAAAACCGTCGTGTCGGCGGAAGGCGCCCAGCATGAGGTCGTCTTCAACGATGTGCCCTATGGAACCTGGGCCGTTACCGTGCAGCATGACGAAAACCGGAACGGGAAGCTTGACAGCAACTTTCTCGGAATGCCGAAAGAGGGGGTAGGCACCTCCAATAACCCGCGTTCGAGATTCGGCCCTCCATCATTTGATTCCGCGAGTTTCCCCGTCGACAAGGGCGACACTGAGCTCGTGATCAACCTGAGGTATCTCTGATTAAAGCTCCCTGGATTAATTGTTGCCCCGGAAAAAGTTTTACGAAAACTCAATGCATTACCCGATCTGATTATGGGAGTTGTCGAAGCGGTCTGCACCAGCGCTGAAAAGGGAACGGTCAAGTGTGCCGTTGAATCGGCCTGTCTCAGAGAGGCATGGGGAATAGAGGGGGACGCACATGCCGGTGAGTGGCATCGCCAGGTATCCCTGCTTGCCGGGGAGAGCATCGACATGGTGCGTGAGAAGCTGCCCGAGCTGGAATTCGGGATGTTCGGGGAGAACCTGGTGACCAGGGGGATCGAACTTCTTCACCTCAGCATCGGCAACCGTTTGCAGGTCGGTGAAACTGCATTGCTTGAAGTCACGCAGATCGGCAAGGCATGCCACAACGGCGGATGCCCGATCAAGACCGCCACCGGCGACTGCATCATGCCGCGCGAAGGTATTTTCTGCAAGGTACTTGAAGGCGGTGAGGTCAAGCCGGGCATGGATATCCAGCTTATCGTCCATCACTGATCCGCCGGGTATTATTTTTCTCTTCTCATCAGGCGCCCACTGCTTCAATCTTCCAAATTTACGAGTTCCGACAAGCCGAGGCTCGGGGCGTTCAGAGCTCTTACATTCCAGATGCCCGGGATTCAACCTCTTGACCTCCGGATTCCCGACTTGTCGGGAATCCGGACTTCAGTCCGGGGATAGGGAATCAAAAAAATATCAGGAGTTCAGTCCAAAATCTTCACATCCGATTGTTTCATGCCATGGTCATGGACTGGAAGATGAACAGCGGTTGTCGAAACGTCTCGTCAGGAGGATGTTGGATTGAAGTCCGGTGCAACTGAAGAAAGGGTATAATCCAGCGCCGCTTCAACCGTAAAGCCTAAATAATGTCTGCGCGATCTTGAACATCCAGAATCTTCAAGCCCCTCTACCCACCGATCTGCGACATGCTCGTGACGGCATTGTCGTTCCCGCTTTTCAGGCCGTCCTTTGGCTTCAGCCTTACTGCGTCAAGAATCTGTTTTCTCAGCTCATCTTTGCCGGCGTCGTTCTGCAGGCCAGGCATGAGGTCAATGCTCTCTTGATGGTAAAGGCAGCTGATGAGCTTTCCGTCAGCGGTGATCCTGAGGCGCGAGCAGCGGCTGCAGAAGTTTCGTGAGTAGGCCGGGATGATGGCGATCGAGCCCCGGCAACCGGGTAGCATGAAGCTGTAGTGTTCCGTATTGAGGCCGGTGATCGGCTCCAATTCAGGATATGCACGGTAAAGCTGTTCACGGATCATCTCCGCACCCATGAACCTGCCGGTACGCCAGATCTGCCTGTCGTCGAAGGGTTGCAGCTCCATGAACCGGACCGTCACATCGTGGTCCCGCGTCAGTTCGACGAAGGCTGGAATCTCGTCGTTGTTAATCCCCCTGAGCAGAAGGGTGTTGATCTTGATTTTGAGCGAAGGGGTTTCGAACAGGGTGTCCAGCGCCTTGCGGACCCTCGTGAAATGGTCGCGTCGGGCGATCTCCATGAACCTGCCGGGATCAAGGGTGTCCAGGCTGAGGTTGATGCCGTCCAGACGTGCGTCGATAAGTTCCTTCAGGTGCCTGTCGAGCAGAACTCCGTTGGTGGTGAGTTTGACGTCCTCTATGCCGGGGGTCTGTTTCGCGAACCGGACAAGTTTGACAATGTCGCGGCGAAGAAGAGGTTCTCCACCTGTGAACCTTATTTTGCGGATGCCCATTTCTGCAAGGAGAGCGATGATCGATTCTATCTGGCCGGTATTGAGCCGGTTTCCGATCCTTTGCTGATCTTCGTTGTCTTCACGGAGGCAATAGGCGCAGCGAAGGTTACATGCGCTGGTGACGGCAATACGGACATAATCCACCGTGCGGTTGTAAGCGTCGATGAGCATGGTTCGGGTGTCGTACTCCTGTGGTTGAATTGGTCGGGGAGTTTCGTCTGTCAACTGTTTTCGGCTTTTCCTGTGATCATAAAATACATGATCCCCGGCACATATGGTGCACCGGGGATCATGTATTTTACATTGTCGGACAACGTCAGGAAACGTCGTTGTTCGCCAGGAGGCTTGTTGTTTTGATGGCTTCGTCCGGGGTGCCCCTGTATGGCCTGATTCCCACCTTCGTGCCCTTGTACCACGGCATGGTGGTTTTCGGGTCGGTATAGGAGGAGGTCAGGTGGTTCATCGACCCTTTCGCGTGGTACATGATTCCGAAGACCAGCCCGGGTTTGCAGGCATCATTGACGTAGACCAGGGCGACGCTTGTTCCCTCTTCATTGAATACTTCCACCATGTCACCGCTTTTTATGCCGAGTCGGGTCGCATCTTCCGGATTGACTTCGATATATGGCAATGGGAGAGCGAAGCTCTTTTCCGGCAGGTGCCTGTCGTGATACATGGTTTGCCAGACCAACTGCGATCGACCGGTGGTGAACCAGAACGGATAGGTCGGGTTGTCGATGTATTTCGCGATCTCCGCAGGATAGCCGCTCCATGCGTCTGTACCGTACCATTTGAAGAGTCCGTCGCTTGTCGAAAAGCTGTATTTGTAGCGTCGTTTCGTGCCTGTAAGTTCTCCGGTAGCAGGATCGACGCGTACCGGTGTCTGGATGCCGGTGTTGCCCAGTTTTCTCAGGATCTGGTGTGTCACGCCCTTATAGCATTCAGCAGACAGCTTTGCCTCTTCGGTTTCAGGTATCTTGTTGTTGCCGAACTCGTGTGATCCGGCAAGGAACACCTCCTCATCGCTTTTCCAGTCCATCTCCTTGAAGCGGTCGGCCATCTCCTGGTTGCCTGCGGCAGTATAGAGCTCCCTGAGCCTGATGCCGACCATCGACAGGATTTTCCAGTCCGGCAGGGCTTCGCCGGGAGCATCCATGAACTTGTCGTAGATCCTGAGAAGCCTGCTGTGGCAGTTGACCGACGTATCGGCAGCTTCGCCCCAAGCCGCTGCGGGCAGGATCAGCATGGCATCGTTGCCGGTATGGGTCATGTAGATGTCCTGCACGATCATGAACAGGCCGTCTGTTTTTTCAAAGCCGTCAAGCACTCTCCTGATGAGCTCCTTAGGGTCTGACGGGACGCCGCCCTCATCGATGTGGTCAAGCAGGGTGGCGCATCTTTTTTTCAGCACCTTTTTGAAAAACTGGCTGTTGGGCGTCGACAGGTAAGGATCGGTTCCTCCGACCCAATAAATCCTGGCGCCGCCGCCGGTCAGGTACTTGTCGACGTTTTTCGGAGGCCCTCCTGCGTAGATCGATCCCGGCGTCGGAGCCGGAGGCCTGACGTAACCCTCCTGATGTCCGCCTTCACGACCACATCCTGTCCCCGGTCTTCCGACGTTCGAGGTCAGCACGTTGAGCTGGGCGATTGCTGCCACCTGGTCATAGTTCTTCATGTTCCAGATGATCCCTTTTTCGTATATGGTCAGCGTTCTCTGCCTGAATCCGCCGGCCTTGGGCTTTGCGATCCATTCTGCAGCCTGTTGCATTTCACTCCTGCCGACTCCAGTGATCTTTTCAGCTTCGGCAAGCACTTCATTGAGCGTTCTGGAGAGCTGAAGCGATTTCGTCTTGTAATCTTCGAATGTTTTGAGATCCGTGCGTTTTTCCAGGAACAGTTTGTCATACCATCCGTTTTCCCAGGCGATGCGTGCGATCGCGTTGGCCAGGATCCAGTCGGTGCCCAGGTTGGGACGGATATGCAGTACGCGCTCTTTGGCAATGGCTTCGGCGACGGTGACGGACGCGTTTTTTCTCGGATCGATGACGATAAGTCGGCCTTCAGCGGCGGGTTCGCCTGCATCGAACTCTTTCTTTTTTTCGTCGACCGAAGCTCCCTGAAGGTTCGGCATGATATGCTCGGTATAGAGGATCGTTGCCGCTTCATAGGCGTTCGCCCCCCAAAGGACGACCGTATCTGCAAGCCTGGCATCATCGACATCGTAATTGAGCTCATGCATTCCACGCTCCCTCGATCCCCATACTTCGGAGTTGTAGGCAGGCCTGTTGTGGATCGAGAGATAGTTTGTCCTGATGCCGCTCAGGAACAGTTTGCCTACTGCCCAGTTGTCTTCGAATCCTACGCCGGAGCTGCCATGATCGAAGAACTTCATGGCGATGCTGTCCGCACCGTATTTGTCGATAGAGGACTTGATCAGGCTTGCAATGATTTCCGTGGCATCGGCCCATGAGATCGCGGCGAACGAATCGCCTTTTTTCAGGAGAGGATGTTTGAGGCGTTTTTTCGTATAGCCGGTATCCGACCAGGCTGCGATGGCATTGGTGCCTCCGCGGATGGAGTAATCCCCTTTATTGATGCGCGACTCCCTGGCAGGAATGATGGCAAGGTTGTACTTGATGCCGTTCTTCCTGGTGATAACGTTATGCATGGTCTCCGTATATGAGTGCCCGGAGAGCATTGGTGACGGGGTCGAGAGGTCGAGGCCGAACGCATTGTTTTTTGCCGTGCCGCTTTTGCCGACGGGCCATACAAAGACATTGTAACCACAACCTGCGCTGCAGTACTGGCAGACCGTCGTGAAACGTTCTGCATCCTTCGGCGGAATCGGCAGCCTGTCTTTTCTTGTGAATAATGACATATGGGTATCTCCTTAGCTGATGTTCAGGTTGCTGATTCTTCCGTAGAGAAGGCCTTCGACCCCTTCGGCATAGATATTGCCGCTGGCTTTGTCAAACCGCAGCGTGACCTGGGCCAGCCACTGTGACGCAAGCCCCTGGTAAGTCTGGCCATTTTTTGCGGCGTCGAACATGGAGTAGTGGCATCCACAGACAAATCGACCGCTTTTGTAGTTTACAGGGCAACCCATGTGCGGGCAGAGCGAAGAAAATGCAACCACATTCCTGAGTGTGCCTACACCGCCGATAGCTGTCTCATTCAGCATGACCAGGGTACATGGAGATGTACTGTCCGGATAGTTGAACTGAACCGGTTCGCCGGCCTTAAGCTCGCGGATGTTCCCGATTCTGAGAGAAGGGTACTTTTTACCGCTTGCGCTTTCTGCCTTCCCGGAAAGGCCGAAAAGCGCCAGAGCCATACCTGCGGTTGACGACTGCAGGAATTTTCTGCGACTGATTGACATGGGTTCTCCCTGATTAACAATTGTGAATAATCGAGCAGATTGCGATCGAAAAACGAAATGACGTGAAATCGATTCCAGGCGATCAACCGGGATATGCCGGTTATCGTGAACTAATCTTAAAAAAAAGGTGAGCCGGTACAGATGGCAATGCAGATCCAGGATCGCATCAGCTTTATTATAACAAGAAGGCGCTTGTCAAAAAACTTAAAATTACCTTAAAATCACACTCATCCTGAGAGTCAGGTTGACGGTAAACGAACAGGATGGAGTGTCATTCCGGATTCCGGGGGGAACAACGACTTGAATGGATGGCTTTTTTTGCTGCATCCATCTGATCTTTATCGTTGACGTTGGTGATTGAACCGGGGTTGACCGGTTTGATCAAGACAGCGCGTGAAAGCTGAAGAAACGAGGAGAGCGAATCGTTTCCGAGCGAATGCTGCCGAAGGAGCGCCTGGCGTGATTTCGGTTCGTAGATCGTGAGCAGCGGTTCCGGTCGTCCCGATTCAGGCGACATGAAGCCGGTTGCGTACCTGAATGGATCCCGGTTCGACAGGAGTGCGTTGATGGTATCAGCGCAGATGAAAGGCAGGTCGCAGGCGGCAACCAGCCATGCCGCATCCGGAGCGTGCCGTTGCGCTGAAAGGAGTCCTCCCATGGGTCCCATGTCGAGATAGGAGTCGGTGATCACCGGATAGCCGAACGTGCAGTAAGTTGCAGCCTGTTCCTGCCTGCATGAAATGAATACCTCGCCGCAAGTGCAGGACAGCAGGGCAGCCGTCGTAACCAGCTGGTTTTCGGGGTGATAGCTCAGCAGGGCTTTGTCGGTGCCCATTCTCGAACTGAGTCCGCCGGCAAGGACGAGCCCGTTCAAGGGCACTTCGGCGGCGCGATCCGCAAGGCAACGTTCAATGAAGGCAGCGATTCCCGGTACGTCGTCGCGACAGAAGAGAGGCAATCCGTAATTGTCGAGGCCATCTGAGTTGCCGTCGTGAACGAGGCCAAGCACCTGGCTCACCGTACCGTTTTCCATAAGCGGCAATATTGCCCGCCCGGCATCGACGAGAAGCAGCTTCGGGATCTTCAGCTCCTTCAGTCCCTCGATCATGAGCATATCGCAGGAAAGGAGCGTTGACGCGTTCGAAAGCGTTCCTGGAGCTTCGGCTATGATCGCTTCCTTTCCCGGATCGGAGATCATGACCAAGGCGGCTCCAGCCTGACGGGCAAGGAATGAGTCCTTGCCTTCGCGGTCGATATCGAAATGGTGGCAGCCGTGCTTGTAATAGGCAGGTTCATCACCCTTCAGCCGGAAATGGCGGATCACTTCGGTCGCGAGAGTCGTTTTTCCGGAGCCGGAGAGCCCGCAGAAGGCTATTTCGAATGGATGGAACATGGGTTTGGCTCTTTCAGGATATGGTTGCCCATGGCAGCAGGCGACAGGTGACCAGGCTGCCTGCCGGCAGGGTTCCTGATGCGGCCGGAGATTCGATCAGGCAGTTTGCCCCGGAAGCGGCGGTGAGCATGTGGGATTCGGTTTTAGGCGAGAGGCTGCAGTGTAGCGTCGCGCTGTCGACACGGAGGTTTCCGAAAAGGAAGCGGTGGCGCTTCCTGTCGGCCGGGTAGGGCTCGTCGATGCAGGCTTCGAACTTCGATGGTATTTCAGCCTCCTGAAGTCTGCAGAGTGCCGGTGTGCAGTATTCAAGGAAACAGACGAGGGCCGAGACCGGGTTGCCTGGCAGTGAAAACACCGGGGAGCCGGAGGGTGCCGTACCGAAATAGAGCGGTTTGCCCGGTTTCTGGGCGACTTTCCAGAACTTTTCCGTGACGCCGAGCTCTATGAGAATTTCACGGATGTAATCGTACTTGCCGCTCGAAATGCCTCCGGCGGTCACCAGAAGATCGCATTGGTCGAGTGCCGTTTCAATGGCTTCCCGAATGAGCTGCGGGTCGTCCGGAAGCTGCCTGGAACTTGAGAGTTCAGCTCCGGATGCCTGGACGCACGCTTCGAGCATCGCCCGGTTGCTGTTGTATATGGCAAGCTCTCCTGCAGTTTCTCCCGGCCGGCAGAGCTCGTCGCCGACGGTGATGAGCGCGACCTTCGGTCGGCGAAACACGATTGCCGAATCGATGCCGAATGCAGCGATAAGGGCTATCTCTGCGGGAGTGATTCGCGTGCCTTTTGCGATGAGGAGCTCTCCGGCGGAAACCTCTTCACCGATATGGCGGATGTTGGCTCCTTGAGAGGGCGCTTTGTAGAACTCGACAATCCCGCCGATCTCACCGTCCAACCCGCTGGTCTCTTCGAAGGGTACGACCGTGTCGGCTCCTTCCGGCATCGGTGCCCCGGTCATGATACGGGCGCAGTTTCCCTGTACGACCTGCAATGTGGACTGAGCTCCGGCCGCTATCTCCTGCGAAACCGTCAGGCAACGAGGCGCACTCTCCGATGTCCCTGAAATGTCGTCGATGATAACGGCGAACCCGTCCATGGCCGCGTTGGTGAAGCGGGGCATGGGGAAGCCTGCATGAAGGTCTTCCGCGATTATCCATCCCGTCAATTGATCAAGCGGCAGGCGGCAGGTGCGGGCTTCAGGCCTGATCGATTCCTGGATGATGCGATGGGCCTCCTGAACAGTGATCATCTTTAATGTCCCTCCCCGTCAAGCATTGAAAACGCATGAAAAATTCCCGGGATGAGAACCTCGATCGCATCGCCTGCCGCACCGGGGCTTCCCGGCAGGCAGATGACCATGGTTTTTCCGATCACCCCGGCAGCGAGCCTCGAAAGCATTGCCGTCCTGGTTTTTCCCTGTCCCCACTGGAACAGGGCCTGTTCGACGCCGTGAAGCCTCCGGGAGAACTTCGGCAGGATGGCTTCGATCGTCATATCCCTCGGCCCGAGCCCGGTACCTCCGGAGGTGACGATCAGTTCGATGCCGTTGGCGACCCATGCGTCTATCGTCGACGTTATTTCAGCAGGTTCGTCGGCAATTACGGCAAGCTGTTCGACCGGGCACCCAGCGGCTTCAAGTCCTTCACGCAGGAGCGAACCTGAACGGTCGATGCCGGTGCCGCGTGAAATTGAGTCCGACATCACCAGTATGGAAGTTCTGGGCTGGTATCCCGTCGAGGCGCCCTGTTTGCCCCCGCTCTTTTTTTCCAGCCTTATGCCGGTGATCTCCATCGTTTTGTCGACCGCCTTGCACATGTCGTAGATCGTCAGGGCCGTTACCGATACGGCGGCAAGAGCCTCCATTTCGACTCCGGTTGACTCCCTGGTCTTTACGATGGCCTTGATGCCGATCCTGTCAGGCAGCGTTTCGAAGAGGATCTCTACCCATGAAAGGTTGAGCTGGTGGCAAAGGGGAATGAGGTTCGATGCCTGTTTCGCAGCCTGTATACCGGCGATTTTTGCCGCGGCCAGCACATTGCCTTTTGGCAGCGCGTCCCTGCCGAGCAGCGCAATGGTTTCTGGCATCATGATGATGCAGCCGGTGGCCTGCGCTTCGCGACGGGTCGGAGGTTTTCCTGAAACGTCGACCATGCAGACCGATCCGTTGTCGTCAAGGTGAGTGAATTCCATCCTGTGAGTGTTGGTGGCTTGACTTTGTGCACGAATTCCACAGCAAGCTTCCGGCGCGATGTGCGCCGTGCTGCCGGAGAGGGTGTAATATATCGATAATCCGGTTGTTTGCCTTCGGGTTGCCGAAAACCTCCGGCCTGTTATGCGTGGAAGCGGAAGGGAGGAGGAGATGATCGTGAGAATCAGGCCGTTTTGGTGCAGTCAGGGCAGATGCCGCTGATTACTACTCGCTTGCCAAGTACGTCATAAAGTTTTTCAATCTGTTCAGGCACCTTGACTTCGTCGAGCGACGCATCGCAGAAGTCGGTGATAAGTCCGCATTTCACGCAGTGCAGGTGGTGATGGCGTCCGGTTTGGGAATCGAACCTGCGTGCGACCGAATAGGATTCGACCATGGCGATCACGCCGATTTCAGCAAAGGTCAGCAACGTCCTGTTGACGGTATCGAACGAGATGGTAGGATACTCTTCCGTTATTTTCCTGTAGACGCTGTCTGCAGAGGGATGATCGGCTGACTCGATGAGCACCTTGTAAATTGCCAGGCGCTGTGGCGTGACTTTCAGCCCGTTTTTCCTGCAGCGATCGATGAAGAGTTCCATCGGTCCCTTGATACTATTTTGAACCATCGATTGTTTTATTCATTGATATTGTCCGGTCTTCGAAAAACATGCCGGAAAGTCTTTAATAGGATCAGAAACATACTATTAACAATTCCTAATAATAGGGAAAAAAAGCGAAACAAAGAGATTCCGCCATGTAGAAAACCTGATATTCAAACCCACGGATCGCGGAGTTCAGGGGAGTTTTATTTCTGGTTCAGGTTCTCTACCTTAAACAAGGGAGATTCCGGCAATGGCAGAAGGGGGGCATGTGAACTACGGTTTTCGAACGCCTATACATTTTTCATGGCAGAGACGAGGGACAGCAAGAGCCGTATGGCTCGAGGCCAACAGGACAGGGCTCGCTCTTCGGCCTCGCTGCTGTCGTTCATGTGGACGCACATCGCCCACGACCGTATTCTGCTGAGCGCAGCCTCACTGGCGTTTCAGACCCTTCTTTCCCTCGTCCCGCTTATGGCGGTGATCCTGTCCATGCTGAAGGTATTCCCGGTTTTCGCTTCCCTCAAACGTTACATGGGGGACTTTCTTTTCCAGAATTTTGCTCCTTCCCAGGGGGCGCTGCTTAAGGAGTATCTCTGGGAGTTTATCGACAAAACCTCTTCAGTATCGACGATCGGCGGTATTTTTCTGATCGTGATGGCCCTTTTCCTGATTTCGACGATCGACCAGACGTTGAACGGAATCTGGGAGGTGCATGCTCCGCGAAAGTTGCTGCAGGGATTCACGCTTTACTGGACCGTTCTCACGCTCGGCCCTGTATTCATCGGTACCAGCCTGCTTGCCAGTTCATTCGTCTGGTACGCGCTGTTCACGGATGGAGCCCTGCTTGAAATGAAAACCCGACTGCTTTCGTTCATTCCTTTTCTCAATTCGATCGTAGCCTTTTTTCTGCTCTACATGCTGGTGCCGAACAGGCGGGTGCGGTTCATCCATGCTTGTGCCGGCGGAGTGCTCGCGGCCATCCTCTTTGAACTCGCCAAGAAGTGGTTTGCCTTTTATGTCGCCAACTTCGCCACTTTCGAGCACATCTATGGCGCCCTGTCGGTCATTCCGATGCTCTTTTTCTGGATTTATCTTGAGTGGATAGTGGTTCTGATCGGCGCTGAATTTGTGTTTTCCCTGGGATATTTCAGCCCGTTGCAGAGAGATTCACGGGAGTTCGATCCGCTGCAGGGGGTTCCCGGGATCATCGTCGTGCTGCGTTCCATCTGGTCTGCCCAGGAATCGGGCAGTTTTATCACCATGAAAAAGCTCTTTGCGGAGGAAAATATTGCCGACCGTAGTAAATTGAGCCGTATCGTCGAGTTTCTGGTGCAGGGCGGTGTCGTTCACCAGACGGCCGACGGAGGACTTGCCGTCAGCGCAGACCTTCATTCCCTGACATTGTACGAGCTCTACTCAACGATTCCTTCCGAGATTGTCTATGCAGAACGAGGTATGGAGGAGCTTCCAGCAAGTGCCGGGCTTGCAGAAGTGCGTGACGGTGTCCGTGAAGCGCTCAGAAGCACGATGCATGTGCCGCTGATAGCGCTGGTGAACGATTCAACAAAGGCAGATTTATGAGTTATCAGGTCATAGCAAGGAAATACAGGCCGTTACGATTTGCGGATATAACAGCCCAGGAGCATATCACCGGTACGATCCAGAACTCCCTCAGGATGGGCAGGGTAGGGCATGGTTATATCTTTTCCGGTCTTCGGGGGGTCGGCAAGACCACGGCTGCAAGGGTGTTCGCCAAGGCGGTCAACTGCCAGCGGATGATCGACGACCCGGTTTACCTGAAGGAGGTCACCGAACCATGCGGAGAGTGCGAAAGCTGCCGCGATTTCGATGCCGGCGCGAGCCTGAACATCGCCGAGTTCGATGCGGCCTCCAACAACAGCGTCGACGATATCCGCCTGCTGCGTGACAACGTCCGCTACGGACCGCAGAGAGGTCGATATCGGGTCTACATCATCGACGAGGTGCACATGCTCTCGACAGCGGCTTTCAACGCGTTCCTCAAGACCCTTGAAGAACCGCCGCCTCACGCGATATTCATTTTTGCCACAACGGAACTGCACAAGATTCCCGCCACGATTGCATCCCGTTGCCAGCGCTTCAATTTCAAACGCATTCCGATCGCCGAAATACAGCGCCAGCTGCAGTTCATCTGTGATGCAGAGAAGATCACGGCCGAGGCCGATGCATTGCAGCTTGTGGCCCGCAAGGCGCAGGGATCGATGCGTGACGCACAGAGCATTCTCGACCAGGTGATCGCGTTCGCCCTTGACAGTGAGGGTGCCAGGGCTATCCGTTACGAGCAGGTTTCCGAACTTCTGAGCTATGTCGACGACGATCACTTTTTCATGGTGACCGATGCGATCGCCTCCGGTGATGCCGCAGCCATGCTCGATGTTGCCGGAATGGTTAACCGGAACGGCTACGACGAACAGGATTTCATCGAAAAGCTTATCGAGCATTTCAGGAATTTCCTCGTGATCCACAACCTGCGCTCCAGCCGCCTGATCGAACGTCCCGAGCCGGTCAAGGAGCGATATCTGCGTGACGCGATGCGGATGAGCCCGGCCGCGATCATGGCCATGACCGATCTCCTCATGCAGACTCAGCGCGAATTGAAGTTCTATTCGGAACATCAGTTCCGGTTCGAACTGGCGCTCCTGAAGCTGATCGACCTCGGGGGCAATGCCTCAACCTCCGGAGCAACCGCTTCGGTTGAAGAAAAAAAAAAGCCTCTCCTGAGCCTGTAGCTTCTCCAGCCGTCAGCTCTTCACGCGTTTCCGCTCCGACGCCTTCGCCGAAGCGCCCACCAGTCGTCATCGCTCCGAAACCTGAAATGCCGTCAGGATTGCCTCCTGCGCCGGAACCGCCCCCACCAGCGTATGCGAAGAGTGAAAAGCCCGATTATCCGGAACCGCCCCCACCAGCCAGCGAACATGCCGGATCGGCGACCTTCGACCTTGGCTCCTGGAAGCAGGCGCTGTCCCAATTCGGCAGTAATCCGGAACCGAGAGTGCCTGCGCCAATCAAGGCGATGCTTCAGGACAACGGGCCGGAAGGCGCAGGGGAGTCGCCGGTCGCCGTCATCGACCAGTTGCGGCTGGAGTGGGGGCGTTTTCTGGAGCATCTCTCCAAAAAAGGGTTGCAGGTGCTGGTATCTCATCTCCATGTCTCCGAGCTGACCTCATGCAGCCACAGGGGGGTCGTCGAGCTTGGCTGCTGCCGGAAATTTTCCTTCGAGGAGCTTCAGCACGATACGGCCCTTCTCGAAGATGAGCTCGCTGCGTTTTATCAGCTGCCCCTGAAGCTGGTTGTCCGCTACGATGCGGCCAGGGATGCCTGTACGAAGGAGAAGAGCATCTTCACCATGTTCCAGGAGCTTTCTGAAACGAACGACGTGATCCGTTGCCTGATAAGGGAGTTCGGCGGCGAGCTGGTCTATTGAGGTGCGGTTATGGTCATATGTTCAATCATCAAAGGTTGTCGCTGCCGGATATCTTCAAAAGGGCGGAATTACAGCTCCGCCCCTGCGGCTTCTGCTCATCATCCCGCGAGCGCTGAACGATCACGACAATAAACCGGGGGCAGGAAGGTGCGGCGATCATGCCGAATGGTTTTACAATTCGTTGAAAATTCATCATATTCAGGTTTTTACAACCGTTTCATGAACGAACGATCTATGAGTAAGGCGCCATTATCAGCTGAAGGATTGCAGAACAGATTCAGGACAAATTATTGCGGGCTTCTGAACCGGGGTTCAGAGGGGCAAAAGGTCAAGCTCGGCGGTTGGGTGCACCGCAAAAGGGATCATGGCGGCCTGATTTTCATCGATCTCAGGGATCATACCGGTATTTGCCAGCTGGTGATCCAGCCTGAAAACGTAGGGTTGTTCAAAGCTGCCGAAGGGCTCCATTCCGAGTCGGTGATCTGTGCCGAAGGCATGGTGGTGCTCCGTTCCGACGAGACCGTCAACTCCCGCATCGCCTCCGGAGCCATAGAGGTGGTCGTATCATCGGTCCAGGTCGAAAGCAATGCCCATACGCTTCCTTTTCCTGTCGCTGACGAAGTTCCAACATCGGAAGAGCTCCGGCTTAAATACCGCTTTATCGACCTCCGCCGTGAGAAACTTCACGAGAACATCATTTTCCGCAGCAACCTTACTGCTGCAGTGAGAAAATATCTCGTGGATCATGATTTCATCGAGATCCAGACTCCTATCCTGACTTCGAGCTCCCCCGAAGGAGCCCGCGACTTCCTCGTGCCGAGCCGACTGCATCCCGGCAAGTTTTATGCCCTTCCGCAGGCTCCGCAGCAGTTCAAGCAGCTTCTGATGGTGGCGGGTTTTCCTCGCTACTTCCAGATCGCTCCCTGCTTCAGGGACGAAGACGCCCGTGCAGACCGCAGCCCCGGCGAATTCTACCAGGTCGATATAGAAATGTCCTTCATCGAGCAGGATGACCTGTTCCAGATCCTTGAAGGCCTTTTCAAGCACATCACCGAGACGATGAGCGAGAAGCGCATCACCCAGTACCCGTTCCCGCGCATCAGTTACCGCGACGTGATGAACCGTTACGGTTCCGACAAGCCTGATCTCAGGATTCCGCTGGAGATCCAGGATGTCTCAAACCTGTTCGTAAACTCCGGCTTCAAGGTTTTTGCCTCGAACACCAAGGAGGGGTATTGCGTCAAAGCCATGGTGCTCAAAGGCCGGGGCAACGAGTCGCGCCTCTTCTACGACAAAGCCGAGAAGAGGGCCAAGGAGCTCGGATCGGCAGGTCTTGCCTACATCCAGTTCAGGGAAGAGGGGCCCAAAGGACCGGTCGTCAAGTTCATGAGCGAGGATGAGATGGCCGCACTGAAAGAGTCCCTCGGTCTGGCAAACGGTGACGTCGTATTCTTCGGCGCCGGCAAATGGGAAAAAACCTGCAAGATCATGGGCGGCATGCGCACCTATTTCGCCGACCTTTTCCCGCTGGACAGGAACGAACTTTCATTCTGCTGGATCGTCGATTTCCCGATGTACGAGTACAACGAAGAGGCTCAGAAGATTGAATTCTCGCACAACCCCTTCTCGATGCCGCAGGGTGAGATGGAGGCCCTGGAATCGAAATTCCCGCTCGACATCTGCGCCTATCAGTATGACATCGTCTGCAACGGCATCGAACTCTCCAGCGGCGCGATCAGGAACCATCGCCCGGACATCATGTACAAGGCTTTCGAGATCGCCGGTTACGCGAAGGAGGAGGTCGATGCACGCTTCGGACATATGATCGAGGCCTTCAAGCTTGGAGCCCCTCCGCACGGAGGCATTGCCCCAGGTCTCGACCGCATGGTGATGATCCTGCGCGACGAGCAGAACATCCGCGAGGTGATCGCTTTCCCGATGAACCAGTCGGCACAGGACCTGATGATGTCCGCACCGTCGGAAGTGACCCTGCAGCAGCTCAAGGAGTTGCATCTCAGGGTCGAACTGCCGGAAGAGGAGAAATAACGAAGGCGATGGAGTTAAAAGGAGGGCGGGTTTTCCAACCCGCCATTATCTTTGACTGGCGAGGCATAATGGCGCATCCTCTGATGGCTGGGCTGAATGGCGGACAGGAATGTCCGCCCTCCGTTTTCATTTGACCTTACCGGCTGATCATCGTTTCAAGCAGTTCCTTAAACTTGCTCATCTCGATATTGTTGTTTTTGGCAATATCTCTGAGCAGGTCGTCTGTTTTTGCTTCAATTCCTTTCTGTCTGAGTGCAAGCTGAAGGGAGGTTGCCGAGACCCCGGTTTCATCGGCTATCTGCTGCAACGTTTTTCTCCCGAACCCCTCCCCCTGCAGTTTATGCGTTCCCTTTTCAGGAGGCGCGATAAATGCATAGACCTGCTCTGCTGTAATGCCGTTGGCTTTGGCTATTTCAGCGATAGTCTCTTTCTCTGATGTTACGATCAATTTCGCCTTTTTCAGCTTCGTAATCAGGACTTCGGGATCTCCTCCAAGACCCGGCTGCTGCGATAGTTCAACAAGGCTCATGAGCTCGGCATGGGCGACTGGAGCTGCCTTGTCCTTGCGTTCCCAGGAGTTTGAGATGGTATTGCCGAACTTGATGACTGTGGAGAACGGCTGCATATCAAGGTATGTCCCCAGTCCGAAAATGGATGAGAGGATGATTATCGCAATCAGTTCTCCAGGGCTTTTGAGTCCTTGGGCGGTCTTCGATTTCAGGTAGGAGAGGAACGCTTTCCAGTTGATGAAAAAAAGATGGAACAGCGAGAGGATGACAAAGGCAAACCCGAAGATCGTGTGCTGGTTCAGCCATCCTCTTTTTGTAAGGCCGATCATCTGCCAGTCGGTCCAGTTGGCAACCCTGCCCGGAGGAGAAATGTAAAGGATCACTCCGGAAATCAGCATCATGAAAAGGGCAATGAACAGACCGAAGCTTACAAATACCCGCCAGTTGAATGATTTTTTCATTTGAGTTTTGTTTTAAACATTGAACGTGAAAAAATTGGCGTGCTTGTTATTTCGCATCCTCATCAGAGTCTATGGTGGCCGGTTTCCAGCTTTCGGTCGTATGACATTTCGAGCAATTTGCCTGAGCCTGGCGATGCCGATCGTCATCAGGCTGATCGCGATTGTGGCATCTTATGCAGCTTGATGAGGCGTTCAGTCGTCCATGATCGAATGATGCCAGCTGAACGTTTTTTGATGCAGCATCTGCTCTTGTGTTGATCAGTATCAACGTAGTGGCCAAAAGTAATAACAGTTTCATATAGGTATCAGCAAAAGGTTAACGAGAGATGCATGATCGACTGTCGTTGATCTTCTTCTTCTCAAACCCTTCTTTCCACAGCCTTCTTTTGTATCAGCCCAGCATCTCTCTTTACATAATTGGACGTTTATTTCAGGAGATTCAAGCTGATCGATGTTCAGACTGAAGAATTCTCGTCTTTACGGTTTTTGGCTTGGGGGTTCGTCAAAACGTCATCAACAAAAGTTTGAGGGCAAGAGGCCTGAAAATGAATTGAAATGAAAAAGGCACCGATGTTTACGGTGCCTTTTTCATTTCAATGGGTAGCTGGGTCAGAGGTAGAATTCGGGTTTCAGCTTTCTGGTGAAGCGGTTCATCATGAAGTTGACGAACCAGACCCAGTTCAAGGGCTTGCCCTGCATTCGCTGCATGATCGAACGTCCCTTGTAGACCTCTTTCTGCAACTTTACGAAGTTTTCGAGCAGCTTCTCTCCGGAGATCTTCCTTGGTTCGAACATATAGTGGTAGGTGTCGTACTTGTCCCAGTCGAAGTGACGGAGCCTCGGTTTCATCTCATCATAGTATGGCGTGCCGGGGAAAGGGGTCACCAGTGAGAAGACCGGGAACTCGATCCGGTTCTGCATGATGAAGTCGTACGTGGCCTGGAAGCTCTTGTCGGTGTCGTCGTCGAAACCGAACATGAAGTATCCCTGGATGGCGATGTCGTTGTTGTGCAGGTTGCCGACCACTGTCGAGTAGTTCTGGAGTCGGTTGGCCCCTTTATTGATGGTTTTCAGGATATCGGGGTTGAGCGACTCGAAACCGATGCTCATCAGGTCGCATCCTGAACGGCCGGCAACTTCAGCAACTTCAGGCTTGTGCAGGAAGTTCATGGAGATGTTCGCGTTCCAGCGGACGCCGAGCTTGGCCATCTCTTCGAGCAGTTCGGTGAAGTACTGGGGCCTGAAGCTGATGTTGTCGTCCATGAACGAGAAGTTCACCTTCTTTTTACCCAGCCGTTCCTGGTGGTAGCGCATCTCTTCGAGCACCAGATCGATCTCGCGATAGCGATAGCTCTTGCCGTAGACCGTCGGCGTGGTGCAGAAGTTGCAGCCTACCGGGCAGCCTTTGGTGGCAAGGATGGGTATAAGGGCGCTATAGCGTTTGGCGTTCTTCGAGTTGAGGGCATAGCTGAAATCGGGACGATGCATCGCGGTCATCGGGCGTAGCTCCTGAGCCCGATAGAGGCCCTTCATGGTGCCCCTGATAATATCGGAAGCCAGTTCGTTCCAGATCGATTCTATTTCTCCGTACACGACGCTTGTGCAGTGCTGTGAGGCTTCTTCGTGCAGCATGGTAGGGTGCACCCCTCCGAGCAGCACTATCTTTTTCTGGGCCAGAGCCCGGTCGCCGATGCGGTAAGCCTTTGTCGCGTTGAGCGTGCGGGAGGTGATCGCTATGACGTCATATCCTGAAAAGTCTTCGGGAACCACGTCGCCGGTCCTTTCGTCGATGAAGGTGACGTCAAACAGCTTGCCTGCGAGCGTCGCGACCATGATGAGGTTCAGGGGCATACTGACGCTTCCTGAATCGACCATCATGCTGGTCTGGCTTTTAGGCTGGATCACCAGCCATTTTTTTCTGTTTTTCTGTTCTGCAGCAAGCCGTTCGAGGGATTCGGCTGAGACGTCGTTGCGGGGATTCGCTGTTCCGGCGGTTTGAAGGTCGTCTGCCAGCATGCCTTTCCTGGATAATTGGTAATGATTACAGAATGAAACCACAAGGTATGAAAACTTTACCGAAAAACGTCTGGAGGTACCTGAAAAACATGGCGGCTTCAGGCGCGTTTTTCGAGAACGGCGACCGTGAACCGGCTGACGCAGACAAGCTTGCCTCCGTCATCGCGTATTTTTATGTCCCATACCTGTGAAGTGCGTCCGAGGTGGAGCGGGGTCGCTTTTGCATGGACGGACCCTTCGCCGTTCCTGACTGAGCGGATATGGTTTGCGTTGATCTCCTGGCCGACGATGAAGCATTTTTCGCGATCGATGCAATACGAGGCAGCAATGCTGCCCACCGTTTCGGCGAGGGCGAGTGACGCTCCTCCATGAAGGATGCCGACGCGCTGGATGGTCCTGTGGTCGACCGGCATGCTTGCCGTCATGAAATCGAGCCCGATCTCTGTTATTTCGATGCCGAGATGTCGAGCCATCTGCCCTTCGACGATCTGCGATGCGTTGACCTCTTCAGGGGTGATCGGGACGGTGAAGATCGATAATGGTGTCATGGGTAGGCACGGTTGGGCTGGAATTCTCCATGGCAGGTGGGCTGCCGGAGAGCGGGTGACGAGATTCGAACTCGCGACATTTTGCTTGGGAAGCAAACACTCTACCAACTGAGTTACACCCGCTTTTGAAAGGCATCCCGATGTCCTGACGGTCAAACGGGATGTTTCAGGGAGTGGTGAGGGAGGGAGTTGAACCCTCGACCTCAGGGTTATGAATCCTGTGCTCTAACCAACTGAGCTACCTCACCATAAGGGCCACTAATATACTATTCCGACTTTCAAATAGCAAGGTTCTGCAACGATTTAATTCTTGCCGGAATTGCCTGCTTTCAGCCTCGCCAGAATGGCCTCGCCGATAAAGATGTCTTCTGGCGTGGTGATCTTGATGTTATGGTATCCTGTTTCGTAGACGCGTATCTGCTGTTCCGGGAAAAAGCGTTCGACCAAGGCGGCATCATCGGTGGCGTACCACTGTTCGTTTCCGGCAAGTCGATGGGCTTCGATGAGTTTTTCCGGAGCGAACCCCTGAGGGGTCTGGACCTGGAGAAGCCTGCTGCGGTCAAGCGTTTCACCGAAGACTTCAGGCGAACTTCCGATATATTTGATGGTGTCTTTCGGCCTGGTGGCAGGTACACAGGCTCCGTAGGTCGCCGAAAGCCTGGCGATATCGTCGATCTCTTCCGGTTGGATGAAGGGGCGGGCGCCGTCGTGAACGAGAATGGCGTCAGGCATCTCTGCTGAAGCCAGGATCTCCTTTTCTATGAGGGCCATGCAGTTCGCTATCGAGTCCTGCCGCTCCTTGCCCCCTTCGATGACGGCCTTCACTTTTTCGAACCCGTTCGAACGGGCCATCTCTTCGATCGTTTCGATGCTGTCGGCCTTTGTGGCGATATAGATCGACTCCACGGTCGATGACTCCTCGAAGGCACGGATCGTATGCCAGATGACCGGGTGACCTCCGATTTCGAGCATCTGCTTGCTCAGTCCGCCTTCGAGTTTCATGCGTTTGCCGACGCCGCTGGCGGCGATAATGGCGATCGTCTTCATAGTCAATAATATCAATGAATCAGCATCGCGTCCCCGTAGGCGAGGAACCTGTAGTTGTTCTTAAGCGCCGACTTGTAGGCCTCCAGGAGAAGGCGGTGCTCAGCGAAAGCGCTGACCACCATCATAAGGGTCGTCTCGGGCTGCTGGAAGTTGGTGATGAGCGCATCGGTAACTTTGAAGTGGTAGGGCGGGTAGATGAACTTGTCGGTCCAGCCCTGGCCGAACTTTATTTTGCCTTCGACCGTCGCATTGGCTTCCAGTGCGCGACAGGTGGTCGTGCCTACCACGAAAACCCTTCCGGACTTGTTGACCTTGGTCTCGTTGATCTCCATGGCCGTCTGGTAGGGAATGTTGAAGTACTCGGAGTCCATCTTGTGCTTGGATACGTCCTCGACCTCAATGGCGTTGAATGTGCTCAGGCTTGGATGCAGGGTGATCGGCAGGATCTTGACGCCGATTTTCTGTATCTGCTGGAGCAGGGGCATCGTGAAGTGCAGTCCTGCCATCGGAGCCACGACGGCGCCTGTCTGCTGGGCGTACACAGTCTGGTAGTCGGTGCGGTCCGTCTCCTTCGGTTTTCTCGTGAAGTAAGGCGGAAGGGGCACATGCCCTATCTTGTCAACCATCTTGAATACGTCGATATCCGGGTTGAGGAACCGGATCGTCCGGCCTCTGGATGTTGTATTGTCGACCACTTCGGCTACGACGTCGTCCTCGAAATAGATCTTGTTGCCGACCCTGACCTTGCGGGCCGGATCGACAAGCACGTCCCAAAGGCCGGCTTCCTTGTTCAGCTCCCTGAGGAGGAACACCTCGATCTTGGCGTCAGTTTTCTCTTTCTGCCCGAAAATCTTGGCAGGGAACACCATGCTGTTGTTGACGATGAGCAGGTCGCCTTTTTTGAAATAGGAGACAATGTCCGTAAAGACCTTGTGCTCTATATCCTTTTTGCGACGGTTCAGCACCATCATTTTGCAGGCATCGCGGGGAGATTCCGGATGATCGGCAACTCTTGTTTTGGGAAGCGTATAGCGAAAATTCGAAAGGCGCATATGCTGTAGTGGGTCAATGGGTGAACATCCCTGAAAAGGCGAATCTAATTATATGGCGTTTACACGAAAATAACAAAACAGGGAGGGTGTGTGATGCCCTCCCTGCTGTTATCGCTCAGAGAATCTGGGCGGTGGTTTCAGAACCCTTTTTCAGCTTGACGGTATGACCGCATATCATCGCCGGAAGCTCCTCGGCGGCTGATTCAGTCAAGGTTATCGTGGCGCTGTCCTGGTTCAGGACGATCCGGTACCAGTTGCCCTTGAAGCATAGGCTCGTCTCGAACCGTTTCCAGTGAGGAGGGAGGTTCGGGTTCACGTTCAGCATGTCGTTATGGAACGCTATGCCGGTAAAGTACCTGGTGACGGTGTCGATGGTCCCTGCCATAACGCCGCAGTGGATGCCCTCCTGCGTAGTGCCGCCCTGGGTATCCTGGATGTCGCTTTTCAGGGCTTCGGCAAACCAGCTCCATGCGGTTTCGTGACCGTTCTGCAGGTAGCTTGAAATGATCGAGTGGACCACTTTGCTCAGTGTTGACCCATGGCTCGTTCTCGGTTCGTAATACGCGTAGTTCTCACGAACGAACCTGACTGCGTCCGGCACGGTGTAACCAAGACGTCCAAGTATGCCGCAGACCTCAGCTGGCGTAAGCGTATAGAAGGTCATCAGCACGTCGGCCTGCTTGGCGACCTTGTAGTTGTCGGGAGAGTCGTTTTCCGCCTTCAGGATCCTGTCCATCCGGTGGATGTTGCCGTACTTGTGTTTATAGTGGTCCCAGTCGAGTTCCTTCAGTCCCATGTATCCGTCGAACTGTTCGAGGATTCCGTTCGGATCGATGAGCACATTCATCTTGCCCATGATGTCGCGCCAGTGCATGAACTCGTCATGGCCGACATTGATACGTTCCATCAGGCGGTCCATAACCTCGGGATCGAGTTTCTGGCTGATCTCAACAGCTTTTTCAAGCAGCCAGACCGTCATGATGTTGGTGTAGGAGTTGTCCCTTACGCCCGGCTTGCCGGAACCGTGCAGCTCTTCGTGGAACTCATCGGGACCCATGACCCCTTCGATGTGGTATCGGCCCGTCTCGGGAGAGAAGGTTGATATGCTGGCCCAGAAGCGTGCGATCTCGAACATCATTTCTGCGCCGCAGCTGTTCAGGAATTCGGTGTCTCCGGTATCGTGGATATAGCGCCATGTATTATAGAATACGGCGATCGATACGTGTCGCTGGCGGCAACTGAGGTCGGGATCCCATGCGCCGCTCTTCGGGTTGTAGTGAATGACCGGAGTCTCTTCCTTGCCGTCGTCGGCGCCCTGCCAGGGGAACATCGCCCCCTTGTATCCGTTTTCGCGGGCGTAGTCACGTGCGGCGTCGAGCCTGCGGAAGCGGTACATGAGCAGCGCCCGGGAGATTTCCGGCGCATGCTGGTTGAAGAACGGAAGAATGTAGATCTCGTCCCAGAAGATGTGGCCGCGATAGCCTTCACCGTTCAGTCCGCGGGCAGGCAATCCTGCATCGATGGTGCTGTTGTGCGGAGAAGCCGTGGCAAGCAGGTGATAGATGTGAAGGCGTAAAACTTTCTGGGTCAGTCGGTCGCCCTGGATCAGCATGTCCGCTTTTTTCCAGATATCATCCCAGGCCTTGACATGCTTCGCGAAAAGTTCATCGAAGCTTCCTGCAGAGCCGATGGATTGCTGCCCGGCCGTGCGGGGGTCGATCTGGCCGTGATCGTTGGATGTATGGATTGAAACCACTTTTTCGATCGTGCAACCGCGGTCTGCAGAGAGCGGAAGCCTGAAGAGCTCGCTTATGGAACGGGGGGCGCTGATGATCCGGCGTTCAGGAGTGATGCCTTTGCCCGATGCGCAAGATATGGTAGTCCTTGCGTGGGTGACGATGTCGTGTTTCGAATGGCTGGTCCTGACGTGCAGGAATATCGTATCGGAAGAGAAGTTGCCGTGGTCGACATGTTCGAGGTGGTCCGAGGAGAGGGTGCTGTAACGGGCAACGCCCTTGTTCTCGACCCTGCCGTCGATGGTTGAACGGACTTCGATCACCGATGTGTAGTTGACAGGTTCGAGGTTGAACCGGATAGCTGCGAGGTGCGGGTTGTCCATGCTGCAGAAGCGCTGGCTCTTGATCCTGGTGATCCATCCGAGCGTGTCCTGGATGACGATCTCCCTCTCCATGAGCGCATGTCGAAGGTCGAGATTCTGCGTATAGCTCAGTACCTTCTGCTCAAGCGGGTTGATGAACTCGCCGTTTCCGATTCGGAACTCGATGGGAAGCCAGTTGGGGCAGTTGACCATGTCGTTGTTCCATACCGTCTGGCCATGGACTTCTGAAGGCAGTTTGTTGAAGATGCCCGCAAGGTAGGTCCCCGGATAATGATACTGCGAGTTGGTTCCGCATTCTATCGCGCCCCTGACTCCCATGTATCCGTTGCCGGTTGATGTGAGGGCTTCACGGAGGCGCTCCTCTTTTGCCGCCCAGGATGAGTAGTGCAGGTTCCAGCCCTCTTTTTCGAGGCCTTCGTCGAACCAGCGCTCGATCTCTTCGATGGTGATCTCGCCGAGGTCACGCACGACGATGTCGGCTCCCTGCTCCTTGAGCTTGATGCCTTCGATCTCCCTTGCGATGCCAAGCACCAGCCCGAAGTTGCCCTTGGCCCCGGCCTGGACGCCCGAGATGGCATCTTCGACCACGACGCACTCGTGCGGTTCGAGGCCGAGATTGGCAGCAGCCGTAACGAAAATGTCCGGGTTTGGTTTGCCTTTAAGTTTCAGTTCGATAGAAACCTCGCCGTCGACCCTGGTTTCGAAGAGATGTTCGAGATTGGAAAGTTGGAGGATGAGCTTGCAATTGCGGCTCGATGAAGCTATGCCGATGCGGATACCCCGGGCAATCAGGGCCTCGATGAAGTCGACCGAGGACTGGAACACTTCCGGGCCTTCCTTGATAAGGATTTCGGTGAAAAGGCTGTTTTTCCTGTTGCCGAGGCCGCAGACGGTCTCCTGTTCGGGGATGTCGTCCAGCTCGCCATAGGGGATTTCGATGTCCCTGGATGCCAGGAAGCTTTTGACGCCTTCCATCCTGGGCTTGCCGTCAACGTACTTCAGGTAGTCGTGGGCCGGATCGAATGGAACATAGGGTTCATTGTTGATCTCGGCATAATTTTTCAGAAAGGAGTTGAACATGGCCTCCCAGGCAAGGCTGTGGATTTTGGCCGTGCCGGTGATGACCCCGTCGAGATCGAAAATGACGCCTTTGAAATTCATGCTCATTCTTTAGGAAACAGTAAATGGTTTATTAAAAACGATAAAGATCACAGTGACAGCAGTCCGAGAATGGTCAGGAGGATGTCAGGATAGGGTACCATGTAGCTCTTGGGACAGATCTCCCGGACCTTCTGCATGAGATTCTCGTCCCTTGTCACGAAGATGGTCCAGACATCTTCATACATCTCCATGGCTTTTTTCAGCATCGGGAGGTCCGAGGAGGTGTCGCCGCAGACCAGTACCGGGCCCTTTGCCTGTTCGATGTTCAGTTCGCGGCATATGAATTCCAGTCCGTCACCCTTGTCGAAATCCCTGATTTCACCGGTTTCGGGATCTACGTCGATGGTCAGGATGATCTCGATGTCAAGGCCGGTATCCTCAATCCTGAAATTCTTGCCTACAGGGTCGATGTCCCTGACGATGCTTTTGATTTTTTCGAGGAAGGCGGCAGACTCCGCTTCATTGACCGATCGGGTGATGTCCTGGCGGGCGATGGTGGTTTGCCCGAACTTGATCTGCAGCGCCGATCCGATGAAGTTGAACTTCTCGAAGGAGGGGTCAAGCAGGATGAGCTGCATTCTTTCGTTGAGAAGCTGGATAAGGTCCTGCTTGCTTTTCTCGATAGGGAATGAGCTGAATTGACCCTCGATGTCGATGAATTCGCGCCCTTTTGAGCCGGCATACACGAAAATGTGCTCAGGGTTGATCGAGACGTTCAGTATCCCGAAATCCTTGAGCGGTGCCGATGTGATGATCAACGGATAGTCACAGCAGTTTTTTGCGAAGCGGGAGAGAAAGACTGAATTGTAGATCGGTTGGATCGATGAGCGATATCGGCCACAGTAGTTGTTGGTGGTGCCGTCCCGGTCGGTGATGAATGCGCTGAATTTTTTACCCCTGAGCATCTCCACCCCTTCGCTGACATAGTCGGTGAAGCCGGGGATGAACTTGGCGAGGTACTCGATGAAGCGGTCTTCGCCGTACTCAAGATAATAGATGTCTTTCTGCAGTTCGCGGATTTCATAGGTCAGATCCACCTCGATCTGCTTCATGCCGTCAAGGCGCAGGAGTCGCTGACCGGTATAGTCGTCGATGTAGATGGTCTCAAGGGAGTAAAGGGCATTCTTCAGGGATTCGAGGCATCCTTTGCCTACGATCCTCTGCTTCATGATGTTTTTAACGATAGGCTCCCTGAGATCCCTTGTCTCAGCCTTCAGACGATAAAGCTCCTTGAGCGTTCTGATGTCCTGAAGGGTGATCGGGAAGTTGCAGGTCCTGAGACTTCTCTCATTGACAATGGTTTTATGCATGCGAAGCCGGCAGAAGGAGTGTGGTAACTATCTTGAACGTAAATTTACGAAAAAAAGCGGTCAGCCGTTCAGTGAAACATCATTTTAACAATATAATAATGCCGATATCCATTTTTCCGTTTCAAATAGCCTGGGGCGGGTCAGCTTCCTGTAAGCCGGTTATCCCTTTTTTCAAGGCTTCCGACGATCATCCGGTGAATTTCATCCGGCGTCAGGAGCGCGTCGAGCTTCACTATGCGGTCGGATTGCTCCGCGCTGATGGCGTGGTACCCCTGTCGGACCCGTCGATAGAACTCGAGCCCTGAGTTCTCCATTCGGTCAAGCTCTTCCGACTCGAATGCCAGCGGAAGCGATTTCTCGGAAAATTTCCTCTTGAGCGCATCTTCGGGGGTCAGGTCGAGGTAAAAGGTGATGTCCGGGTTGAGCCCGAAGGTGGCTATCCGGTTTACCCCGGCGAGCAGTTCCAGGTCCAGCCCGCGTCCGTAACCCTGGTAAGCAGTCGTCGAATCGAAGAACCGGTCGAGGATCACGTCGCTGCCGTTGTCCAGCGCAGGCAGGATGACCTTCTGCACGAGTTCGGCACGGCTGGCCGCGAAGAGCAGGAGTTCCCCGACAGGGGTGATGTCGTGTTTGCTTTCAAGCAGCAGATCCCTGATATGCTCGGCAACGGCTGTGCCGCCAGGTTCACGGAGCGTGAGCACTTCGCGGCCCAGTTCCTGGAGATGCCGTTTCAGTTTCGTGACCTGGGTCGATTTCCCGGCCCCGTCTATTCCTTCGAATGTTATGAGCATATGCCGTCTGACGGTGGTGATTCCTGATGGATGAACTCGGTGATTGCCTCGCAGAACTGCGCCGGATATTCAAGCATGGGTGAATGGCCGCATTCACTGAAGATAAGAAGCTTTGCGCACGGAAGCTCCTTTTTAACGATATGAGCATATTTCGGGGACATGTACCGGTCACGGTCACCCCAGATGATGAGCACTGGCATCGTGAGCTCCTTGAGCCTGGACCTCAGCCCGGTGCGCTTCATGTCAAGATTGAGGAGGTTCCTGTTCAGTCCCATGACCGTATCGAAGGCGTCATGATCCACGGCTACATCGAGGATTTTCCTTCGGGTGACCGCGTCGATTGCCCCAATGTTGTGAAAGGCCGATGCGAACATTTTTTTTGCGATCTCCTCCCTGGTTACCACCTTCTTGAGAAGATGCCTGACGCCTGGCAGGCTGAGGACTCGCGCAAACGATGGCAGGGTGATGAAGCCGTCAGTGTTGCTGAGAACGATCTTGTCGAACGTTCCCGGATAGGTGAGTGCCGTGGCCAGAAGATACTTGCCGCCCATCGAATGTCCTGTCCCGTATACCGGGCCATTTCCGGCAGCATCTGTTTTTTCGAGGAACTCATGGATGAGCCCGGCGTAAAGATTCAGGGAGTAGGGTTTGTTTTTCGGTTTGTCGGACTCTCCGAAGCCGAGCAGGTCGAGAGCCAGCACCCTGAAGGAGCCCGCGAGCAGCGGTATGCTCAAACGGTAAAAATCGAGCGATGAGGAGATGCCGTGCAGGAGCAGCATGGTCGGCCCATGACCTCCGGTGTCGACATACCTGTGCCGGTGGCCTCCGACGTTGATATACCTGTTCTGAATAGTCATGATCGGAATGCTTGGTGCCGTAATTTATAGGCCGCTACGGTCCTGTGCGGTATCTGTTGAAGCTGGAGAAAAATACGCAATGATCGGCAAAAACGAATGCATCGGCTCCCGATGGGGTTTATTTTTCAATAACCTTCCGCAAGGGCTGTTACGTTGAAGAAAAATATGTATGTTCACGTGAATTATGCAGCCGAAAAATAGATTATACATCAGAAGTAATCATCGAATCAATCCGGTCACGAGGAACCAATCATGAATAGAACGGGTGCTGCTGCTGCGGCAGTGGTGATGTGCTGTGGGCTTAACGGATGCGTCCGTCAACCCGATGAGCTTGCCGCAAGCCGTCAGGATCGTTCAAACGGCGCGGTGTCCCATGTCGGAGGAAACGCGCTGGGAAAATCCTTCAGCGATATGCCGCCCTGGCTTGACATCTACCGGGAAAAGAGCGTGGTAGGGGTCTCGACGGTCGACCATGTCGTGATCGTTACTTTTGAGTCGCTTGGCAGCCGCGATGAGGTATATCGTTATTACTCCCGTAAGTTCGGCAATGAGGAGAGCTTCTCAACCTTCAGGGAAAATCGTGACATCATCAGCTTCATCAGGGAGGGTTTCGGCGTGAAGATCACCCTTCTCGACAAATCAAGAAACCTCTGGTCTCTTGAGTACCACAAGCAGCTGATCTGAAACGTCAGCGCTGATCCCCATTCAATTTCGTAGAGTTCATTCCAGAGCGGTCAGGATTATTTTCCACATGATCCGCAGGAATCGTTTCTGACCAGCGTCCTATCGAATGAAACGGATGTCGATCAATGACATTCGGAGACAACGATAGGGACGATGATCAACAAATAGAAGAAACGATGAACAAGATTCTGATGACAGCCCTGCTCGCAGGGTTAATCGGTACGGCAGGCACTACCTACGCAGCAAACAACGTCGACCAGGTGCCATGTCCGCCTTCCGGCGCTTACACATCTGTCGATGGCCGCGGATGTGGTTCCGGCCCTAATGGCATGCGTCCACAAGGTAGGCACCAACGGCAGTTTTACATGAAACAGGCCCTCGGCCTGAGCGATAGCCAGGAGCAGAAGATGAGTGAACTGCGGCGAAACTTTTTCCAGGAGAGCAAGCCTTTGTGGCAGGAGCTCGGAGCCCTGAGGCATGATCTTGCCGACGAGTCAGTGCGGAACAGGCCTGATGAAAGGAGAATCGCCAGACTGACCGAACAGATCGGTCGTCAGCATGCCAGGCTGGCTACGATCCAGAGCCGACATTTCCGTGAATTGTCCCGGGTGCTCGATCACAAGCAGATTGAGAAGATGCTCCATATGAGGGATGATATGGGGAGCCGTGGTTTTGGTCGCGGCTGAATCAAGCACAGGATAGCGTGACAGGAAAGCCGGGGTAAATGTCCCGGCTTCCTGTTATAACCCGGTTCAGTTCTGCTGGCCGGTTGGGCGGATGAGGATTTCGTTGACGTCGACGTGAGGCGGCTGGCTGATTGCGTAGATAACGGCGCGGGCGATATCGTCCGGCACCAGTTCTGCTGTCGACGGTTTCTGCAGATGATCCCAGAACGGCGTATCGACGACGCCCGGTTCAACGAGCGTGACCCGGATACCGGTGCCTGACATCTCGTTGCGGATTGCCTGGGCCATACCGGTTACAGCCCATTTGGTGGCCGAATAGAGGTTCCGTATCGAAGTGACGCGTCCAACGACCGACCCTGTGACGAGGAAGTGGCCTTTGGTTTTCACCAGTTCAGGAAGGACGAGCCTTGCTGTGACAGCCGCGCCATAGACGTTTGTCAGTACCATGTCCCGCCACTCTTCCGGCTTGTTTTCACCGCCGTAGAACGTCGATCCCTTCGAAAATCCCGCATTGGCGAATGCGGCGTCGATTCTGCCGAAGCGTTCAATGGTTTTTTGCATCATCTCCTGCTGGGACTTCCATTCCGAAACGTCGCAGGCGATCGCGATGGCTTGCTCATGGCCGAGCTCAGACGCCAGCGCCTCGAGTTTGTCTGTCGATCGTGCGGCGAGCGCTACTTTCCAGCCGGCCTCGACAGCGCGACGTGCCGTAGCCTCCCCTATACCCGTCGAAGCGCCGGTGATGAGAAAAACCCTGTTGTTTTCGATGGTGCCCATTGATATTCAGGTTTGGTTGACTTGCTTGCGGACCTCCATTCCCGGAGTCGTGAATGCGCTGAATATAAGATGATAAAGTGGTTTGTCCACCCCATCCTGTCCAGAGACGTTCATGGCGCGAAGCATTCATACTGGTAATGCCCCCGGCATGGATCAGTTACGCAATCAAGAAAATTGCTGGATCCATCTCAATGAAGCTATCCGGAGGGGGCGGTGGGGCTTTTATGGTTTTGGCTGTTTTTTTTAGATTATGGCGATACGGTTCGTTGACGTTTTCACCTAAATATTCGCAGCATATGGCCATGATGGATTTATCGAGCTTGATATTCGTACTCGTAATGAGTGTCGTATGCGGGCTCGCCTGTCTGATAATTTCAATGAAAAAAGGTTATGTCGGAAGTCAGGCTGTCGGTTGGCTGGCCATGGGTTTCTTTTTCAGCGTGTTCGCGTTGATAGCCATCATACTTGCACCTCACAAGGAAGTTCAAGGATTCGAATAGTTTTTCACTTGGCGCGGACGCCATGATCGAATTCATTCTCATTGAACGATGGCAGAATCATAATCGATCATAATGCAAAAACAGAAAGGGAGCTGGTTACAAAGCTCCCTTTCTGTTTTTGCGAAGAGTGTCGCCGAGGTTTAGCGTCTGTCGTTGAAGCCCCTGATATTGCCGTCAGGCGTGGGATTGCTCCTGTCGCCCCGCTCATTATCGTCAGATCTCTTTCTCTGCTCAGGCTTCGGCTGTGCCTGAGGCTGGGGTTGCTGTTTCGGCTCAAACCATTTGGGAGGCGCAGCCGGAGGCTGCTGCTGGGGACCTCGGTTCTGATTCGGCTGCTGTTGAGGTTGAGGTTGCCTGTTCTGGTCAGGGCGCGGTCCGCCGTCGGGTCTCCTGTTCTGGTCGGGCTGGAATTGGGGCCTCACGTCCGGCTGCCTGTTCTGGTCAGGGCGCGGTCCGCCGTCGGGTCTCCTGTTCTGGTCGGGCTGGAATTGTGGCCTCATGTCCGGTTGCCTGTTCTGGTCAGGGCGCGGTCCGCCGTCAGGTCTCCTGTTCTGGTCGGGCTGGAATTGGGGCTTCCCGTCCGGTTGCCTGTTCTGGTCAGGGCGCGGTCCGCCATCGGATCTCCTGTTCTGGTCGGGCTGGAATTGGGGCCTCATGTCCGGCTGCCTGTTCTGGTCAGGACGCGGTCCGCCATCGGGTCTCCTGTTCTGGTCGGGCTGGAATTGGGGCCTCACGTCAGGTCTCCTGTTCTGGTCAGGCCATCTGTTCTGGTCGGGCTGAGGGCCCCTGTCGCGAGGCCTGTCCCTGTCGTACCTGCGGTCGGGTTCACTTCGGCGATTGAACCTCGAATCCCAGTAGTCGCGATCATGCCTGCGGTACTCCATGTCGCGGCGCTCCCTGATTCGTTCCCAGCCGTGGCGTCTTATCGCAAAAGGGATATTGTGATATCGGACGAGTGCCCAGGGGCCACGATAGCTTGGGCTGCGATACCATTCGCCATCTCTGAAAACAAAGAAAAGGTCACCATAACGGATGATGTCATAATCCCAGCCATATGATACGGAAAGGCCATAGTCGTCAAGATAGATGAAATCAGGGGCTCTGTCTACGACGACAACCGGACCTCCGCCAAGGTTGAGATGAAGGTTGAGTTCCGCGCGAGCATCGGTAAGCGGTTGGCAAAGCAGCAGTCCTGCGAACCCGGTTGCCAGAAAGATGGTTTTTCTCATCGGTAATTCATTTTTATACAGTTGGATCAATACTGCATTCAGAGGCAACGACTCAATATGGAAATATAGCTTCTGACAGCTTCTTCTCAATTTTCTTGTCAGTCAGAACGGTAAATATTCCGTGTTGCTGACGTTGAATTATTCCATGAAGAAACGTTTCCTGAATGGCTATTTCATTTATGTGACGTTTAAAATGAGTGGTTTCATTCGCTCCATTTACTATTCTGGCACCTGTTGGCTACGGAGGGATGTGGCGGAGCCACATATTGTTGCCGAAATTGATGCCACAGGTCAGCCAAATCCTTGCCGGTAGCAGCTACTGCGTTTTTTTACTGTCGTTGATTGTCTATTTTGAAAAGTGATCGGCAATGTTTTGCCGGGCTCGATCGGGTAGTTTTCAAGGATCGTTTTTCTATTAAGACTTAAGATTGAAACCATGAAAGAGATGTTTGAGGATCGGCTTATCAAGACCTTGCATGCGTTCAACCATCTGCTTCACGTTCTTCTCTCCATAGCGCTCGTCATGGCGAGCATGATGGTCCTCTGGGAGTTCGTCATGGCCGTCGTGCATGCCATACAGATGAACCAGCTTGCGCATGGGTTTCTCCAGGCTCTCGGCACCCTGTTCATCGTATGGACACTGTCAAGCCTGATCTCCGCTGAAATCAATTACGTCCAGAACGGAGTGTTCCATCTCGTGGTGTTTATTGAAGTGGCGATGATCACGTTGCTCAGGCAGTTGATCGTGGAGCCTGTAAAGGTCGCCACCGCCGGCCAGAGCCCTGAGGCGATGTTCAATCCATGGCATTACGGTCTTGTCCTGGCCTCACTGCTGATTATCGGAGTTCTGCACAAGCTTGTCTCAAGTTCTGATAAGCAGGGCGGCAATAAGGAACCACTCTGAATCCGTTGTCGCACCGGCTCGTTTTACCTTGGCTCTGGGCGGCAATAAATATCCTTTCTGGAACGATATCTGCAGTGATCTTGAACCCTCTTGCTTGCGATCAAAAAGCGTTCCCTGATCCTGAATGGGTCGCGTGAAGGAGGTTTCAGCGTATTGATATTCTACGGGTCAGTCGAGTCTGCCTCAGACCAGGGCGCGCATTCTTTCGATGACGCTGCAGTGCTTGTGCAGGGTGGCCTGACATTCCGGATGCTGGGCAAAGTCGATGTTTCGTGCGACAAATTCCAGAAGACGCTGTTCGAAGTGTCCGGCAATGTCGAGCATGTGGTGCTGGTTGTTCTGGAGTTCGTATTTGATGATCTTTTCCGCATGGTGCCTTTTCATCTTTTCGAGGATGCGGGCCATCATTTCGTCGTCGATATGACGCGAGACTTCGCTGAAATATTCGACAGGAAGGTCGTTGGCATAGTTCACCGCCTGGTCTACCCCCATCTTTTTGCAGACGCCTGCAGAGATCTGCGGCCTGATGTTTTCAACCATGAGGGGGATGACGATGAAGTGCGGAATGAACTTCACGATCGCGCTGATGGCCTGGTATAGTTCGTCGAGGCCATCTGTTTTTTTGGTAACCACGGTTTGTATGTATTCTGCGAGCGTATCCTGTTCACGTTGCCCAAGATTTCCCAGGGCATCAGGCACGGGCACTCCGGTCCAGGCGAGCGATTCTTCGATGGTGGCCATAAAGATAAGTGGGTTGTCCAGCAGCCGTTCGCCGGTGGTTGATGCCGACAAACCATACCGGCATTATACATACAAGTTTATCCAAAATAATGGTGATATGGAAACGTAACGCATGCCGCGGGAGCGAAACGGCGTGCTTTTGAACGCTCCTTGACTATATTGAGGCTTTTTCAGGGGTATATAAAAAGGTTCGGTTAGATATGGTTCTTCTGACGGTAGAGGGGATAGGCAAGACTTACGGTCTCAAAAGGTTGTTCGCGGACGTGTCATTCGGAATCGATGACCGTGACAAGATCGGGATCATCGGCGCCAACGGCAGCGGCAAGAGCACGCTGATGAAGATTCTTGCGGGCGTCGAAACGACGGATACCGGCAAGGTCATGGTCTCCCGCGACAAGCGTATCGCCTACCTGCCTCAGGACTCGCCGTATGACCCGGAGGATACCGTGCTGGAAGCGGTGCTGAAATCGAGCGACAAGGTGATGGGGCTGATCTGTGAATACGAACTCGCCCTTACTGAGCTTGAACATCAGCAGGGCGACAATTCAGCGATCATCGACAAGGTCACGCGCCTTACCCACGAGCTCGATGTCAGCGGCGCATGGGATCTTGAGTCGAATGCCAAGGCCGTGCTCAGCAAACTCGGCCTGGAGGACCTGACTGCAAAAATGGGAAACCTGTCGGGCGGTCAGCGCAAGCGGGTTGCCCTGGCCCACGCCCTCGTGGTTCCGAGCGATGCGCTTATCCTTGACGAGCCGACCAACCATCTCGATGCCGACAGCGTCGAATGGCTCGAAAACTACATCAAGCGGTACTCCGGGGCGGTGATTCTCATCACGCATGACCGATATTTCCTCGACCGGGTGGCCAACCGCATGATCGAACTTGACGGCAAAACGGCGCTGACCTACAGCGGCGGTTATGCGAGCTACCTGGTGCAGAAGGCCGAAGAGGAGGAGCAGGCGGTCCGCGACGAGCGCAAACGCAACGCACTCGCCAAGCAGGAGCTGGAGTGGATGCGTACCGGGGCCAAGGCTCGCACCACCAAGCAGAAAGCGCGCATGCAGCGGGCCGAAGCGCTTGTCCATGCGCCAGGAAGGGAGAAAAAGCAGGAGGTCGAGATCGGTTTCGGCGCAGACCGGCTCGGCGACAAGATCATCGAGTTCTACGACGTTTCGAAGTCATACGGCTCGAAGCTGCTTCTTCAGTCGTTCGATTACATGCTTGAGAAAGGGGATCGCATCGGTATCATCGGCCCGAACGGATCAGGAAAAACAACCCTGCTGGAGATGATTGCAGGCCGGGTCAAGCCCGATAGCGGTCGCATCGAAATCGGCCAGACGGTCAAGATCGGTTATTACGACCAGGAGAGCCGTGACCTCGACGAGTCCAAGCGGGTCATCGAGTATGTCAAGGAGGTTGCAGAGCACATCAAGCTCAAGGACGGCACCCTGGTCTCCGCCGGAAAGATGCTCGAACGTTTTCTTTTCTCATCATCGGCCCAGTACAACTACATACAGACCCTTTCAGGCGGTGAACGCCGCCGTCTGTACCTGCTCCGGCAGCTGATAGGATCGCCCAACGTCCTCTTGCTCGACGAGCCGACCAACGATCTCGACATCCCGACGCTTCGGGTGCTTGAGGACTATCTCGACAGTTTTCCCGGCTGCCTCGTCGTCGTGAGCCACGACCGATACTTCCTCGATCGCACCGTAGAGCACATCTTCGCATTCGAGGAGAACGGCCTCGTAAGGCGTTATCCCGGGAACTACAGCGTCTACCTCGAAATGAAAGCCAGCGTGGCCGCCGAGTTGAAAAGCCAGTCGCAGAAAAAGGCGCCAGCGCAGCCACAGCCGCAGTTGCAACCCAAACCGGCGCCAGCGCCTTCACCGAACCAGAGAAAGCTCAGCGGAAAAGAGAAACGGGAGCTGGAACAGCTCGAAAAAGCGATCGCTGAAGCGGAGTCGCGTCAGGCGGAGATCAGCAGGGAACTGCACTCATCAGGATCTGATTTCCAGGCTGTGCAGCGACTTGGCGACGAACTCCACAAAATCCAGGCGCAACTCGACCGCGATATGGCCCGCTGGTCCGAACTGGCCGAGTTTATCTGAATACAACGGCCATGAGGCATCGTTACCACCATGATTGATTTTATAACCTCGAGGCTCGAATCCCTATCGGATGAAACGTACGCAGGCAACCTGCAGTGGTTTTTCAAAACCGGCCCTGGCGAATACGGCGAAGGTGACCGCTTTCGCGGGATCCGGGTGCCGGTGCTCCGGAAACTATGCCGAGAGTATCCCCATGCCGGGCTGGCCGACGTCGTTGGACTGCTCGCCTCCCCCTGGCACGAAGACCGGCTGTTCGGCCTCCTTCTGCTCGTCGAACGCTACCGAACGGCGGACGATGTGGGACGCGAGGAGATTTACGATACCTATTGCTCCCATACCTTGAACATCAACAACTGGGACCTGGTCGACCTCTCGGCGCCGCAAATCGTCGGGCGCCACCTGCAGGTCCGGGAGAGGGCCCCTCTGTATAGCTTTGCGGCGTCAGGCAGCATGTGGGAGCGGCGTATCGCGATAGTCTCCACGTTGCACTTCATAAAACAGGGCGAGTTCATCGATACGCTCGCCATCGCCGACCGTCTTCTCGACGATCCCGAAGAGCTGATCCACAAAGCCACAGGCTGGATGCTGCGCGAAGTCGGCAAAAAGGAGCAACCTGTGCTGGAATTTTTCCTGCAGCAGCACTACCGCCGCATGCCGAGGGTCATGCTTCGTTACGCCATCGAACGCTTCCCCGAAGAGTTGAGGCAGGCATATCTCAAAGGGCTCAAATGAGCAATGCCCGGCCTTGTGAAGCCGGGCATTGAAGACAATAGCATTCATTTCGATTGCTTCCGGCGTTATCTCTCCGTCGGCTGGAACTCTGGCTGGCCGGTCTGCCAGAGGCCGAAGCTCAACATGTCGGCAATGGCTTCGAACTGCTTGGTCTTGGTGTCGCCGATGCCATGTCCGGCCTTGTAGTCGGTGAAAAAGAGCACCGGATTTTTCGATGCGGTCGATGCCTGAAGCCGGGCGGCGAATTTGCCTGGTTGCCAGGCGATGACCCGCGGATCGTTCATGCCTGCCGTGACAAGGGCTGCCGGGTAGGCGACCCCTTTCCGGAGGTGCAGGTACGGGTCCATTTCAATGAGCGCCTTGCACTCGACAGGGTTTTTGACGGTGCCGAACTCCGGAACGTTGACCGGACCGTTGGGCGACTCTTCACCGCGGACAGGGTTCAGGGCTCCTACCTGGGGTATCACCGCTGCAAACAGGTCGGGGCGTTCTGTCATGGCTCTGCCGACAAGGATGCCTCCGGCACTCGCGGAGTTTATGGCAATGTGTCGCGGTGATGTGTATTTCTCACTGACAAGGTATTCTGCGCAGGCGATAAGGTCTTTCCATGTATTGGGCTTGGAGGTTTTCATGCCCGCCTTGTGCCAGGCATCCCCGAGTTCGCCGCCGCCCCGGACGTGGGCAACGGCCAGTATGCCGCCCTTGTTGGTCCAGAGCAGCAGTGAAGGGCTGAAGAACGGCGTCATCGAGTTCCCGTAGGCTCCGTAACCGTAGATAAGCACCGGGTTGTGGCCATCCTTCGCAATGCCCCGATTGTGGATGAGCGACAGGGGGATCATGACGCCGTCGTGCGATGGAACCATCACCTCTTCAACGTTGAGCTTCGCATATTCCGGATACTTCGCAGGTGACGAAAGGGTCTCGTCGATGAATCGGTTGTGTTTCAGCTCGTAGCGATAACGGCGATAGTCCTGGCTCCAGCCAGCCATCAAGGTCCATATCTCTTTCTTGTCGAATCCTTTTGAACTGAGGTGGATGGTGCCGGCATCGACAGGAAGGGCTATCTTTTCTGCTGATTTTCCGTTGTAGCCGATGTGGTAAAGCTCCTCTTTAACACCGTTGATCGACAGGGTGTAGAAAATGCCGTCGCTGGTAAGCACGAATCCGGATATGGAAGCGTCAGGCTGCTGGTCGATGACTGTTCGGGCGTGATCGATATCCGGATGTTCAAGGGATGTCTTCAGCACCTTGAAGCGTGGCGCGTTTTTCGGGGTGAAGAGGTAGATGTCGGTTTTTGTGGTCCCGAAGCTGTACACCTCATCTTTCGGACTGATCAGGCGTTTCCAGGGTATAATTTTTTCAGAAACAGTGTTGACGGGAGCGTACCATGCGTTGATCTTCGGATCGACGCTCTCAATCGATGCATAAAGGTGGTTGCTGTTTCTGTCAAAGAAAACCGCAGGGATGTCTTCCGGTCGGATTCCCATTTCCGGGTTCGTCGTTCTCGAAAAGATTTCGCGGTCTGAAGATGGGTCTGTTCCTGTTACGTGCAGGAAGATGCGGCTGTCCTTTTCACGATCCTTGTCGTGAAGCGCTCCGGGGTTTAGGCGGTTGTAAAAAAACGATTTGCCGTCAGGAAGCCATGACGGGGAGGCAAACCAGCACCTGTTGATCCTTTCCGGGTAGATTTTGCCAGTGCTGACCTCCATGACAAGAAGCACTGAGTCTTCAGAACCGTTTGGCGAGAGGCTGACGACGATTTTCGAGCCGTCGATGTTCGGGGCGACCTGGCTTACGACGAAGTTGACCCCACCCTCGGAAAAGGTCGCCGGATCGAGCAGTTTACGCTCTTTGCCGCGGAACCCCTTTCGGAAGAATAGTTTGCCTGTTTCGTCCGATGGTGTCTGCTTCAGGTAGAAGTAGTGATCGTTTTCAGTGATGACGAGGCTGTATACCTTTGCCGGCCTCCTTTTGTCGAACTCCTGCATTTTCCTGATGAGGCCGTTGCGACCGGGAATTGCGTCGAGGAGAGTTCTTGCACGGTCTGACTCCTGGCGGTACCATGCCTGAACCTGCGGCTCTTTGAGGTTTTCAAGCGGCCTGTACGGATCAGCGACCTCTTCTCCGCAGAGCGTGTCTACAACCTCTGCCGTAGGTGCGGCTATGGGGGCCTGAACGTCGGCGAAGGAGGGGAGCGGAGCAGCTGTCAGGATTGCGGCAAGGCAGGCGAAGAGCGATAACCGGCCAATGGGCATGGTTCTTGATGTCATGAAGTTGTTATGTCTGAAGCGGGTTTCCGGATCGTTCAGTGATTGTGGAGTTTTTTGAGCAGGAGCGCCATCGAACTGCCAAGGTCGCGCATGTTTTCGAGCCCTTCGGCATCGTTGAGCACTTCATCGCCTTCACGCCCGCCGAACCCGAGGTTCCAGTAGGTCGATCCGATGATGAACATCTGGCAGATCTGGTACATGTGGTTGATGCTGTCGAAGGCGTGGATTGCTCCTGCACGTCTCATGGTGATCACCGCAGCACCGGCCTTGTGACGGAACAGCCCTCCGTTTGCCCTTGAGACGAACCCGGAACGGTCGATCAGGGCCTTCAGCTCAGGAGTTATATCGGCGAAATAGGTGGGTGATGCCAGAAGCATTCCTTCGGCACTGACCATTTTTTCGAAGATTTCGTTAAACCCGTCATTGTTTGTCGCACACCGGGAGTCCTTGTTCCGTATGCAGGCGAAGCATGCCCGACATCCCTTGATATCGGTGCCGCCCACCTGGAGGAGTTCGGTTTCGATGCCTTCCTTGTTGAGGCTTTCGAAAACAGTGGAAAGCATTTTTGATGTATTGCCCGCAGGACGCGGACTGCCGTTGATTCCTATTACTTTCATCAGGTGTTCGTGTTTCGGGGGAGTGCCTCCCTCCGGGGATTCTTAAGAGGCGCTTTTCTCAAAAGGGCTTAAGCCTTTCGTGCTGAGCGATTTTCCGTATTTAATATACGAGAAACACCGGCAGAACAAATGTTGCCGACCCGAATCCTCAGTGAAAATCGAAACGGCCAGACCTCAGAGTGTGTCGGCATAGGAGAGGTTCCTGATCTTGTCAAGCACGGCCAGCATGTCGTCAGGTAACGGGGCGGTAAGCGAGAGCACTTCGCCGGTCGTCGGTTGCCGGAAGCGGAGCGATTCGGCATGCAGTGCCTGACGGGGGATCATGTCGAGAAGGTTCCTGGTGAACTGCTCGCTTTTGCTGAACGGCAACGTGCGCGGCGTGGCGCCCCCATAGGTCGCGTCGCCGAGGATGGGGTGCCCCAGGTGCTGCAGGTGAACCCTGATCTGATGCGTCCTGCCGGTATGGAGCGTTACGCTGACCAGTGAAAAGTAATTGAGGTTTTCGGCCACCTCGTAGTCTGTAATCGCATGCTTTCCTTCAAGGCCTTCATAAGGGAAGTTTGCCATTACCTTGCGGTTTTTCCTGGACCTGCCGATGTTGGTCCTGACCGTTCCCGAGGAGGGGTTCGGAACGCCCCATGCGATCGCCTTGTAGACCTTCTCCACCTGACGCCTGGCGAACTGGGTGGCGAGACGGTGCAGGGCTGTCGGGTTTTTTGCTATGATGATCAGGCCGGACGTGTCCTTGTCGAGACGGTGTACGATGCCGGGCCTGAGTCCGCTTTTGTCCAGCTCTTCGGCATCCTTGCCGATGTGATGCAGTATCGCATTGGCAAGCGTTCCTGTCCAGTTGCCGAACGCCGGATGCACCACCATTCCGGCCTCCTTGTTGATGACCATGAGGTCATCGTCTTCGTACAGTATGTCTATCGGGATATCTTCTGGCTCAAGATCCGGAGCGGGCGGACGGAGGAAGGTCATCTGGATCAGGTCGCAGGACTTGATGCGGTAATTTGATTTTACGGGGCGGCCGTTGACCAGCACCCGCTCTTCTTCTATTGCCTCCTGTACCTTGTTGCGCGTAGCGTTTTCGACCTGCTGGGCGAGGTAACGGTCGATGCGCATCGGGGTCTGCACCTTGCTGACCTGGATGGTCATTTTTTTCGGCTCGGGCTCTGCAGGCAAGCAACTGTCCGATTCGTTTTTTACTGGCTCTTTTTGCATCTTGAAACACTTGAAAACAGCCGGGCATGATGCGTCGGCGTCCATTATATATAGTTAAAGAATCGTCCGGTGCAACCGGTTTCGCTTTTCCTCCCGACTCTTCGTTCCATGTAGCGGGTTGAGCGGGATATCCGGTGCTTGCCGCTCAACCAAATGTCAATCATATGCAGGAATCAGCAGGAAACCCTGAGACGGGATTTGATCTTGCCGTCATCGGATCAGGTCCGGGAGGTTACGAGGCGGCCCTTCATGCGGCTCGTCATGGGATGAGGGTCTGCCTTGTCGAAAAAGGTCCCCTTGGCGGCATCTGCGTCAACTGGGGTTGCATTCCGACTAAGGCGTTGCTCAGGAGCGCGGAAGTTTATGAGCTGGTCAGGAATCCGTCCGCGTTCGGCGTGATCGCCGGTGAGGCGTCGTTCGATCTTGCCCAGGCCGTCAAACGCAGCCGGAACGTTGCCCTGAAAAGCTCGAAAGCGGTTGATTACATGCTTCGCAAGGCGGGGGTTGAGGTCCGTCAGGGAACGGCGATGCTTGCAAAAGATCATGTTGTCGAGGTGACCGGAGCCGACGGCTCGAAGAGCGCCGTGGTCTCCCGTAACGTCATCGTCGCCACCGGCTCTCAGCCACGGGTGGTTCCCGGGCTTGAGCCCGACGGAAAACGGATCATAACCAGCCGCGAGGCGCTGATCATGAAAGAGGTGCCTTCGTCCATGATCGTCGTCGGCGGCGGGGCCATCGGCGTCGAGATGGCATGGTTTTATGCGAGTGCCGGTTCGAAGGTCACCATCGTCGAACTGATGCCTCGCATCCTTCCCGCAGAGGAGGCGGAGATCTCTGAGGCCCTGAAGCGTTCGTTCGAGAAGGGAGGGATCAGGGTGATGTGCGGTGCCCGCCTGGGCAATGTGCAGCACGGAGAGGAAGGGGTCAGCGCCGATCTCCTTGTTGAGGGTCAGGAGGAGTCCATGCGGGTTGAGGCGGAGTGCCTCCTGGTAGCCGTCGGCGTGACCGGGGCGATCGAAAACCTCGGGCTGGAAGCAGTGGGCGTGGAGACTGACAGGGGGTTCATCCGTACCGATGCTCTTTGCCGAACTTCGGCGCCGGGCGTTTATGCCATCGGCGACGTCAGGGGAGGGATGCTGCTTGCCCACAAGGCTTCGGCGGAGGCCGGAATAGCGGTCGAGACCATCGCGGGAGCCTCTCCGGAACCCCTGGTCGAGGCCCTTGTTCCCCGTTGTGTCTATGCCCAGCCGTCAGTAGCCTCGGTCGGCCTGACTGAAGAGGCGGCGCTGAATCTCGGCCATAAGGTGATCGTCGGCCGTTCGCTATTCGCGGCTTCAGGAAAAGCCAACGCCTACGGCCAGCTTGAAGGGTTTGTCAAGCTGGTGTTCGATGCCGAAAGCGGTCGCATGCTCGGTGGCCATCTGATCGGCCACGACGCCGTCGAACTGGTCGGCGAGCTCGGACTTGCCTGCAGATACGGCGTTACGGCCCGGGGGATCTTCGATACGGTGCATGCGCATCCGACCCTTTCCGAGACGGTCAGGGAGGCAGCGTTCAACGCCATGAAAACCATCTGATGAACATTGAGGAATGGCGTATTATTTATTACGCGACGCAATCGTGAAAAGCGTTTGTTATGTCTACACTAAAAGCATAAATTCAGAGTTCATTATTGAATTTTTTCTATTCAACCAAGCAAGCCCCTGCCGGAAAAGCTGAGATGTTCAGGTGTCTCCGGGCCGGGTTTCAACCAACCAATCGATTATGACCCAGACTGCAAAAGCCGCCAAGAAAACCTCTTCTGCAAAGGCAAAGGCACCAGCAGAAGCAAAGGCTGCCCCTGAAGTGAAAAAGCCGACTTCCAAAAAGAAGCAGGCCCTGGCATTTCCTTTTACCGCCATCGTCGGCCAGGAGGAAATGAAGCTTAGTCTGATCCTGAACATCATCGATCCGAGGATCGGCGGCGTTCTGGTCATGGGTCATCGCGGTACCGGCAAGAGCACCACGGTCAGGGCCCTGGCTGAAGTGCTTCCTCTCATCACCCGCGTCAAGGACGATATCTACAATCGTACCGTCGAACAGTACGTTGAGGCTGAATCGGGCAAGAAAGGAGCTGCAGCGATCAATCCTGCGGATGTCAAAACCGAGCAGATCCCTGTTCCTGTTGTCGACCTTCCCCTTGGCGCCACTGAAGACCGCGTTTGCGGAACCATCGACATCGAAAAAGCCCTTACCAGCGGCGTCAAGGCTTTTGAGCCCGGCTTGCTTGCACAGTCCAACCGCGGCTTCCTCTACATCGACGAAGTCAACCTGCTCGATGACCACCTTGTCGACGTGCTGCTCGACGTGGCCGCCAGCGGCAAGAACGTAGTCGAACGTGAAGGTATCAGCATCCGCCACCCCGCCCGCTTCGTGCTGGTCGGCTCAGGTAACCCGGAAGAGGGCGAACTGAGGCCGCAGCTGCTCGATCGTTTCGGCCTCCATGCCAGAATCATCACCATCAACGATGTCGCCAAGAGGGTTGATATCGTCAAGCGCCGTCGCGAATACGACGAAGATCCGGAAGCATACCTGAAAAAGTGCACCCGTGAGCAGCAGAAGCTGCAGAAGAAGATCGTCGCCGCCCAGGAGCTGCTCACTCAGGTGACGATGGACGACAAGGTGCTGACCGATATCGCGAGGCTCTGCATGAACCTCGGCATCGACGGACACCGCGGTGAACTGACCATCACCAGAACCGCATACGCTTTCGCTGCATACAAGGGCCAGACGACAGTCACCATGGAGCACGTCAAGGAGATCGCCGGCCTGTGCCTTCGCCACCGCCTTCGCAAGGATCCGCTCGAGACCGTCGACGCCGGCGAGAAGATCGACCGCGAACTGGCAAAAGTACTGGGAGAAGCCGAAGCAACAGCATGATAGCATTTACCGATATTGTAGGAATGGATCTGGCCAAGCAGGCGCTCATGCTGCTGGCCGTCGATCCCTCCCTTGGCGGTGTTGTCATTCCTTCGGCCGTGGGGTCGGGAAAATCAACCCTCGCAAGGGCGTTTGCAGATATTCTCCCTGATGGCACTCCATTTGTCGAGTTGCCGCTTAACGTGACCGAAGACCGCCTGATCGGCGGCGTCGATCTTGAGGCGACGCTGGCCTCCGGCCAACGCGTCGTTCAGCATGGTGTGCTCTCAAAGGCCCATAAGGGAGTGCTCTACGTCGACTCCCTCAGCCTGCTCGACAGCTCGGCTGTATCTCACATCATGGATGCCATGTCGCGTGGCGTGGTTCTCGTGGAACGTGAAGGTCTCAGCGAGGTTCATCCGGCCAGCTTCATGCTTGTCGGCACCTACGATCCGAGCGACGGCGAGGTGCGCATGGGACTGCTCGACAGGATCGGCATCATCGTGCCGTTTACCGCGCAGAACGATTACCGCGCCCGAAAGAAAATCGTCAACATCGTGATGGGCACAAGGGATCGTGAGGATACCGATGATGAGCTTCGTATGCTCCGCGGCCTGATTGAGGCTGCAAAAGAGCAACTGAGCCATGTCTCCATGACCAATGAGCAGATCAAGGGCCTTATCCAGACGGCCATCAGCCTCGGCGTGGAGGGAAACCGCGTGGACATTTTCGCCATTCGTGCTGCCATAGCCAGCGCAGCCCTGGCTCAGCGTACGGAGGTGGACGATGAGGACCTGAAGCTCGCGATGAAGCTCGTGCTGGTTCCCAGGGCAACCAGGATGCCGGAACGCGAGGCGACCGAAGAGGAGATGGCCCAGGACGAACCGCCTCCGCCGGAAGAGGAACAGCCGGAAGCCGAGGACGAAAACGCACCTCCGGATAATCCTGACGCCGACGCAGAGGAGGAGCAGGAAGAGACCCCCGACATGATTGAGGAGCTTATGATGGATGCCATGGAGACCGAACTTCCCGACAACATCCTGAACATCTCGCTCGCATCGAAAAAGAAAGCCAAATCGGGCAGCAGGGGCGAAGCGCTCAACAATCGTCGCGGACGTTTTGTGCGTGCCCAGGAAGGGGAGATGAAGAGCGGCAAGGTCGCCCTCATCCCGACCCTGATCTCTGCAGCACCGTGGCAGCACAGCCGCAGGCAGGACAAGAAAATGTCCGGTCGTCCGGCAGGCGCCCTTATTATCAATAAAGAGGACGTCAAGATCAAGAAGTTCCGTGACAAGTCCGGTACGCTTTTCATCTTCATGGTAGACGCTTCTGGATCAATGGCGTTGAATCGTATGCGTCAGGCCAAGGGCGCCGTGGCGAGTTTGCTCCAGAACGCCTACGTTCACCGTGACCAGGTCGCCCTGATCTCGTTCCGTGGCAAGCAGGCACAGGTTCTGCTGCCGCCGTCCCAGAGCGTTGATCGCGCAAAGCGTGAGCTCGACGTACTTCCTACAGGCGGCGGGACACCGCTGGCGTCTGCTCTTTTCACCGGATGGGAAACGGCCAAACAGGCTCGTACAAAAGGGATTTCGCAGATTATGTTCGTCATGATCACCGATGGCAGGGGCAACATTCCGCTTAAGGCCGCCTACGAGCTGAACGCAGAGAAGGCTCCCAAGGAGGAGCTCGAAAAAGAGATCGAAGCTCTTGCCCTTTCGATCCAGGCAGACGGCGTGGCCTCGATCGTGATCGACACCCAGATGAACTACCTCTCCAGAGGCGAAGCGCCGAAGCTTGCGCAGAAGCTCGGAGGCCGCTATTTCTACCTTCCAAACGCAAAGGCCGAACAGATCGTCGAAGCGGCCCTCAGCTGAAAACGACCATTCATATTGCCAGCCCCTTCCTCATACGAAGCGGGCTGGCAAATGATCGCTTCGGAATTATTTTCTTCTTTTATACATTACAATAACGGCATGAGGAGTGTTCCTGGATGTCGGCTGAATGTTTTTTTAAATTCGCACTGAATTAATTTGTCATGGCAACACGTCGTAAAATCACGGCCATTGTAGGCCTTGAGCAGTACAATGCTGGGCTCTGGAAGAAAATCAAGGGGATGCTCGAAAAGGATGCGGACCTTGTACAGTTGAGTGATGTTGATCTTGAGAAGCAGCACCCCGATGCTGCCACTGCAATCCGTGAAGCTGACTGTGTTTTCATGAGCATGATCAACTTCAAGGAGCAGATCGATTGGTTCAAGGAACAGCTTGACCAGTCGACCAACGAGAAGACCATTTTCATTTTCGAGTCAATGCCTGAAGCCATGGCTTTCACGAAAGTCGGGAGCTACGCCGTAGGCGACGGCAAGGCAGGAATGCCAGACATGGTCAAGAAGATCGCCAAGATGCTGGTCCACGGGCGTGATGAGGATGCGCTCTACGGTTACATGAAACTCATGAAGATCATGAGGACCATCCTGCCGCTGGTACCGAACAAGGCCAAGGATTTCAAGAACTGGCTGATGGTCTATTCCTACTGGCTTCAGCCGACTCCCGAGAACATCGTCAACATGTTCCGGCTGATTCTCAGGGAATATTTCGATGTGCCCGTGAACGTCGAGCCCATCGTCGAAGTTCCCAATATGGGCCTCTATCATCCGGACGCTCCGGCATATTTCAAGGATGTGAAGAGTTTCAAAAGCTGGGCCAAAAAGCGGGGAGTCAATTACGACAAGTCGCAGAAGATGGCCCTTCTCTTTTTCCGTAAGCACCTGCTTCAGGAAAAGAGCTATATCGACCAGACCATCAGGACTTTGGAGAAACAGGGTATCAACGTCTTTCCGGCTTTCGTGATGGGCGTCGAGGGCCATGTGCTCGTCAGGGACTGGCTGATGAAGGAAAATATCGATCTGTTGGTCAACATGATGGGATTCGGCCTCGTTGGCGGACCCGCAGGATCGACCAAGCCCGGTACGGCGGCTGAAGCCCGTCACGAAATCCTCACCGGACTGGACGTTCCCTATATCGTTTCCCAACCGCTGCTTATCCAGAGCTTCGAGTCCTGGCACGAGCTTGGCGTTTCGCCCATGCAGGTGACTTTCACCTACTCGATACCCGAGATGGACGGCGCCATATCTCCGATCATTCTCGGAGCGCTTCAGGACGGCAAGATCGAGATAGTACAGGAGCGACTCGACAGGCTCGCCTTCCTCTCAAAGAAGTGGATGAAGCTTCGCGCCACATCGAACAGGGACAAGCGGGTTGCCTTCGTCGTCTACGACTATCCTCCGGGACTCGGCAAGAAGGCCAGTGCGGCCCTGCTTGACGTGCCGAGGACGCTGCTTCAGATCCTGCTGCGTCTCAAGAAGGAGGGTTACAACGTCGGAACCCTGCCTGAAACGCCGGAACAGTTGTTCCAGGCCCTCGATCGTGCGACCGATCACCAGATCATGCACAACAAGCCGGATGCCCTCAAGGTCAGCCGGGAAAAGTATGCGGAGATGGTTACCTACCGTGAGCGCGAACGCATCGAAGAGCGCTGGGGAGCATTCCCTGGCGAGATCGTGCCGGTTGGCTCAGAAGAGGTCTTTATCGGCGGCATACGATTCGGCAATGTGTTTATCGGCGTCCAGCCGAGAATCGGCGTGCAGGGCGATCCCATGAAGCTGCTGTTCGACAAGGACAACACTCCGCACCACCAGTATATGTCGTTCTACCGCTGGATCAGCCGCGAGTTCGACGCCCATGCGCTGGTGCATGTCGGCATGCACGGATCGGTAGAATGGATGCCGGGCCTCCAGACCGGCCTGACCGGCGACTGCTGGCCGGACGCGCTGCTTGGCGAAGTTCCGCATTTTTATATCTATCCGGTCAACAACCCGAGCGAATCGACCATCGCAAAACGACGCGGTCTTGCCACCATGGTTTCCCATGTGGTGCCGCCACTGGCCAGGGCCGGCCTTTACAAGGAATTGCCTGCGCTTAAAGATCTCCTGACCGACTATCGCGAGAGGTTCCACGGACAGGCAGAGGATGTGGATTCCGTACAGGAGGCGATCATGAGCAAGGCAGAGCTGCTCAACCTGACCGACGACTGTCCGCGCAAGCCGGACGAATCGTTCAGCGAGTTTGTCAGCCGACTCTACATCTATATCCTGGATCTTGAAAATCGTCTGATTTCGAACTCTCTGCACGTATTCGGCGAATCCAGCCCGATTGATTCACAGATCATCACGATCACCGAAACCGTCAAGAACAGGGGGGAGAACGGTAGATCGCTTCCGTACATCTTGTTGAGCTGTGCAGGCAAGAACGGTCATTTCCATAGCTACGAAGAGTTGTCAGTCATGTCCCGCAAGGGTGACGATGAATCGATCAAGCTTCGGGAATGGGCTGAGGAGGCCTGCAAGGAGTTTGTCAAGCAGACCATGTTCGACCGCAAGAATCCCTCGTCGGTCTTCGAGTCCCTTACCGGAGGCACCAAGATTCCCCAGGAGGATGTGCCGTTCATCCAGCGCATCATTCAGGAGGGAAGCCAGATGATTCAGGCCCTGAGCGATAACCGGGGTGAGATGGATTCGCTCGTCAAGGTGCTCAAGGGCGGATACATACCATCCGGACCCGGAGGCGACCTTGTCAGGGACGGTATGAACGTGCTGCCTTCAGGCCGAAACATCCACTCGATCGATCCCTGGAGAATTCCTTCGGAAACCGCTTTCAAGAGAGGCATGCTGATTGCCGACGGCCTGATCAAAAAGCATCAGGAGGAGAACGACGGGCAGTATCCCGAAACCATCGCAGAGGTGATCTGGGGCCTTGATACCATCAAGACGAAAGGCGAAGCCGTAGCCGTGGTGATCAGGCTGATGGGTGCTGAACCGGCCTATGACGCTTACGGCAAGATCAGCCACTACAATCTGACCCCGCTCGCAAAACTCGGCCGTCCGCGTGTCGACGTGCTCATGCAGCTGAGCCCGATTTTCCGTGACGCTTTCGGCATCCTGATGGACCAGCTCGACAGGCTTGTGAAGGACGCAGCAAAAGCTGACGAGCCTCACGAGATGAACTACATCAAAAAACATGTCGACGATGCCATGGCTGATGGCGCAGATTTCGAAACGGCCACATCCAGGCAGTTCACGCAGGCTCCGGGCGCATACGGAACTTATGTGGACGACATGATCGAGGATTCAGCATGGGAGAACGAAAGCGACCTCGACGACCTGTTCATTCGCCGTAACAGCTGTGCCTACGGGGGCAACCGCAAAGGTGAAAAGCAGTCAGAGATACTGCAGAAACTTCTCGGTTCGGTCGACAGGGTCGTGCACCAGGTCGACTCGACAGAGTTTGGCATCTCGGACATCGACCACTACTTCTCGTCGTCGGGATCTTTGCAGCTTGCAGCAAGACGCAGGAATAACAAGACGTCGAACATCAAACTCAATTACGTTGAGACGTTCACCTCCGACATCAAGCTCGACGACGCTGACAAGTCACTGCGCGTAGAGTACCGCGCCAAGCTGCTGAACCCGAAATGGTTTGAGGGCATGCTCAAACACGGCCACAGCGGTGCAGGCGAGATCAGCAACAGGGTCACCTACATGCTGGGCTGGGATGCAGTGACCAAGAGCGTCGACGACTGGGTCTACAAGAAGACCGCCGAAACCTACGCGCTCGACCCCAACATGCGTGAAAGGCTGGCCGAACTCAATCCCCAGGCTATCAAGAACATCGTGGGCAGGATGCTGGAAGCTCACGGCAGGGGCATGTGGAAAGCCGATCAGGACATGATCAACGAGCTGCAGGAGATCTATGCTGATCTGGAGGATCGCCTGGAAGGGATGGCGGATGACTGATAGTTGATAGTTGATAGTTGATAGTTGAGGGCGGTTCTTGGGGGCCGCCCTTTTTGTTGGCTGAAATGAAAAGGAGGCTGTCTTAAAAGTCAGGATGGGGCGTCCTTATTGCGTTGGCAGGCCGGGAGCCCGGCGTTCACGGGAAATCAAGAGGAGCTGCGGCATCATCCATTCTTCTTGAGCCCTTAGTCCTTTACCTCCTTTTCTTTCCTGCAATTTTATACAAAAAAAAAGGGCTGTCTCAGTATTGCATCTGAGACAGCTTTTTTTTGACAGTATGGCGGTGTGTTACGCCGAGGTCGAGTAGTTGGGGGCTTCCTTGGTGATCATCACGTCGTGGGGGTGGCTTTCACGCAGGCCTGCTGATGTGATGCGAACGAATCGGGTTTTCTCTTTCAGCTCGTCGATGTTTTTGACGCCGCAGTAACCCATGGCGGATTTGAGGCCGCCGATGAGCTGGTAGACCACCTCGTCGAGGCGTCCCTTGGTCGGGATCCTGCCTTCGATGCCTTCAGGCACATATTTTTTTGATTCGGCGGACGCATCCTGGAAGTATCGGTCGCTGCTGCCTTCCGGTTCGGACATGGCTCCGAGCGAACCCATGCCGCGGTATGCCTTGAACTTTCTTCCTTCATACAGGATGGTTTCGCCGGGACTCTCGTCGGTACCTGCGAAAATGCTTCCCATCATGATCGTATCGGCGCCTGCCGCGATCGCTTTGGCGATATCACCGCTATATTTGATGCCGCCGTCGGCAATGATCGGAGTACCGGTTTTGGCCGCCTCTTCCGAGCATTTCATGATGGCAGTCAGTTGCGGCATCCCTACGCCCGCCACAACGCGTGTCGTGCAGATGCTGCCCGGTCCAATACCCACCTTTACCGCATCGGCGCCAGCCTTGACCAGATCCCTGACCGCTTCGGCCGTGGCAACATTGCCGGCGATGATCTGCAGCTCAGGGTATGCCTTCTTGATGGTTGCCACCATGTCAAGCACTGCCTGGCTATGGCCATGGGCCGTATCGACCGCGATGACGTCAACACCGGCTTCAACCAGGGCCTTGACCCTATGGATTGTATTGGCGCGTATACCCACGGCTGCGCCGGCCCTGAGCCTGCCCTGGCTGTCCTTGCAGGAATCCGGGCACTGTTTGCGTTTCTGGATATCCTTGAAAGTGATAAGACCTTTCAGATAATGCTGTTCGTCAATGATGAGGAGCTTTTCGATCTTGTTTGTCGTAAGCATCTCCTCGGCGGTTGCCAGGTCGATTCCTTCTGTCGCCGTGACCAGATTGGTGGTCATGATTGAGGTGATCTTCTGGTCGAACGATGACTTCATGCGCAAATCGCGGTTGGTGACAATGCCTTTCAGGAGCAGGCAGCCTTCAGGAGTTGGCCTCTCGACAACCGGGATTCCGGATATGGAATGTTTCAGCATGAGGTCCAGCGCATCCTGGATCGTGGCATCTTCGAACAGGGTAAAGGGGTTGCGGATGATTCCGCTCTCAAACCGCTTGACTTTTGCGACCTGACGGGCCTGTTCGTCAATCGAAAGATTTTTGTGGATGATTCCGATGCCTCCTGCCCGTGCAAGCGCAATGGCGAGCTCGGCTTCAGTAACGGTGTCCATAGCCGCACTGACCAGAGGGATGTTAACTTCAATCTTGCGGGTCAGCCGCGATTTGACGACGGTCTCCTTCGGAAGCACAGCGGAATATGATGGAACGAGCAGAACGTCATCAAACGTCAGCGCGTCATAGAGGATTTTGTCCATAAGGAGCCTGATTAAAAGATTGCGGCAAAAATGAATCTGCCAATTTACAAAAGTAGGCACTGAATGACAACGATCCACTCTGTCCGGAACCGGGAAAAGAAGCTGTTTCTGCTCATCCCGAGTGTCTGAACGGACGATTAAGCGATCCCGATATTTTTTATTCATCAGATAACATGCCCTTTTAAAAAACGAAAATACGTTGTACATTGAGCATCCATATAAAACGGAGAGGTCGCATAGTTGGTCTAGTGCGCTCGCCTGGAAAGCGGGTAGGGTGTAACAGCCCTCGAGGGTTCGAATCCCTCCCTCTCCGCCAGGAAAAGATGCAGAAGAAACCGTATCTGCCGTTATTTCGAAAAAGCTGTGAAGAAGAGGGATGAGAACCCGACAGAGGGTTCGAAAACGTCCCGTAGGGCGTTTCGACGACGAGCGAAGCGAGGAAGCCCCCGACAAGTCGGGGGTGAGCAAAGCGAATCAATCCCTCCCTCTCCGCCAGGAAAAGATGCAGAAGAAACCGTATCTGCCGTTATTTCGAAAAAGCTGTGAAGAAGAGGGATGAGAACCCGACAGAGGGTTCGAAAACGTCCCGTAGGGCGTTTCGACGACGAGCGAAGCGAGGAAGCCCCCGACAAGTCGGGGGTGAGCAAAGCGAATCAATCCCTCCCTCTCCGCCAGGAAAAGATGCAGAAGAAACCGTATCTGCCGTTATTTCGAAGAAGCAGGGGAGAAGATGGGCGCAGAACGCGATTTTCTGCTGGCTATTTTCAGTGAAAATAGTATCTTGGTGCCCGGTTCTTTACATAGTTGTTGGAGGATTAGCCTAATTGGTAAGGCAGCAGTCTTGAAAACTGCCGGGTTTGCGCCCATGGGGGTTCGAGTCCCTCATCCTCCGCACATTTTTCAGGAGAGGTGGCCGAGTGGCTGAAGGCACCGGTTTGCTAAACCGACGTAGTTCGTATAGAGCTACCGAGGGTTCGAATCCCTCCCTCTCCGCAAATAACCCCGCATCAGCGGGGTTTTTGCATTCTGGGAGGGGTTCGAACCCGAAGAGCGGGTTCGAAAACGCCCCGTGAGGGCGTTTCGACGACGAGCGGAGCGAGGAAGTCAAAAAGATGGTGGACATTCCTGTCCGCCATTCAATTCCGGGCACCCGAAAGTCTTATCATCTGTGGTGTTCCTGATTTAGGCGTACTGGTTCGTAACGTTCAGAAGCAACATCTTCAGACGGGCCACTCCTTATTGCTGCGAGTCAACTCCCGATCGTTCATAGAGTACTGTGCGGCTGGCAGGGTGCAGAAGCAGTGGCCTGGCTCCGGATCTGGCTATGGTTGCTACATCTTTGTTGTGGCCAAAGTAAAAGCTCGCCGCGCCTTCAAGTCCGTCGTTCTCAATTGGAAGAAGAGTCTCCTCCATGCCCAGCATGATCCGGTAGAAATTCATCACTTCTGCAAAGTCGTCGTTGACACGCATTTTGAGTTGCCGGTCGGATTTCTGCATATCGACTGATTTCCTGATTGCAAGCATCGCCGGTCGGGTTCCTTCGTTGAAGTTCCAGTCATTGATGAACCTGAGGTTTATCGATGCTACATTGTGAGCAGCAAGAACCGACGGAACCAGGAGGCCGATAATCATCGCCGTCAGAACATACCAGCGAGCTGCCTTACGGGGCGGGCCTCCAACAGCAATGGCCGTGAGCAGGAAAAGCGGTATAAGGAAAATGCTTCGACGGCCTTCAAGATATGCGACATGGAGCAGGTAGTGCTGGGCAATGCTTGCGAGGGAGACGATAAATGTCATGCCTGCGAGCATGGAGAGAGCGATGAATTTACTTTTGTCTCTGCGACGAAGGATGGCGATCGCCAGCGGTACGAACAGCGATACGATCATAACCCAACCGATCATTGAGTCAATGTTCTGCCACATTTTCGGACTGGCGTAGGCAGTTCCCTTGATAAGACCGGTCACGGTGTCAGCCCAGAATCCGTTGTGTCCGCCTTCACCGAAAAGCTTCAATTCGCGGATGAGTCGGATCGGCAGTGAAAGGTAGACGAGTACCGGAACTGACGGAAGCATGATTTTGAGCAGAAGAATCGGATACTGGAAGCCGGATAATTCTGAAGCACGAAGGTCGCGAAATCCAGAGTACGCCAGAACAATGCCGATCAGAAGCATTGCTGCACAAAGAACCAGCAGGAACGAAAGGTTCGACAAGGCAGCAAGGCCGAAGAGGATAATACTTCTCTGTGCTGTGATGACCCTGATCTTTCCGGTGATTTCATCAATTGACGCCAGCAGGGCGGCAAGCCCGAGCATGGTGAAGCCGAGTCCGAGTCCGTAACCTCTGGCCAGGCCGAGATAATCAATCACATAAGGATTCAGCCCGACGGCAAGAAAACCGAGCACGATCTTCCAGCCTGAAGCGATTCGCCGGAGGCAGAGGTTGAGGCCGATCAGGTAAAAGAGGCAACCGAGAATGGCGGGAATCCTGAGGGGCAGCTCCGAAAGGCCGAACAGCGAGACCGAAAGCTTGCAGAGAAGGGTGTAGAGCAGGTGGTTGTTGTCCGGCAGGCCGTCCGTTCTGAACAGGATGATATCCAACCATCTACCACTCACATGACAGAGGTAGGTAGCCGCCTCATCAATCGTGATGCAGAGCTTTGCAGCTCGTGTCGTAACATAAGAGAGGACAAACAGGGAAAGTCCTGCCGTAACAACCGTCGGACCATCGATGCGGCGATGCGGAAAGTAAGCCATAATATTATTTCACGCCATGGTGTTGTCTTCATGCAGGCTAAAACACCCTTGTGCTTTAACTCAAAATAGTGTTTTGAATTAAATGAGCCCAACCCCTTATGAGATTATGGCTTTTCATGACATTTCATGGAGGTATGGACGGGTAAAGAAATGGACGTGATGGACAGAGCGGACAGAGCGGACAGAGCGGACAGAGCGGACAGAATGGACAGAATGGACGTAATGGACTGGATGGACTGAATGGACAAAGAAACTATTCTCCCTGTCCATGTCGTCCATCACGTCCATTCTTTTTCAATTATTGGGGGAAAAAGCGAGAAACCGTTTGGAAGTAAAGGGATGAGTTGGTACATTAGGAACCTTCACTTGAGACGGCGACGATCGAGAGTGAGGAAAGGCCCGAAAGGGTTCTGTTATTTGACTTTACTGATTAAGGGAAACGGAAAGTAGACGATTGTGTCGCAGCTTTTTTGTGATAATTAGTGTCGAGATTTAAATATTTTGATAGCTTGCGATTAACGAGAAAAAGTGTAGATTGTGTTCCCTTGATCTACAAGGTCAAGTTCTTTGAATTTGTTGTAAGTGACGCCAAAAAGTCAATTGCTTTGAGTCGAAAGATTTAAAGTGTAAATCAGCTGGATCAAACAAAGTGTATTAAACTCTTTACAACGGAGAGTTTGATCCTGGCTCAGGACGAACGCTGGCGGCGTGCCTAACACATGCAAGTCAAAGGAAAGCAGCTTCGGTTGTGAGTACTTGGCGCAAGGGTGAGTAACGTATAGGTAATCTGCCTTTTGGACTGGGATAACCCCGAGAAATCGGGGACAATACCAGATGATGCAGCGGGACCGCATGGTCATGTTGTT
>JAAXWO010000014.1:4699-79345 GCA_013334965.1 Chlorobiaceae bacterium | reverse complement strand
GACCAGTAATTTCCCTCAGAATACCACCAACCTCCATTCGTGATACCAGATCATTGGCCGCCGGGTATGTCGTACCGATCAAGTCCTGAACTTCGACAACCGACAAAATGGGATGGAGATACAAATGTTCAAGCACCCGATGCCCATTCGCCGCAGCACGGCCAAAGTTTTCAGTAATTAAGCTACGATGTTCTTCGCGAAGCGAAAGGACTCGTCTTGCGGTTTGCGTTGCCTGGCTGCTGACCTCGATTACCCCCTGAAGAAAAAAGGCAAGCCACTCCTCCCACAATCCATTATCACGAACTGCCTGAAGCTTTTCGTAATACGTTTGCCTGTTCTTTTTGAAATAGTAGGAAAGGTACAGAACCGGTTTCAACAAGACGTGCTGCTCACAAAGCAAAAAGGTTATCAACAATCTTCCTACGCGCCCATTGCCATCAAGAAACGGGTGGATTGTTTCGAATTGGGCATGTGCCAATCCGATTTTTATCAGCAAGGGTAAGCGTGCGTTTTCGTGAAGGAACTTTTCCAGTTCTCCCATTTTTTGCAATACCTCATGCGGAGGTGGCGGCACAAAGGTAGCTTCGTTAAGCGTGCAACCGCTTGGACCGATCCAGTTTTGGCTGGTTCGAAGATCTCCTGGCGTAAGATGCGAACCACGGACACCATGCAATAATTTACGGTGGATTTCACGGATCAATCGAACCGAAACTGGCAAGGAGGCGAGACGCTCTATGCCATAATTCATTGCATTCACATAATTCACCACCTCATTGACATCTTTTGGCCTGTCGGGAGACAATACTCTGGCTTCTGCGGCTAATACATCCTGCAAGGAGCTTTGCGTCCCTTCTATCTGACTGGAAAGGACAGCTTCTTTCCGAACATACATGAACACAAATAAATCGGGATGAGGTAGCGTCTGGATAGAACCATCGAGACGACCTAATGCCCGATCTGCCTGCGACAATAGCACCTGCAGGCCATCATTGATAATAATGGGCGGGTCCGGAGGCAATGGGGCGGGAATAAACGCTCGATAACCATTGATCTGCTTGACATATCGCCCTGATCTTGCAGAACCGTCAGGAGTGGCTTCCTGCATTCCCATGATGAACCGTCCCTTTATTATAACCACCAAAACGCCTCATACTAAAGGCAGCCTTTATTATGGAATAATATTTATTTTTTATGTATGGCAGCCTTTACTAAAGAATCTTAATTAGCAACACTTCGTCCTCATGTTGCAATGTCAGACTCTCTGTGCGAATCTATTCAAGCTTGCACAAAGGCTGCTGTTTGCAGCTCTAGCGGAAAAAATGATTAAGTGGCTGCTCTTTACACACTCCGGCTGATACAAGACATTCACCAAGCATGGTAGCGCCTCCCGCCAGAGGAAATCCTTGATGCATCCCATACTATGCTTAAGAAAGGGAGACCGCCTTGGCTAAGTGATATAATGGTAATATGCTGTAAGTCACGAAGAAAAAGAAGATGAAATCTTCATGTTGACTTGGAGGCCACGTAATAATTCATGACCTAAGTGTTATTCATGATTACGTTTCAGCGGCAAACTCCATTAATCCCGGACAGCAAGACCAGATGAAGCTCATGAGGAAAGGCATTTAAGAGCAAAAGGGACAATTTCATCGCGAATAATGAAGTCGCCCCCTTATAATGGTGTTACGAGCCGCGGGGTCGCTCTGATTCACTTACCCTCTTTCGAAGCAGGCGACCGTCTCGATGTGGTTGGTCTGGGGGAACATGTCGACTGGCTGCACTGAGGTCAGGCGGTAGCCTTTTGCGCAGATCTCCTTGCCGTCCCTGGCGAGGTTCGCGGGGTTGCAGCTGACGTAGACGATCCGTTCCGGTTCCAGCTTCAGCATGGTTTCAAGCGCCTTGGGGTGCATCCCGGCCCTGGGTGGATCGGTCACGATCACCCGCGGGGCATCGTATGGGGAAAGGGCGTCACGCATGGAGTGGAAATCCTTGAGGTCGGCGTGGAAGAACACCGCATTGGACAGTCCGTTCCTGGCGGCATTCATCTCCGCGTCCCGGATGGAGCTTTCGACAACCTCGATACCGAGCGCCTGCCGATAGTGCTGGGCGAGGTAGAGGGTGATGGTGCCCGTGCCGCAGTAAAGGTCATATACGGTATCGTCCTGGCCGAGGCCTGCCACGGCCAGGATCTGGTCATACAGCGTCTCCGCCTGCCGGGTGTTGGTCTGGAAAAAGGAGTTTGCCGAGATCCTGAAATCGAGCGATCCGAGCCGCTCGGTCACGAACCCTTCGCCGCTGACGACATACTCCTGCTCTCCGGTCGCGACCGTGTTGTTACGAGTGGTCACGTTGTTGAGAATGGTCATCTTCTGTGATGGCATCGCCGATTCCAGATGCTCTTTCAACGCATCCATGAGGGCGCGGTCGTACCAGGATGTCACCATGTTGACCATAAGCTGGTCGTGACGCTCGCTGTACCTGAGCATGAGGTTCCTGAGGTAACCGTCATGGGCTTTGGCGGCATAGGGAACGAGGCCGCGGGAAAGCGCAAAGTCACGCACCAGATTCAGCACCTGGTTCATGCAGGGTTTGGCGAGGTAGCAGGTATCGAGGTCAAGCACCTTTTCAAAATTGCCCGGCGCATGGAACCCGAGAGCGAAGTGCTTCGGTTTCAACAGCTCTTCACTGCCCATTTCGTTCTGAAGGAGGTAGCGCATGTTCGAGCAGGAGAACTCGACCTTGTTCCGGTAATGGAACTGTTCGGGAGCTGCGAGCACCGGAAGGACATCCGGGTTCTCGAACCCGCCGATATGCACCAGTGAGTCTTCGACTTTTTTCTTCTTGTAACGCAGCTGGGCGTCGTAGCTGACGTGCATCCACTTGCAGCCGCCACAGGTGCCGAAAACGCTGCAGATCGGTTCTACCCTGTCGAGAGAGGGCTCTATCACTTCGAGGGCTGTGGCCTCAAGGTAGCGCTGCCTGACCTTGAAAATTCTTGCCGACACCCTGTCCCCCGGGGCGAGCATGCCTTTGACCATCACTCCCATTCCGGTTTCCGTACGACCGAAACACTGGTCCTTCTCGGCTGGATCGATGACGGTCAGCTCTATGATCTCACCTTTTCTGTAACTGTTTTCCACTGGTATTAACGGTTTTGTCCATAAAAATAAACTATCCGACGCGGGAATTCCTGGGCGGACCGGCAAGCAGCGCGGCCCCGAAAACCCCTGCACTGTCGCCGAGCATCGGCGGCAGCAACGGAATGTCGAACGAACGGTTGAAGACGTTCGATGCTATGGCCTCTCGTGCCTCGACGGTATAGAGCTGCCGGATATTGCCGACACCACCGCCCACGATGACCATGTCTGGATCGAGGATGTTGATCACCGCCGCCAGCGCCCGGCCAAACGAAGAGACGAGGCGATCGATGGTCTGGCGTGCGGCCTGATCGCGTCCAGAAGATGCAGCTATCTCGGTCAACGTCGCCTTTCGTCCGCTGACGGCAGTATAATAACGCTCAAGGGCAGGGCCGGAAATCACGGTCTCGACACACCCGTTGCGACCGCAGTAACAGGGCTCCCGCTCTCCTGAAAGGGGGTTGTGCCCCCATTCGCCGGCGATCCCGTGAGCGCCGCGGACAAGCCTGCCGTCGAAGACGATGCCACCGCCGACCCCGGTGCCGAGAATGATCCCGAAGGCGGTCATCCCGGGCGTCGACATTTCGTCACGTCCTGCCCCGAGCGTCGATTCTGCGAGCACGAAGCAGTTTGCATCGTTCTCGATCATGACCTCCATGCCCAGACGCTCTTCGAGATCCCTGCCGAGCGGCATGCCGTTGAGGCAGACGGTGTTGGAGTTCTTGACGATCCCGTCGGCGCCTTCCGTTCTCCCCGGCGAGCCGATTCCGATCCGTTCCGGCATCGGGAGTCCCGACTTCTCGCTCATTCGATCGACAAGCCGTTGAATCTGCGTGAGGATATGGCCATAACCTCCGACCTGTTCTGTCGCCAGGCGCTCCCTGACGACAGGCTGCATCGCGTCGTCGAGGATAACTCCCTCGATTTTCGTCCCCCCGAGATCGATTCCCCACCGGCTCATCTCAAGAACTCCCCGTTGCGCATTGCCTCGTTATGAACAAAGCGCTTGACCGTCCATCCAGTTGCCGTATAGACGATCGATGCGCTACCAAGCCCTATGACCATGCCGCCAAGTACGTCACCCGGATAATGGACGCCGATATATATCCGCGAGAAAGCGACAAGAAAGGCATAGACGATCATGAGGATCGTGAACGTCCTGTCGACGGGGGCTCCCCTCCAGAAGAAAATCCAGACAAGGCTTGCGATCGCTGTAGCATTGGCAGCATGGGAGGAGGCGAAAGACCAGGAATGGGACTGGTTGACCAGAAGACGAACCCCTTGAAGGGCGAAGCACGGCCGGACTCGATGAAAAAGCGGTTTAAGGATGCCGGAGGCGGTGAAATCAGCGATCCCTACGGCAAGGATCAGAAGGGGAATGATGACAAGGCCATCTTTCCCCTTCCTGATAAGTATGAATGCCGCCGCCAGGAGAAGGATATGATACGACAGCATCGGGTTGGTCAGGAACAGCATCAGATCGTCTGCCGCCGGATGAACCAGCCCCAGGTTCAGGAGCCGGAATAGCCAGGCATCCGCCTGCTCGAGAAGACCCATGGTCAAATTACTTTTTCCGCCCCCCCTTTTTCGCACTCTGCACAGGCTTGTGGGCAGCTGCCTGAAGTGCCGCAGCCGACTTCTCTTCAGGGGTGGTGGTGGAGTTGATGTAGAACTGCTGGGCGACACTGAAGATGTTGAACATCAGGTAATAGAGACCGAGTCCTGCAGGCATGTTGTTGAAAAACAGCAGCATCATCGCAGGGAACATCCAGGTCATGACCTTCATCTGCTCGTTGGTCTGGGTGGTCGGCGTGATCTTCTGCTGCACGAAAACAGTTATGCCCATGAGAATCGGGAAAACGGCGATATGGTCTCCATAGAGCGGCAGCTTGAATCCGAAGTCGAGGATCGAATCAGGTACGGAAAGGTCCTTGGCCCAGAGAAATGAGTGCTGGCGAAGCTGAATGGATGAGCGGAAAACGTAGAACATCGCAAACAGAAGCGGCATCTGCAGCACTGTCGGCAGGCAGCCTCCGAGCGGGTTCACGCCGGCCTCCTTGTAGATTCGCCCGAGCTCGCTCTGCATTTTTGCCGGATTGTCCTTGTACTTCTCCTGGAGTTCCTTCATCACGGGCTGCAATGCCGACATTTTCTTCATGGATTTGGTCGATGCCATGGAGAGCGGATAGGTAACCGCCTTGATCAGGAAAGCGAAGAAAATGATGATCAGGCCATAGTTGCCGATGTACTTGTTCATCAGGGTGAAAATCGGGAGGATGATGTATTCGGCAAACGGCCTGGTCAGCCACTCCCATCCGAAATCCATGATCTTTTCAAGCCCTACGTTAAGCGGCTTGACCGTATTGTAATCAAGCGGACCGACATAGAGCTGGAACTTGTCGTCAACGACCGCTCCTGCTGGCAGGTTCATCTTCAGGGCCGCCACGTAGTTCTCAAAATCGCTGCCGGCCTTTCTTGATCCATTCAGGAAAACCCCTTCGGTTCCCCTTGCCGGAATGAGAGCCGCCACGAAATACTTGTTCCTGACTGCAACCCATTGCGCCTTGCCGGACTGCTCTTCCTTGTAGACCTGCTTGGAATCCTTTGCGTCGAGTTTGACGAGGCCGCCACCGATATAGGAGCTGGCGATAGCATTGCCGGCCTCATCAACCATGTCCTTTTCAGAGTAGGCAAGACCACCGTCCCATGTCAGCTGATACTGGTTTCCGGCAATTGAAGAACCGAAACCGGTAAGCTTCAGGTCATAATCGACCACGTAGCTGTCCCCGGTAAAGGTATAGGTGACCTTGATGTTTCTGCCGGCATCGACATCGAGGATATAACTGACCGAAACCTTCTCCTTCCCGGTAATGGTTCTGGAAGTCGTGGCATCAAGGTCCCGAAAATAGAGGTCACGGGTATCGATGCGCTTGCCGTCGTTGCTGAGGAACAGCATGGAGAGCGCTCCCTTGTCACGGGCGGAGACAAGATCGAAAGGCAGGCGTTTGCCGTCAAGATGCTTTTTGAGCACCAGGGATTTCAGGGTCGCCCCTTTGGATGAGAGCGTAGCCTTGACAAGATCGTTTTCAATGGTGACGACCTTCTCCGTACCGACTGAAGCCGAGGAAAATGCGCCGAGGCTGTCCAGCCTGGCTGCTGCCGCCGTAGCCGCAGGAATGTTGCTGACTGGCGTCTGGCCGACAAGTTCAGTTCTTGTTGCGGCTTTTTCAAGCTCCACCTTCTGTTGTGGCTTCATGAACTGCAGCCATACCATCATGATCGCAGCGATCAGGGCAAACCCTATCACCGAATTTCTATCCATTAGTTCAACTCTTTTGAATTACCTACTGATCTATTTTTTTTCGATGGGACGGGATCGTAGCCGCCTTTTGAAAACGGATTGCATCGCAATACCCTCCAGACGGTCAGCCAGGCGGCATAGAAAAAATTGTGCTGCCTGAACGCCTCAAGGCCATAATTAGAACATGTAGGATGATACTTGCAGGACGGCCCGAGTAGCGGAGAAAGAAAAGCCTGATAAAACCTGATAAAAAGGATAGGCACCGAATTGAAGATTCGCCCGATGGTATTGCCGCTCATAACCGCACCCTCTTCATATTGGCCGCCTTTATTACTCACACTTGTTGCCGTCTGGTGCCGGCGTCAACCTCTTCGAAACAAAAGACTTCAGCATCTGGCGGATTTCTGCCCTGAATCCATCAAGCGACGGCCTGGCGTCTCGTCTGCCACGATAGAGAAACGCGATGAAAACAAGATCTGAACCCTGCAGGCCATCGGTCCCGCTCAACGCATTCAGCGCCTGCTTCTCGAGTCGGTATGCCTCTCGCATCAACCGCCGGATCCGATTGCGGTCAACTGCTTTGGGAACAAGCTTCTTTCCGACCGAAAAAAGAACCCTTATGGAAGGCAACCTGCCTGAGCGTCCCGGCACAGCGGGAGAGCTGATCATCAGGAGGGCGCCTCCATTCAGACGACTGCCTCTGGCAAAAAGGCGGGAAATATTTGTTTTCCCGCGGGCAATTTCCTGCCTTGGCAAAGCATTGACACGTTTTCCTGTAAGCATGCGCACCTGCACGCAATTCCGCCCGGATCGGAGCCGAAGACACCCGTCCGCTACGGAGGTTACTTCGTCGATGACCTCATGTCGGAGCTTACTGTCAGGGAGTGACGGCCTTTTGCCCTTCTTGCGGAAAGTACCTTGCGCCCGTTCTTGGTCGCCATTCTCGCCCTGAAGCCATGCTTGTTCCTTCTCTTCCTGTTGCTCGGCTGAAATGTCCTTTTCATATCCTAAAACTCCTCTCAAATGATTTAATAAAAAAACAGGATTTGCAATTTATCATTTTACTCCATGATAAGCAAGCAATCCGATGCAACCAGAAAGCTATCAACACAAAACCTTCAGCCAGTTGTCAACAGTGTGGATAACTTGTTGATAAAATATTTACAGGAGAGCCAAACCCTCTAGAATACACCATCTGCGAATCATCAACACATGTTGACAAGTTTTGGGAGCATACTGGTTAAATATATGCCCAGCAATCACTTACACTGTTGAAAACCACAAACTCCATCCTGTCTGCATCTGAGGCGATTTTCGGCATCGCCGTTGTTTTTTATCCACCGAAAACACTAACTTGTGAACAGAAAATGTTGATGGATTTCCAACCGAACGCCTTTCACCCTCAAATCTCATGCCCGATTCGATCCAGCAGGAAGCCGTCCGCGATCTGCCAGCAAGTACAGTGCAAAGCAGTTCATTCGCAGAGAAGGTCTGGAGTGCCTGCCTCGGGCTCATTCAGGAAAGCATAAACAACCTTGCGTTCAAGACCTGGTTTCTTCCGATCAAGCCGCTCTCCTTTTCGGGAAGCGAACTGACCATAGAGGTTCCCAGCCAGTTTTTCTACGAATGGATCGAGGAGAACTATTCCGAGCATGTCAAACAGGCCCTCAGGCAGGTCATAGGACCGGAGGCGAAGCTGATGTACTCCATTGTTATGGATAAATCACAGGGCCAGCCTGTCACGATTGAGCTTCCGCACCAGAACACCCCGTCCCCGAATGATCGCAATCAGCGTTCCGAACAGGAAGAGCGGGACTCGGCAGGAAGGGCAAAATTCGAGAGGAGCCGAGCCAGGTTTGAAACGAACCTCAACCCGAAATACACCTTTTCGACATTGATCCGGGGGGATTGCAACTCGCTGGCCTTCGCTGCTGCAAAATCAATCGCCCAGAGCCCCGGCCAGAACGCTTTCAATCCGCTGGTAATCTATGGCGGCGTAGGGCTCGGAAAAACACATATGATGCAGGCGATCGGAAATTCGGTCCGTGAAAACCGGATTACCGATGCGGTCCTTTACGTTTCAAGCGAAAAATTCGCGATTGATTTCGTCAATGCGATCCAGAACGGAAACATACAGGAGTTTTCATCCTTCTACAGGAACGTCGACGTTCTCATCATCGACGACATTCAGTTCTTTGCTGGCAAGGAGAAGACTCAGGAAGAGATTTTCCACATCTTCAACACCCTCCACCAGTCGAACAAGCAGATTATCCTGTCGGCAGACAGGCCGATCAAGGAGATCAAGGGCATTGAGGACCGTCTTATCTCACGGTTCAACTGGGGACTTTCAACCGATATCCAGGCTCCGGATTATGAAACCCGAAAAGCGATCATCCAGAGCAAGCTTCACCAGAGCGGCGTCATGCTTGATCCTGCCGTTATCGAATTCATCGCGACCAACGTAACGCATAACGTAAGGGAACTCGAGGGATGCATCGTCAAGCTCCTTGCGGCCCACTCCCTCGACAATCAGGAAATTGACCTTCAGTTCACCAAATCGACCCTGAAGGACATCATCAGGTACAATACCAAACAGTTGACCCTCGATACCATCGAAAAAGCCGTTTGCGCCTATCTTTCCATTACACCGAACGACCTGAAAGGCAAATCGAAGAAAAAAGAGATCGCCGTCGGACGACAGATCGCCATGTACCTCTCGAAAGACATGACGGACTCTTCCCTCAAGACCATCGGCCTTCATTTCGGCGGCAGGGACCACTCCACGGTCATCCACGCATTGAACACCATAGAGAGAAAGATCGAGGCGTCGAATGAGGAGAGAAAAAAAGTCGAAGAACTCAAGAAAAGAATTGAGATTATGTCGATGTAGGGACTTGTGTTCACAACTTGTTCATTGCGTGTTGGCAGTATCTTGATTACCCGGCAGTTGTCAACACCCTGGGGAAAGGCCAAAAAATCACCAACAAACCCCCAACAAGGGCACACGTGAGAACCGCACAAGATATCAACACATCAAAGAAGGTTACGGGTGTCGATAAAATGTCTATTTTAAATGAGATAAAAACGATACCAGGCAAGCTGTCAAGATTTCCACACGAACAACAACAACAACAACAAATTTTATTTATTAATAAAGAATAACTGTTGTAAGAAGATGAAATTCACCACGACTATTAAAAAACTGCAGGATGCAGTAGGGAAAGTGATCCTTGCGGTTCCTTCCAAATCCCTTGATGCCCGCTTCGACAATGTTCATCTCACCCTCGATGAAGGGCAGTTGACACTTTTTGCAACAGATGGGGAACTCTCCATTACGGCAAAGTGTGAGGTGACATCGACAGATCGCGGAACGGTAGGAATCAGGGCGAGAACTTTACAGGATTTTCTGCGAAGCATGTACGACACCGGGGTTACTTTCGATATCGAACGCCAGCAGGTCAGCGATCTTGGCGTCGTCCATATAGCTACCGACAAGGGTCGCTATCGGATGCCCTGTTCGTTCGGCGCAAAACCGGAAAACCTGGAAAGAAATTTCGACCTTGCCATAGGTCTTCAGCCTGCCGAGCTGCAGGATATCATTCATAAAACCCTTTTTGCCTGTAGCGTCGACGGTATGCGACCGGCAATGATGGGGGTTCTGTTTGAGTTTGAAGGAAACGGAATTACTGCAGTTGCCACCGACGGACATCGATTGGTCCGCTGCAGAAAAAAGACGACGACGGAAACGGCAGAAAAACACAAGATCGTCGTACCGGCAAGGGTGCTTTCAAGCATCCAGAGGCTTCTGCAGAACGAGGAGGTTCGTATGGCTGTAGATGCGGAGCGCCGAAATGTGAGGTTCCAATCTGAAAATGTAGAGCTTGAATCAGCCCTGATCGTAGAACCCTATCCGAATTACGAGGCTGTAATACCAGTCGAAAATGACAAGCAGCTGATTGCAGAACGTGTACAGATCCACGATTCGGTCAAAAGGGTCGGTAAATTTTCAAGTATCGGTGACCTGAAGATCACTGTACAGGGCGATATGATGAAAATTATGGCTGAGAACGCCAGTGAAGGTGAATCTGCCCAGGAGGAGCTGCCCTGCAAATTTTCTGGAGAAGAGATCACCATAGGTTTCAATTCCAGGTTTGTCGAAGCCGCACTTGCCCATATTGAGACGGATGAGGTTTCTATTGAGTTGAGCAGTCCTACGACAGCCGTGATTTTCAAGCCTAAACATGAAGATCGCCAGGAAGACCTCATCATTCTGGTTATGCCGGTAAGAATCAATAATTGACGGAACAAAAGGGCCTTGCGACTCGAAACGATAAGAATTGCCAATTTCAGGAACCACAGGCTTCTTGAATTTGAGCCAGGGCCTTCCATAACAAATATTTTCGGGCGAAACGGCTCCGGAAAGACAAACATTCTCGAAGCGATCCATTTCTGCGCTTTGACAAGGGGTTTTTCCGGCAGTTCGGACCGGGATTGCCTCTCTTTCGGTCAGGATTATTTCACCATTCGTGCAGGATTTGTCAGCGATTACGGTTCGAGAACAAATATCAGGGTAGCCTACAGCCCTGAAACCGAGAAACAGATTTTTGTCAATGAACAGGAGTTGCAAACCTTTTCAAGGCATATCGGAGTAATTCCCTGTGTCACGTTTTCGCCGCATGAGCTTTCCATCGTCAATGGCCCGCCATCTGAAAGAAGGCGGTTCATCGATACGGCAATCTGCCAGTACGACAGAAAATATATGTCGGACCTTCTTCAGTACAGGAGGATCCTCCAGCAGAGAAATTCGCTTCTTTCGACATTTGACGATTACACATCGAGTCACGCAGGACTGGAAATATGGACTGATCAGCTGGCAGGTTATGCCGCATCGATCGTAGGTGCAAGGATACTGTTCATCAAGAGGTTCAGGGAGATGTTCCGTAATGTCTACACATGGCTTCCGGGAGGAAATGAGCCGTCGTTAACCTATCACTGTTCGCTCAGGACAGTCGGCAATGAAGTCTCTGAAGAAGAGCTGAAACAATGTTTCATCGAAAAATACGATGAGATACGAGCCCAGGAGATCGTGAGGAAGCAGACGCTGGCTGGTCCACACAGGGATGATCTCCATTTTTTCCTCGATAAACATGACATCCGGAAATATGCCTCCCAGGGGCAGCAGAGAGGCTATCTTGTAGCCATGAAGCTTACCATGCATCGCTATCTGCATGAAATGTCAGGAGAACGGCCGATAAGCCTGTTGGATGACCTGTTCAGTGAGCTGGATGATCCTGTTTCCGAACTGATGCTCGCGGCCCTCTCAACATCCGGTCAGGTACTGATTACTTCGACAAACGAAAAGTCAGGAAGCGAAGTGACCTCATTTTCGATTGAACATGCGATTGGAGAGTCATGACACGAACCAAAGCACCAAGGAACCTTAATTCCGTAATGGCTGATATGTGCCGTTCAATAGGCATGACAGATGCCTACGAGCAGTACAAGACGCTTCAGATATGGGAGAGTGTCGTTGGTGAAACCATTGCGAAGGTGACCATGGTCGAGAAACTGAAAGACGGAGACCTCTATGTAAAGGTCAGAAATGCATCATGGCGTATGGAGCTGAATTTCAGGAAAAAAGATATAACATCCCGCATGAACAGGGCCATAGGGACGGAAATGATCAGGAGCATAATCTTCAGGTAAAAGGGACAGGACCAATAGGACACAAGGCGTTCAGGAGGCAATGATGAAACAGCGCATCTTCATTTCCACGGAACACGGACCTGCGTTTGTACTCAAAAAACAGACCCCCCACAATAGAGACACCACTTCTCACCAGCATAACAGCCAACTTCTCCGGTGCCATGGAACAAGAAAAAGAGGCTGTCTCAACATACTCATGAGAAGCAGCCTCTTTTTGTATTCTAACTGGCTTTACAAATACCTATAAATTATAGATATATAATAAGATAGGTTACAGGTTGCAGCTCAGGTTGTGCATTTCTATCATTCTTTCGGCAAAACCTTTACCGAACTCCCTGCACAGTTCGAATTCCGGTTCGTGGGGCTGGAACTTGATCATGAGGTTCTTTTCGAACACTTTGAGTTTCAGGTTCGACAGGTTGTTCTCAATGATCCTGACCCCTTCTCCACTCCATCCGTAGGAACCGAAAGCAGCACAGAGTTTTCCGCGGTCTCGCAATGGGTTGAGCACGGCAAAGATGTTGTAAACCTGATGGACGATGTTCTGGTTGATGGTCGGCGACCCGATAATGATTCCCATGGCGTGAGCGATCTTGTCCTCAAGCTTTGCTGAAGAGACGTTCTCTATGTCACAGACCTCGACATTGAAATCACATGAGCTCCTCAATCCCTCTGCGATATAGTTGGCGAGAAGTCCTGTGTTTTCATAGGCAGAGACGTATGCAATGAGAATGTTCTTCTCATTGGGCATTGCAATGGCCTTCTGGGAGTAGCGCTGGGAAAGGTCGACATACTTTTTCCAGTCAGATCTGAGAATCGGCCCGTGGCCAGGACAGATGGCCCTGATGTCGAGAGGGCGGATTTTTTCGATAGCCTGGAGCATATACTTGCTGAACGGTCTCAGGATGGCATCGAAATAGTACTTGAAGGCATCGTCGAAGTCGCCGACGAGATCGTCATACATCGCTTCGTTGCAATAGTGGCTTCCGAATGAATCACAGGTGAACAATACCCTGTCTTCCTCAAGCCAGGAGTAGATAGTGTCTGGCCAGTGAAGGTTTGGGGCCCCGATGAAATGGATGGTTTTGTTGCCGAGATCCAGTTTGTCTCCGTTCTTGACGACGCGATGCCTGAAATCGTGTCCGGTCTGGTCACGAAGAAACTTGATGGCGTTGCCGCTGCCGATCACCGTGGCATTCGGGGCAACCGACAGGAGGTTGTGTACGTTGCCGGAATGGTCAGGTTCCGTGTGGTCGACGATGATGTACTCAATCTCTTCAGGATTGACCACCTGTTTCAATTTTTCGAGGTAGGTCGGCCAGAACTTTACTTTGGTGGTTTCGACGACCGTTTTTTTATCGGCATTGATGAAGTACGAATTATAGGTAGTACCGTACTTGGTCTCCATAACGATGTCGAAAGTGATCAGCCCAGGGTCAAGAACGCCTATCCAGGTTACATCATCTGTTATCGGAAGAACTCTATTATCGATCATATCTGCGAAAATTAAGTTATAAAGGACAAAAAGTGTCTTAAATTAAGATACAATAAATAAACACCTTAATAAAACATGAATTACTCTTAAAAAGGACTCTCTTCCTGATAGAGCGAATCAGTTTCAAGATGACGAATTTCCCTCACAACATCTATACCTTCAGGAGAAAAAGCGAACAGTGTATCGGCAGAAAAGATCGTACTGAAATCCTGTGGCTTGAAAAACGGTATGAACTTCTGTGCGAATTCATCGAGTCGTTTAAGGTAGAAATAGGTGTTTTCATCAGGCTGCGCCTTATTCCACTCATCTGCAGGGCGCCCTTTGTCGATATAGGATGAGGCGTTCCCTGTTCCGGAAACGTAGTAGGTCATTCGATCCCCTTTTGAGACTTGGATTCCCTGACGGATAGCGATCTCATAAGTGATTGATTTGGAACGTTTTCCAGATCTTACATCGCTAATGTACTGCTCAAGGGAGGTTTTCATGGACTCTGTTCTGGAAAACTCGCTTATGTCGAATCGATGATGCATGAGATTGTTCCTGTATCTGATGTAGAGGTCGTGAAGCCCCTGGATATCCTCCCTGAGCAACAGGATGAATCCCTCCCTGACGAAATCCCGGCCAAACTTTTCTCCGCTACGGCTGATGAGCGAGGAGCCTTTCAGTTTCAGCTTGTCGTTATAGTCGAGGAGGACATAGTTCTTCTTCATGTAGGAGATCATCTTCCTGAACCTTCCGTCAAATCCGATCTTTATTCCTGCTGGCATTTTTTGCGACACCTCGTTGACAAGGCGTCGTTCCTCTTCCTCTGTACGGACTTCCGGCGGGGGAACAAGGAATATGCCGTCAGTATCGACCTCTATAACTTTTGCACCTTTTGATTCAAACTCGCGGATCATCGATTTGGCAATTTCCTGGCCGTTCATCGTCACCTTGTCAGCCTCTTCGAAATCGTTGAATATCCCGCTTCCGAAGCCAAGATATCCGTACATGGCGTTGATGATGATCTTGAATGAACTTTGCATGGCATCGAAGTTTGCCGCGAGGGAGCTGTTCCCTTTTGACTGCTCCTCTTCTGATCTGTGTTTTGCAGCGAAACGGAGATCCTTGAGGTTCTTCAGAATGGAGGGAAATACCTTCAGGGAATCGGTTTTTGGACAGATGCCGTATGAAAGCATGATCGAGGGATAAAGAGATTCCACATCAGCATAGATAATCGGTCCCAGAATCCCCTTGATGAACACTTCCGTAAATCCACCAGCATGCTGCTGGCCGATCGATGGCCTGGGTATAGATACCTTGCGCTTAAGATATTCCCTCACTATCAACGCCTCGATCTTTGCTGCCGGCCCAAGCCTCGAGGTGTTTGCGTAACTGTATGGCAACATGCTTGTCATGCTGAAATTGCTTCCAGAAAGCATTGAGGCCAGCTCCCTTGTCTCCCTGACATCGTCAAGGGCATAGGCAAGAAGGGTTTCAGGATTGTTGTCCCAGGTGGAGGCGATATCCTTGTAATCTACATATGTCCTGTTCGGGGATGCGAACCCGAAGAATTTCGCGACGGCTTTCAGTCCATAACTTGGTAACGTTCGTTTTGAAGCGTCGTAATTCTGGACAAGGAAATAGGTGTCGATCACATGCCTGCCGGGTATGTCGAAAAACTGGTAATCGATCATTCGTTCGGCGAAGCGGATGCTTGCAGGAAAAGATCTTGGGACGAGCCCGTCGCGTCCAATCCTGAACGGCACGCCATTCAACTCAAATCGGCGTTGGAGATAGGGCAGATCAAACCCGAAAATATTGTGTCCTTCGATAACGTCGGGATCTTTTTCCCGAAGAATTGCAACAAGTTCTTCGAGAAGCGCTTTTTCGGTCCTGCCTTTTGAATGGATGACATGTTCCCACGATCGATTGTCGCTGAGTGAGATGATGATTACAGGGTCTTCACCGAAGGCATCCTTGTTCCCGGTGTTTTTATCAGGCCTGTAATAGGTCTCTATATCAAGCTGGAGTCTGTGCAGGTCCTCAAGCAGCATTCCCTTGAACATGGTCTTGCCTGTCTGCAGGAGATACTGCGAGATGACATCGCCCCGATTATAGGTGAGGTGACTGTTCGTCCCTGCCGGATTGGGGAACTCGTTTCCTCCTGAAGAGTCCTGGCTGCCGCTGTTTGCATGATCGAGAGCAGCTCGATAGTTCTTCCAGCTCCTGAAAATGGCGAGGTGTCGGAAATAGTTAGCGCCTTCGAGTGGAATCAGCCAGTACTTCTCCCGGTCCTGCGGCATGAATCCATCCAGGAGCTCACTGTCCGAAAGGAAAAAGAACGGGTAGAAAGGCTCGTCACGTTTCACGACACCGTCATTCGACCGGATAAAGAGACGAATCTGTGAATCGTTAAGCTGATAGGCCCCAACGATTCCCTCTTCACGGTCTTTTCCGAACAGCAATTCGTTGTAAAGCGAAGGATCGGTCACTTTATTCATGGGATTGAAAACGACGGAGTTTATTGAAACCTCGAACAATGTTTCACGTGAAACATCGTAGGCCCTAACGACCAAGCCTTATCATCAGTATTGAAACGTCTGCAGGAGACACCCCGAGTATCCTCGAAGCCTGCCCGATCGTCGATGGTTTGTGTTTGATAAGCTTCTCCATACCTTCGCTTGAAAGAGAGTTCAGTGAGGTATAATTGAAATTATCAGGAATGTGCAGCGCGTCAAGACGGGATATCCTTTCAGTCATCATCTGGTCGCGTTTGATATACCCTTCATATTTGATGGCGATTTCAACCTGTTCAGCTATTCGTTTGTCTGCGCAAAACTGCCCAATAGCCGCCCTTACTGTATCAGAACACTGAACAACATCAAGCAGTTCGATTCCAGGCCTCTTGATGATGGCGAACGCCCTGACAGGAGCCTTAAGTTCCGGGAAACCTTTGCTTGAAAGAAGTTTGTTGATCTCTGACGGCGGTACCTTTATCTCATGGAGCATGCTTATGCACCGCTCTGTTCCATCAATTATCGCAACGGTGCGCTCATATCTCCCTGCATCGACCAGCCCACATTCGTATCCGGTTTGAGTGAGCCTGATATCCGCATTGTCATGACGAAGCACCAGCCGGTGTTCAGCAGATGAGGTGAACATCCTGTAGGGCTCTTTTGTCTCTTTTGTTATGAGGTCGTCGATGAGTACCCCGATATACGCCTGATTTCTGCCAAGGATCAACGGCTGTTTGCCAGAGATTTTGCGGGCAGCGTTAAGGCCGGCGACAAGTCCCTGGGCGGCAGCTTCTTCATAACCCGAGGTCCCGTTGATCTGGCCAGCGAAATAGAGGTTTTCGACATGCTGTGTTTCCAGGGACGCCCTGATCTGCCATGGATGGAAAAAGTCGTATTCAATTGCATACCCAGGCCTGATCATCTTGACCTGCTCAAGTCCGGGAATCGATCGCAAGCCGGCTATCTGTACATCTTCCGGTAACGAAGTCGAAAAACCGTTTACATACATCTCTAACGTATCGATCCCTTCCGGTTCAAGAAATATGTGATGGCTCTCTTTCTCCGGAAACCTGAAGATTTTGTCTTCGACCGATGGGCAATAGCGTGGCCCAACCCCTTGAACTTTGCCCGTGTAGAGCGGTGATCTGTCGAACCCTGTCCTGAGGATTTCATGCGTTTCACTCGTCGTTTTCGTCATGAAACAACTTACGAGGTTCCTGTGCGATACGTCGTCAGTGCTGAATGAGAATGGTACCGGTTCAGTGTCGCCCGGTTGCTCGGCAAGGTTATCGTAATTCACGCTTCTTGCATCGATTCTCGGTGGGGTACCTGTCTTGAGTCTGCCGAAGGTGAAGCCCAATGACACGAGTGATTCAGTCAACCCCGTTACGGGGGGCTCGGCGACTGTCCGGCCCCCAGGATAGTGATTCATCCCGACGTGTATCAGTCCATTAAGGAACGTCCCACAAGCCAATACAGCAGCTCTGGCCCTGATCACTCTGCCCGAGCTTACGGTTACACCGTTAAAAACACCTGCTGACGCGATGACGCCAATTACCGTATCCTGAAGAAGGTCGATGCGGCTTTCGCGTTCGATAACCCCCCGCATGTACATGCTGTATTGCGTCTTGTCGGCCTGTGCCCTGGGGGAGTGCATCGCAGCACCCTTGCTTCGATTCAGCAGCCTGAACTGGATCCCTGTCGAGTCAATGGCTTTGCCCATCTCTCCGCCAAGTGCGTCGATCTCTCTCGTCATCTGCCCTTTTGCGACCCCTCCGATTGCCGGATTGCAGGACATCCTCGCAACGGCGGTCAGGTCCGAAGTGATGAGAAGGCAGGACGCCCCGCTCCTCGCTGCTGCGAGGACTGCTTCACAGCCGGCATGACCGGCACCGACAACTATAATATCATACATGGTCGATGGGAATGTTTCACGTGAAACATTGGCGTTTCAGGTGACTCTTTATAATACAGCTTTGCAAAGCAAAGCGATCCTTGACGATATGAACCCAGCTTAATATAAAATTGCAAAAAAAGAGATTTCCGGTTGGCAGAATAAATTTTTGGACTTCCACTGATATGTACTACTTGCGTATTTCGTTATATTAGCTGAATAAGCGCCTGATTACATGGGTTAGCCATTTACCGTCCATACGTGCCGCTACGGTATCTGCGGATCAAGTCGCGAAATTCTGTGCATACATCATATGTCTTTATCTGATAAAGATTTACGCGTATAATGCATCCGATGCGCTGTTTGGGTGTGTGTGCTTGTCGCACTTTTTTGTACGTTTTAATTATTGGACATCAGCCTTCTGATGCCCAGCCCATTCCCGCCGGATTGAAATTATCTCGTCAAGCCAAGTAAAATACAGGAGGAACAGATATGCCCTCTAAAATGCAGATTATTCTTACGGCATGCGTTGTGTTATCCGGAACTTTGCCTGCTTCCATGGAGGCCGTGGCTGCCGGTACCCGCGCTGCAAAGAGGTCGAAAGCCGCAGATGTCGATCCGAGAGGTCAGGTTCTTGCGTTTTCGTGTGCCGGCTGTCATGGCACTGATGGGAAAAGTGTAGGAATCATCCCCGGTTTTTATGGGAAATCGCCGGAGTACCTTGAAGCCGCACTTAAGGATTTCAAGTCAGGCGCCCGATTCTCTTCGATAATGGGACGACATGCCAAAGGGTATTCCGACGAGGAGATCCATCAGATCGCAGAATATTTTGGAACGGTATGGACAAAAAATAAATAATCGGGAGAGTGACCATGAACATATCTCGACGTGACTTCAATAAACTCATTGTTTCCGGCATCGCCGGATCTGCACTCGGCGTTTTCGGCGGGATCGGGAATGCTTACGCAGCAAAGAACAGAGTGGTTGTCATCGGTGGGGGGTTCGGAGGCGCAACGGCCGCAAAATATCTCAAAAAACTTGATCCTTCACTGTCGGTGACGCTGGTCGAGCCGAAAGCCGCCTATATTACCTGCCCTTTCAGCAACTGGGTACTTGGAGGCCTCAAGACCATGGAAGAGATCACCCAGACCTATGGGAACCTCTCTTCCCGCTACGGAGTCAAGGTCATGGCCGATACGGCCGTTTCAATCGATACGGCCAGATCGACGGTGACGCTCAAGGGTGGCGCCGTCCTGAATTATGACCGTCTGATCGTTTCGCCAGGGATTGATTTCAAGTGGGATGCAATCCAGGGATACAGTCAGGAGGTCGCTGAAGCGACGATGCCTCATGCATTCCAGGCAGGGCCGCAGACTGTATTGCTCAATCGCCAGCTCCAGATGATGAAAGACGGCGGAACCGTGTTGATCTGTCCGCCTGCGAATCCGTTCCGCTGCCCTCCAGGCCCATATGAACGTGCCAGTATTATCGCCTATTACCTGAAAGAGCATAAGCCGAAATCCAAAATCCTCATTCTGGATGCCAAGGATAAATTCTCCAAACAGGCACTGTTCCAGAAAGGCTGGGAAAGGCTCTATCCTGGAATGATAGAGTGGAGAGGCGCCGCGAAGGGCGGCAAGGTCCAGGCGGTCGATTCGGCTGCGATGACCGTAACGACGGAACTCGAGGTGTTGAAGGGAGATGTCGTCAATATCATTCCCCCGCAGAAAGCAGGTCGGATCGCTTTCGATTCGGGACTTTCCGATGCGAGCGGTTGGTGCCCCGTCAATCCCGTTTCGTTCGAATCAACCTTGCGCCCCGGTGTTCATGTCATCGGCGACGCCTGTGTTGCGGGCCCCATGCCGAAATCAGGTTTTGCAGCAAGCAGTCAGGGGAAGGTGGCCGCCGCAGCTATCGTCAGGCTGCTCCGCGGCAAGCAGCCGGTCTCGCCATCCCTGGTCAATACCTGTTACAGTCTTCTCGCACCGGGTTACGGTATATCGGTTGCCGGTGTCTACAAGATTTCCGCAGAGGGGATCGTCGAGGTGCCAAATTCCGGAGGGCTTACCCCGATCGACGCCGGTGACGACCAGCTCATGCAGGAGGCCATGTATGCCCGCGGCTGGTACAACAATATCGTCAAGGATATCTGGGGTTAACATCGCGGCATGATCTGATAAAAACCCGGGCTTCCGTCCGGGTTTTTCATTTCCATAATGTCGATTGCCGGTGTGGCGGGAGGCCGTCGTCCTGATTGTTAATCAGGGCCCGGTTTCATATATTGGCTAAACTTTATCAATCGTGCGTAACGGCATTTTTTCATGAAAAACAACAGCTTTAAACTCATTCTGATCGCCGTGGTTGCGCTGGTTTCGGTATGGTCGATATGGCCGACTTACCGTGATTATGCATTTACCAAAAAACTGGGAAGTTTTCGTTCAGGCGAAGACAGCCTGAAATATGCCCTGGAGCATCGAACCGAAATAGAGCATGCAAAAGATAAAAGCCTGAAGCTCGGTCTCGATCTGAAGGGCGGCATGCACCTCGTGATGGAGGTTGACCTGTTCGATCTCATAGAGCAGAAGGCATGGAACAAGGACGCCAACTTCTATCGCATCATGGCAAAGCTCCGGAGCGCTTCTGGAAACTCCAGCGATAACGTTGTTGACCTTCTTGCCGCTGAGTTCAAAAAGGAGAACATCCGTCTCAGCCGTTATTTTTATGATATCCGGAACACCGATCAGGAGATCGTCGGAAAATTGAACAAGGAGTCCCAGGATGCCCTTGTCAGGGCCAAGGAGATCATCAGGAACCGTATCGACCAGTACGGCGTCGCAGAGCCGGTTATTCAAACCCAGGGCTCACGGCGAATCATTATCGAGCTTTCCGGCGTCACTGACGAAGCCCGCGTCCGTCGTCTTCTGAAAGGTACCGCCAAGCTGGAGTTCAGGCTGGTAAAGGAACCGGAATTGCTTCTGAGGACCATTGAGCGTCTCAACTCGGCGCAGATTCAGGCCTCATCCCCGCAGGCGCCGGCCGATTCAGCCATGGCTGCGGCAAAGCCTTCCGAAGCCCCTGCGGCATCCGCAGCGACAGTAGCCGACAATGCAGCTCCATCCGCCGCACCCAAGGCTCCCCGAAAACTATCCGATGTTATCGGCGTTATGCAGAACGGCCTTGTCTTCACTCCCGATTATGCCCGCGACTATGTCGCTTCGACGCTGAACCGTGAAGATATCCGCGCATTGTTGCCGCAGGATACCGAACTGCTGTTGTCCGCCAAGCCGCTGCAGACGGAAAAGGGCGAAAAGTATTATCCAATCTATCTCGTACAGAAGACTCCGGAACTCACCGGCGGAGTGATCACCGAAGCGAAGGCGACGTTCGGTGCGCAGAACTCGCAGCCTGAAGTCCTCATGTCGATGAACGAAGAGGGTACCTCCAAATGGGCCCGTATCACCGGAGCCAATATCGGCAAGCAGATTGCCATCGTGCTCGACGGGACAGTCTACAGCGCTCCTGTCGTCCAGTCCAGGATTCCGAGCGGCAACTCGGTCATCAACGGCATTTCAGGACTCGATGAGGCCAAGGATCTTGAAATCATCCTGAAGGCCGGCGCCCTGCCTGCACCAGTAAGGATTCTCGAAGAGCGTACCGTCGGCCCGTCGCTCGGTTCGGACTATATCCGTTCCGGCCTGCTGTCGCTGATCTGGGGATTTACTGCGGTCGCCGTGTTCATGATCGTATACTACCACAAGGCAGGCATCGCTGCTGATATTGCTCTCGTGCTCAACATACTGATCGTCATTTCCGTGCTTGCCGGTTTCAGCGCAGCGCTCTCGCTTCCCGGTATCGCCGGTATCGTTCTGACCATGGGTATGGCCGTCGACGCAAACGTACTGATCTACGAAAGGATCCGGGAAGAGCTCGATGAGGGCAAGAGCCTTCGCCTTGCCGTCGATGCCGGGTACAACAGGGCGTTCTCCTCTATCCTCGACTCGCATGTCACGACCCTGTCGGCTGCGTTTCTCCTTTATGTATACGGTATCGGACCGATCCAGGGTTTTGCTGTGACGCTCATGATCGGAACCGGTGCGAGCCTGTTTACGGCAGTCGTGGTGACCCGGGTGATCTTTGATCTGCTGCTCGGCGGCAAATTCATGACTGAAAAAAGTTTCGGATAAATATTCAACACATCAGCTGGTATGCGGGTTTTCAAAAAGACAAACTTCAACTTCATCAAGCATCGCAAGGTTGCCTATATCATATCGTGCGTGCTTCTTGTTTCGGGCCTGGTCTCCCTCTTCACCAGGGGGCTCAATTACGGAATCGATTTCAAGGGCGGTTCCGAGGTGGTGATCGGATTCAACAAACCTGTCGATGTCGGTGCGGTAAGAGCCATTCTCACCAGTGCCGGGGTTAACGGGTCCGTCAAACAGTATGGAAAGGACAGTGCGGTTTTGTTGCGTACCGATTTTCATGGCGAAACGACAAACCTTAAAGCCCTGATTACCAATGCCCTCGCATCTCGCCTTCAGGGCAATCCCGCCCAGATCCTCAGCATCCAGGCTGTCGGTCCAAGCATTGCGTCGGACATGAAATTTTCTGCCATCAAGGCTTTGGTTGCCGCCATGATCGGTATCCTGCTCTATGTCAGCATACGGTTCGAGTTCAAGTTCGCAGCGGCAGGCGTCGTCGCTATCTTTCATGACGTGCTGACCGTTCTTGGCCTGTTCAGCCTTCTCGGCGGTATTTTTGATTTCATGCCTCTCGAAGTGGACCAGAGCATCATTGCCGCGTTCCTGACCATCGCCGGTTATTCGATAACCGACACGGTCGTCGTCTATGACCGTATCCGTGAGCGTGTCCGCGGCCAGAAGCCTGCCGATTATGAGCGGATTTTCAACGAGAGCATGAACCAGACGCTTTCCCGGACCATCATTACCTCCGGTACCGTCATGATCTCAGTCCTGGTGCTCTTCTTTTTCGCAGGCCCTGCAATCCGCGGATTTGCATTTGCCATGTTTGCAGGCATTCTTATCGGTACCTATTCCTCTATTTTCGTCGCGGCTCCTCTCGTATTCGACATGCATAAGAGAGCCAACAGCGCCATCAAGCTCAGGGGCGCATAACGTTATTTTTGCCCACGCATCCATGAGTCCGCTTTTATTGCCTCATGGATGCGTAAGCTCCGATCGATTTCTCCGCACTGATCCCCGATCTCACCTCTTGTCCGTAAGGCAGATTCTCTGTATGTTGTGCTTTCGATGGCTCGAACGGCCGTCATGTCCATCCATGAGGGACTGGCTTTTGATGTCGCCACAACGTTCGCCGAATCGGAAAGTTGTTTCATGCATGGGGGAACCCCCAAAAGCAAACCCAGTACGTTATGAAAAAAATATTTTTCGCCCTCTTTTCAGCAGCGACAATTGTTACCTCATGTTTCAATGGCAGTTATGCCCAGAGCCCGGACGGGATCGTAGCCGTCGTGGGGAGGGAGATCATTCTCAAGTCTGATGTCGACGAACAGGAGCTGATGTTCAAGATGCAATATCCTGAAGCGAAACGCGATCCCCAGGTCAGGAAACGCCTTGTTGAAAACATGATCGACCAGAAAATTCTTCTGACAAAAGCGAAGATAGACAGCGTTTCGGTCGATGAGAAGGCCATTGATGAAATGGCTACGGCTAAATACAATACCCTCCGCGCAGGGTTTCCCTCTGTTGGCGACATGGAGTTGCGTTTCAGCCGTCCGCTAAACCGCCTGAAGCAGGACATTCGTGAAGACATCCGGAACCAGCAGATGGTCGAGTCCATCAGGAGAAAGCGTTTTCGTGATGTCACCGTGACCAACGAAGAGGTGATGGATTTCTATGCCAGGCAGAAAGATCTCCTGCAGCCGGTTCCTGAAGAGGTCTCTGTATCCCAGCTCATCAAGTATCCTGATTTTTCGTTATCCGCAAGGAATGAGGCGCTGGAAAAGATCAACGCTGTTCAGGCAAAGCTGAAAGCCGGTGCTGATTTTGCCTCGCTTGCACGTGAGTATTCCGATGATCCCGGGTCCAACTCCCTTGGAGGTGACCTTGGATTTGTTCAGAAGGGTGAACTGGTTTCCAGTTTCGAGGCTGCGGCATATGCGCTCAAACCCGGACAGGTATCGGATGTGGTTGAATCACGCTTCGGTTATCATCTGATACAGCTCCTTGAAAAGGAGGGCACCTCCATTCATGTGCGGCACATCCTGGCCATTTTTGATAGAAGCAGGACTGACGAGTCCAAAACGGTCGAGCTGCTGCGCTCCCTTCGTGCCGATGTCCTTGCCGGCAAGACGACTTTCGCTGCCATAGCTGAAAAATACTCTGACGACCCGGTGTCGTCCAAAATGGGCGGAGCGATAAAAGCTGCGTCAGGAAGCCAGTTCATCGAGCTCTCCTCGTTGAGGCCGGAACTTCAGAAAATAATCGGGCAGATACATACCATTGGTGGGATCAGCCAGCCGGAGAAGATCGTTCCGGCCAAGTCAGAGCCATTTTTTGCCCTTTTCCAGCTTAATGCCAGAGAGGCTGCCCATCGCATGACTCCGGAGCGGGATTATACCCGTATCGAGGAGCTTGCGACAGACAGCAAACGGCAGGAGATGTTCAAGGCATGGATAGATTCGCTGAAAAAAGAGGTGATGGTTCAGGTTATGTCAGACATCTAGGCGTCTGACATACCTTGCGTTCTTTTCAATGAACTCCCTTCGAGGCTCGACCTTGTCGCCCATAAGTGTCGAGAATACATTGTCGGCCTCCCTGGCGTTATCTACAGATACCTGAAGCAGTGAACGATGCTCTGGGTCCATGGTCGTGCTCCAGAGCTGCTCGGGGTTCATTTCACCAAGACCCTTGTAGCGCTGGATGGATACGTTCGCCTTTCCCTTCTGGAGCTTCCTCATCGAGTCCGCAATGCTCAACCGCTCTTCCTCGTCCCACGCATACTGCTGCTCCTTGCCTGATTTGACAAGATAGAGCGGCGGTTGCGCGATGAACACCTTGCCGGCCTCGATGAGGGATCGCATGTACCTGAAGAAAAATGTCAACAGCAGCGTCCTGATGTGTGCGCCGTCGACGTCGGCATCTGTCATGATGATGATCTTGCCATAACGGAGCTTCTCGGGGGAGAAATCCTCTTCGCCGATGCTGGTGCCGAGCGCGAGGATGATGGTTTTGATCTCCTCGTTTTCAAGCATCTTGTGCAGTCTGGCCTTCTCCACGTTGAGGATCTTGCCCTTGAGCGGCAGGATAGCCTGGAAGCTTCTGTCGCGACCCTGCTTGGCGCTGCCGCCTGCGGAGTCACCCTCGACGATATAGAGTTCGCAGTGTTCCGGATCGTTGATCGAGCAGTCTGCGAGCTTGCCGGGAAGCCCTGAGCTTTCCAGTGCCGATTTCCTTCTCGTCAGCTCCTTCGCCTTTCTTGCAGCTTCCCTGGAGATTGCCGCTCCCTTGACCTTCTCGATGATCAGCTTGAGCGTACCGGGATTGCTTTCGGCGAACTCGGCCAGCTGCTCGTTGACGATGGTCTCCACGATGCTCTGGGTTTCAGAGTTCCCCAGTTTTGTCTTGGTCTGGCCTTCGAACTGCGGTTCAGGAACCTTGACCGAGAGGATTGCGGTGAGCCCCTCCTTGAAATCGTCTCCGGTAAGGGTGATCTTGACGTTTTTCAGAAGGTCGTTTTTCTGCGCATACGCGTTGAGGGTTCGTGTCAGGGCCTTCCTGAACCCGGTAACGTGCGTGCCGCCCTCATGGGTGTTGATGTTGTTGACGTAGCTGAACACGTTCTCCTGGTAGGAGTCGTTGTACTGCAGGGCTATTTCGACGATCGTCGAGTCGCGCTCTCCAGAGAGGTAGATCGGCTCCTTGACGAGCGGAATCCTGTTGCTGTCGGTGAACTGGACGAACTCCTTCAGGCCGCCCTCGAAATGGAAGGTCTCCTCCTCCCCGCTCTCGTCCTGCACGACAATCCTGAGGTTGCTGTTCAGGAACGCCAGCTCCCTCATGCGGTCGATAATGATGTCTTTGCGGAACTCCGTCGTCTTGAAGATATCGGCGTCAGGCTTGAAGGAAACTTTCGTACCCTGCTTGTCGGTTGTGCCGATCTCCTTTACATCTCCCTGGGGTACGCCGCGCTTGTATGACTGCATGTAAACCTTGCCGCTGCGATAGACTTCGACCTGGCACCATTCCGAAAGGGCGTTGACGACCGAGGCGCCGACGCCGTGCAGTCCGCCTGAGACCTTGTATGCCCCCTTGTCAAACTTTCCGCCGGCTCCGATGACCGTCATGACGAGTTCGAGAGCCGATTTTTTCTTCCCGGGGTGCATGTCTACAGGAATGCCTCGACCCCTGTCGGTAACCGTTACCGATCCGTCCGGGTTCAGCGCAACATGGATATAGTCGTTGAAGCCGCCGAGCGTTTCGTCGATCGAGTTGTCGACGATTTCGTACACGAGATGGTGCAGGCCGCGGCTGTGGATGTCGCCGATGTACATGGCCGGTCTTTTTCGGACATGTTCAATGCCGTCGAGCACCTGAATATTCGACGCAAGGTATTCGTTCGAAGCGTCCGACACGGACAGGATTTCAGTTTCTTGCATGGGATCGGATGTACGGGATGAGCTGGTAAAACTGTTTGTTTTGAAAGATAACAAAAATCCGGTGATATGCTATTTATCAACCCTCTCCAGCCATGAAGGCCGCCTTGAAATGCTCGAGTTCATAGTCGAGAATCGACGCGCCGTCCATATGTTTTGCGATGATGGTGATGACGTCGAAACGGCAGTTCACCCATGGGTTTTTCTGTCCTGCGAGATAGCCGGAAGCAGCCCTTGCGATCTCCTTCTGCTTCCTTGGAGTGACCGCTTCGGCAGGGTGTCCCTTGTCGAGAGACGCCCTGGTTTTCACTTCGATGAAGCAGAGTTCGTCGCCGTCATGAGCGACGATGTCGATTTCGTTTCTGTGAAAGCGGAAATTGCGGGCCACGATCCTGTATCCCTTGCCCGCAAGATGCATTGCTGCAAGCTTTTCGCCTTCGGCTCCGAGCCTGTGTTGGGCATTCATGGCCACGGAAAGGTTATTTTTCCCCCAATTTACGTAACTTGAAGCTTTTCCTGTGGATTGTGCAGCGTCCGCGGGCGGCTATGGCCTCGACGTGCATGGTCGTCGGATATCCGAAATGCAGCTCGAACCCATATCCGGGGTATTGTTCCGCATATGCGGTCATCAGTTCGTCCCTGCAGGTTTTTGCAAGCACTGATGCGGCTGCGATGGAAAACACCTTCGAGTCACCTTTCACTATGGTCCGGTAAGGCACCGGGAGGCTTGGGCTGAACCTGTTGCCGTCCACGAGCAGCAGCTCCGGCATCGAGCCGAGCGATTCAACCGCCATGTTCATGGCGAGCATGGTTGCCTGAAGGATGTTGATCCGGTCGATAGTTTCAGCGTCGACGATGCCGACGGCCCATGCCTCTGCGGCCTCATGGATGGCCGGCACCAGTTTGCTGCGGAGTTCAGCCGAAAGGGTTTTTGAGTCGTCGAGACGTTCCAGGATGCCCTCTGGCCTGAAATGGCGGGGAAATACCACAGCGGCCGCGACAACCGGGCCTGCCAGCGGTCCCCGTCCGGCTTCATCGATGCCGCAGACGCGGTTCAGTTCCTGCCAGAGCGGGATTTCGTAAGCTGTTGTGAGCATGAATGGATCAAGGTTTCAGGGGGTGCAGAATACAAGGTGCGAAAATTCGGAAAATCGACAAAAATGTTCGATGAATCAGGCAACGGACAAAGTCCGGAAGTGTTATATTTTTTAAGGAATAACCATTAATAGATGCAGGTAATGAAGAAGAATGTGAAGAAGCAGCTCCTGATGAACAAGACTGGAGACGAGATCCAGGTCGCCCTCGTCGAAGAGGGACGTCTTGCGGAGTTGATCATAGAGCGCCCTGAAAGCATGAGAAGCATCGGGGACATCTATCTCGGAAGGGTGCACAAGGTGGTCGAAGGCCTCAAGGCGGCATTCGTTGACATCGGGCAGAAGTCCGACGGTTTCCTCCACTTTTCCGATGTGGGAACGACCAGCGAAGATTATCGCGCGTTGATCGAGGACGATGACGACGACGAGTCGGCGGTCGATGAAGGCGAGATCGAAGACGAAGAGGGCGATGATATCGATGCCGAAGATACTGCCCCGGCACCAGCGAGGGACGCGGCACGGCCTTCGGGGCCCGGAAAGGGCGAACCCCGTCCGACAACGTCCAGGGAGGCTGAGGCCCGCCGACAGTCATATACGCAGATGATCGCCAGCAAGCTGAAACCGAACGACTCCATCCTTGTCCAGGTCATCAAGGAGCCTATCGGCAGCAAGGGCTCCCGTCTTACCTCGGATATCACCATTGCCGGTCGTTTCATGGTCCTGCTTCCGTTCGGCGGAGGCCAGATCGCCGTTTCGCGAAGGGTCGTGGTGCGCAAGGAGCGCGCTCGCCTCAAGAAGCTCGTGCGCTCGATGCTGCCCGAAGGGTTCGGCGCGATCATAAGGACGGTCGCAGAGCATCAGGAGGAGACGCTCCTGCAGCAGGATCTCGAAAAACTGCTTTCCAAATGGAAGCAGATCGAGGAGAAGCTTCAGGATGCCGCGCCTCCGCAGCTGATATTCAAGGAGGATACCATCATTTCGAGCGTGCTGCGCGACTCGCTGACCACGGACGTCACCGAAATCGTTGCCAACTCGAACTCGATCTACAACGAAACGCTCAACTACATCCAGTGGGCCGCTCCGGACATGGTCAGGAACGTGTCGCTCCATCAGGGCAAGCTTCCCCTTTTCGAAGGGTACGGTATCGCCAAGGATGTCGAATCGATCTTTTCGAGGAAGGTGTGGCTGAAGTCCGGTGGTTACATCATCATCGAACATACCGAGGCTATGGTGGTCGTCGACGTCAACAGCGGCCGCTACGCAGCCAAGCGCGAACAGGAGGAGAACTCGCTCAAGACCAACCTCGAAGCGGCCAAAGAGGTCGTGCGCCAGCTCAGGCTCAGGGATATCGGCGGCATCATCGTCGTCGATTTCATCGACATGATCGATCCGAAAAACTCGAAGAAGGTCTACGATTCCATGAAGGCCGAGCTTCGCAACGACCGCGCAAAATCCAATATCCTTCCGCTTTCTGATTTCGGGATCATGCAGATCACCCGTGAAAGGATACGTCCCAGCCTCATGCAGAGGATGGGCGACCAGTGTCCGGCATGCGGAGGAACAGGCGTGGTCCAGGCAAGATTCACGACGATCAACCAGATCGAACGCTGGCTCAGGAAATACGCTTTGCGCCAGAAGGTCAAGTTCCAGCAGCTCGATCTCCACGTCAGCCCGACAGTTCTCGAGCCCATGCGCAACAGCGACATGAAGACCGAACTGAAGTGGTTCCTGCAGCACATGATCTTCGTCAGGATCAAGCCTGATGAAAGTCTTCGCAGCGACGACTTCCGGTTCTACAACAGGAAAACAAGCAGCGACATAACAGCAGAGTACAACTGAACAACAGCAAAGAAGCATCGAAGTATATGGAACAGCACCAGCAGGTCAGGGAACAGATTCTCGCATATTCGTCACTCAACGCCGACCAGCTCAAGGCTGATCCGGAGGTCCGGGTCGTTTTCGGTCGATTCAAGGAGCTTCTCAACAAAGGCTCTATCCGTGCCGCCGAGCCTTCCGGTAGCGGCTGGACGGTCAACCAGTGGGTCAAGCAGGGGATCCTCGTCGGCATGCGGCTCGGCGTGCTCCACGAGAGCCATGTCGAGCTTGCCGGTACAGGCAGTTTCTCCTTTATCGACAAGGACACCTACCCCCTCAGGCAGTTCACTGCCGCAGATAACGTCAGGATCGTGCCCGGTGGTTCGTCGGTGCGCGACGGCGCCTACCTCGCACCGTCGGTGGTCATGATGCCGCCGGCATACGTCAACGTGGGGGCATGGGTGGACGAAGGCACCATGATCGACTCCCATGCGCTTGTCGGAAGCTGTGCCCAGGTAGGCAAAAAAGTCCATCTCTCTGCCGCGGTGCAGGTGGGTGGCGTGCTTGAGCCGATCGGCGCCATGCCGGTCATCATTGAGGACGAGGTCATGGTCGGAGGCAACTGCGGCATCTACGAAGGGACCATCGTCAGGAAGCGCGCGGTGATAGGCACAGGGGTCATCCTGAACGGCTCTACACCGGTTTACGACCTCGTGAACGGGACCATCCTCAGGAAAACTTCCGAATCTCCGCTTGTCATTCCGGAGGGCGCAGTCGTCGTCGCAGGGTCCCGCCAGGTGAAAGGCGATTTCGCCAATGAGCACGGCCTTTCGATCTACACACCGATCATCGTGAAATACCGCGATGATCGGACAGACAGCGCCACAGCCCTTGAAAGCGCCCTCAGGTGACAGGCTCCATGAGTGAGGCCCCTTCCTGCGGAATCTTCCGCGCTGTTTCCCGGGGGGCGAGGTTTGCCGTCGTTTTTTCTTCAGCGGCGTTGCTCGTCACCATGCTTCCCGGTCGCGGCTTCGCGGTAACCAAGGCAAAAACGGACTATTTTTCAGTCGCCCGAAGCATCGATCTTCTCGGAGAGGTGTACAAGGAGGTGTCGGAGAACTACGTCGATTCCGTCAATGTCAGTGAGCTCATGTTTTCAGGCATCGACGGCATGCTCGACCATCTTGATCCCTATACCTCATTTCTCGACGAGGCGCAGTCAGACGAACTCGATGAAATGACCAGCGGGCAGTACGCAGGCATCGGTATCATGATCGGCGTCATTTCAGGGGATGTTTTCATCTCCTCGGTGATCGATGGCCAGGCGGCGGCAAAAGCCGGCTTGCGGGTCGGCGACAGGATCGTAGCCGTCAACGGTACTTCGGTCGGCAATAAATCCGTCGACGATGTCAAGGCGCTGATCAAGGGATCGGTCGGGACGATCGTCAAGCTCTCGGTTAAACGGGACGGCGAAGGAGGCGACAAGCTCTATACCCTTAAGCGGGAGGAGGTCAGGGTAAGCACCGTCCCCTATTACAGCATGTTCGACTCGATCGGATATGTGGAGATGAACAGTTTCGGGGAGCACTCGAAAGAGGAGCTTCGCAATGCCCTTGAGTCGTTGAAGAGCCGTTCTGAAAAAGAGAGGGTCAACATGAAGGGAATCGTGCTCGACCTCCGCGGCAACCCGGGCGGCCTGCTCACCTCTGCCGTGGATGCCGCCGCACTGTTTGTCGAAAAGGGCAGCAGGGTAGTATCCACCCGAGGTCGAACCGCTGAGAGCGAGCAGGTTTTCGTAACCACGAACGAGCCGCTTGTTCCATCACTGCCCATGGTTGTCCTGATCGACGGGGACAGCGCCTCAGCAGCCGAGATCCTTGCCGGAGCGATCCAGGAGCATGATCGTGGCGTCATCCTTGGCGAGGGATCTTTCGGCAAGGGTCTGGTGCAGTCCGTTATTTCGTTGCCTTATGACCACATGCTCAAGCTGACGACCGCCAAATACTACACGCCGTCCGGGAGGCTCATCCAGAAACCGCTCACGCATCCAGAGGGGCATCGCAAGGTGCTGACGGCAGGCGGGGCGTACGATTCGACCAAAGTCTATTATACCCGAAACAGGCGAAAGGTCTACGGAGGCGGAGGCGTCAGGCCGGACATCACCGCGTCTGCCGTCGTACCTTCGGACTACGAGCAGGCGCTGGAGAAAAACGGTATGTTTTTCAGGTATGCTTCACGCTTTCACAGGGCGCATCCTGATTATCAGGTCACGAGATTGCAGTCGATTCCCCTTTTCGATGATTTCAGCCGCTTTGTCGAAAGCGAGCGCTTCTCATACCGTTCCAAACCCCAGCAGGGGCTGGACAGCCTGAGGGTGTTTATCCAAAAGGAGGGCGGGATGGACCCGGACGCGCTTTCCGGAAAACTGGATGTCCTGGAGAAGGAGTTTGGCGTGATGAACAGGAAGAAGATTGCGCAGGATTCAACCAGGATAACGTCAGCCGCAAGAAGGGAGGTTATACGCCATTACGACGAACGTGCGGCAAAGCGGGCTGCCATCGAGGATGATTCTGTCGTGGCCAAGGCGTTCCGGCTGCTCAGCGATCCGAATGGTTACCGGGCGCTGCTCAAGCCCTGAGCCCTTTGCCTTCCACGTCAACAGCTTACGATATTTTTTGAAGGTGCCTTCTGGTCTGCTGGTGGATGCCGAGCACGATCATCAGGTTGCTTATGCTCAGGAGGCTTTCCGCCATGCCGTGCAGCAGGTCGTCATGGGAGAGCGTCATGTATCCCCTAACCTCTGTAGCCAGGTACATACAGAAGACCGTCACCGAAATAAAGACCAGCACGAACCAGAACCCGCCCACGGTCAAGCCTGAAAAAACTTCAGGATCCCGTTTTCTTACCTTCAGCAGCAGCACAAGAAAAACCATGTAGACGACGCTCGAAACCTGCAGGATGGCGTCGAAGATGTTGTTTCCCATGTAGGATTGCGGATGGCCGCTCACGGCTATCCCACCGATGACTGCACCCGCGACGGCGACCTCTTTGCCGCGGGTGTGTTTCAGTATCGCAATGGTGGCGTTGAGCAGGCAGATGCTGCCGACAAGGTTTATCAGCTCGGACATGTCGAGCAGTTGCGGAACGGCGTCCCCCGTCAGGTGATAGGAGAGTACGAACCAGCTCCCTATCCAGTGAGGGATCATGAACAGGCCGAATCGGCTTACATCCCTTCTGCCGATCAGCCGACCGTAACGGTAGAGCATCACGACCGCCACTCCCCACTCGAGGGCCGAGAAGAGATGGATGATCCAGTTGGGCAGTGAGAGCAGCATTCAGCAGCCCCTGGCGAGGTGATAGATGTTCTTGGCCATGATCTTCATCTGGACGCTCCACGGTGCAGGCACCATCTTCTTGTACAGGTAGGAATCGAAGGTGATCTCCTGTACGTCCCTGTCTTTGCAGATGGCGACAAAGCTTTCGCGCAGGCGGTCGTTTTTGTAGTAGACCGACTGAAGCATCTGGAGTCCGAAGAAGATGGGGGAGTAGAGCTTCCTGAAGTTCTTCTCGTATTCTGCAAGCGGTGTCCGGTTACGAATCCTGTCGATCATCGCAAGGGCTCCGAGCTTGCCCGAACGCATGGCGAAGAAGATCCCCTCGCCGTTTGCCGGGGTCACCAGGCCGGCTGCGTCGCCGACAAGGATCGCCCTCTCCTGCGTGAATGAGCGGCGAGGCTTCATGGGGATTTTTGCCGCCTCGTCCAGGTAAGGCTTTTCCTTGATGCCGATCTTTTCCACGAATCGCCGTTGCAGCTGTCTGATGTTGTGGCGATGCTCCTCGGTCCCCGTGCCGATGGCGATGTGGTCGGTTTTCGGGAATATCCACCCATAGAAGTCAGGGGAAACCTCTCCGTCGAACCAGATCTCAACCAGCTCCTCATAAGGCTTCAGCTCCTCGCAGTAGTGGAACCGCTGCTGCATGGCGATCACCTTCAGGTCATTGGGCGGAAATCCCAATTCGTCGGCCGTTTTTGAGTTCGCACCGTCTGCGCCGATGATATAGGTCGCCTGCACCGGAGGGAGCTCTTTTGAGAGATGGATGGTGAAGCGGTCATGAGACTGCTCGATCTTCTTCACGAGCGCCTCCGTCAGCTCCGCGCCCGCCTTTACGGCCTCGTCCCTCAGGTACCGGTCGAACCGCTCCCTGCGAACCATGCCGACGTAGCCGTTCGGCATATGCATGGAGATCATTCTGCCCTGCGGCGACCGCACGCTCATCCTGGTCAACTTTTTCTCGACGAGTTCATCGGGGATGGCGAACTCTTCGATCAGCCCCAGGGGGATCGCACCCCCACAGGGCTTGACGTTGGCAAGGTTCCGTTCGATGAGGATGGTCGAATGCCCGGCTTTTGCAAGCTCGGCAGCGGCAACGGCGCCGGACGGCCCTCCTCCTATGACTGCGACATCGTAATGCATTGAATCACTTATGGTTTTCAGGCTTTGACGAGCTTTGCTGCAAGGAACTCCCCTGCCTTCGAGATGTCGATCCTCTCCTGGGTTGCCGTATCCCGGTAGCGGACGGTCACCGAACCGTCTTCGATCGTCTGGTGGTCGACTGTGAAGCAGAACGGCGTGCCGATCTCGTCCTGCCGACGGTAACGCTTGCCGATGGAGGCCGCATCGTCGTACTGGACGAGGAAGTTGTCGGACAGATCGCGGCAGAGCTGCTCTGCCTTTTCGCCCATCTCCCCCTTTTTCATCAGCGGAAGGACTGCCGCCTTGACCGGGGCGACCTTCGGGGAGAGTTTCAGCATCACGCGTGGCTCGCCGTCGATCACATCCTCATGATAGGCGTCGGAAAGCAGGGCCAGGAACAGGCGGTCGCATCCTGCCGAAGTTTCGACGACATACGGGATGTAGCGCTCGTTGGTCGTCTGGTCGATGTACTCCATGTTCTTGCCGGAATACTCCTGGTGCTGTTTGAGGTCGAAATCGGTCCTCGAATGGATGCCTTCGATCTCCTCGATGCCGAACGGGAACTCGAACTTGATGTCGTAAGCCAGGTCGGCGTAGTGCGCCAGCTTGTCGTGCTGGTACCAGTGCAGTTTCTCCCTCGATATGCCGAGGCTTTCCGTGTACCAGTTGAAGCGCTCTTCCCTCCAGGCCTCGAAGGCTTCGAGCTGTGTGCCTGGTTTGAGGAAGTACTGCATTTCCATCTGCTCGAACTCCACCATCCGGAAGATGAAGTTTCCCTTGACGATCTCGTTGCGGAAAGCCTTGCCGATCTGGGCGATGCCGAACGGAACCTTCATGCGCGAAGCTTCGCGGACATTGTGGAAGTTCACGAAGATGCCCTGTGCTGTCTCAGGGCGGAGATAGACGATGCCGGCCGTATCGGCCACAGCGCCCATGCTGCACTGGAACATCAGGTTGAACTGCCGGACGTCGGTCCAGTCACCCGAGCCGGTGTCGGGGGCCTTGATCGCCTCTCCGGTGATGATCTCATAGAGCGCCTTGTTCGAATCCCCGGACGTCGCCGCTGCCTCATAGGCCGCCTTGACACGGGCAGCGTCCGACTCTTTGCCGTCGCGCACCAGCTTGCCGATATGGTTTTCGATCAGGTGGTCTGCGCGATAGCGGCGCTTGGTCGTCCGGTCGTCTATCATCGGGTCGTTGAAGCTCGCCACATGGCCGGAGGCTTCCCAGACCGTAGGGTTCATCATGATCGACGCATCGATGCCGACAATGTTCTGGTGCCGGCGCGTCATCGATGTCCACCAGAGATCCTTGATGTTCTTTTTCATCTCGCTTCCAAGCGGGCCGTAATCGAAGCAGGCGGAAAGACCCCCATAGATTTCGGACGACGGGAAGATGAACCCGCGTCTTTTGGCCAGTGAAACCAGCTTGTGCATAACTTTATCCGGGGAGATGTTCTGACTCTGCACCCGTGCTTGTTCGGAATTGCTCATCGTTCGTAAGAGAAGTTGAGGGAAACGGTATTGGGCGCCTCGATCGGGAGGCCGAATGGCAAATATAACAAACAATGATGATTTAACGTGCTTGCCCGAAGCTATGCCATATCATCGTCCATGCGAAAAACGTCGTTGAATCTCTTGATTGTGATACGTGCTTGTTGCTATATTACTGAATAGTTATATAGCTATTCTTTGGGTGCCATTGTTTGGGCGTTGGGTTAAACTGACCCTGATGCGTGTCTGAAGATATCAGCAACAAAGAGCTTCGAAAAGATGATGCGTGTCAATGATATGGTCGGCAGATGCCGTGCCGAAATAAGGGAAATCATGCCCTGGAACCTTGTCGACAGGATGAAGGAGAACCCTGAACTGCTCATTCTCGACGTTCGTGAGCCGAAGGAGTTCGCGGCGATGCATATCCCAGGCTCGATCAATGTGCCGCGCGGCGTCCTGGAGTCCGCCTGTGAATGGGACTTCGAGGATACCGTACCGGAGCTGGTACTGGCACGGGAGCGCGAAGTCGTCGTGGTTTGCCGGTCGGGCCGTCGCAGCGCTTTTGCCGCATGGACCATGCAGCAGTTGGGGTATGCCAGCGTAGCCTCGCTCAAGACCGGCCTCAGGGGGTGGAACGATTACGAGGAACCGCTTCAAAACGGCGCAGGTGAAACTGTAGACGCAGAGATCGCAGACGACTTCTTTCTGTCGAAAGTCAGGCCCGAACAGCGGGCTCCTGTGGCCGACAGGTGAAGATGGGCGGAAATCGTCCTTCGTCCGTCCCGCGATCATCAATCGCACGATGTTTCCATTATATTTCGAAGGTGCGTTTCTTCAAGCGCCAGATCATTCGGGGTTCAGAACAAATTACATGTCGATGCCCATAAGCGTCCGCCGGATGCCCGGGCGGAGGGAGATTTTCAAATGCCTAAGATGACTGTTCCGCGGCTGATGATTTCGGCTTCATGGAAAAGCGCCGGCAAGACCACGGTCAGCCTCGGGCTTCTCCGTCTTCTGGCCGAAAGGGGCATCCCGGTCACGAGCTTCAAGAAGGGGCCGGATTACATCGATCCCATGTGGCACCGAGTTGCCGGCAGGGGTGAATGCCACAATCTCGACACCTGGATGATGGGGCCGGAGGCCTGCCTTGAATCGTTTACGAAGGCATGTGCCCGGAACGAGGGGGGCATTGCGCTGATCGAGGGCAACCACGGCCTGCATGACGGCATGGATATCGGCGGCGCCGACAGCAGCGCAGGACTCGCTTCGCTTCTTTCTGCACCGGTGCTGCTGGTCGTCGACAGCCGCAGGATGAACCGCGGGGTTGCGGCACAGGTGCTCGGCCTGCAGGCTATGCCGCCAAAGGTAACCATCGCCGGAGTGATCCTCAACCATGTGGCAAGCTCCCGCCAGGAAGGGAAGCAGCGACTGGCTATAGAAACCTTCTGCAACCTGCCTGTGCTTGGGGCGATCCCGGCTGATGAATCGCTGGCGCTCCCTGAACGTCACCTCGGCCTGGTGACCGTCGAAGAGGCCTCAGATGCCGAGGCATTCATCAGCGCCGCCGCCGACAGGGTCGGGCGGTATTGCGATATAGGCGCTATCCGCTCGCTGTTCGACGGCGCTCCTCCGCTTGAGGCGCCCGGCCATGCCATCCCGTTGTGCCCGGCCTCTGCGAGGCCCCGGATCGGCGTATTCCGCGACGCGGCGTTCTGCTTCTACTATCCGGACAATCTCGACGCCTTGCGTTCGAGCGGAGCCGAACTTGTTTTCATCGACACATTCCATACCTCATCCCTGCCCGACGTGCACGGGCTCTATATCGGCGGCGGGTTCCCGGAATCGTTTTTCCCGGAGTTGAGCGGCAACCACAGGCTCCTCAGGGATGTCCGTGAAAAGATAGAGGCAGGCATGCCCGCTTGGGCGGAGTGCGGCGGACTGATTTACCTCTGCCGAAGCGCAACCTATGGCGACGGCATCTGGCCGCTTGCCGGGATTCTCCCGATCGACATCGAGTATCAGCGCCGCCCGGCAGGCTGCGGCTACCTCGAGCTCGAAAGCGGCGTCGACTCGGCATGGTTTAACAACGGCGAAAAGATCAGGGCCCACGAATTCCATTATTCGAAGCCCTCGGCATCGATCAGCCAGGTTTGTCAGTTCAATGTCTCAAGGGGGTTCGGGCTGACAGGAACGAGCGACGGCATCCTGTACAGGAACCTCTTCGCCTCCTATGCCCATGTTCATGCCGCCGCCACCCCCGGCTGGGCGGAGCGCTTCGTCTCGCTCGCCCGGAAGTTCAGTGCCGGAAGCTGCGGCGTGTGACCGTGAATTTCTTGTCGATACATCCCGGAGATGCCCTTGATTCGATCGAAATTGCTTGATAAATAGCTGATATTTTTTTAACTATATAACTATGCGATTGAATTGTTTTGGAGTTGAGTTGTCGCATCCTCCTGTATGAGTTGATATTCCGTTTTGAATCAAGGAGTTATCCCTGTCTTTAGCTGAGTTGCCCTGACTGTTTCATGAGATGGACTTTCACATCGGATGCGGTATATCGTTTCCTGATGTCGTCCCAAAATCAGAAAAATCGTCTGAAGGGTTGATAAATTGCAATTAAAGAATTAACTACATAACCATATATCGATATTATTCGAAATAGAGGCCTTTTCCCTGTTTCGAGAGTGTCGATGCTCAATGTAAACATCATACCTAACCAAAGGAGATCAACATGGCTATAGAAATCAACGGCAGGAGCTACGACACCGACGAGAACGGCTACCTTGTCAATCTTGAAGACTGGAACGAAGATGTGGCGCTGAAGCTTGCCGAAGGCGAGGACATCACCATGGACGAGGCGCATTGGGATCTCGTCAAGTTCCTGAGGAACTACTATGCAGAGTACCAGATCGCTCCGGCTGTCAAGATTCTGACCAAGGCTGTCGCAACCGAGCGCAACATGGACAAGAAAGAGGCTTCGGAGTTCCTTTACGGCCTGTTCCCGAAAGGCCCGGCACTTCAGGCATGCAAGATCGCCGGCCTGCCCAAACCTACCGGCTGCGTTTAAGGCTACCCTTTAAGAATCGGCCGGCGGCAAGCCGGCCTCCATATCGAGAACCAAAGGAGGCAACATGGATGGTGCTAACGACAGCGCTATGAAAGGCGCGTGTCAGTGCAACGGGTGCGGATCGGACGGTAACGGAACATTCCTGAACCCGACGCCGATGCTCGACCAGCTGGAAAGCGGCCCGTGGCCGAGTTTCATTTCCGGCTTCAAGGAGTTGGCGGAAAGAACGAAAAAGCCTATGCTGCGTGGCGTACTCGACCAGCTCGAATACTCCTACAACACGAAGATGGGCTACTGGAAAGGCGGTCTCGTGACGGTCGACGGCTACGGCGCCGGAATCATCACGCGCTACTCGATGATCAAGGACAAGTTCCCTGAAGCAGCCGAGTTCCACACCATGCGCATCCAGCCTGCGCCTGGCCTGCATTACAATACGTCGATGCTTCGCGAGCTTTGCGATATCTGGGAAAAGCACGGCAGCGGCATCATCGCACTTCACGGACAGACCGGCGACATCATGCTCCAGGGCATCGAGCAGGACAAGGTCCAGGAGTGTTTCGACGAACTGAACCAGGCGGGATGGGATCTCGGCGGAGCCGGAGCCGGCATGCGTACCGGCGTCTCCTGCATCGGGCCCGGTCGTTGCGAGAACGCCTGCTACGACAACCTGAAACTGCACCTCAAGGCGCTTCAGCACTATGTCGGACAGGTTCATCGCCCCGAATGGAACTACAAGCTCAAATTCAAGTTCTCAGGTTGCCCCAACGACTGCACCAACGCGATCATGCGTTCCGACCTTGCCGTTATCGGTACATGGAGGGACGCCATCCAGGTCGACCGCGATGAAGTCAGGGCGTGGATCGAAGAGCGTGGCGTGGACGCGCTGGTCAACAACGTGATCAACCACTGCCCGACCAAGGCCATTTCGCTGAAAGATGGCGACATGGTTATCGAAACCCGCGACTGCGTCCGTTGCATGCACTGCCTGAACGCCATGCCGAAAGCGCTCTCTCCCGGAAAGGAGCGGGGCATCTCTCTGCTCATGGGTGGAAAGAACACCCTTAAGGTAGGCGTCAACATGGGCTCCCTGATCGTGCCGTTCATGAAGATGGAGGATGACGACGACATCGAAACCTTCCTCGAGATGATCGACGAGATCATCGACTGGTGGGACGACGCGGGCCTCGATCACGAGCGCATCGGCGAAACCATCGAGCGCGTCGGCCTGAAGCAGTTCCTCGAAGGCGCAGGCATCGAGTATGACATCAACCAGGTGACGCGTCCGAGGGACAACCCTTACTTCAAGGCAAAATACTGACAGGATAGCCTGATCAAGCTTTACCGGACATCGAAGGCTTCATTTGCGTCGAATCGTCCTGGTGCACTGATCGGGCTCACCTGATTTCCAGAAAATTCACCGCCGTGCAGGCGCCCAGAGCGGCGCCGGTACGCCATAACATACAGGAAACAGCATGAGCAGTCAGGAAAGAACGTGGAAGACCAAAGAGTCCGGCCCCCATACCTACGAGGAGGCGCTGCATCCCGTGGTCAGGAAGAATTACGGAAAGTGGAAATACCATGAGATCCCCAAACCGGGGGTGCTGAAGCACGTCGCAGAGAGCGGAGACGCGATCTGGACGGTCAGGGCCGGTACGCCTCGCCAGGACACGGTCGACATGCTGCGCCGCCTGTGCGAAGTGGCCGACAGGTACAGCGACGGCTTCCTCCGCTTTACGGTTCGCAACAACGTCGAGTTCCTCACTCCCAACCAGGAGAACGTGGAGCCGATGATCCAGGAGCTCGAATCGCTCGGCTTCCCCGTCGGCGGCACCGGCATGTGCGTCTCTTCGGTTTCCCATACCCAGGGATGGCTGCACTGCGACATTCCGGCAACCGATGCATCGGGCGTCGTCAAATCGATGATGGATACGCTTTATCGTGAGTTCAAGGACATGCAGATGCCCAACAAGGTAAGGCTCTCGACCTCCTGCTGCGCCATCAACTGCGGCGGCCAGGCGGATATCGCGGTCGTCGTCAAGCACACCCGTCCTCCGCGCGTCAACCACGACCACCTCTCGACGATCTGCGAGCTTCCTAAAGCCGTGGCGCGTTGCCCGGTTGCAGCCATTCGCCCGACAGTGGTCAACGGCAAGCGTTCGCTCATGGTGGATGAGGCCAAGTGCATCTGCTGCGGCGCCTGTTTCGGTGCCTGCCCTGCAATGGAGATCAACCATCCCGAGCACTCGAAGTTCGCCATCTGGGTCGGCGGCAAGAACAGCAACGCCCGTTCGAAGCCTTCGACCATGAGCATCGTGGCCCACAACCTCCCGAACAACCCGCCTCGCTGGCCGGAAGTCACCGATGTGATCGGCCGGATCCTGACGGCATACAAGGCTGGCGGCCGCCCATGGGAGCGCGTCGGCGAGTGGATTGCACGCATCGGCTGGAAGCGTTTCTTCGAAGAGACCGGCCTCACGTTCGACGATAACATGATCGACAGCTATCGTCACGCAAGGACGACCTTCAACCAGTCGGCCCACGTTCGTTTTTAAGCTGAACTCCAAAGGAGAAACTTCATGAAAGCAGAATCAAATCCGATTCTCGATTTTGCGACGGAGTATGTCTTCCCTGAGTTCAGCGAACTTACCGGGACAGACAAGATCGTCGCCTTCGGTGACCATAGCCACAAATGTCCGGTATATGTCCGGCAGACCCCTCCCTGCACGGCAGAGTGCCCTGCAGGCGAGGATATCCGTCAGATCAACCGATTCCTGAACGGCATCGACAAGTCCGACGATCCGATGAAATCAGCCTGGGAAACGGCTGTCGACACCAATCCTTTTCCTGCCGTCATGGGCAGGATCTGCCCACACCCGTGCCAGGGCGGCTGCAACCGCGGCCAGCATGACGAGAGCGTCGCCATCAACGCGATCGAACAGGCGTTCGGAAACTATGGGATCGAGGCAGGCCTGAAGCTTCATGGCCCCGGACCCGATACCGGAAAGCGGGTCGCCGTCATCGGCGGCGGACCGGCAGGTCTATCCGCTGCATACCAGCTACGCCGTAAAGGCCACGCGGTGACGATTTTCGACGCCAACGAGAAGCTCGGCGGCATGGTGCTCTACGGCATCATGGGCTACCGCGTCGACCGCAGGGTGCTGGAGGCTGAAATCGCACGCATCATCGATCTCGGAGTCGAGACGAAGATGGGTGTCCGCGTAGGAAAAGATGTGAGCCTCGAACAGCTCGAATCCGAATATGACGCCGTTTTCGTGGGCGTAGGAGCCCAGGTCGGTCGTGGATTGCCGGTACCGGGATGCTCCGGAACACCGGGGGTTACCAACGCCATCGATTTCCTCCGGAACTACGAGGTGTTGGGCGACGACGTCCCTGTCGGGAAAAAGGTTGTCGTCATCGGCGACGGCAACGTCGCCATGGACGTCGCCAGGCTTGCATTGCGCCTCGGTTCCCAGGCTGCAGTCGTTTCCGGCGTGCCGCGGGAAGAGATGGCCTGCTTCAAGGACGAGTTCGACGATGCGCTGCGCGAGGGTGCCGAAATGCACTATATGGCCGGAACTGTCGAAGTGGTCGGAGGAACCTCGGGTGTCAGCGCGCTGGTCTGCTCGAAGATGGCCAAAAAGCAGAAGGGCGAAGAGGGGTGGAACTCTCCGATTCCGTTCCTTCGCTACAAGAGCACTGACGAGAGCTTCGAGATCGAAGCCGACATGGTCGTTGCCGCAATCGGCCAGTCGACTGACATGTCTGGCCTCGAGAGCATCGCAGGCTCCAGCCCGTGGCTCAGGGTCGATCGCAACTTCCGCATTCCCGGGCGCGAAAAGCTGTTCGGAGGCGGTGACGCAATCAAGGTCGATCTCATCACCACAGCGGTCGGACACGGCCGTAAAGCGGCCATGGCGATCGATGCGTTCCTTAACGGTGAACCGATGCCTGAGCAGCAATACCGCGAAATCACCAAAGCCAGCAGGCAGGACCTGCTCTACTTCCTTCCGTCGCCACAGGCGAAACGGAAAACCATCGAGCTGGATGTGGTTGTCGGCAACCATGACGAGTTGCTCGTAGCCCTCAAGCCAGCAGAAGCCAAAACCGAATCTGAGCGCTGCATGAGCTGCGGTTTCTGCTTTGACTGCAAGCAGTGCGTATCGTTCTGTCCGCAGGAGGCGATTGTTCGTTTTCGCGACAACCCTGCAGGGGAAAAAGTCTATACAAACTATTCCAAATGCGTCGGCTGCCACCTGTGCCACCTGGTCTGCCCATGCGGCTTCATCCAGATGGGCATGGGGGACGGACTTTGATTCCGGCAGCAGAATTTGCAACTTCAATGAGAGAGCATCGCTATGATGGATGATCTGATCGTGATGGTCGAAAAGGCCATTGAGAGCTCTTCGCACTGGGCGGAAACGGGCTGGGCTGCCACTTTCGGACCTCGAAACATCGAGGTCCCCAACCTGAAATCGGCGGAAGCGCTGCCGAGGAACGTGGTTAGCCGTGAAGAGGCCGTCAATTACTGGAAGCAGGTCCGCCTGACGGGATGCGATACGGCCGAGTCGGGACGCAAGGCCCTGGCAGCCCTGAAGACGGGCAACTGTCCAGCCGCTGCCGATGCGCTCTATCTCTGCCAGTACCTCGAAAAGCCATTTGAAGGGCAGGCAAGGACTTGGCTCCCGGTCTACGAAGCGCTCATCTCCTGCTGCTCCTGACGGCAACGGGAGGCGACCTTGTCCGTCGACACTGAGTCCGATTCCGCTCGAAACAGAAACAACCTCTTATTTGCAGCTTTATGACGAGAGCGTGGGAACAGATAATCAAGGAGAACCGGCAGGCGGTGCTCGACCGATGGACAACGTCGGTCATAGCAATGCTTCCCGGCAGCCTGAACCACGGCTCGCTGGTCGCAGCGGCGATCGCAGAGGAGCTCGGCGGTCTGCTGGACGCCGTCTCCGACCGCAGCTTGTCGGCCACTGAGCCGATCGTCCGCATTACGCGGATCCTTGCCGTCCAGGATCTCCCCCCTTCAAAAGCCCTGTCAATCCTCTTCGGGCTCAAGGGCCTGGTCGACGGGTTGCCGGCAGCGTGCGGCGAACCGTTCCGCGACAGGCTCGAAGAGCTTACCCTTCAGGCTTTTGACAGCTATATGAAGCATCGTGAGGCGATCTATCAGCTCAAGGTGGATGAAGGCCGACGCAGGATGCACATGGCGCTCAGGAGGGTCGAGGCATGAAAAAAGTGCTCATTCCCTTCATCATGGTGATGGTGCTCGCAATCATTCCCTACGCAGGCATCACCTTCGGCAAGCTCGATTACCTTTTCGGGGTCATTATTCCCTACGCATCGGTCGCAATCCTGCTGCTCGGTTTTCTCTACAAGCTTGTCGACTGGCTCAGGCGGCCCGTCCCGTTCAGGATTCCGACCACCTGCGGCCAGGAGAAGTCTCTTGACTGGATCAAGGACAACCCGCTCGAAAGTCCTTCCAACCCGTTCATGGCGGCCGTCAGGGTGCTCTCCGAAGTGTTGCTGTTCCGCTCACTGTTCCGCAACACGAAAGCCGAGCTACACGGCGGTTCGAAGCTCGCCTACGGATCGCATAAATGGCTTTGGCTCGGTGGCCTGGCTTTCCACTGGTCCTTGCTGATCATCGTGATCCGTCACGCCCGATTCTTTTTCGATACCCTTCCTGCTCCGATCGAGCTGATCGAGGCATTTGACCGGTTCCTCGACGTCACCGTTCCTGCTCTCTATATCACCGACGGCATCGCCCTTGCAGCCGTGACCTTCCTGGTGGTTCGCCGGATTCAGGACGAGAAGGTGCGACTGATCTCACTTGCGACAGACTACTTCCCGCTCTTCCTGATCGGAACCATCGCGATCCTCGGCGTCAGCATGCGCTATGTGACGAAGGTCGACGTTATGCCGATCAAGGCGCTTGCACTGGGTCTCGCCAGCTTCAGCCTTGACGCTCCGTCGCCGATCGGCGCGCTCTTCTACGTGCACCTTTTCCTGGTCTGTGTGCTGCTCTGCTACATTCCGTTCAGCAAGCTCATGCACATGGGGGGCATATTCCTCAGCCCGACACGCAACCTCCCGAACGACAGCCGGGCAAAGCGACATGTCAATCCGTGGAACCCTGACATCAAGTTCAGGACCTATGCGGAGTATGAGGACGATTACCGTGAGAAAATGAAAAAGGCGGGCATCCCGGTCGAAAAGCAATAACCAACTATGTCCAAATACGCCCTTAAACCAGACGAGCTCAACAAGGAGTTCGAACAGAAAAAGCCGCGCATCCTCAAGGGTGAGTTCGCAGGCAAGGATTGGTGGGACCTGCCGGTTGAGTTCCGCGACGGTAACTGGTGCTTCCCCGCCAAGCCGGAGGTCCTCGAGGAGATCGGGTTCCCGAACCCCAGAAAATGGGCTGCCACCGATGCGGACTGGCAGTTGCCCAAGGATTGGGAGAAGACGATCAGGGAGGGGATGAAGAGCCGCCTCAAGCGGTTCCGTTCCTTCAAGCTCTTCATGGACACCTGCGTGCGCTGCGGAGCCTGCGCAGACAAATGCCACTTCTTCCTTGGCACGGGCGATCCCAAGAACATGCCGGTGCTCAGGGCCGAACTGGTCCGCTCAGTCTACCGTAATGACTTCACCGCGCTGGCGAAGCTGTTGAAAAGCTTTTCCGGGTCGAGGACGCTCACTGTCGAGGTGATCAAGGAGTGGCACATGTACTTCAACCAGTGCACCGAGTGCCGCCGCTGTTCGGTCTTCTGCCCCATGGGCATCGATACGGCCGAGATCACCATGATGGTCCGTGAACTGCTCAATCTCATCGGCGTCAACAACAACTGGATCATGGCTCCGGTGGCCAACTGCAACCGCACCGGCAACCATCTCGGCATCGAGCCGCACACTTTCGAGCAGAACGTCATGTCGCTGGTCGACGACATCGAGGAGCTGACCGGCGTGACGGTGAACCCGACCTTCAACCGCAAGGGGGCCGAAATCCTGTTCATCACCCCGTCCGGCGACCTGTTCGGCGACCCCGGGGTCTACACCATGATGGGGTACCTCCTGCTCTTCCACCATATCGGGCTCGACTACACCATCAGCACCTACGCATCGGAAGGCGGCAACTTCGGCATGTTCACCTCCAACGAGATGATGAAGAAGCTGAACGCCAAGATGTACCATGAGGCGAAGCGGCTCGGCGTCAAGTGGATCCTCGGCGGCGAATGCGGCCACATGTGGCGCGTCGTCCACCAGTACATGGAGACCATGAACGGCCCGGCGGACTTCCTGAAGGAGCCGGTATCCCCGATTACCGGAACGAAGTTCACCAATGCGAAGTCGACCAGGATGGTCCATATCGCAGAGTTTACGGCCGACCTGATCAAGCACGGCAAGCTCAGGCTCGATCCCAAGCGCAACGACCACCTCCGCACCACCTTCCACGATTCGTGTAACGTCGCCCGCGGCATGGGCATGTTCGAAGAGCCGAGGTATGTGCTCAACAAGGTGTGCAACGTGTTTCATGAAATGCCCGAGAACACCATCAGGGAACAGACCTTCTGCTGCGGTTCGGGCAGCGGCCTGAACGCGGAGGAGTTCATGGACATCCGCATGCGCGGAGGATTCCCGCGGGCCAACGCAGTAAAGTATGTCAAAGAAAAGCACAAGGTCGATTCGCTCGTCACGATCTGCGCCATCGACCGCGCCAGCCTTCCAACGCTTATGAAATACTGGAATCCCGGCGTGTCGGTCTACGGGCTGCACGAACTGGTCGGCAACGCCCTCGTCATGGAGGGTGAGAAGAAAAGAACCGAAGACCTGAGGGAGAACCCGATGGCCGGTTTCGGGGAGGGTGACGACGATGAATAAGCTTCGCCAGACCCTGGTGGCCATAGTGGCCGGAATAGCCGTATTCGCTGCCGCATGGTTCTTCGTGCACGCAGGCCACGGAGGAGTGACTCCTGCCCGCGCAGCAGCAGAATCCGCACCGGTTAAATCCGCGGTGACCAAAGCAATCCCGATCGACAGCACCAAGTGTGTCGCCCCTGCCGAGTATATGAGGGCCAATCACATGCGGGTGCTCGACAAGTGGCGTTTCGACTCGGTGCGCAGCGGCGCCCGCACCTTCGTGACCCCCGACGGGCGTCACTTCGACAAGAGCCTCAAAACCTGTCTCGGCTGCCACGCGCAGAATCCGATGTTCTGTTTTATGTGTCACCAGTATGCCAACGTCAAGCCGACATGCTGGAATTGTCATCTGTCGCCCATGGAGACGCAGAAATGAATCAACAACGTAGAGAATTCCTCAAAAAGGCCGGACTCGGAGCCCTTGCCGGACTTGGCGCAGCCGCGGGACTTTTCCCGGCATTAGCCCTCGAAAAGACCGACCTGTCGATTTTTCCCGAAAAACCGATGCCGGGCAAGACCCGGTGGGGCATGCTCATTGATACCCGCAAGTGCAGTGAAGGCTGCACCCAGTGTATCGCCGCGTGCCATCACACCCATAACGTGCCCGATTTCGGCAACTCGAAGAACCAGGTCAAGTGGATATGGAAAAGCCCGTACGAAAAGGCTTTCCCGACTGCGAGCCAGCAGTTCCAGGGCGACGATGTCAAGTCGCGCAAGGTGCTGACCCTCTGCAACCACTGCACCGAGCCTCCATGCACCCGCGCATGCCCGACCGAAGCGACTTTCAAGCGCTGGGACGGCATCGTGTCCATGGATTACCATCGCTGCATCGGTTGCCGTTTCTGCATGGCAGCATGCCCTTACGGGTCAAGAAGCTTCAACTGGCAGGATCCTCGACCGGGCATCAGGGAGCTGAGCGATACCTATCCCACCAGGGAGAGGGGCGTGGTCGAAAAGTGCAACTTCTGTTCAGAACGACTGGTCGACGGTCAGTTGCCGGCATGCGTCGACACCTGTCCTGAAAAGGCGCTCACCTTCGGAGACCTGAACGATCCGAAATCGGAGATCCGTACGATGCTCCATGCCAACGAAACCATGCAGCGCAAGCCGGAACTCGGCACGCTGCCGTCAGTTTTTTACATCATCTAACGAGAAGCCATGATCGAGAAAGCGCTCAAAGGAAATCGCGCCTACTGGGCATGGGTTGCCCTGCTGCTTGTGTTCATTGGGATCGGCATCACCGGTTACAGCCAGCAGCTGAACCTCGGGCTAGGGGTCACCGGCATGGGACGCGACATCAGCTGGGGGGTCTACATTTCACAGTTCACGTTTCTTGTCGGCGTGGCGGCTTCGGCCGTGATGGTGGTCCTGCCCTATTACCTGCACAACCAGAAGGCGTTCGGTAAAATGGTCATCGTGGGCGAGTTCCTTGCCGTCTCTGCCGCCCTGATGTGCATGCTCTTCATCCTTGCCGACATGGGCAAGCCGCAGCGGGTGCTCAACGTCCTGCGCTACCCTTCGCCCCACTCCATGGTCTTCTGGGACGTGATGGTGCTCAATGGTTACCTGATGCTCAACATCATCAGTGGCTGGGCCGTGCTCGGCGCCGAGCGCAAAGGCGTTCCCGCTCCTTCTTGGACCAAGGCGCTCATCTACCTCTCGATTCCCTGGGCGTTCAGCATCCATACGGTCACCGCGTTCCTCTTCGCAGGACTGCCCTCGCGTCATCTCTGGCTCACGGCGGTGCTTGCTCCCCGCTTCCTCGCATCTGCCTTTGCGGCAGGAACGGCCATCCTGATCCTCATCAGCTTCATTCTGAAGAATGTGGCCGGTTACGACGCAGGCAGGGAAGCGCGCGAAAAGCTCGTCGTGCTTTGTGCCTACGCAGGGCTGGCCAATTTCTTCCTGCTCGGGACGGAGTTCTTCACGGCGTTCTACAGCAACATCCCCGGGCACATGCACAGCTTTCAGTACCTCTACTTCGGACTTGAAGGCCACGCTCCCCTCGTGCCGTTCATGTGGTTTTCGCTTATTCTCGGCCTTGCCTCTGTGGCCGTATTCCTGACGCCCCCGCTACGCCGTCAGAACGCGTGGATGATTGCCGCTGGCATCGGCCTGGTGCTTTCCATATGGATCGACAAGGGCGTAGGTCTCGTCATCGGAGGCTTCATCCCCACCCCGCTCGATGCTATCGTCGACTACATGCCCACCCTGACAGAGTTGTCGGTCACCCTCGGCATATGGTCAATCGGCCTGCTGGTGCTCACCGTCCTGCTCAAGGTCGCCATCAGTGTCAAGATGCAGGATTGATCTGTCTGAGTTGCCCCGGGTTTCACCGTCCCAAATTCAGGATGGTTTTAACCCTCCGGACATTATGATATCTCAGATCCCAGTTGCCCCGGGTTTCAACCCGGGGGGAGAGAGAGTTAAATGAATAAAATTCCTGGACTTCAGTCCAAAATCTTCACTCCGGTCCAAAATCGGGAAATGACATGGACTGCGGGATGAACTGCTGATTCATGAAGTGGACGCGAAAGTTCGCAAGAAGAAATTGGACTGAAGTCCATGATATTTTGGGAGCACTAACCCCGGACTGAAGTCCGGGGCAACTGAAGAAAATGCAAGAACATAGTTTCCTCGGATCCGTGTCAGCGTCCCAAATTCAGGATGGTTTTAACCCTCCGGACATTAAGACATTTTACATCCCAGTTGCCCCGGGTTTCAACCCGGGGGGGGAGAGAGATAAATGAATAAAATTCCTGGACTTCAGTCCAAAATCTTCACTCCGGTCCAAAATCGGGAAATGATAGGGACTGCGGGATGAACTGCTGATTCATGAAGTGGACGCAAAAGTTCGCAAGAAGATATTGGACTGAAGTCCATGATATTTTGGGAGCACTAACCCCGGACTGAAGTCCGGGGCAACTGAAGAAAATGCAAGAACATAGTTTCCTCGGATCCGTGTCAGCGTCCCAAATTCAGGAGGGTTTTAACCCTCCGGACATTAAGACATTTTACATCCCAGTTGCCCCGGGTTTCAACCCGGGGGGAGAGAGAGTTAAATGAATAAAATTCCTGGACTTCAGTCCAAAATCTTCACTCCGGTCCAAAATCGGGAAATGACACGGGCTGCGGGATGAACTGCTGATTCATGAAGTGGACGCGAAAGTTCGCAAGAAGATATTGGACTGAAGTCCATGATATTTTGGGAGCACTAACCCCGGACTGAAGTCCGGAGCAACTGAAGAAAATGCAAGAACATAGTTTCCTCGGATCCGTTTCAGCGTCCCAAATTCAGGATGGTTTTAACCCTCCGGACATTAAGACATCTTACATCTCAGTTGCCCCGGGTTTCAACCCGGGGGGGAGAGAAAGTTAAATGAATAAAATTCCTGGACTTCAGTCCAAAATCTTCACTCCGGTCCAAAATCGGGAAATGACAGGGACTGCGGGATGAACTGCTGATTCATGAAGTGGACGCGAAAGTTCGCAAGAAGATATTGGACTGAAGTCCATGATATTTTGGGAGCACTAACCCCGGACTGAAGTCCGGGGCAACTGAAGAAAATGCAAGAACATAGTTTCCTCGGATCCGTTTCAGCGTCCCAAATTCAGGATGGTTTTAACCCTCCGGACATTAAGACATCTTACATCCCAGTTGCCCCGGGTTTCAACCCGGGGGGGAGAGAGATTTAAATGAATAAAATTCCTGGACTTCAGTCCAAAATCTTCACTCCGGTCTAAAATCGGGAAATGACATGGACTGCGGGATGAACTGCTGATTCATGAAGTGGACGCGAAAGTTCGCAAGAAGAAATTGGACTGAAGTCCATGATATTTTGGGAGCACTAACCCCGGACTAAAGTCCGGGGCAACTGAAGAAAATGCAAGAACATAGTTTCCTCGGATCCGTGTCAGCGTCCCAAATTCAGGATGGTTTTAACCCTCCGGACATTAAGACATTTTACATCCCAGTTGCCCCGGGTTTCAACCCGGGGGGGGAGAGAGATAAATGAATAAAATTCCTGGACTTCAGTCCAAAATCTTCACTCCGGTCTAAAATCGGGAAATGACAGGGACTGCGGGATGAACTGCTGATTCATGAAGTGGACGCGAAAGTTCGCAAGAAGATATTGGACTGAAGTCCATGATATTTTGGGAGCACTAACCCCGGACTGAAGTTCGGGGCAACTGAAGAAAATGCAAGAACATAGTTTCCTCGGATCCGTGTCAGCGTCCCAAATTCAGGATGGTTTTAACCCTCCGGACATTAAGACATCTTACATCCCAGTTGCCCCGGGTTTCAACCCGGGGGGGGAGAGAGAGTTAAATGAATAAAATTCCTGGACTTCAGTCCAAAATCTTCATTCCGGTCCAAAATCGGGAAATGACAGGGACTGCGGGATGAACTGCTGATTCATGAAGTGGACGCGAAAGTTCGCAAGAAGAAATTGGACTGAAGTCCATGATATTTTGGGAGCACTAACCCCGGACTGAAGTCCGGGGCAACTGAAGAAAATGCAAGAACATAGTTTCCTCGGATCCGTTTCAGCGTCCCAAATTCAGGATGGTTTTAACCCTCCGGACATTAAGACATCTTACATCCCAGTTGCCCCGGGTTTCAACCCGGGGGGAGAGAGATTTAAATGAATAAAATTCCTGGACTTCAGTCCAAAATCTTCACTCCGGTCCAAAATCGGGAAATGACATGGACTGCGGGATGAACTGCTGATTCATGAAGTGGACGCGAAAGTTCGCAAGAAGATATTGGACTGAAGTCCATGATATTTTGGGAGCACTAACCCCGGACTGAAGTCCGGGGCAACTGAAGAAAATGCAATCATATAGAGCGCATTGGCCCAATCAATTGACGCCCAGGATCTTTTATCCCATCGGGTTCGCGGACAATATCCATTTCCAATGATTACCTTGTTAACAAGCAGCCTTTTCGGGAACTGAGCCGGCAGGGCGACCGTTCATACTTATCAAAACGAATCCATCCATGAAGGTATTTCTCCCGCTCAACATCAGGGTCGACAACAGGAAGCTGCTGTTCGTAGGCGGAGGAAAGATCGCCTTGCACAAGATCCAGACCGTCGAACAGTATACCCGGAACATCACCATCCTTGCGCCATTCATCAGCGAAGAGCTCAAGGGCAAAGGATTCACCGAGATCTACAAAGAGTACGAATCTTCGGACCTCGACGGCTTTTTCCTCGTTTACGCGGCGACCAACGACACCGAAGTCAACCGTCGCATCAGGGATGATGCGGAGGCACGCGGGATCATGGTCAACGTCGTCGACAACCGCGAACTGTCCGACTTCATCTCTCCTGCGATCATAAAGCAGGACGAAATGACCATCGCGATCTCATCGAACGGCCAGAACGTCAAGAAATCGGTGGAGTGGCGAAACAGGCTCAGGGAGATCGTGATGAACGGATGGCCGGATAGCAACGATTAACGCTGTAAAGAAGTACCAAACATGACCGTTTCGACCAATTCCGGGTCCGGCCAGACGCAGGATCCTGCACATAAGGGATACGTCTACATAGTCGGAGCAGGGCCCGGCGATCCTGAACTTCTCACCATCAAGGCAGACAGGGCGCTTCGCGAGGCCGACGTCATCCTCTACGACGACCTGGTCAGCCCCGATCTTGTTGAGCAGTACGGCGCCGAGAAGATCTATACCGGCAAACGCAAGGACAGCCACCACTTCGAACAGGAGGAGATCAACCAGGAGATCGTCCGACACGCCCTCAAAGGTAAAAAGGTCGTCCGTCTCAAAGGTGGCGATCCCTTCATTTTCGGGCGTGGAGGCGAAGAGATCGACACGCTTCGCCAGTACGGCATCGATTACGAGATCGTTCCCGGCATCACAGCTGCCCACGGCGCCAGCGCCTATACCGAGATTCCCCTGACCATGCGCAAGGTCTCCTCCTCGGTCGCGTTCTGCACCGGCCACCCGGTCAGCAAAATCCAGGTGCCCGACACTGACACGATCGTTTACTACATGGTCGCATCATCCGTACACGACGTGCTCGACGCGGTTGCCGCTAAAGGACGGAGCCCGGAGACCAGGGTCGCCGTCATCCAGAACGCCACCCGATATAACCAGCAGACCTTCACCGGTACCCTCGACGAGTTCCGGAGGCGCGATAAGGCGGTCTATTCGCCCGCCCTGCTGATCATCGGCGCCAACATCAGCCAGTTTATCGAGAACAACTGGTACTCGCGCAAGAAGAAGGTGCTCATGACCGGCGGTGATTCACGACGCTACCGCAACACCGACTACATCATCGTAAACTTTCCCTGCCGCCAGGTCGCGGGGGCCGACCTCGATGCCGTCAAGGCGTGCATTGAAGGCATCGACGACTTCTCGATGCTCTTTTTCCAGAACAAGTCTGCGGTCAAATACTTTTTCCAGTACCTCTTCGAACATGGGAGGGACGTTCGGCACCTGGCCCACATGTCCATCTGCACCTCAGGCCGCGCTGCCGCTGCGGAGCTGCTTACCTACGGAATTATCCCCGACTGCTGCCTTGAATCGAGCTCATCTGCAGGCCTGGGATTATCGGGAATGCTCGACAAGGAGGGATTGGCTCATCAGCACATCCTGTTGCCCTGCTCAGGCAACGTGGACGAGTCTGTGGCTGCGGAGCTTCGAGAGGCAGGAAACAGGGTGACCCCGCTGGGCGTCTACGTGCACGGCACCCAGCAGCAGGAGGACGCCATCGACCTCGATTTCATCGACGAGATCTACTTCTCATCTCCCGGATGCGTCAGGAACTTCAGGAGCCTCTACAGCTCGATTCCGGAACGAATAAAAATCACTCCCGCCGACGAACGTACAGCGGATGAACTGCGAGCACAGTTCGGGGCCGGAACCTGACCCTTCCTGATCTCATTCGTCAGCGCGATCCCTTTGGGATTGCGCTGCTGCTGATGCTTTCGACGAAGTTGCCACCGCCCCCTCCCCCTTGTTTCAGTATTTCCTCGTCAACAATACCGTACGTTAAGTTTCCTTGTTTCGGAATAATGCGCTATTATTGGTATGCAGATTGTCTCGACCCCGATGGTTTCTTGTTGAGGATTCGCCCTCATTCAAGAGTCTGTCATGGTTGATGATAATACTGAACAGCTGCCTATTCATAACTTCATGACCCCTATCATGAACAAACTATCGATGGTGCCAAACCTTTCATCGGCGCGACTCCTGTCGTGTCGAATACTCGGAGCCCTTCGTGTGGCAATTGTTTTCGTCGTCTGGATGAGCGTGGCGATCGCGCATGCCGAGGCCGAAACAAGTGATGTTCAATCTGAAATGGGGGATATTGGGTATCGCTGGTGTGAGGTCCCGCCGGCCATTGTATCTGTTCCGGAGCCGGTTTACCCGAAGTTGGCCCTTTTGGCCGAAATTCAAGGGAGGGTTTATGTTCATGTTCTCGTCGATGAACAGGGGGTACCGGTAAAAGCAGAAATTGTCAAGCGGGTTCCACAACAATGCACCGTTTTTGATAAGGCAGCTCTGGAGAGCGCGATGTCATCCTCTTTTGTCCCCGGACAACAAAACGGCGAAAAAGTTAAAGCCTGGATAACCATACCGTTCAGATTCGCCCTTCAACAGCCATACCATGTTATGCCGGGTCAGCGATGATGGTAAGCATGGGCTAACCGGTCTGGATCTCGGTTTTCAGGGCGATCTCTTCGAGGATGGCGCTGACGCGGATGCAGTTGGCGATGTTACCGGAATAGACGATCGAGCTGCCGTTGTTGTGGACCTCCCAGGTATGCTTTTCGGCTTTTACGCGAGTGCAGCGTACCGCCTTGATGATCTGGAAGATCACTTCGTCGAAGGTGTGTTCGTCGTCGTTGAAGAGCACGACACGGTAGGCGTCGAGGATTTCGGTATCGTCGGGGTGTAATTCAGGACGGGACTCGGGAGTTCCGCCTTCGTTGAGCCAGATCATGTCCATTGGTTGCGTTTTCAGTGTCATAAACATTCATATCAATTTATGTCGCCGAAGCATTTTCGGCAAGCCGTGCCGTAGAGCTCAGGCTGATACGACATCTTCCACCGCCCCGAAAGAAAAACCTTCGGGAGAAACCTCAAGCCGACATCGAGCTCCTACCGGAATGGTCATCAGTTCCCTGATGTGGCCGTAGGAGAGTCCCGTCATTACTGGGGTGCCGTCGTGCATCCGGTCTGCATAGTAGGCAAACATCTTGTCGAAGCGGTAATCCCTGTTTTCGTCGGAGGGGTTTTTGCAGAATTGTCCGAACATCAATCCACGGCACTTCTGGGCCAGGCCTGCGTTGAACAGGTGCGACAGCATCCTGTCGATGCGGTAGGCTGGCTCGTTGATATCCTCGGCAAAAAGGAGGCTTCCGTTGAACGATGGCAGGTAGGGCGTCCCGACCATCGAGGAGAGTACCGAAAGGTTTCCGCCGATCACTCTTCCTGTGGCGCTTCCAGGTTTGATGCATGAGACGGGATGGCCCGAAAAATTTTTCAGGGTTCTTGAGTAGCCCGGATCGGTGAGCATTCCCCAGAAGTGCTCTTCGGTGTAGTCACTGGGATCGTAGAGTTCTGTGGCGGCCATCGGGCCTGAAAAATTGATCAGTCCGGTCCTCTTGAACACCGCAAGCGACAGGGCGGTGATGTCGGAGTAACCGACGAGGATTTTCGGGTTGGCGCCGATAAGGTTGTAGTCGATGCGGTCGAGGAGTCGGGTCGCTCCAGCTCCGCCGCGCAGGCAGAACAGGGCTCTGACCTCGGGGTCAGCGAACATCTGGTGAATGTCGTGAAGCTTGTATCGGTCGGTGTGGGCCGGGTCGTGTTCAGCCTGGTTCAGGTAACGCGAATGCCTTACCCTGTAGCCTTTGCGCTCAAGGTAGGTGACTGACTGTTCGATTTTTTCAGCCTCGGCGCAGGTTGACGATGGCGAGATCAGGCCGACGACGTCTCCCTTGCGAAGCGCTTTTGGGACCTGGATTTTCATGGAAGCAAAAAAACATCAGCAGCACTTATGGGTACTGCTGATGTTTTGACTTGGTTAGGCTTCCCGTTTTTAGGACACGTCCTCGGAAAGCAGGATTGCCTTGTTGTTGCTCACTTCGAAGAAGCCGTCAGCAATCTCGAAGGATTGCTCCGACTTGTCGGGGAGGGAAAGTTTGACCTTTCCTTTTTTCAGCGCAGCAAGCAACGGGGCATGACCCTTGAGGATCTGAAACAGTCCGTCCTGGCCGGGTGCTATGACGCTGCTGACCTCTCCCGAAAAGAAAAGCTTCTGCGGCGTAACGATATCAATCGTAAATGCGTGTTCTGAACTGGCCATGTCTTCCTGTTGGTTTAGAGCGTTTTTGCTTTTGCAACAGCCTCTTCGATGGTGCCGACGAGGTAGAATGCGTTTTCAGGAAGATTGTCGTGACGACCTGAGATGATCTCCTTGAAGCCCTTGATGGTATCTTCGAGCTTGACGTATTTGCCGGCCAGACCGGTGAAGGCCTCAGCGACGAAGAACGGCTGCGAAAGGAACCTCTGGACTTTACGTGCACGGGCGACGACAAGCTTGTCTTCATCGCTCAACTCGTCCATGCCAAGAATGGCGATGATGTCCTGAAGATCCTTGTAGCGCTGCAGGATCTGCTTGACTGCCTGTGCGGTATCGTAGTGGTCATCGCCGACAATGTTCGGATCGAGGATACGCGAGGTCGAATCGAGCGGATCGACAGCAGGGTAGATACCGAGCTCTGCGATCTGGCGTGAAAGCACTGTCGTTGCATCAAGGTGAGCGAACGCGGTGGCAGGCGCCGGATCGGTAAGGTCATCAGCAGGTACATAGATTGCCTGAACCGAGGTGACAGAACCGTTCTTGGTTGAGGTGATCCTGTCCTGGAGTTCACCCATCTCCGTGGAGAGCGTAGGCTGATAACCTACAGCGCTGGGCATACGGCCGAGAAGTGCGGACACTTCGGAGCCTGCCTGGGTGAAACGGAAAATGTTGTCGATGAAGAGAAGCACGTCGCGGTGCTCTTCATCACGGAAGTATTCTGCGATGCTGAGGCCGGTCAGTGCAACACGGGCACGTGCTCCGGGAGGTTCGTTCATCTGGCCGAACACGAGAGCGGTCTTGTCGATAACGCCTGATTCCATCATCTCGTGCCAGAGATCGTTTCCTTCACGGGTACGCTCGCCGACGCCGGCAAACACGCTGTATCCGGACTGCTGTTTGGCGATGTTGTTGATCAGCTCCATGATGAGAACGGTCTTGCCTACGCCTGCGCCACCGAAGAGGCCGGTTTTACCACCGCGGGAGTAGGGCTCGAGAAGGTCGATGACCTTGATGCCGGTTTCGAACATTTCGGCTTTGGTCGACAGTTCGTCGAACTTGGGTGCCGAACGGTGGATCGAGTATGATTTTGCGGTATTGACCGGGCCACGTCCGTCGATGGGGTCGCCGACGACGTTAAGCATCCTGCTGAGGACTTCAGGTCCTACAGGAGCCTGGATGGGCCTGCCGGTGTTGGCGACATTCATTCCGCGAATCAGGCCGTCGGTACCTTCCATGGCGATGGTTCTGACGCGCTCCTCTCCGAGGTGCTGCTGTGTTTCGAGAACCAGCTTTGAGCCGTCCTGACGCGTTACCGTAAGGGCGTCAAGAATGGATGGCAATTGACCTTCAGGAAAATCAACGTCAACGACAGGGCCGATGATCTGGGAAATCTTACCTTCTTGCATTGTGACAGTATGGATAGGATTTTAGTTTGTACTCAAACGTTTGTGGCCGGGATAGTCCTCTCCCGCTGTTACTTTCTGTTTCTTGTTTCCCCGGCTTGGGTTCAGGGATGAGAGCCACCTGAGGGACTTGAACCCACGACCTACTATTTACGAAACAGTTGCTCTACCAACTGAGCTAAGGTGGCTTGTAAAAGGCTGATCATGCCCGCAGGCAACAAAATTTAAGCCGAAATATAGTTTATTTGTTTTCAAAACACAAAGAATTATCCGGCTCGATCAAAGGGGGAAAAATCGGATAATCATATCTATATTGTTAATCTTGAATCGGGGATAAAACATCTCAACTTTCGTTACATTACCGTGCAATCACGAATAATTATGAAGAAAATCACATCACCGCTGAGCATCGCCTGCCTGGCGCTATTTCTTTTGGCAGCCAATCTTGTGGTTTCAGGCAGCGCTTCGGCCGTCCCGGTTGCCGCCCCGTCATTTTCCGGCGTCACCATTGACGGAAAGCCCTTTTCATCGACCTCGCTTAAAGGCAAGGCTTACATTGTCAATTTCTTCGCTACCTGGTGCCCGCCATGCAGGTCCGAAATTCCCGACATGGTTGTGCTTCAGAAAGCATATGCCGCAAAGGGCTTCACCTTCATAGGCATCGCCGTCAACGAGAAGGAGCCTACGGTGAAGAGCTTCATGAAAAGCAAAGGGATCAACTATCCGGTGCTTATGGCCACACCAGCTCTCGTCGGGACATTCAACCGTTATATCGATGGCGGCATCACAGGGATTCCAACCTCTTTCATAGTCGATTCATCAGGGAACATTACATCTGCCATCGTCGGCCCGAGAAGCAAGGAAGCGTTCGAGCAGATCATCAATTCCGCAATCAGCCGTAAGGCAGGGAACTGATGGCATTTCTCAAGTCAGCATCGAAGCTCCCTTCACGTGACGATCGACAAGGTTCTTCAGTTCAAGCGCCCCGGGGGAATTTCCTGCCGGGGCGTTTCATTTTCAGTTTGAAATTCTTTCAGTAAACACACTTTCTAATCGATCATTTATCATTATGGAACCGATTTCAATCAATGCTCCTGCCTACGTCAGGAACCGCAAACTTCTCCAATGGGTCAAAGAGACCGCCGAGCTTTGCATGCCCGATTCGGTTTACTGGTGTGACGGTTCCGAGGAGGAGTACGACCGTTTGTGCGGGGAGATGGTAAAAAACGGCACCTTCATCAAGCTTTCGGAAGAGAAGCGTCCGAACAGCTATCTCTGTCGTTCGGATCCGAGCGACGTGGCCAGGGTCGAGGACAGGACCTACATCTGCAGCATCCGCAAGAAGGATGCCGGCCCGACCAACAACTGGGTCGCACCCAAGGAGATGAAGGTTACCCTGAACAAGCTTTTCGCCGGTTGCATGAAGGGGCGCACCATGTATGTTATCCCGTTCAGCATGGGGCCGCTCGGTTCCCATATCGCGCACATCGGCATCGAAATTTCAGATTCGCCCTACGTCGTCACCAACATGCGCATCATGACGAGGATGGGACGCCAGGTTGTCGAATTGCTTGATGAGGATGCCGAATTCGTGCCGTGCCTGCATTCGGTCGGAGCTCCGCTCGAACCTGGCCAGCAGGATGTTCCGTGGCCGTGCAACGATACCAAATACATCGTCCATTTCCCTGAAGAGCGCTCCATTGTCTCCTTTGGCAGCGGATATGGCGGCAACGCCCTGCTCGGCAAGAAATGCTTCGCACTGCGCATCGCATCATCGATGGCGCGTGACGAAGGCTGGCTCGCCGAACACATGCTGATTCTCGGCGTCGAGTCTCCTGAAGGTGAAAAGGATTATGTCGCGGCTGCTTTCCCAAGCGCCTGCGGGAAGACCAATTTCGCCATGATGATTCCTCCTGGGCAGATGGAAGGCTGGAAGATCACCACGATCGGAGACGATATCGCCTGGATCAAATCCGGCAAGGACGGTAAGCTTCATGCGATCAACCCCGAGTACGGCTTCTTCGGTGTCGCGCCTGGCACCTCGGTGAAAAGCAACCCGAACGCCATGGCCACCCTGTACGCCAACTGCATATTCACCAACGTGGCAATGACCCCCGACGGTGACGTCTGGTGGGAGGACATGACTGATACACCACCGCCCTCCCTGATCGACTGGCAGGGGAAGCCATGGACTCCCGACTGCGGTCGTCCGTCCTCGCATCCGAACGCGCGCTTCACCTCGCCGGCAAGCCAGTGTCCCTCGATCGATCCCGATTGGGAAAATCCGGACGGCGTGCCGATTTCGGCCTTCATCTTCGGTGGGCGCAGGGGCGATACCATTCCGCTCGTCTATCAGTCGGCCAACTGGTATTACGGCGTCTATCTGGCCGCCACGATGGGTTCCGAGAAAACCGCCGCGGCAGCCGGCAAGGTCGGCGACGTACGCCGTGACCCGTTCGCCATGCTGCCTTTCTGCGGCTACCACATGGGAGACTACTTCACCCATTGGCTGCAGGTCGGACGCACCCTGTCGGATCCGCCGAGGATATTCGGCGTCAACTGGTTCCGCAAGGACGAGAACGGCAAGTTCCTCTGGCCCGGATTCGGCGAGAACATGCGTGTGCTGAAATGGATCATCGGACGAGTCCATGGTCGTTCCGCAGCTGTCGAAAGCCCTCTTGGATGGATGCCGAAGTATGAATCGATCGACTGGAGGGGCCAGGACGATTTCACAAGGGAAAAGTTCACCAAACTCATGTCTGTCGACCGCGAAGCATGGAAGCAGGAGCTATTCTCACATGAGGAGCTGCTGGAGAAGCTTTACGACAAGCTTCCAAAGGAGTTCACCCATATCCGCGAGCTGATGCTTTCGACGCTCTGGATGTCGCCCAAGCATTGGCAGATGGCGCCCGAGCGCTATTCTGGCGAACATTGAGAGGTAGAATTCCCATTGATAAAAAGCGGGCCGCGATGCCCGCTTTTTTTGTGAATAAAATTGCAGGGCACAGAAGCTAAGGAGCGGAAGGAGGTAAGGGGTTCAGGAAGAAAGGATGGCGCAGCGGCGAATCCTGAACAGGAAGAGGGCGTGAAGCGCCCGTATTTATGGCCTTGCAGGGGCGGCCACCGGTGTCCGTCCGGGTTTTTAGCAATAAGCAGAAGAGGCTGTCTCAGGAGCAATACCAGGACAGCCTCTTGTAATTAGCCTGATTCAGTCAGGGGCCGCTCAGTTATCGTCGAGTGTGAAGCCGATCTTGACGGTGACCTGCCAGTAGGCGATCTTCTGGTCTTCCACATGGCAACGGGTTTCTACCACTTCGACCCAGCGGATGTTCCTGATCGATTCCGCGGCCTTGGCGACGGCGTTATTGACGGCATCTTCGATGCTGCTCGTCGACGATCCGACGACTTCTACTTTCTTATAAATGTGTGCGCTCATGGCGGTATGACGTTAAGGTGTTAATGGAATCCATGGGTTGGCCTGCAAAGCAATTGCCTTCATCCATACTGGAAAATAGGGTTCTCAACAGTAAAAAAATCCTTGTGTTCCGTTTTTTATGAAAAACATGTGTATCGGGCTCTGCTTTTCGCTGTGTGTTAAGAGTAAATAATACAGCCATATGCCGGATTTTACCACACAACAGGAACGTGCCGCGGAGCGGACTGATTTTTTTTGGGAGTGTCGAGAAGTTGCATTATTATATTACTGATTGGTTATATGGGTATATGGTGACCAGCCGGATTCGGTAGCCGGTGTTTCCCTGTGTGTTCCAATCTCCTTTCCATCGTTGAAGATCGTCATTCTGGTCGACAGTCCGGTGGATTCCGGAAGAGGTTCTCCCCTGTTTTACCCGGTTGATCCATGGCGCGCATTAATGAGATGACAGCCTCTGTCCGTCACGGCAGGAATCGGTCCGGCAAGGGTTTCGCATCAGGACGGCAGTCGCCGGCCATGTGCTGAATGTTCAGTTGGTTTCCCCCTGAATCGTCTGCTGCGCGAGCAGCGCCAAATAATTAGAGAAGTCCTGTTCATGAACTATGGTTTTGTCATTGACGCACGAAAGTGCATAGGATGCCATGCGTGCACGGTAGCATGCAAGTCCGAGAACCAGGTGCCGCTCGGAGTGAACCGCACCTGGGTCAAGTATGTAGAAAAAGGGAGCTTTCCCAATACCCGAAGGTACTTCACCGTCCTGCGATGCAACCATTGCGAAGAGCCTCCGTGCGTTGATATCTGCCCTGTCGAAGCGCTCCACAGGAGGGACGACGGCATCGTTGATTTCGACTCCCGCCGCTGCATAGGCTGCAAGGCCTGCGCCCAGGCCTGTCCTTACGGTGCGCTCTATATTGACCCTGAAACAAAAACATCGGCGAAGTGCAACTACTGCGCACATCGCAAAGAGGTCGGGCTGAAACCGGCCTGTGTGGTGATCTGCCCACAGCAGGCGATCGTTTCCGGCGATCTTGACGATCCGTCGAGCGCCATTGCGAAGCTGGTTGCCAGTGAGCAGACGATGGTGCGTCGTTCCGAGAAAGGGACCCACCCCAACCTGTTCTATATCAACGGCGACGGAGCCTCGCTTGATCCGCTGCAGGCTCCTCCGGACAAGGAGTACCACTGGAGCTCGCAGGCGCGCGGCGTCGGCCATTTCGCCAAATACGGGCTCGATCCTGAACAGTCGCATCATGGGGCTCCGGCCAAAGCAATTCGCAGGCCGGCCAAAACATCCGACCGTCCGGCTGCCGCACGCCGGGTCTACGATGCACCGTCAAAAGGCTCTGTCTGGGGTTGGGAAGTTCCCGCATACGTCTGGTCGAAAGCCGTCTCCGCAGGTTCGTTCCTGACGCTTTTCCTGCTTACCGCCATTATGGGCGTCTCAATGCCGGACACCCTTCAGTGGGCAGTATGGGGCGTTTCGCTGCTCTTCCTCTCGCTGACCGGCGCGCTGCTGGTCAAGGACCTTGATCGTCCTGACCGATTCACGCTGGTGATGCTCCGCCCCCAGTTCGGTTCATGGCTTGTCCGTGGCGGGTTTACCATTACCGGTTACGGTGCGTTCCTGGCCTTGTGGGGCGCCAGCAAGTTCCTTGGGCTGCACGGCCTCGAAACGGCTGCACTCTGGGCCGGATCGGCGATGGCTATCCTGACGGCGGTATACACTGCGTTTCTGTTTGGTTCGGCCAAGGGGCGTGATTTCTGGCAGAGTCCCCTGCTCTGGTTGCACATGCTTGTAAACTCCATGATCGCCGGCGGGTCGGCAATGTCGGTTTTCGGAATCGTGACCGGTATGGATGCGGCCCTTGCCGAAATCCTCGCACGCCTTCTTGCCGGTTGGTTTGCCCTGCACCTGATCGTCATGGCAGCAGAACTGTTCGGAAAACATCCTTCCGCCAACGCAGAGCGTACAGCTGAAATCATCATTCACGGTGCTCTCAGGCAGCAGTTCTGGACAGGCAGCGTCCTGGTCGGCAACGTGTTGCCGATGATTGCCGTCTATATCGCGCCGTCGCCGGCAGTGGTCGCTGTGGCCGCAGTGCTTGGCCTTATCGGCGTATTCTTTACCGAGAAAGTCTGGGTCCAGGCTCCTCAGTCAGTCCCGTTAAGCTAAACGCGTCCCCATATATCATGAGTTACAAGCATAAACCATCAGTCATCGAAACCCTGGCAGAGAAGCTGAAGATCATTCCTGATCTGCATCGGGACGCACCGGCAAAGAACGCCCAACCTGTCGCTGAAGGGGAAGCCCAGCAGGCCTGCCCTCCTCCGGAACACTGGGACCACTGGGTCGAGCTCGACTCGAAAAGCTGGCCTGAGCGCAAGGAGAACGCCTATATGCTCGTGCCGACGGCCTGCTTCAACTGCGAGGCCGGATGCGGCCTGCTCGCCTACGTCGACAAAGAGACGATGACGATGCGCAAGCTGGTCGGCAATCCATTCCATCCTGCCAGCCGTGGACGCAACTGCGCCAAAGGCCCGGCGACCCTCAATCAGGTCGAGGATCAGGACCGGGTGCTCTATCCGATGAAAAGGGTCGGTGAGAGAGGAGCCGGAAAGTGGGAGCGGGTAAGCTGGGACAGCGTGCTCGACGACATCGCAGCAAGGATGCGCAAGGCAATCCAGGAGAAGCGCAACAACGAAATCTCATACCATGTCGGTCGCCCGGGCCATGAAGGATTCATGGAGTGGGTGCTCAGGGCGTGGAACGTCGACGGCCACAACAGCCATACCAACATCTGCTCCTCCGGGGCCCGGTTCGGCTATGCGATCTGGGAAGGTTTCGACCGCCCTTCGCCTGACCACGCCAACGCCCGGTTCATCCTGCTGATCAGCGCACACCTCGAGTCTGGCCACTACTTCAATCCCCATGCCCAGCGCATCGTTGAGGCCCGCATGAAGGGGGCCAAGCTTGCAGTGCTCGATCCGCGCCTCTCCAACACGGCCAGCATGTCGGACTACTGGATGCCCAGCTACCCCGGTACGGAACCGGCGGTGATGCTTGCCATGGCGAAGGTGATCCTTGACGAAGGTATATACAACCGCGACTACCTCGAAAACTGGGTAAACTGGCAGGAGTACCTCCGGGCAGACTATCTCGGCACCCCGGCCCTGTTCGAAAACTTCATCGAGGCCCTCAAAAAGGAGTACGCCTCATACACTCCGGAATATGCCGAGAAGGAGAGCGGGGTTCCGGCAGCCACCATCATCGAGGTGGCACGCAAGATCGGCGAAGCCGGCAGCCAGTTCTCGACGCATGTCTGGCGCAGCGCCAGCAGCGCCAACCTTGGCGGCTGGGAAGTCTCACGGACCCTGCACTTCCTTAACGTCCTGACCGGCAGCGTCGGCACCGTCGGCGGCACGGCCCCGAGCGCCTGGAACAAGTTCAAGCCGCAGGTGCCTGCTGAGCCCAAGCCGCAGACCTACTGGAACGAGCTTCACCTTCCGAACGAATACCCGCTCGCCCACTTCGAGATGAGCTTCCTGCTTCCCCACTTCCTGAAAGAGGGACGAGGCAAGCTGGACGTCTACTTCACCAGGGTGTTCAACCCGGTCTGGACCTATCCCGACGGATTCTCCTGGATGGAGGCGCTCGAAGACGAAACGAAAATCGGCCTTCACGCCGCGCTTACCCCGACATGGAGCGAAACGGCATACTTCGCTGATTACGTGCTGCCGATGGGCCACGCCCCGGAACGGCACGACATCATCAGCTACGAGACCCATGCCGGAAAATGGATAGCCTTCCGCCAGCCGGTCCTGCGCGTTGCCCACGAGAGGATGGGAAGCCCGGTCGAATATACCTGGCAGGCCAACGTCGGCGAAGTCTGGGAAGAGGATGAGTTCTGGATCGAACTGACATGGCGAATCGATCCAGACGGCAGCATGGGCATCAGGCAGTACTGCATGTCTCCTTACCGTCCAGGCCAGAAGATCACCATCGACGAGTACTACCGCTACATTTTCGAACGCGTGCCGAAGCTTCCTGAAGCCGCCGCCGCAGAAGGGCTCAACCCGCTTGAATACATGAAGAAGTATGGCGCGTTTGAGATCGAGACCCTTGTGTATGACGTCAACAAAAAACCGGTGCCGCCATCCGATGCCGAAGGCGCTTCTGTGGATCCGGAGACTGGCCTCATCAGGAAGAACGGGAAGACCGTCGGCGTTGAGGTCAACGGCAAGGCCTGCACAGGATTTCCGACTCCTTCCAGGAAGCAGGAGTTCTATTCCCAGACCATGGTCGACTGGAAGTGGCCGGAATACAAGCTCCCTGGCTACATCAAGAGCCACATCCACGAAGAGAAGATGGACCACAGCAAAGGCGAGTTCGTGCTCGTGCCGACCTTCCGCCTGCCGGTGCTGATCCATTCGCGTTCAGGCAACGCCAAGTGGCTTGCCGAGATCGCCAACCGCAATCCGGTCTGGATCAACGCTAACGATGGCGCAATGCTGGGCATCGAGAACGGCGACCTCATCAGGGTGAACACCGACATCGGCTACTTCATCAACCGCGCATGGGTGACTGAAGGGATCCGGCCGGGCGTTGTGGCCTGTTCACACCATATCGGCCGCTGGCGTCGCGAGCAGGATGCCGACTGCAACCGCTGGGCTACCAACAAGGTCAGCATCAAAAAAGAGGGCAAAGGCAAGTGGAAGATGCGCGTCGAAGAGAGCATCAAACCGTTCGAAAGCAACGATCCTGACACATCAAGGATCTTCTGGTCTGACGGCGGGGTGCACCAGAACATCACCTTCCCGGTTCATCCTGACCCGATCAGCGGCATGCACTGCTGGCACCAGAAGGTCAGGATCGAAAAGGCCCATGAGGAAGACCAGTATGGCGACGTGTTCGTAGATACCGACAAGTCGTTCGCGATCTACAAGGAGTGGCTCGCCATGACGAGACCTGCGCCAGGCCCTGGCGGCCTGCGCCGTCCGCTCTGGATGAACCGGCCCTTCAGGCCCGACGAATCGACATTCTATATCGACAAGGCATAATGAACGAGTCATCAACAACCGTCCATCCATGAAGATTTCAGTACCCCGCCGCCTGGTGATTCCGGCGGCGGCAGCAGGCGCCCTCCTCATGCTGCTGATACCGGCGATGCCGCTGCTTGCCGCCTCGGCCCAGCCGGACGGAGTCACCGCATGGTGGGTCTGGGTGCTGGCGTTGTTTGTGTTTTCCTTTGTGCTCGGCATCGTCGCCGTCCTTGCGGGCGTCGGCGGAGGAGTGCTGTTTGTGCCGATCGTGAGCAGCTTTTTCCCGTTTCATCTCGATTTCGTCCGGGGAGCAGGCCTGCTCGTGGCGCTGGCCGGGGCACTTTCAGCCGGGCCGCCTCTCCTTCGAAAGGGACTTGCCGACCTGAAGCTTGGCCTGCCCATGGCGTTTGTCGGATCGATCAGTTCAATCGCCGGGGCGCTTGTCGGCCTTGCCATGCCGGCGCAGAACGTTCAGCTCCTGCTCGGTATCGTCATCATCAGCATTGCTGGCATCATGATCAAGGCGGGTAAATCCGGCTATCCTGAGGTCGCCCAGCCCGACCGTCTGTCGCAGATGCTTCAGATATCCGGGCTGTATTACGAAGAGTTCGGCAAGCACGAAGTCTCATGGCAGATTCACCGGACTCCAGTGGGGCTGCTGCTGTTTTTCGTGATCGGCTTTATCGGCGGCATGTTCGGGCTCGGCGCCGGGTTTGCCAACGTGCCGGTATTCAATCTGCTTATGGGAGTGCCGCTCAAGGTTGCCGTGGCAACCAGCGGACTCGTCCTCTCAATCAACGGTTCGGCTGCCGTATGGGTCTATATGTTTAAAGGCGCCGTAATTCCGCTGATCGCCGTTCCCTCGATCGGGGGGATGATGCTTGGCTCGAAGATCGGTGCCAAACTGCTCCCGAAGGTAGATACCAGGACCATCAGGACGATCGTCATCACCATACTTGCCCTTTCCGGTTTCCGTTCACTGCTCAAGGGGTTTGGGATATGACCGACATGAAAAGAGAAGGCGGATACGCCGACAGGGTGCAACTGGCCTATGCAAAGACGCTCGATTACGTCGCCCATTCGGTCATCATCGTGATGGCAGCAGGGTATTTCCTGTATCTGACCGGGCTTTTGCCGCTTTCCGTGCCGATCGAGACGATTGCCGGGAACTGGCATCTCAGTGCCTCCAGGCTACAGGCCAAGCTTCACCTGGCCTCCGGATGGAGCTGTTTTACGAGGCCCGAAGGCATTTTTCACGGAGACATCGTCAGCTATATCTCGGTGATATTCCTCTCCCTGGCGACACTGATTTGCCTGGTTTCAGCATTTTTGGTGTTCATCGGGGAAAAAAAGCGTCTATATTCAGCCATCACGCTCCTGCAGGTGATCGTCCTTCTCGTGGCCGCAAGCGGAATCCTGTCCGCTGGCCGATGAAGGTTCGAACCTGTATGGTGTCGACGATACTGTGACGATGAAGAGGATTACATGTTGCCTTGATGTTTGAATCAGGTTTTCAATAATAAAGAACGAACCATGGAGCCTGAAAACTGCTCGCCATTTTTTTACCGTTGCCAGCTTAATGCTTCCCGCAGGGCGAAATCCGCTGACGGGATGACTGACCGCAAGGCAATGACATCTTTCGGCAACGCATCATTTGCAGAAGAGGCCGGTACTGACCGTGCCGGAGAAAAGCAGGAGCTGTCCGGTTCGCTGGAAAGGCCTGGATCGGGAATGCTTGAGGGAGAATGAGTACGACCGGGCGGTGTGGGTTCCCCCGGGCCGTTCAGGTATCGCAAGGAACGGCCCGGTAAGCCAGATCGGTTAAATTCCGAGGGCGTGCATGAGGATCGGCACAGCGCAGACGCCGATGGCGACATTCAGCGCACCACAGAGTTTGGTGATGATGTCATTGTGCTTGTACCAGGTGAACGGCAGGAGGATCGTCAAGCCGTTGATCAGCAGCAGCACCGTGCCGAGTGGCCAGATCTTGCCGAGCATGATCGCCTTGTAGCTGAAGAGCGCAGTCATGAAGAAAATGCCGAGAAAGAAGTGGGCGTAAACCTTCTTGTCGCCGGGATTGTAGAAGTGCTTGGCGACCACGACCCAGAACATTCCATAGGTCGCAAAGACGGTTCCCAGGTAAACCCTGCTCTCTGGAGGCATCCCCACATCGAACAGGTAGAGGCAGACAGCCGTGAAAATCTGTGTGAACCCGCCGAAATAGAGCGCGACATGCGCTAGGCTTCTCACCATTTTTGCATGGTCTGTCTCCTTGTTAATCCCGAATCCGAGCTGCTCAAGACCGAATACCCAAACGGTCACTATCAGCCCGAACACTCCGATCGCTTCCGGATTTACTACATTCATCGGAAGAACTCCTTTTTTTAATTGTTACTGATTACTGTACAATTCCTGTCCAATCACGTCGGCATTTTCCAGAAAATGTGGCCGAATATACGTTAATGTTGTTAACACATCAGCCAGAGTTTTTTCAGTCAGGAAATTCAAGCCTCTGCAAGCACTCCCGATGACCTTGCAAGCACTGTCGGTGAACAGTACTTCTCTTTATGCAATACCAAAGTCCCTGCGTCATGCCTGCCATAACCAGCATGAATTTTCATACATTGGTGCTGACAATCACCGACACGCAGGAAGAAATACAGCAATGAACGTATCGACTGACGAACAGGCAGCCCCTCAAAATGTTGAGCCCGCAGGGATGCGGAATAAGATTCTGGCAGCTTTTCCTGCATTCCGCAGCAGGAATTTCCGGCTTTACTTCATCGGGCAGATCGTCTCGATGATCGGCACCTGGCTGCAGATGGTGGCGCAGGGATGGCTTGTGCTTGAGATGACCAATTCGGCATTCTGGGTCGGCGTCACGGCAGCGGCGTCGACCATTCCTACCCTTTTTCTTTCGCTCATCGGAGGGGTTATCGTTGACCGATACTCCCGCAGGACCATCCTGCTCTGGACTCAGTCATTGTCGATGGGACTTGCCTTCATCCTGGGCATTTTCACACTGACAGGGACCGTCACGATACCCGTCATCCTCGTGCTTGCTTTCATGCTCGGCTGTGTGGGCGCAGTGGCTACGCCTGCCATTCAGGCTTTTTTAAGCGAAATGGTCGACCGAAGCCAGCTTCATTCAGCTGTCGCGCTCAACTCCGCGATCTTCAACGCGTCGAGGGTTATCGGCCCTGCGATTGCAGGTCTTATGATTTCATGGGTCGGCACCGGAGGCGCGTTCGTGGCCAACGGCGTGAGTTACATCGCCGCCATCGCTTCCCTGCTGGCCATCACCACGAGCCTCGCTCCTGCACGTACAGATAACGAAAATCCCCTGCAGGCTATACGGGACGGGATCGTTTACACGTGGAGCCATCCGCTCATAAGGACGATCGTGCTGTTCGTTGCGGTAGTATCAATATTCGGCTGGTCGTTCATGGCGATGCTCCCTGTCGTTGCAAAGCGGACGTTCGCCCTCGGCGCGTCTGGAATGGGCACCCTGTTTTCGGCCTTTGGTCTCGGCTCTCTCTCGGCGACGTTTTTCGTGTCGATGTCCAGCGGCAGGATCAGGGCCAGCGCCATGGTGGTCGGTGGAATACTGACCTTCACGTTCGCTTTACTGGCGTTCACCTTCACGACGAATGTACCGCTTGCCCTCTGTTTTCTCTTTATTTCCGGGCTCGGCATGCTCTCTGCCTTTGCCACCATGACAGCGACGGTGCAGCGACTGGTCGAGGACCGATACCGCGGACGGGTGATGAGCATCTATCTGATGGTGCTCATGGGGCTCATGCCGCTCGGCAATCTCCAGGTCGGGTTCCTGTCGGAGCATTTCGGCACGGAGGTCGCCATAAGGGTCGGTGTGGCAGTCACCATGGCAGCCACGCTTTTCCTCGTCATGTCACGCAAGCAGATCGGACAGGCCTGGGACGAATACCAGGACTCTGCTGCCGCATGACAGGAACCCTTTCGGAAGCCCTTTTGTTATTGTGTGAAACAAAACCGATATGACAAGGGCAGTAGCCGTATCTCTTATTGTACTGATGGCGACATCTGCCTGTCTGGCCGGTCCGGACTCCAGGGGATCGAAAACGACAGCGGGAGGCGCCATGAGCAGTCACAGCCAATCATTCAATCCATATTATTCTCGTACAGACGCCAGAAAGCTTGAGCTTCCCGACGATGTATGGAAAAAGGTGCTCTCCCCCCAACTCTACTCGATTGCCCGACACGGATCTACCGAAGCGGCATTTACAGGAAGGTACTGGGATTATGAGGGGAAAGGCTCATACTACTGTGCTGCCTGCGGGAATCCGCTGTTTCGTTCTGATGCCAAATTCGCCACTACCTGCGGCTGGCCCAGCTTTTTCGAAACGGTACGGCCGGGAAGCGTCACCTACAGGAAAGACACCTCCTTCGGGATGGTGCGTTCTGAAGTGCTTTGCGGCCGATGCGGCGCGCATCTGGGCCACCTTTTCGACGACGGTCCCCCTCCAACGGGAAAACGGTACTGCATGAACTCAGTTTCACTTGAATTCGAACCTGACGAGGCGGGAAAACATTGATCCGCTCCTCCTGTTTACGCTCTCCGCCCTTTATTCCATGACAGTACCCGTCATGGCCTGCACCCCTGAGTAAGCGCTCTTTTCTCTCTTTCACACAGCAGGTATTCTGTATAGGTGTTTTGTGGGTTTTCGTGCTTCATCTATACTTTTTAGAGTGAATGACGAAATTATTTGTACACTTTCCGCGTGTAAATTACGCCTTGATATATATATTACTTCTAAAGTGACGTAGGTGGTTTCTCTCTCGCGTGTGGGGATGATTTTCGGCGCCACGCAGCCGGAGTATCATCTCTTTACTGCTGTTCTTGATTTTTGAGACGAGAATAATGATAAAGCATTCATGCTTCACATATCCGGTTCTCCGTTGCAGTCAAGGAGCATTTCGAAAAGCATGCCAGGTGGCCGGACTCGTGTTGGAGTTTATATCCAGCAGGCTACAGTGGAATCTCTTCGATGTGCAATCCTTATCAGGCAAAATGGGTGTGCAACCCGGATTATTTCTATTACACAGGCGGCGTTGGGACTGATGGTTTGATGATATGTACCTGACGATGATGATGAACATGATCTCCTGAAGGTAAGCTGAAGACAGATATCATGAACGTGACGATGGTTTGATACGGTCAGGCGGTATTGTTTCGTCAATACCAATCGATGCTGTTACAATTTCGTTGACTGGTCTTTGATGCCTTGACGGCGGACTTTTCATCATAGCGCTGGTGTCGTGTCATGAAGAAAACTACAGCCTCGTCCTGCAGCAGGACGAGAAGACGATTCAGTCCATTTATGAACCTTTCGCTCCCAGCGTTATCGTTGCCACTTGCAACAATTGCCGCTGGTAACGACAACTTCGATTTGAATCCCGAGTACGCCACTCTTCCGCTCTTCAGACGTCATTTCCCCACTTTTTCGATACATGGTCGCAAGACATTATCATGGCTGCTGAAGCTCTTTCCGCAGGGCGCGTTGGCTTTTTACGGCTATTTGCAATGCAATGCGCGTTGGCAACCGGGGGCCCCGTGCAGGCGTCCTTCTTCGGGCAACCCCTGTGGACAGCAAGGATCTACTGCAACCTGCAAGAGTTTTTCGTTTACGGATATGCATTCAACCGGTTCATTTTCAGCATTTCTCGGTGTCGTTCGAATGTTCATCCTGTCGAAGGCTTTCCGCTGAGTCGTCGAGCAGGTGTCGGTTGACATGGTTGAGCTCTATTTCCAGATTTCAATCAGGCGGTAACCAATATTTCTTCAACAATAATTGAGAGATCAGATCATGAGGCACTCATTCCACTCCGCCCGCATTCTTCCTTACATGAGGAAACCGCTGATCAGTATGGTTTCAGCCACAGCGATGCTATTTTTCTATCCGATGTTCGCCTTCACTGCGCCGACCAACGGCCTGGTGGTCAAGGGGTCAGCCAATATTTCCCAGAGTGGCACGGCGACCACCATCGACCAGGCGAGCACGCGGGCGGTGATAGACTGGCGAGGCTTCAATATAAATTCCAACGAACTGGTCAGGTTCAACCAGCCCGGCGCCAGCTCGGTTGCGCTCAACAGGGTTACGGGCGGCGATCCGACGAGCATACTCGGCCAGCTCTCGGCCAACGGGCGGGTGTTCATCACCAATCCGAACGGCATCCTGTTCGGCGCCGGAGCGAAGATCGACGTGGCAGGCCTGGTGGCGACGACCCTGTCGATCGACAGCGACGATTTCATGAGCGGTCGCAACCTCTTCACGCAGGAACTCGGCAAGGCGAACAGCTGGGTGGTGAACCAGGGTGAAATCCATATTGCGGACAACGGCTTCTGCTTCCTGGTCGCTCCCGGGGTGAGCAATCAGGGGAGGATCGAGGCCCAACTCGGCAAGGTGGTGATGGCCTCAGGGAAGGATCTGACGCTCGACTTCAACGGTGACGGGTTGATGACCTACACGGTTTCGGGGAAGGTGCTGGAGAGCGTGATCGGCCCTGACGGCAAGCCGATGAGCGCAGGCGTGGAGAACAGCGGCGCCATTTCGGCCAAAGGCGGAGAGGTCGTGCTGGTGGGCAACGCAGGCGGCAACGTGTTCTCCTCGGTGGTGAACAACAGCGGCGTCATCGAAGCCACGGCGCTCGATGTCGATGGCGGCACGGTCATCCTTTCGGGCGGAGACGAAGGCATAACGCAGAACAGCGGTACCATCGACGTTTCCGGCAAGGGAGCCGGGCAGGCGGGAGGTGTCGTGGAAGTGCTCGGCGAGAAGGTCGGGCTGTTTGACGGCACGCGCATCGACGCATCGGGTGAAGCTGGCGGCGGGACGGTGCTGGTCGGCGGCGACTACCAGGGCAAGAACGCCGGGGTACTGAACGCCAGCCGGGCCTATGTCGGCATCGATGCGCAGATCAACGCCGACGCGATCTCGTACGGCGACGGCGGCAAGGTCATCCTCTGGTCGAACGACGGCACACAGTTCTATGGAAATATCAGCGCAAGAGGCGGCCAGCTCGGCGGCAACGGTGGATTTGCCGAGGTGTCGGGTAAAGCATATCTCGACTATGAGGGATTCACGGACCTTCGTGCAACGCATGGTACAACGGGAACGTTGTTGCTCGATCCTTCAGAAGTTACTATCAGTACAGCAGCTAACAGCAATATCAGTGGAGCAACACCATTCACACCCAGTGCTGCTTCATCGAATCTTAACACCGTAACTCTGACGTCTGCACTTGGCATGTCTGATGTTCTTGTTCAAACTAGTGGTGGCGGAGATGGAGTTATAACTGTCGCCGCTGGATCTCCTGTCAGCTGGTCAAGTCCTTTTGGTTTGACCCTCGGTTCTTGGCATGACATTATCGTTAATGATGCCATTACAAATACTGGTATAGGCCAAATATATTTAGGCGCAGGACATAACGTTTCTTTAAATGCTTCGCTTTCAACTGCCGGGAATATTCTTCTGACTGCGGATGGGGGCGGCTCGATCACCCAAACGTCAGGAACGCTTACTGCTAGTAAAGTGACATTGTCCTCCTCACAGGGCATCGGAACGTTTGGTGCGCCGGTTTACATTGATACCCAAACCCTTGATGCAACAATTACAGGGGCTGGATATGATATGTACATTGATGCGACAAGTGCGCTAAAAAATGTAACAGTCAACGTTAAGTATGATACGGGGCTCGCCAATCCAGCCAATATGTCAATGACAATTGCTGGCGGCGCCACATTCGGATATTCCGCAGGTACGTTAATCACGACTGGTCTCACCAATGTATCCCTTACGGAAAATGCTGTCGGTATAGTAATTGGTACATCGAGTGTTGGTGGCACTCTGAGTGCTAAGGCTGCAGGCAAAATCTCACAGGCGCCTGCCGCGACGCTGAGCGTAACGGGGGCGTCGACGTTTGACGCTGGCGCAGGCAACGATATTGATCTGTCAAATGCTGGCAACAATTTTGGTGGTGCTGTTACCATATCAAGCGGTAAAGATGTGACATTGACTGATACGGATTTAATGTCGCTCAACACGGTTTCGATTACTGGTCTTCTTAAGGCAGATGCTGGAGTTGCTTCAACTCTGACACTTAACAATACCATAAACGCTGGCAGTGTCGACCTGACTGGTCCTTCAGGCATCATTATCAATACGTCAATCATGACGACGAGCGGCACGCAGACCTACAATGACGACGTGATACTGGGCGTCGGCACGACGCTGACGACGACGGACAGTGTGGTTCTGTTCGGTTCGAAGGTAGACAGCGAAGCAACGGAAGGCAATGGTCTGACGATCTCTGCTGGAAGCGGCGCGATCACGTTGACGGGTGCAGTTGGATCTGGCGTGAACCAGGGATTGGGCGCATTGGTTCTGAACAGCACGAACACGACGACGCTGGGCGGCGCGGTGACGTCAGCGAGCGTGTTGACGAACGCAGGCGGCACGACGGCGATCAACGGCGGCAGTGTGACGACGAGCGGCACGCAGACCTACAATGACGACGTGACACTGGGCGTCGGCACGACGCTGACGACGACGAACAGTGCGGTTCTGTTCGGTTCGAAGGTAGACAGCGAAGCAACGGAAGGCAATGGTCTGACGATCTCTGCTGGAAGCGGCGCGATCACGTTGACGGGTGCGGTTGGATCTGGCGTGACCCAGGGATTGGGCGCATTGGTTCTGAACAGCACGAACACGACGACGCTGGGCGGCGCGGTGACGGCAGCGAGCGTGTTGACGAACGCAGGCGGCACGACGGCGATCAACGGCGGCAGTGTGACGACGAGCGGCACGCAGACCTACAATGACGACGTGACACTGGGCGTCGGCACGACGCTGACGACGACGAA
>JAAXWO010000014.1:0-4599 GCA_013334965.1 Chlorobiaceae bacterium | reverse complement strand
CTGGCGTGACCCAGGGATTGGGCGCATTGGTTCTGAACAGCACGAACACGACGACGCTGGGCGGCGCGGTGACGGCAGCGAGCGTGTTGACGAACGCAGGCGGCACGACGGCGATCAACGGCGGCAGCGTGACGACGAGCGGCACGCAGACCTACAATGACGACGTGACGCTGGGGACGGACACGACGCTGACGACGACGGACAACAATGTGCGCTTTTTCAGCACGGTGAACGGCACAACCGACTATGCCGAAGATCTCTCAGTCTCTACAGGAAGCGGAAATATCACATTCTCAGGAGCTATCGGAAATCTGGTGAAACTTGGGGATATCCTGCTGAACACTACGGGTACAACAACATTAGGAGCTGTGGGGGCGAACAGCATTTCGATCACCGGAGGTGGGCCGATAAGCCTCGGCGGAAGTGTAACGACAATTGGAGGGCAGAACTGGGGCGGACCATTGACGCTTGCCACCAGCCTTACGCTGACGTCGACAACGAGCTTCGTTAACTTCGGATCGACGATTGACGGAACGACATCCGGCGTTGAGAGCCTGACGGTAAACGCTGATTCATCGACATTCGGCGGAGCGATCGGTGTCGCGCCTCCCGGTACGATGCTGAACAACCTGACACTGGACGTGTCTGGTGCAGGCCTTGCTCTTCCATCGATTACCCTTGCAGGCGCCCTGGATATCGGTGCCAACGGAACAATTACCCAGCAGGGCGGAAAGGTTCTCACTATCGGTGGTTCGACAACGTTGTCGGCGACTGATGGAGGCGCCCCAGCGACGTATTACAACATAATCCTGAATAACTCCAACAACGACTTCCATACGGTCATCAGCAATGGAGCGAATATCACACTGCGGGACGAAATCGGCGGTATGGATATTGGTGCAACAACGGCCCATGGCGATTTGTCAGTAACGAGTACGAACGGCCCGATTACGACGAGCGGCAACATCAGCACGACCGGTGATGGCGACATTGACATCGTAACGACAGGGGTCGGTAACGGAATAACGCTTTCGAATACTGTTACTGCGAATGGCAGTGGCAACGTGACGCTGAACGCTGATGCCGGCACGGTGGACATCAACGCAGTAGTGAGCTCGACGAGCGGGGATATCGCGGTTACGGGCGACGTGGTGACGCAGGATGCGAACATCACGACGGGCACGGTCGGATTGAATGTCGGCACGGTGAGTGTGACGGCAGACAACGGCGGGATCACGATGGGCGATCTGACGACGACGCAGACAGCTGATGGCTCGATCGCGTACAGCGCAACGGGAAATGTCGGATTGTCCCTGCTGAGTTCGACCAGCGGTACGATAGGGGTGACGGCTGGCTCCGGGGTCTCGACACTCGGTGCGATCACGGACCAGACTGCTCTGGAGAACGCCAACCTGGTGACGACAGGTCAGGTGACGCTGACGGCTGAGACCGGAATCGGGGGATCAGGCGTGGCGGCGGATATTGATACGAATATCGATCTGGTTCAGGCAACGAACCAAACGAGCGGCGATATCTACCTGCAGGAGTTGTTTGCTACAAACGGCTTTACTGTCAACGGCTCCGGAGTTCGAACGCTGTCGGGGAACGGGAACGTCAATATCGATGTGAATGCGGGTAATCTGACGGTGGACAGCGTGGTGACGGCTCATGGCAGTGGCAACGTGACGCTGAACGCCGACGGAGGTACGGTGGACCTCAATGCGGTGGTGAGTTCGACGAGCGGCGATATCGTGGTTGCGGGCGACGTGGTGACGCAGGATGCGAACATCACGACGGGCACGGTCGGATTGGATGTCGGAACGGTGATTGTGACGGCGGACAACGGCGGGATTACGATGTCGGACGGGACGGTGACTTCGACGAACACCGGGTCGATCGGCTACAGTGCGACCGGAGGCGTGGCGTTGTCGCAGCTGTCGTCGACGAGCGGTGACATCAGCGTGACGGCGGGTTCAGGCGCATCGGTTGTCGGAGCGATCACGGACAACAAGACGAGCGACGAAGCCTCGAACCTGATCACGGGCGGGACGGCGACGTTGACTGCGGAGACGGGCATCGGGACTTCGGTCTCAGACATGGACACGACGATCGGAACGCTGGTGGCGACGAACACCACGAGCGGCGATATTTACGTTCAGGAGACCAGCAGCCTGATCATCGGAGGTACGGGAGTTCGAACGCTGTCAGGGAACGGGAACATCAACATCGATGTGGATGCGGGCAATCTGACGTCGGACAGCGTGGTGACTGCCCATGGCTACGGAAATGTGACGCTGAACGCCGACTTAGGTACGGTGGACCTCAATGCAGTGGTGAGCTCGACGAGCGGCGATATCGTGGTTACGGGCGACGTGGTGACGCAGGATGCGAACATCACGACGGGCACGGTCGGATTGGATGTCGGAACGGTGATTGTGACGGCGGACAACGGCGGGATTACGATGTCGGACGGGACGGTGACCTCGACGAACACCGGGACGATCGGCTACAGTGCGACCGGAGGCGTGGCGTTGTCGCAGCTGTCGTCGACGAGCGGTGACATCAGCGTGACGGCGGGTTCAGGCGCATCGGTTGTCGGAGCGATCACGGACAACAAAACGAGCGACGAAGCCTCGAACCTGATCACGGGCGGGACGGCGACGTTGACTGCGGAGACGGGCATCGGGACTTCGGGTTCAGACATGGACACGACGATCGGAACGCTGGTGGCGACGAACACCACGAGCGGCGATATTTACGTTCAGGAGACCAGCGGCCTGATCATCGGAGGTACGGGAGTTCGAACGCTGTCAGGGAACGGGAACATCAACATCGATGTGGATGCGGGCAATCTGACGGTGGACAGCGTGGTGACGGCTCATGGCTACGGCAACGTGACGCTGAACGCCGACGGAGGTACGGTGGACCTCAATGCAGTGGTGAGCTCGACGAGCGGCGATATCGTGGTTACGGGCGACGTGGTGACGCAGGATGCGAACATCACGACGGGCACGGTCGGATCGGATGTCGGTACGGTGATTGTGACGGCGGACAACGGCGGGATTACGATGTCGGACGGGACGGTGACCTCGACGAACACCGGGACGATCGGCTACAGTGCGACCGGAGGCGTAGCGTTGTCGCAGCTGTCGTCGACAAGCGGGGACATCAGCGTGACGGCGGGCGCCGCTCCGTCCGTGGTTGGAGCTATCACGGACAACACGGCGACTGAAGGCGTTAACCTGGTCACATCGGGTCACGGGACGTTGACGGCCGATACGGGCATCGGAACATCAGCAGCAAATGGAGATATCGATGTTACGCTCGGGAGCCTTACGTTCAACAGCGGCGGGTTGGTAAACATCAGCGAAACCGACGGGACGCTTGTAACCGGTTCGAACACGGCGGACACGCTGATACTGACCTCAGGAGGGCTGTTGACCAACACGGCGTCTGCGAGCATCATCGTTTCCGGCAACAGCACCCTGTGGGGGACGTCGATCAACCTCGGCAACCAGTCGGGAGACTGGTTCACGACAGGTTCGCTGACCTTCAACAGTCCGGGAGCGGTAAGCATCAGTGAAGACGACTCGACGCTGCTTGTTGGAACGAGTACTGCTCAAGCATTGACGCTCTCTTCTCTCGGTTCGATTACCAACGACGGCACGATGAACCTGACGGTAACGGAGAACAGCAACCTGACGGGAACTTCGATCAACCTGGGCAACCAGTCGGGGGACTGGTTCACGACAGGTTCGCTGACCTTCAACAGCCCGGGAGCGGTAAGCATAAGCGAAGATGATTCGACATTGCTTGTTGGAACGAGTACTGCAGACTCGTTGACCTTGTTCTCTGTCGGTGCGATTACCAATGATGGTACGATGCATCTGGATGTGACCTACAACACCAACCTGAGGGGCTCATCGATCAACCTTGGCAACCAGACGAACGATAGCTTCAATACAGGTACGCTGACGTTCAACAGCCGGGGAGATGTCAGTATCAGCGAGGACAGCGGTACCATGGTAACCGGGATTAATACGGCTGCAAACCTGACGCTGGTCTCCGCCGGAGCGTTGGCCAACACCCAGTATGCGAGAATTACGGTGTCAGGCAACAGCAATCTGAGAGGTACGTCGATCGATCTGGGCAATGCCTCGCTGAGCTATTTCAACACAGGAAGCCTCACCTTCAACAGCGCCGGCGATGTGAGTATCCGTGAAAACAGCGACACGGCGGTTGTGGGAAGCAATACGGCGGGGAACCTGACGCTGGTGTCATCCGGAAAATTGGCCAGCGCTGTATCGTCAGCTACAATCGTGGACGGCCTGAGCAGTCTGACGGGCATGTCGATCAACTACGGCAATGCTCCTGGGAACGCCAACCTCGGCAGCGGCGATATCTTCACGACAGCCAGGCTGCGCTTCACCGGATCGGGATCGGTCAACATCGGTACAGACAGCGACACGCAGTTGTCGGGAGCAAGCCGGGCCTCGACGCTGACGCTCTCCTCGACGGGAGCGTTGAGCAACGCGGCATCGTCAAACATTCTTGTGACGGGCTTGAGTTCGTTGTCTGCAGCATCGATCAATCTGGGCA
>JAAXWO010000013.1 GCA_013334965.1 Chlorobiaceae bacterium | reverse complement strand
GACGCCGTACCGTACGTCGACACCGTCAGCGAACTCCCTTCGACGTCACTGTCGTTCAACAGCACACCGGGAGCCGAAACCGTCAGCGCAGTGTCTTCCGACTTCGTGTAGCTCTCGTCCTGCACCAACGGCGCGTCGTTCACCGCCGTCACGCTCACCGTAGCCGTAGCCGTCGAACTCAACTCACCGTCGCTGACCGTGTAGGTGAAGCTGTCCGTACCGTTGTAATTCGAATTCGGCGTATACACCAGGCTGCCGTTCGAGTTGACCGTCACCGTCCCATGCGACGCCGTACCGAACGTCGTCACCGTCAGGATGCTGCCTTCGATGTCGCTGTCGTTCATCAATACCCCCGAGGCCGGAACCGTCAGCACCGTATCTTCAGCTGTCGTGTAGCTCTCGTTCTGCACCACCGGCGCATCGTTCACCGCCGTCACGTTGATCGTTATCGTGTTGGGCGTCGGATCGAGGTCTGCTCCTCCGCTGGCAGTCCCGCCGTTGTCCTGAACCTGGAACGTAAAGCTTGCATAAGCCGATCCGTTGCCGTTCGAATCCGGCGTATAGACCAGTTTGTTGCCGGATATGTCACTGGCAAGGATGAGCTCACCGTTGGCGACCTCGTTTCCGTCCAGCGTCAGCGTCCCTTTGTCTGGTAACGAGGTGATCACTGCCAACAGGGTATTCGGCGGTATGTCGTTCGGATCGCTGAACCCGAAATCGCCAACGACAAACGTATACGCAACATCTTCGCTGGTCGTTACCGTATTGTCCGCTCCAGATGGCGCATCGTTCACCGACGTGACCGTCACCGTCACCGTAGCCATCGACACATCCGTGCCGTCGCTCACCGTGTAGGTGAAGCTGTCCGTGCCGTTGTAGTTCGAACCGGGCGCGTACACCAGGCTGCCGTTCGAGTTGACCGTCACCGTCCCATGCGATGCCGTACCGTATGTCGACACCGTCAGCGAACTCCCTTCGACGTCGCTATCGTTCGTCAATACACCCGAAGCCGGAACCATCAGCACCGTGTCTTCAGTTGTCGTGTAGCTCTCGTTCTGCACCAACGGCGCGTCGTTCACCGGAGTTACCGTCACCGTCGCCGTGGCAGTTGAGGTCAACTCACCATCGCTGACTGTGTAGGTGAAAGTGTCCGTACCGTTGTAATTCGAATTCGGCGTATACACCAGGCTGCCGTTCGCGTTGACCGTCACCGTCCCATGCGACGCCGTACCGAACGTCGTCACCGTCAGGATGCTGCCTTCGATGTCGCTGTCGTTCGTCAATACACCCGAGGCCGGAACCGTCAGCACCGTATCTTCAGCCGTCGTAAAGCTCTCGTTCTGCACCAACGGGGCATCGTTTACGGCAGTGATCGTCACCGTCGCCGTAGCTGTCGAGGTCAACTCACCGTCGCTGACCGTGTAGGTGAAAGTGTCCGTGCCGTTGTAATTCGAATTCGGCGTATACACCAGGCTGCCGTTCGCGTTGACCGTCACCGTCCCATGCGACGCCGTACCGAACGTCGTCACCGTCAGGATGCTGCCGTCGATGTCGGTGTCGTTGGTCAATACCCCCGAAGCCGGAACCGTCAGCACCGTGTCTTCAGTTGTCGTGTAACTCTCGTTCTGCACCACTGGCGCGTCGTTCACCGGAGTTACCGTCACCGTCGCCGTAGCCGTCGAACTCAACTCACCGTCGCTGACCGTGTAGGTGAAGGTGTCCGTGCCGTTGTAGTTCGAATTCGGCGTATACACCAGGCTGCCGTTCGCGTTCACCGTCACCGTGCCGTGCGACGCCGTACCGAACGTCGTCACCGTCAGCGAACTCCCTTCGACGTCGCTATCGTTCGTCAATACACCCGAAGCCGGAACCGTCAGCACCGTATCTTCGGCGGTCGTGTAACTCTCGTTCTGCACCACTGGCGCGTCGTTCACCGGAGTTACCGTCACCGTCGCCGTGGCAGTTGAGGTCAACTCACCGTCGCTGACCGTGTAGGTGAAAGTGTCCGTGCCGTTGTAATTCGAATTCGGCGTATACACCAGGCTGCCGTTCGCGTTGACCGTCACCGTGCCATGCGATGCCACACCGAACGTCGTCACCGTAAGAGTAATCCCCTCAATATCGCTGTCGTTCGCCAGAACGCCGGAAGCTGCAACCGTCAACGAAGAGTCTTCGGCTGTCGTGTAACTCTCGTTCTGAACAATCGGAGCATCGTTTACGGCAGTGATCGTCACCGTCGCCGTGCCTGTGGAGGTCAACGATCCGTCACTCACCGTGTAGGTGAAGGTGTCGATGCCGTTGTAATTCGCATCCGGTACGTACATGAGGCCGCCATCCGCGTTGACCGTGACCGTGCCGTGTGACGCCGTTCCGTAAGTCGTCACCGTCAAGCTGCTCCCTTCGATGTCGCTGTCGTTCGTCAAGACGCCGGATGCCGCCACGGTCAACGTGCTATCTTCCGCCGTCGTGAAACTTTCGTTCTCTACCACCGGAGCGTCATTCACCACCGAAACAGTCACCGTAGCAGTCGACATCGAAGAGAGCGAACCGTCGCTTATCGTGTAAGTGAAGGTGTCCGCGCCGTTAAAGTTCAAATCCGGCATATAGACAAGACTTCCGTCCGGATTGACCGTCACGGTTCCGTGCGAAGCGGTACCGTAACCCGTAACCGTCAGAGCGCTCCCTTCGACATCGCTGTCATTCAACAGTACTCCAGGAGCGGCCACCGTCAATACGTTATCTTCAGGAGTCGTAAAACTATCGTTCTGAACAATTGGAGCATCGTTCACCGGCGTAACGCTAACGATCACCGTCGCTGTCGAAGTCGACGAACCATCGCTTACCGTGTAGGTGAAGGTGTCCGTGCCGTTGTAATTCGCATCCGGAATGTAGACGAAACTCCCGTTTCCATTCACCGTCACCGTACCGTGAGAAGTCGGGCCGTAGGTCGTCACCGTCAGCATGCTGCCTTCGATGTCGCTGTCGTTCGACAACACGCCCGGAGCTGAGACAGTCAACAGGGTATCTTCCGCAGTCGTATAGCTCTCGTTCTGCACCACTGGCGCATCGTTCACCGCCATCACGTTCACGGTTACCGTAGCTGTAGAGGTCAACGATCCGTCGCTGACCGTGTAGGTGAAGGTGTCCGTGCCGTTGTAATTCGCATCCGGAATGTAGACGAAACTCCCGTTTCCATTCACCGTCACCGTACCGTGAGAAGTCGAGCCGTAGGTCGTCACCGTCAGCATGCTGCCTTCGATGTCGCTGTCGTTCGACAACACGCCCGGAGCTGAGACAGTCAACAGGGTATCTTCCGCAGTCGTATAGCTCTCGTTCTGCACCACTGGCGCATCGTTCACCGCCATCACGCTCACGTTTACCGTAGCTGTAGAGGTCAACGATCCGTCGCTTATCGTGTAGATGAAGGTGTCTGTCCCGTTGTAGTTCAAATCCGGCACATAAATCAGGCGGCCGTTTCCGTTCACCGTCACCGTGCCGTGGGAGGCCGGGCCATACCCTGAAACCGTTATGGCGCTCCCTTCGATATCGCTGTCGTTCGACAGCACGCCAGGAGCGGCAACCGTCAATACGTTATCTTCAGGAGTCGTAAAACTATCGTTCTGAACAACCGGAGCGTCGTTCACCGGCATAACGCTAACGGTCACCGTCGCTGTCGAACTCGACAAACCATCGCTTACCGTGTAGGTGAAGGTGTCCGTGCCGTTGTAATTCGAATCCGGCACATAAACAAAGCTGCCGTCATCATTTGCAGAAACCGTACCGTGCAGGGCCGACCCATGGCCGGAGACGGTGAGCGTGCTGCCTTCGGGATCACCGTCATTCGAAAGCAGTCCGGGAGTCGCTACCGTCAACGCAGAATCTTCTGAAATCGTGTAGATATCATTATGCACCACCGGGGCATCGTTTACCTCGGTAACCGTCACCGTAACAGTCGCAGTCGACACCAACGACCCGTCGCTGACCGTGTAGGTGAACGTATCTGTTCCGTTATAGTTTGTATCCGGCACATAAGCAAAGCTGCCGTTTCCGATTACCATCACCGTACCGTGTAATGCCGTCCCATGACCCGTCACCGTAAGAGAACTGCCTTCAACTTCGCTGTCATTCGACAATACTCCCGGAGCAGATACCGTCAACGGCGAATCTTCAGAAATAATAAAGCTTTCTGATTGAACCACCGGAGCATCGTTGACAGGAATCACACTCACTGTCGCGGTCGCGGTCGAAGTCAGGAGACCGTCGCTCACCGTGTAGGTGAAAGTGTCTGTTCCGTTGTAGTTCGAATCCGGCACATACACAAAGCTACCGTTTCCATTCACCGTCAAGGCGCCATGCGATACCGATCCATAGCTGGTCAGCGTCAGGCGACCGCCTTCGAGGTCACGGTCGTTAGACATCAGGCCTGGGGCTGGCACCGTCAGTGACCTATCTTCTTCAATCGTGTAGATCTCCGATTGAAGCACCGGAGCAAGGTTTTGAACTCCATTCTGCCCCTCAACCGAAAAATCAATATGCGCCCTTCCAGCCCACTCCCTTATGACATAATCAAAATCGAGGCGTAACTTGCCGATGAAAATTCTTGGATCAGAGTTTGCCCTCATATTGATAAAGCGATCGCGTTCGCCTGTTCTGCTCTCTACGGACGAATTGTAATCGCCATCAAACGATACTAACCGGAACGGTTTCTTCCCGTGCGTTTCATCTATTCGTGAAAGAATGACAAAACCGTGGTGGCCGTCGCCAATTGCGTTATGGTGTTTATGGAGCTGATTGGATGAAAGATCAATCGGGCTGGTGTTGGGGCGAGCATCTGGAGGTAACGCGTCAAAAAAAAACGTGGCCGTGTTCTGAGCGACGAGGAGATCAATTTCGACTGTCTTTCCACCGTCAACGGTAATTATCCTGCCGCTGGAAGTTTGAAGTTCAACGCTGCTCCCGCCTGAAGTAACAATGAGGTCACCCTCACATACAACATCTCCTGGCCTCACTAAACGAGGTGCGCCATCTTCAGACTGCAACCATACCTCACCACTCAGCGTATAAACTCTTGCAACCTGAGTATTTACTGACTTACTCATAACATCAACCCGGTTTTTTACGTCATTCTCACAACTTCCAAACCGATTCAACACATATATTCATGACATCATTTAAAAGTAATATACGGACACATAGCGCACCCTATACATCATTATTAATAATTTAGTAACTACATATACTTCATCCCAGAAGTTTCGTTCAAGTGGCTTTTATGATTGGCATGAGACAGATAAATGAAGCTGATGATTCTTCATTGTTCTCAATGAGCCCGAATCAGGAGACTGGCCGATCTGCAGGATTCGGACGCAGGATATCTCCGGGCAGTGTTCTCAACTCGAAGAACAGGGTCGGAAACCAGAAGGAAGTGCCCGATTGCGCAAATATCAACAACTGTTGATCCTTCATGTGCAGTAATCACCCCGGATATGTATTGAGCCATCAGAAGTAATTGGTATTTTATTGACCTATGCCTGCCACCTGTAAACGAAGTGACCATATTCGATGAAAAACACCTTGTTCAAAAAAGCCCTGTTTCCCGGCAAGTACATCCAGGGTGTCGGTACGCTCGGCGAGTTGCCCGATCTTGTACAACTGTTCGGCAAGCGGGGACTCGTTCTCGCATCGACCTCAGCGCAGAGAATTATCCTTCACGACAGCGGCATTGACCTCTCATCAAACTCTCTGATCGTCGAACCGTTCGGCGGAGAGTGTTGTGAAGTTGAGCTCGCCCGACTCGCGGTTATCGTCCGAGATCATGACATCGATGTGGTCGTGGCCATGGGGGGCGGAAAAGCGATCGATACCGCCAAAATCGCCGGCGACCGGGCCGGTGTCCCGGTCATCGTCATTCCCACCATAGCGTCAACCGATGCGCCATGCAGCGGCTGTGCCGTACTCTATTCGGAGCGGGGAGTATTCGAATCGGTCCATTACCAGCGAATGAGCCCGGCTGCTGTCCTTGTGGACACGGAAATCATAGCAAAGGCTCCTGTCCGTTTTCTCGTTGCAGGAATGGGGGACGCGCTGGCGACATGGTTCGAAGCGAAATCCTGCAGCGACACACAGTCGAAAAACGAATGCGGAGGACTTGGCACCCTGGCCGGACTCAACCTGGCGAGGCTTTGTTATGATACGCTCCTCGACTATGGCTCTTTAGCAATCATTGCCGCTGGCCAGCAGATCGTAACACCTGCATTGGAGAGGATCGTGGAGGCAAATATCCTGTTGAGCGGAATCGGGTTTGAAAGCGGCGGCCTGGCGAGCGCCCACGCCATTCACAACGGACTGACCGCGCTTGAGGAGACCCACGCTTTCTACCACGGCGAAAAAGTGGCTTTCGGAACGTTGGCTGGCCTTCAGCTTTCGGATGCCGACCCTGATGAAACAGCCAGGGCATACGCTTTCTGCGAAGAGATCGGACTACCCACAACCCTTGCCGATGTCGGGCTTGCAGACATCGAACGCAATCGACTGATGCTGGCGGCGGTGAAAGCGTGTGAGCCCACCTCGTCCATTCATCACGAAGCGGGAATAATGACACCGGAAAGGGTCCTGCATGCCATGCTGGCCGCAGACGCCATCGGCACAGAAAGGAAAGGACGGCCTTGCTGCTGATCAGATCAGTATGGCTGCCTTGTGATCGTCCGGACTGTCATAAGGACACCGGGGTGAAGGGACCAACCGATCGACGCATTGAATGTGCCGATACCGCATAAATTCCGGGACTGTAAAAAACCGAAATCCGCGACAACATGATGGCAGCAAATGAAGCAGAAAGGGGAGCTGCATGAAACCGGGATCAGATTCCCGGACCTCATGCAGCTCCCCTTTTTTCAGACTCGCCTCATCACCGCAGCGACCTCGTTTTAATGTGGCCAGGCAGGGATCAGAGCTGATCCTGGCTGGAACTTCCGGCGCCCTGCACCTTTCCGATCGCATCTTCCACGATTGAAAGCAGGAAGCTGATACGCCCTTCAGCATAGTAAAGGGTTGGTGAAATGGCCTTGAACTTGCCGATAAGCTCCTCGAGTTTCTGCTTCTTCATTGAATCGATCAAAGCGGCTGAGATACCAACCTTTTCAGCACTGACCGTCGTCTTGAAGCTGGACTGGTACTTCTGGACGTTCAGGTTGAGCGTGTTCTCCGCTTCGGACCTCCTGGGCCCGGAAACCCGGATCAGGTTCGGGTTGATCGGCGCCATCTGTGTGGGTCTCATCAAAAGTGTTCGTCTGTCGATCCTGAGCTGGTTGTCGATAAGGTCGACTTTCCTCATCACCGACCTCTCGAACAGGTTGAACTTATTGACCGATTCACCGGGTTCCGGCGGCCAGGAGCGTTTCACCGGAGTCAACTTGACCAGTTCAGCTATTTTGGCCGGGCCATAGGTATCCTTGGCTGCTGCGTCAATCTGGCTGAGCAAAGCCTCCTGCTGTGCATAACCTGTCTGGAGCACCGTCATGAGAAAATCGATCTCACCGGCCATCTTGAGAAATCCTGCGCTCCCTGTGTATGCATCCGGGGTGATACCTTTCATTTTCGATGCGTATTTGCCTGGATCACCAGTGACGTTCCACGTCGGATCGTTGGCCAGGGTCTTCCAGGCCTTGTCGTAGTTCGATGCATAGACTGCAGCCGCGGAATTGAGAAGCGACGAGTTGCTCAGGTAGCTGTCGAGTTTGTTGTAGAACTGCGCCGACGGATTGTAATACGAATGCATCGAGTCGATATACGTCTGGTAGCTGTTGGTGAACTTCGATTTTTCGGAAGCATCCAGCGTCGCATAATCGTCAGGATAGATAAAACGATAGAGGTAGCAATACTGATAGTGCAGATTCCAGCCACCCAGATCGAGACTGGTGAGAATACCGATCGAAGGTCTCAGGAACAACGAAAGGTTGGCGATGTCGGTATTGTCGTTCCTGAACAGGCGCTGGTTGATGCGTTCCGGCACGTAGGAGACGATTTCACCGTTCATCCAGCTTGCGGTCTGGTGAGGCTCCCACCATAACCCGAAAGCCCCCGGCTTGGAGTCCTTGCTGATTGCGTTCGACGGTGCCGGAAAACTGGTGAGGCCGGGAGAGTAAACACCGGTCGTCGACATAATGGTATACTTCTGTCCCATGCCGTACAGAACCGATTCACCGCCGTTGCAGCTTCCGTCAATAACCTTCAGGCTGACACCCTTGTTGGCGATCTTTTCGAAAAGCGGGGCTGTCTGGCTGACATAAAGTATTCCGGAATTGAACTGAACGAAATGGCTGGCGGCTGTCGCCTTCGAAATGTCGTTTCGGTTGATACGTGGATCGGAACCGTGGCCAGCAAGATATACCAGAAGATTGTCACCGGAAGCCAGTGTGTTCGAGAGATTGCTCAACGCTGTCAAACCCTGTGATGCATTGTCGGTCAACGTTACGGTATAGCCTCGACCCTGAAGCTCCATTTTCAGGGCGTTGGGAGCTCCACCCCAGTCGTTGTGGTAGACGATGAGCGCCTTTTTCTGCGCCACTGCATATGCCGGAACGGCAAGCGTGGTGAGAATAGCAGCGATCATCATGGTAAAAATTGATTTTTTCATAACTTACCCTCCCTTGTTTAAATTTTGTCGAGTAATGCGAAGTCAACTTCGATTCGTCGTAACGTCAGGATACGGCGTGATATTCCAACGCCGTCAAATGAATAAGTGCTTATGGCTTAGTCCCCTCCATGCCATTGAATGGCAGGGGTAAAACTCAATTGAAAAGAGAGATCGGAACAAGGGGGAAATATATCCGGAAAGTCTTGACAGACAGACGGAATCATTATCACAGGAACCGTCACAGGTCAAAGCTGCGTCCGGAATTCCCATCCGGATGTCTGTTAAGAAACTGTTTCACGGAATGCATACGCGTCATAACCCTGTCCTGCTGTATCGCTTCAATATATTACTTCACGAGTTAAATAAACAGAACCTAAGATGGTCCCCGCAAATGGTCCCCGCAAAGCAATATTCTGTTGAGCCTGCACAACCGTTGTACTTCCCGGTATTTACATTAACAAGCCGGTTCCTCATGTCGGCACAAATCCGGCAAAAACTCGTTGCACATCTATATACATGGCTCAGGATATTTCGCTGATAGCAATTGTACCGATAGCGTCAGAGCAAATTATCGCAAAAAAACGCCAGCTCATGGTTTTCGCACCTGCCTGGCGCAGCAAAATAGCGACCGGGCGCCCACTGAACTTTAATTATTTATTAAACGTACGCTCCCCGCCTCTGCTCCAGTAAATACTTTTCACAGTACTAATTCAGCTCAGATAAATCCTGCTCCTATATCTACGCGATCGCACAAAAAGACTTTATCCAACAGTAAATAATACAGTTAGAAAGAACCATCCAGTCCGTCCGTCTTGATTTTTTTCCTCAACGAATACTTCACAACCGACCAACACAGTAGAGAACTCGACACTAAAATTTCTTCAAATACTTTAGCTATTCTTTAAAAATGATTTAAATAAAATTAAAATTTACTTAAATTACTCACGTATACTCTGCAACTATATTACGGATCCTCAAACAGCTGTAAAATAGCTGCGTGTGGAGTAATCGACTGAACAAAGAGTCAAATTAACAGCATGTCTAACTGTAAATCCCGTTCAACCGAACGGTGACATCTGTTTTCTACGGTCTTTCTTGATTGTCACACGTTCAGACAGTTCCGCACTTTTCGCTTCGCGTGGACCCTGTCTGGATGATACCCGATGCGATATACCAGGGCTTCAGAGTAACAAGCCATCGATCACTCTGAGTCAAAAAAGCACACTATTCCCCGTTGTCCGGATAAACGCCATCAATACCTTTGCTGATTGCGCGTCTCCTTATGACATCGTATCAAGCAGCTGTTAACGATTGTTAAGATTGCATCTCAAGAAGCTGAAGCTTCATCGGTCAGCAAGTTTCGGAAAGCAATCATCGGATCGATTTCCCGAAGTAACCCTTACGTCCCATCACAAAAAAAAAGGAGTCGTTTATGAAAAAACTGTACCAGCTATCTGCGTTCCTGGCTTGTATGGTGCCTATTCTCTTACTGAGCATAGATGCATCTGCATTACCTGTATTTGCCAGAAAATACCATACGGCCTGCACCACATGCCATGTCGCCTTCCCTATCAGGAATGGATTCGGTGAAGCGTTCAGGAACAACGGTTATCGTTTCCCTGCCGGGCAGGACGAGGACATGGTGAAGGAAGAACCGATCAAGCTCGGCCAGGAGTCTTACAAAAATGTTTTCCCGGATGCGATCTGGCCATCAGACATGCCCAACATGCCGACAATCGGTTTCCTGGGTAAAATCAGGGCTTATACTCCCAAAGACAAGGTTTCTGGCAGTTTCGAGGAAACAAAGATCGTCGAGGATCTGGAAACATTCTTCGCAGGAACGATTACAGAGCAGATCACCTATTTCGGTGACTTCGCAATCAACGAGGGCGGAGTCGAATGGGGAAAGCTCAACCTGATGTGGACATTCAGGCCAGGCCTGAACCTTGTCCTCGGCGAGGTAGGCATCACGGAGAAAATGGTACTCCTCTCCGCCAGGCCGGGATGGAAACGTGATGGATATACCACTACCATGCCAAGCATCTCAAGAGGCGCAGAAATCAGGTATGCCGGCGATACCGGGAAGTCGGGAGGTTACAGCCTGTCGGCTGGTATCGGTAGAAATTCAACCGAAGATCCTGAAGACGTGGGGAACGCGGGCGATTCAAAATATGTCCGTGCGACCTACAAGATCGGAGGTCATGGACTTCTCAGCGGCGTAGGCGGCACTCATGGCATCGAACACATCGGCATGGACAACGCAATAACCTTTGGGGTCAACCTCTTCAATTCCGTCAAAGGCGCCCAACCTGCTACGCAGGAAGATCTTGCCGGCTTGACCAATACCGTTTATTCAGCTGACATAGAGGCTACATATGGAGCATTGCGCATTCTTGCCCAGTACGCTCACTTTAACGAAGTGCTCGATGAAAACGACAAGAGCATCAACTACGGGAAAAGAACTGCTTATTCGCTTGAGGGCGATTACTGGTTCTATCCCTGGCTTATCGGCATCATGCGTTATGAGTACCTGAAGGACGATTACAACGGCACCATGAAAAAAATCATTCCTGCAGTGGCTGTCATGCTGAGGCCCAACGCCAAAATCGGCCTTGAGTACGTTAATGTCAGCCATGACAGAAAAATCTCTTCGTATTCAGCTCCGACATCGTTCCAGCTGTTTACCCAGGTTGGTTTTTAATCATCTCCGTCGATCGACAGCTACGTAGTGTGTGATAAACATGCCTGCTACAGGATGTGTGGTATCCTTGTTGCAGGCATGTTTTTTTTCTGATTGTAATACCCCCGTTTCAATTCCTGCAGACACACCGGCCTCCTCGCCACCTCTTTATTCCGGCATCCTTACGGCTATTCCCCTCGTGCCCTCCGCCGCAATTTCAGCTGTTCATGGCCCCCCGGAGGCCCCTCTGGCAATTACGGACCTCATCATCCAAAATGATCTTTATCTCATCAGCTTGTTACTCCTCGGCGTCAGGAATTGTGGAGGTGTCTTAATTATGAGTATCTTTTTCATCGTTGATCAATCACCAATCCCCTTAAAAGGAGTTGCCTGCCATGACCGAATACGAAGCCATTGTCGAACGACTGAAAGCCGTACAGGGCGCCAGCCGCAACATCGTGACCATTCAGGAGTCGGCCATCAACGCCATGCTCGTTACGCTTGCGGACCGGATTCCGGGCGCTGCAGGGGCGATCCTCGAAGCGAACGGCAAAGACCTCGCGCGGATGGACCCCGCCGATCCCCGCTACGACAGGCTTCTCCTGAACGAATCGCGGCTCTTGTCGATCGCCTCGGACATCAGGAACGTGGCGGCGCTTCCCTCCCCGCTCGACATCGTGCTTGAAGAACGCACGGTACCCAACGGGCTTGAGCTGAAAAAGGTGACCGTGCCCCTCGGCGTCATCGGCATCATTTACGAGTCCAGGCCGAACGTGACCTTCGACGTCTTCTCGCTCTGCCTGAAATCGGGTAACGCGACCGTGCTGAAAGGGGGAAGCGATGCTGCATTCTCGAACATCGCCATCGTGGAGCTGATCCGGTCCGTGCTGAAGGAGTGCGGAATGGACACCGAGATGATCTACCTGCTGCCGGCCGAACGTGAAGCCGCCAATATCATGCTCAACGCCATGGGGTTCATCGATGTCATCATCCCGAGGGGCAGCCAGCAGCTCATCGATTTCGTCCGGAAGAATTCGACCGTGCCGGTGATCGAAACCGGCGCAGGCATAGTCCATACCTACTTCGACAGGAGCGGCGACCTGATGAAGGGGCGGGAGATCGTATTCAACGCCAAGACAAGGCGGCCGAGCGTCTGCAACGCGCTCGACACGCTGATCGTGCATCGCGACCGGATCGACGACCTGCCTGTGCTTGTCGAACCCCTCGAAGAGAAGATGGTGATGCTGTTCGCAGACGAACCGGCGTACTTCAAACTGATGGGAAGGTATCCTGAAGAGCTTCTGCAGATGGCCAGCCCGGAACACTTCGGCACGGAGTTCCTCTCCCTGAAGATGTCGATCAAAACCGTGAACGACCTTGAAGAGGCGCTCGACCACATTGCGCACCACAGCTCGAAACACAGCGAAGCTGTTATCGCCTCGGACCAGGCCGTGATCGATACATTCATGAAAAGGGTCGACGCGGCTGCCGTCTATGCGAATGCCTCAACGGCGTTCACCGACGGAGCGCAGTTCGGGCTCGGCGCAGAGATCGGGATCAGTACCCAGAAGCTTCACGCAAGAGGTCCGATGGGCCTCAGGGAACTGACCAGCTACAAGTGGCTCGTGAACGGTCAGGGACAGATAAGGCCCGCCTGATATGCTCGAAGCACGCAAGCTCGTCAAGTCTTACGCCCTGCCGGGGCAGCCGCCGCTGAAAATCCTGGACGGCATCGACCTCTCTGTCGGAGCAGGCGAGATGGTGACGGTCATCGGGGCCTCCGGCAGCGGCAAGACAACCCTGCTCAACCTGCTGGGTACGCTGGACACTCCTGACGAAGGGGAGTTGCTCTTTGAAGGCAACGCTATTTTCAATGGAAACAAGTGCATGCTGTCCAGGAAGGAGCTTGCCCGGTTCAGGAACAGGAAAATCGGTTTCGTCTTCCAGTTCCACCACCTGCTCTCCGACTTCACAGCCCTGGAGAACGTCGCCATGGCTGAGTTCATCGGCACCGGCCAACTCAAACCTGCAAAAAAACGCGCCGCAGAGCTCCTCGAAAACCTTGGCCTGAAGGCCCGGTTCGACCATCTCCCCTCCGAACTATCTGGCGGCGAGCAGCAGCGCGTGGCAATTGCAAGGGCCCTCATGAACAAACCCATGCTGGTGCTCGCTGACGAACCGAGCGGTAACCTCGACAGCAGGAACAGCCGCCTGTTGTATGAGCTCATGGCAAGTCTCAGCAAGGAGCACAGAACCTCTTTCGTCATCGTAACCCACAATGAGGAGTATGCAGCCATGGCCGACCGCTGCATGCACATGCAGGACGGGTTGCTTCACGCCAATGCAAAAATCGAAACCTGACCGGGTCGCAGGGTTCGAAGATCAGTTCAGTTCGGCATCGCGTCAAATCACCAGCATAAAAGATTTCAAATACTTTGCAGGAAGCATCAGCAACACATCGCATCGGTCCAATAACGCTCGCACCTTCGGTTCTCCCGAAGCATGGGTGGACCTTCCTTACGGCAGCTTTCTTTTCGATCAGCATGATCACCTTCGTGTCGATCGGACAGGCCTACATCCTGAACCAGCATCTTGGCATCCCGACCCACATGCAGGGCACTATCAGCGGCGACCTTGTCTTCTGGACCGAGATCGTGACGATGCTGCTTTTCGGGCCGACCGGGGCAATCATGGACCGTATCGGACGCAAGCCGGTCTACGCGTCGGGATTCCTGATCCTGGCACTCGCCTATACTCTCTATCCGATTGCGACAAACGTCGCTGAGCTGACCGTTTACAGAATGATCTACGCCGTCGGGGTGGTGGCTGTCACGAGCGGACTTGCCACCGTCATGGTCGATTACCCCGCCGAAAAATCAAGAGGCAAGCTGATCGCCATCACAGGGTTTCTCAGCGGACTCGGCATCGTGCTGCTCAACCAGTTGTTCGGCAGCTTGCCGAGACGTATGGTCTCCATGGGATTTGGCGGAATCGAGGCCGGATTCTGGACTCATGCGGTTGTTGCATCCATCTGCGTCCTGATAGCCATAGGTCTCGCAATCGGGCTTAAGGGCGGCACGCCCATTAGGCACGAAGAGCGGTTGCCGTTACTCAAGCTGCTGAGCAGCGGATTTGTGCACGCGAAAAATCCGCGAATCCTGCTCTCCTATGCTGCGGCGTTCGTTGCGAGGGGGGACCAGGCGATCATCGGCACCTTCATTCCTCTCTGGGGTACCACCGCGGGCATCGCCATGGGAATGAATCCGGCAGAAGCTGTAAAAAAAGGAACCCTCATGTTCATCATCTCCCAGGCTGCAGCCCTTCTCTGGGCACCGGTCATGGGGATGCTGATCGATCGGTGGAACCGTGTGACGGCCCTGACCGTGAGCATGGGATTTGCCGCTGCAGGATACCTCTCGCTTCTGCTGATCGGAAACCCTCTCGATACGTGGTCGACTGTTTTCTTCGTCCTGCTCGGCATCGGCCAGATCAGCGCGTTCCTCGGCTCCCAATCGCTTATCGGCCAGGAGGCGCCGAAAGAGGCAAGGGGGGCGGTTATCGGCGCATTCAACATCAGCGGCGCAATCGGCATTCTCCTGATCACCATGGTCGGAGGACGCCTGTTCGACGGAATGAGCCCAAAGGCGCCGTTCCTTATCGTCGGGGTGATCAATCTCTTCGTGATGGTTGCAGGGATTTTTGTGCGGAGGCAGGAAAACAGCCCTTCCGCCTGAATTGGAGCGTCAGGCAATGAAGGGGCAAAAGGGCCCATGAATCAAAGGCTCCGCTGGAACTGCCTGGAAGCAAACCGGTTGCAGGGAGCTGTATCATAACGGCACCTCTATCTATTACGGTGGTTAGTGGCGGTTCGCGAACCGCCATTAGCTCCGGGCCTGGTGGTCGATGTCAGGAATTGACAATCACATCGCAGATCCTGTCGATCTCCTCATCTTTCAGGTAGGGGTGCATCGGCAGGGAGAAGATCCTCGAACTGAAATCCTCCGAGATCGGAAAATCTCCTTTTTTGTATCCGAGCCCTTCATAGGCTTTCTGCAGGTGCAGCGGAATCCGGTAGTAGATGACCGACGGTATACCTGCTTTCTGCAGCGCGCCCATGATCTTTTCCCGTTCGGCTGTGGAAGACGCGAGCACCGAATACTGCGCCCATGACGAGGTGTATCCTTCTGGAATTTCAGGCACCTGGACTCGCCCTTTCAAACGACTGGAGTATGAGTCGGCCACCCGCTGGCGTTCGATGAGCTCGTCGTCGAAAATGGCAAGTTTCTCGATCAGCACTGCCGCCTGCATGGAATCGAGCCGTCCGTTGATGCCGACACGTACGTTCTGGTACTTGTCGTCTCCGTCTCCCTGCCCGTGGACCCTTACCGAACGAAGAAGCCTGTCGAGCTCGTCGTCGTCGGTGAAGACCGCGCCGCCGTCGCCGTAGCATCCGAGAGGTTTTGCAGGGAAAAAAGAGGTGGCGCCCACGAGTCCGAAACTGCCGGCCCTCTTGCCGTGGAAGGTGCCCCCGAACCCCTGCGCTGCGTCTTCGAGTATCCAGAGGCCGTGTGATGCGGCGACCGTTTCAAGGCGGTCGTAGTCTGCAGGAAGTCCGAACAGATCGACCGGAATGATCGCTTTGGGATCAAGACCTTTATTGCGGGCCTCATCGACGGCATGACCGATCAGCTCAGGATCGATATTGAAGGTGCCGGGAAGGACTTCAACAAACACCGGAGTCGCTCCTGCAAGGCTGATAACCTCAGCCGTCGCGACAAAGGTGAACGGAGTGGTCAGGACAGCGTCGCCCGGTCCGATTCCTTTTGCCATCAGCGGCATCAGCAGCGCATCGGTCCCGGAAGAACAGGAAACGCAGTGTTTCGTGCCGACGTAGGCAGCAAGCTGCTTTTCGATTTCGAGCACTTCAGGCCCCATGATGTACTGGCCGTGGTCGACAATGGCCTCGATCCGCTGCAAGAGGCTCGTGCGGATGCGGTTCTTCTGGGTAATGAGGTCGATGAACTGCATAGATGTTGTAATAAATATGGTGGGTGGATGATGCTGACTGTTAAAATAAGGATTCCCCCCCTCATTCCCACACTGTGCCGCTCGTCCACTCTTTCTCCGCACCACATAGACTCATAACCGTTTTGCCCTGCTGGCGATTTTGCGTACTATTATCTGGCATATATAAACAAGGGGGCACCGGAAGTCGCCCATCAAAATATTCCCTCCATGAGCTCCATCTACTTCATCGGCATCGGCGGGACGGCAATGGCATCTGTCGCCGTGGCGCTGTCCCACATGGGTCATGCAATCACCGGTTCCGACACCCAGCTCTACCCTCCGATGAGCACCTATCTGGATAGCCACAACATCAGGTACTTCAACGGCTTCTCGGGAGACAACCTGAAAGGGAGCGCCCCGGACCTGGTCGTCGTCGGCAACGCAATCAGCCGGGGCAATCCCGACCTTGAGTATGCCCTGGACAACAGGTTGGAGCTGATCTCCATGCCTGACCTGGTCAGGAGGGAACTGATCGGTCGCCACACCTCGATCGTCGTCGCAGGAACCCACGGCAAAACCACGACCACATCGATAACGGCATGGCTGCTCGAAGCCGGCGGCCTCGAACCTGGCTTCCTTATCGGCGGCATACCTGAAAATTTCGGCGAAGGGTGCAGGCCATCCGGACTCAATGAACCGGGATTCTTCGTCACCGAAGGCGACGAATACGACTCTGCCTTTTTCGACAAACGGAGCAAGTTCCTGCTCTACCGACCGGACATCGCCATCGTCAACAACGTCGAGTTCGATCATGCCGACATTTTCAGTTCCCTTGATGAGATCAAGCGAAGCTTCCGCCTGCTGGTCAACCTCATACCGGGCAACGGGCTGCTGCTGGTCAACGGCGACGATCCCGACTCGCTTGAAGTCGCTTCGAAAGCGCACTGCCGCGTCGAACGCTTCAGCCTTGGCCCAAAGGCGGACTGGAGTGCGTCAGAAATAACATCCGGACCCTCCGGGAGCTCCTTCGTGATCCTCAGAAACGGTGTGCCCGAAGGCCTGGTTTCCGTTCCGCTTTTCGGGAACTACAACATCATGAACGTGCTGGCGGCGACGGCAGCGGCGATGCATGCCGGCGTAAGTTTCGACGCTGTCGTTCGCGGACTGGTGTCGTTCAGGCGCCCCAAACGCAGAATGGAGATTGTCGGCGACTTCGGCGGCGGCATAACGCTCATAGAGGATTTCGCCCATCATCCGACAGCCATCAGGCTGACCCTCGGCGCCATTGCCCAGCTCTATCCCGGACGGCGCATCATCGCTTGCTTCGAGCCCCGGTCGAACACCACCAGCAGGAATATCTTCCAGAGGGAGCTCTCAGAGTGTTTCGACGATGCTGCTGTCGTTGCGTTCGGCAAGGTGAACCGTCCGGAACGCTATGCTCCTGAAGAGCGGCTCGATACGGACCTGCTGTCGAGACAGCTGGACTCCAGGGGAAAAACCGTTTTTACAGGGGGCTCGGAGGGAAAAGAGTATCCGGGAGACATTGTCGATTTCATAAAAGCCTCGATTTTGCCCGGAGACGTCGTCGTACTCCTGAGCAACGGAAGCTTCAGCAATCTGAAGGAGCTGCTTATAGAAACTTTTCGAAAATATTCATAAAATTTCTTCCGCGATATTCTATCTTGTGTCATAAATTCAGCGGTATTTGAACCGTAGCGAAAGTATTCAGCATTTTTTTTAAACTCATACGAAAGACGCATCATGGCGAAAGTGAAAGTAGGTATCAATGGTTTTGGCCGTATCGGCCGTCTTGTTTTCAGACAGGCCCTGGATAACCCGAACGTGGAAATTGTCGGCATCAACGACCTGACAGACGTAAAAACACTGGCTTATCTCCTGAAGTACGACTCAACCCACAAGAAGTTCAAGGGTGACGTCAGCTACGAGGGCGATAACCTCATCGTCAACGGCAGAAGCATCAGCATCAGCGCACAGAAAGACCCGTCGCTGCTTCCTTGGAAAGAACTCGGCGTAGAGCTCGTCGTGGAATCCACCGGTATTTTCACCAGCCGTGAAGCTGCTTCCAAGCATATCGCCGCAGGCGCAAAGAAGGTGATCATTTCAGCTCCTGCCAAGGACAAAATCGACGCGACCATCGTTATGGGCGTCAACAGCAACACCATCACCGGCAAGGAAGAGATCGTCTCCAACGCCAGCTGCACCACCAACTGCCTCGCTCCGATGGTAAAAGTGCTTCATGAGAATTTCGGCATCGTCAAAGGTTTCATGACCACGGTGCACGCCTACACGAACGACCAGAACATCCTTGACCTTCCGCACAAGGACCTCCGCAGGGCCCGTGCTGCCGGTGCTTCAATCATCCCGACCTCTACCGGTGCCGCAAAGGCGATCGGCGAAGTGCTTCCTGAACTGGCCGGCAAGCTCGACGGTTTCGCCATGAGGGTTCCCGTGACGGACGGTTCCGTTACCGACCTCTCGGTCATCCTTGAAAAGGCAGCAACGAAAGAAGAGATCAACGCTGCGATGAAAAAAGCCGCCGAAGGCGAAATGAAAGGCATTCTCGAGTACAATGTCGATCCGATCGTCTCTTCGGACATCGTCGGCAATTCCCACTCATGCATTTTCGACTCTCCGCTGACCATGAGCTCCGGCAACCTGGTCAAGGTAGTCGGCTGGTACGACAACGAACTTGGCTACGCGACGCGCGTCGTCGATCTTCTGAACGTCTACTCGAAGTTCATCTGATCTGATCATTCAGATACAGATACGAAAAGAGGGTGCCCCGAAAAGGCACCCTCTTTTGTTTATATCCTCAAAGGCTTCATCCCCCCGATATTGAGATTTTGCCATGAACGTCTTATGTCTTATTATTCAATGACATTCCCCTTCCTGCGCAACTTTACAGACCAGATTATGAGCAGCAACATCAACAAGGATACGAAGGCTATCATTCTTTATGACAGCCAGAGCGTAGGCGGATCGACCGACCGGCTGATTGACTCTATAGGCAGGAAACTGGCTGAAACCGGTGCTTACGTCGAGAAAGCCAGGTGCAAGGCCAACGCCGACTACAGTTTCGTCAAAGAGTTCGACCTTGTCGTCCTGGGAGCACCCATCTACTACCTGCTCGTCGCATCCGAGCTCAGCGGGGCCCTGTCCAGGAGCAACCTGAAACGGGCGCTGAAAGGCAAAAAAATAGCAATGTTCGTAACGTGCGGCAGCCCGGAGCCAATGGCTCAGTTCCTGTACCTCCCGCAGATCAAAATGCATCTGGATAACCCGGTTATCCTCACCGAAAAAGTATTCTCACCGGACCAGGCATCCGATCCGTCAGCTGTAGCAGATTTTGTAAACGATATCACTGCGGCTTTCGGCAAATCCTGCTGATCCAACGCCTCAAACCCATAATGTTTTTCTTATGACCCGCGACAACGACAGGCCGATGAAAGCCATCATACTCTACGACAGCAGGACAAGCGGCGGCTCCACAGACAAGCTGATCGACATGATTGGCCAGCAGCTGGCAGAATCGGGCGCGTATGTGGAAAAAGCGAAATGCAAGGCTACCGCCGACTACAGTTTCATCAGTGAATTCGATGTCGTCATCATGGGGGCTCCGGTCTACTATCTTGTCGTCTCCTCCCAGCTCGTAGGCGCACTGGTCCAGAGCAACCTCAGGAAATGCCTGAAAAACAAAAATGTCGCGCTCTTCGTGGCTTGCGGCAGCCCTGAACCACTGGCCTTGACATTTTACCTGCCGCAGCTGAAAATTCACATGATCAGGAACAGGATCCTTGCAGAAAAGGTTTTTGCACCCCATCAGATGGGCGATCCCGATTCTGTCGCAGATTTTGTGGAAGAGATCGATGAGGCTTACCAGAAAACGTTCAAGCCTCGCGCAAGCGACCTTGAATGGAGCAGTGAAGCCACTGAAATGCTCAACCAGATGCCTCCGTTCTTCAGCAGCAAGATCAGGGCTGCTTTGGAGTCGTATGCCAAGCAGAACGGCATCAAGGTCATAACTCCGGAAGTGCTCGACGAAGCAAGATCCAGCCCAATGGGGTTCTGAACACTGACTCAGACATAAAATGAAAGACCGGCATCACTGCCGGCCTTTTCATTTTCCCTGGATGCTCCGTGAAAACGGATTTCAGGAGTTATCCTCAGCTGAAGATGTCTTTCGCTTTCTCAAAAAAACTTTTCTCGCTCTCGGAATCACTTGAAGTCGGACAGATCCCCGGCGATTTCTTCAACTCCTTGAGCATCTCCTTCTCCCTGGCCGAGACCTCCTTCGGCACGAAGACGTTCACCCTTACATACTGGTCACCGAATCCGCTGCCCTTCAGGTGGCCGATCCCCTTACCGGTGATGCGGAGCATCGTGTTCGGCTGGGTAACCGGTGGAATGGTCAGCTTGACGTGACCTTCAAGTGTCGGGACGTCGATCTTGGTGCCCATGACGAGATCGGGAAAACCGATCGACAGATCATAGATGATATCGTCGCCGTCGCGCTTGAACAGGTCATGCGGAATCTCCTCGAGAACAACGATCAGGTCGCCGCTGGCGCCACCCCTCGGCCCTGCATTTCCCTGGCCCCTGAGCGTCAGGTAATTGCCGTCCTGCACACCGGCAGGAACATTGATCTTGACGGTCACTTCACCCTGCTTGATGCCTTCGCCGTAACATGAAGTACAGCGATCCTTGACCACCTGGCCTTCACCACCGCAGGTCGGACAGGCAGCGATGTTGACAAACTGGCCGAACATGGTCTTGGATGCCTGACGCACTTCCCCGGTTCCATGACAGGTCTGGCAGGTCTCGGACTTTCCGGTTTTCGAACCGCTTCCGCCGCACTCCTGGCAGGCGATCTGTTTCTTGATCTTGAGGGTTTTCTCGACGCCTTTCGCGATCTCTTCAAGGGTCAGCTTGAGGCGGATTTTAAGATCGGTTCCATGAATACCGGTCGAAGCACGACCCCTGCGACCGCCACCCGAGAATCCGCCGCCGAACATATCCTCGAACGGTGAGCCGCCCCCCCTCGTCCGGCCTCCGCCTCCGCCGCCGAACATGTCGTTGAAGGCGCTGAATATATCGTTGATATCACCATAACCGGCGCCATACTGGCCACCGCCTGAAGAGGCCGCCGAAGAGCCGACTCCCGCATGGCCGAACTGGTCGTAACGGCGACGTTTGTCGTCGTTGCTCAAAACCTCGTAAGCTTCGTTGACCTCCTTGAACTGCTCCTCGGCCTCCTTGTTGTCCGGGTTTTTATCCGGATGGTATTTCAGGGCAAGCTTCCTGTATGCCTTCTTTATTTCGTCCTTGTCGGCTGAACGTCCGACACCAAGAACTTCGTAGTAATCTTTCTTCATCGTGTTTCTCTGAATCGATATTCGTTATTTCATTACTGCTTACCTTGCGACGATGACCTTCGAATGCCTGATCACCCTGTCGCCGATCGTGTATCCTGTCTGGTAATCCTCGACGATGGTATCGGGTTCCGTTCCCGGTGCGTCGATCTGGGTAATGGCCTCATGGAAATTGACGTCCAGCATCTTGCCTTTGGACTCGATCTCCTTCACTCCTTTGCTTTCGAGCCACGTGCAGAAGTTCTTCCGGATCAGCTCCACGCCTTCGGTGAAAGGCCTGGCTTCAGCCATGGCCTGAAGTTCGGCCGGGATGTGGTGCATGAGGCGCTTGAGATCGTCAAGCATGGGCAATAATTCCCTCACATTATTTTCAAGCGTCCGTGAGGCCGAAAGCGCAGCCTCCCTCTCCTTCTGCTTCCTGAAATTCTCAAACTCGGCCGCACGACGAAGCAGTTCACCCCGGAGTTTCTCTATCTGTTCGTTTCGGGATGCCAATTCCGCCTCAAGATCGGCAACAGAGGCCGCCGGCGAAGTTTCGTTCCCTGCGCCCTGCGCTTCAGGCCTGGCCCCGGCTTCACTCTTCATCGTTTCCTGTATCTCTTCCTGATGGTGCGATTCTTTTTTTGTCATGGTCAAAGGCAATCGTTGAAATTTAATTATTGTCCGACAGGGCCGCCGAAAGGCAGCCTGCCATGTAGTTCACCACGCGTACAGCATGATCGTAATCCATACGTTTCGGGCCGAGAATACCGATTTTCCCGACCATTTTTCCTGCATAGTAGGGCGACGAGACGATCGTCAGGTCGGCTGCCGTTCCCGCCCTGTTTTCCGTTCCAATGCTGATGACGACTTCACGGTCACGCCCTGAAAGGATCGGAAAATTGGCGACATCGTCGACGAGCTTGGCCATTCCGAACTTGTCCTCGATCATCGTGATGATGTCACGGACTTTCTGTGGCTGCTTGAACTCAGGCTGGTCGACGATATTCTCGGTGCCTGAAATGTATAAGCGCTCCAGGATGGATGACTCGTCGAAAAGGGTGTCCGCTGCGCCGACAATGCTGTTCATGAGACCCTGCTCGCCGTTGCAGTCGGAAAGACGTCGGGCGATCGTAGTGCGAATTTCATCGAGCGTCAATCCGGAAAGGCGTTCGTTCAGGATATCGACCACGGCATCTATCTTCTGCCGGGATATTTCTGCCGACAGCTCCATGACGATGGTTTTGACGAACAGCGACTGGATGGCAATGACGACCATGATCCTTGTCGAGTTCAACAGAACGATATCGAGGCGTTCGAATACTGCATTGGAGAGCCGTGGAGGCAACACCACGCCAAGTTGCCTTGATATGCTGCCCAGAACCCTGGCGGCACTGCCGAGCACGTCAGCGGAAGTTCCCTTCAACTCGCATCCAAGCTGTCCGATATTGTCGTCGATCAACTTTTTTTCGTCTTCATCGATCCGGCTGACGTTCATGATCAGGTCGACATAATACCGGTATCCCTTGTCGGTAGGCACCCGTCCAGCCGAGGTATGGGGCTGGCTGATGAAGCCGTCTGCCTCAAGATCGGCCATGACGTTGCGAATGGTGGCGTCCGAAAGGCCCAGGTTGTAGTTGCGCGCTATGGTACGGGAGCCTACAGGCATCGCAGAGACGACATAAGACTGTATGATGATGCCGAGAACCTGCCGCTCACGGAGAGTCAAATCACGATAGATCATCAGGTAAAATACATGTACTTGAACTGAAAAGAGACGGCGGAACAGCCAGTAAAAATATCGCTGAATATCGCGCACGTTCCGTGCCGCTGTTCATGTTTCAACAACGGAAAACACCCGATAGTTGCCTCGCCGGGCGCAGCCATCGAACCATGACGGCGAGGATACGGCTGCGGATCATGCTTGCGGCAGTTAATATACATAAAAGCAATCAACCACAGAACTCCGCATCCGCAGCTCTCAACCGACGATACAGGAAAGCGCACGGTCATGCCCTGCGTAATCCTGGGTGACCTGGATATTGCTGAACCCTGATCCGAGGAGGGCCCTGACCCCCTCAGCTGCGTCAGCATGCAGCTCGAAGCAGAGGAGGCCTCCCTTCCGCACCAGTTTCGGGGCCATGGATACAATACTGCGGTAGTACTCGAAACCTTCGGGAGCGACCAGCGCCAGCCGGGGTTCGTAAAGCCTGACCTCATCCTGCAGGCTCGCCCATTCTGATTCAGGGATGTACGGAGGATTTGAAATGACCATATCGAAAGGCCCGCCCACAGCATCGACAAAAGATGCGTCGAGCGCATCGGACTGAACGAAACGGATTCGCTCACCTGTCCCGAGATCCGCTGCGTTTCGTTCAGCCACCGCAAGTGCATCCCCGGATATATCTGCCGCCACAAGATGCGTACCCGGAAGCCGAAGGGAGAGAGTCACCGCAATGCATCCGCTGCCGGTACCGATATCCAGGATAGATGGCATCCCCGCACCCGACAGAGCGCAGGATGCGAGTCGTTCCATGGCGTGTTCGAGTACAAGCTCGGTTTCGGGCCTCGGAATCAGCACCCGTTCGTCGACAGCGAACCTGTTTCCGTAAAAAAAGGCTTCCCCCGCTATATACTGCACGGGTCGCCCCTGCAGGCGTTGCCGGCTGCAGTCACGAAACGCCTGCAGCTCTGCAGGAGAAACCGGCCGTTCATGGTTCAGGTACAACTGCAGTCGCTCCAGGCCGAGCACGTGGCCGAGCAGCAGTTCTGCCGACAGGCGGGGCTCGTCGATCTTCCGGTCGGAAAAAAAAGCCATCGTGGTCTTCAGCAGATCGACGACATTCCACTCTTTGTCAGCCATGGGTACATTTTTCGTTCTGAAACCGTTCTGCGTCCACCGGAAACCTCTTCATGCACGACTCCCCCCGGAAAAACGCGATAATTTTCTTCACATCAAAAACCATTCACAAGAACCGCAAAAGCCCGATACGGTACCATAACTTCGCCGTTCACCGGATAATGGGAGCGTCAACGCTGACAGCCCTTGATAATACGACTCAAAATAACAACTCTTTTCAGAACGACGCCCAATTCACATGACCAATGACGACAATCGCGTTCGGCCTCTTTTGGTGTTCGCGATGCCTGCGCCTGCACATGAGGAACCTGCTTGACCTGGGCTATCGACAATCGACCCATAACACTCTCAGGGTTAATTCAGCATTTGTAAATCATATTTTTTTACTTGACTTTTGGTTATCCGAAGGGGGCAGGCTTCAGCTTCAGAATCTGCGTCGATAGCCCTGCCCGGTTGTTGGCGCTTTTTTCATGGGGGATTTTAATGGAAAAGATCAAGGTGAACGCATGGTACGACAAAAATGAAGAAAAGGATGGCTGGCACATCAAGATCATCAGCCCCACCGGGGAAGTAATCGATGATTCCAGGAAGGTCGGCTTCCCGATAGATGTTGAATCGTTTGGTGAAGATGACCCCGAGGATATTTACGATGCACTTCGGGAAGAGTATCCTGATGCGTTGATCAAGGTCAACGGAGTCGCATGACAACCTTGTTGCGAAGCCGGAATACCGACTGCGATCCTGTCGAACTGAAGTGGTGAGTCTGGCCCCGCTGATCGACGCGAAGTGTTGGATTTTTCCCTGCGGGCATTGAAACCAGCGATAACAGCGTGCGTTGTCGATGCCCCTTCAGGGTTTTGGCATCACCTCAAAGACCTTGCAAACAGCAGACAAACCAGGGCCTGACCAATACATGTCAGGCCTTTCTTCCGTGTATCTCCACCCTTGCCCATTCAGGCCAGACTTGCGTCTACAGCGTAGCCGAGCAGGAATGATGAGGAAAAAAGGTCATGTCGGGCCTCATCTTTTTCGATATTTCCTTAGCTTGAATACATGAAGGTTCACGATGAACCTCAATACGCTATAAACCACGAAAGAAACCCATGAAAAAACTCTATCTCGTTACCATAGCCCTGCTGTTCATGGTTCTGGCCATTCCATCCAATGCTCCCGCGGCATTCACGGGACAGATGGAGATGAAGCTTTCCATGCCGAACGGAACCGCCGACATCAGCTACCTGTTCGGCCAGAAAAACCAGCGCATGGACATGGCCATGAAACTCGACAAGATTCCCGAACCGCTCAATACGACGGTCATCACCAGCAGTTCGAAACCGGACGAAGCCACAATCGTCAACCACCGGAACAGGACCTGGAGCATCGTGAACCTGAGGACGGCGGCAGAAAACGCCACGCTGCTCGATTTCGACAGCAACTATCGCTTCCACCGTGTCGGGACAGAACTCCTCAAGGGCTACCGGTGCGAACATGTCCAGCTCTTCAGCACCACCGAAAAACTGGACCTCTGGATGTCGAGGGAACTGGCTGACTTTTCCACATTCAGGCTGCTGCAGTCCCAGAACCCGAGGCTGTCGAACACATCTCTCGCCAGAACGCTTGAAAAAAACGGCATCGAAGGATTTCCGGTAAGGATAGTCCAGAAGAACGATAACGGGCTCTATATCATGGAACTCACCAGGGTTTCTGCACAGTCGATCCCCAGTTTCAAGTTCATCGTACCGGTCCGCTACAGGAAAATCCAGGCTGAACAGCCTTCGGTCGACAGCAGCCAGAAGAAGCACCTTCGGTCACTGATGGAAAAAATGAAGGATTTTGAAAAGTGAGTCGCTATATTTTCCCGACTTTCCCCCATCAATCTTTAATCCAAGAGCATAACCGTGGCTGACAAAATCACTTCGAGACAAGAGGACTATTCACAATGGTATATCGACCTTGTCAGGTCGGCAAAACTGGCCGATTATTCTGATGTCAGGGGCTGTATGGTCATCCGGCCGAACGGCTATGCCATCTGGGAAAAAATGCAGGCAGCCCTGGACGGAATGTTCAAGGCTACCGGACACGTCAACGCCTACTTTCCCCTCTTCATCCCTGAAAGCTTCATCGCAAAGGAAGCCGAGCATATCGAAGGATTTGCGCCTGAATGCGCAGTGGTCACCCATGGCGGCGGCGAAGAACTCGCCGAAAAGCTCTATGTCAGGCCCACTTCCGAGACCATCATCTGGTCGTCATACAAAAAATGGATCCAGTCATACCGCGACCTTCCCATCCTGATCAACCAGTGGGCGAACGTCGTCCGCTGGGAGATGCGTACCAGGCTTTTCCTTCGCACGACCGAGTTCCTCTGGCAGGAGGGACACACAGCTCACGCCACCCCGGAGGAGAGCCAGGAGGAGGTCATCAGGATGATCAATGTCTACAGGACATTCGCCGAAGAGTACATGGCCATGCCGGTGATCGTCGGCAAAAAAACCGACAGCGAGAAATTCGCCGGCGCCGAAGCCACCTACTGCATCGAAGCGATGATGCAGGACGGCAAAGCGCTTCAGGCAGGCACATCGCACAACCTCGGCCAGAACTTCGCCAAGGCTTTCGACTGCCAGTTCCAGTCCAAAGAGGGAGTGCTCGAGTATGTCTGGGCGACCAGCTGGGGAGTTTCGACCCGCCTGATCGGCGCGCTGATCATGGCGCACTCTGACGACAAGGGGCTGGTGCTTCCCCCGAAACTGGCAACCCGACAGGTGGTCATCATCCCGATCCTGAGGGGGGACAAGGCGAACGTCATCGCGCACGCAAACTTTATCTCCAAAGCCCTGAACAGGCACGGCATCCCGACCTTCGTCGACGACAGCGAGCAGAACTCTCCCGGCTGGAAGTTCGCAGAGTACGAACTGCAGGGCATCCCTATCAGGATCGAACTCGGGCCAAGGGACATCGAGAACGGCAAGTGCATCGCTGCGCGTCGCGACACCCTCGAAAAAACCGAGCTCTCGCTTGACGAAACACTGCCGAAGACTATTGAGGAGATCCTGAACAACATCCAGATCAACCTTTACGAACGCGCCTTGCGCTTGAGGCAGGAAAACACTGTCGAAGCAACGACCTGGGAGGAGTTCAGGGAATATGTTGAGAAGGGATTCGTGATCGCACACTGGGACGGCACGGCCGAAACGGAAGCGATGATCAAGGAAGAGACGAAAGCCACCATCAGGGTTTTGCCAGTCGATGCCGATTATCGCGCACGCTACAGCATGGACGAACCAGGCACCTGCATCCGTTCAGGCAAACCGGCAACCCAGAAGGTCGTCTTCGCCAAAGCGTATTGAAAAATCCGTGACGCGTGACGCGTGACGCGTAAAGTAAGGTGCGTCGGGTATTCGCTCCTTCATGGTCCATTACGTCCATCCCGTCCATTACTTCCATGATTTTCGTGACGGCGTGACACGTCACGGGTCACGGGTTACGCGTCACGCGTCACGCGTCACGAGTCACGAGTCACGAGTCACGGGTCACGGGTCACGGGTCACGGGTCACGGGTCACGGGTCACGGATTACATCCCCACAAAAAAAAGCTTCCCCGCGATACAACCTTGCAGGGAAGCTCTTAATGTTTCAACTTTTCGGATCACCCGGGCCAAAACCTCATAAAACCAGTAAATACCATCCCCGCTTTCCGTCACGCGTCACGCATCACGCGTCACGTCTCAATCAGCGAAATACTCCTTGAGGCCGGCTTCATTCGGCTTCATCGCCTTGTCGCCCTTGTTCCAGTTTGCCGGGCAAACCTCGCCGAACTCCTCGGTGAACTGCAGCGCGTCAACCATTCTGATCACCTCGTCGACGTTCCTGCCGAGACCGAGGTCGTTGACGACCTGGTACTTCACGACGCCGTCACGATCGATGAGGAAAAGGCCGCGTAAAGCGATACCCGCATCTTCAACGAGCACATCATAGGATTTGGAGACCTCCTTGTTGATATCGGAGAGGATGGTATAGGTCACCCCTTCGATTCCGCCCCTGTTGCGAGGGGTCTGAAGCCATGCGAGGTGGGAGAACTTTGAATCGACCGAACAGGCGATCACCTCAACGTTCCGCTTCTTGAACTCATCGAGCTTCTCCTGGAAAGCGTGCAGCTCGGTCGGGCAGACGAAGGTGAAATCAAGCGGATAGAAAAACAGTACGACATACTTCCCGCGATAAAAGGACAGCGAACAGGAATCGACGAAAGTCGTTCCGTTAACGACAGCAGGCACATTGAATTCGGGGGCTTTACGGCCGACGAGTACGCTCATTGATTATCTCCGGTTGTTTGTTTCTTTTTATGAATCAATAATTAGGACTTATTTAGTCCAATATAATCATTCCATCTGAACCGCCAAACACCAACAACAAATTATCTGCATTTTTTTATTACGCAGGGGGCGACATGGTTCCGTAAAGGAAGGGGACGGCATAAATACAGATTCTGGTGCAGAATTCGTATTTTTGACCATAACAGTAACTTGCTTATTGAACGACGCCTATGCGAACCTACTTCGAATTCGAGAGGCTCAAGACCGGGTACCGCCAGGAATTCATCGCGGGGCTCACCACGTTTTTCACCCTTTCCTACATCATCGTCGTCAATCCCGCGATCCTCGAAGCCGCTGGAATGCCCAGGGGAGCGTCAATGACAGCCACGATCGCGACATCGATCTTCGGCACGCTGCTGATGGGGCTCTATGCGAAACGCCCGTTCGCCGTGGCGCCCTACATGGGTGAAAACGCCTTCATCGCCTATACGGTCGTCAAGACGCTCGGCTACTCATGGCAGACGGCCCTCGGCGCAATCCTGGTGAGCGGAGTCCTGTTTACCCTTATTACCGTTACCGGCCTTCGCAAATGGCTCGCAGAGGCCATCCCGCTTAACCTCAAGTACAGCTTCTCGGCTGGCATCGGACTTTTCCTGGCATTCCTCGGCCTGAACGACATGGGACTCATCGCACTCGGCATACCGGATGCCCCGGTCAAACTGGCGAATCTATCCGCCATTCCGGCGCTGTGCGCCATGGGCGGCCTCATGCTGACCGGCGTGTTGCTCGTCCGCAGGGTCACCGGAGCGCTCTTCATCGGCATGGTTGCCACTACAATCCTCATGCTGACGCTCGGCCTGGTCAAACTCCCTTCAGCAGTGTTCAGCTTCCCCCCGTCGATTGGGCCGCTCTTCATGCAGGTCGACATCGCAGGGGCCATGACCTGGGGGTTCATCGGCGTCATCACCAGCGTGCTGATCATGGATTTCGTCGATACGATGGGCACCCTCATAGGGCTTTCGGCACGTGCGGGACTGCTCGACAACGAGGGCAACCTACCTGAAATCGAGAAGCCCATGCTGGTCGATGCCCTTTCTACCTGCGCCGCGGCGCTGTTCGGCACGACCACCGCGGGAGTGTTCATCGAATCGGCAGCAGGTATGGAGCAGGGCGGAAAAACCGGGTTCACGGCGCTCGTCGTCGCCGCCTTCTTCACCCTCGCCCTTTTCTTCTCCCCCATCCTGACCATCGTGCCGCCGCAGGCTTACGGGCCGGTGCTCGTGCTGGTGGGAATGTTCATGATCGAATCGACCGGCAAGCTGGATTTTACCGATTACACGGAGCTCCTGCCGTCGTTCCTGACGATCGTCATGATGCTGTTCACCTTCAATATCGGCGTTGGCATCACCATGGGGTTCATCAGTTGGGTGCTGATCAAGACGCTTTCCGGCAGGAGCAGTGAGATCAGTTCCGGAATGATCGCCCTGGCAGTGCTCTCGGTTACATTTTATCTCTTCTATCCATACCATTAAGAACAGGGACAGATGCAGAAGTCAACCCTCAGAATAGTACAGGCCGACTGTACGCTGGCAAACTTCGATGAGAACCTGGCGAGGCACATCTCAGCCATCGAACAGGCGATCAGGGAAGGGGCGGACGCCATTGCGTTTCCGGAGCTCTCGCTGACCGGCTACAACGTGCAGGACGCAGCACAGGACATGGCCATGCACATCGACGACCGGAGGCTCGACCCGCTCAGGGAGCTGAGCCGGCACATCTGCATCGTATGCGGAGGGATCGAGCTGAGCGACGATTACGGTGTATACAACTCTGCGTTCATGTTCGAGGACGGCATCGGCAGAAGCGTACACCGCAAAATCTATCTGCCGACTTACGGAATGTTCGAGGAGCTTCGCTACTTCTCTGCCGGACGACAGATCGAAACGGTAACCTCCAGGCGACTGGGCAAGATCGGGGTGGCGATATGCGAGGATTTCTGGCATGTGTCGGTTCCCTACCTGCTGGCGCATCAGGGAGCCAAGCTCCTGCTGGTGCTGATGTCGAGCCCGCTCAGGCTGTCACCCGGCCAGGGCACGCCGGCCATCGTTTCGCAGTGGCAGACGATTTCCAGCACCTATGCGTTTCTTTTCAGTTGCTATGTCGCATGCATCAACCGCGTGGGCAACGAGGACAGCTTCACCTACTGGGGCAATTCATCGGTCACCGGCCCTGACGGATCGATGGTCGACGCCGCGCCGATGTTCAGCGAACACAGCCTCGATGCGGTCATCGACTTTACCACCGTAAAAAGGGTGCGGCTCCACTCCTCCCATTTTCTCGACGAAGACCTCAAGCTGTTCTCCACCGAACTGGACGAAGTGCTGGGAAGGTGGCGAAGGGGTTGACCCGCCAGGTTCACGCCGTCCTGAACCCCGACGGCGTCACATTTACCCTGTACTGACCGCGCATCCCGTCGGCGGCCCTTATGGCGTCGGCTCCGTCGTCGAACAGCGCATAGACTGCCGAACCGCTTCCCGAAAGCGAGGCGAACACCGCACCCGCATCAAGCAGTCCTTCACGGACCGTTCGCACGACAGGGTAATGATCGAAAACCACAGGAGAAAAATCGTTGTCGAAGACATCGAGGAGGCTTGCGTCGCGCTCTCTGCAGAGGCGTGCTGTGAGAGATTTCAGGTCCGGCACCGGCCGTTCGAAGCGGGAATAGAAGTTCCTGTAGGCCCATGCTGTGGGAACCTGAACCTCAGGAAAAACGGTCACCACATGGTAAGGCAGCGCCAGGTCAAGGTCTTCGAGCTCCTCCCCTATGCCTGCCGCATAGGCAAGACCTTTCATCTCCAGGAAATAGGGTACGTCGGCGCCGAGCCTGACGGCAAGTCGGTGAAGATCAGCCTTCGGAACGTCAAGCCCCCAGAGAAGGTTGAGCGCATTGAGCGTCGCGGCGGCATCGCTGCTCCCTCCGCCGAGACCTGCGCCGAAAGGCACCTGCTTGACGAGCCGGATGGAAACCCCTGCGTCAGCACCGGCAAACTCCTTCAGGGCCCTGGCCGCCCGGATGCACAGGTTGGAATCGTCGACCGGAAGCTCCATGTTCGTACACTCCATGTCGATACCGTCCGAAACCGTGAAGTCGATCGTATCGTGCCACTCTATCGGAGCGAACACCGTTTCAAGCGTATGATAACCGTCGGGGCGACGACCCGTGATGAGAAGGCCGAGATTGATTTTAGCGCATGCTTTGACCGAAAGGTGACGCATAGAAAGCAATTGATTTTATCGTAAAATAATTCCCATATTCACTATAAGGCCGATCTACAGAACTCCGTTACAGGGCTGCACATATCCAACTATTGCCACACAGAACCATGCAACAGGCGCGCCGCACTCTGCTTTTTATCAGTCTGGTCATCACAAGCCTGTCATTTTCCGGCCAGAGGTTCTCCGCCCTTGCCGTTGAACCATCGCGCGCATCCGAGATCCTGCAGTATCTGAGGGAAGATAAGGTTTATTTGCTGGAAAAAATCCGCCACCAGATAACAAAACCATCCGAAAAAATCGTTGTGGAGGCACTGCTGTCGGAAGATGGGCCGAAAGCGGCAAAGCTTTACAGAAAACAGCTTACCGAATATCCCGATCCTGCGATCGACCCGATAAGCCGCAGCAGGCTCGGTGCTTATGAAAAAGCGGTGACCTCCAATGCAGCTCCCCCGGCAATACCGTCCAGGTATGCTTCCGCCGCCAGGCCGGCTCCGCTGACGCCACCGACAGTTCAGGCTCCGGCAGCGATTGCGGTTGCGTCCAGACCCGATTCCGCCGCAAGGAAGCCGAGCGCCGTTCCGGCGACAAAGCCTGCGCCTGCGACAAAAGTCGTGGCCGCCCCGGCCACAAAACCATTGCCGCCGGCGACTCCGACCCCTGCAATCAGACCCGACGCCGCCCCTCGCCTGACAACGCAGGCAACCGCGCCAAAGGCCCCGCCCGTTGAAAAGCCGGTCGCGGCTGCCGCCAGGCCTCAACCGCAGGAACCGGCAAAACCGGTTCCGACATCAGGCTTCACCCTCCAGTTCGGGAGCTTCGACAGCGTCAGCAACGCGAATCAGCTCGCGTCCCAGCTTTCAGCGGAAAACGCACCTGCGAGCGTCCAGAAAATCAACGGGATCTACAAGGTCAGGTTGAAGAACATCTTCGCCACACGTGCTGAGGCCGTTGCTTTCTCCCGGACCCTGCCGATTGAGTCGTTCGTGGTGACCTTACAACCATGATGAGATAGGCCGCTCCCTACGAGACCATCACGACATGAACAGAAGCATCGACATCATCGGCCGGTCAGCTGCGATCCAGCAGCTCAGGGAAATCGCGCAAAAGGTTGCCGTAACGGATGTTACGGTGCTTATAACCGGCGAGACGGGTTCAGGCAAGGAGGTGCTTGCACGATTCATCCATGAGCACAGCCGCCGCGCAGGGAAAAGCTTCATTCCGGTCAACTGCGGCGCAATCCCGTCAGGCATTATCGAGTCCGAACTGTTCGGTCACGAGAAGGGGTCATTCACCGGAGCCGTGCAAGCGAGAAAAGGCTATTTCGAAAGCGCCGACAAAGGCTCCATTTTCCTCGACGAAATCGGGGAGATGCCACTTGAGACCCAGGTCAAATTCCTGCGCGTCATCGAAACGGGACAGTTCCAGCGAGTCGGGGCATCGGAAACGATATCCACAGACGCAAGGATCATAGCGGCCACGAACAGAAACCTCCACCAGGCCGTCGCCGACATGAATTTCCGGGAGGACCTCTACTACCGGCTCCGAAGCGTCGAGCTGCAGATTCCCCCTCTCAGGGAGCGCGGAAGCGACATCCTGATCATGGCAGAGCATTTCGTACACGAGTTCGAACGCAAACACGGCATCGCATTTGAAGGTTTCAGCCCCGAATCCGCTGAATTCATGTTGCGCTATCCCTGGCCGGGAAACGTCCGTGAGCTGAGGAACCTCATCGAGTCCCTGCTCATCCTCGAACGGGGAAAAAAGATCACCCCCGACATCCTCGAAAAACATCTGCTGCAGAGAAGCCGCCACAAGAGCCTTGTTCACGACCCGTCAAAAACGGAAAAAAACGAACTGAACCTCATATACAGCAGCCTGATACAGCTCAGGCAGGAGATCGGCGAAATCCGCCAGCTGCTGCAGCAGGTGATTTCTGCGCGCCAGGCGCCTACTTCGCCGCTGCTTCTCCCCCCCTCGTCTGCAGAAACCCGCATTGCCGAGGCGCCACCAGCCGAAGAGCCCACCGTTCCGCTCGAAGAGACGGAAAAAAGGAGCATTGCCGCCGCGCTCAGAAAGTACGACGGCAACAAGCGTAAAACCGCCCAGATGCTCGGCATCAATGAGCGGACGCTCTACCGGAAAATAAAGGAATACGGTCTGTAAGGCGATTCAAGCCGGATCGTCACCATAATAAAAGGGCGTTCACGCAGCTCCGCACCAGCAGTTGCTATTGACGGATCCATCTATCCCCGCTTCCTTACCATAGCGACCAGTGCGAGCATTCCTGCAATGCCAATGCAGGTTTTCGGCAGAAGGTCGGGAAATCTGGTGTAAAAACTCAGACCGCTTTCGAGTGCAACGTCTGCAGTCAGGACCGATCGCTGCCACCAGGGGATTTCCGCGTAGCTTCGTCCGAAGCGGTCGTAAAAAAGGGTCACTCCGGTGTTCGCACATCGAGCCATCGCCCTGCGGTTCTCAATGCACCGCAACCTTCCTATGGCTGCGTGCTGCCAGGGGCCATATGACGTTCCGTACCATCCGTCGTTGGTCACCAGCGTGAGAAACTGCGCTCCTCCCCTGACGAACTCCGAGACCAGGCCGGGAAAGATCGATTCATAACAGATGATATTTCCCAGCCTGACAGCCTCCCCCTTCGAGTTCCTGAAGGTCATGACGGTCGCCTCGCGCCCCTGCTGCCAGCTGGTAATCCCTGAAAGCGAAAAGTTGAGACGTTCAAGCAAAGGGAAATACTCGGTATAAGGCACCCTCTCCCCGAAAGGCACCAGACGCATTTTGCGGTAAACCTGCAACGGACCGCCCTCAGGCTGGATGAGCATGGATGCGTTGTATGCCGCGTAAGGGCGTCCGCGGGAGGCATCTGCCTCTCCTGCCGCAGCATCGCCTCCGGAAAGCCCCGACGGCACGGGTTCCGAATCCGGGAACCCGGTCAGTAGCGGCGTATTCCACCGTGAGACCATACGTCTGAGGGAATCCATATACGGTTCGTTCCCCGGACTGCGGATATAGAAGGGTATGGCGGTTTCCGGCCAGATGACCAGTTCGGCCCGATCATCGGAGATCGACTGCCCGGTGAGGGTGTAGAGACGGGAGATCGTCCGATCCGGGCCAAGCCCTCCCCATTTCTCATGGGGATCGATATCGGGTTGAACGACAGTAACCCTGACAGCTGATGATGCGGAGCGATCTGCTGCGTCATCGAACACATGCCGTGCATAGACAAGCGGCGCCACCGTCATCAACGCCATGAGCGCCAGGATTCCCAACCTGACGACCGGAGACTTGTCGTTCCTGAAAAGAAACAGCACAAGCACGTTGAACACAAGCACCCAGAAACTGACTCCCCATACGCCGACCAGGTCGGCATACTGCACCATCCAGAGGAGATTTGCCTGCGAATTGCCGAGCGTGAGCCAGCCGAGCGAAAGATCCTGCTGCATGTATGCCCACTCCCAGCCGGTCCAGACGAACGGCAGGGAAAGAAGGGCAAATCGATATCCCGCCCGTTTCTTCAGATGGTAGAACACGACCAGCGGCACCGTCGAAAATAACGCCTGGACGAATACGGTCAGCACTCCGCCGACAAAAGTCGCCAGGCTCACCCACCAGAGGCTGATGAGGCAGAAGAGAAACATCGAAATCCAGACCTTCCTGAAAAAATGACCGAATCGCTCCTCCTGTTCGAGGGAAAGAAGAAGAGGGACCAGGGCAACCCAGGCAAGTGGTTCAAGATGGACTGAGGGCCATGTCGGGAAAGAGATTCCAAGAAGAATGCCGCTCAGCAGCGGCAAAAAAAAACTTGATGCGAAGTTGGGCGAAGCTGCCTGGAGCGTTCTATTCATGATGCAAAGGATCGTCGCAATGACCGGAAAAGGTTACTGGCCCGTAGTCCATGATATTCAAGGCCGGCCATGCAGTCAAAAAACAACGAATAGCGATAGAAGCCGGCAACAGACATATTTTCCTTTATTTATTAATATTTATTCTTTAATTTTCTTTCAAGCTGTTATTTAACAGGAAGCAACCGTGTGTTTTTCCTGAAAATACCATTTTAAACGCCACCAGAAAAAAGGAGAATAATTATGGCTCTTTTCGGCTCAACTGACACGACAACCGCCCATTCCGATTACGAAATCGTTCTCGAAGGCGGATCCAGCTCCTGGGGAAAGGTAAAAGCCCGGGCTAAGGTAAATGTCCCACCTGCCAGCCCATTGCTTCCTGCCGACTGCAATGTCAAGCTCAATGTAAAACCTCTCGACCCGGCAAAAGGTTTCGTCAGAATTTCGGCCGTGATCGAGTCGATCGTCGACAGCACCAAGAACAAACTGACCATCGAAGCCGACATCGCCAACGAGACCAAGGAAAGAAGGATTTCCGTCGGTGAAGGTACAGTTTCAGTAGGCGATTTCAGCCATTCGTTCTCCTTCGAAGGCTCCGTCGTCAACATGTTCTACTATCGTTCCGACGCAGTTCGCCGCAATGTTCCCAATCCGATCTACATGCAGGGCCGTCAGTTCCATGACATCCTCATGAAAGTCCCACTCGACAACAACGACCTCATCGACACCTGGGAAGGCACCGTGAAAGCCGCCCAGAGCACCGGTGCGTTCAACGACTGGATCCGTGACTTCTGGTTCATCGGCCCTGCATTCACCGCACTGAACGAAGGTGGCCAGAGAATCTCCAGGATCGAGGTCAACAGCATCGGCACCCAGAGCGGCGAGAAAGGACCGGTCGGCGTTTCAAGGTGGCGTTTCTCTCACGGCGGTTCGGGTATGGTCGATTCCATCTCCCGCTGGGCAGAGCTCTTCCCTGCTGACAAGCTCACCAGGCCAGCATCGGTCGAAGCCGGATTCCGTTCCGACTCACAGGGTATCGAAGTCAAGGTTGACGGTGAATTCCCTGGCGTTTCGGTAGACGCAGGCGGCGGACTCCGCAGAATCCTCAACCACCCGCTCATTCCGCTGGTTCACCACGGCATGGTCGGCAAGTTCAACGATTTCCGCGTTGACGCACAGCTCAAAGTCGTACTTCCCAAAGGCTACAAGGTTCGTTATGCAGCTCCCCAGTTCCGTTCGCAGAATCTGGAAGAGTACCGCTGGAGCGGTGGTGCTTACTCCCGCTGGGTCGAGCACGTCTGCAAGGGCGGCGTTGGACAGTTTGAGATCCTGTACGCTCAGTAACTGCATTCGAATGCAAAAAAAAGACCGGCCAAGTGCCGGTCTTTTTTTTTGTGGTGGAAGGGAAAAGGAGTAAAATGTTGACGAGTGTTTCTCGCGGCATTTCCTCTTCAACATTTGTGTCCCTTTGGTCCCTTTCTTCAATTCTCTCTTCTCTTACCCGATCAACTGGAGAATATCCTCAATCTCATCCTTGATCTCCCGCAACAGCATCCTCCTGCGTTCATCGGTGATTTCGTACTGTTTCTGCTCCCTGCCGAGCTGTTTCTGCAGTTTCAGGATTTCGCTGGTCTTGTGGTCGGCCTCATCGCCCGCAACGCCTCCGTTCTTGACCATCTGGCTCGCCTTGTTGAGCTTGTAGCCCTTTTCGTAGACAAGTTCCTTGATGTTGAGCACCATGGCGATGTCGCGGTTCGTATAACGCCGGTTCCCCCGGGTATCCCTTGCGGGAGCCAGTTCGCTGAAAAATTCCTCCCAGTAACGGAGAAGATAGGCGGGTATGCTGGATATCCTGCTGACTTCCCCTATCGTATAATAACTTTTGCTTGACTCGAAGGCCATCGGTGATGTTCGTTTTGTTTTCTCTCTACTTATTATACATTAAGAACGTCACTTCAAAAAAGGACGGATGAAAAATCTGCTTGCCCTACGGCCATACCTCGTACGTTACCGGAAATCCCTTGCCGCTGGAGTCGTATGCGTCATAGCGACCAATTTCTTTGCCGTAGCTGCACCCCGCTTCCTCGGAGATGCCATAGACCTTATGGGCAAGCCTTTCGAAATGAAGGATGTGCTCGTCAAGGTCGGACTTTACATCCTGCTGGCGGCTGTCAGCGGAATCATGCTCTATCTTGTTCGCCAGCTGATCATCGTCACTTCCCGTCATATTGAGTTCGACCTGAAAAACGACTATTACGCCCATCTCCAGACGCTTTCGACCTCCTTTTACGACACCACAGGCTCAGGAGAGCTGATTTCGAGAGGCACCAACGACCTGAACGCCGTACGTGATTTTCTGGGACCGGGCATCATGTATTCTATCAATACGCTCTTCAGGTTGCTCTTTGCCATCGGGGCAATGGTCTCGATCTCACCCATGCTGACCCTCTTCGCGCTCCTTCCCGCCCCGCTGCTCAGCTATTCGGTTTACAGGACCGGGGTGTCGATACAGAAACGTTCGAGGCAGATCCAGGAAAACTATGCGGCCATCACCAACCTTGTCCAGGAAAACATTTCCGGCATCCGTGTGGTGAGGAACTACAACCGTGAAGAGCACGAAACCTCTCGTTTCGAAAAGCTGAACAAAAATTATTACGACAGGAACCTGCAGCTTGGAAAGATACAGGCCTGGTTCATGGCGCTTCTCACCGCCCTGACGGCTCTCTCGCTGATCCCGGTGATCTGGGTCGGCGGACTGAACGTCATGAACGGCACCATGAGCGTAGGCGGCATCGCCCAGTTCGTCATCTACGTCTCCATGCTCAGCTGGCCGATGATCTCTATCGGATGGGTGACCAACATCGTCCAGAAGGCGGCGGCGGCGCAGACCCGTTTGCGCGAAATCTTCGATACGAAACCGGATATCACGGAGATGAACACCGGCAAGAATGAGGCCCCCAGCGAGGCGATGAAGGGAACCCTGACCTTTGAACATGTCTGGTTCTACTATCCGTCACAACCCGACAAGGCGGTCCTGAAAGATATCTCGTTCACCGTTGAACCAGGCACGAAGGTCGCCATCGTGGGAGCTACCGGCGCCGGCAAATCGTCAGTGGTCAACCTGATTCCCCGGCTTTACGATCCGGCCAGAGGCCGGGTCATGATCGACGGCAGGGATGTCAGAAGCCTGCCGCTTGCCGTCGTCAGGCGGACCATCGGCTTTGTTCCCCAGTCGAACTTCCTGTTTTCGGACACCATCCGTCACAACATCGACTTCGGCAGCAGCCAGGATGGGATCGATGTCATTGAAGCGAGTAGAATCGCCATGCTGCACGATGACGTAGTCGATTTTCCAGACGGTTTCGACACGATGCTCGGTGAAAAAGGGATCAACCTTTCAGGAGGACAGAAACAGCGCGCCTGTATCGCCAGGGCGCTCAGCTGGAATCCCTCGATCCTCGTTCTCGACGATGCCCTGTCAGCCGTAGACACGGCAACGGAAGCCAGTATTTTCGACGGTTTGCTCGAAAAACTCCCCGAAACCACCATCGTGCTGATCAGCCACAGAATCTCAACAGTCAGGAACTGTGACCGCATCATCGTACTGCACGAGGGAACCATCGCCGAAAGCGGCACCCACGAGGAGCTGCTCCTGAACGGCCAGTACTATGCCGACCTCTACACAAGGCAGTTGCTGGAAGAGGAGATCAGCGCCCTGAGCTGAGAAGAAAAGAACAGGAAGGGAATGGAAGAGAATGTAAGAATGGACTTGATGGACGTAATGGACTGAATGGACGAAGATTCAGGAAGAAGAATATTTCTTTCCCTCTCCCCTGTCCATCAAGTCCATCAAGTCCATCCCGTCCATTCTTACATTACATTCTGCTCTCCCCTCCCCAGCTCCACCAGCTGCTTCCGCAGATCCTTTCTTGACAAACCGTACATGTGGACATAAAGCATGTTGAACATCAGCACTGCAGAAGGGAGTGTGGGGGCACGCATGGCACGTTCGATGGCGTGACGGAGGGTGAACACCCTTGAGGTAAGCGCAGTGTAACTCGGAATGAATTCGTCGAGTGGGATCTGTCTGGGGAGATAGAGCATCTCCTGCCCCCATGAAAACCTGAAAGCGTCATGATCGTCGCTGGGGTGCAGCAGGCGACCTTCAGCGGCAAGCCGATTGAAAACGTCGGTGCCGGGAATCGGGCGAAGAAGGTTGATGCCCGGCACGTCGATACCGGTATCTTCGATAAAGGCTTCAATGATCTCCGGCATGGCAAGCGTATCGCCGTCAAGGCCGAATATGAAGCTGCCGTAAACGCAGATACCCGCCGCCCGGATCGCCTTGATGCATTGTGACTGCCTTACAGAGGGATTGTGGAACTTGTGGTGAGCCCGGTTGCTCTCGTCGGCAAGGCTTTCGATCCCCACCAGAAGAGCTCCGCATCCCGACTTTGCAAAGATTTCGAGCAACCGCGCGTTTTCTCCCAGCAATGTCGTCGCCTGGCCGACCCACTTGATCTTCAGGGGCACAAGCCGGGAAAAAAGCTCGGCGGCATAGGCTTCGTCTGCGTTCACCGTATCGTCGAGGAAAAAGAAAATGCGGCGATCCTGTTCAAGGAAACCCTCAACCTCCCTGACCACCTCGTCAACCGGTCGGTGCCTCAGCTTGTGGCCGTTCATGATGTGGACGTTGCAGAAATCGCAACTGTACGGACATCCTCTGGTCGTCTGGACGACGTTGGTCGTAAAGTACCTGCCGATATCAAGGGCCGATTTGTCGACCGGCCTGCTGACTGAAAGGTCAGGGAACCCGCTCCCCCGGTACTCCGGCTTCGGGACTCCTTTCCTCAGGTCTTCGAGCACCTCTTTCCAGAGATCGTCGGCCTCGCCGATGACCAGCACATCCGCCTGATCCCGGCACCGCTCGGGAAAGATCGACACATAGGGGCCGCCGAGCACTACCGGAGTTCCTCTCGAACGGAACAGGGATGCGATTTCGAAAGCGGGGCGGACGGCTCCCGTCTGAACGCTGATACCGACCAGGTCCCAATGCCTGTCGAGCGGAAGGCGGTCGAACCTGAGATCGCAGATCTCCTGGGTGATACCAGGCAACTTGACCGAACTCAGGATCATCAGGGAGAGCGGAGGAATGGCGAACTGCGCCCTTTTGATGAGCCCGCTCATGACGCGATCCTTCATGAGGGCAATCGCACCCTTGCCTGTGCCGTCGAGCGATGCGGCGCCGTCCACACCGCTGGAGGCCTGGACGAAGACGAGGAGTACCGATTTTGGTTGTACAGCTTCTGGCATGGGCTTAGCGTGATGCCCTTCCAAGCGCAATGTCCTGCAGGCGCTTCAGCTCCATGAGCGCATCGAGCGGAGTGAGGCTGTTGATGTCGATCCCTGAAACCATATCGCGCAATACGCTCTCCTCCTCCTCGAACAGCGATATCTGCCGGGCCTGGAGAAGCGAAGATGCTGAACGTTGCGAGGGTATTTCGATCTCGCGTTTTTCCATTCCCGCAAGAAGCTCACGGGCTCGTACGATCACCTCCGAAGGCATGCCTGCCATCTTGGCGACCTCGATGCCGTAACTGTTGTCCGATGCCCCACGCACGATCTTGCGAAGGAAAATGACCGTATCGGCAGTTTCGACGACGGTGGCGTTGAAATTAACGACCCTTTCCAGGCGGGCTTCCAGTTCGGCGAGTTCATGGTAGTGGGTGGCGAAGAGCGTCCTGGACTGCAATCTGTCGTGGATATACTCGCTCATCGACCAGGCGATCGACATCCCGTCGAATGTGCTGGTGCCTCGACCGATCTCGTCGAGGAGCAGGAGGCTACGGGAAGTTGCGTTGTTCAGGATGCTGGCCGCTTCGTTCATCTCCACGAGGAAGGTGCTCTCCCCCGAAGTTATGTTGTCAGATGCCCCGACCCTGGTGAAAATCCTGTCCACAAGCCCGATTTCCGCCTCATCGGCAGGCACGAAGCAGCCCACCTGTGCGAGCAGCACGATGAGGCCTGTCTGCCTGAGGAATGAGCTTTTACCCGCCATGTTCGGCCCCGTGATGATGAGCAGCTGCTGGCGCAAGCCGATACGGCAGTCGTTGGCCACAAAGGGTTCGTCGGCCCCGAGAATGCGTTCGAGCACGGGGTGACGGCCGCCGGTTATGGCCAGTTCCGTACTTTCGTTCATCACCGGCCGGCAGTAGCGGTACTCGTCGGCACACCACGCAAACGAAGCGAGGCAGTCCAGCTCCGCAATGGCAGAGGAGATGCCCTGAATCGAAGCGGCATTATCGGCCACCATGGCGCAAAGCTCCTGGAACAGACGGTGTTCGAGCAGAAGGCTCTTCTCTTCAGCTGTCAGGATCTTCTCTTCGTACTCCTTCAGGGCCGGAATGGTGTAACGCTCGGCGTTGACCAGGGTCTGCTTTTTTTCATAGTAGTCCGGAACCTTGTCGCTGTTGGCCCTGCTGACCTCGATATAGTAGCCGAAAACCTTGTTGTACTGGACCTTCAGGGTCGATATCGACGTCTTGCCGCGCTCCTCCTGCTGAATCTCAAGCAGTCGGTCACGCGCCCCGGAAGAGATCGCCCTCAGCTCGTCAAGCTCCTGATGGTAACCTGCCCTGATGTAACCTCCGTCGCGAACGGCCCCTGTCGACTCCGGATCGAGAGCCTGCTCGATCGATCCGGCAAGCTCAGGAAGCGCTTCGAGACGCTCGGCAAGCTTGCGGAGCCTCGGCGACCGGGTATCTGCAAGAATCGTCCTGAGGTGCGGAACGATCGCAAGCGATGACCCCAGCAGCCGCACCTCCCTCGGCATGGCCCTGAATGTCGCAATGCGCGACAGGGCCCGCTCGAGATCGATGACTTCTCCGAGCAACCGGCGAACCTCCTCCCTCGTCTGCGGGCTTTCGAGCAGCTCTTCGACAGCGTCGTGCCGTTGGGTGATCGGTTCAAGCCTGATGAGGGGATGCAGCAGCCAGCGACGCAGCAACCTTGCCCCCATCGGGTTGTTCGTCCTGTCGATCACCGCGAGCAGGCTGCCGTTGAGGGTGCCGTCCTGCATCGACGAGATGATTTCGAGGTTACGGCGGGTCTGGATGTCGAGCGTCATGCTGTCGCCGCTCTCGACCATGCTGATGCGCGCGAGATACTTCAGGCTACCCTGCCTGGCCTCTTCGAGGTACTGGAGGACGACCCCCGCAGCTACCCTGCCCGCCTCCGCGCCGTCAATGCCGAACCCTTTAAGGGAATGTGTCCTGAAATGGCCCGACAACACCCTGGTGGCCTGCTCTTCGGTAAACATCCACTCCTCGAGTTCAGTGAACAGCGCTTCGGCATAGAGGCATTTTTTCAGGGACTCCCTGAGTTCCCTTTCCCTGGAGGAGATGAGGATTTCCGCCGGATGAAGGGCCTGCAGGAAGTCCTTGAGCTCCGCCTGGCGCAGTTCGGTCATCCTGAATTCGCCGGTGGTCACATCGACGTAAGCGACCCCTGCGACCTGCTCCCGTCCGCGCCTGAGCATTGCTATGGCGCAGAGATAGTTGTTGTGGCGGTCGTCGAGGATCTTGTCGCTGTAGGTTATTCCCGGAGTGACGATGTCGGTGATTTCCCGGCGCACGATCCCCTTGGCCGCGGCGGGGTCCTCGACCTGGTCGCAGACCGCCACCTTGAAGCCTTTCCTGACGAGTTTGGCGATATACCCCTCGCTGGCGTGGTGAGGGAATCCGGCCATCGGCACTTCGCTTGAACGCCTGGTAAGAACGATGTTCAGGGCCGATGAGACAGAAATGGCATCGTCGAAAAAGGTCTCGTAGAAATCTCCGACCCGAAACAACAGGAGATAATCGGGATAGCGCTCCTTGACCTCGAGATACTGGCGCATCATGGGCGTCGCCTCCTGCTTGCGAACTTCGGCGTCTGTGGCCATATCTTACGGGTCAGGTTACGGTTACGGCGATATCGGGTTCCAGTCGAACAGTCAAGCTATATCAGCTTGGGAAAAAAAACAAGCTTTGTGAGTTCAGCTGCGGCTGAGCGCTTGACAACCCGCGGTCAAGTGGATATCTTTCTGCTGCTACCCGCCTGCATCCGAAGGTCTCAACAAACGAACTCATGGCCATTGATTTTCACGCCATCCTGCGACTCGTGCACATAACCGGCTTTGCGGCCTGGTTCGGCACGATCTTCGCATCTTTTTTCCTGCTGAAGACGCTCGAACCAGGACTGACCGGCGAGCAGGCGAAAGCCCAGGAGTACAGGACCCTGCTGATGCGCTTCATCAAGCTCGAAACGAAGGTCGCCGACACAGCCGTCATTTCGGTGATCGTCTCCGGACTCCTCCTCGCACACTTCTACCACGGATGGACGCCGTGGGTCGTAGTCAAAATAACCTTGATGATCCTGCAGATTGCCCTGACCATGGGCTATATCGTGAAGGCCATCCAGCCTATCACCTATCCCTGCCAGGCCGCAAGGTTCCGCTCCTGGTACAAGTTGTTCACCATATCCTTCACCATGTTCGCCATCGTGCTTGCCGTAACCTTTTTTTTCCTGTAACAGGGCGGCAGGTTCTTTTTTAAAGTAAATAGTAACCGTTTGAAATTCTGAGAATATGAGTTATATTCAAGCTCTTTATCACTAAAATATTGACTATGATGCAGGCGCTGATCGAGATTTCCGACAAACAGTTTCTGGTAAAGCAGGGTGACAAGATATTCGTACCGAGGCAGGATGCCGCGGCAGGCGATGTTATCGAGGTAAAGCCGCTCATGCATGTCGACGCAGCACAGTCGACCTTGCAGCCATCCGGAACCGTGAAGGTGAAAGTGCTTGAGCACCTCAGGGACGAGACGATCGTCGTGTTCAGGAAAAAACGCCGCAAACGTTTCCAGAGAAGAAACGGGCACCGTCAGCACATGACTCAGGTCGAAGTGCTGTCTGTATAAAAAATACTGGGATTCATAAAACAAATTCTTTTTTCTTATGGCTCATAAAAAAGGCGGCGGATCTACCAAAAACGGCCGCGACAGTAATCCGAAATACCTCGGCGTCAAGGCTGCCGGAGGTTCTACGGTTAATGCAGGAACCATCATCCTTCGTCAGAGGGGCACGGCCATCAAGCCGGGCGAAAACGCCGGATTGGGCAGGGACCATACGATCTTCGCACTTGTTGAAGGCACCGTCAGGTTCAGGAACGGCCGCAACAACAAAAAGCAGGTCGATATCATTCCTTCCTGAAATTTGGCCTGATATGCATTAAGTTTATATTGAAGCAAGCCGCTCCCCACGAAAGGACGGCTTGCTTTTTTTTCGTTCCTTCAGATTTTGAGTACATGACAGTTCCCTCAGGCAGTTAAAGCTTCAGGGAACCTCTTCCCAAATGAACAAAAACCCATACGTGCAATGAAAATCACCGTTATCGGCGCAGGAAATGTCGGCGCGACCGCAGCTTTCCGTCTCGCGGAGAAACAGTTCGCCAGGGATCTTGTGCTGCTCGACGTTGTTGAGGGCGTTCCCCAGGGCAAAGGCCTCGACATGTTCCAGACCGGTCCCATCGGCCCGTTCGACACCCAGATCGTCGGCACCAACGACTACAAGGACACCGCCGATTCCGACATCGTGCTGATCACGGCAGGCCTGCCCCGTAAACCAGGCATGACCCGCGAAGATCTCCTGCTGAAGAATGCCGGCATCGTCAAGGATGTCACCGACAACATCCTGACCTACTCGAAGAACCCGATCATTATCGTGGTTTCCAACCCGCTCGACATCATGACCCACGTCGCCTACGTCAGGAGCCGCCTCCCTAGAGAGCGCGTTATCGGCATGGCCGGCGTACTGGATGCGGCACGTTTCCGCGCATTCATCTCGATGGAACTCGGCGTATCGATGCAGGACATCAACGCCTGTGTGCTCGGCGGCCACGGCGATGCCATGGTGCCCGTCGTGAAGTACACGACCGTAGCAGGCATCCCGATCTCCGAACTCATCCCACAGGAAAGGATCGACGCCCTCGTTGAGCGCACCCGTGGTGGCGGCGCCGAGATCGTCAACTTCCTGAAAACCGGATCGGCATTCTATGCCCCGGCATCTTCGGCAGTCGACATGATCGAGTCCATCGTGCTCGACCGCAAAAGGGTCCTTCCCTGCTCCGTCCAGCTCAATGGCGAGTACGGCATCAACGGCACCTTCGTCGGCGTCCCGGTCAAGCTTGGCCGTAACGGCGTTGAGCAGATCTTCGAAATCGAGCTCGCACCGCATGACCTCAAGGCGCTTCAGGATTCGGCAGCGATCGTCGACGAGAACGTCGCGCTCCTGCAGGAACTGCTTGCATAATCTGCGGCGATACATAAAACAAAAAGCGGCTTTCTGGCCGCTTTTTGTTTTATGTTCAGGTCGATCGTTCGATTCTGCCCTGGCCGATCAGAGAGAGGGTTCTTCATGGGTGACGCAGTGGATCGCGCCAAGACCCCATATGAGGTCGCTGCAGTCGATACCAATCACTTCCCGGTCGGGAAAGCACCCCTGCAGGATGGCTATCGCTTCCGCGTCTCGCGGGCATTGGTACACCGGAACCAGGACCGCCTTGTTGGCGATATAGAAGTTGGCGTAGCTTGCAGGCAGCCTCTCTCCGTCGTAGAAAACAGGTTCGGGCATGGGCAGCTTGACCACGTTGAGCGGCTTGCCGTCCAGCCCGGTAAAGCCCTGGAGAAGCCGGTAGTTCTCCTGCAGCAGCTCGTAATTTTCGTCCTCAGGGTCATCCTCGACCGTAATGACCACCGTGTCTTCGTTCACGAAACGAGCCATGTCGTCGACATGACCGTCGGTATCGTCGCCGACAATTCCATCGCCAAGCCACAGCACCTTCTGAATCCCGAGATACTTCGAAAGCTGGGACTCGATCTCCTCCCGGCTCATCGAGGGATTGCGGTTGGGGTTGAGGAGACATGCTTCGGTGGTCAGGAGCAGCCCCTTGCCGTTGACGTCGATCGCACCGCCTTCAAGCACCATGCCGGTCGAAATCATCGGCAGCCCCTGTATTGCAGCCACTCTTGCCGGTACGGCATCGTCGTCGTCGTAAGGCTCGTATTTCCCACCCCATGCGTTGTAATCCCAATCGATGATCACCTTGTCGCGAACGCCGTCCTGCTGACGGAAAACATAGTTCGGGCCATGGTCGCGGCACCATGCGTCGTTGGTGGGTATGCGATGGAACACGATGCGGCCTGAGTGCAGGCCTTCGGGATCCCTCTCCCTCAGGAGCCTGCGGGCCTCACGTTCCATGGTTTCATCAAGCACGTTGATGTTGACCGTCTCAGAACGGCTGAGCTGGTGGGCCAGTTCGGCGAAAACGGCCGGTACGGGTTCGAACTTCCCAGGCCACGATTCGAGCTTGTGCGGCCATGAAAGCCATGTTGAGCTATGAGGGGCCCATTCGGGCGGCATGACATAGTGTGGTTCGGTCATCGGTAATCCTTTCTTGTACTATGACTAAATGGTGACGGTCTGTTGACGTGCCGTATCCTCGATCCGCCTCACGCGCTGAAGCACCGGAGGATGGGAGTAGTTCATGAACACATAAAACGGGTGAGGAGTCAGGTTCGACAGGTTCTGCCTCGAAAGCTTCCTGAGGGCAGATGCGAGCGTCCGTCCCTTGGCGTAAGTGGTGACGGCAAACAGGTCAGCCTCATACTCGTTGCGCCTCGACAGCATCTGCATGAGTACGGAGAGGATGAACTCTACCGGGCTGTAGAGCAGCATGAAAAAGATCAGGCTGGCATAGACCGATCTCTCCTGCATGTAAAAGGCATCGAACAGCATCCTGTTGTTCATGAACAGCGAAAGAAGATACAAAACCACGCCGAGGTTGAGCATGCTCAGGCCCATCGACATGAGGATGTGCTTTTTCTTGAAATGGCCGATCTCGTGAGCGAGCACGGCGACCAGCTCTTCGGTAGAGTGGTTTCGGATGAGGGTATCGAACAGGGCGATACGTTTGTTCTTCCCGAAACCGGTGAAGAAGGCATTTGCCTTGGCTGAACGTTTCGAGCCGTCCATGACGAATATGCCGGTAAGCGGGAAGCGTACGTCGGCAGCATATTTAATGATTGACTGTCTGAGCTCGCCGTCTTCGAGCGGTACGAACTTGTTGAACATCGGCATGATCCAGGTGGGGGCGACGTACTGCAGGAGCAGGGTGAAGCCCACCATGCCCGCCCAGGCCATGAGCCAGGCCTGAGGGCCGGCGTACTCGAAAAACCATAAAAGAAGGGCCATGACCGGAGCGCCGATCGCAAGCCCGAGCAGGAGCGTCTTGACAAGGTCCGTCGCAAACGTCCATGGAGTGGTCTTGTTGAAGCCGAACCGCTCTTCAAGCACAAACGTTTTGTAGATGCTGAACGGCAGCCCGACAATCCCCTGAAGCAACAGGAGCGCACCGGTAAACAGCACGCCAGTGAGCACAGGGTTGAACCCCCACCCCCTGACGAACAGGTCGAGACTGTTGAAGCCGCCAGCGAACCAGAACACGAGCAGAAAGATGAGATCGAATGATGAATCGACCTGGGAAAAAAGGGTATTGGCTTTCAGGTACTCCTGGGAACGGGTGTATGCATCCTGTTCGTATACATCCTTGAATGACTCAGGAATGAGAGGCGATGCGGCACCGAGGTTGAGGATATCGGCGACGAGCCTGACGATGAAGGTCACCAGGAGAGTAACAAGAATCAGCGTGCCGAACAGGTTCATGGGTACCTTCGTTTATATCCTTAACGGTCGATCCAGCGCCTGGTGATATCTTCGTAAGAGTCGATCCTCCGGTCTCGCATGAATGGCCAGTGCGACCGGTAAAACCCGATTCGCGAAAGATCACAGTCGGCATAGAGGATCTCCTCTCCCGTATGGGCGGCTTCAGCTACCACCTGGCCGAAAGGATCGGACACGAAACTGTTTCCCCAGAATTCGAGCTCCCCTTCGGTGCCTGCCCGGTTGGCTGCTGCGACATAGACCCCGTTCGAGACTGCATGGCTGAGCTGGATGGTTTTCCACGCCTGCCGCTGGCTCGAACGAACAGTTTCCGAACCTTCGGAGGCCGCCCAGCCGATGGCCGTGGGATAGAAGAGGATATCGGCGCCCTGCAGGGCCGTAAGCCTTGCCGCTTCCGGATACCACTGGTCCCAGCAGATCAGGACGCCGATGGTCGCAAAACGGGTTTTAAATACCTTGTACCCCAGGTCGCCCGGAGTGAAATAGAACTTTTCGTAAAAACCGGGATCATCCGGGATATGCATCTTGCGGTACTTGCCGAGGTAGCTGCCGTCGGCATCGATCACTGCTGCCGTGTTGTGGTAGAGCCCTTTGGCCCTGATTTCGAAGAGCGAGGCGACAATCACGACCCCGAGCTCGGCAGCAAGCTCCTGAAGCGAAGCAGTCGTCGGTCCGGGAATCTGTTCGGCATAAGCAAACGGAGCGTAATCTTCGGTCTGGCAGAAATAGAGGGTGTTGAAAAGCTCCTGAAGGCAGATGATGTTCGCGCCTCCCGCTGCCGCATCCCTGATTCGGGAGATCGCTGCAGAAAGGTTTTCGGCCGGATTCTCCCGGCATGTCATCTGCACAAGCGCTATACGGAGTTGTTCCGGATTCATAAACGCTAAATGATGTATTTGAGAATCAGTCCAGCAGAAAACAGGGCGCCATGGACGGTAAGCACCTTACCGGTCCCTGCAAGCACCTGATTGAGCTCCCTGCCCTCTGACCGGTAAAGCCGGCTTACCATACCGACGGCAAGCGGAATGCTCAACAGTGAAAGCAGGCACCATAATGAGTAGCCCATACCGATCATGTAGAGCGGAACGGCATAGGCAAGAACGGTCAGGATAACGTAAATCGCACGGGCAGCGGATGGACCGATGCGGGCAGGGAGCGTCATCTTGCCGACTTTCCTGTCTGTCTCGATATCACGGATGTTGTTGACCAGAAGGATGTTGACCGACATGGCTCCGGGTGCTGAGGCAGCGACAAGCACATGCAACGGCAACGTGAGCGACTGCACGAAGTAGGTGCCCCCGACGGCGACCAGGCCGAAAAAGATGAAGACGAACACATCGCCGAGGCCGGAATATGCAATGGGATATGGTCCACCGGTATAGGCCCATGCGAAAATCAGGGAAAGCACACCGATGAGAAAGATCGGCCAGCCCCCTATGGCGACCAGGGATAGACCGAGCAGGAAAACTGAAGCGGCAAGTGCAGCCGAGACCCTGATCATGGTCTTTTCGCTGATGATGCCGGCAGCGACCGTCCTGGTCGGACCGAGACGCTCGGCAGTGTCGGCGCCTTTCCGGAAATCGTAGATCTCGTTGATGAAATTGGTGGCGATCTGGATGCCCAGCGCGCAGATAAGGGCAACCAGCGCAGGAAGCGGCTTGAAAACCCCGTCTGCGTATGCGATGGCAGAAGCAAGCACAATCGGCACTGCGCCGGCAGGCAGGGTTTTCGGGCGAATTGCCAGCATCCACGCATCAAGGGCGGATGGTCGTCGAGTAACCGTAGAGGGCATGAATAGTTATTCTACCTTGTTCTCTTTGGACATCTTGACGCTGCTGAAGACATTGCGGACCTTTTCTCCGGGCCTTATGTAGGAGAGGCTATGGCGAACAGCCATGGTAGCCTCGCTCAGGCCGGTCTGAATGATCTTGAGCTTACCGGGATAATAGGCGATGTCCCCGGCTGCGTAAAGTCCGTCGACCGAGGTCTTCATATGGGTGTCGACCACAAGGGCGTTGTCGTGAAGTTCGAGGTCCCACCCGGCCAATGGACCGAGATTGGATTTGAAGCCGATCAGGATGAGAAGCCGTTCTGCCTCTACAGATGTTTCGTTGCCGCTGCGCGAACGAAGGTGAAGTCGAGAGAGAGCGCCGTCCACCACTTCAATGTTTCTGACCTCGGTGTCGAGGTGAACCGCAATCCGGCCGGCCTCTTTGGCCTCAAGCACCTCATGTGCAGTCTTGCCGTGCCCCTGGAACTCATGGGCGCGATGCACGAGGGTTACCGAAGCCGCTGTCTTCAGCAATCCGACCGTCCAGTCGAGAGCCGAATCGCCGCCGCCGACGATCACCACATGACGATCCTTGAAATCGTTGATCGACTTGACGGCATAGAATACCGAACCGCCGACCATACGGCTTATATCCCCGAGCTGGGGAAGAGTGCGTGGTTCAAACGCGCCCAGGCCGGCCGCGATGAGCAGTGCCCTGGAACGGTAGACGCTCCCGGTGTTCGTTTCGGTCTCAAAGGTACCGTCTTCAAGCTTGGTGTATCTGGCAACAGTTTCAGAAAGCACGACATCGGGATTGTAGCGTTCCGCCTGTTTCCATAGGCTCTCGACGAGGCTGATCGCAGGCACCTCGGGAAAGCCCGCCACGTCGTAGATATGTTTTTCAGGATACAGGGCGGCAAGCTGCCCGCCGAGCTGGGACATGCTCTCGACGATGCGGCAGGTAATATTGTTCATGCCGCACTGGAAAGCTGCAAATATGCCGGTGGGACCTCCGCCGATGATGGTCAGGTCCCTCATATCCCGGTGATCGGTCATGCTGTTGTGAATATCGAACATCGTATGAATGCCTTGATGGATATTGGGCCTGCCGGAAGCGGCTCAGTTACCGCGGCCGGACTTTTTCAGGTAGATCATGCCTTCCGGATCGACCATGCCGTAAAGAATTGAGACCAGGTGATCGAGCTCGTCGAGCTCATGTATTTCGACATGCACGGCATCCTGTTTGACCACCTGCACGCCTTCGCCGTTCTTGAAATAAAAAACCGCCTTCACGCCACCGTTAGGCGTCTGGCCTATAAACTGGTAAGTCCCGTCCTCAAGTTCATTCAGGGCGCACCCGGGGTTGCTCGATTCTATGGGACAACTGGCACATTGGGAATAGAAGCCCTCTTCCGATTCAGCGTAATCGCAAACAGGAAATTTCATTATGTATTCTCCTTTTCTCGTGGCTGCTTTGAATGTGGCTTAATATAATACTTTAATATATTGATGCAGATTCAAAGTTTCGAGATTTCAAAAGATCGGAACCGCTCTGTCCTCCAAAGGGTTCCGGCTATAAAACAGTGTGACAAAATGTTAGCAAAAAGAATCATCCCTTGCCTCGACGTCCGTGACGGACGTGTCGTCAAGGGAATTAATTTCGAAGGACTGAGAGACGCAGGCTCGATTCTCGAACAGGCAAGGTTCTATAACAACGAGATGGCTGACGAGCTGGTCTTTCTCGATATATCGGCATCAATCGAGTCTCGAAGGACAACACTTGAAGAGGTGCTGAAAGTTTCGGGGGAGGTATTCATTCCACTCACGGTCGGAGGAGGCATCAGTTCGGTCGAACGGGCGAGGGACGCTTTCCTGCATGGCGCCGACAAGGTTTCCGTCAACACCGCTGCCGTCGCTAAGCCCGAGCTGATATCACGCATCGCAGAAAAATTCGGATCCCAGGCCGTCGTCGTGGCTATCGACGTCAAGAAAGTCAACGGCCAATACATCGTCCATACGCATTCAGGCAAAACGCCGACAGGCATCGATGCGCTCGAATGGGCCCTGAGGGTTCAGGAGCTCGGAGCCGGGGAGATCCTGCTGACCAGCATGGACCGTGACGGCACGAAAGAGGGGTACGACAACGAGATCCTGAGCAGGATATCGACCTCGGTTCATATCCCGGTCATTGCTTCAGGAGGTGCGGGCAACCTCGAACACCTCTACAAAGGATTTACCGATGGCCATGCCGACGCAGCACTCGCGGCATCCATCTTCCACTTCCGTCAGCACACCATTCGCGAGGCCAAGGAGTACCTGAGGGAACGAGGCATCACTGTGAGACTTTGATCCAGGCACAGCGCGTCATTCCGCCACCGCCTTTATCCAGTCGATCCGGAGAGAAAACGGGCCCTCCTGTTTCGAGGCTACAAGAAATCCTATCTGGACCACGTTTCCGTGGTCCATGGGGGGAGCCCCCGACACGACCTTGCCCCTGAACAAAGGCTTGAATCCGGCAAACGGAACCTCGACTACAACCCATTCACCGGCGACTGTTTCGAAATCCGAAGCGTAGACCACTCCATCGAAACGCTCGTCGTTCCTTACCCTGAAACTGTATTTCCTGCCGTCCCCCATCACCCTGATCAGGAACCGGTCGCAATCCTGGTAATCGTGAGCATAAGGGATCGAACGAACCGAGGCAAATCCGCCGTTACGTTCGAGCGAAAGCACCCCGGTAAAGATTGCTCCCCCATCTTCGAGCAGTTGCATGGCACTCCGGGACATGCCGCCCATAACCACGTCATCGACATTCCGCCACACGAGGCAACTGCCTGAAAAATCGCAGACGATGCGTTCAATACCCATGATGAATAATTGTAGATCGTTTGTTTGGCCACTGATCGACCGCGCCTGCGAAGTCAGCCGGAAAGGATGTCACTTCGGTCCGTCGCAAGGTCGAACGGCATAAAAAGGGGTCAATACCATTTCCTCGACCGGTAGAACAGAACCATGCCGACGAAAATAAGTAACATCACGCCGAGAACGGCAAAATAGCCCCATCGCAACTCAAGTTCAGGCATATAATGAAAATTCATCCCATAGAGCCCGGCGATGAAAGAAAGCGGCATAAAAATCGTAGCGATCATGGTAAGGAATTTCATCACTTCGTTCATCCTGTTGTTAACCGAGGCAAGATAGGTTTCCTGCATACCGGTAACGATGTCGCGAAACACCTCGACAGTATCGATGACCAGGATGATATGATCGTAAATATCACGATAATAGGGTTCAACGCTGTCGCCAATGACCTGGATGTCGTTTCGCGATACATAGCCGATGGCCTCCCGCAGAGGCCAAACTGACTTACGCAGGATAATCAGCTCGCGCTTGAGCGCATATATCGACTCGAAGGTCTTTCGGCTGTAATTCTCAAGGAGGGCCGCCTCAAGCTGGTCAATGGTATTTTCGACCTCTTCGAGGATAGACAGGTAATGGTCGACAACGGCATCGACAAGGGTGCATGCGAGGTAGTCCGCCCCCTGCTTCCTGACCTTTGAGCCTGCATTGCCGATCCTCTGCCTGACGGGATCAAACATATCCCCCTGCTTTTCCTGGAAAGTGACGACGTAGTTCTTTCCGATCACAATGCTCAGTTGCTCTCTCGATATCCCGGAAATGCCGTTGTCATATTCAAGCATCTGCAACACCAGGTAAAGGTAGCGCTCGAAATCCTCAACCTTCGGACGCTGGCCTGTGTGCAATACATCTTCAAGGGTCAGGTTATCGATCCCGAAAACCTCTCCAGCCTGCCCGATGAGCGAGATGTCATGCAAGCCGCATATATCGACCCATACCACCTGGTATTGCTCGACAAAAGGGACACATTGCTTCAGATCTTCGAACTGCCTCGTGACAAATTCAGATTCATCGTAAGCGATCATCGTAACAAGCGGCCGTTCGATCTGCTGCGCACCGATATGGATAAGTGAGCCTGGCGGCTGACCGATGGTTTTGGCACGGCTATCCAGGAACTTTCCGGTTTTTCGGACAGTACCTTGAACACTTGCCTTTCCCGGCTGTATTCTCTTTCGATTTTTTGTCATTGACGACTATCGTAGTATTCCGCATGCCGAAGCGCCGTAACAATACCTTTCGAAGAACGGTCCGCATGCTTCAATTTATGAGTATCAGCCTGGGCAAACGATGGTAAGGAAACCCATGAGGGGCCTATTCCCCTTCCGGGTCGTTCTTCGCCTTTTTAAACGCCCTTATGCTTTTTCCGAGGCCCCGCGCCAATTCCGGGATCTTCTTCCCGCCGAACAGCACGAGCACGCCCAGCAGAACAAGCAACAGTTCAACGCCACCTATACCCATAAGAGATCACTCCGGACAGATGATTAAAACATGGCCTAGAATAAACGGAAAACAAATGCAGTTCAGCTCGCACCTTCCCCAAGCAGGATTCTGCTCGACAGCTCCTCCCCGTCAGTATCGAAAAGAACAACCATGATAAAATAAAACCTGGCGAGTTCATCCAAAATTTCAGCCTGTGTCCTTACGTGCATACCCTCATTCAACCTGACCCTGTCATGTTCCGTTTCTATGATCAGGGTTTCAGCCAGATCGTCATAATAGCGCTCAAGGGCCTCCTCATAACTCCCGAAAGGCTCATGATATCTCCCATTGACCTGATCGCCTACAAAATAGAGCTTCCTGACCTCTTCCATAATTCAAACCATTTTTAGTCTGTAACCATACCTGGCATGCGCATAAACATTTCCACACCCTTTTGTTTGACGCCATACCCGGCAATTTGCTTGCATATTTTTTCCGCTGCCTGAAACCATTTGAAGGATTTTTTCGTCATTAACTCAATACATTGAAGAAGACGGCAGGCAATCGGACATTCCGCAATCAAAAATCATAAAACTCCGGGAGACGAAACCATGCGAATTCAATCATGGTTATTTTCGATAGTCACCCTTCTGATGCTGGCAGGGTGCTCATCTTATTCGATAGTCAGCGATTACGACAGCAGCATTCGTTTCGGCAATTACAGAAACTATAACTGGGCTCCCGTCAGTGCGGTGAAAACAGGTGATGATGTGCTCGTCAAGAACCCGCTGGTTTACAAACACATCAAAAAAGCCGTCGATCGTGAACTTGCAGCAAAAGGTTTCGCCATGCAAGAGGGACGTCCGGGAGACTTTTCAGTATCCATCCATGCCGGGATACGGGAGAGAGTGGCCGTCGGCCCTCCGCAAGCAGGATTAATCTATCGACCGGGCTACTACAGGGGAAGACACTGGGGAGGCTACACCGTCGGTTACGATCCATACGGAGCCTATCCGAACCTTACCTTTTATGAAGAAGGGACATTGATCATTGACATCATAGACACAAGAAGCGGCGACCTGGCCTGGCGCGGCGTAGCTCGTGGGATCCTCAAACATTACGATTCATCTGAAGAGTTGCACAAGGAACTCGACGATGTCGTAGCCAAACTTCTCATCCAGTTTCCACCACTTCTGAAACAAGGCAACCCATGACGGATGCAAGCCGATAGATTGAAAAATAGATCTTTTTACAAAGGGCTTCCTGAATTGGAGGCCCTTTTTGCATTAACCTGCCAGACATCGCCCCTGGACGCCGGGGTACCCCCGCCATCCATCCTCCAAATCCGCAATATTATCAGGACAGCCAACGCCAATCGCGGATTTCAGGCATATCCTCGCCGTATTGCCTGATGTACTCCTTGTGCTCGATCAGACGATCGCGGACATATTGTTTCACATAGGCCGCCTTGTGCCTCAGCCGGGGGACTCGATTGACGACGTCGGCCACGAGATGGAAGCGGTCCAGGTCGTTCATGACGACCATGTCGAATGGAGTGGTGGTCGTCCCCTCTTCCTTGTATCCACGGACGTGAAGGTTGCCGTGGTTCTTGCGACGGTAGGTGAGACGATGGATCAGCCATGGATAGCCGTGATAGGCGAAAATGATCGGCCTGTCGGTCGTGAACATATCGTCGAAATCACGGTCGTCGAGGCCATGCGGATGCTCTTCCTTCGGCTGCAGGGTCATGAGGTCCACAACGTTGATAACCCTCACCTTGAGATCAGGCACCTGTTGGCGAAGAATGTCCACCGCAGCAAGCGTTTCAAGGGTCGGCACATCCCCTGCGCATGCCATCACCACATCAGGCTCTCCATCTTTCGCATCGCTTGATGCCCACTCCCAGATACCGATGCCGCTGGTGCAGTGCCGGACAGCAGACTCCATGTCAAGCCATTGCCAGGCTGGCTGCTTGCCGGCAACGATCACATTGATATAGTTTCGGGAGCGCAGGCAATGATCCGTGACCGAAAGAAGGGTATTGGCATCCGGCGGCAGGTAGACGCGGATCACGTCGGCTTTCTTGTTCACTACATGGTCGATGAAGCCGGGATCCTGATGGGAAAAGCCGTTATGGTCCTGCCTCCATACATGGGAGGTAAGGAAGTAGTTCAGTGAGGCTATCGGACGGCGCCAGGGTATTTCACTGTCGGTGATCTTCAACCACTTGGCGTGCTGGTTGAACATCGAGTCGATGATATGGATGAATGCCTCGTAGCATGAGAAAAAGCCGTGTCGGCCGGTCAGAAGGTATCCTTCCAGCCACCCCTGGCAAGTATGTTCCGACAGGATCTCCATCACCCTGCCATCGGGTGAGAGAAAGTCGTCGCCGGCTATCCGCTCCGCCATCCAGGTACGTGCGGTCTCCTCAAAAAGATCGCCAAGACGGTTCGACGCTGTCTCATCCGGCCCGAAAACACGAAAATTGGAGGACTTTTCGTTGAGCTTCATCACATCGCGAAGAAACCTTGCCATCGGCTTGGGAGTCTCGGCCATCACGGAACCGGGCGAAGGCACATCGAGCGCGTAGCTCCGGAAATCGGGCATGCGAAGATCTTTCAGGAGAATGCCGCCGTTGGCGTGGGGATTGTCACCCATTCGCTTCCTGCCTTTCGGAGCAAGGGCCTGCAGTTCAGGCAGAAGGGTGCCGTCCGGGGTGAAAAGCTCTTCGGCCCGATAGCTTCGCATCCATGACTCAAGCAGTTTCAGATGCTCCGGGTTTTCCCTTACTTCGCTGAACGGCACCTGGTGGGAACGCCAACTTCCTTCCGCCTGCTTTCCGTCCACCATCTTCGGGCCGGTCCACCCTTTTGGGGATCGCAGAACGATCATGGGCCACAGGGGGCGGTCGGCAATACCCTCCTTCCTCGCCCGATGCTGGATCGCAGCTATTTCGTCGAAACAAAGATCAAAGGTAGCAGCCATCGCCTGATGCATCGCTTCCGGATCATCGCCCTCCACGAAAAAGGGTTTGTATCCGTATCCGATCATAAGGCTTTCAAGCTCTTCGTGCGGTATACGCGCCAGCACTGTCGGATTGGCGATCTTGTAACCGTTGAGGTGCAGGATCGGCAGCACCGCTCCATCACGCTTCGGGTTCAGGAACTTGTTGCTGTGCCATGCCGTGGCAAGGGCTCCTGTCTCAGCCTCGCCGTCACCGATGACGCAGGCCGTGATCAGGTCAGGATTGTCGAACACCGCACCGAAAGCGTGCGACATTGAATAACCCAGCTCTCCCCCTTCATGAATCGAACCCGGAGTCTCCGGCGCGACGTGGCTCGGGATACCTCCCGGAAATGAAAATTGCCGAAAGAGCTTTTTCATTCCGGATTCGTCGAACGAAATTTCGGGATAGTATTCGCTGTAGGTACCCTCCAGCCAGACATTGGCTACGAGCGCCGGGCCGCCGTGACCAGGTCCGGCAATGTAAACGATGTCAAGATCGCGCGCCTTGATAATGCGATTCAGGTGCACATAAATGAAGTTCAGGCCGGGTGTTGTGCCCCAGTGTCCGAGGAGGCGAGGTTTTACCTGCTCTTTGGCGAGCGGCTGCTTCAGCATGGGGTTGTCCATCAGGTAAATCTGGCCTACGGACAAATAGTTGGCAGCCCTCCAGTATGCGTTGATCAGTTCGAGTTCTGTGGGTGACAGCGGTGTATTGTTCATCAGTTCATTCCGGTGATCAGTTTGTTTCAATCAGTTCATGTCCACGATGCCCGCAAGCAATTCAATGGCGGGAACCGTAACGTCAATACCCTTCGACGACCCTCCTTGTCTGACGCACAATCGTCAGCTCTTCGTTGGTTTGCATTACCCTGACACTCACGGGGGCAGAATCCGGGGAAATAACCTCAAGGTTTCCAGAGTTGTTCTTGCGATCGATCCTTATGCCGAGAAACTCAAGCCCCGAACAGATGCGCCTTCGTATTTCTGCAGCATGCTCCCCGATACCTCCCGTAAAGACAAGCATATCGAGCCCGCCAAGCACAGCAGACAAAGCCCCGATCTGCTTTCGCGCCTGATAGCAGAAAAGCTCAATGGCTGCATGGGCCATCTCGTTCTGTTTTTCGGCTTCGAGAAGGTCACGCATATCGTCGCTGAGTCCGGATACCCCGAGCATCCCAGACCTTCTGTTCACCATATCCTTGATTGCCGCAGGACTCAGCCTGTCCTGCTGCAGAAGAAAAAGGATGACGCCCGGATCAAGATCACCTGTACGGGTTCCCATCACCAATCCGCCTGCCGGAGAAAACCCCATGGTCGTTTCAACGCTCTTGCCGTCCCTCACTGCGACCATACTCGCCCCATGGCCGAGATGGGCAATGATTATCCTGCCCTTACGGGCAACTTTTTCCTTATGCGCGGCAAGTTCGCCGAGAATGTATTCATAGGAGAGGCCGTGAAACCCATACTTCTGCACGCCCTCACTTCGATAGGGTTCAGGAATGGGATAAAGGCGGGCAACGGAGGGCATGGAACTGTGGAAAGCCGTATCGAAGCAGGCTACCTGCAGCACGCCCGGAAACATGGCCGTAGCATGCCGGGCAGCGTTCAACGCCTGGGGAAGGTGTTCGGGGGCATAAGGAACAAGTTCAGAAATCGATGTGAGCAGTTCAGGTGTAACCTTTTCCGGGGACGTATGCCTGGGCCCTCCATGCACCATGCGGTGACCGATGGCATCCGGAACGCTATGACCATGGACCTGAACCCATGAAAACACACGCCGACAGGCCGCCTGATGATCCGGGACATCCGCCCGTTCACAATCGATAAAATTTCCTTCAGGATCCTTGACTGAAAACCTACCGTCCTTCAGACCGATCCTGGTAAGCATACCGGAAAAAACAAGCTCTTCGGTCGAACCGCTTTCATAGAGCGAAAACTTTATGCTCGAAGAGCCTGTGTTGACGGCAAGTATGGTAATGATTGGCTTCATTGGTCATCCTCCCCGGAAAATTACAAGGTCACACTGCATGGATTCATACAATGCGTTCCTCTCGTGAACCAAAGATAGAGGACTTATAACTCTAACCCGGCATCCTTATCGTTACGTTCCGGAAAAATCCACAAACATGACCAGGGACCTAAACGCCCGAATAGTCGATGAACCCCTTGTTCACCTCCAGCATCTTCCGGGTAAGCCGGTAGACTCCACCGCCTTCACGTGTTTTGCTGACATCGGTATTCCCTTCTATGGTAGTGATCAAACCCCCTTCGACCCTCTCCACAAGACCGGTATGGCCCCGCCCTGCACCATGATCCATGATGAACACCATACCCGGCTGGACGAGTGAGGGAGTGTTCACTGCATCCCGGCTCGCGATACGGGCAGCGCCAACAGCAGCAGCGCGATTCCAGTGATCCAGGCAACCGGCGGTCCTCACCATGGGATTGAGGCGATCCCTTGACTTTGCCGCTTCATCAAAGCACCAGTAAACGAAGGCACAGCACCATGAGTTGCCCGGTGGGACACCGACGCGATGCAGGTACTCTTCCACATCAGGTCCCCGGTTGGAATTGACGGGAATCTCGCGTACCCTCTTTCGCTCCGCTTCCGAAGCCTGTAAAAGCACAGATGCGAGATATTCATCAGAAACAGTGTCACGCACGACGACCGATTCTGAACCAAACAGGGCCTGCCAGGTAAGTGAACCAATCTGGCCGTCCTGTTTGAGAGGCCTGCCCTCTGCATCGGCATGGCGGGCCTGGAACAGTTTGACGGTCTGAACCATCTTGCTGCCGTAAGAGGGATTGTCAGGGTCGAGCCTCAACGAGGCATCGCCTCCGATACCGAGCATTGTATTGAGCTGTTCTTTAACCGCTTTGACGATCTGGGCGTCCTGCTCTCCTTTACGAATGATCCTGCCTGGGTAATTCATAGGGGAACTTGATTTGATTGAAAGAGATAAAACATACCACACTGAAGCTCACCAGCCCCTGTATCGATAAGGCTCGATCGCAAATTCATACACAACAAATCGATCTCTTCAGAATATATTTATATCCGATTCGAATATTCAAGACAGGATAGACAACATGGAGCAAAGACCGTTTTTGGAATACATCCCTGCCGAAAGCATCGATCAACGGATCAAAGAGATGGGACGGGCCATTTCGGGGGACTTTGCCGGAACTGACGAACTGACGGTAATTTGCGTGCTGAACGGAGCGTTCATTTTCGCCGCCGATCTTGTTCGCCGGATCACCATCCCCTGCCGAATCGAATTCATACGCGCCTCCAGCTACGGAAAGCGCCGGAGTTCCTCCGGAACAGTAACGCTCCATCACGACCTCGACCTTGAGGGACGAAACGTCCTGCTCGTCGAAGACATCATCGATACCGGCCGGACCCTCTCCCGCATCGTTGACGAGCTGCTGCGACTGAGACCTGCGTCCATGAAAATATGCGCCCTGCTCGACAAGCCGTCAGCCAGAAAGATCGACGCCGAAGCGGACTACGTCGGATTCACGATCCCCGAACTCTTCGTCGCAGGCTATGGGCTCGATGCCGGAGGCCTCTACAGGGAATTGCCCTTCATCACCATCCCGGCCGAATAACACACCATATTCGAACCCATCCGACGACGATCCCCATTCAACCTGCCTTGTCCCGAAAGCCTGCGCTCCCGAACATGCTACATTTTCGTCTCATTTATCAACATTACATCCATTTTATCCCTAATTTATTAAGGATTATTTTTATATTTACCTTAATTATGGCGACATTACAAAGAATTGCCTAACTTAATCAAGACCAATGCCCGGAACGAGGAACACCATGCCTGGAACGACCATCAGGCCCTGGATCATCGATACGACCCTGAGGGACGGGGAGCAGGCCCCCGGCGTGGTCTTCTGTCGTTCGGAAAAAATGCGGATTGCAGAGCTCCTGGCCGAAACCGGAGTCGATGAGATCGAGGTTGGTTACCCAGCCATCAGCCCGGCGGAGCGGGATGTCATCCGTGAAATTTCAGCCATGAGGCTACCAGCAAGGCTCACCTCGTGGGCACGAGCGAACATGGCCGACATCGAGCATGCTGCATTGTGCGGTACCGAGGCGCTGCATATCAGCTTTCCGGTCTCCGGACTCTATCTGGAGCTCATGAGAAAAGAGTACGAATGGGTTCAGGAGCAATTGCATCTCCTCGTCTCAAAAGCAAGGGAGATTTTCAGTTTCATCAGCGTAGGCGGTCAGGACGCGACCAGGGCCGATACGGACCTGCTGCGACGCTTTGTCATCGATGCCGTAAAAGCTGGAGCAGACAGGGTCAGGATTGCCGACACCGTCGGCATCGCCACGCCAGGGTCCGTCATATCAATGGCAGGCCTGCTGCGCCAATGCTCTTCCCTGCCCCTGGAATTTCACGCGCACAACGATCTGGGCATGGCGACCGCCAACGCATTCACCGCACTGGAAGCAGGCTTTGATGCTGTAAGCGCATCGGTCACCGGCCTCGGCGAGCGGGCAGGTAATGCGGCCCTTGAAGAGCTGGCCGTTGCACTGGAGCTTTCGGGACGTTTCGAAACAAATCTTGATACGACAAAGCTCGCTTCCCTGTGTGATTTCGTCGCCAATGCCTCAGGCCGGGCTATCCAGGCACAGAAACCTGTTGTAGGACGCACGGCATTCCAGCACGAATCGGGAATCCACTGTGCCGCACTGCTGAAGAACCCGCTCTCCTACCAGCCGTTCCTCCCGTCGAGGGTCGGCCGCAAGGAGTTCGAAATGGTCATTGGCAAGCACTCGGGCACAGCCGCCGTCAGGGAGCACTTCCAGAAAAAAGGGGTCACGGTTTCAAGGGAGGAGGCCTTTGAAATGCTTGAAGCGATCAAGAGCCAGGCCGACAGAAGCAAAAGGGCGCTTCGGCCTGACGAGCTCGACTTCATCTACGATCAATGCCAGAAGAATCGTTTAACCATCCATTAGCATTCATGCTCATAGCACACGAACAGGAACAGAGCAGCATCAGCCTCCTTGCAGAAGTAAGCAGGACGGTCAACAACGAAGAGGACATCAGCAAGGTCCTCAGGCTTGTGCTTTTCATCTTGTCGGAGCACATGAACATGCTCCGTGGCATGGTCACCATACTGAACCGGGGAACTGACGAGATCGTCATCAACGAATCGTTCGGCCTTACAGAAGAACAGAGCCAGCGCGGCCGGTACAAGGTAGGCGAAGGCATCATCGGACAGGTGGTCGAAACCGGAAAACCGGCGGTAGTGCCACGCATCAACGAAGAACCGATGTTTCTGGACAGGACCCGATCGAGGTCAAGGGAAAAAAAAGAGGAGCTTTGCTTCATCTGCGTCCCCATCAAGGCCGGCACCGAAATCATTGGCACCCTGAGCGCCGACAGGCGCATTCCGACGCCCTCAGCTGACGGAACAGCCAAAAAAGCAAAGGCCGAAGAGACACGCAAGGATATCCTCCAGTATTATGTCGACCTGCTCTCGATCATCGCAGCCATGATCTCGCAGGCTGTGCGACTGAAGCAGCTGGACGCCGAAGAAGAGTACCAGCCGGCCAGACACAGGCAGCCGCACCCCCAACCTCAAACGCCCGTCGCCCCCATTGCAAGGCTTGATGACGAGTTCGAAGAGGAGTTCATGGAGATCGAACGACCGGCGAACATCATCGGAAATTCGAAGCCGATGATATCGCTCTTCAGGATGATCGACAAAATCTCAAGAACAAGCGCAACGGCCCTTATCCTCGGCGAAAGCGGCGTAGGCAAGGAGCTTGTGGCCAACGCCATCCACTTCAAGAGCCTGAGGGCAGGCAAGCCGTTCATCAAGTTCAACTGCGCAGCCCTGCCGGAAAGCATCGTCGAAAGCGAACTTTTCGGTCACGAGAAGGGCGCTTTCACGGGTGCGTCGGCACTGCGCCAGGGGCGGTTCGAGCTCGCAAATGGAGGCAGCATCTTCCTCGACGAAGTCGGCGAACTCAGCCTGCCCATCCAGGCCAAACTCCTGAGAATCATCCAGGAAAAGGAGTTCGAGCGCCTCGGAGGCACGAAAACCATCAAGACAGACGTCCGCATCGTCGCGGCGACAAACAGGAACCTCGAAGAGCAGATCCGAGAAGGAAGCTTCCGCGAAGACCTCTTCTACCGCCTCAACATCTTTCCGATAACGGTGCCGCCGCTCAGGGAAAGGAAAACCGACATCCTGCTGCTGGCAGACTATTTCGTCGAGAAATTCAACTCCCTCAACCACAAGGGAATCAGGAGAATCTCGACCACCTCGATCGACATGCTGATGCGCTATCATTGGCCGGGCAACGTGAGGGAGCTGCAGAACTGCATCGAACGTGCCGTAATCCTGAGCGAGGACAACGTCATCCACGGCTACCACCTGCCGCCATCACTGCAGACTGCGGAGTCAAGCGGCACGCCCTACACCGGCGACCTGCAGCAGAAACTCGACGCGATCGAAAACGAGATGATCATCGAAGCCCTGAAACGGACCAAGGGAAACATGTCGAAGGCAGCCTCGCAACTTGGACTTTCCGACAGGATCATGGGATTGAGGATGAAGAAATTCGATATAGACTACCGGAAATTCAGGACGTGAAAAGATCCGCCTGAAAGTCAGCAGCACAATCGGGCTCTCCGCTTGAATTATCAGCGAGCGATTGCCAAGATGTATGAAGGGGAGAAAGATTGTTTTTGAATTTCCTTTCGCCTGCCCCGGAAAAGAGACTGCTTATTTCGTCAGGAGAGCTTGAACATGGGCATCAGTCGTTTTGCAGGAATTCTGTATGCGGTCGTCTCAGCCGGGGTTGTGGCGTTCCAGATAGCGATGGCGCTCGGCGCCCCATGGGGAGCCTATGCCATGGGCGGCGTTTTTCCCGGCCGGTTTCCAATGGCCATGCGCATTGCTGCTCTCGTTCAGGCCTCAATAATCCTGCTCTGGATACTGGTCGTACTGTCACGGACGGGTCTCGCATTTCCAGGCCTGTCACGCCCTTCCCGAAAACTTGTGTGGTTGGCCGTGGCATTCGCAACGATCGGACTCCTGCTGAACCTGGTCACTCCAAGTGCCGGAGAGCGGATCATCTGGGCGCCGGTTGCCTTCGTCCTGCTCATCTGCAGCGTTTTGGCCGCCACCAGCCCTTCCGGCAAGCCGGATAACCTCCCGAAAACAGAAAATGAATAACCGGTAGTTTCGTCAGCTCTCCTCAGGGCGTTCGGTATCCTGAAGCTTCAATGGCTCGGTAACATCCAGTTTCCCGATTTTAAGGGTTCCTATATCGAGTATGTCGATCCTGGCCTGACGAGCGAAAAGCCGTCCTATGGCCATCCTCCCAATCGCAATAACCCCGAAGGCAACTGCGCCGATACTCAAAGCACCGATCGCGAGAGCTCCGATCGACATGGCCCTGGTCGAGATTACCCCGAATGTCCTGCATGAAGGACACCCCTCAAGAACTTCCGCCCCGATCTGCTGAGGTGAGTCATGCCGTTCACAGCCGATGGCAGCTCGACGATGAAGAAAGGTTTTCATAATTTCAATGGGTTTAACGGATGAAGTAACCACTTACATTTTCATCAATTGCCCTGAACTTCATGCCGGGAACAGGTTCTTCCCGGATAATCCATCAGGATTTTGCCAGTTAACATTACCTTAGATCAATCAACGACATCACATTTTGCAGAGCCTTATCAAAGATATCGGACTAAAGTCCGGATCATTAGTTCCCGTTTAACCCCGGGCTGAAGCCCGGGGCTACTTGAAAAGGGATAAGGAACATGATCGAGCGATAAAACCGGGATTCAGCCTCCCATATTCCGAAGGACTTCACTCCTTCGGACATTCAGATCTGCTCCCTCTTCAGGCTGGCATGGCCGAGATGAACGCCTCGATTTCGGCAAGTTCCACATCGCCGAGCCTGAACGAGCCGGCTCCGACGATGCCTTCGACCTGGGCGGCGCTCCTCCCGCCGACAATCGCGCCTGAAACAGCTGGATTGCGCAACGTCCACGCAACGGCGACCTCACCCGGAGAACGACCGTACCGGGCACCGATGGAGCGCAACAGCTCGACAAGTTCAATATTTCTGGAAAGACGCGGTTCCTGGAACTCCTTGTTGTTCCTGCGCCAGTCTGTCGCCGGCAGGCTTTCAGCACGCTCTTTGGTCATGGCGCCGGTGAGCATGCCTGAAAGCATCGGCGAGTAGACGATCACTCCCACACCCTGCTCCATGCACCAGGGAAGAATTTCAGCCTCTATCGCCCTTCGCAGCATCGAGTATGGCGGTTGAAGGGTTTCGACCGGCGCGATCAGCTCCGCCCTGCGCATCTGGGCAACCGTGAAGTTCGACACACCGATATGCCTGACCAGCCCCTCCTCTTTCAGCTTGGCCATCTCACTCCACCCCTCTTCGATATCCTCATCGGGGTTCGGCCAATGGACCTGATAAAGGTCTATGGACTCAACGCCCAGTCGATTCAGGCTCTGCATGCACTCGCGCCTGACGGAGGAGGCCTTGAGGCTGCTGCCCACCTTTCGCTGACCGTCCCACACCAGAGAGCACTTTGTAAAGATATATGGTTTTTCAGCCATGTCGGCGATGGCCCGGCCAACCAGCTCTTCAGAATGTCCGAGCCCGTACACAGCAGCTGTGTCGATCCAGTTGATACCGAGTTCGACTGACCGCCGTATGGCTGCCAGCGCATCCCGGTCATCCTGCGACCCCCAGGCGTAGGCCCAATCCCCGCCTCCGATGGCCCACGTCCCAAGACCTACCGGCGTTATCTGCAGGCCCGTTCTTCCAAGCACCCTTTTCTGCATATCACTCTCCTTTGTTGACGCTTTAACAGAAGCCGTTATCCGTTTCTACACCTGCACCCTTTCTTCAGTTAACTTCCTACATATTCGTAGCATTCTGACAGTCCCATACGATCCTCATTTCAGAACCGGCTTTCTGAACAAGATATAAAAGCCCTCCCCCTCACAAAAAAGTCCCGAATACACAGCAAAGAAATCCGCATGCAACGGGATCCGCTCACCACTTTCCTACAGAAATGTAGAAGCAGCGTCTTTTCTACAGAAATGTAGGCATGAATCTCCCTGTTTCCCGGCACGACAGAAATATTGAAACCATCAATGAATGCGACACACTTCTCCGGAAATAACTGCATGGCATTGTATTTCTGAGACTTACAGATACACGAACAAAAAATTTGAGAAATAGTCTTCAATAAACGGCACTCTGGCACGGCATTTGCTCTATTATCTTTAATTATTCAGGAAATACAACAAACGCTCCTGAATATTTTTATAACAAGAAGCGATTAACCTAAATAAGCACAACCATGAGAAAAGTCGCGATTTACGGAAAAGGTGGTATCGGCAAATCAACGACCACACAGAACACCGTTGCAGGCCTTGCCGAAATGGGCATGAAAGTTATGGTCGTCGGATGCGATCCGAAAGCTGACTCCACCCGCCTGTTGCTTGGCGGCCTTCAGCAGAAGACTGTTCTCGATACCCTCCGCGAAGAAGGAGAAGAAGTCGAACTCGAAGATATCATCAAAGAGGGCTACAAATCGACCCGCTGCACCGAGTCCGGCGGACCGGAACCCGGCGTCGGCTGCGCAGGCCGCGGCATCATCACCTCGGTCAACCTGCTCGAACAGCTCGGGGCCTATGATGATGAATGGGATCTCGACTATGTGTTCTACGACGTGCTCGGTGACGTTGTCTGCGGTGGATTCGCCATGCCGATCCGCGACGGTAAAGCTGAAGAGATCTATATCGTCTGCTCGGGTGAAATGATGGCGATGTACGCCGCCAACAACATCTGCAAGGGTATCCTGAAATATGCCGATGCAGGCGGTGTGCGTCTCGGTGGACTGATCTGCAACAGCAGGAAGGTCGACAACGAGCGTGAGATGATCGAAGAGCTTGCCCGCAGGATCGGCACCCAGATGATTCACTTCGTGCCTCGCGACAACTTTGTCCAGCGCGCCGAAATCAACAGGAAAACCGTCATCGATTACGATCCGACGCACCCGCAGGCAGATGAGTACAGGGCTCTGGCCACCAAGATCAACGAGAACAAGATGTTCGTCATTCCGAAGCCACTCGAGATCGACGAACTCGAACAGCTGCTCATAGAGTTCGGCATCGCCAACTAATGGTCATTTGTAAATCTGTTACGCGTCTCGATTGCTGCGTTGTACGGTGCTCGAAATCCTCATCCCGAACATGTCGGGACTCCGGTTTCTGCGCTCCGTACGCCTTGCACTCGAACCGCTCACGATGATTTAAAAACGCCCATGCAAACTTGCATTAAACGCTTTATAACCATAGGAGAACTCAAACATGTTAATGATCAGAACAATCGTCAGGCCGGAGAAAGTACATGAGGTCATGCAGGGCCTGCTCGACGCGGGTTACCCGGCAGTCACCAAGATCTCGGTCGTCGGACGCGGCAAGCAGCGCGGTCTGCGCGTCGGTGATGTGGTGTATGACGAACTGCCGAAAGAGATGCTCTTCGTCGTGGTACCCGATATCGACAAGGATTTCGTTGTAAGGGCCATCCTCGAGACCGCCAAGTCAGGACCCGATGGCAAGTTCGGTGACGGCAAGATCTTCATCTCCGCAGTCGAAGAGGTCTACACCATCAGCTCGGGAACCAAGGAAAGCGAACCGCTGCTGGCAGCGAAGGAGGCCTGATGAAAGAGATTATTTCAGTCATCCGGATCAACAAGGTGAACGAAACCAAGAAAGCGCTCATCGATGCTGGCATACCGGCCTTCACGGCAACGGGAAGGGTCATGGGGCGCGGCAAGGGCCAGGTTCACTTCGACATCCTTCATGGCGCCGAAGCCGGTCATCCCGAGGCTATCGCACAGCTCGGCAATGCACCCAGGCTCGTAGCCAAGAGGATCCTTACCGTGGTCGTTCCCGATGAGCTCTGCCAGATGGCCATCGACACGATCATCAAGACAAACCAGACGGGCAATCCAGGCGACGGCAAGATCTTCGTGACGCCGATCCTCGACACCATCAGGGTCAGGACGGGCGAAGAGGGCGACGAAGCGCTGAACTGAGGATAATATTATCAAGGTGTAAACGGAGAACGTTACCATGGCTGCGAACTATAATTTTCCAGATCCTTCCGTCATAAAGGAGGAGCTGATCAACAAATATCCGGCGAAGGTTGCCAAGAAGCGCAGCAAATCGATCGTGATCAATGACCCGGAGACGATCCCTGAGGTTCAGGCGAACGTCCGTACGGTGCCGGGCATTATCTCGCAGCGCGGTTGTTCCTACGCAGGATGCAAGGGTGTGGTTCTCGGACCTACCCGTGACATCGTCAATATCACACACGGCCCGATCGGCTGCAGCTTCTACAGCTGGCTGACGCGCCGTAACCAGACCAGGCCCGAAAGCCCGACCGACGAAAACTTCATCACCTACTGCTTCTCGACCGATATGCAGGAGGAGAACATCGTGTTCGGTGGCGAGAAAAAGCTGAAGGTCGCTATCCAGGAGGCTTATGACCTCTTCCACCCGAAGGCTATCGCCATCTTCTCGACCTGCCCGGTCGGCCTGATCGGCGATGACGTCCATGCCGCTGCCAGGGAGATGAAGGAGAAGCTCGGCGACTGCAACGTGTTCGGCTTCAGCTGCGAAGGCTACCGCGGCGTCAGCCAGTCGGCAGGCCACCACATCGCCAACAACGGTGTGTTCAAGCACATGGTCGGACGCAACAACGCGCCTGTGGAAGGCAAATTCAAGCTCAACCTGCTCGGCGAGTACAACATCGGCGGCGACGCATTCGAAATCGAGCGCATCTTCGAGAAGTGCGGCATCACGCTCGTGGCTTCCTTCAGTGGCAACTCGACAGTCACTGCCATCGAAAACGCGCACATGGCTGACCTGAACGTCATCCTGTGCCACCGCTCGATCAACTACATGGGCGACATGATGGAAACCAGGTATGGTATTCCATGGATGAAGGTCAACTTCGTCGGCGCCGAATCGAGTGCCAAATCGCTGCGCAAGATCGCCGAATATTTCGGTGACGCGGAACTCACGGCCCGCATCGAAGCGGTTATCGCCGAGGAGGCCCCGAAGGTCAAGGCGATCATCGACGAGATCCGTCCGAGAACCGAAGGCAAGACCGCCATGCTGTTCGTCGGTGGCTCAAGGGCCCACCACTACCAGGATCTCTTCAGCGAGCTGGGTATGACGACGATCGCCGCCGGTTACGAGTTCGCCCACAGGGATGACTATGAAGGTCGCCATGTGCTGCCGAACATCAAGATCGACGCCGACAGCAAGAACATCGAGGAGCTGAAAGTGACCGCCGATCCTGATCTGTTCAACCCAAGGAAGAGCGAAGCTGAACTTGAAGAGCTCAAGGCGAAAGGAGTAGAAATCAACGGCTACGAAGGCATGATGAAGCAGATGGAGAGCAAGTCGCTGGTCATCGATGATGTCAGCCACTATGAATCGGAAAAGCTCATCGAGCTCTACAAGCCCGACATCTTCTGCGCAGGCATCAAGGAAAAATATGTGGTCCAGAAGATGGGCGTGCCGCTCAAGCAGCTTCACAGCTACGACTACGGAGGCCCCTACACCGGCTTCGAAGGCGCGGTGAACTTCTACAAGGATATTGACAGGATGGTCAACAATCCGGTCTGGAAGCTGATCAAGGCCCCATGGGAAAAAGCCGGAACAGAGTCCCTGGAAGCCACCTACGGCATATCATAATCAGGAAAACGGAGACTATTGATGTTATTGAGACATACCACAAAAGAGGTCAAAGAGCGCGAGGGGCTGACGATCAATCCGGCAAAAACCTGCCAGCCGATCGGCGCCATGTACGCAGCGCTCGGCATTCATGGCTGCCTGCCTCATAGCCATGGTTCGCAGGGATGCTGCTCTTACCACCGCAGCACCCTGACCAGACACTACAAGGAGCCGGTCATGGCCGGAACCAGCTCGTTCACCGAAGGCGCTTCGGTGTTCGGCGGCCAGGCCAACCTGCTCCAGGCGATCGAGACCATTTTCTCGGTCTACGATCCCGACATCATCGCGGTGCACTCGACCTGCCTCTCCGAGACGATCGGCGACGATTTGCAGCAGATCACCAAGAAGGCGAGCGACGACGGCAAGATCCCTGAAGGCAAATTCGTGATCTACGCCAGCACCCCGAGCTTCATCGGATCGCACATCACCGGTTACGCCAACATGGTGGCCGGCATGGCTGAACAGTTCACGGTATCGACCGGGGAAAAGAAAGACCAGGTCAACATCGTCGCAGGCTGGATGGAACCGTCCGACATGCGTGAAATCAAGCGCGTGGCCAAAGATCTGGGCGTGAAAATCGTGCTCTTCCCGGATACCTCCGACGTGCTCGACGCGCCACAGACCGGCAAGCACGAATTCTACCCGAAAGGCGGCGTCACCATCGACGAGCTGAAGAGCACCGGCGACAGCAAGTGCACACTCGCCCTCGGCAGCATCAGCGCAGAACCGGGCGCCATCGCCCTGGACAAGAAGTGCAAGGTTCCGTTCGAAACGCTCGACATGCCGATCGGCCTGTCAGCGACTGACCGGTTCATCATGTCGCTCAGCAAGGCGGGCGGAGTTTCCGTACCGGCTGAGATCACTGCAGAGCGCGGCCGCCTCGTTGACGTGATGGCCGACATGGAGCAGTACCTCTACGGCAAGAAGGTGGCACTCTTCGGAGATCCCGACCACCTGGTACCGCTCACCGAGTTCCTGCTCGACCTGAACATGAAGCCGGTACACATCGTCAGCGGTACGCCCGGCATGAAATTCGACAAGCGCATGAAAGAGATCCTCGAAAGGGCGCCTTACGCGAATTTCAAGAACGGCCTGAACGCCGACATGTTCCTGCTCCACCAGTGGATCAAGAACGAACCGGTCGACCTGCTCATCGGCAACACCTACGGCAAGTACATTGCCCGCGATGAGGACATCCCGTTCGTCAGGTACGGATTCCCGATCCTGGACCGCGTCGGCCACAGCTACTTCCCGAGCGTCGGGTACACTGGCGGGCTGAGGCTGGTAGAGAAGATCCTCAACGCACTGCTGGACCGTCAGGACCGCGATGCGCTGGAGGAGAAGTTCGAGCTGGTTATGTGATGATGCCCGAAAGGCATCGAGAAGTAAATGTATTGACAACCGTCCGCTCCTGGTGAAAGCCAGGGGCGAACGTTAAAGGGGTAGAAGCTATGGATACGGAAAACATCAGCCTTCTCGAGGGAAGGGAGAAACAGGTCTACGAAAAGAAGCAGGGTGGCGCAGAAGTAGAGATCGCGTGCGATACCAAGAGCCTTTCGGGATCGGTCAGCCAGCGCGCCTGCGTCTTCTGCGGGTCCCGCGTAGTGCTCTATCCTGTAGCCGACGCCATTCATATCGTCCATGGTCCCATCGGATGCGCCGCATACACCTGGGACATCCGCGGAGCTGTCTCGTCAGGCCCTGAGCTGCACAGGCTCAGCTTTTCGACTGACCTTCAGGAGATGGACGTGATCTACGGCGGCGAGAAAAAGCTCTACCACTCGCTCATCGAGCTGATCGACCAATATCAGCCGAACGCAGCATTTATCTATTCGACCTGCATCGTCGGCCTGATCGGCGACGATATCGACGCGGTCTGCAAAAAAGTAGAAAAGGAAAAAGGAATCCCGGTTTTGCCGGTGCATTCCGAAGGTTTCAAGGGAACCAAGAAGGACGGCTACAAGGCCGCCTGCTCGGCCCTCATGACGCTGATCGGCACCGGTTCTACCGAGGGCATCAGCAAATACAGCATCAACATCCTCGGCGAGTTCAACCTTGCCGGAGAAGCCTGGATCATCCGGGAATATTATGAAAGAATGGGCATCGAGGTGGTGGCCACCATGACCGGCGACGGCAGGATCGACGCCATCAGGCGCTCGCACGGTGCGAGCCTGAACGTGGTGCAGTGCTCCGGATCGATGACCTCGCTGGCCAAGGATATGGAGGAGAAGTACGGCATACCGTTCATCCGGGTTTCGTATTTCGGCTTCGAGGATATGTCCAAATCGCTTTACGACGTCGCGCAGCTCTTCCCCGACAGACCGGAGATCATGGAGAAAGCCAAGGAGATCGTCCACGACGAGATCCGCCGCTACTACCCTGAGATGCAGAAGTTCAAGGCCGCATTGACCGGCAGGAAAGCTGCAATCTACGTGGGCGGAGCCTTCAAGACCTTCTCGCTCATCAAGGCGTTGCGCACGATCGGCATGTCGGTGGTGCTCGCCGGCTCGCAGACAGGCAACAAGGATGACTACAGCCGACTCAAGGAGATGTGCGACGAGGGCACGGTGATCGTCGATGACTCGAACCCGGTCGAGCTCTCAAAGTTCATCCTCGAAAAGGAGGCCGACCTGCTCATCGGCGGCGTCAAGGAGCGCCCGATAGCCTTCAAGCTCGGAGTCGGTTTCTGCGACCACAACCATGAGCGCAAGATTCCGCTGGCTGGTTTCGTCGGCATGTACAATTTCGCAAAAGAGGTTTATGAATCGGTGATGAGCCCCGTGTGGCAGTTCGCTCCAAGAAAAGGAGGTCTCGTATGACAACCATGCACACCACAGCCAAGACCGCTACGCAGAACGCCTGCAAGCTCTGCAACCCCCTGGGCGCATGCCTGGCCTTCAGGGGCATAGAAAATTCCGTGTCGTTCCTTCATGGATCGCAGGGATGCGCGACCTACATCCGGCGCTACCTGATCAGCCACTACAAGGAACCGATCGACATCGCTTCGTCGAACTTCAACGAGGATACCGCAGTGTTCGGCGGCAGCCATAACCTGAAGCTCGGCCTGAAGAACGTGTCGCAGCAGTACAAACCGGCGGTGATCGGCATCGCGACGACCTGCCTTTCCGAAACCATCGGCGACGACGTGCCGATGATCCTGAAAGAGTACAAAGCGATCGTGGGTGACGCCCCCATGCCGATCATGATCTTCGCTTCGACGCCAAGCTACCAGGGCAGCCATATCGACGGATTCCATGCCGCCGTGCAGGCAACGGTAAAAACGCTTGCCGAATCGGGAGCGAAAACCAATGTGGTGAACCTGTTCCCCGGCATGATCTCGCCCTCCGACATCCGCTACATGAAAGAGATCATGAACGATTTCGGTATCCCGTATGTGCTGCTTCCCGACTACTCCCAGACGATGGACGGCGGCCCCTGGGGCGAGTACCACAGGATCTCTCCCGGCGGCACCCCGACCAGCGCCATCGCCTCCACCGGAAGCGCCATGGCAAGCATCGAGTTCGGCTCGACGCTTGACGCCGCAAAGTCGGCTGCCGGATACCTCGAAGCGACATTCGGCGTACCTCGCCACGATATGGCCCTGCCGATCGGCATCAAGGCAAGCGACCGCTTTTTCGCCACGCTTGAGACCCTCAGCGGAAAACCGATGCCGGAAACGCACCAGGACGAGCGCAGGCGCCTGGTCGACGCCTACGCCGACGGCCACAAATATGTCTTCGGCCGTAAGGTGATCATCTACGGCGAAGAGGACCTTGTCATCTCCATGGCCTCCTTCCTGCACGAAATCGGCGTAGTGCCGGTACTGTGCGCTTCGGGAGGCAAGAGCGGGCAGATGAAAAAGCGCCTTCTCGAGATTATCCCGAACATGGACGAACTGGGCATAACGGCTCGTGAAGGGGTCGACTTCGTGGACATCGAGAACGAAACAGAAACGCTGAAACCGGACTTTCTGATCGGCAACAGCAAGGGATTCACCATGTCGAAAAAAAGCGAACTGCCGCTTATCAGGATAGGCTTCCCGATCCATGACCGCTTCGGCGGCCAGCGCCTGCACCATCTCGGCTATCGCGGGACCCAGGAGCTTTTCGACAGGATCGTCAACACCGTCATCGAACAGCGTCAGAACTCATCGGAAATCGGCTACACCTATATGTAAGGGAGAACCATTATGACAATCAATATCCAGAACCATCCCTGTTTCAACGACTCGTCCCGGCACAAGTTCGGACGAATCCACCTGCCGGTCGCGCCGAAATGCAACATCCAGTGCAACTACTGCAACCGCAAGTTCGACTGCATGAACGAGAACCGTCCCGGCGTGACCAGCAAGGTGCTTTCGCCCGGCCAGGCCCTCTACTACCTCGACAACGCGCTGAAGCTCTCGCCGAACATTTCGGTGGTGGGTATCGCCGGACCGGGCGACCCGTTCGCCAATCCGGATGAGACCATGGAAACGCTTCGCCTCGTCAGGAAAAAGTATCCCGAGATGCTGCTCTGCGTTGCCACCAACGGACTCGACGTGCTGCCCTACATCGACGAACTGGCCGATCTTCAGGTGAGCCACGTGACGCTGACGATCAACGCCATCGATCCGGAGATCGGTGCGGAGATCTACGCATGGGTCCGCTACCAGAAACGCATGTACCGCGACCTTCAGGGAGCCCAGCTGCTGCTCGAAAACCAGCTCGCCGCATTGCAGAAGCTCAAGAGGCTTGGCGTGACGGCGAAAGTGAACTCGATCATCATCCCTGGCGTCAACGACACGCACGTCGTGGAAGTCGCTCGGCAGGTCGCCGCCATGGGTGCCGACATCCTGAACGCCATGCCCTACTACAACACGACCGAAACCGTGTTCGAGAACATTCCCGAGCCCGACCCCGTCATGGTTCTGGAAATCCAGGAGGAGGCCGGCAAGCTGCTGCCCCAGATGAAACATTGCGCCCGCTGCCGCGCAGACGCGGTGGGCATCATCGGAGAGATCAACACCGATGAGATCAATGCAAAGATGGCCGAAGCGGCACTGCTGCCGAAAAATCCTGAAGATCACCGCCCCTTCATCGCGGTAGGAAGCATAGAGGGCGTGCTCATCAACCAGCATCTCGGCGAAGCCGACAGGTTCCTGGTGTACGCGCTGGACAAGGAAAACAAGAGCTGCACGCTGGTCGATTCCCGGCAGGCGCCACCGCCCGGCGGAGGCAAGGAGCGCTGGGCGGCACTCGCTGAAGTCCTCTACGACTGCCGCGCCCTCCTGGTCAACAGCGCCGGTGATTCACCGGTATCGGTACTGACCGCGCACGGCATCGAGGTCCTGTCGATCGAAGGGGTGATCGAAGAGGCTGTTTATGGACTGTTCACCGGCCAGAACCTGAAGCACCTGATCAAGAGCAGCCAGATCCATGCCTGCAAGTCGGGGTGCTCGGGGACGGGGAATGGGTGTGGGTAGTTGATAATTGATAATTGATAATTGATAGTGGATAATGGATAATGGATAATGGATAATTGATAATTGATAGTGGATAATTGATAGTGGATAATTGATAGTGAAACTGTAGCGAGGAATCAGAAGGATCTGTAAGTGATTTTCAGATAACTAATAACCGAAACAATAGTAGTCATGGACAAACCGAAGCATCACATTTTTGTTTGCGCTAGCTTCAGGGCTCAGGGGGCTCCGCAGGGGATCTGCCACAAGAAAGAGTCGCTTGGACTTATTCCCTACCTCGAAAGCGAGCTTTCGGACCGCGGCATGAGCGATGTCGCCGTGTCGGCAACGGCCTGCCTGAACCTCTGCGAGAAGGGGCCGATCGTGGTCGTCTACCCTGAAAACTTCTGGTATGGTGAGATCGACAGCGAAGAGAAAGTCGACGAGATCCTGGATGCTCTTGAAGAGGGCGAGGCCTGTGAAGATCACCTGATCAACTGACCCGTCTTTCTGATATGCTGTCCGGCGTTACTGGAACCGTCGGGCAGCATTTTTTTATCATTCGTTATATCTCTTTAGACATAACGATTACCCATTCTCCTTCCCTATTTTGTTCTGGCACCCTGTTCTTTCTTTGTTTACACCTTCCCGACGGTTCTCCGCCGTCGGGATTTTATCGTGCCGGGGCATATATTGTAGGTTGACGGCAACCTCACCTTATCCGGGCCACATCGTGAACAGGACAAAAGACCCCATCGGACTTGAAGGAGCTATCTGGTTCCAGAAATCGCAGAACCGGTTCCTCGGCGGCGACCGGATCATCCTGCTCGAAAAGATCGACGAACTGGGCTCGATCAACAGCGCAGCCAAGGCTGTCGGCATCAGCTACAAGACCGCGTGGCACCTGGTGAACATGATGAACAACCTCTCAGAAAAACCGCTGGTCGATCGCGTGACCGGAGGAAAAGGCGGCGGGGGCACCGTGCTTACCCGTGAGGGGAAACAGGTGATCGAACAGTTCCGGGTCGTCCAGGAGGAGCATCGGAAGTTCCTCGAAAACCTCGAGGAGCGCATCGGTGATACCGGCAACCTCTACCAGTTCCTCAGGAGGATCTCCATGAGGATCAGCGCCCGCAATGTCTTTGCAGGAACCATCGAAGAGGTTAAAAAGGGGGCGGTCAACGCCGAGGTAGTGCTCACCCTCACCGGTGGCCAGCAGATAGCTTCGATCATCACCAACGGCGCCGTGGATAACCTCGGCCTGAAAAAAGGGATGAGCGCCTACGCCATTGTAAAGTCAAATTCAGTCATCGTGGGTAAGGATCTGCAGGACGCTGGCCTCAGCGCCCGCAACATAATGTGCGGAAAAATTCTGCGGGTTATCGACGGCCCCGTCAGCAGCGAAATCGACATCGAGATCGGCGGCGGCAACATCATCTCGGCCATCATCACCCGCACCAGCAGCGAAAAGCTCGAACTCAGGGAGGGCGAATCCGCCTGCGCCCTGTTCAAAGCTTCGAGCGTGATTATCGGGGTGAACTGAGGGGGGAGGGAATGTAAGAATGGACTGAATGGACGAAGAAATCATGGACGGTATGGACGTTATGGACAGGGCAGAAAGAGCTATTCTCCTGAATCTTCGTCCATTCAGTCCATCAAGTCCATTCAGTCCATCAAGTCCATTACGTCCATACCGTCCATTCTTACATTCTCCCCTTCTCCCCTCTTCAGCAGATCCTCGGCAACTGCTCCCCAAGCGGCATCTCGACTATTCGGCGGCTGCCGAAGGGAGTGCGCATGACCACCATGCCGGGGTGTTCCTCTACTACCTTGCCAATACGAACAGCTTCGCGGCCGTGCTCGTTTGCGCGCATGACCGCAAGCACGGCTTCAGCGTCGGCTTCAGGCACGATGAGCAGCATTTTCCCTTCGTTGGCTACGGTGAGCGGGTCGATGCCGAGCAGTTCGGCGGCTCCCCTTACCTCCTCCCGAACGGGGATCGCGCTCTCTTCGAGTTCGATGCCGACCGACGATGATGATGCCAGCTCGTTGAGGGTGGCGGCGACGCCGCCCCTTGTTGGATCGCGCATGGCGTGCACGCCCGGCACGACGTCGAGCACGTCCCTGATCATGCCGTTCAGCGCTGCGGTATCGCTCTTGATGCGGCTCTGGAATGAGAGCCCCTCGCGGGTGGTCATGACGGCCATGCCGTGATCCCCGATCGTCCCGGAGAGAATGACCGCGTCACCGGGTTTCAGGTTGCGGCACGAAACGTTGATTCCGTCGGGGATGAAGCCGACCCCGGAGGTGTTGATGAAGATCTTGTCGCACTGCCCTTTCTGCACCACCTTGGTGTCGCCGCACACGATCATGACTCCTGCCTTGCGAGCCGATTCAGCCATGCTTCTGACGATTGTTTCAAGCTCAGCAAGAGGCAAGCCCTCTTCGAGCACGAACCCTGCGCTCAGGTAACGCGGCACCGCCCCGCCAACGGCCAGGTCGTTGACCGTACCGTTGATGGCCAGTTCGCCGATGTTGCCGCCGGGGAAAAATATCGGCGAAACGACGTAGGTGTCGGTTGAAAAGGCTATCTGCCCAGGTTCCGCATCGAACCTCGCCTGGTCGTCGAGCTGGTCGAGGAAGGCGTTCTGCAGGTGCGGCATGAAAATCCTTGCGGTAAGCTCCTGCGACAATCGCCCTCCGGCTCCGTGGGCCATCTGGACGGTTTCATGCTGAAGGATGGGGGCGGGACAGCTGAGTTGCATGAGCTAAAAGGTTGTATTGCGGTGATACTTGTAATAGGCGGCGCAGGCCCCTTCCGATGAAACCATGGTGGCCCCGAGCGGTGTCAGCGGAGTGCATTCGCGTCCGAACGCTTCGCAATCGCTCGGTTTGAGATGACCCTGAAGAACCTCGCCGCTTCGGCAGAGAGGCGACTCCTGCGGTGCAATGTGCCCGACGTCGAACCTCTTTTCGGCATCGAAGCGTGCGTAGGCCTCGCAAAGCACGAGCCCGCTGGCGGGAATGACTCCGATGCCTCGCCACGGCCGGTCAGCCACTTCGTAGACCTCATTCATGATCTTTCTCGCCTGGGGGTTGCCTTCGCGGCTGACCACACGGCCATAGGCGTTGACCACCCCCGTCCTGCCCTCTTCGAGCATCTCCACGACCTGCAGGATTCCTGCGAGCAGATCGACCGGCTCGAACCCGGCAGGCACGATGGGCACATGGAACCTCTCTGCCACCGGTTCGTACTCCTCCCAACCCATGATGGCGCAGACATGGCCGGCTGCAAGAAACCCCTGCACCTGATTGCCCGGCGACGACAGGATGGCGCTCATGGCAGGAGGAACCATGACCTGGCTGACCAGCTCGCTGAAGTTGCCGATCCCTTCGCGCGCCGCCTGCCAGACGGCCATGGCGTTGGCCGGAGCGGTGGTCTCGAAGCCGACGGCAAGGAAAACCACCTCTTTCTGCGGGTTGTCACGGGCGATCTGGAGCGCTTCGAGCGGCGAAAATACGATGCGCACGTCAGCCCCCTCGCTCCTTGCCATGAACAGGTCCTTCGAGCTGCCGGGAACCCGGAGCATGTCGCCGAAGCTCGCCAGGATCACCCCCGGTTTCGAAGCTATGGCAAGCGCCCGTTCGATGGTTTCAAGCGGTGTGACGCAGACCGGGCATCCTGGCCCGTGCACGAGCCGTACAGTCGGCGGCAGCAACTGGTCAATCCCGTTGCGGATGATCGAGTGGGTCTGGCCTCCGCAGATCTCCATGATGGTCCACTCGTGCACGGCCTTCCGGCGGATACGATCGAGCAATGCCCGGGCTCGCTCAGGATCACGATATTCGTCGATAAACTTCATGGTCCGTTCCTTATCGGGAGGATGGGGGCAGGTCGTGGCCCGTGTCGAAGGCACCGCTCTTGATCAGTTCGTCCCAAAGCTTCAGGCTTTCTGCAGCCTCCTCCTCGTCGATGATCTTCAGGGCGAAACCGGCGTGAACGATGGTGTATTGGCCGATCGCGATTTCAGGCACATATTCAAGGCAGGCTTTGGTAAGGGTGCCGCTGATGTCGACCGTACCCATTTTCAGGCCGTTCTCATCACGGATTTCAATGACTTTCCCCGGTATGGCAAGACACATAACAATTGATAATTGATAATGGATAATGGATAATTGATAATGGATAATGGATAATGGATAATTGATAATTGATAATGGATAATTGATAATTGATAATTGATAATGGAATACAAAATTTCAGCTATGTGTCTAGGCGATTCATTTTTGAAGATTTGACGATGCTGGTCAGCAATTTCAGAAGTTCTATGATATCAGGATTGATTGAATCAAAAGCTTTCTTTTCAAGTATTTGAGATTCGTGGAGCAGGTCAATCCAATACACCGTTTCATTAGCTTCTTTGAGAGCAATCGCCATCTTGTGAATGAAATCGGCCTTGCTCTCAGCGTGCTCAGCTTCACGAACAAGGGCACCTATTGACGTACCGGATTTTAGAAGCTGCTTGCTGAGCACATACTCCTTTTTCTCCTCCTGCAAAAACTGGCTGAGCTTTACAATCCGAAGCGCAAACATAAATGAGCACTCCTTGACCCTATTCCCCTCCATCTCCCCCTCCCCTCCCCTCTTCCATTATCCATTATCCATTATCCATTATCCATTATCCATTATCCATTATCCATTATC
>JAAXWO010000012.1 GCA_013334965.1 Chlorobiaceae bacterium | reverse complement strand
AACAGGTGGTGGAGCCAGGATCGTCGATAAATTCATTGAATTGGGGCAGCGCCATTCAGCTGCATAAGCCGTGAGTTATTAGCTTAAATTCGCCTGTTTTTTGTCCACTGAGGCGGGTCCACTTCATGGTTCAATGACTACAATTCGGATCGCCGACACAAATCACTTGATGGCGCGGTTCCTGAAACGGTCTACTATGCAATTAACCGACTGACCCCAGAAGCAGCATGAACAAACTTATTTTCTCTCGATAGCTGCCCTACGATTGGGGAGTACTTCAATGCTCCTTGTTTTTGTTTAGCTGAATTGATTATACCTCGTATGGTTTAAAAGGAAATAACGGCTGCTCACAATACTGAACAACGTCCCGCAATTCATTCTATTTAACCGTCAATTTGCGCTGCAAATTTGCAGATTAAATAGATGTTAGGTTTTTCTAATCCTTAGTATAAGGTGAATGGTTGATAAATACAGATAAAATATCCAACTCAACCATACTACTGAATAATCATCCTTCTGTCCGGCTCGATTGTGGCGAATAGTGAAATTGTTCGCGATGTTGAACAACTCGCTTTCGTCTTTTGTTAGCATTTCTAACTTTATTTCTGGGCGAAGATACTCGAGTATGTCTGCGAGTTCTCGAACCGCATCTTTTCGATCGACTCCTGACGAGTGCCTGTCCCTGTATTTTGCGATCGCTCGGTTCATCTTTTCTATAATTGTCTTCTCCTCACCCGGTTTGATTGGAGCAGTTGCATCGGTAAGCTCCCGTAGACCTTCCGACAATAGATACTGAATTTCACCGTTCTTGGAGATTTCATATCCCTGACCGTAGTCGCACAATATCTCGTTTAGTTGAGCGCGATACTCTTCTTGCCCCTTCGCTTGGTCAAAGTCCGAATAGTGCATTCCACAGTTACCGTATGAATGAAAGTATCCTTCCTTGGGAAAGGAGATACAATCGTGCAGCAATTCCACCAAGTCAAAGAACACGTCCTCATCAAGTTTCTCAATAGTATCCATGACCGGCCAGTCGATTTGCCGCCGAGTTTTCCGAAAAATGAAATTGGAGATGTCAGAACCTGCCTTCCCGGATACTTCGCCAGCATCCACGCAATAGTAACCAAAGTACTCTTGGTAGTAGTCGTGGTCCTGAAAGTCAATAAAGATGGCCCGAAACGCCTTCCTAAGCGAATCGAGATCAAATTTAGCAGTAAGCCCCTTTCGTTGCGACCAATACTTTCTCGTCATAAACCCTCTGAATAAACCTAACGTAGCCATTGAGTAGCAGCCGACGAAGAAGACCGTCGGGTCACGAAGACCTTGTTAGGCATTTTATTAACAACTCTCATTACCGGCAGAAACAATGTCTGTATCAGAATCGCGTTTTACTGATAAGTGCAACGCCCACCATGTTGACGGACCGCTGATACCGCCCACTATCCTTTGTTTTTCCTTGGCCACAAAAACCATAAAGCCACGTTCTTTCAATCGCCTTATTTCGTCGTTTAAAAACTTAGCAGCCCTTATACATTCAATAGGCTCAAGCCAATCTCCAAGATCCGCCCAATCTGAAAGATTTTGAATGAAGCATCCCACCAAGGCTGTTTCTTCATCGTCTAGGTCATCACAGTAATCAGAATACAATCCGTGACAGCCAATGGCCAGATTCAGCAATTCCTTACCAGATTGAATTACTGATAGTTGAGTTGGCATTTCGCTCCTCATGCGTATTATCTTAACAGCAGGAATTTCGGTTTCTTCCTTGAGCTTATTCTCAACCCACTTTTCATGATTTTCTTTTATGCTGCGAAGTAGGTCCACTGTGTAGGTTTCATCCTGATCATCAACGAGTTTGTGATGAACACGGCATAGCAACATTAAATTTGATAGTTCATCAATTTCGAATGAAGGGAAGCGAGCGTCGTGTCTCGGACCGCCCTTAGCATTGGAGATAATATGGCACTCATCACCCACGACCGATTCTGAATCAAGCGAGGTAGAGTCAACTACAAGCGGATGTCTGCACATCGCACATCGGTTCCCAGACTTCCCCCAAAGTATTTTTCGATTTTTATCAGATATTGCCACTTGACACCTCCTTAAACAGGCCTAACGCCAAGGGTAACCAGCGGCGACGGCTGGACTAAATTCGGAGAAAGCTGCTTCCCGTCGTCTGGTTGACCCAATTGTTATGTTTTTATGTATGAACTTTGGCAGTGTATTTGACAACATAGGTTCCAACTTCCAGTAGGCCTGTTTTTCCAATTAAGTGGATATTGAAGTCACTTGTTTTACCAACCCCCGATGAGACTGTTAATTTATTCAGGTCAGTTGTTGGCGCACCAATCAATTCAATGTTAAGCTCTGGTACGCTGGAGAATGGCGGCATGAATTTTCCTGTTGCAGTTGCATTTTTTGAAGGGCGAAGGACGGTAATAATTAACTCGCCGGTTTTTTCTTTATTAGTATTTGTCTGTACGCTTTGAGTAATTTGGGCTGCTGGGCCTCTGTCAATAGAAGGAAAAATTGCTTTTGCCTTAGCATCAACTACCGATGAGGTTAAACTTGCAACCTGGTCTTTCTGGAGTTGTATCAACTCTGCCAACTTAGCTTCTAGTCCTTCTTTGTTTCCATTTTCTCCTGCAATAGTTTGGATTTGCGACGACAATTCTTCAAACTTACTGCTTAATTCAGAATTTAAATCAATAGCATCTTGATTTGTTTCCCCGCCAGTCCAATATCCGACTGCCCTACGAACGATTTCAGTGATCTCTGATTGGATGCTAAGAACCGCAGTTTCTATTTTAGTAACCGCCTGCTGAGTTTGATCTGATGCTTCTTTTGATTTTTTGTAGAACTCCCATGAAAGCCACCCCATGAATATCGATACAACAAAAGCTGCAATGGTTAGCGCAAAGGAGAGCAGCGAAAAAAGATCCATTTGATAAACCTTTGCTGTTTGTAAGACTTGTGGCGCTGTTTCTGCAGCGAAGCAGATTCCTGATGCAAGAATAAATAACAATGTGATTTTAAATGTCATGTGATGATGGCTCCTGAAACATAACGCTTGAATTCAGCGGCGGGGCAGTCCGCTGGAAGGAATTGTTAGCCTCGCGTTCTTGGTAGTCGCTGTGGTACCCGTTTCTTAAGTGCATCTATCTTTGCCTCATGAAGGTAGACCGTCTCAACAATATGCTCTGTCAGGTCAACAAGTGTGATGACATCTCTCGTGGTGGGCACGAACGTCCGATGAATTGCTGCGTGGCCAGCATCCAGAATTGCCTCGAGCCTCTCACGTTGAATTCGTGAAACGTAGCCAAGATTCTCGAACTCTTGCAGATTCTTGCCGAACGAACCCTTGTCTCCTGTCTTTGAAACCATGACCTGCTCAAGAAGAGATCTTACCCCCATAGTTGCAAGACGAGGAAGATTGTTTTGCAACGCAACGTAGATCTCCATGAGAAGTTTTGCCACGAACTCATCATCCGCGGATAGCTCAAGCCACAATTGATCAAACCACTCTGGAGTTCTGCGAAATATCGCGGGCGGAAAGTAGTTGATCGTATCGTCATCGTGTTCCGAGAACCAAGACGTATGTCGAAGCTTGATGCTTTCACAACCAGAACACTTCAGTGTCTCGTATTCGTCTCCCCCAGATACGTCTTCGTCCTTCCAAGAGCTCTTCTCGGAGTGCAGAACTTCGTGATTTCGGCTTCCATCGCATTGGTTGCAATGTGCTTTGGTAGTTGGCATGGTGTATTCCGTGGGGCTAACAATAATTAGATGGTTTCCGTATATGACGCTGAGGTAAATAATTTCTGCCCTTATAAAACGCCAGCGGATATATCCCAACAGCCAACATCAGCAAATTTTTCAACTCCTTGTCACCGACTTAACAATTTATGCTGGGGTGTTGCGGATCACTCTTTTCAATGACATCCGCCCTTGAATGACTGACAACCAACCGCATGCCTCTTGTAGGAGCATACGACAATCCCGCTGACTATAGATTATCATCTTTGCCAACGGGATCTTTTCTGTTACCGAAACCTCAGCTTCACGACTCGTTTACGAGCATCCGGTGGTCATGCCGCAATCCTCGCAGACTTTGCAGGTGCCGTTTTGTTTTACCCTCATGGAACCACAGTTTTCGCACTGTTCGCCGGTGTAGCCTTGCACGCGGGCCTGGATTACCTGGCTTTTCAGGGCTGAGTGCTGTTCGTCGGCGTGGGCTGCAGCAGCGTGGACGGCCATTTCTGGCTGTGGGGCATGGGCGGCGGATCCGTTGCCATTACCGTTGCCATTGCCGTTCTTCCCTGCGGCGGAGCCGACTTCAGGCACTTCGTCTACGGCTTTGACGTGCACGAAATCTTTGCGGCCGAGGTAGTCGTAGCCGATTGAGCGGAACACGTAGTCGAGGATCGAGGTGGAGTTCTTGATGGCGTTGTGGCCCTGGACCGCACCGGCTGGTTCGAACCTGGTGAAGGTGAAGCTCTCGACCAGCTCTTCGAGCGGCATGCCGTATTGCAGCGCCTTGGAGGCGAGCACGGCGAAGCAGTTGAGCAGGCCTTTGAAGGATGCGCCCTCCTTGTACATGTCGATGAAGACTTCGCCCAGCGAGCCGTCTTCGTATTCGCCGGTCCTGAGGAACACCTTGTGGCCGCCGACGTAGGCTTCGCGGATGTAGCCCTTGCGGCGTTTCGGCAGCAGGCGGCGTTCGGAGCGGTGGTAGACGCGCTCGATGATGCGTTCCTGGACCTCTTTCGGTCCCTTGGTCTCGTCGATGTCCTCCTCGTTGCCGAGCATGATGACTTCGTCGAGGTCGGAGACGTTGGAGATGTTGAGCGGCTGCGAGAGCTTGGAGCCGTCGCGGTAGATGGTGATCGCCTTGACCATTGACTGCCATGCCGACATGTAGACGTCGCCGATTTCGGCGGTCGTGGCGGTGGCGGGCATGTTGACCGTCTTGGAGATCGCACCGGAGATGAAGGGCTGCACGGCCGACATCATGTGCACGTGGGCCATGTGGTTGATGTAGCGGCGACCCTTGCGTCCGCAGGTGCTGGCGCAGTCGAATACCGGCAGGTGCTCGTCCTTGAGGTGTGGGGCGCCTTCGATGGTCATGGTGCCGCAGACGTAGTCGTTGGCGGCCTCGATGTCATCCTCGGTGGCGCCGAGCGACAGGAGCATGTCGAAACCGGGGTCGTTCAGGTCAGCTTCGCTGAATCCGAGCGAGTGGCAGAACTCTTCGCCGATGATCCACTTGTTGAAGGCGAAACGGATGTCGAACACCCCTTCGAGCTGCTTTTCGACCGCTTCGATCTTGTCGTCGGTGAATCCCCTGCTCTTGAGCCACTGCTGGTTGATGGTGGGGCATCCCCTGAGGGTGCCGTGTCCCTTGCAGAACTTCTCGATATCCTCGATCTGCGACTCCTTGTAGCCGAGACGGTTGAGCGCCTTGTGCACCGACTGGTTGACGATCTTGAAGTAACCGCCGCCTGCGAGTTTCTTGAACTTGACGATGGCGAACTCAGGCTCGATGCCCGTGGTGTCGCAGTCCATGACGAGGCCGATCGTGCCGGTCGGGGCGATCACGCTGACCTGTGCGTTGCGGAACCCGTGCTTCTTGCCCTTCTTCAGCGCTTCGTCCCAAACCTTTCCTGCGGCTTCGAACAGCTCCTTCGGGCAGTATTCGGAATCGATGCCGTGCGGTTTGACCAGCAGTCCTTCGTACTCCTCTTCCGAGGTGTTGTGGGCTGCGCGGCTATGGTTGCGGATGACTCGAAGCATGTCGTCGCTGTTCTCGCGGTAGCGGGCGAAGGTGCCGAGGTCACGCGCCATTTCAGCCGACGTTACGTAGGCCTGGCCGGTCATGAGGGCTGCGATGCCACCTGCGATTGCGAGGCCCCTTGGGGAATCGTACGGAATGCCGAGCACCATCAGCACGCGGCCGAGGTTGGCGAATCCGAGTCCGAGCGTCCGGAACTCATAGCTCAGGCGGGCGATCTCTTTCGACGGGAAGTGCGCCATGAGCACCGAGATTTCGAGCACGACGGTCCAGAGGCCGGAGGCATGGATCAGTTCGGCGACCTTGATCTTGCCGCTCTCTTCGTCGAGGAAGTGGGCGAGGTTGACGCTGGCCAGGTTGCAGGCCGTGTCGTCGAGGAACATGTACTCGCTGCAATTGTGCACACCGATGCCGTTGGCAATGAAGTGGCTGGTCTCCTGCTCGGTAAGGTCAAAAACAGGCTCCTCGCCCATACCGGTAAGCGAAGCCACGGTATCGGTCAGTGAATCATGATAGACGCCAACCGTCTGGTTCAGGAGAGCAAGCGCTTCCGACTTCCTGCTCTCTGGCATGAATCCGATATGCTCTTCGAAGAGCACTCTGGAACTGCGGCTGATGCGCAGACTGTGCATCTGCATGACAGGATACTCTTTCTTGCCACCGTTGCCATCGGGAAGCAGCGATACAAGGTCTCCAGCCCTGCGGTTCTCATAGATTTTCGATTTGATGCCAAAATTCAGGAGCAGCAACTGTACCTGCCGGATCAGTTCAAGCGAGGCGGAGTCGAGGGCAACGTACTGCGATTTCTCCCCGTAGTTCGCAACCGTTCCGTCGGCAGTGAACAGTCCCCGCAACAACGCAGCCTGCTCGGCACGCTCAAGACGAAAGGCAACATCGGTAAACGACTTGTTTTCACTTCCATGATCAAGCACTGCAAAAGTCTCGAGCTGGTGCAAAATCCGTGGGCTACCGACAGCGACGCGTGCAGTTGTCACGGTTTCAGTGACTGAACCCTGTTTATTGTGCTCACCAAGTTCGGGACGCATCTGGTTGATATGAGCGTTGGCCCAGCCAGCGATCTCGACTTCAGCTTTATCAACGGTAAGAAACGCAACCCGGCGTAGTTCTCCGTCAGCGTTCCTGTTGGCCGTTCTGGTAATGCATCCGTCACCGACAAGCAAGCCAATGAGCTGGGCAGTATCGGTAGATCCGCTGGTTTCTTTACCAAACCCGGCACCAACGAGGCGAACAACATCATCTTTGCGCAATTCGCAAGCCTTGATATCGCCGCGATTTTCAGTAAAGACCTGATGATCACCGGTGAGCTTCAGGCTGTAACCGCTTTTCGTACGAAGTTCGTAAACCGGTTTCGTACCGGTTGGGAAAATCTTTTCGACCCAGTGCATCTTGCCGTCGATGCTCTTGATGCCTCTCGACTGCCCGACAAGCCCACCGATACGCTCAAGCCCCCGGTCGGTGGCAACCAAAGTCTCGGCTGTCACACACGGATTACTCGCGTTGATGCGGCCGCTCTTCGGGCAGGTGTGCCAGTCGTTGATGGTCGTATCGAACTGCAGGCCGGGATCGGCGCATTTCCATGCGCTCATGACGATCTTCTCCCAGAGGTCCCGGGCGCGGACCGCCCTGGCGTCCTTGCCGGTGGTGCGTTCGCGGAGCACCCAGACATCGTCGTTCTGCACGGCCTTCATGAAGGCGTTGGTCACGCGGACGCTGTTGTTGGAGTTCTGGCCACCGACGGTCGCGTAGGCTTCGGATTCGTAATGGGTGTCATATTCGTCGAGGTCGAGCGTGGTGTAGCCCTGATCGACGAGGGCGAGCACGCGCAGGATGTAGCTCATGGGCACGCCGCGGTGCATTGCGTTCCTGATGAGCTTGTTCAGCGCCTCGTTCTCCTGCCGGTCGGTGCCGTTCACCAGGGCCTCTTCGACGATGGCCTTGAGGAACCTCGAACAGATCTTCGAGCCGGTAACCATGGCGGCCACCTTGTCCTCCTCCTTCGCCTTCCATTCGATGAACTTTTCGACGTCGGGATGGTCGATGTCGATGATCACCATTTTGGCTGCGCGGCGGGTCGTGCCGCCCGATTTTATCGCGCCTGCCGCTGAATCGAAAATCTTCAGGAAGCTCATCAGGCCCGAGGAACTTCCTCCGCCGCTGAGCTTTTCGCCCGATCCCCTCAGGTTGGAGTAGTTGGTGCCCGATCCGCTGCCGAACTTGAACACCCTCGCTTCGCGGATGGCGAGGTCGAAAATGCCGCCTTCGTTCACCAGGTCGTCATTGACCGACTGGATGAAGCATGCGTGTGCCTGCGGGCGCGAGTAGGCGTCTTCGGACTCCCTGGTTTCGCCTGATTCCTGGTCGACATAGAAGTGCCCCTGGGCCGGGCCGTTGATGCCGTAGGCGTACTTGAGGCCGGTGTTGAACCACTGGGGAGAGTTCGGCGCCGCCATCTGGGCGAGCAGCATGTAGGCGACCTCGTCGTAGAACGCCTGGGCGTCTTCGGCGGTGTCGAAATATTTGTACTTCTGCCCCCACTCCTGCCAGCAGCCGACCATGCGGTGCACCACCTGCTTGATGGAGTTTTCGCTGCCGGTCACCGGGCGGCCTTCGTTGTCGGTGATGATATTGCCGTTCGCGTCACGCTGGGGAACGCCGGTCTTGCGGAAATATTTCTGTGCAAGGATATCAGCAGCCACCTGGGACCAGGTAACCGGCACCTCCACATCGTTCATCTCGAATACCTTCGACCCGTCAGGATTACGAAGAACAGAGGTTCTGTGGGTGTACTCAAAACGGTCGTAGACATTTTCACCGGGCGAGGTGAGCAGACGGGCGATTTTCATTGGGGGCTCTCCGAAATCGATAAATGGTTGTGGTTAGGTAAATCAAATAATTTCTATGACTTACCTTTTACCGGGATTTAATCCGGACTATCAGGACGCCTAAAGCTGAGGAGATTTATCACGTAATATAAACTCCTCGAGATCCTCAGGAAACAGCTTCAGAAAACAGAAAAATAAGTTTATGAGGCACGTTGACAAGGTCGCCAGACTCTCTTCCCGAAGCCTTATGGCGCTATCTTTTTCGGCAGGTTTCCTGACTTTCAACGGTTGCGTTGCATCCAACGCTCCTTTGTGAGGCATCCTTCCCCCGCGTTCCCCGTGGTATTCATGAGGTCGACAGAGTGCATGCACATCAAGCCATGACGGCATTGTGGACAGAGCTGTCCTTAAAGCCGCACGACAAACCGTTTTACAGTTGCGGGTACAGTGTACGACTTGCACGTACTTCCCTATTATCCGGATACGGAAATCCGGCACCGAAATGCATAAAGAACTTCTGAAGTGTAATGATTTTTTTAACCAGCAGCAATGCCGGGAATTTATTTTTCACCGATCCCGAACATGCCATTAAGACACTTAAACCGGTCCGGAGCTTTAAGCATCTGCATTTGCGGGCGACCCTGAAAAAGATGTCAATAGTAAATTTTTTTTACGCCACCTTACTTTGATTTCCAGTGCGAAGGATCGACGGTCATGAGCCAGTCAAGGGTACGCCGGATCCCCTCCTTTTGCCCCACCCGACTTTGCCAGCCAAGGCTCTTTCGGGCCTTTGAACAGTCCACGACCGCGCGTGAGGATAAAACCTCGACCGCCTGCCTGGTAAGCAACGGACGCGTCGGGCTGCCGATCATTCGATAGACCGACTCCATCAGTCCCGCAAGCGTATGGACCAGCCTGAACGGCAGATAAATGGAGGGAGCTGGCGAACCTATACCGGCAGCTATGCGGCTGCAGAGCCCCTCGAACGTCATATCCTCATCGTCGCAGGCCAGGTAACCTTCTCCGTCGGCAGAGGGTTGGGTGGCCGCGAGCATAATGAGGTCGACGAGGTTATCGATATACACCATGCTCATGCGGGCGTTCCGCATCCAGTAGATCATCTGCCGCTTGCGGATGCCGTCGGCCAGCAGCGGAAACAGCGTCTTGTCGTTGGGCCCGTATACCCAGGCCGGATAGACCACGCTGACGGAAAGCCCTCGCCTTTTAGCCTCCCACACCTCTTTGGAACTGCCGATCTTCGTGTCGGCATAAGAGGCGTTACGTGGAGCGTAGGAGGTGTTCTCGTCGATCCTGTCGAGCCGGTAGTGGGGAAAACACTCGAACGAACTGATATGGACCAGCCTTCTGACGCCATGTCTGAGCGACGACTCGCACACATTCCGGGTCCCTCCGACGTTGATGTCGAGGAAATCCTGCATGGGGCCCCAATCGGAAGTCCGTGCGGCTGAATGAAGCACGATGTTGCACCCCTGGACCGCGGCATCGACTGACGCGGCGTCGCGCACGTCGCCTTCGACGACTTCGACGCCGGACTTTCTCAACGCCGCCATGCACGCGTTGCCTTTCCTGACAAGCGCTTTCACATGATATCCGTCCCGCAGGCAGCGATCCACGAGGTGCGATCCTATAAAGCCTGATGCTCCGGTAACCAGTACGACTTCACTCATGGGCGCACCTTTGTTGTGTCTGTTGTTGATCTATTCCCTTTTGGGGTCTCGCTGCGATGGCGAAAAAAACTAAGCCTGCGTATTGCGTGCCTTGCTGAGGTCGATGAGTTCACCGATCCGGGCAGACTGCTTTTCGACGGCATCGGACAGGCGATCCATGTCGCTGCGACGGAGGCGCTCCGTTTCGGAATCGAAAAGGATCGGCATCTGGAACCGTTCCGACTGGATGAAAATGTGCCTGCAGAGCAAGAACAGGATGACATAGATGACCGGAAGCAGGTACTCACCGAGAACGACAGGAAGCCCCTGATAGTGGAGAAGCATGCCTTCCCAGTCGCCGATCATGAGAGAATCCCACTTGACGAAGAAATAGAGGTACACCATCGGATGAAACACGAGGAACATTCGCATGATCCTTGAATGACGCCGGTTTTCCGGTTCGCTTTCGTATTTGGAAAGAACCCAGGGAAAATGGCCGACCAGCATGGCTGAACGGCGGTCATTCAGGTAATGCGCTCCCTGTATGGCTGAATCGACGAACGAAGCAACCTGGCTGAGCAAAGCCGTTGATAGAATGGTGGCCAGGAACGCATAGCTGAGGTCATCAAACTTGAACGAGCCTGCCAGGTAGGGCAACGAGATGGTCTTCGGTTTGATGACGATGAACAGCAGGGCGATGCCGCCGAGCATAACTGAAAAGGTGTGCAGCTTTCGGGCATGCCTCAGGCTCTCAAGAACGGCCTCGGCGCTCGACCCCTGCATGGAGTTGCCGGGTGGATCCAGCCGCATCAGGGCCGCCGAGTCGGTCGACGGCGAGTAAAAGCCGTTGACTCCGATATCGCATCCGGTAATGCCGTTGTACCTGGTTTCATTGTCGATAGTGCTCCGGCTCAGGTTGACGTCGGCGAGGCTGGCGCCGGAAAAATCGGCACGCCGGAGATCGGCACCACGAAGATCGGCACCGGACAGATTCGCATCGGTCAGTATCGCGCCGTTCAGGTCGGCGTCAGAAAGGTCGGCCCCATGAAGGTCCGCTTTCGGCAGCAGGGCGTTCCGAAGGTCAGGCCTCACCCCCTCGTTGGCCTTTCGCCAGAGGTTCCAGGATTCCGGCCCCTGTTTCAGTCTGTCAAGTTGTTCGCTGTTTGCCATAATATTGTACTGGAGTTATTCCGGACGCAATCCGTTTTCTGAAGGGTCGCGTTGCGTATAAACCAGGATGCCCCTGAACAGTGATGCGCTTCGACCCAGCTGCAGATAGGCCTCATCGGCCGTCATGTCCCGGTTCTCTTTCCTGATTTTCAGTCCAAGGATGCGGGCGGATTCAGCAACGACAGCAATCTCTCTGGCAAGATCGGTATCGTTTTTGATCACGACATCCGTCATGTTGGCCTTGATGCGCTCCATGTTGTCCCTCACGCTGCCCTCGACCACGCCGTCGTTGGCGCTGTGACGGTTCTTGTTGAAATCGTCATACACAGTATTGTGCAGGGGCATTGAGAGGTCGCCAACGTAATGGGCGCAGAAAACCAACGGATATCGAGCGTACTTGCCCTCTGCTTTCATGGTGTGGTAATCTTTGACGGCTCCGATAATCGCACCGTAAAGATGGCCTTGCGCATCCCCGGGGGTGTCGTAGCGAGCGACCTGCGCCCAGACCGCGGCTGCATCGACCTTCCGGTTGTCGTTGTTGTTGAAATAGTGGTTGGGGCTCTCCCTGGCAGAAAAGGCGCTCTTCGACTTTGCCACATCGGGCGCCGCCGCGTTGTACCACAGATCGAAGCCTGCAGTTTCCGCTACCGAAAGATGGGTTTTGTCGTGCCACGCAAGGGCATCCGGCTGGAATGACTGAAACGCCATTGCCGCCGCGACTGATGCGAACCTGAACATCCTGAAACGCATGGTTTTTCCTTTGGGGTTATCTCGCCTGCCCTAAAGGTACACACATTCCGGGCAAGAGTAAAAAAGCGTTGTAATTCGATGCGAAGAGAACGGTGAGGCAACGAGTCTGCAGAAGGTATGATACGCTGTAATGTGCATGAGGCTCGTGGTTCAACCTCTTACATTCAGGAGCGGCTTTTGGAGTTGCAACCCGGGGGAGCGAATAAATAAATTTTAACCTCTTCGAACTTCAGTCCAAATTCTTCGTTCTGCACACACAACAGCTATCTATCTGCAGTCAATAAAAGATGTTGGACTTAAGTCCGGGATTTTTTGGGGGATCTGATATCCCCGGACTGAAGTCCGGGGCAACTGAAGAAAGAAGAGCTGAGTGTCCGTCGGGTTTCAACCTCCTACACTCAGGAGAATCCCGACTGGTCGGGACAACGGACATTCAGACATCCCAAACTCTGTTGTCCCGGGTTTCAACCTCTTACATTCAGAAGTCCCGACTCGTCGGGACGACGGACACTCAGACATCCTAAATTCTGTTGCCCCGGGTTTCAACCCGGGGGGGCAAATAAATAAATTTTAACCTTTTCGGACTTCAGTCCAAATTCTTCGTTCCGCACACACAAGAGCTATCTATCTGCAGTCAATAAAAGATGTTGGACTGAAGTCCGGGATTTTTTGGGGGATCTGCTATCCCCGGACTGAAGTCCGGGGCAACTGAAGAAATAGAGCTGAATGTCCGTCGGGTTTCAACCTCCTACACTCAGGAGAATCCCGACTGGTCGGGACAACGGACATTCAGACATCCCAAACTCTGTTGTTCCGGGTTTCAACCTCTTACATTCAGAAGTCCCGACTGGTCGGGACGACGGACACTCAGACATCCTAAATTCTGTTGCCCCGGGTTTCAACCCGGGGGGGGCGAATAAATAAATTTTAACCTCTTCGGACTTCAGTCCAAATTCTTCGTTCCGCACACACAACAGCTATTTATCTGCAGTCAATAAAAGATGTTGGACTGAAGTCCGGGATTTTTTGGGGGATCTGATATCCCCGGACTGAAGTCCGGGGCAACTGAAGAAAGAAGAGCTGAATGTCCGTCGGGTTTCAACCTCCTACACTCAGGAGAATCCCGACTGGTCGGGATCTCCTGAATGTACAAGACTCAAATCCCGGCGCAACTGAAGAAAGCGAAAAGCTGAAACTCCGTCGTCCTGACCTGTCGGGACTCCTGAATGTAAAAAAGTGAAGTCCCGGACGACTGAAAAAGGAGAAAATCTGCCTATGCCGACATTTCGAGCATCTTTCTGATTGACTTCAGCGCCTCTTCGCGAAGGGTTGCGTCGACCGTGATCTCCGGTGAGCGGTTGAGCATGGCGAGATACAGTTTGTCGAGAGTGTTCTGCTTCATCTGCTTGCAGACGCTTCGGGGGTTCGACGGGTCTTTGGGAGCGGGAATGAAGGTCTTGCCCGGTGAGCGCCGTTCCATTTCGTAGATGATGCCCGGTTCGGTTGCCACGATGTAGCTCTGCGAAGGACTTTTGACGGTATAGTCGAGCAGGGCTGCTGTGGATCCCACGAATGCGGCATGCCGGAGCACCTCTTCACGGCACTCCGGATGGGCGATCAGCTCCGCCCCCGGATACATGGCGCACGCCTGGATCATGTAGGCCTCGGAAAAGGCGTCGTGAACGTAACAGAACCCCTGCCACAGGATCATCTCCCTGTTGAGCTTTTTCACCAGATAGGCCCCGAGGTTGCGGTCTGGGCCGAAGATGATCTTCTGTTCCGGCGGGATCTGCCGGATGATATGCTCTGCGTTCGATGAGGTGCAGGTGATGTCGGAAAGCGCCTTGATGGCAGCCGTCGAATTGATATAGGTGATCGCGATGGCATCGGGGTGCCCAGCCCTGAACGCCCGGAACTCCTCTTCGGCGCAACTGTCGGCAAGCGGGCATCCGGCACCGGGGTCAGGCATGAGCACCAGCTTGTCGGGATTGATGATCTTGGCGGTCTCAGCCATGAAATAGACACCGGCAAACACGATCACGTCGGCGGTGTTCTTCTCGGCAGCCCTTGCCAGCGCGAGGCTGTCGCCGACGATATCGGCCACCTGCTGGATTTCAGGCAACGTGTAGTAATGGGCGAGGATTATCGCGTTGAGCTCCTTTTTCAGGGCCTGGACCCTGACGATCAGCTCTTCAGTCGAAAGGTTGGCGACCTCTGCCTGGATATCGGATGGTGTTGTCATTTTGATACGAATAGATATATGAAATGGGCAAAAAAACTGATCATTGTCAGGGAAGGTGCATCTGAAACCGGACCTCCCGGCTGATCAACGCGCCTCCAATAGATCGTCGAGAACCCCGACCTATCGGGATACCTGCGGTCTGAACAACAAAATCCAGGGGCGGAGCCGTGTGTCCGTACGTGGACAGATTTGGACCCCGACTTGCAGGGACTATCGTTGTCAATCGGATCGCGGAACAGATAAACAGGGGGGCTTTATCTCAAGTAGCCTTCCAGGTCGTCATCCTCCCTGATCAGCAGCAGGATGGCCGAGTTGGGAACGATAAGGTATCGCTCTTCCTCGTACTCGATCTCATAGGCGCTGTTCTGGACGAAGATGGCAAGATCGCCGACCCTGGCCTGGAGTGGTATGTACTGAGGACCTTCCGTGCGCTCTTTCCATGGCTCGTCAGACTCCGTGGGCGGTCCGACCGGATAGCCTGGTCCTGTCTTGATGATGTAACCGGTCTGTATCCTGGCCTTTTCCTGCAAGCCTGGCGGCAGATAAATTCCGGACTTGGTCCGTTCGTCGAGGGATTTTGGCTTGATCAGCACTCTGTCCCCTACAACAATAAATTTATCTGTTATATTAATGGTTCGTGACATTTTATCTTCAGCTTGCGGTAATTGCCGTGCCTGATCCTGAGGTGAAATAGTAAACAAAAATAACGCTTCAGGCAAATCAACGGTTCCCGACCAAAATCGCGACCGGGTGCCTGGTTTGAGCTCAATGTTTTAACAAGAAGACAACGGACGTGCTCAGTTTATTCCGTTTTATCGCAAAGCATACCGCTTATCTCTATTTTCTGCTGTATTGCGGCATATCCATCCTGCTCATGCAGCTCCAGCGAAAGGAGACGCTCGATGCGATCAGGGAGCGCGGACTGGCGATAAACGCCTCCGTAGCGACACAGCTATCCAATTTCACCGGAATCCTCAACCTTCGCCAGGACAACGAACAGCTGCTCCTCCAGAACGCACGCCTTTTTTCGCAGGTCATGCGCCAGCAGGCGGAACTTCGCGATGCGAAGGAGACGCAGGCGGCCGTCGCCAATGCTCCGGCCTGGGCAAGGCAGTTCAAGATCGCGCGCGTCGTCGATCGCAGGTTCAGCGCGACGGACAATATGCTCGTGATCGATTCGGGAGCCAGCCAGGGCATCACCAAAGATATGACCGTACTGACTCCGGACGGGCTCGTCGGCAGGGTCATGGAGGTTTCACAGAACTATGCCAAGGTCCTTCCGGTGATCAACAATGATTTCATGGTGAGCGTCGTGTCGGACAGCTCCAGGACCCTTGGCCTGCTCTCATGGCAGAACGGGGATGAAAGGATCGCACACATGGAACACGTCCCGGTCAGCAGCAACCTTAAAGTGGGCGAACAGGTCACGACATCCGATTTCAGCACTTTCGCCATCAGGGGTATCCCCGTGGGCCGCGTGGTACGCATTTCAAAAGACAAGCTGTTCTGCAACATCGATATCCGGCTTGCCGTCGATTTCGCGTCTTTATCCTATGTGCTCATCTCCCCGGCAAAACCGTCCAGGGAAAAAATCGAGATCATGGGTGCAGACCCCGGACGGAAAGGACAATAATCGACACCCATGTGATCGCCTCACAGGCATTAACAGACAACAAGGCCCAGTATTGAAAAAGTATTTCATATATACGCTTGCCATGCTAACGCTGGCGCTCGTGCAGCACTTCATCGTCTCAAGGCTGTTGATCTTTCATGCCTCTCCGGACATCATGGCGATATTCATCGCGTTCGTATCGATGTCTATCGGCCAGAGAACCGGCACAACCTTCGGATTCGCCGCTGGCCTTATCGGCGGCCTGCTTACAGGCAACGTAGGCCTGTCAGCCCTGATCGGCACGGTCGAGGGGTTTTCCGCCGGATTCTTCCACGTACCTGAAGAGAGCCATGCGACGTCAGTGAAGAAACGGCGAATGTTCTATGCCGCATCGACAGTCGCCCTGATTCTGGGCAATATGCTTCTGGCTACCCTGCACAACCCGCTTTCCCTGCCTGCCTACGTCAGGCTGCCTCAGATGGTCGGTCTCGGAACCATCATGAGCATGGTACTGGGAACGCTGATGTATAATTTCGTACTGAAAAAACTGTTGAAGGACTGACGCCATGGACAAGCTTCAGCGCAGCGTCAAGGCGGTTATCTTCACCATCGCGGCCGTATTCCTGTTTCTCATCATACGCCTTGCCTGGCTCCAGCTCTTCGAACAGGACTCCCTCGGTTCGAAATCGGGAAGCGTACGAAGAATCTGGGTACAGGCGCCGAGAGGCCACTTCTACGACAGGAACGGCGCTACGATCCTCGAAAACAGGGCGCTTTACACCCTCAAGGTCATCCCGTCCGAAATCAGGGATTCGAGCATCGGGGTCCTCGCCTATCTTCTTGAGATGCCTGAAGAGGAGCTCAAGACGAAGATCAACGAAGCCAAAGAGTTCAGTCCGTTTGCCGCATCGACGGTTTACCATGACCTGAACGAGATAGCCGTCGCACGGATCAGCGAAAACCTCTGGCAGTTGCCGGGAGTGATCATCGAAGTCGAAAACAAGAGGAAGTACAGCGACATGTTCCGGGCGACGCACCTCTTCGGGTACCTGCGCGGCGTCACGAAGGGGCAGCTCGACTCGCTTGCCGAGAGAGGTTATACGCCTGACGACAAGATCGGATTCACCGGCATTGAAAATTTTTATGAGGATTTCCTGAGAGGTGAGAAAGGAGCCCGATACGAGCTGGTCACCCCTCTCGGCATGCTTGTCGGCAAATACAACGGCGGCCGTAACGACATCTCTTCGATCAAAGGCGACGACCTCTACCTGACCATCGATGCAGGCCTTCAGCAGCTGGCCGAGAAGCTGCTTCGCGCGACAGGCAAATCCGGAGCGGTCGTTGCCATTGACCCTTCGGACGGAGGCATCCTCGCCATTTGCAGCGAGCCGGATTTCGATCTCGACATCCTCAACGGCAATACCCGAAAGAAGGAGTGGGCCGACATCGCCCTCTCTCCCCAGAAACCCCTCTTCAACCGGGCCATACAGGCGGCCTATCCACCTGGCTCGACCTACAAGCTTCTGCTTTCGCTCGCCGCCCTCGAAGAGCATGCCACGACTCCCGAGAAAACCATCGTCTGTACCGGTACGTTCTCTTTCGGCGGTCGTGAATTCCATTGCCACGGCGGCCATGCCCACGGCGTCGTCAACATGAGAAAGGCCATTACCGAGTCCTGCAACATCTATTTCTACAAGCTTATGCTTGAACTGGGCTTCGAGAAATGGACTGAATACGGGGAGATGTTCGGTTTCGGAAATCCGGAGGGAATCGACCTGCCTGGCGAAAAGCGGGGCACGCTTCCTTCGACCGAATATTACGACAAGCGCTACGGACAGGGGCGCTGGACGAAAGGCTACCTCATCAGCCTCGCCATCGGCCAGGGTGAAATGAACGCAACGCCCCTCCAGCTTGCCAATTTCGCCGCCACCATAGCCAACGACGGAACATTGCACGAACCGCACCTGGTAAGCGGGTACCGCGACGCCCGTTCCGGCAAATACGTACCGATCAGCACTGAACACAGTAAGCTCCCGGTATCGAAAGAGAGCTTCAGGGTGGTCAAGGACGGAATGGTCGGGGTCGTGCTGCAGGGTACCGGAACCCTGGCCCAGGTGCCGGGCGTCACGGTAGCCGGTAAAACCGGTACGGCACAGAATCCGCACGGACAGGACCACGCTTGGTTCATCTGCTTCGCCCCTGTCGAAGATCCAAAGATCGCCATTGCGGTTCTGGTGGAAAACGCTGGTTTCGGTGGAAGCGTTTCTGCGCCTATCGCCCGTGAACTGATCAATTATTATGTGAACGGCAAGAAAAACCCGCAGAACGGTTTTTCTGAAACAAAAGCGCTTGAATCGGTCAAGGCGATCAACGACTCGCTTAAATCGGTACGACCAGCAGGTAAGGGCGCCGCGAAAGACAGTACCGGAGCCAACGAGGACAAGAATGATTTATAAGGACGATCCGTCGGCCATCGCGGGGTTTCTCGAAGATACGAGCAACCTGAAATCCGGCAGAACGCCGGGGGTGTTCTTCCCTGAAAGCGTCGAAGAGGTCGCCGACCTGCTCAGAAACGCCGTGTCGGACGGACGCCGATACACCATCGCCGGAAACGGCACCGGGACGACCGGGGGACGTATTCCGTTTGGGGATTACGTTATCTCGATGCAACGGCTCGACAGGATCGGCGAGGTTGAAGAGGTTGAGGGCGGCCTGGCCTCCATCCGCGTCCAGGCCGGCGCTCTCCTGCAGGATCTGCAGACAAAAGCGGCATCCGCAGGCTGGTTTTACCCGCCTGACCCAACCGAAAAAACCTGCTTCATCGGCAGCACCGTCGCCAACAACTCCTCAGGATCACGCTCCTACAGGTACGGGCCCACAAGAGCCCATGTCCGCTCGATCCTGGTCGCCCTTCCCCAGGGAGATATCCTCGACATCCCGAGAGGCAGATACCTTGCCGATACAGACGGACTCTTCACCCTCGACCTCCCTGTCGCGGGAAAGCTTTCGTTCATGAGGCCGGAGTACGATATGCCAGAGACCTCAAAACACAACGCCGGGTACTGGTCCGCGTCCGGCATGGACCTCATCGACCTGTTCATCGGTTCCGAAGGAACTCTCGGCATCATCCTCGAAGCCGAGCTTCAGCTCAGGCCTGCGCCGGAAAAGGTGATCGCCTGCCTTGCCTTTTTCATGAGCGAAGGGGAACTGCTCAACTTCGTCGAAGAGGCCCGCAAAGGCAGCGGAGGGGTCGCGCCCAGGGCGATCGAACTGTTCGACATCAGGTCGCTTGATTTTCTCAGGCAAAGCTACGCCCGGATACCCGATGGCACAGCAGGTGCGATCTATTTTGAGGAAGAGAGTACCGAATCCGGAGAGGAGCGCTGCCTCGAAGCGTGGCTCGAACTTATGGATCGATGCGGCGCCCCTGCCGACCAGAGCTGGGCAGCCCTCGACAACGATGGACTGGCTGGGCTGCGTGAGTTCCGCCACCGTCTTCCGGTCCTGGTCAACGAATGGCTCAGCCGTCAGGCCGAGAGCAAGGTCAGCACCGATATGGCCCTGCCCGACTCAAGGTTCCGGGAGCTGTTCAAGCTTTACCGTAACGCCTGTGATCGGGAGGGATTTACCTATATTATCTTCGGACATATCGGCAACGCCCACCTGCACCTGAACATCCTGCCGCGCAACCGCGCAGAGTTCGACAGGGCCAAGGCACTCTACCGGCAACTGGTGTCCGAAGTGCTTGCGATGGGAGGAACCCTTTCGGCCGAGCACGGAATAGGAAAGCTGAAGTCGGAATATCTGGTGCAGATGTACGGCCCGAAAGGGATTAGTGAAATGGTACGCGTAAAAAAAGCGTTCGACCCTTATCTTGTGCTGAATATCGGGAACCTGATCCCGGAAAGCTTCTACGAATCCCAAACCTGAAATACCCGGTGTCCAAACAGCAAGGCAAGCCAACTTATGTCACGGTGATCCAGAACCGGAAAGCCCGTTTCGAATTCGAAATATTCGATACGATCGTGGCTGGCATCGAACTGCTCGGCAGCGAGGTCAAGTCGGTGCGTCTTGGAAAAGCGAGCCTGAACGAAAGCTACGCCATGATCCATAAAGGTGAAGTCTGGCTCGAAAACATGCAGATCACCCCTTACGAACTCAACACGCTCGACAAGCTGGAACCGAAACGGAGCCGCAAACTGCTCCTTCACAAGGAGGAGATCCGTCGCCTCGAATCGAAAATCGGAGAGAAAGGACTGACGCTTATCCCGTTGAAGGCGTTCTTCAACCCGCACGGCGTACTCAAGGTCGAGCTCGGCATAGCCCGGGGCAAAAAACTCCATGACAAACGTGAAACGATCAAGAATCGCGACGCCGAACGCCAGCTCCAGCAGGCAAGAAAACAGTATTAAGCGACCATGAAACGCCAACTCCCGTCGATCCCCGGACTACCGGCATTGCATCGATCAGGGATCTACGCGACCATCGAATCGCATAAACAGACGTATCAGGAAAGTTAAATTTATAACCCCCATGCAGTTTCCATCCGTTAAGGAACAGCTCGATATCATCGTCAACAATACCGTCGAGGTGCTCAATGTGGACGAGCTCGAAAAAAAGATCCTGAAAAGCATCAAGACCTGCAAGCCCATGAGGATCAAGCTCGGGGCGGACCCTTCAAGGCCCGACCTGCACCTGGGGCACTCCGTTGTGCTCAGGAAGCTGCGCGAGTTCCAGGACCTCGGCCATGAAGCCATCCTCATCATCGGCGATTTTACGGCCATGATCGGCGACCCTTCGGGTAAAAGCAAGACCAGGCCACAACTGACCGCGGAAGAGGCGAAGGAAAACGGCAAAAGCTATTTCGAACAGGCATCCAAAATCCTCTGCCCTGAAAAGACCACCATCTGCTACAATGCGGACTGGCTGGGCGCCATGCACTTCTCGGACGTCATCCGCCTGGCGAGCCACTACACGGTCGCGAGAATGCTCGAACGCGACGATTTCGAGAAACGGTACCGTTCCAACGAGCCGATCTCGATCCACGAGTTCCTCTATCCCCTCGCCCAGGGAATGGATTCGGTGCACCTGAAAAACGATGTCGAACTCGGCGGAACCGACCAGAAGTTCAACCTGCTCGTCGGGCGCGACCTGCAGCGTGAACACGGGATCGACCCGCAGGTATGCATCACCATGCCCCTGCTCGTCGGCACCTCTGGAGGCGACAAGATGTCCAAGTCGCTCGGCAACGCCATCTGCTTCAACGATCCTCCGCAAGAGATGTACGGACGGATGCTCTCCATCCCCGACACCCTTATCGAGACCTACTGGAGGCTGCTCGTTCCCCAGCATACGGAGGGCACGGAATCCATCGCGGAAAACGTTGCCGCCAATCCGAGGGAAACCAAACGCACGCTCGCCCGTGAGGTGGTAGCCCAGTACTATACCGCTGAAGACGCCACGAAAGCACAGGAGCATTTCGACCGGGTGATCGTGCAGAAACAGGCTCCCGACGACATCCCGACCGTCGAGTTCGAGGTTGCTGAAATGCCGCTGGCAGATCTCCTTCTGGAACTCGGCGCGGCACCCTCAAAAACCGAGGCAAGACGGATGATACAGCAGGGCGCGGTTCAGGTCGGGGAGAATAAAATCACCGACATCGCCGCGATGTTCGTGTTCCAGGAAACTCCCGTCATCATCAAGGCCGGCAAACGAAAGTTTTTTAAGGTAGCCGGTGTAAAAAAACATTTTTAATGAGTTCGCTTTTTCCTATAATTGCACAAACTGGCGACATTTTTTTAAACCATTATCAGGAGAAACCGCATTGTCATTTGTCCCGACAAAAGTATTCTTCACCAAAGGTGTTGGAAGGCATAAAGAGTATCTCTCCTCTTTCGAGCTTGCCCTGAGAGACGCCAAAATCGAAAAATGCAACCTGGTCACGGTTTCCAGTATTTTTCCCCCGAAATGCCAGCGCATCAGCGTTGAAGAGGGAGTGAAACACCTGAGCCCGGGACAGATCACCTTCGCAGTTCTTGCGCGCAACTCGACCAACGAAAACAACCGCCTCATCTCCTCCTCGGTCGGCGTAGCCATCCCTGCTGACGACACGCAGTACGGCTACCTCTCCGAACACCACCCTTACGGTGAAACAACTGAACAGTCCGGCGAATACGCAGAGGATCTGGCCGCAACTATGCTTGCCACGACCCTCGGCATCGAGTTCGACCCGAACAAGGACTGGGACGAGCGTGAAGGCATCTACAAGATGAGCGGCAAAATCATCAATTCGTACAATATCACCCAGTCTGCAGAGGGCGAAACAGGCCTCTGGACGACGGTCATCTCCTGCGCAGTGCTGCTGCCCTGATATCAGGAAACCAGACGAAGCGAATCCGGCTCCGCACGAGCGAAGACGGCATCAGTATAAAAAGGGAATCTGCCATTCGACAGGTTCCCTTTTTTTTACCCGACAGCAACCGCCCTTTCCGGGATGTGTCTGTTCTCCATGGCTCTTCCCGTGCCTTCAGCCCATGCCATAAAACCGTAAAATCGCATTCCGGATGCCTGGCGATGGCCTTGAGTTGGAATCCTGCTGATTATATTACCTCTTGCCGTCGAAGAGCCGGAGTAAAACCCCAAAGCAACGGCAGTAACAGAAAATTGTCACATACGTACATGACACAGGAAATGAAGACCGATGTGCTGGTTATCGGCAGCGGAATCGGAGGCCTCTATTTCGCGATTCAGATGGCCGATCACGCGAAGGTCACGATCATCACGAAAAAAGAGAGTTCGACATCCAACACCAATTGGGCTCAAGGCGGAATAGCCGCAACGATAGACGCGAACGACAGTCCTGAACTTCATATCAGCGACACGCTCGACGCAGGCGCAGGCCTCTGCAACAAGGAGATGGTCAGCATCCTGGTGCATGAAGGGCCATCGCATATCATGCGCCTCATCGAACTCGGCGTCGAGTTCACCACAAACCCCGACCAGTCGCTCGACCTCGGCAAGGAGGGCGGGCATTCGCACAGCAGGATCGTCCATGCGAAGGATCTGACTGGCCGCGAGGTCGAAACGGCGCTGCTCGCAAAAATCGATGCCCATCCCAACATCACCCTGCTTGAGCACCATTACGCGCTCGAACTCATCACCGAGCACCACCTCGACATAAAAACCAACGATATCACGTGTTATGGGGCTTACGTGCTCGACACCCTGAACCACAAGCCGAAGAAGATCCTGGCGAAGGTCACCATGGTCGCATCAGGCGGCCTTGGACACGTCTACCTGCATACGACGAATCCGGATATCGCCACAGGAGACGGCGTAGCCATGGCCTATCGTGCCGGTGCACAGATCGCCGACATGGAGTTCATCCAGTTCCATCCGACGTCGCTGTTCCACCCGAAAGCCAAATCGTTCCTCATTTCCGAAGCTGTTCGAGGGTTCGGCGGCATCCTGCGGCTCAAGAGCGGCGAAGCCTTCATGCACAAGTACGACCAGCGGGAAAATCTCGCGCCGAGGGACATCGTGGCCAGAGCCATCGATTCGGAGATGAAAAAAACCGGTGAAGAGTGCGTTTTCCTGGATGTGACCCATATCGACCCCGAGAAGGTAAGGGAACATTTCCCCCATATCCACGAAACCTGCCTGAGCTTCGGCATCGATATGACCAGGGAGATGATCCCTGTCGTGCCGGCAGCCCACTACTCCTGCGGCGGCATCATGACCGACAGCCTCGGACGAAGCACGATCAACAGGCTTTATGCGTGCGGAGAGACCAGTTGCACGGGTGTGCACGGAGCGAACCGACTGGCCAGCAACTCCCTGCTCGAAGCGCTCGTCTTCGCCTGGCGCGCAAGCCAGGACATCAAAGAGAGGCTGAACGCCATCTGCCACGAATTCGAGTTCCCCGACTGGGACGATTCCGGTACATCGAGCCCCGAAGAGTGGATCCTGGTGGCGCACAACAAGCGTGAAACCCAGGAGATCATGAACGATTACGTGGGCATCGTCAGAAGCGACCTGCGCCTCGACCGCGCAAGGCGTCGCATCGAGTTCCTGAAGGAGGAGACCGAAGCCTATTACAAGAAAACGAGAATCACGCCCCAGATCATCGAGCTGCGCAACATCATCAAGGTTGCGAGCCTGATCATCCAGAGCGCCATCAAACGAAGGGAATCGCGAGGCCTGCACTACACGACGGACTTCCCCCAGAAAGACGACAAGTATTATCTGGTCGACACCGTGCTGAGATCGTTTTAACAACGTGACTCGTGACGGTCGTGCGTGGCGTGTGATGCGACACCGAATTGTGGACTGAATGGACAGGATGGACGTCATGGACGTCGTGGACAAAGAAGAATAAACATCAGGCACGGCACGCTGCCCCCTTACCCGACACCAACAACCATTTACGCGCCGTTTATGTGTCACGCGTCACGCATCACGACCGTCACGTGTCACGAGTCACGACCGGTCGCGTGTCACGCTCCTCCCTACCTCACCTCCTGCCAGTCCCTCGCATAGCGGAAGTCGATGCCGGGGGTGCGGCTGGAGAGTTTGGCGATGACCGGCATCATGCGCTTGTACTGGTTTCTTACGACCATACGTCTGACCCTGTCGTAAAATGCCGGGTCTATGCCTTCAGCAAGGATCGCATCACGGTCCCGCCTCTCTTCCAGCATCATGTATAGAAGCATATCGACCGATTCGTAGCTGAACCCGAGATCCTGTTCGTCGCTCTGACCTTCCCAGAGGTCTGCCGACGGCTCTTTGTCGATGAGCGGAGCTGGTATGCCGAGATGCCTCGCCAGTCCCCTGAGCTGGGTTTTGTAGAGATCCCCAATCGGATTGACCGCTGAGGCCATATCGCCGAACATGGTGCCATAACCAAGCATCAACTCGGTCTTGTTGCTGGTACCGAGCACCAGGCAGCCATCCCTGGCCGATACATCGTAGAGGCAGAGCATCCTTGCCCTCGCCATGACGTTTCCCCTCCTGAGCCGTCCTGCGTCCTCTCGTGAGGCGAAAAAGGCGTCGACGACCTCCGTCACAGGCATCATCTCTACCCTGATCCCGAGCCGATTGACCATGAGCATCGCATGGTCGAGGCTGCCCTGGCTGCTTGTCCTGTAGGGCATCATGAGCGACAGAACATTGTCCGGCCCGAGGGCCCGAACAGCGAGCTCACAGACGACCGCCGAGTCGATGCCTCCAGACAGGCCGAGCACCACCGACCCGAACCCGAACTTCCTGATCTCGTTGCGGATGAACGAGATCAGGATGGATTCGACCAGACTGTAATCAAGATGGAGGTCATGAGGTTCCATGGCATAAAGGTCATAAAGAGGTGAAAAAACGGGCGAACCCGCTGGTGAGCATGAACGAGGTCATCGTCGCCACGACCAGAAACAGGGCCGACTTACCGGAGAACGCGTCGATCTGGGGAATCTCCTTTTCAAGCATCGCCTTCAGGCCCGACCGGGCAATCAGCAAAGAGTAGAGAAGGGCGGCCACCATGAAAAGCCAGCGCCATGGGCCGCTGAAATAGAATGGTTCTGCGAGCCAGACTGGCGTCAGGGAGAAGCAGAGCATGGTCATGACGTCATCCTGGATCGATTCGGTCCGATCACTCCCGACAAGAGTTACGATTGCCCCCGACAGGAGGTACAGCACTGCGACGTCGACGACGAAACTGACGATGGCAAGAAACATCGCCATCCTCGGGACCGCAATGAATGGAATCTTGCTCAACTGGGCAAGCGCGATTACCGGCGCTGCATAATCCTTCATCGCATTGACCTCACGACGATGCGCGCTGGCCTCTTCCCAGAATGCTTCGGGATGGAACAGCACGGAAAAAATCGTCATAAACAGCCACTTCACTCCCATAATGCACTCCCTGTTATCTCAGCCATTTCTGAGGGTTCTGCTTGATCTTGCCTTTCCACACTTCAAAATGAACGATCGATCCGCCTTCAGGCATCGGTCCTGAGTTACCGAGCAGATGCTGGGAGCGAATGACCTCGCCTTTTGCCACCGAAACGCGTGCAAGGTTGGCGTATACGGTAAGATACGATTTCGGATGACGTATGATCACCACGTTGCCGAAGGTCGGAAGATAGGCGATCTGGGCCACCTTGCCGCCGGAAACAGCCTTGACGGGAGTGTTGACCGGCACAGAGATGTCGATGCCGTTGCTGGTGGTCACCAGATTCAGCTCCTTGTCGAGGCTTGAACCGAACCTGCGGACGATAACACCGTTCCTGACCGGCCACGGAAGCGAAGAGCCGCTTGCATCAAAATCGACAGACACCTTGTCGATCTCGGATTCGGTAGGATCGATCGGAGGCTGTGCCTCCTCCTGCTGGGGTTCAGCTGCCGGAGCATCCTGGCGAACAACGGCCTGCGGAGGTGCTGCCGGCGGCAGCTTGGCGCCGGGGGATGTTTGAGGCTGGGTCCTGCCCTGCTGCTGTTGCCTGGAGTGCGCCGGGACCTGCGCCATGGGCTGGGATGGCTGAGGTTGAGCAGGAGGGCGGGGTTGGGTTTTTACCCTGGCAGCAGCTTTAGCCGCGGCTACGGCGGCAGCCTTTGCGTCAGCAGCGGCCTTGCGACGTTGCTCCGCCTCAAGGCGCCTTTTTTCTGCGACACGTGCCTGGCGCTCCTTCTGGCGCTTCAACTCGGCCAGCCTTGCCCGTTCCTGCTCCCTCTGGATAAGCTCCTGCTGGGCCATGATCAGCGATTCGATCTTCGACTGCATCTCCCGCTGCTTTTTCCTGACCTCGGTTATCCTTGCGGCATACTCGCTTCGGTTCTTTTTGATGTCGCTGAGCACCGCCTCCTTCTCCTTCTGTTTGGACGAATAGCTCAGAAGCTGCTCACGCTGGGCCTTCATGGCCTGCTCTTTCTGGCGGTAATTCTGCTGGAGCTGGACCTGCGCGGCCTCCATCTGCTGTGCGCTGGTCTGCAGGTCGGTCACCTTCGACTTGACCGATCGCGACAGAAACCCCATGTACCTCGTTCGTATCATTGCGTCGTTGACGGAGTTCGAAGCGAAAACCATTTCAGCATCCCGGTTTCCTCCCTGCTTGTATGCCGCCACGGCAACACGCTCAAAATCAGAAGAAACTCGATGGTAATTCTTCCGGTTGTCTTCCAACTGGTTCTGCAGGTAGGATATCTCTCTGTCCAGGCTGTTCAGATAGGTCTGGTTTTCATTGATGAGCCGCTCATACACCAGGATCTGCTTCCTGATGTTCTTGAGCGCATCCATCGAAAGAACCTCGTCCTTCCTGGTTTTCTTGAGCTTCAACTGATACTCTTCGAGCTGTATTTTCAGCCCCTTCAGATTACTTTCGACCCTGTTCCGCTCCTGGACGATCCGGGTCATCTCATCGCTTGCCGCCCGGCCTTCCGTCGGCTGTATGGAGATCGTACCGGCAACAAAAAGGCATAAACAGAGAAGCCTGAGAAGATAAATCGGTATGGAACGGCTTCCGGAAAGAATTTGCATGATATGGAAATGGTTGGCACAGACGTTTACATACCATCGACCAGCCGACACAAAGGTCAAACAGGTCAGGACAAAAGTGGCTTTAAAATAATTATTTTGTGTTTCTGAGCGTGAAATAATTAAATAAGGCTTTTTCGATGTAACCATGGACATGAACTTGAATGGATAAACTCGTCATCCGCGGAGGAAACCGGATTTTCGGCACGATTGCGGCTTCCGGCTCCAAAAACTCCGCACTTCCCGTTATTGCAGCCACACTGCTTACCCCTGACGGAACCTTTACGATCAATCGAATACCGGACCTGCAGGATGTCCGCACCTTCAGCACCCTCCTCGAATACCTCGGGGCGAACGTCGCTTTCGAAAACAATGTGCTGCAAGTATCCACCGATCAACTGAAAAGCATCGAGGCGCCATACGAACTGGTAAAGAAAATGAGGGCGTCAATCTACGTCCTCGGCCCACTGCTTTCACGGTTCGGCCACACCAGGGTATCGCTTCCGGGCGGATGCGCGTTCGGGCCACGACCGGTCGACCTTCACATCATGGCCATGGAAAAGCTCGGAGCTGAAATCACCATCGAAAAGGGATATATCGATGCAAAGGTCAAAGGCTCCAGACTGCGCGGCACCCGTATCGACTTCCCCATCTCCTCCGTAGGAGCGACCGGCAACGCCCTGATGGCGGCGGTCACCGCTGGGGGCACGACCATACTCGGCAACGCAGCCCTTGAACCGGAGATCGTTTGCCTCTGCAACTTCCTGCAGAAAATGGGAGCCAATATCGAAGGCATCGGCACCACGACGCTCGTCATCGAAGGGGTCGACAAGCTCAAGGCCGTATCATTCGACAACATATTCGACAGGATTGAAGCGGGCACCCTCCTGTGCGCGGCAGCAATCACCAAGGGCGAAATAACCGTCACGGGCGTCGATCCGCAACAACTGTCATCGGTCATCGAAGCGTTCCGGAAAGCAGGATGCTCGGTCACAACCGGAACGGACTCAATATCGCTCACGGCACCCGAAATACTCAAGCCCACCGATATCACGGCCAATCCATACCCGGCCTTTCCCACAGACATGCAGGCTCAATGGATGGCGCTGATGACCCAGGCAGAAGGCACAAGCACCATCATCGACAAGATCTACCATGAACGGTTCAACCATATCCCGGAACTGAACCGCCTGGGCGCAAACATCGAAATCAGGGACAATCAGGCTCTCGTACACGGCCCGCAGAAGCTGACTGGCACAAAGGTCATGTCGACCGACCTGCGGGCTTCAGCATGCCTCGTCCTTGCCGGACTTGTGGCAAGCGACACGACCGAAGTGCTCCGGGTGTACCATCTTGATCGTGGGTATGAAAAAATCGAGAAGAAACTGACCTCTCTTGGAGCCGATATCGAGAGAGACCGATACCAGGAATTTTCCTGAAAATAGGCTGACAAAATGCGATGATTCTTTTTGGATTATTGGTTCAAAGCGCTATATTAATCCCACTCTAAAGCAAGGCTAAGAGGGCCCTTAGCTCAGTTGGTCAGAGCAAGCGACTCATAATCGCTGGGTCGTAGGTTCAAGTCCTACAGGGCCCACCAACAGAGGGAGTACAGTATTGATTTAATGGCGTGTTCGTCTAGTGGCCCAGGACATCGCCCTCTCAAGGCGAAGATCACGGGTTCGAATCCCGTACACGCTACATTGACAGGTATCTCGTTTACAAGATGCCTGCAATTTGCACCCGTAGCTCAACTGGATAGAGCATCTGACTACGGATCAGAAGGTTAGGAGTTCGAATCTCTTCGGGTGCACCATAAAACATAATGACTTACAGGTTCCGGCTTGTAGGTCTTTTTTGTTTTATGCCTCTAGCAGGTGCACAATATCCTCCATCCCACTCCTCCCCTCTTCACGCGACCTCATCCTGATTACTTCGTGAATGCCTGTATCTGCATTACTTACCTGTTGAGGCCATCCGCTGACATGACGCGATATGCTCATGTATAATCAATTATGTAATCCAGCTACATCTCAAATCCGAAAGATCACAAATTCATTATATCATTATCGATCTATCCGCAATTCAAATGAATTAGCATATTAATACAAAAACAGGGCTTAAGAAAAGCCCATATCTATTTAATAAATGCTCTTTCGAATATGGTTTTAATTTGTAATACTGCTTATAATACTTCTATAGATTATTGAATAGCATCTTTACGATTCAGCCTCAATTATAATTCTTTTAAAATTAATTATCCAAAACCCTATAATCAAATACCAAAATAATTAACTCACGAATAAGATTAATTATACTACGCAAAAAAGACACAACTCCATGATATTATAATTTAAATACTTATAAGCATACGCAAAAGTTAACCTGATCCAAATACCATTATCTGATCAGAAACATAAGCACAAGTAAATAATTACAAATCGAATAAAAATAATTAGAGACTAAATACAAACAAAATGAATATATAATAGCGTTTCGAATAAGCCATCCGCCAAACTCTCAGCGACAATCAATACAATAATCCTGCTGATAATTAATAACACCCCACTCTCTTCGATCAATTACGACTCTAATACCTGATCACTGATTATCCTTGAAATAAGTATCCACGAAAAGTTCAATTTACCGGATACACATTTCAGATTTAATAATATGACGGCAAATAGAAATTAATTAATCAAACCATTGAAAATTATTCGGATAATTAATATCCATTGGAGTATTCATCTTGACATCTCAAGGTCATGCCTACACATAGAGATTGTAATAATATGATTAATTTTGCCTGTTCGAATTTTTATTTAAATTACCACTAATGATGTTTTGCCAATACTATTTATGATTCAATATGAAAACCATTGCTGAGCTTCAGGCTGATATTGCGGCTCTTCAAAAACAGATAGATGCCCGAAAAGCGGCTGCAAAAAAAGGGGTGATTAAGGAGATTAAAGCCAAGATGGCTGAGTATGAAATAACTGTAGACGATCTTCAGGGGAGTGCTTTAACAAATCAACCTAAAGCAGTAAAAGCCCCATCAGTCATTAAATATCGTAAAAGCGAATCTGAAACCTGGGGCGGAGGCAAAGGGCCTAAACCTAAGTGGGTAAAACAAATTCTTGATGCTGGCGGAGATATTGAGCAATACCGGATCAGAAATACCGATTCCAATCCCAAAGAAAAAGCCGTCAAGGAGAATCCGAATAAAATCCCCCTTTTCAGTTAATACCAGAAATTTCAATTCCATATTAAGGGCCATCATGTAAATGTATGGCTCTTATGTATTTAGAACTAAAAATGATTTTCTGCCAATTAAATCCACCCATTGTTTAAATTATTTATCAGATAGTTTTTCCATACTGCCTCTAATTAAAATAATTGCCTCCTCTGCTCTACCTGATAATACCACCGTTCCCTTCGGATCATTTAATCCATACTCTGTCTCAAATACAAATATCAGAATTACTTAAACCGGGAATGCCAAGATCGAGCTTGGCAATTCTTTTATTCAAATTCCGAGTTACAGCCAGGGAAATAGCACATTATCAGCTGGCAGGATAATTATGGATTGAGGGGTCATCTATTTAAATACTCTACTGCAAACAGATGCCCTCGGCAATACAAAATGGCTTTATCATCTCGACGATCAGAAAACCTCTTCATGTAGACGATATAAGCTTATCCAGATTTATACCTGAAAGGCCGGTGGGTATTCAGGCATTCCTGGCCAGCGGTCAGTGTGAACACCATGAATTTCCCATCTGACCCTTCGGATCTGAAATGACAGGAGCTGCCATAATTACAAGTATTGATACCCAATGTCCTCCTGTAATCGTAACCCTGCTTTGTTCTAATCTCTGGGGCGCCATATAACTGAATGACCTTCAGCTTCCGGCTTGTACCTCTTTTTGTTGTGCCTTTGCGATGGTGCATTTGAATGTACCAGCCCCCCTCTTCACTTCCCTCAGCGCATCCCTCCTTCACGACTCTTCCTGAATCACTTGCATTGCCTTTTCACCTCACTCCGAATCCACCTCCCTTTTTAAGCAAAAAAAAATAAAAATACTTGCATAAAAGAACGATCGTTCTTAAATAGGTACGAACTTCTAAAGGAGTTAACCATCATGGCCAGAACCAAAAAAGTCACCTGCTCAGAAATCCTGGATGCCACTGAACGCGTTGTCGTCAAGCTTGGATCGGCACGACTTTCCATCGATGCCGTGGCCAAAGAGGCCGGTATAAGCAAGACCCGCGTCGTGTATGATTTCAAATCAAAGGCAGCCCTCCTTGAGGCACTGATCGACCGCCAGTTTCAACGGGATTCAGAGCAGATCGAAACTCTTGTCCAGGAGTGTGCCGATACTCCCCATCCGGAGCTTTTCGCCCGCATCAAAATGGCCGAGCATGTTCCGGATGATATTGAAAAAGCTGTCGCAATGGCTGTCTCTGCATCGATGTCAAGCGACGCGGCGCTGCAGCGAAAAATACAGGAGTGGGTGGATCAGGACCTGAGGGCCATTGGCAGTGCAGACAAGAGTCAGACGGCATATCTGGCCTTTTTTGCCCTGCTAGGATTCAGTTTCCATGAATGGTTCGGCCTCATCAACTGGCCAGCCGAGAAACGCCTGTCGTTTCTGGATTCAATCAGGACCATGTACTCAAGTTATCCAGACAGTCAAACGTGAATTATTATTAACTCGCATAAAGCATTGGTTGTATCATGAAAAGGACTTACATCATCGCCGTCGTTCTGGTCGCAGTGGTTGCGGGATGGTTCCTGTGGCCAAAGGGACCGACAGGTAACCGTCAGGATATGGGCGGAAAACCCGAGGTCAGCGTAGTAACCATGAAGACCGAACCGGTGGTTCTGACAAAAGATCTTCCCGGCCGGACCTCGGCCTTTCGTGTGGCAGAAATCCGCCCGCAGGTCAGCGGCATCATTACCCGGCGCTTCTTTGAGGAAGGCAGCATGGTAAAGCAGGGCCAACAACTTTACCAGATTGACTCCGCCCCCTATCTTGCTGCGTTGAACAGTGCCCGTGCGAACCTCAACAAGGCTGAAGCCAACGTCAAGTCAATTGAGGCCAAGGCCTCCCGATACGGGGAACTGGTCAAAATCGGCGGCATCAGCAAGCAGGAGTTTGACGACGCGACGGCAAGCCTTGCCCAGGCCCATGCCGACGTCGCTATCGCGAAGGCCGAAGTTTCAACTGCGAAAATCAACCTTGACTACACCAAAGTCATGGCGCCGATTTCCGGCCGCATAGGGGAAACCAAGGTTACGGAAGGAGCCCTGGTCAATGCCAACCAGAGTGTGGCATTGGCGGTTGTTCAACAGCTTGATTCCATCTATGTGGACGTTTCCCAATCGAGTGCGGAAATGATCCAGTTGCGCAGGATCCAGCAGGATCAAAAGGTCAGGAATTCAGCTGATACGGCAGCTTCAGTCCAGCTTCTGGTCGACGGAAAACCCTTTGGCGAGCCAGGCAAGCTGAAGTTCTCGGATGTGACGGTCAATCCGACCACCGGAACCGTCCTGCTGCGTCTGTTATTCCCCAACGTCAACCACGAGATTCTTCCGGGCATGTTTGTCCATGCCAGACTGGAGCAATGGAAAGACGATCAGGCCATTCTTGTATCCCAGAAATCCGTAACCCGTCAGGCTGACGGATCGGTTTCAGTCTGGGTCGTCGGAACTGACGGCAAGGTGAATCCCAGACCGATCACCGTGTCAGAAATAGTCGGCGACAAATGGATTGTCAGCAACGGACTCAAGGCCGGTGAAAAGGTGGTTTTGGAAGGAATCATGAAAATTCAACCGGGCATGGCGGTCAAAAGCGTCGAGGCAGGCAACAAACCCATTCCGGCCAAATAATCCCATTCATTACAAGAAAACAATCTCATGTCCGGATTTTTCATAAACCGCCCGGTTTTTGCATGGGTGATTTCCATCTGCATAATGCTCGCAGGCGTTATTGCCATCCAGACCCTGCCGATTGAACAGTATCCGCGGATCGCGGCACCGACCATCAATATTAACGCCTCATATCCTGGAGCCTCTGCAGAAGCGGTCGAAAACAGCGTAACCCAGGTTATCGAGCAGGCGCTGACCGGCATCGATCACCTCCGTTATTTCAACGCCAACAGCGATTCCAACGGAAATGTCTCCCTGACTGTGACATTCGAACCGGAAGCCAACCCCGATATTGCCCAGGTCCAGGTCCAGAACAAGTTGCAGGCCATAATGTCGAATCTGCCCCAGCAAGTCCAGCAACAAGGGGTCCGCGTCACCAAGGGGGAAACCGGATTCCTGATGGTTGTCGGCGTCTACTCGGCCAATGGCACGGTCGATGAATTCGCCATGAATGATTTCCTCAACTCAAAGGTTCTTGATCCGTTAAGTCGCGTCCCCGGCGTCGGAAACATCCAGGTGTTCGGACAGCCTTATTCCATGCGCATCTGGCTTGATCCCCACAGGCTGGCCAGTTTCAACCTCACCACCACCGAGGTGCAGGCGGCAATCAGCGCCCAGAACGCCGACGTTTCTGCAGGTCAACTGGGGGGAACTCCCTCCGTTCCCGGACAGCAGCTCAACGCCACCATTACGGCCCAATCCCGACTGAAGAGCGTTGCCGATTTCGAGAAAATCATGCTGAAGGTCAATGCCGACGGTTCTCAGGTTCGCCTTAAGGATGTAGCCCGCATCGAACTGGGAGTTCAAAACTATGACATGACGACGCGCTTCAACGGCAAACCCGCATCAGGCCTGGCCATCAGCCTGGCAACCGGGGCCAATGCACTGAAAACCGCAGAGCTGGTGAAAGCCAAGATGGAAGAACTCAAGACGTTGCTGCCCCCCGGAGTTCAAGTCGTTTACCCGTTTGATACGACCCCGTTTGTGAAAACATCGATCGAAGGAGTTGTCCACACCTTGATCGAAGCCATTATCCTGGTATTCCTCGTCATGTTCCTGTTCCTTCAGAACTTCCGCGCGACTCTGGTTCCCACAATCGCGGTGCCCGTCGTGCTGTTGGGAACATTCGGGGTATTGGCAGCCTTCGGCTACTCGATCAACACCCTCAGCATGTTCGCCATGGTCCTTGCCATCGGCTTGCTGGTGGATGACGCCATTGTCGTTGTTGAAAACGTCGAGCGCATTATGGAGGAGGAAAAACTCTCTCCCGTGGAAGCCACACGAAAATCCATGAAGCAGATTTCCAGCGCCCTGATAGGAATTGCCCTGGTTCTTTCAGCGGTATTCGTACCGATGGCCTTCTTTAAAGGCTCGACCGGGACCATTTACCGTCAGTTCTCCATCACCATCGTCTCAGCCATGCTTCTCTCTGTGCTGGTTGCCCTGATTTTGACACCGGCCCTGTGCGCGAGCATCCTCAAACCGCTGAAGAAGGATGAGCACATGCATGGCAACGGGAAGCTCGGACGTTTCTTCGCCTGGTTCAACAAATTATTCAACCGAAGCCGCGACAGTTATGTAAGCGGAGCAGGAATCATGACCGGAAAAGTCGGCAGATCGATGATTGCGTTCTCGCTGGCCATCGTGCTGATGAGCCTCGTATTCATGCGAATCCCTACCTCCTTCCTGCCGGATGAAGACCAGGGCTTCATGTTCGTCCAGGTTTCAACCCCATCCGGGGCGACCAAGGAGCGTACGCTTGAAAGCGTTAAGGCAATGGAGGATTACCTTCTCGTAAAGGAAAAAAAGTCGGTTGAAAGCATCTTCAGTGTAATCGGTTTCAGTTTTGCCGGACAGGGTCAAAACTCCGCCATGGGGTTCGTACAGCTCAAAGACTGGAGCGCCCGTAAAGACAAGGGACAGGATGTCGCATCGATAGCCGGACGCACCATGGGCGCCCTCTCAAGCGTTAAAGACGCCATGATCTTTGCATTTTTCCCACCTGCCGTGATGGAACTTGGCAACTCTTCCGGCTTTGACCTCCAGCTTCTCGATCGTAACGGCAAAGGACACGAAGCCCTGATGGCCGCCCGAAACCAGTTGCTGGGCATGGCCTCTAAAAGCCCCGCCTTAAGCGGCGTGCGACCCAACGGCCTTGAAGATGTGCCTCAATACAAGGTGGACATTGACCATGAGAAAGCCAGCGCCCTTGGCGTATCCATAGCAGACATCAATACCACGCTTCAAACTGCCTGGGGTTCGGCCTACGTCAATGATTTCCTTCATGAAGGACGAATCAAGAAAGTGTTCATGCAGAGCGACGCTCCCTACCGCATGAACCCTGCCGATGTGAACATCTGGCACGTTCGTAATGCCGGTGGCGAAATGGTTCCCTTTTCGGCATTCTCTACCGGTCGCTGGAGCTTCGGGTCGTCCAAACTTGAGCGCTTTAACGGGGTTTCGTCGATGAATATCCAGGGAGCCCCGTCGCCCGGCGTAAGTTCAGGCGACGCGATGGCCAAAATGACAGAATTGGCGTCAAAACTGCCTGAAGGCTTCAGAATTGAGTGGACCGGCCTTTCCTACGAAGAGCGCGCTGCAGGTCAGCAAACCCTGATGCTGTACACGCTGTCACTGCTCTTCGTCTTCTTGTGCCTTGCGGCCCTTTACGAAAGCTGGAGCGTGCCGCTTGCCGTCATGCTGGTGGTTCCTCTCGGCGTTCTGGGTGCAGTGCTGGCAACCTTCCTTGCCGGTCTTTCCAACGACGTCTACTTCAAGGTAGGACTTCTGACCACGGTCGGGTTGACGGCAAAAAACGCCATCCTCATCGTTGAGTTCGCAAAATCGCTCTACGAAAACGGGATGAACCTGAAAGAAGCCGCCTTAACGGCAGCAGGACGACGTCTGCGACCGATTGTCATGACCTCGATGGCCTTCATTCTTGGAGTTACCCCGCTTGCGCTCTCCTCCGGCGCAGGCTCGGCAAGCCAGAACGCCATCGGCATCGGCGTGATCGGCGGGATGTTATCCGGGACGCTTCTGGCGATCTTTTTCGTGCCGCTTTTTTATATCCTCGTGCAGGGTCGCTTCGCCAAAAAACCTGTACCTGAAACAGACATAATAAAAAATGAAAAAGGATTCGAACATGACCACTAAGCAGCTGCTCCCCCTGTTTCTGGCTGCCGGCACGCTGACGGCATGTTCCATGGCTCCGCGCTACGATCAGCCAATCGCGCCTGTTGCTGCACAGTGGCCGGCATCTTCGGGAATCGCCCCTGTAACCGCTGCCCAAACTGCAGAACAACCGCATGTTGCCGATATCGGTTGGCGGAACATGTTCAAATCCCCAAAGCTTCAAAGCCTGATTGAAAGCTCGCTGGCCAATAACCGCGACCTGAGGGTGGCGACGCTCAACATTGAAGCTGCCCGCGCCTCTTACCGCATACAGCGATCAGATCTTCTGCCTTCGATAAACGCATCGGGCAGCGCTTTGCGCCAACGCTCATCGGAAAACTCCAGTACGACGGGACATCCTGAAATCACCTCTGTCTATGGCGCCAACATCGGTATCACAGCTTATGAGCTGGATCTTTTCGGCCGCGTACGCAGCCTCGGCAACCGGGCGATAAACCAGTACCTGGCCACGGCAGAGGGGCGCAGAGCCGCCCAGACCACCTTGGTCGCTGAAGTTGCCAACGCCTACCTGACCTATCTTGCCGATGTCGAACTGCTTCAACTGACCGAAAGCACGCTCAAAACCCAGCTTGACTCCTACGACCTCATCAAGCGCAGCTATGATTTGGGAGCCAGGTCCCAGCTGGATGTGTCACAAGCCGCCACCCAGGTTGAAACCGCAAGGGCAAACCGCGCCCAATATCAGCGCCAGGTGGAACAGGACAAAAATGCCCTTACCCTTCTGGTGGGAAAGGAGATCGATCCGGAGCTCCTCAAGCCGGAAAGCCTCGGTTCTGTTTCCGTAATGGAGACACTTCCTGAGGGTGTTCCATCCACGGTTTTGCTTGACCGTCCGGATGTCCGCCAGGCAGAATATGTCCTGAAAGGTGAAAACGCCAATATCGGGGCGGCACGTGCAGCGTTCTTCCCCATCATCAGCCTTACCGGATCTGCCGGTTTTGCCAGCGACAGCCTCTCCAGCCTGTTTCTGGCCGGATCAGGAGGCGCCTGGAGCTTCGCGCCCCAGGTAGTGCTGCCGATCTTCCAGGGAGAACGCCTATGGTCCAACCTCAACCTGGCAAAAACCAACCGGGAGATTGCCGCTGCCAAATACGAGAAAAGCATCCAGAACGCCTTCCGGGAAGTTGCGGATGCGCTGGTGGCTCGCCTCACCTACACCGATCAGTTAAACGCGCAGCAGGCCCTTGTCAAAGCCAGCGAAAGCGCCTATACGATCTCCAAAGCCCGTTACGACCAGGGAACCGACAGCTACCTTACCCTGCTGGATGCCCAACGCTCCTACTTCGCAGCCCAACAGAACGAAATTCTGGTCCATCAGCAAAGCCTGGCAAACCTGGTCAACCTTTATAAAGCATTGGGAGGCGGATGGAAATAACCGATCAGAAACCTGGACTTAAGGGACTCAGGAAACGTTCCTCATATGACACACTGACCTTAACCTCATGGCGGATGAGACCTCCTTTACCCTTCTGTCCCAACCGCGTCAGATTCAGGATGACCAGAATTTTGGCTGACTTGGCCTGCTGTTAATGTGAGGTTGATCCCGCCTTCTTCACCAGCAGGACCTGTGCCATGTAGAAATATGGCTTGCTGAAATCAACCCGCTTTTTCCGCTCATCGGTTTCAGAGATGCCGGTGATGACGGCATCGACCTTGCCGGACTCGAGGGCGGGAATCAAGGCCATGAACTTCATGTCATGAAATGTTACCGGCCTGTTGAGTTTTGCGGCAAACCGCCGGGCAAGTTCTCCGTCAAATCCGGTCACCCTGCCGTTTTTGTCGACAAAGCTCATCGGTTCGCGTGTCGCGCTGACGCCGATTTTCAGTGGCTCACCCGAGTCAGGCAATGCGTACTCAGGCTCCTGGTAATCGCCCGTCGTATTGTCATACCAGCGTTTGCGCATTTCGGCAATCGTACCGTCGGCGTTCAGCTCGTCGATCAGGGCGTCGGCTGCCTGAAGAAGCTCGGTATTCCCTTTTCTAACAGCAACGGAAACACTCTCCCTGATAAGGTCTTCGCTCAGGAAATGGACATCGGCGTTCTTCTTGCAGAGCTGGTTCGCCGTCAGGTATGTAGTGACAATCCCGTCGATCTTACCAGATTTGAGGGCCATAAACGCATCCATGACGTCGTCAAAGTGCTTCAAATCGGCCTGGGGAAACCTGTTTTTGGCGATAATCTCACCGGTTGTGCCGGTCATGATGCCGATCTTGGCATATCGGGCGTCATCCATTTTCTCGATGGCGTGAGGGCGCTCACTGCATCCCGACATCATTGTCGACAGGGATAAAAGGGTCAGGAGCAGAATCCTGAAGAAGCTGCTTGTCATTGCGATCTTGTTATGTTCAGGTTATCATGAATAGGGGTTCACACCGTATTATTGCAATAATTTATGTCGCATCAAAATCTGGTTTGGCGCAGAGGTCGGACAACCAGGAATGACCGGTCAGGAAATCTCCTGATCGACCGGAATGGCAATCCATTAAAACATGGTATTCCGGTAATGATTATCTTGAACCAACCGAATGATAATTGCCATGGAAAAAACGAAACACACCAGAGAGCTGATCGCCGATACATCCGCCCTGGTGCTGCTGTGGTGCGGTCATGAGATTTATCACACCGGAGCCGTGCGCCAATATTCGGAAATGCTCGACCTCAGCAGGGGAAATGAGCTGTTTGAGAGATGTAACCGGATATGGGCCGAATACGGATCGGTCATCAGGTATCGAAAGCTCTGCATCGCCGGAAAGGCTGCGTCTATAATCGGCCATAACCAAATCGGGCAGGTTGCAATCCTTGGCGCGGGATTTTCGATGCTCGGTATCGAGCTGGCAGCGACATTCCCGAACCTGGAGGTATTCGAGCTTGACCATGACCAGATGCATGAAAAACAGAAAATGGTCAACCGTCTCTCTTTTGCCGAAAACAGCCGACTCTCCTGCCTTTCCGCAGATGTCGAGGATATCGAAACGTGCAGACGACTGCTGTCCGAAGCCGGATGGCGGCAAGACGAACCGGCACTTCTCGTCATCGAAGGACTTTCCTATTATGTATCCAGAGAGGCGATATTCGGGCAATGGTCCATGCTGGCGCCCGGCTCGAAAATCATTTTCGAATACCTCGTGCCGCCAGGTCAGGTATCAACCGCAAGAAGGCTGATACCAGAAAACGTTTTCAACGAAATCATGGACTATTGCGGCTCCGATTCTGCCCTTACCTATTGGAGTGAAGATCAACTGGCCAATGAAAGTTCAGTGACGCTGGACTCCTGCTCCAGCCTCTGCGAAATCGAGAATGAATTGAAACCTGAAAAACGGCTGTTTAAAGACAAAAATTCGGGGTGGATCGAAGTAGCCGTAATGACCCGCAAAGCCTTTGCCACCGTATTTCCGCAAGCGCCCGCCCTACCCATGAAATAATTTCTAAAACAGGCGATTGATTTTTAAATATTTTCTTATATTCACAACGCTATTGAGGAGTGGCCAAATGGTAAGGCACCTGATTCTGGATCAGACAATTGTAGGTTCGACTCCTACCTCCTCAGCAAAAAAAGACACGGCTCAACCGTGTCTTTTTTTTTGCCCATTCCGATTTCCGCCTGTTGAAAACCGTTGGCAACGCGAAAATTGGATAAAAAAAAAGAGACAGAGTTTCCTCTGTCTCTTTTTAAGAAGCCCTTATTCAGGAACTTATTTTGCAGCAGGTGCAGCAGGAGCAGCAGGAGCAGCAGCAGGAGCAGCCTGCTCAGCAGGAGCTGCAGGTGCAGCAGGAGCAGCGGCAGGTGCCGGAGCAGCTTCGGTTTTCGGTGCTTCAGCAGCAGGCTGTTCGGCTTTCTGTGCGCAGCCAACAAATGAAACTGAGCTCATGAGGAACAGGAACACGAGAAGTTTTTTCATGGTTCGAATGCATTTTGGTTTCGAATAAATATAACAGCTTGTTCAGCTCACGTATAATAATCAAAAACAGCGATTTTTCAAAAAAACACACTGAATGGTTCAATAAGACTCAATTCTGTGCGGATTAAAATAATACGCCATCAATCGACGAGCATCTGCAACTCTTCCTTGCCGATCTCGTGGAAATTGAGATAGCGATAGACCTTCTCGCTGTTTTTGGCCAACGATCCGACGATCTCCATATATTGCTCCTTGTCGGGCAGATGACCCAGCAGCGCACAAACCGCAGCCAGTTCCGCTGAGCCGAGGTAGACCTGGGCGCCCTTGCCCATGCGGTCGTCGAAGTTCCTCGTGCTGGTCGAAAATACCACGGCGTTGTCTGCGACGCGGGCCTGGTTACCCATGCAGAGCGAACAGCCCGGCACCTCAGCCCTGGCTCCCGCTGAACCGAATATCGAGTAATACCCCTCTTCTGCGAGCTTTTTCAGGTCCATCTTGGTAGGCGGCACAACCCATAGCTTGGCTTTTGCGTGACCTTTGCCGCGAAGCACTTCGCCGAGAGCGCGGAAGTGACCGATGTTGGTCATGCAGCTTCCCACGAAGACTTCATCGATGTTTTTCGGGCGTTTCGCATCGGCGAGGACCTCGCTGAGGGTCATCACATCGTCAGGATCGTTCGGGCAGGCAAGGATCGGCTCCTTGATTTCAGACATGTCGATTTCGATGACTGCTGCATATTCTGCATCGCTGTCCGGTTCGAGCAGCTGCGGATCGGCGAGCCACTCCTTCATCTTGCCGATACGACGGCTGATGGTGGCCGCATCTCCGTAACCTTCGTCGATCATCTGTTCGAGGAGCTTGACGTTGGATTCGAGATATTCGATCACCGGCTCTTTGTCGAGACGAACGGTGCAGGCAGCAGAACTCCTCTCGGCGGAAGCGTCTGAAAGCTCGAAGGCCTGCTCAACCTTGAGCTTCGGCAACCCTTCGATTTCAAGGATCGTTCCGGCGAAGATGTTCTTCTTGCCTTTCTTCTGGACGGTCAGCAGCCCTTTCCTGATCGCTACGTAAGGGATTGCGTTAACCAGGTCGCGCAGGGTGATGCCCGGCTGGAGTTCGCCCTTGAACCTGACGAGTACTGACTCTGGCACGTTCAGCGGCATCGTGCCGGTCACACCGGCGAAAGCGACAAGGCCTGAACCGGCAGGAAACGAGACGCCGATCGGGAAACGGGTGTGCGAGTCGCCGCCGGTGCCGAGTGTGTCGGGAAGCACCATGCGGTTCAACCATGTGTGGATGACTCCGTCGCCCGGTTTGAGGGAGACGCCGCCCCTGCTCATGATGAAGTAGGGCAATGTCCGGTGCATCTGCACGTCGGAGGGTTTCGGGTAGGCCGCAGTATGGCAGAAGCTCTGCATGAAGAGGTCTGAGCTGAAGCTGAGGGCGGCAAGCTCCTTGATCTCGTCCCTGGTCATCGGGCCGGTGGTGTCCTGTGAGCCGACGGTCAGTGTTTCGGCTTCGACGTACATGCCGGGTCGCACGCCGGGAAGGCCGCATGCCTTGCCGATCATCTTCTGGGCGAGGGTGTAGCCTTTCCCGGAGTCGGCAGGCTGTTCGGGCTTGCTGAAGATCGATTCGTCGCCGAGCCCGAGCACCTTGCGGGCCTTGCGGGTCAGGTTACGTCCGATGATGAGCGTAATGCGTCCTCCCGCCCTTACCTCATCGGCAAGCGTGTTCGGTTCAAGCGTGAATGTGGAGATCCGCTGTCCGTTCTTTTCGATCGTGCCCTTGTATGGATAGACATCGATGACGTCGCCGGTTTCCATGGCCGTAACGTCAGCCTGGATCGGAAGCGCGCCGGAATCTTCTGCCGTGTTGAAGAAAATGGGGGCTACGATGCCGCCGATCACGACGCCGCTGGTGCGCTTGTTCGGTACGGCAGGAATATCCACGCCGAGATGCCACTGGACGGAGTTGATGCCAGATTTGCGGCTTGAACCGGTACCGACGACATCACCGACGTAGGCAAGAGGATGGCCTTTTGCCTTGAGGGCGGCGATGGTTCCGATCGGATCGTCCATCTTCGAGCGAAGCATGCTCAGTGCGTGCATGGGAATATCGCTTCGGGTAAAGGCTTCACCAGCCGGAGAAAGATCGTCGGTGTTGGTCTCACCCGGAACCTTGAATACCGTCAGGGTCATTTTTTCCGGCAGGGTCGGCTGCGAAGTGAACCATTCGCCGTTTGCCCAGGAATCGAGGACCTCTTTGGCGAATCTGTTGGTGCTGGAGAGCGCGACTACCGCATCGAATGAGTCGTAGACGAGCAGGGTCGACTTCAGTGCCTGCGCCGCTGCTTCAGCAACGCCCTGGTCTGCGTGGCCGAGCGCATCGACAAGCGGTTTGACGTTGTAACCGCCGAGCATGGTACCGAGGATACCTACGGCTTCGACAGGGGTTATGACCGCACATGAGGCATCTCCGCGAATGATCGCATCGAGGAACGAGGCTTTTTCGAAAGCTGCGTCGTCGACACCGGGGCTGATATGGTTCCTGAACAGGTCGAGAAGATACTCCTGCTCCTGAACAGGATTCTCCTTGAGAAGAGCGACAAGTTCGACGGCCTGCTCAGCGGTGAGCGGTAACGGTGGAATGCCAAGTTGTGCGCGCTCTTGGGTGTGGGCGCGATACTGACTGATGAGACTCATTATTAAAAATCCCCCTGGAATGGTATTGAAATGGTAATTATGGCGAACGGAAAAGGACGGATAGGTTTCTGCCGAAAAAAGGCAAAGTATTAAAATAAGGCCAGCCTGAATGAAATGCAAAACCTCCCCATGACTGCGGACAACCTCTTCCGAACTTTTTCAGGGTCTCCTACCAACAAGAGCTAATATATTCAGTTGAAACGGAGGAAACAGGCCTTGGCGTGAAAATATTCAGGTCAAAAGAAAACAATCGTTCCCTCTATCAGAGCGGGATGTGCGGTTTAATTGAGGAGACAGTGGGAAGCTGCGATAAAATCTCCTCAGGAGGGGAAATAAGAAGTAAGGACTGGAGCCTGGCGTTCCCGGGGATTGTTGACTGCTTTTCCGAAGAGCCTCTTCTACGAATTTCGATGTGCTGACGGCGGAAAACTCAGAGAATCAGCATGCTGTCGCCGTAGCTCAGGAAACGGTAACCGTTATCGAGGGCTTCCTGGTATGCCCTCTGAAGAAGTTCTGTGCCGGCGAATGCGGCCGTCAGCATCAGGACGGTGGAGCGAGGGGCGTGGAAATTGGTGAGCAGCACATCGATGATCCTGAACCGGTACCCTGGGTAGATGAAGATGTCGGCTTCTCCGCTGACCTCCTCCTGAAAACCGGTTTCGACAAGCCTTGACGAAGCGTGTTCGAGAGCCCTGGTGACCGTCGTACCGACGGCGACGACCCGACGTCCCGCCTCTTTTGCCTTGCTGATCTGCATGGCCGTCTGTGCGGAAATCCGGTAGAACTCCCGGTGCATGACATGCTCTTCGAACGTTTCAGACCTGATCGGCAGAAATGTGCCCAACCCGACGTGCAGGGTGATCTGCGCGATCTCGACCCCTTTCGCCCTGAGCCGCTGGAGCAGGTCATCGGTGATGTTGAGCGAGGCCGTCGGTGCCGCAACGGAGCCTGGCGGTTCAGCGAACACCGTCTGGTAACGTTCACGATCGAGCGCTTCTGCGTCGCGTTTCAGGTACGGCGGAATGGGTACTGCGCCATGCTCCCCGAACAGTGCCGAAACGCTCCCTGTGCTGCAGGAAAGCCTTGCGACGCCATCGTCAGGCAACTCCTCGACGACAAGCTCGCTCCCGTTGGTCAGAAGCCTGTCCCCTTTCCTGAGCCGTCCCCGGTAAAGCGCAAGCTCCTGCTCCCCCTGATGCTTTTCGAGCAGCATGAGTTCGATCCGGGCCCCAGTCGACTTCCGGGCCATGAGGCGGGCCGTGATCACCCGGCTGTTGTTCAGCACGAGAAGGTCGCCCGGCTGGAGGCGCGTGTCGAGCGACGCATAGGTCGAATGCCCGATCTCCCCTTTTGCCCTGTCGAGCACAAGCAGGCGGGTTGTCCCCCTCTCGGTCGGCGGATAATATGCTATGCGGTCTTCGGGAAGAACGTAATCGAAATCGCTGACCCTCATAACTTCTTCAATCTTGCCCGGACAGCTTCGGCATGTGCCTGCAGCCCCTCGTGGTCGGCGAACCGGGCGATCTTTTCGCCTGTCCGGCCAAGCTCCTCTTTCGACCAGGCGATGATCGAAGTGTGCTTGACGAAATCACGAACCGACAGCGGCGAGAAAAACCTTGCCGTTCCGTTGGTCGGAAGCGTATGGTTGGGACCTGCGAAATAGTCTCCGACGGTTTCGCAGGACCAGGGGCCCATGAAAATGGCACCGGCGTGACGCAGGTCGGGCAGGATCCCCCAGGGGTTCTCCACATGCAGTTCGAGATGCTCGGGGGCGATCATGTCCGATACCCGGCAGGCTTCAGCCATGCTGTCGACGACGATGATGGCGCCGTTCTCCGTGAGGGCCCTGGCGATCACTTCGCCGCGCAGCATCGTTCCGACGAGTCGACCGGCCAGCTCCTGTACTGCCGAAGCAAGCGTTTCGGAGGGGGTGATCAGCACTGCCGATGCGTCCGGATCGTGCTCGGCCTGTGCGAACATGTCCATGACGATGAATTCCGGGTCGGCGCTGCCGTCGGCGATCACCACGACCTCTGAAGGTCCGGCAATGCTGTCGATGGAGACATGGCCGAACACCTGTTTCTTGGCCAGCGCGACATATTTGTTGCCGGGACCGGTGACGATATCGACCTTGGGAATCGTGGCAGTACCGAAGGCGAATGCGGCAATGGCCTGCGCACCGCCAAGCTTGTAGACGCTGTTGATGCCCGCCACTTTCGCGGCAGCAAGGATATGCGGGCTGACCTTGCCCTCAGCGTCGCATGGGGTGGTCATGTAGATCTCGCTTACGCCTGCGACCTGTGCGGGCGCAGCGTTCATCAGCACGGATGAAGGATATGAGGCCTTGCCGCCCGGTACGTACAGAAGGGCCTTTTCCATGGGGGTCACCCGCTGACCGAGAATGACTCCTCCTTTCTGTTCATAGAAAAAACTGCGTTCGGCCTCGTGTCGATGGAACGCGGTAATGTTCCTGAACGCCTCCTCAAGAATTGCGATGAACTCCGGATCGGCTTCCGCGTATGCCTGATCGATCTCCGCAGCACTCACCTTCATGTCCGGGAGAAGAACTCCCTGGAAACGGTTGGTATAGTCGAGAACGGCTGCATCTCCTTCCGTCTTCACCCGGGACAGGATTTCATCGACAGTGTGCCGGGAATCCGGGTCAAACGATACCGTCCGGTTGAGCTGCTCCCTGAGGGCGGTTTCGTCCTGTGCGAAATGATAGATCGTTAACACTGATCGTTCTTTTAATGATGGATGTTCGGGATCCCTGGCTGCCGTTCAGACGGCATTCTGTTCAGGCATCCTCTATGTTTTTTAATGTACGGAATGCCCGCTTTAATCGAAACCCCGCTCTCGGCTGAAAAAGGGCCATATATTGTCAATATGAGCGTAATCAGGCGATGTTTTCATTTGAAAAAAATATTCCATTAAGTACCTTATGAGTTCATTCGAAAACCTTGGAACCCAGCCTGAAATATGCGTCTTCCAAGACACTATGTACCATACCAAGATCCTTATTCATCATGGGCTTTTTCAGTAACCTGTTCAAGGACATCGCCATCGACCTTGGAACAGCTAACACCCTCATTTTCATCCGCAACCAGGGCGTAGTTCTTAACGAACCGTCCATCGTAGCACGCGATCGCAATACAGGTAAAGTCGTAGCCATCGGAGAGGAAGCTCTCCTCATGCACGAAAAGACCCATCCGGGCATCATTACCATCAAGCCGCTGGCCAACGGCGTCATCGCCGACTATGAAGCCACCGAGGAGCTCATCAGGGGCCTGATCCTCAAGACCAAGAAGCAGTTCTCGCTCGGAATAAGGCGTATGGTTATCGGCATTCCGTCGGGCATCACCGAAGTCGAAAAGCGCGCCGTCCGTGACTCGGCCGAGCATGTCGGAGCGAAAGAGGTGTACCTGGTAGCAGAACCTATGGCTGCGGCAATCGGTATCGGCATCGACGTCAAGGAGCCCATGGGCAACATGATCGTCGATATCGGCGGCGGAACCACTGAAATTGCGGTCATCTCTCTCGGAGGCATCGCATCCGGCGAATCTCTCAGGGTCGCCGGCACCGACATCACCAACGCGATTATCCGCCATTTCCGGAAGGCATACAACCTCGCCATCGGCGAACGCACCGCCGAAGAGGTCAAGATCAGGATCGCGTCAGCGTACAAGCTCGACAAGGAGCTCACCATGATGGTCAGGGGAAGAAACCTCGTGACTGCGCTGCCGGAAGAGCGTGAAATCAATTCAGCGACCATTCGCGAAGCCATCGCCACCCCGATCAGCCAGATCATCACGTCGATCAAGAAAAGCCTTGAAGTCACCAAGCCTGAACTATCGGCTGACATCCTCGACAGGGGCCTGTTCCTCGCTGGAGGCGGCGCACTGATCAAGGGGCTCGACAAGAAGATCAACGAAGAGACGAAACTGACGGTGCACATCAGCGATGATCCGCTGACGGCTGTTGCTCGCGGAACCGGCGCCGTCCTCGAAGATCTCGAAAAGTACCGTTCGGTGCTTCTCTCGACCAAACGCTACTGATCCGCTGCGGCTTTATCGGCTTCGTCGACAAGCTTACGGTAGAACGACTCATATTTTTCGACCAGCAGGGCAGTCTCAAACTGCCCTGCATGTTGTTCAGCCGATTCCGAAAACCGTCGCCACACGGCATCGTCCTCCAGTATGCTGAGCGCGCTCCGGCTCATGCCCTCCACATCGCCATGAGGATGCCTGAACCCGTCCACTCCCTGCCTGACGAATTCCGGAAAACCGCCCGCATCGGTAACGACCACCGGCACTCCGCAAGCCATGGCCTCCAGGGCGGCAAGTCCGAACGATTCGACGTTGCTCGGCATGAGCATAAGGTCGGCAATCGAAAGCAGCGGTACGATGTCGTCGAGCTTGCCAAGGAACCTCACCTTGCTGGTCAGCCCGTTGATCCTTACCCAGGTCTCGGCCTCGCTCCGTTCAGGACCGTCGCCCACAAGCAGAAGGGTGGCGGGAATCCTCTGCTGGATCTGTTCAAAAACGGCAAGGACATCGCCGATGCGCTTCACCGGGCGGAAATTGGATATGTGGATAACCACCTTCTCGGTTCCGATTCCCAGCAATTCCCTCGGCTCCCGGCCAGGAAGGCGCCTGAACACCGATGTATCGACAAAGTTATGGATGACTTCGATGGGTTTCCGTGGAGTGAACATCCTGACGGTTTCATCCTTCAGGTAGCCGGACACGGCCGTAACCCCATCGGACTTGTTGATGCCGAGACGGACGGCGTCGCGCATGCTTGCGTCGGCACCGACAATCGTTATGTCCGTACCGTGAAGCGTCGTGGCGATCCTGAAGCAGCGGGAAGCCGGGCACTTCTCTTCAAGCATCTGGCGTGCAAGGAGCGCGCTGATCGCATGGGGAATCGCATAATGGGCATGCACCACGTCCAGTTTTTCGTAAAACGCTACCTCGGCGATCTTGGAGGCGAGGGCCAAGGCATAATAGGGACTTTCGAAAAGCGGATAGTTCATCGCCTCGATCTCATGGAAGAAGATGTTCTTCGAATACTTCCCGAGCCTGAACGGAGCCGCCTGGCTGAAAAAATGGACCGTGTGGCCCCGCAACGCCAGCGCCTTGCCAAGTTCCGTGGCTATGGCGCCGCTTCCGCCGTAGGTGTGATGACAGGAGATGCCTATCTTCATAATGAAAAATCGAAATGGTTATCTTGGTAATGAGCGACAGTTTTACCGTATCCGGAATCTTTGAACATCCAGGAACAAAATATCACCGATAACATATTATAATAGTTAAGCATATCTGTCTTCTTACATGAAAACAGTTCGCACACATAAGTGAATCTATGGAAATCCTCATTCTTTTCTCTCTGCTGATCGTCATCAACGGCCTGTTCGCCATGTCGGAGATGGCCCTGATAACCGCCAAACGATCACGGCTGACCAGGCTTGCCGAAGACGGTGACAAGGCTGCTGCAGTAGCCATCAAGCTCGGGCAGGAGCCCACGCGATTCCTCTCTACCGTACAGATCGGCCTGACGGCGATCGGTGTCCTGAACGGCATCATCGGCGAGTCGACCTTCGCCCCGCCTCTGGCCGAAACGCTCCGGAACCTCGGAATGGCTGACGAACCGAGCCACGTCACCGCCACCGTATTTGTGGTCATGATCATCACCTATGTGACGATCGTGATCGGTGAACTGGTGCCGAAGCGGCTGGGCCAGACCAATCCCGAAGGTATAGCCCGCGTCGTCGCGCGCCCCATGCAGATACTCTCCTCCGTGACACGCCCGTTCGTTCGCCTGCTCTCCGCATCGACCGATGGCATCCTGCGCCTTATGGGGAGGGATGCGCAGTCGCTGCCCGGCGTCACCGAAGAGGAGATCCACGCGTTACTCGAAGAGGGCTCGGAAGCAGGCATCATCGAGCAGCATGAACACGAAATGGTACGCAACGTGTTCCGTCTCGACGACCGCCAGCTCGGCTCGCTCATGGTTCCGAGGTCTGACATCATCTACCTGGACACGACCCTTTCGATGCAGGAGAACATGGGACGTGTGGCCGAATCAGAACACTCGAGGTTTCCCGTCTGCCACGGCAGCCTCCAGTCGCTGCTCGGCGTGATCAACGCAAAACAGCTTCTTGCCCAGACCATCAAAGGCGCGCTCACCAACCTCGCCGATCATCTCCAGCCCTGCGTATTCGTGCCCGAAACCCTGACCGGCATGGAACTGCTCGAACATTTCAGGACATCGGGAACCCAGATGGTCTTCGTTGTGGACGAGTATGGTGAAATCCAGGGCCTTGTAACCCTGCAGGACATGCTTGAAGCGGTCACGGGCGAATTCGTGCCCCGCAACATCGAAGATTCATGGGCTATCCAGCGTGAAGACGGCTCCTGGCTTCTGGACGGCCTGATCCCGGTTCCCGAACTCAAGGATACGCTTGAACTCAGGTACGTGCCTGAAGAGGAAAAGGGGGTATACCACACGCTCAGCGGACTGGTGATGTGGCTGCTTGGACGCATGCCCCAGACCGGCGACATCACGACCTGTGAGAACTGGCGTCTTGAGGTGGTCGACATGGACAGCAAGCGCATCGACAAGGTGCTCGCCACCAAAATCGATCCTCCTGCAGACGGGGAGAAAGCGGAGAATTGACCATCTGCGTCCGCGACTGCTTCTGGTGACGTGATGTTGCTGGCCGTCTCCGCAGATGCGGTGAAGATGGGCACGAACACATGGTTCTCACTCTCTGAGCCATATCCAAACGACAGATGGAGGCGCAGCTGAAAATGAGTCACACGCGAAACATCATCATCGACAGGGCTCCTGACGCCCCGATGGAAGAGCAGCCGATCGAACTCGTCGAACGAAAGGGAACGGGACACCCTGACACGATATGCGATTCGATCATGGAGGCTGTCTGCGTAGAGCTTTGCCGCGAATACAACCGCATTTTCGGCCATATCTGCCACCACAACATCGACAAGGGGCTGCTCGTGGCTGGCCGAAGCCTCCCGAAAACAGGAGGCGGCGAAATGGTCGAGCCCATGAGACTCATTTTCGGAGACCGAGCGACCTACAGCTACAAAGGCCGCCTCGTACCGGTGGGCGATATCGCCGAGGCCGCCGCCAGGGGATGGATCAGGCAGAACCTTCGTTTCGTCGACCCTGACAGGCACATCCTTTTCCAGAACGAAATCAAACCGGGTTCGGCCGAGCTCACCGATGCCTTTGCCAGAAAGGTAATCGGCGCGAACGACACCTCGGTAGGCGTCGGATACGCACCGCTCAGCGAAACCGAACGTCTGGTGATTGCCGCCGAAGGGCACCTCAACTCCCCTGTCCTCAAGGCGCTCTTCCCTGAAGTCGGTGAAGACATCAAGATCATGGGGTACCGGTTCGGCAGATCCCTGAGGTTAACCGTGGCAATAGCCTTCGTCGATCGTTACGTTCAGGGTTCGAACATGTACTTCGAGCGGAAAAGTGCGATTCAGGACGAGCTGCTCACGTTCATCAAAAAGGAGAGCCGACTGCTCGATTCGATCGACATCGACATCAACACCCTCGACGACCCGTCCCGCGGAGAGGGAGGCATGTACCTTACCGTCCTTGGAACCTCTGCGGAAGGCGCCGATTGCGGACAGGTTGGACGGGGCAACCGGGTCAACGGCATCATTCCCTTCAACAGGCACCAGACGACCGAAGCCGCTGCCGGGAAAAATCCGGTCAACCACGTCGGCAAAATCTACAACATCCTCAGCCATCAGATTGCCGCAAGAATCCATCGTGAAACGGAGGGGGTAAGGGAGGCCGTCGTCTACCTCTGCAGCCAGATCGGTAACCCGGTCGACCGCCCGCTGGTTGCTTCGGCGCAACTCGTTCTCGCACCCGGGGCAGATTTCGCCTCCTGCCGCAAGCAGCCTGCAGACATCATCGATAGCGAACTTGAAGATATCCAGCAGTTCATCACAAGCCTTGCTGAGGGGAAATACCGCGTATGCTGAGCATCCCGATCATTGATCCTGAGCATCCGTGATAAATGCCGCCGCGAGGTTATGGTCATTTCCGTCCAAAACATTACATTTTGTCATTACAACCGTCAGCTCCCCCCGACATAAGACTCCGATCACCGTTAACCAGCCCGATGAGCAATCACCAACAGAAAAAGGAAAGCGTCGCACTCAGTTCGGTTTCGGCCAGCCTGCTTCTGACCGTCATGAAAATCGTCGTCGGCCTCATGACCGGCAGTATCGGTATTCTCTCGGAAGCCGCCCATTCGGCCATGGATTTCGGAGCTGCCGCCCTGACCTGGTTTGCCGTACGGGTCAGCCACAAACCTGCCGACAGCAAACATCATTACGGCCATACGAAGATCGAAAGCGTGAGCGCGCTGATCGAGACCGGCCTGCTGTTCATCACCTGTTTCTGGATCATCTATGAAGCCACAGAGAGGCTGATTTCAGGTCATTCGGCCATCAAGGTCGAATGGTATGCAATCGCCGTGATCGTCATCTCCATCGTCGTCGACATCTCCCGTTCGAGAGCCCTGAAAAAGATCGCCAGGGAGACCAGAAGCCAGGCGCTTGAAGCGGACGCGCTGCACTTCAGTTCAGACATCATCTCCTCGGCAGTCGTCCTCGTCGGACTCGGATTCGTAGCCATCGGCATTCCCTGGGCCGATGCTGTTGCCGGTATGCTGGTGGCCGTGCTGGTGGCCCGCGCCGCGTGGGAACTCGGGAAAAAGACCATCGATGTGCTCGTCGACGCTGCGCCGGAGGGACTTTCGGAACAGATCGAGGATATCGCATCCACGGTCCCCGGAGTAGTCGCCATCGAAAAGATGAGGATAAAACCGGCTGGGCCCTTCGTCTTCGTCGACCTGACGATCACCGTCGCCAGGACGCTGCCTCACGAAAAAGTCCGGACAATCTGTTCGGAAGTGGAACGCCGTGTGAAGGAGGAGCTTCCCGACAGCGACATCACGGTCAACGCGCGACCGATCGTGCTGGACAGCGAAACCATCACCGAAAGGATCCATGTTATCGGCCTGAACCACAATCTCCATGCCCATAACATCTCGACCAACCTGTCGGGTGACAAAAAACAGATTACCTTCGACGTCGAAGTCGACAGCCGACTGACCATCCGCGACGCCCACAACACCGTATCGGAGCTCGAAAAAGAGCTTCACCGCGAGTTCAACGGCGAGATCGACATCTGCATCCACCTCGACCCGCTGAGCCATGAAGAGCGAAGCGCCCGGCCTATCGCACCGGAAAAAGAAGGGGCCCTGGTCGACGCTATCCGGCAGGCGGCGGAAACCATTCCCGGCATCGTGGACGTCCATGACATACGGATCCTTGTAACTGAGCATGAAAAACTCTGCATCACCCTGCACTGCGGGTTCAACGACGACACGCTGCTCGAAAACGTCCATTCGCTTACCAGCCGCCTCGAAGGCCTGATCTACCACTCCCTGCCGGAAACCTCACGGATCGTCGTCCACGCCGAACCGCTCTACGCAGAAGACTGAGACCTTGAAGAACGTCCAGGAACCGAATCTTGCCGGAGCTCCCGGGAACGCCGCGTTCCCGGCAATCGAATTCTGAAACCCCTGAGGCCCAGTCCTGTTCGAAACGATTGCAGCGGAACCGAATGACGCTTACATTGAAGGGTAACAGATGCCATCCTGTCTGACGCGTATCTCCCGCCCCCTGCCCGATGAACAATTGACAGCAACCTCCATATGGAACTGACCCCTGATAAAAAAGCAAGGCTTCTCCACCGGGAGATCCTGATCGATCTGGATTGGCTTCCGGATAGTGCCATCGGCGCGAAAGGCTGCGTATTCGTCAAGGCGGAGCCCGCAATCGTCTGGAATATGCTGACCGATTACGACAACCTCAGCAAAACGATGCCCAAGGTCGCTTCGAGCAAACTGGTTGAAGCTGACGACTCGACAAAAATCATAGACCAGTCGGGTAAGTCCGGCATCCTGTTTTTCGAGACGATCGTGCATTTCAGGCTGAAGGTCGAGGAAGAGTATCCGAAGCACCTTCATTTCGTGCAGATTGGCGGCGATTTCAAAATCTATGAGGGCAACTGGGTTCTCGAAGAGGTCGCCGACGGGAACGATGCGGGAACGATCCTCACCTACGAGGCGAAGATCAAGCCGAACTTCTTCGCTCCGCAATTCCTTGTCAGCTTCGTGCAGAGCCAGGATCTACCGACGATTCTGAAAGGTATCAGGAGTTACTGCGAATCAGATGCCCGGCGCTGAGAAGCATCAAGAAGAAAAACTGAAAGAGGGGCCTCCCTGAACAGCGCCCGGTCACCGACCCTCCTTGCCTGCTGGATCTGCCGACGATCTTGAAGGGTTGCTCCGAACCCGGCAACGTTGTCCCGCATGGCTCGCAGAACCTGCTTCGCCTTGGCGCGCCCATCGGCTCCGCCTGAAAGATAGTAGAGCGCAGCTGCTGCCTCAAGCAGCAGCCTGAGCGGCAAAACCAGCAACAGGGGAACGAGGCTGCGGTTCCGGAGCAGCATGGTTATGGCGTTGCGGTGGTTATAGTAGACCTTCATGGGACTCCCCTCCTGCAGCGAGGCCCCCCCCTCATGCCAGACGACGGAGTCCGGAACCGAACGAACGCTGTGGCCGGACATCCTCAACCGCCAGCACAGATCGATCTCCTCCATGTGCATGAAAAAACCGGTTTCGAACCCGCCAAGGCCCACGAGCAGTTCACGAGAGGCAAACATGGCCACGCCTGAGGCCCAGAATATCTCCCGGGCTTTATCATACTGTCCACGGTCCTCTTCCCTGCCGCTGAAGGTCCTGCCGAGACAATACGGAAACCCCAGACGATCCATAAGACCTCCTGCCGCACCGGCATAATCGAACGTGCGTCGACCTTCACGCCTCCCTTTGAGCGAGAGGATCTTGGGTTGCAATGCCCCGATGAGCGGATCGCGTTCGGCCTCGTCGACGAGCGGGCCGAGCCATCCCGGATCAACCACTGCATCGTCATTCATGAAAACCACATATTTCGACGACGACCGATTCAGGCCCTCATTGCATCCGCCCGCATATCCCGCGTTTACGGGAAGCCTGATCACATCGATTTCCGGGTATGAAGTTTCGATGCCGGAAAGGTCGGACAACCGACCGCCGTTATCGACGACGAGAACGGAAAGGCGTTTGTAAAGGCTCTGGCGTAGGGAGTCAAGGCAGGACTCGAGCATACCCCGGTTCTTCAGGTGCGGAATGATGACCGTAACCGCGGGGTAAACTGTGCTCGTTTCTTGCATTGTCGGGAGAATGGGTGGGTGGCCATGACGGCGTCCATAATCATTTCGGAACGCCGTCATGAATAGGCGTTACTGCAGTGATTTCCAGAAGCTGGCAGCCTTGCTGGCAGTCTCTTCAGGGCTTTTGGCGTCGGCCACATGCTGCAACAGGGCCGTACCGACCACTGCGCCGTCGGCAAGCTCCCACATCCTGTGGACGCGTTCGCGGTCCCTGATGCCGAACCCGACGACGAATTTCTTTTTTGTGTGTTCGCGAACCCGCTTCAGGTACTCTTCGATCTTCCGGTCCATGCCTGCATCGTCGAGTTTCCCGGTTCCCGTCGTAGCATTGACGGCAAGGCAGTATGAAAAATCGGTGGACATGCAGTCGATGAGTTCAATCCGATCCGGAGGAGTGACTGGCGAGATGAGGTAGACGACCGTAAGCCCGAAACTTCTTGCACGTTCAAGAAAATCCTCCGACTCTTCAGGAGGAAGATCAGGGATCAGCAGCCCATCGACACCCGCCTCGATTGCATCGGCCATGAAACAGTCGCCGCCATAGGCGATGAGAGGATTGCTGTAACCCATCAGCAGGATAGGCGTGGTGATCTTCCGGCACCCATCCCCGTTTCTGGCTTTCTTGACCATATCAAGGATGCTTCGGACGGTCACGCCGTGACGGATGGCCGTATGGCCAGCATCCTGGATGACTGGCCCGTCGCCGATCGGATCGGAGTAGGGCATGCCGAGCTCGATGATGTCGACATTGTTCTCCTGCAAGGCTTCGAGCACCGGAAGCGTAGCCCCGGGCACAGGAAATTCAGGCATATAGTACGCGATGAGCAGTTTTTTATCCTGCTTCATCAGGCGGGTGATTCGGTTCTCGATCATAAGGAAAGATGAATACGATCAGTGCACAAATTTGTAGACAAGACCGGGGATGACGAAAATATCAAGCACCATGGAAAACATGGTCACCATATGCACCAACACGCTTCCCCAGACATTTTTGGACCTCAGCACAATATAACCGCCGAGAATGCCAATCGGAAAAGCCATCATGGCCATCAGGGCGCGCTCCTTCATGCCTACCGGGGCGACGGCAAAATGGTTCACCACATAGAACGCTGCTGTCACAAAAACAGTCAGGTGCTTGTTGAAGCCTTTCTCGATCATTGAGGAAAGCATGAGCCCCCTCCAGAGAAACTCCTCGGCCAGCACGAGTACCGGAAACAGGTAGAGAAAGTTCTTGTTCACGAGAATGCCGACCATATCGCCCATCGGCGCTCCACCATTCTTGTACCACATCACCGTATTGAAGACGTCCATTCCGAAAAGAATGACACCTGCGATACCGCCCCATTTGAGGGACTTCTTCAGGTCGCCCCCGGCAAGATACATCTCAGCCCATTCACCGCGGCTCTTTCCGCGCCAGACCACCACGCCTATGGAGCCGATCACGTAAATGAAGAGGGCCGGCCATTCGAGCAACGGAGTGAAATGACCGACAAGTCCGACTACCCAAATGAGAGCCGTCAGCCCGAACGCGAGTTTGAGCCTCTCGTTGAGGGAGCGGGAATCGGAAGGATTTGCTAATGCCTTTTCCATGGATTCAGTGAAATTTCTTGGTTAAAATATTACTGCAGATAGTTCGGCCTCACCTCATATTCGACCGGGTCGCGGAGACCTGCTATTTCGAATGCCCTCAGGCGCCGGGCACAACTGTCGCATACCCCGCATGCCCGTCCTTCGCTTTTGTAACAGGACCAACTGTAATTGAACGGAGCGTCGAGCTCAACGCCCCTTGAGACGATATCGGCCTTGCTCATCGCGATGAGAGGAGTCATGATCTCGATTTCAGTCTCAGGCCTCGTACCGAGATCGATGACGCGATTGAATGCGTCGTAGAAAACCTTGCGGCAGTCAGGATAGCCGGAAGAGTCCTCTTCGACGGCGCCGATGAAGATCCGGTCGGCACCGATAACCTCTGACCAGCTTACTGCCATGGAAAGGAAACAGGCGTTCCGGAACGGAACATAGCTTGTCGGAATGGTACTTCCCCCAAGGTCGGCAGGGCCGACGGGAATGGCCGCATCGGTAAGCGAAGAGCCGCCGATAGCCCCAAGGAAAGCGGCGTCGACCTCCAGGCGTCGGTCAATACCGTAATGATCGCAGATCAGGCGGAAACACTCAAGCTCCTTCTGCCATGTCCTCTGACCATAATTGACATGCATGGCGGCGAGGTCAAATCCCTGATGATGGGCCAGGGCCGTGGCGACCAGGCTGTCCATCCCTCCGCTGACCAGCAGTACAGCTCTCATGAAAATAATTGAAAATCGGTTGAATCGCCTTTTGTCAGTCTCGTATTGTTATCAATCGCCGGTTGGGGACGGCTGATGAACCGCCGCCTGCGTCTCAGGTCATCAAACGCGCCCTTTCACCTGCTGGCTGCTCTGCAAAAAAAATTGCAGAACGCTTATAACCCTACCATAAACAGAAAGTTGCCAGTATTCCCGGCAAGGATCATATTGCTGGAATATAAGCATTTCGAAAACGCTTTAAAGGAGATCGTCAAACAGGATAAAGAGGAGCAACCCTTTAGCGCTTCCGGGTCAGGACACTGAGGATTCGGACGGAATTCCGTCAAATCCGGACAACCGGGAAGCGCCAATCCGTTCCATTCAGCGAAAGTCGTCCGGACTGACCGCACCATGACGAATTATTACGTTGCCCGCAGTAAACCTGACAGAACAATATTGAAAAAAACAGGTATACTTGTAAATAGTCACCTGCTCTGCCTGCAAGAAATCATTTTTGCCGAATCAGGCGGAGTTATCCGGCACAAGCAATAATCGCAATGTACAGCGAAACGGACTTCAGGAACGTGCTTAAAAGCCATCCGGCAGTGATGCTGCTGATCGACGCTGGAACCGGCAATATCATTGAAGCGAATCAGTCTGCCGCGAATTTTTACGGCTGGTCAAGAAAGGAACTCATCCAGAAAAACTTTGGAGAGATCGAGTCGCCCACCTCTTCCGGGGCGACAACCGATGCCCCCAGGTCAGGAGATGCAGGACAGAAAATATTTTCAACCTACCACAGAATGGCGGACGGTTCGATCCGCGATGTCGAGATATTCAGCAATACGATTGATCTTCAGGGTAAAGCTGTTGTCTATTCGATCATTCATGACATGAGCGAACGCAAGCACTTTGAGGCGCTGACAGACTTCCGCCTGCGATTGCTTGAGATGGCAGGCTCCTCATCGACTGAAGAGCTGCTATCGTTCACCCTTGATGAAGCCGAGCGTTTGACCGGAAGCTCAATAGGGTTCTTCAATTTTGTGTCGGACGATCAGACGACCATATTACGGCAAGCTTGTTCGAGCAACTCCAAACTGGATAAATGCGGTGCGGCGCTTCATCCGACAAAGATCAAATCCAGGGTATGTGCCGATGTCGTAAGGCAAAAGGCCGCCGTGTTCCATAATGATTACTCGACGCTCAGGCATTGCAACATCGAAACTGTTGAGCACCTGGAGGTCGGACGGGAATTGATCGTGCCCCTGATACGCAATGGCCTTGTGATGGCGACGCTTGAGATCGGCAACAAACCGACCGATTACAATGCCGGCGACATTAAACTCGTAAGCATCCTTGTCGGCGTCGCATGGGATATCATCTCAAAAAAATATGCTGAAGAGTCGGAACAGAAGATGCAGGAGGTGATTCAGCATACACAAAAGATGGAGTTGATCGGTCAGCTCGCCGGAGGAATCGCACACGACATCAACAATATGCTCATGGCGATCCTCGGAAATGCAGAGCTCGTCCTCGACGAAATGGAACGGGCCGATCCGTTCGCCGAAAGTCTTGAAAATATCCGCACCGCATCCGTCAGGGCCGCAGATATGATCCATCAGCTCCTTGCGTTTGCACGGAAACAGGCCACGCAACCCAGGATATTGGCGCTGGATGCTGCGCTCGGAGAGCTTTTCCCCATGCTTGAAAGCCTTGTCGACGAGCAGATAACATTCGAATTCCACCCCGGCAGCAGCCAGGCCGAGCTCCTGATCGATCCGTCACAGCTCGACCAGATCGTCACCAACCTTTGCGTCAATGCACGCGATGCGATCATCGGCGCTGGTTCTGTCTTTATCGAAACCTCCGTCATCAGGGTGGAGCAGGTTGATTGCTATACCGGCCATGCATGTCACACGCCGGGAGACTATGTCATGATTTCGGTAATCGATACCGGTACAGGTATTGACCCGGGCGTACGGCCCCACATTTTCGAGCCGTTCTTTACCACAAAGGAGATCGGAAAAGGTTCCGGCATGGGGCTGTCGACGATCTATGGCATCGTCAAACAGAACAACGGATACGTCGAATGCCGGAGCGTCCCCGGCAAAGGGAGCAACTTCAGCATCTATCTGCCTGAGTTTAAAGGTAATGCCGAGTCTGCGCCGCCCTCACATGAAGAGGGTTCTGCAGGAAGTGATGAACGGGGAGGAGTGATTCTGCTGGTCGAAGACGACCCGGCGATGCTCGAAATCATCAGGCCGACTCTCGCCGCCAACGGATACAGGGTACTGACGGCAACATCCCCTTATGAAGCCATTCGTCTCGCCTCGCTATCCTCTCGTACGGTTGATCTGCTGCTGACCAATGTAATTATGCCGAAGATGAACGGAAATGATCTGTCATCGAAACTGAGGAGCATCTGCCCGGACATTAAAACACTGTTCATGACAGCCTACGTTACCGATGACATGTTTGATGATGACACGCATTTCATCATGAAGCCGTTTACCCTGCATAAACTGTCGCAAACCGTACAAAGCATCCTGAAGATCTCTGAATCCTGTCACCAGTGATACTGTCACGGGCTCTGGCAAAGGTTCAGGCTCTTTCCGGTAAAGTGGACTGGGCCCATGGCGCCAGCGCTATGGACCCGGTCAGGGGTTATCGTCATGACGACTGATTTTTCCGGGACTCATAGTCAGCAAGAATTACTGCCAGCTGCTCGCTCATCCGGGACCTCATCACCTTACCCATCTCATTTCTGGGGATTTGCTTGACTCTCACCAGAATCACTGGACTTATTGACTGGCCGAACTTCTTCAATAATTCCATATTGAGCGTTTTCATATCAAAGTCTTCAGGGACAATAATTGCCACCACCACATCCTGAATGCCGGACCTGTTTTCCACACCGCAAACAGCTGCATCTTCTACACCACTGTAATCAGCAAGGAAGCGATCGATCGTATCAGGATTGATCTTTATGCCGCCCCGGTTGATGAGTTCACTTTCCCGGCCAGCGAGTAAAAGCAATCCGTCGTTCTTCAGGAGACCCCTGTCACCAGGATAGAACCACCCATTTTTAAATGAGATGGCTGTAGCCTGGGGATTTTTATAGTACTCATTGACCATATTATTGCTTCTGGCTCGTATAACGCCTTCAGCACCGAAAGGCAGAGGATTATCATCTTCATCCACAATCTCAACCACAACGCCAGTCAGCACATAACCGGCTCGTTCCGGACTATATGGGTAATGGATCAAGTCGAGAGTTACCCCGCCAAGCTCTGTAGATCCATAGATATTATAAATTTCCGCATCAGTCATCCTGAGCAGACGATCCAGCAAAGCCGCCGACACGGTTCCGCCGGCAGATCTTATCAGCCTGAATGAAGGCCGTGTCCCTTTTACTGACTCAAGCTCTGCGACCAATGAGGCCAATTGAATCGGAGAGGCTGTAACGCTGTCAATCGTATGACTCATGGCAAGTTTGACGACATCACTTGATTTATTCACACAGTAATATGTCCCGCCGGTCATTATGGAGTTTATTGCAGAAAAAAAACCGCCGACCGTGGCAAGTGACATCATATTGATTTCGCTACCCGGCCCACACCAATAATTATTGATGACGCTGCATCTACCGTAAATGGTTTTTAAAGGCAGTGCGACCGCCTTTGCGTCACCCGTTGTCCCTGAGGTCAGTATCAGGCGGCATACCTCATTATCAGCAGCATAGGGCTTGATGGAGCCGATCCCTTCGCATTCAAGCGCATCAGTTATCCAGGCCTGATCAACAAGTATCAACTTTTCTTGCTCGACATTATCAACGACTCTATCGGAAATAACCCAATCAACCTCCAGGGATTCATCAACTGGTTTATAACCATGATTGGAACAGGTGATACATGCCTCGTGGAACAAGGCATTGGTAAAAATCCAATCAAATTTTGGTGGAAGGGATGTTATGGCCAAATCACCAGGCTTGAATCCGAGCAGCTCAAGTTTTCTGGCGATTTTCGTCACCAGCACCAATAAATTCCTGTAACTGATAGCGTCATAAATATCACAAACAGCGATTTTTTCCGGTTGTATCTTCGCCCTGAGAAGTAAATGTTTTACAGGATTAATCAGATTAGCCATAATCAAAATGCTGTTTTAATTGTTATACCGTCCTTCACCGTTTTTCGATAAACTTCATGGACATGATGCTGCCGTCAACAGGACATGAGCTGTTAATCGTTAATTCTCAGACCTCATATCGAATTGTTGAGCGGACTCTACATTTTCGGGGAAGCTGTCGACCAGAAAATCATTCTAACACGCTCAATCCAAACGTTAATATAAAGATTATAGGTCGGTTTGCCGGACTTTGAAAAAGACATAACGCCATGTTATTGAAATCAATAGTTATCAGATCCGACGAAATCAGAGATATTCGCACACCATGTTCGCAACAGCCGGAGTTAACGCTGATCAAGCATGAAAAGCAGAAGGGCCACCTTTTCGGGTAGCCCTTCTGCTTTTCTGACCGCCCTTTCAGGACAGCCATTATTGAGTTGGATGTACCAACAGATCAGTACATGCCGCCCATACCGCCCATGCCGCCAGGAGGCATTGCAGGCATGTCGGACTTCTCTTCCTTGATGTCGGTGATGCAGGCTTCCGTGGTAAGAAGAATGCTTGCGACCGAAGCTGCGTTCTCAAGAGCGCTTCTGGTAACCTTGGTCGGATCGACCACACCGGCTTCCACCAGGTTTTCGTACTGCTCGGTCCTTGCGTTGAAGCCGTAATCGCCCTCACCGCTGCGAACCTTCTCAAGAACGACTGCACCGTCGGTCGTGCCGGTGTTGGCAACGATCTGGCGAAGCGGCTCTTCGAGCGCGCGGCGAATGATGTCGATACCGGTCTTCTGGTCTTCGTTGTCGGCTACTGCACGATCAAGACCCTTGATGGCGCGGATCAGGGCAACGCCGCCGCCGGCGACGATACCTTCCTGGACAGCTGCGCGGGTAGCATGCAGTGCGTCCTCGACACGGGCTTTCTTCTCTTTCATCTCAACTTCTGTCGAAGCGCCGATGTTGAGCACAGCAACGCCGCCGGAAAGTTTTGCAAGACGCTCCTGCAGTTTTTCGGTGTCGTATTCGGAGGTCGATTTGTCGATCTGGCCCTTGATCTCGTTGATGCGTGCCTTGATCTCTTCCTGCTTGCCTTTGCCTTCGACGACGGTGGTGTTGTCCTTGTCGATGTTGACGCGTGCAGCCTGGCCGAGGTAAGCGAAGGTCGCGTTCTCGAGCTTGTAGCCTTTCTCTTCGGAAATAACGGTACCGCCGGTAAGGATGGCGATATCTTCGAGCATAGCCTTGCGGCGGTCACCGAAGCCGGGAGCCTTTACGGCTGCGACTTTCAGGGTGCCACGCAGCTTGTTGACCACGAGGGTTGCAAGCGCTTCGCCTTCGATGTCTTCTGCGATGATAAGCAGCGGACGACCGGACTGTGCAGCTTTCTCGAGGATCGGGAGCAGCTCTTTCATGTTGCCGATCTTCTTGTCGTAGATCAGGATCACGGCGTCTTCGAGCTCGGCTTCCATGGTCTCCGGATTGGTCACGAAGTACGGTGAAAGGTAACCGCGATCGAACTGCATGCCTTCGACGACCTTCAGTTCGGTGTCCATGCCTTTTGCCTCTTCGACGGTGATGACGCCGTCTTTGCCGACCTTGTCCATGGCCTCGGCAATCAGTTCGCCGATTTCAGGATCGTTGTTGGCGGAAATGGTGCCGACCTGAGCGATCTCCTTCTTGCCGGAGATGCTGCGGCTGATGTTGCGGAGCTCCTGGACGACTTCGCGGACAGCGCGGTCGATACCCCTCTTCAGATCGATCGGACGTGCGCCTGCGGCGACGTTCTTCAGGCCTTCACGATAGATGGCCTGGGCGAGAACCGTAGCGGTGGTGGTTCCGTCACCGGCGACATCGCTGGTTTTGGAAGCGACTTCACGGACCATCTGTGCGCCCATGTTTTCGATGGCATCGGCAAGTTCGATCTCCTTGGCGACAGTGACGCCGTCCTTGGTGGAGGTAGGAGCACCGAATTTCTTGTCGATGAGCACGTTGCGGCCGGCTGGGCCGAGCGTGACTTTAACAGCGTTGGCGAGCTTGTCTACGCCAACCTTGAGTTTCGCCCTTGCGTCGGCGTCAAAGAGAATATCTTTAGCAGTCATTGTTAAGCGTTCCTCCTATAGGATTTTAAAATGCAAACAGTGGGTTATTAGTCAAGAATAGCAAAAATGTCAGCTTCGCGCATGATGAGGTAGTCCTCGCCTTCGACCTGGACTTCCGTACCGGAGTACTTGCCGTACAGAACCTTGCTTCCGACGGTAACCTGCATCTGGAGCAGCTGGCCGTTTTCTGCAACCTTGCCTGCACCAACGGCGACGACTTCACCGTACTGCGGCTTCTCTTTGCCGGTATCGGGAATGTAGAGGCCACCCTTGGTTTTTTCCTCAGCCTGCGCGGGCTTAACAATAACTCGATCAGCTAATGGTTTCAAGTTCATTGTCTTCTTTCTCGTTTGAGTTGATGATTGATCATTATGTCACTGGGATAAAACATAACCTGAACGCATGGTTCAGGTCGCATTAGCACTCATCAGGGGAGAGTGCTAACAGATGCTTTAAGTATAAAAAAAGATTTCCTGACAGCAAATATTTTTTTATTGTAATTGCAACGCAAAACCCGAAACCTCATCCCTCTTCATGAATCTGGAAGATCGAAAAAAACGGAGCCCCGAAGCGCTCTGCACCATAGGTAAGGTCACCCTGGAAAAACTGGAAAGCATCGCGTCGAAAATAAGGGACGATGTGGCAACGGAGGCTGACAGGCTCAATCACGAGATCCTTCGGGAGATCGTGGCGCTCGCGTCGAACCGGGTATCGGTGGATGAAAACGAATCGACGGTGATAAACGGCGGAAACGCCTGGACCGAAAGGACCGCCTCACACTATCCCCATATCCGCCTGCACGGCGGAGCGCTCGAGGATGATCCGCTGAAGATGAAGATTTAAGAAATGGACCAAAGGGACATAAGCGACATAAATGTTTAAGAGTTTTTCTTAACTACTTTGTCCCTTGTGTCCTTTTGGCCCCTTTCTTTTCCTTAAACCAGATAAGGCCTGAGGTGAACTCCCGTGATTGAGCCTTCGCACTCGCAGATCTCTTCCGGAGTGCCTGTAGCGACCACCTCCCCGCCACGGATTCCTGCGCCTGGCCCAAGATCGATGATCCAGTCCGCCTGCTTGATGATGTCCGGATTGTGCTCGATGATGACCAGCGTATTGTTCTGGGCCATCAGTTTATCGAAACACCGTACCAGTTTTGCAATATCGTCGAAATGAAGGCCAGTGGTGGGTTCGTCGAAAATAAACAGCGTATTGCAGACGTCGGCCCTTGATATGAAATGAGCCAGTTTCAGGCGTTGGGCTTCGCCACCAGACAGCGTGCTTGATGACTGGCCAAGCCGGATGTACTCCAGGCCGACCTCTTCGAGCACCTGCAGTTTCCTCTGGATCGTTTTCTCTCCGCTGAAAAATTCCATGGCCTCATGAACGGTGAGATCGAGCACCTCGGCAATCGACATGCCGCGATACTTCACCTCGAGTGTCGACTGCTTGTATCGCTTTCCCTCGCACTCCTCGCAGACCGCCTCGATATCTGCAAGAAACTGCATCTCGATCTTGACGCTGCCTTCACCTGCGCAGGCTTCACATCGACCGCCGGGAATGTTGAACGAAAAGTAGCCAGGCTTCCAGCCCCGGTCACGGGCATCGCGGGTGGAGGCGAACAACTGACGGATATCGTCGAAAAGTTTCAGGTAGGTAGCTGGATTGCTGCGGCTCGACTTGCCGATCGGCGACTGGTCGACATGCTCGACAGCGTCAATGAGCTCGGTGCCCGATATGGAGCGGTGAGTGCCGACCTTTTCCCTGGAACCCTCTTTTTCACGGACGATCCCCAGTTTGAGGATATCGTTCACGAGCGTCGATTTACCGGAACCGCTCACACCGGTGACGCAGGTCATGATGCCGAGCGGAAACTTAACATCGATGTTCCGGAGGTTGTTCTGCATGGCGCCGGTGATCTCGATGCAGGATGAGAAATCGGGTGTGCGCCTCCGGGCAGGGACCTGGATATCCCGCCTGCCATAGATATAATCGGCCGTCAACGAACCTGTTGCCGTCGCCATGTCGGCCGGAGGACCGTGATATACGATCTCTCCCCCGAGGCTTCCCGCCCTGGGCCCGATATCGATGACTTCGTCTGCCGCTTCGATGATTTCACGGTCGTGTTCGACGACGACCACCGTGTTGCCAAGGTCCCGAAGCCGCCTGAGCAGCGCGACAAGACGCGCCGAATCGCTCTGGTGCAGACCGATGCTCGGTTCGTCAAGGATATAGATGGCGCCGACCAGCGGTGAGCCGAGCGAGGTCGACAGGTTGATCCGCTGGAACTCTCCCCCGCTGAGGGTGTGCGTCAGGCGGTCCAGCGTAAGGTAATCGAGCCCGACATCGAGGAGGTACCCAAGGCGTTTAATGATCTCTTTGAGAATGGCGTCGGCAACGGATCTGTCGAACGGCGATATGTCGAGATTCGAAAAAAAGGCCTGTACGTCGGCGATGTTCATCCTGGTCAGATCGCCGATATTCTTTCCGGAAACCCTCACCATACGGGCATCGGGATTCAGGCGACTCCCCTCGCACTCCGAACATGTCGCATATCCCCTGTACCTGCTCAGGAACACGCGGTAATGTACCTTGTAACCGGCATCCTTCTCGATGTCCTCGAAAAACGGCCACAACCCCTTGAAATCTCGCTCCGGAATCCCCTTCCAGATCATCTCCCGATGCACATGTCCCAATTTTTCGTAGGGAACGTCGACGGGAATGCCTACCTGGGGCGCGATACGCAGCAACTGCTTGAGATACCAGGAGTACTTTTCTGAATTCCAGCATGAGATAGCCCCTTCAGCAAGGCTCAGTGACTTGTCCGGGACAACGGCATCCTCATCGATGCCAGCGATCCTTCCGAATCCCTGACAGGCGCTGCAGGCGCCAATCGGTGAATTGAATGCAAATAGTTGCGGAGATGGCTCCTGGTAGACGACCCCGTTCATTTCGAGCCTGTCGCTGAACCGGAACTCCTTGCCGCCAGCGACCCTGATGACGGCATTGCCGCCCGACTCTGCAAAACAGCTCTCAGCCGCCTGTGAGACCCTGCCATACACCTTCTCGTCCTGCTTGGCCACGAACCTGTCCACAAGCACGAGCAGAGACTTCAGCTCTTTCCTGTCCATGGCCTCCACCACTCCGCGAACGCCTGCATCGGAGATATCGAGCACGGACTCTTCCCTCAGAAGCCTGAAAAATCCTTTCTGAAGAAGGTTTTTCAACTCCTCGGAAACAGCGCAGTCATGCTGGGCCTGATCGTGATGGCACGGAAACGGATATCCGACATAAAACCTGGTTCCATCCTCGAAAAAGCGCGCCTGAAGACCCACGTCCTCAGGAGTATGCTTCAACACCAGTTCGTTGGTGTCACGCGAATAGATTTTGCCGATCCTCGCGAACAGCAGGCGAAGATAGTCATAGATTTCAGAAACGGTGCCGACCGTCGAACGGGGATTTTTCGGAATCGCTTTCTGCTCGATCGCTATGGCCGGAGCAATCCCCTCGACCGTCTCGATCTCAGGCTTGGGCATACGTTCGAGGAACTGCCGGACATAGGCGGACAGGGACTCGACGTAACGTCTGTGCCCCTCGGCATAGAGGGTATCAAACGCGAGGCTGGATTTTCCCGATCCGCTCAGGCCGGTCAGGACGACGAACCTGTTACGTGGAATCCTGACCGTAACATGCTTGAGATTGTGGGTGGTAACGCCGCCGAGCACGATATCCGGCAGTTTTGTGCCGGTTCCGGCGATAGGGTCTTGAGAAGGGTTCGGTTCCAAAGGTTCTGGGATGCTGTTCTGAATGTGAGGCATGGGATTCTGCTGAAGATGTCGTTCAATTTAAGGAATCAACAGCACACCCGGGAAGGAAGAGTTATAAAAATGGATCGGAACCCGGACCTGCCGGGCTATTTACCATAACGATCGAGAAGCGTGGCGATGGTCGTTTCGTCGAGAAGCTGATGAATTCGGGCTTGAAGGTTGGCCATGTACCCGCGATGATTGCAGTTCGACTCGATCTCGCACTCACAGTTCTCATGAGCACAACGCGTCAGCTGGGGAGTTCCCTCAATGGCGATTCCAATGTCGGCCACGGTTATCTGATCCGGAGACTTGGCGAGCATATACCCACCCTTGACCCCCTGCACTGAACGGGTGATCCCGGCTTTTTTGAGATTCTGCATGGCCTTTGCAAGGAACACCTGAGAAAAGCCTATATCTCCAGCCATCTCCTTCACCGTCACGACACGATCAGGACCATTGATGGAGAGATAGGTCACGGCATGTAACCCATATTCGAATTTTCTTGATACATGGAGCATAGGCGTAATGGTAATATTAAAACAGGATCAATTTAAGCCTATTTCTGGATATTCCATAATGCACTTGTATTCTTTTTTCAACAGCTATATTACTTTCAAGGGAATACCGACCATTCAAACGGCACGAACAAAAATTGAGGGGCTGGAACGCGAAACGCCTGCCTGATCTTACCTATGAACAAAGCAACACAAGACCGCTGGTTTATCTGGCAACTCGACGAGAACCAGGAGGTAAAAATACGATACCGCGAATACGGACCTCCGGACTCGCCGTTCACTCCATTGCTTTTCATCCACGGTTATGGCGGCATGATCGAGCACTGGAACGACAATATTCCCGCATTCGACAACAGATACAGGATCTATGCCATGGACCTGATCGGATTCGGTCAGTCAGGCAAACCCAACGTACGTTACAGCCTTGAACTTTTCGCCACGCAGATTCAGGCGTTTCTTCATCTGAAAAAGCTCGACAAAATCATCCTTGTCGGTCACTCCATGGGTGCCGCAAGCGGGATCCTCTATGCCCATCTCAATCCGGACAAGGTCAAGGCGCTTGTTCTTGCCAACCCTTCCGGACTGTACGGCAACAGCATGGACGGCATGGCAAAAGCGTTCTTCGGGCTTGTCGGCTCGCCCTTGATCGGCGAGATGCTCTTTGCCGCCTTCGCAAACCCGGTAGGAGTAAGCCAGAGCCTGACCCCCACCTATTACAACCAGAAAAAGGTGGACCTCGAACTGATCAACCAGTTCTCCAGGCCGCTCATGGATCGCGGCGCAATCTTCTCATACCTCTCGCCGTCACGGCGCCCTCATGACTTCCTGCTTGACAGCATCATGCCCTGCAAATACAAGGGAGATGCGTGGCTGATATGGGGAGCCGAAGACAGTGCGCTGCCGCCGCATAAAATCATACCGGAGTTCCAGGAGCTGCTTCCCCAGGCGGGCGCATACATCATCCCCAACGCATCCCACTGCATTCACCACGATGCGCACGAAGCGTTCAACTCACGGCTTGATTATATCCTTCGCCGGGTTGACAAAAGCGATGACTGAAGCATAAACCTATTGGGACATCGATTGACCGTAACCGCTGCTGGCCTTTAATTTCAGCTCTTTGAGCAAAGGGGGCTTCATCGCTATCTGGACAAGATAGCCCTTGTACTGCCCCGAAGGCACCCACTGACAGCTGAGCTGAAAGTCGTGAAGGTCCCTGTAGACGAGCAGGGCCGGATAGATGAATTCGCTTTTCCTGAGATCGAAACCGGTGTTGAAGCCGAGCTGCCAGTTTCTGGAGAGGGAGACTTTGGCTGCGGAATTCAGCAGGGCTGTCGTCGTCGGATTACGAGGATCTACCTTGTCGTTTACCAGGTAGAGCGACATGCGAAGCGACCAGGGCAGTCCCGAGCTGAACTTGATGAGTTCGTCGCTGCTGAACCGTTCCCTGAAAATCGCCTGTTCGACCTTGGTACCGACATTTCGCGTTAGCGATGGCTCCCCCTCCTTTCGCTCGACCGGTTCGTAGCTCGACCGGAGATTGCCGCTGAAGCTCATGCTCATGTTCAGGAAACCGCTGACAAACCGCAGGAGACCTTTCCCTTCGTCCACGTTCAGGCGGTCAATGCGGTTGCCGGTCAAGGGATCGCAGGTATAAAAATCATAGATTGCCCCGGCGCTCATCATCAACGAAGGAGAAAAAGCGTTGCTCGATGCCGAAAGGACAAGCGGAGCGATCCGCAGGGAATCGGCCGCGAAATTATATCCTCCGGAGGCGGTCATGGAAAGCAGTTGCACGCTCCTGTCCCCCGAAGTTGCGGAGACCTCGCTGTTCCTGAACTTCCCGTGAAACAGGTTCTGTAGGCTGATCCCGACAAAACGCTGCTCATCAGGCATCATCGAATAGAGAGACTTTTCGAAACGGTTGTACCGAACCATCGACTGCTTGACAGGATCATAATAAGAACCGTAGTAATTGTACCCCTGTCCGTTATAATCGGGGTTACAGGTAAAGGAGAGCGTCGGAATGAACGTGTGGCGGATAGCCTTCAGGCCAACGAGATTCTCAAGCAGTCCGGTGTTCAGGACACCGTACAGACGGGTCTGGGCATCTACGGAAAATACTGCCGTCGAGTAATCGGATGGATCATCGACCGTTACCGTTTTCTCTCCGCCGTCATAATATTTCCGGATCGTGCTGTTGACCCTGTAATGGCTGAAGGTCAGCGAAGGAGTGAGATTCAGGTACCGGAACAGCGTGGACTGGACCTTGAACGGCAACTGCACGCGGGTGGCGCTCAGGTCGTTCTGCAGATCAACCGTCTTGTAAAGCCTCTGGACATCGAATCCCTGGGTAAACAGAGCCCGGTATCCGGGAGCGAAATCCTGGAGAAAGCCCAGTTCGACACCAGCGTTGCCGGTATACAGGTCAGTACTGATGCCGCCCACTTCGGTAAAACTCCCGTTTAAAGACAGGGACGGCTTGACAGAAAAACGGGAACTCCAATCTGACTGTGAGGCGCCAAGCCTTGGACGGAACGGATAGAACACGTTCTGGTAAAGCGAGGTCGTAAAGCTCTGGGTGAGGTTGTTGTTGATCAGGTTGTCCACCCTCTGGTATCCCGCCATGAGCACGCGGTTGCCATCGTCCCATGACTTGGAAAAGGAGGCGTAGGAGGTAGCCTGCTCGGTAATTATCGATTCCTGGTTGATCGAGTTGATATTATAGTAACGGTCTCCCCCGATGTACTGCAGATTGACGTCCAGCCTGGAGGTAGGATCAAACTCCTGATGATGGATGACCCTGACGTCCCGATTATGGTACCTGGCGTAATTCGGGTCTGCAGGGTTGTTGATCGTGAGCGTTTCATATTCGCCTTCGATCATCCCGCTGTAACGGTTCCCGTTCCTGTATCGGAACCGCTCTGCAAGACGCCATCCCCCCTTGAATCCGATGTCGCCTTCCAGCCGAAAGTCGGCATAATCGTTGATAGCCCAGAAATAACCGAGATTGGACAGGTAGGTGCCGCGATCACTGCCGCTGCCTATCCTCGGGTAAAGAAAACCTGACGCCCGCTTGTTTGAAATGGGAATGGACATGAACGGCAGGGGAAGGACAGGAATCACCGGAAGACGATAGGAAAACAGTTCCGGATGGATGTACATGATGAACGGGCTTGCCGTGAGACGCTCTTCCGGAATGATCTCCATGTTCTTGCCGGCAAACCAGTAATGAGGTTCGTCAAGCTCGCAGGTCGTAAAGGTTCCGTCCTTGATATGCAATACGCCGGACGGCGTCCTTTCGACTTCGCTGCCGGAATAGATCCCCTGGGGAGTGTTCGAGGAGACCTTCGTGCTCTGGCCTTTTCTCGTCTTGTAGTTGTAGGTCATCACCTCGGCATTGAAAGAGCCGGTTTTGTCGGTATAAACCGGAAGTTCCGCAATGCGCCCCTGCGAATCGAGCGCCGCCTGGGTATGGATGGTGGTAACAGCCTGATCAACGGTAATTTTCGGGCCCTCGAGCCGCATGTCTTTATAGTCGACCCGCGCCTTGCCGAAAAGGTCTATCGTACGCTTGTCGAAATTGTAGACCAGTGAGTCCTTCGCCGTGTAGACGATCGTGGAATCAAGCTCGTCCTGCTTCGTCTTCAGGCTGTCGGGTTGCGTTGGAGCCGATTGTTTCGCCGAACGTCCTGATTGGGCGCTTGCTGCCAGCACCGGCACGCTCCTCTCCGCCATATTGACGAGAAGTATCAGAATCAGAAGTTTCAGTGACGATACAAATCTCACGGGCAGACCATGCTGGATTACTGAGCGCACAGGAACGATCGGTGACAGAATACCTGAATATGAATATATGAAACCTTTGCGTTATTGACGCCTTTACTGAGCTTAAGGAGCGCCATCCTGCCGAATGCGGCGCCAAAAACCGCATCCGAAAAGGTTCTTCACTGGATGGGAATGGAGAAAGATTGCGAAGCGTTACTGCCGGATGATGATCAGTTGATTCGTCAGTTCCCTGAAGTAACTCTGTGACCAGACATTCAATGCTTCTGGAGATTTGATTAATGGGGAAACATCTTTTTTTAACACCGCGATGTCAATGGCGTTAATTCGGCTCTCTAAACGGTCATAAAATTCTTGTTCTGAAAACCGCTGGGCATTCAAACCGCCAGGTTGAAGGAACTGACCAATCAGATGAGACAAATTCAATGGAACCCGGTTCGTTATAAACCATTCGAAATCGAACCAATCTCTCCCGGAAACCTCTGATTTCACGCTACTGAACAGTAACGTGTTCATTTTCAGAATGAAAAGGTCTGACAAGGCAAAGCATCTGATGGAAAATTGGCGCGGCTCAAACAACTGTTTTTCTTCAATAGTAACCCATTTGAATGGAAGGGTATAGAGATGCAGGGGTATTTTCAGGGCACTATCTCCAATCACAGCGAGTTCAAAAGAACGATATCTGTGCCTGAGCAAGAAGGCTTCCGCCCCCAATCGAACCATCTTCTTGTTGAGAGTAATTTCAACGTCCATACCAAGTGAGGCAAATTCTGTCGTCAGGACATTGAAGTAACTCTCAAGAGGGGGATCTCCATTGGATTCAAGTAAACAGAAATCAAGGTTGCCAGAGTGTCTTGGCGATCCATACGCTATCCTCAGGCAACTGTCTCCACAAAAGACAGCATACTCGAAAAAACCGTTTCGCTGCAACCCGTCCAGGACGACATCCTGCATCGCAGACTTCACCCCGTTCGTAATTCTCTCCGAGTCGGCAGACGCCAATCTCGCAAGCAGTTGTCTCATCACCTTCATAACGGATACTCCTGTCTGCAAAGGCCTCAGATCATTTGTCAGAAACTTTTGGCATGGAGGTGCATGACGATTAAAAACCATCACCTCCTGACCTATTTAAACCCAAACCGGATTGACTGTCCAAGCAAGTCAAGGGATTCATGTACCAGCAACCCGGCAAATCCCATGGCTACAGCAAGCTCAGTCAGCAATAGCGTTGTTGGCTCTTCGCTTACACAAAGCGTGATGGGACGCCATTTCGGTGAAAACTTGTTTTTGAAACGGTAAAGACCTTCAAAGTCATACGCATGTTTACATCGGGAGACAATTCCGACCATAAGCTGCTCCATAGGGGTAAGCAAATCTGTTGAGCCCTGCGTCAAGGTCATGAAAGGCACCTCTCCGAGACTCCATTCACCCATATTTTCAGATCTGAGAGTCTCAAAGATTCCAGCCACAAGACACTCCATAATGTCTCCTGGAGCGTTCCGGCGCCTTAACATCAGCTCCGTATGCATTTCCAGGTTCCCTCTTGGCGAAAGTGTCATGGCTCCGAGCCACTGACCGCCAAACGTACGAAACACAAAAGCACGACATCGCCTGGAAGGTTGTCCCCTGAATACATGCTGGAGCTGAGGTTTACCGCCGTGCGTTGTTTCAGCATGGAATTGCTCAAAACGCAGCATATTTCCGTCGGTCAGCTCAATCTCTTCGACAACACCCTGTTTTCTACCTCTCATGAGAGAGCTTTGGACCGTTTTCCTCTCCAGGTGAGAACCTTGCAAATCCAGGACAGCTTCAGCTCCGGTTCTCAATGTCCGACAGTTCTGATCCACGAAATATGCCCCCATTTCGGGAGTACATCCACGAAAGACATACCCGTCAGGAAAGGATGCCGAGAGGTCTTCCTGGAGTATATCGAGTGAATAATGGTGAGGGACGTCTGCATAGGTTATCCACCGGGTCCCCGATAATGGCAGTGTGATATCGCGATAAACCGGACAGAGTGCCTCAGTCCGTATCCAGCTCAATGGCAGGTGGTAATGCATGTGTTGGTTCTCAACCGTGACTAAATAACGGCACATTGATCTGCTCAATACCGCTCATCAATACGGCGCGCTCAACTTCTCAACAGATTCGCCCTGCACGAAATTCATGCTTGCGAAATGAAATGGTCAGGCTGATTAAAAAAAACGAATGGCAGACACTGACATATCGGGTGAAAAACATAATACGGTCAGCTTGACTTGCGGGCAGCCCCCTTCTGTTTCAATGAATTACCCATTCCTGAAAGTGCTTCAGCGCCCTTCATTACCAGCGAACCGGCTGCAAACAATCCAAACCCTATCACTGCTATTCCGGCAAGACCATGCAGGATAGGGGGCGCAAGAGGAGCCGCAGGAGCGATCAACGCGGCACCGCCGGCAATACCCACAGCATTTTTGACCAGGTCAGCAGGATTTGACTGGCTCATATCAACTATCTCCGTTACTTTGATGGTTTACAAAATGCACCTTCTTCCCGTTCATACACATCCAGATCTTCCCATTATTATTGAATGCCTGAAAAAAAGGAAATCATGTACTGCTCAACACTCAGTTCAGCTCAGGCTCGCACTTCTTTGTTCCAATCGTAAAACTCTTGGCATACTTCTCACCAGCGACAAAACCCTGTATAAATACTGACTCGGCAAACTCTTCGAGCTTCATTCCCATATCGATCTCCTGATTGAGATACCTGTCAAATTTATCAGGCTTCATATTTTTATTCATCTTCTTCACATATGAAGTCCAAGCCCCCCTCATCGCCTGCATCCACAAAATTCTTGACATGGCTATTTCGGTTAAATGGTTTTCTGAAATCCCACAAATCTTACGCTTTATTGATAAGCAAAAGTATACATATGGCGTCCAGCAGGATTCTTCAGAAAGAATAACTGGTGGATATTCAGCAATGAGAAGAACGCCTCTCCGTTCAGGGCTGTTTATATTTGCACCTCATACGAAAACCACTAAATCATACTGATTCATGACAACTCGGGTTCTCAGTAACGGAAACGATATCTATAACCGAATTCACAGGAACATCATGGCTGTCACAAGGTATCTGCCTGACAAGCATCCCCTTGGTCGCCTGTAAAATATCCTCTTTGAAAGGCCCCATCACCGATGATATCGCCGCCAAACCAACGCCCGCAACTCCTGTGATAACTGCCCCTGTCAAAGCGTGAACAATCAGTGGGAATCCAATGACGGGAGCCATCATCGCAAGACCTTTAACCCCATCGGGAGAGATTTGGATTGGTAACGTATCCGTTCCAGACATAGAGCATTATGGTTTAGTGGTGATAAAAACCATGAAAGCGCCTCCCGCCACCGAAGAGGCGCTTTCATGACTGCCCTGAGGCTTACTTTTTCGGAGCTATCGCCGATGTAATGCCCTGCAATGCCTGGTTCAAGGCATTGACGGCTCCCTCTGCCATCTCGACGGAACCCTTGCTCAACGGCTCTATGGCTGATGTCAGTGATTTAATCCCTTCGGTGACTAAATCAATCTGCATCTGACCAAGTTTGCCAACCGTCTCTGCGAGATTGTTCAACGCGCTCGTGAAGTCGTTTGATGTTTCGTTTGCCATTGTTGTCCGGGTTATGTTTAAAAAAAATACTTATAAAAGCTTAAAAAATAGATTCTTACGACATTCTTGCGACCTTCCTTATAGCGGAACGATCCAGTCACTGAATATCCTTCCTTCAGGAATCTTCGTTCTCGTATGCGATGCGGTTTATTACACTCCGATCCGACTCGGCACCCTTTATTCATCCCAATCTCGGTAAGGGTCGTTAAAGAGATGCTCTTTATCCTTCGGCTCTTTACGGCTTCAAACAGACACGCCTACCACAACCACCACAGGCAGAAAACTCTAAGTCATTAATTTTATGCTACTTAAAAAACCGATCCCATTCAATTATCCCGCTTAACCGCACTCGTTTTTTATCACAAAAAGTAATATTTATAATATTTGTATTAAATTTAACACAAATATTATAATTTGAAATATCAAGATTAACGAAGCTCAAATTTCAGAGCAGAAATGCTTCTAAAAAATGTCCTAAGTGACTGATTAAATATAATTTAAGGTGTTTATGCCCTTCAATTGGCTTAACAAAAAGACCACAGAGCCAAAGTCAGGTTCTCGATTAGCGATCAAAGTTGCCGGTACACCAGCCCCCAAAACACTCTTGTCAGGAAACGACCACAGTCCACGAATAGACATTAAACATCTGGACATGGAACGTATAAAGGACGAGCCGGTCGAATCCGGGCTTGGCTTTATCGAAATACACCCGCAAGGGCGATGCGGATTCACCACAGGCGTCCATGATCCAACGTTACAATCAGTCAGAAATATGAGCGAAGAAATTGGGAACGAGCTCCCCGAAAATGAGCTTTTGCGAGACAAGGTTCCGGCGGCTGAAAGCCTTGAAGAGTGCCTCAAGATCATCGGAACAGAAGTCTTCAATAGCTTATCGGAAAAGCATCCCGAAGAATCAGTTAAAGCCAGGGAAGAAAAAGATTCGGACTCCGACAGCGATTTCTCGCTCTGGGGAAACAGGATTCGCAAGTGATTCAGAGAAATAGGCTTTCGATACCGTTTAACATCATAACCCTTAGAACATGAATAATATGCAAGGAGCTTTCGTTCAGGGGGCCACAGCTTATGGCCGTCTTCTTGAAGTCTTTATTGACGGGCACTGGTGGGTCGTCGGAGATTATCTCGAAAATGTCGGCAAGTGCACCAAAAGGCTCGGCGCCAATGCTTATCCGCATCTTTATGGTGGCAGCACCATGAGCAAAAACTTCAGGGGAAGCTCCCCGAAAGTTTCAGGTTACGCAAGTCCCAGCAAGGAGATTCAATCCCGCTTCTGCAAATAAACAGCTTACCTGCGCACGTCAATTCGGAAATCAGTTTTATCCATTAGCAGAGTAAACAGGTATGCCCGCAGATTATCATCACAACGTTGAAGCGCCGAATCACCTCAATGATAGATTACCGGAAACCCTGGACCGGGTTGTCGCAAAGCAAAAAATCCGAAAAAAATGGCTGTTGATCCAGCCGAAAAGCGAAACCAGTATGATGGTCGATTCAGGAAGCGTAAGCATGCCCCTGAACCTGATCATGGTCGCCACTCTCGCCAGCAGACAGTTTGACGTCACTCTCATCGATGAAAGAACTGGGGACCAGGTCCCTGAAGACTTTTCCGGATACGATATAGTAGCCATAACTTCACGCACGCTCAACGCGAACAAGGCTTACCGTATTGGCGACCGGGCCCTTTCACAGAAAAAAATTGTATTGCTCGGCGGAGTCCATCCAACCATGCTGCTCGACGAGGCCACACAACACTGCACCAGCGTTATCTACGGCGAAGTCGAATCGATATGGAACGAACTGGCATCCGACATCATCCAGGGGACAATGAAACGTATCTATCGGGCACAGACGTTGCGCCCGATGACCGCGATGCAAAGTCCTGATTTCAGTTTTGCCCTTAACTCGAAAAACGCGAACAGGTACAGCCAGCGCATTCCGATCCTGGCCACGAAAGGTTGCCCGGTTGGATGCAATTTCTGCACCACGCCGACAGTTTACGGCAAAAGTTACCGGTACAGGGAGATTGATCTTGTGCTGGATGAAATGAGAAGCCATCAGGACCGACTTGGCAAAAGGAACGTGAACTTCTCGTTCATGGACGACAACATCAGCTTTCGTCCCCAATACTTCACCGAACTCCTCGAGGAGATGGCCAAGCTCGGAGTCCACTGGAACGCCAATATATCAATGAACTTCCTCCACAAGCCTGAGGTGGCTGAGATCGCAGGCCGCTCTGGGTGCGACCTGATGAGCATAGGCTTCGAGTCACTTAACCCCGATGTGCTCAAAAGCGTGAACAAGGGAGCCAACAGGCTCCAGAACTACTCGACTGTCGTAAGTAACCTGCATAATAACGGCGTTGCAATCCAGGGCTACTTCATGTTCGGCTTCGATGACGACTCCGAAAAAAGCTTCCAGGCCACCTACGACTTCATCATGCAGAACAGGATCGAGTTTCCGGTCTTTTCGCTGGTAACGCCTTTCCCGGGAACTCCCTACTACGACGAAATGAAGCCACGCATCCGTCACTTCAACTGGGACAAGTACGACACTTACCACTATATGTTTGAGCCGAAAAAGATCTCCGGCGAAAAACTGCTGGATAATTTCGTCAAGCTGCAGCAGGAGGTCTACAAAGGGCGTTCAATCATGAAACGAATGTACGGCAAGCCTCTGAACTGGGTTTGGTTAGCCAACCTGGCAATGAACAACTTTACTCGAAAACTCAAAGCTGAGGCATTTCTCTGATAATGAATAATGTCACTCCTGGTCAATCGATCGAAATCGATTGTTTAAATGATCTCCTGACGGGTGAGTGTTGCAGCGTCAGGAGCCTTTCCGAAAAAAATCTTATGTCAACAGCACCCACTCGCATTCGCTTTGTCGACAAAATAAAGGCACATATTGAGATATTGGATCCCGTAACGTGGATCAGCGTCTATCCCTGCCTTACAGGAGGAGTCATGGCCTCCGGCGCAATGCATTCGAGCGTTCACGATTACCTGATGCTTTTTGCCCTTTTCATGATCTATGGACCGCTCGGCACCGGATTCAGCCAATCGGTCAATGATTACTACGATCTTGAACTCGATATGATCAACGAACCTACACGCCCGATTCCATCAGGACGGCTGACCAAGAAGGAAGCGCTGTGGAACTGGACTATCGTGCTCGCCATCGCAGTGATTTCCGGCATCTGGCTCAGCATTCATATTGGCGGCATCAGAGGCTTGATCCTATGCTGTTCACTATCGACAGGGCTTCTCCTCGGGTTCGTTTACTCTGCACCGCCACTCAAACTGAAAAAGAATATCCTTCTTTCAGCCCCGGCTGTCGGAATTTCCTACGGGGTGATTACCTGGCTTTCTGCAAACGCGTTTTTCAGCGACATCAGACCGGAAGTGATCTGGCTTGCAGGCCTCAATTTCTTCATGGGCATGGCGCTCATCATTATGAATGACTTCAAATCGCAGGAAGGTGACGCAAAGGGAGGGATGAAATCCCTTGCGGTTATGATCGGAGCCAAGAATACCTTTCTTGTCGCGTTTGTCATTGTGGATCTTGTGTTCGCCGTATTTGCCTGGCTGGCATGGGACTGGGGTTTTCACTACCTGATGTATCTCGTCCTTCTGTCGTTGCTTGTCGATATCGTCATACAGGTAAAACTTTACCGCGACCCGCAAAATGGCATCTCTTTCATGCAGACAGCTGTGACCGAAGGTTTTGGGCACACGATCGGCAAAAGTGCAATTCATGAACACAATGCATTTCTAAGGTTCTCGATGATCAACAACATCATGTTTCTGATCAATCAGATGATTGTTGCGACCCTCATCGGGATCAAATACATGTAAATCAAGGCAATCCAAACAGCCGGCAAATCAGCATTCAGGTACGCCAGACCTGAAAAGCCGATTGTCATCAATCACCCCTTGTCATTCCCGGCTTTTTCCTGAGCGGAAAAGCCGGCCTCCCCCGACAGACTCATCCAGCGCTATCCTGAGCATACGCTCACAGACACCCATTAATCATACAAAAGTAACAAGTCTCACTGATGAGATAATTCCTACAGGCCCAGTCGCTTGTTATAAGATTATTTGTTAAATAACATGTAGTTTTTCTCTAGATGTCCACGAAATAATGGATAGCAATGGATAACGTATGAGCCCTCAAATTGAAGTGTTCATCCAGTATTAATCAGACTATTTATACGTTCTTATACATGCCAATGCCTCATAATAACATCCAATCAGACTGCGACAAGGTCAACGATACTGTTTTCGGAATAATGGAAGCACTCCCAGATGCTGCCTTTATAATGGAACCGGACGGACTGATCCTCAATATCAACACGATGTTCGCGTCAAGGTTCGGGAAACAACCAAAGGAGTGCATTAACACCAATATATATGACCTGATCCTCACCGTACTGAGAGTACCGATGCTGGTTGAACACCTTAGAGAGAAGTGTGCCTTGGTTCTCAACTCCGGGACGCGCAGAATCTTTGAAGATGACACTGACATCTGGAAGATTTCTATCAACCCGGTACTGTCTGCGGAAGGGGATATAAACAGTTTGCTGATCATCATCCAGAATATCTCCGAGGAAAAGATGATTGACAGGAAGTTGCAGAAAGAGCGCGAAATGAAAACTGCGCTTCTTGATGCGATTCCCTGTTCTGCCACCATTATGAATGCCGACCTGCACCTGATTGCATGGAACAGATACGCCCATGATATGCTTTTCAGCTCAACCGACGAGAAGTCGCCACTTGTTGCTCCCGTCGATTTCTTCGGTTCCAACGACATGGCATATCTCAGAAAGAAATTCCTGGAAACACTCAACACAGGGGTTGACGATTATAGCGAAATCGAGGTCCGGCCTCATGGAAGTACAGAACCCTTCTGGCTGATGACCCGCTCAAAAAGGGTTCAGATCGACGGCAAGCCCTGCCTGGTATCCATCGGCATCGATATCACTGAGCGAAAAAAGATAGAGGAGGACCTCAACAAGTACCAGACCCGATTAACACTTGCGATGCAAGCCGCTCATTCCGGAGTCTGGGAATGGAACCCGAAAACCGATGAGGAATACTGGTCTGATGATGTATGGAAGCTGTACGGTCTGGAAAGAAAAAACAGTACTGCATCGGTCAGCCTATGGAAAAATGCGGTTCATCCTGAAGACCGGGACAGAATTATGCAGAGCATTTCCGAGACTGCCACCAATAATGGTGACCTCAACGCTGAATATCGCGTCTGTCACGCTGACGGCTCAGTCCACTGGCTCATGTCCCGCGGCAAACCGGTCTTCATGGATGACGGTCAGATCGACCGATATATCGGAACGATCACCGACATCACCGAGCGCAAAAAACTTGAACTTGATCTCATTGAGAGCAAAATTCGGTTCGGCTACGCCCTGGACGCTTCACATTCCGGCATATGGGAATGGAACGCACAAACTGACGAATTGAGCTGGTCGGATCAGGTATGGACATTGTACGGGATCAAACCAAACAGTGAGCCTTTGAACCATCAGCTCTGCGTGGACACGGTGCATCCTGAAGATCGGGAGATGGTATCAAGAGTCATCAAGGATGCTGTCAGTAGCGGGAATGCGGCATCAGTCGAATATCGCGTCTGCCGCCCTGACGACTCTGTTCGCTGGCTCACCTCCCGGGGCATGCCTCTGCGTGACCCCGAAGGCAGAGTGATACGTTATATAGGAGCGATTATCGATATAACCGAACGAAAACAGATCGAACTTGAACTTATCCAGAACAAGGCGAGGCTCAGCCATGCACTTGAGGCTGCCCAGGCCGGTGTATGGGAATGGGACTTGTCGACTGGAGAGAATTCCTGGTCTGATGAGATATGGCCATTATATGGTTTGGAGCCTCGTTCCGAAAACCCGACTTTCGAGCTTTGGGCAAATACCATTCATCCTGATGACCGGGATTATACCATAACCACTGTTACCGAGACAGCATCCAGCGATATCGAACTGAATGTCGAATATCGCGTCTGTTACCCTGATGGTTCCATACACTGGCTGATGTCACGCGGCAAACCCTTTCGCGATAATCAGGGCAACAAGATTCGTTACATCGGAACCGTTATCGATATCACCAAGCGCAAGGAGGCGGAAAATAGACACATCGAAACCCAGGCGAGATATGATTTTGCACTGGAAGCCACAAACACTGGCGTCTGGGAATGGGACCTGAAGGCGGATACCGTTATATGGTCGGACCGAATATGGACTTTATACGATATGGCGCCGCATAGTATGCCTCACTCACACAAGCTCTGTGCTACCCACGTTCATCCTGAGGATCAGGAAATAACTTTCATGAACGTACTGGGAGCAGCCAGCCGGAATATGGATATCAATGTCGAATATCGCGTTCGCCACCGTAACGGCTCGATTCATTGGCTCAAATGTCGCGGCGTCCCGATGAAAAACGCTGACGGCGAGACGATCTGTTACCGCGGAACAGTCATGGACATTACAGAGCGCAAACTCAAGGATGAGGAATTGAGAAAAAGCCAGGAGCGACTTAACTTCGTCCTTCAAAAAAGCCATTTGGGTGTTTGGGACCTGGACCTCATAAGTCGTATCGCACATCAGACACAGGAACACGCGCACATTTTCGGATATGAAAAACCCCTTGATGATTGGTCATTCGACAAGTTTCTCGGCCACGTCATGCAGGACGATCGTGATTGGGTTGAGGCACTGATACAAAAAGCTTTCGAAAAACAGGAAAATTATACCTTCGAGTGCCGTATTGTCACTGTTCACGGCAAGCTTAGATGGATCTGGGTTTTCGGCGCCTTTGACCTGAACATGACCGGCAACCCAAGCCGCCAGTCCGGCATCGTACAGGATATCACCGACAGAAAAAATACAGAGTTGCTCCTGAGGGACAGTGAACTCAAATTCAGAAACATATTCGAATTCTCGCCGATTGCCATCGCCATCAAAGATACTGAGGATGGCCAGTTGCTTGATGTCAATTCCTCATGGCTTAAACTCTTCGACCTATCCAGAGAAGAGGTCATAGGCAGGCGAATTAAAGATCTTGGACTCTACGGACACCCTGACGATCAAGAGATCATCAATCAAATGCTTCTTGAACAGGGCAGAATAACCAACTCGAAATTCGAGTTTCGGAAGAAATCCGGGCAGCTGATGGAGATCATGTTTTCTGCAGAGTACATAACGATGAATGGCAAAACCTGCCTGCTCGTTATGCTGACGGATATCACCCTGCAATTGTTGCAGCAGGCAAACATCTACCAACTGGAAAATGCCGTTGCCGAAAGAACAAGGCAACTGCAACAGGAAGTAGAGCGACTGCGTCGTTTCCTGAGCATGATCTCACATGAATACCGCACTCCGCTGGCAATCATTCGTGGAAACCTTGACCTTATTGATCTGAAGCAAAACAGCCCGACGTTCTCCAATAGCGCTGAATTAAATAAAATTAAACGTGCAATCGACCGACTGGTGGAGGTAATGGAGGTCTCAATTCAGGAAAGCCGGATACTTGAGTCATATGATTCGGTAGACTTGGCCAGGTTTCAGATAGCTCCGCTCATTACTTCCCAAGTGGAGGCTTTCGAAGCGATGTGGCCTGAACGATCAATACTTTACTCTGAACACTTTGGCAGTGCAGAAACCATTGGTGAACCTGCTCATCTCAAAATGGCCATTTTCAACCTTCTTGATAATGCCCGTAAATATTCCCGCAAGGATTCACCTATCGAACTGGATTGCCGCATCGATAATGAAGAGGCGATAATCACCATACGAAATCAGGGAGAGAGTATCACCCGTAAAGAAGCAAAAGAGTTTTTCGATAAGTATCGGCGAGGCAGCAATGCCGTGAATACTGCCGGGGCGGGTCTCGGATTATGGCTTGTTAAAAATATTATCGAGCAGCATCATGGACATGTGAGCCTGAAAGGAATTGAGTACGGTGTTGAAGCGAAAGTTAGATTGCCGCTGACAAAGGATATCGATTGAAAAGCTTAATCCTGTCAGAAAAATTGCGAAAGAATTGACATCTCTCATAACAATTGATGGGCCTTCTCCTTATGGCAGAAAAAAAGAAAATTATCGTTGTTGAGGACGAATGTGATTTCCGTGAAAGCCTTGTGGAATACCTTACTCTGGCAGGATTCGATGTCACTGGCACCGCATCGGCATTGGAGTTCTATCAGAGCATTGCCCAACAGCAGTTCCCGCTGGTCATTCTTGATATCGGCTTACCTGACCAGAGTGGGCTAGTCCTTGCTGAGTACATCAGAAAAAATACAGACATGCGCATAGTGATGCTTACTGCCCAATCGTCCCTGGACAGCAAGATCACTGCGTACCGTTCAGGAGCCGATCTCTATTTAATCAAACCGATCGACTTCGCTGAACTGACTGCATCGCTGAACAGTATTCTCGGACGTCTTGAAACAAGCTACTCGATTACCAGGGAACTGATACATAACGAGCAGGAAGCGTCACCCCCGAAACTGACACAATGGGTGTTGCTACGCAAAGACTGTACGCTGTTCACACCAAATGGCGACAAAACGACTCTCACGTCAAAAGAGTTTGACCTGCTTGATAAATTGGCCTTAACCCCCAACACTCTCGTTGAACGTCAAACATTGCTGAAAACCCTCGATTACGACAATGACGATTTAGGCAATCGGGCCCTGGACGCCCTGATTCATCGTTTGCGCCGTAAAAAAAAGGAGCTCGACTTCAGGATTCCGATCAAAACATTCCATGGATCAGGCTACAGTTTTTTAGCTCCTATAATCGTAAAATAATCTGAGTTATAACGATAAGTCAAGTCTGAGCCTTTCGGGTCTATTGTCTTATAGCCCCATCATGCCGCCAATCACACAAAGATTTCTATATTGGTTCCTGAAGGTATTTGAACATTACAGATACACTTTTATAACCCTATTCTGAGCTTCATGACAAAGGTTGTCTATTCCGCTCCCGATGAGTTCGGCCATTTCGGCACGTTCGGCGGTAAATTCATCCCGGAAACACTTGTAAAAAACGCAGCGGACCTTGAACAGGAGTACCTCAAAGCCAAAGAAGATCCGGAATTCATAAAGACCCTCGGAAATCTGCTCAGGGACTATGTCGGCCGTCCAACTCCCCTGTACCATGCAGCCCGACTCAGCGAAAAAATGGGTGGTGCTGCAATCTGGCTCAAACGCGAAGACCTTTGCCATACGGGCGCCCATAAAATAAATAACGCGCTTGGCCAGGTGCTTCTTGCCAAACGCATGGGGAAAAAACGGGTGATCGCAGAGACCGGTGCAGGCCAGCACGGCGTAGCCACTGCAACCGTCTGCGCCCTTTTCGATCTGCAATGTATCGTTTACATGGGTGAGGAAGACATCCGTCGCCAGGCACCGAACGTTGCGAGGATGAAACTGCTCGGCGCTGAAGTCCGCCCGGTAAGCGCAGGCACAAAAACGCTCAAGGACGCCACAAGCGAGGCTATCCGCGACTGGATGAACAATCCCGAAGAGACCTTCTACATTGTCGGCTCGGTCATCGGCATGCATCCCTATCCCATGATGGTCAGGGATTTCCAGGCCGTGATCGGACGTGAAACGCGCCGCCAGGTCGTCGAACAGGCCGGACGCCTGCCCGATGTGGTCGTCGCCTGCGTAGGCGGCGGAAGCAACTCTATCGGCATGTTCTACGATTTCCTGCCCGATGCGCGTTCGGTGGAACTGATAGGGGTCGAAGCCGCAGGAGAAGGCCTTGAAGGCAAGCATGCCGCATCCCTGACCAAAGGGGAAATCGGCGTACTGCATGGGGCGATGATGAAGCTGCTTCAGGACGAACACGGCCAGGTGCTTGAAGCACACTCAATATCCGCCGGTCTTGACTACCCCGGCGTCGGACCTGAACATTGCTACCTGCAAAGACTCGGCCTGGTGAACTACACCTCAACAACCGACCGGGAAGCCATCGACGCACTCGACGCGCTGGCTAAAACCGAAGGCATCATCTGCGCACTCGAATCGGCACACGCCCTGCACTATGCGATGAAACGCGCAGCCACAATGACCAGGGAGTCGATCATTGTAGTCAGCCTTTCAGGACGGGGTGACAAGGATATGGGAACGATCATGCAGGAACTGAAGCTCTGAAAAAAAGAAAAAAGCTGTTGCACAAAACAGGGATTTTCCCTATAATTAGGCCTCTCAAGCGGGAATAGCTCAGCTGGTAGAGCACAACCTTGCCAAGGTTGGGGTCGCGAGTTCGAGTCTCGTTTCCCGCTCAGTAGTAACACAAAAGCCTCCAAACCGGAGGCTTTTGTGTTTTCTGCAAAACAGGCAGAAAGAATGCGTTGTCCTGTTGCACAAAAGGGGAATTATCCCTATAATTACGACTCTCAAGCGGGAATAGCTCAGCTGGTAGAGCACAACCTTGCCAAGGTTGGGGTCGCGAGTTCGAGTCTCGTTTCCCGCTCAGTAGTAACACAAAAGCCTCCAAACCGGAGGCTTTTGTGTTTGTGGCATGCCGCAAAAAGAGCAATCAATGAGTACCAGAATGGAGCTGTAGCCAATCGTCTGTTACGGGATCAGGTCACTGCCTGATCTCTTCGCCGTCGATCTCCTTTATAATAAAACTCATATCAATCAGGTCATTCATCACCTTGTCCAGATCGGTATCCGGACTGACTGACTGTTCCTGCTTTAAAATGGCACAAGTCAGCCTCAACGTCGAGAGATCATTCCTGTCGATGGCCGGGTTTAAGAAGTCATATCTGCTCAATAAAACCCGGGCTACAGGCAAGGAGAGCTTTGCCTCATCGGCGTACATCACCTCAAGATCATCAGGGTGCCTTAGCGCCCATTTGCGTGCCCGTTCATAGACCCTGATGACGCGCAAGACCGCATCAGGATATTTCCGGGCAAAATCTTCTGAAACGACAAGGCAGCCAACTGCTTTATTATATAAACAGTTTCGATAAATCTCCCGTGAACCGCATTCCATTTGGCTCAACGTGGTAAACGGCTGGATACCTGACCACGCATCGACCTTGTGCTGTTCAAGAGCTGCCCGACCCTCTGAGATGGACCCCGATTATTAGACAGTGATTTAAGTTGGTAACTTGCTCAAAATGAAGGAGCAAGTATGAGTGAAAAGAAGCGGAAAAGCTTCAGTGCCGACTTCAAGGCCAAGGTGGCATTGGAAG
>JAAXWO010000011.1 GCA_013334965.1 Chlorobiaceae bacterium | reverse complement strand
ATAATGGATAATGGATAATGGATAATGGATAATGGATAATGGATAATGGATAATGGATAATGGATAATGGATAATGGATAATGGATAATGGATAATGGATAATGGATAATGGATAATGGATAATGGAAGAGGGGGAGATGGACTTTGGACCGTAGATCGTGGATGACAATCAATGGCTCTCGTTCTTCTCTCTTAAAAAATTATCAATTATCAATTATCCATTATCAATTACTCTTTCCCTGTTTCCCTCATGATGTGCTTGATCGAGTTTGCCAGGTGGGATACGATATCCTGGGCTACGCTGCTGCCGGGGGAGGGGTTGGTGACGGTGTCGAGGCTTTCGATGCCGGCTTTTTTCACTGCGTTGCTGATGGTTACAGATAGCACGGGGTTGCTCTCCTTGACGATCTCACGGAGCATGAACGAAGCTTCGAACATGCTTTGCTGCACGATCTCCTGCTTGTCTTCGAGCGAAAGCACCTGACAGTGCCTGGCGGTGATGATGCCTGCGAGGCAGGTCAGGTAGGTATTGGTTGCCCCGGCAAGGAACAGGTTGAGGAAGAAGGGGGTCAGCAGGTTGCCTCCGGGCAGCAGCGACGAGAGCGTGTTGCTGAAGGCGCACTGGATGATCGGCTTGATATGCAGGGGCAGTTCCTCCTTGTTGAAGTCCGACAGGGGCAGGCAGGCATAAACCGACCTGAGAATGAGCAGAAACTCCTTGATGGAGTGCTTGCGGTGATACATCGCGTAGATGCTCCAGATGAGCTTGAGGTTGTTGAGGAGCGATGTCGTCGTGCCGTATGAGGTGTTCTGTGCGAATGCCCCGATGAAGAAGTTCTTGGTGGCCACCGTCTTGGTGGCGTTCAGGGCGTCGACCTCGAGGAACTTCAGGTCGGTCTTGACCCATCTCAGGTCGCGCTCTCTTTTGCCGGCTTCGGGATGCGCCGGGTGGACCGTAAGGGATTTCGACAGATAGGCGATATAGGCCTCGAAATTCTTTCCGCCCTCCTTGTCTGCAAGGGGCGGAACCTTGGGGGCGGCCCAGAGGCGGTAGGCGCCTGCGGCCCATACGAGGATAAAGATGGCCCAGAATGCGAGAAACGCATGGCCGGCATAGGGGATGATCCCGCCGATCACGAGAGAGAGGCTGTAGAGCTGGTTGACGGCGATTGCCGTCGCCAGGAGGATGAGGAAAGAGGCCGAAAGCCCCAACCACGAAAACAGTTTTCTCTTCATACCGTCAGGATGTAGCAGGTTTCTTGCCTAAAAGCACGTACTGTTTCCAGTAAGCCCGATACTGTTCGTGTTCGGGCTCTTAAAGATAATGTACGTGATCCTTCAGCAAAAATCCCTTTCAGGGCAGCTTTTAGGCTTTGGGCAAGCTGATGGAGTGATTTTCGCTCAGGAGGTAGTCGTTGAAGATATCCTCGGCCGACGGGAGCTGCCAGGATCCGTCGGGCAGGCGGTTGGTGGTCTCCTTCAGTCGGGATGTCGTGTGTCCGCAGGTCCAGCAGTCATATCGGCTCATGCCGATGCAGAGGCATGTGTGGCCCTTGACGGTGATCTTGCCGTCGGCACTCCTGGATTCGAGCGCTTCGTAGTAGTCGTCGATGTAGGAACATTTGCCCGAGTTGTCGAGCAGATAGCCGAGTCCTTCACAGTTCGGCCTCATGCAGTACTGCAGGGTCGGGGACTGTTTCAGCATCCGCATCGGGTAACCGGTGGGGGATGCGTTGTTGACCTCGATGTCCTCTTCCCGTGCATTGATGTATTGCTGCTTGACGTTGTCGGGAAGCCCGGCTTCTTTGGCGATGGTGAAGCGGGTTGCGACCTGCACGGCTCCTGCGCCCATCTGCAGGTATTCAGTCGCATCGGTGCCGGTGAAGATACCGCCAGCCGGGATGATCGGGATGTCGAGGTTCTCCTTTTTCAGGAAGTCGATGGTTTCGACGAAGATGTCACGGAGGTTCTGCGTCTGCCAGTCATCCGGGCCGAAGCCGAGATGGCCGCCGGCGAGAGGGCCTTCGACGACGATATAGTCAGGAAGCCGCTGTAGCCTTATCGCACGTTTCAGGAAGATGGATAGCGCGCGGACCGACGAGATGATGATGCCGATCTTGACATCGCGGAACCGCTCGTGCTCGCTCATGAGGTCGAGGGTGCGCAGGTTGAGGCCCGCGGCGAGCGTGATGCCGTCGATGCCAGCGTCCATGGCCGCTTCGAGGCGTACCTTGAGGGTTCCGGCTGAGTTGTTCATGGTGAGCTTCTCCATGCAGTTCATGAAGATGCCGCCATTGCCCGTCTTTTTGCTGATGGTGTGCGACACGAAACGCCTCTGGGCTTCGGCAAGCTGTTCGAGGTCGAACTGCACCGCCGCCTTGTCACGATTGTTTACATTGTCAATATACCGCTTGCGCTTTTCAGCGGTGTAGGTGGTCCCGAACATCTGATCGCAGACGTACATCACTTCGGCGTCGGAAATATGGCCGATACCTCCCAGCCGTTCCGCCGATAGTGCAAGCTCCGACGTCGAGATGTTGACTCCCATTCCACCGATCATGATGGGGACAAACTCTTTTCCGCCGAGCTTTAATCTGAAATTGTTGACGTTCATGGTGTTCAGATCCGATAGGTGCTGGTTACTGAGGTACTGCCTGGACGGCACCGATATTTATATATAATGTATAATGGTCGATCCGATTGACAACTTCCGGGGCTCCCTAAATCCTGCAAGTACCCTGCGAATACTTCATGTCCGGGGCCTGTTTTACTTTCATTCCCGACCGCCAATGGCAATAAATTCGATGTCCCAGAGCCGCGTTTGGTCGTCAATCGCTAAAAAATCATTTAAGATAGAATATTTGAAACGATAATACCACAAGGGCTTTTTACAAGATGGTAAAAAAACTACGTTAGGGTGATGAAATAAGGCTTTTCAGGCTGTCGAGAGAATGTTTGAGAATAGGTTTGCAGAATATTAAATTGACAGGCCTGTAAATGGAGGGCCTTTTCCCTGATTCAGAATAATTTTGACACAACAAGGAGCGTTATATGAAGAAGCTTGTCCTGCTCAGACACGGTGAAAGCCAGTGGAACAGGGAGAACCGTTTTACCGGATGGGTAGATATCGATCTTTCCGACAAGGGAAGGGAAGAGGCCAAGGCCGCCGGACAGCTTCTGAAAGACGAAGGTTTCGTCTTTGACGTAGCGTATACTTCGGTACTCAAGCGTGCCATCAGGACGCTCTGGTCGGTACTGGACGCCATGGACCTGATGTGGATTCCGGTGACCAAGAGCTGGAGGCTCAACGAGCGCCATTACGGTGCGCTCCAGGGCTTGAACAAGGCAGAGACTGCCCAGCAGCACGGCGACGAGCAGGTGCTGATCTGGAGGCGCAGCTACGACACGCCCCCGCCGGCCCTCGACATGAACGACCCGCGCCATCCCGGCAAGGATCCGCGCTACGCAAGCCTCTCTGCTGCAGAGGTGCCTGCAACCGAATGCCTTAAGGATACGGTCGAGAGGTTCCTGCCCTACTGGCATGAATCCATCGCCCCGATGATCCGTGACGGAAAACGGGTGATCATCACTGCTCACGGCAACTCCCTCAGGGCGCTGGTCAAGTACCTCGACAACATCTCGGACGAGGATATCGTCGGCCTCAACATCCCGACAGGCATTCCGCTCGTCTATGAACTTGACGACGATCTGAAGCCGCTGAAAAGCTACTATCTCGGCGATCAGGAAGCGATGAAGGCAGCCGTTGCGGCAGTCGCGAACCAGTGTAAGGGGTAAAGCCGGAAACGGGTGCCGGAGCAGGCTGGATGACCTGGTTTGTACCGGTACCCCGTATGGGCGTCTCTGCTTATCTATTGTTGTTTGTTTCGATTGGCGCAGAACCCTCAGGTGCGGATCTGTGTGTCCGCCCTCATCAGGAATCCCAACGCCAGCCAGTGCAGTCAACCGGATCCAATAACAAATAAGTAGAGACTCCCAAAAGGTCAGGATTTTTATCGCGAATACTTTATATTCTGGCCTTGGAACGAAGAACGACCTATTTTTTGAATTTTTCTGAATAGATGTGCCTGAAAATATGAAAGCAATGCATGAAGGGGGGCTCTACGATCCACGTTTCGAGCATGACGCGTGTGGCGTAGGTTTTGTCGCCAACATCAAGGGTGTCAAATCCCATCAGATCATACAGCAGGGCCTTCAGGTCCTGGTGAACATGACCCACCGCGGTGCTACCGGATACGAGAAGAACACCGGTGACGGCGCCGGCATCCTGATGCAGATCCCCGACAAGTTCATGCGCAAAGTTTGTGCCGAAAGGAACATCGAACTGCCTGAGCCGGGAATGTATGGCGTAGGCATGCTTTTCCTTCCCCCGGACCTCTCCCAGCGCCGCGCTATCGAAGAGATCTGCCGCCAGATGGTCCAGGCCGAAGGCCAGAAGTTCCTCGGTCTGCGCAAGGTGCCGACCGACAACGCCACGCTCGGCCAGACGGCCAAGTCGCAGGAGCCGGTGGTCAAGCAGATCTTCGTCGGCCGCGGCAGTGACGACATGACCGACATCGAGTTCGAGCGTAAGCTTTTCGTCATTCGCAGGCGTATTTTCAAGCGTGTCCGTTTCACATCGGGCCTGCTCGGCAGCAGCTACTTCTATGTTTCCAGCTTCTCGTCCCGTACGATCGTCTACAAAGGCATGCTTAACCCCGAGCAGGTTGAGGAGTTCTATCCCGAACTGGCCGATCCCGACATGGAGAGCGCCATCGCGATGGTACACTCCCGTTTCAGCACCAATACCTTCCCGAGCTGGGATCGTGCACACCCATACCGTTTCCTCAGCCATAACGGCGAAATCAACACGCTGCGCGGCAACGTGAACTGGATGAAGGCGCGTGAAAAGAACATGCAATCCTCCATTTTCCAGGGCGCACTCGAAGAGATCAAGCCGATCCTGCTCGAAGAGGGCAGCGACTCGGCCACGCTCGACAACGCCTTCGAACTGCTCGTCATGTGCGGACGCTCGCTGGCGCACGCAGCCATGATGGTCATCCCGGAACCGTGGTCAGGCAACGAGTCCATGGACCCCGACAAAAAGGCATTCTACGAATACCACAGCTGCCTGATGGAGCCGTGGGACGGACCGGCATCGGTCGTCTTCACCGACGGCATCCAGATCGGCGCCGTGCTCGACCGTAACGGCCTGCGTCCTTCCCGTTATTATATTACCAGCGACGACCTGGTGGTTATGGCCTCCGAGGTCGGCGTGCTCGACATCGCTCCCGAAAAGATCATCACGAAGGGCCGCCTCCAGCCGGGCCGCATGTTCCTCGTGGACACTCGCGAAGGCAGGATCATCGCCGACGAGGAGATCAAGAAGGCTATCACCGCCGAGAAGCCCTACAAGGAGTGGATCGACAGGAACGTCATCGACCTGGCCTCTCTTCCCGACCACGAGAAGATGAAGAACCCGGACGTCGACAACTACAGCATTACCGCTCGCCAGAAGGCGTTCGGCTATACCAACGAAGATATCGCCATGCAGATCAGGCCGATGGCGTCGAACGGCATCGAACTGATCGGCTCGATGGGCAACGACACGCCGCTCGCCGTGCTGTCGAATCGCCCGAGGCTTCTGTACGACTATTTCAAGCAGCTCTTCGCGCAGGTGACCAACCCCCCGATCGATTCGATCAGGGAAGAGATCGTCACCTCGACCACCGTCATGCTCGGCACCGAGGGGAACCTCCTCGAGTCGGACGAGATCAACTGCCGCCGCGTCAGGCTGCCCTACCCGATCCTCACCGACGAGGATCTCGAGAAGATCCGCGGCATCGACAAGCCCGGCTTCAAGGCCATCACCATCCCGATCTTCTATGACGTCGCAAAGGGCGGCAAGGGCATCGAGCTGGTTATGCAGGACCTCTATCGTCAGGCGGAGAAGGCTATCGCCCAGGGCGTGAACATCATCATCCTCTCCGACAAGGGCGAGCTTGAGAAGTCACGCGCACCGATTCCTGCGCTGCTTGCCGTCTCCGGTTTCCACCATTTCCTCATCAGCGCAGGCCTCCGTACCAAGGTCGGCCTTGCCATCGAATCGGGCGAACCCCGCACCGTTCACCACTTCGCCATGCTCATCGGCTATGGCGCAGGCGCGATCAACCCTTACCTGGCGATCGAGACGGTCGCGCAGCAGGTTGCGAACGGCCGCATCAAGATGGATGAGAAGAAGGCGATCAAGAACTATGTCAAGGCGGTCGTCAAGGGCGTGGTGAAAACCATGGCCAAGATGGGCATATCGACCGTCCAGAGCTACCGCGGTGCGCAGATCTTCGAAGCGGTCGGCCTCAACACCGAGCTGGTGGACACCTATTTCACCAAGACCCCGTCGAGGATCGAAGGCATCGGCCTCGACACCCTCGCCGAAGAGGTCAGGAAGCGCCACGAGGCAGCCTTCCCTCCCGGCGGCAACAAGGTCAACCGCGGCCTGGAGGCAGGCGGCGACCGCAAGTGGCGTCACGACGGCGAGTTCCACCTGTTCAACCCTGAATCGATCCACTTCCTGCAGCAATCCTGCCGGACCGGCAACTACGACCAGTTCAAGAAATACGAGAAGCTCATCGACGACCAGAGCGAGCATTTCTGCACCATCAGGGGCCTGATGGACATCCGCTACCCTGAAAAGTCCGTGCCGATCGAAGAGGTCGAGTCGGTCGAGTCGATCGTCAAGCGCTTCAAGACCGGAGCCATGTCTTACGGCTCCATCAGCAAGGAGTCGCACGAGACGCTGGCCATCGCCATGAACCGCCTCGGCGGCAAGAGCAACACCGGCGAGGGCGGCGAGGATGTCGAGCGATTCACGAAGGACGCCAACGGCGACAGCCGCATGTCGGCCATCAAGCAGGTAGCATCGGGACGTTTCGGCGTCACCAGCGAGTACCTGACCAACGCCCAGGAGATCCAGATCAAGATGGCGCAGGGCGCCAAGCCCGGCGAGGGCGGCCAGCTTCCCGGCACCAAGGTCTACCCGTGGGTTGCCAGGACGCGCCACTCCACCCCCGGCGTCGGCCTGATTTCGCCTCCGCCGCACCATGACATTTACTCGATCGAGGATCTTGCACAGCTCATCTTCGATCTCAAGAACGCCAACCGCGCGGCCAGGATCAACGTGAAGCTGGTCTCCACCGTGGGCGTCGGCACCATCGCAGCAGGTGTGGCGAAAGCCCATGCCGACGTGGTGCTCATCAGCGGCCACGACGGCGGTACAGGCGCTTCGCCCGTATCGAGCATCATGCACGCCGGTATGCCTTGGGAGCTGGGTCTGGCCGAAACGCACCAGACGCTCATGCTCAACAACCTTCGCAGCAGGATCGTCGTCGAAGCCGACGGCCAGCTCAAGACCGCACGCGACATCGTCGTGGCGGCCATGCTCGGCGCAGAAGAGTTCGGGTTTGCGACCACAGGCCTTGTCGTGATGGGTTGCATCATGATGCGCTGCTGTCAGGACGACTCATGCCCGGTCGGCATCGCCACGCAGAACCCTGAACTTCGCAAGAATTTCAAGGGCAAGCCGGAGCACGTCGAGAACTTCATGCGCTTCCTCGCCGAGGGCGTCAGGGAGTACATGGCCAAGCTCGGCATCCGTACGGTCAACGAACTGGTCGGCCGCACCGACTTCCTCTCGATGAAACGGGGCGTCACCCACTGGAAGGCGAAAGGGGTCGATCTTTCCAAGATCCTGCACCAGGTCGAGACCGGTGACAACGATACCCCGTTCTGCACCATCTCGCAGGAGCACGGCATCGAGGAGAGCCTCGACATGACAACGCTCATGGCCATCTGCGAACCGGCCATCAAGACCGGCGAAAAGGTCACGACGACCCTGCCGATCAAGAACATCAACCGCGTCGCGGGCACCATCATCGGAAACGAGGTGACCAAAGCCTGGGGCGGCAAGGGTCTTCCGGACGATACCATCCACCTCAAATTCATCGGCTCCGCCGGACAGAGCCTCGGTGCATTCATTCCGAACGGAATGACCATCGAACTCGTCGGCGACTCCAACGACTACATCGGCAAGGGGCTTTCAGGCGGCAGGATCGTTGTCTATCCCCCGAAAACCTCGACCTTCGTACCTGGCGAGAACATCATCGTCGGCAACGTCGCGTTCTACGGCGCCACTTCGGGCGAAGCTTTCATCCGCGGCATGGCAGGCGAACGTTTCTGCGTCCGCAACAGCGGCGTCGAAGCAATCGTCGAGGGAGTCGGCGACCACGGTTGCGAATACATGACCGGAGGTAAAGTGGTGATCCTCGGCAAGACAGGCAGGAACTTCGCCGCGGGCATGTCCGGCGGTGTCGCCTACGTCTACAACGTGGACGGCGCCTTCTCCGGCCGCTGCAACCATGACATGGTCAGTCTTTCACCGGTGGCCGACAAGGATGAGCTCGAATGGCTCAGGTCGTTCATCGAACGCCACATTGCATTTACCGGCAGCGAAATCGGCGCGAGCATCCTCGGCGATTGGGCGAGCGCATCGCAGCGTTTCGTGAAAGTGCTGCCGATCGACTACAAGCGCGCGATGGACGCCATGAAAGAAGTTGAGGCAATGGGCATGACCGGCGACGAGGCTGTTATGGCCGCCTTCGAGAAGAACTCGCATGATCTGGCCCGAGTATCTGGGAACTAAACCGTCAGGCAAAGCCTGGAAAAGTATTACGACGCTTTATGGGTAAAATAAAAGGATTTATGGAGTTCCAGAGAACCCTCCCCGAAGACAGGGGGCCTCTGGAGAGAATCAAGGACTGGCAGGAGTTCCACGAGGAGATGCCCGTCGAGAAGCTGAAAGAGCAGGGCGCCCGCTGCATGGACTGCGGCACTCCGTTCTGCCACTCCGGCATCATGCTCAGCGGCATGACCAGCGGCTGCCCGATACACAACCTCATTCCAGAGTGGAACGACAACGTGTACCGCGGCTTCTGGCAGGACGCCTACGAACGGCTCATGAAGACCAACAACTTCCCGGAGTTCACCGGAAGGGTCTGTCCGGCACCGTGCGAAGGTTCCTGCGTGCTCGGCATCATCCAGCCCCAGGTCACCATCAAGAACATCGAATGCTCGATCATCGAGCACGCGTTTGCCGAAGGCTGGGTCGAACCAAAGCAGATCGCCGTCAGGACCGGCAAGACGATCGCCGTCGTCGGTTCCGGCCCGTCAGGACTCGCCTGCGCCGACCAGCTCAACAAAGCGGGCCACACGGTCACCGTTTTCGAGCGTGACGACCGCATCGGCGGCCTGCTCATGTACGGCATTCCCAACATGAAGCTCGACAAGCAGAAGGTCGTCCAGCGCCGCGTCGACATCATGAAACAGGAGGGTGTGGAGTTCGTCGTCAACGCCGAAGTCGGGGTCAGCGTCCCGGCAGAAAAGCTGCTCAACGATTTCGATGCCGTCGTGCTCTGCACCGGCGCCACCAATCCGCGCGACCTCGAAGCAGAAGGCCGCGAGTTCAGCGGAATACATTACGCCATGGAGTTCCTCCGTTCGAGCACCAAATCGGTCCTCGACGGCACCCAGCCGGTACTGTCGGCAACGGGAAAGAACGTGGTCGTCATCGGCGGCGGCGATACCGGCACCGACTGCGTAGCCACCTCGCTTCGCCAGGGATGCAAGAGCGTCATTCAGCTCGAAATCATGCCTCAGCCACCGGCAGAACGCCAGGCTGACAACCCCTGGCCTGAATGGCCCAAGACCTTCAAGGTCGATTACGGCCAGGAAGAGGCAGCCGCATTGCAGGGCCAGGACCCGCGCCGCTACCTCATGATGACCAAGAAGTTCATCGGCGAAAACGGACAGCTCACCGCCGTCGAAGTCTCGAACGTCCAGTGGTGCAACCAGGACGGACGATTCATCCCCATTCCGGTTTCCGGAAGCGAGGAGATCATCCCCGCAGACCTCGTGCTTCTCGCCATGGGATTCCTCGGGCCTGAAGCCCAGCTTCCAAGGGCGCTCGGCGTCGAACAGGACGGCCGTTCCAACATCAAGGCCGAGAATAACTACCAGACGAGTGTCGAGAAGGTTTTCGCAGCAGGCGACGCCCGCCGCGGCCAGAGCCTTGTCGTATGGGCCATCAACGAAGGTCGTGCCGCCGCGCGCGAGTGCGATCGTTTCCTGATGGGCACCACAAGCCTGCCGTGAACGAATCGTCAGGGCAATATGTTGGTGAGGGGTCAAGAGGTATTTAAATCTGATGAATCGATATGGAACAGCAACAACTGAGGGAACTGCTCGAAACCCTGCATAAAGAGCTCGAACAGGTCAATACGGTCGACGAAAAGACCGGCGAAATCCTCACGAGCCTCAGGGGCGACATCGCAAAGCTCGTCAACGAAGAAGCTCAGGACGAAGCGGGGCAGGAGAACCTTGTTGGCCGCTTGAACGAAGCCATCGATCATTTTGAAGAGGGGCATCCCCGCCTGAGCATCACCATCCAGCACGTGCTCGACAGTTTGGCAAAAATGGGTTTTTGACAAGAACGAGGCGTAACCGATACTTATGATTAAAGAAAAAGAGCCAGGAAAAGGCCGGAATACAGGAAAAAAAGGTTTTGGATCGGAACCGCCGGTAGTATGCTCCTTCTGCGGCAGGACGAGCCAGGAGGTCAACAGCATGGTAGCAGGTCCCAATGCCTTTATCTGCGACCGATGCATCCTCAGTTCCGTTGAGATCCTCCGCAAGGAGATCAGCGCCATCCGGCATACCGAAAAAGTTGCCGAACCATCCTTCCAGCCAAGGCTCCAGAGCCCCAAACATATCAAGGAATCTCTTGACCAGTACGTGATCGGTCAGGACCAGGCCAAGAAATCCCTCTCCGTGGCGGTCTATAACCACTACAAGAGGATCGACGCCCACGACTGGTCGCCCGAAGACGAGGTGGTCATCGAAAAGAGCAACATCCTGCTCATCGGTTCCACCGGTACCGGCAAGACGCTGCTGGCCCAGACCCTGGCCAACCTGCTCGAAGTGCCCTTCACCATCGCCGACGCCACCTCCCTCACCGAGGCAGGTTACGTAGGCGACGACGTCGAAACCATTCTCGCAAGGCTCCTGCACGCATCCGACTTCAACCTCGAACGCGCCGAGCGCGGCATCATCTACGTCGACGAAATCGACAAGATCGCCCGCAAATCGGCCAACGTCTCCATCACAAGGGACGTATCGGGAGAGGGCGTCCAGCAGGCCCTGCTGAAGATACTCGAAGGCTCCGTTGTCGGCGTACCCCCGAAAGGCGGCCGCAAACACCCGGAGCAGCAGTTGATCAACATCAACACGAAGAACATCCTCTTCATCTGCGGCGGCGCATTCGAAGGCCTCGACAAGATCATCGCAAGGCGAGTCTCCAAATCATCGATGGGCTTCGGTTCCAAGGTGAAGGACAAACAGACCGGCTACGATCCCGAGATCCTTAAACTGGTAGCCCAGGACGACCTTCACGACTACGGCCTCATCCCCGAATTCATCGGTCGCCTGCCTGTCATGTCGGTCCTCGACCCGCTCGATTCGACAGCTCTCAGGAACATCCTCGTAGAGCCGAAAAATGCCCTTGTAAAGCAGTACAAGCGCCTGTTCGAAATGGACGGTGTGGAACTCGAATTTACCGAGGACGCGCTCGACAGGGTGGTAGCAATAGCTATAGACAGGGGCACAGGAGCAAGGGCCCTGCGCTCGGTACTGGAGAACGTCATGATCGACATCATGTTCGAACTGCCCACCCTGAACGGCGTTCAGCGGTGCGTGATCACCATAGAAACCATCGACAAAACAGCTGGCCCGATCTACTACTCGGAAGACGGCAAAGAGCGCAAGATCGCCTGACAAAAAAGCCGGAAAACCCCGGCGAAAGTGTTTGCATTAAACAGGGAAAGCACTATATTAGACCCTTTCCTTAAGGGCGATTAGCTCAGTTGGTTAGAGCGCTACATTGACACTGTAGAGGTCAGAAGTTCGAATCTTCTATCGCCCACATCCCATCTTCAAAGCCTGCACAACCTGCAGGCTTTTTTACGCCCATTCGTTCGATTCGGACGCCTTTTCTTAAAAAGATCTTAAAAAATAATAGAAACTTTTCTCCTATAACAAGTTCGTTTAGGGGCATTTAAGAGGGTTAAAAAGTCTGGAAAAGCCCTATTGAATTGATTCTGTGCGTTCTGTGTATGATTAGTAACTCAATACATAAGAGCGGTTAGCGACAGAAATTATTAGTCACATATCTTGTAAATAGACGGTAATCTTCGTACATATTATATGTAAGTCTTGCCGCCAGACTTATTCCTTCCTCTCCAGACGGCAAACCGTGGTGAGTAGTGCAGACACTAAATGCCACGATAGATGAAATTGCAGTTACATTCGTATGCGATACCAGTTAACTCTGATTAGTACACAGAATGAAATCGCAAGACAATAAGTATTGTTTGCTTTGAATAGCGAACTTAAAATTGGAGCGAATAATTTTAACCGAATTATGATATGATAATCGAAAGTATTGTAAAAGTGATCTCAGTTTTCGCAGTTAATAATATTATATAATGATTGTCCCTCATACCTTGTTATATATATCAAATGGATATATATAATAATCTGTGTTATTGCTTTTGCACATTATTGTGTCATTTTAAATATTTATCATTGTTACTTATTATGAATAAACATGATGATGTATATTATCTCGAAAGAAAATCCACCACAAAGCATGAGGCGTACATACGAAATTCTAGAAATATAGATGATCGAGACTTTATAGAGTTAGTTGATATGGTGTTCGGTCATCAGATTGCTGTGTATGAAGAGATGAGCTATGAGGTTGAGTTAGATGTTAAGGCAATATCTAAAGAATTTGTATCATCATATTTTTATGATCGTTGTTACATTCCGATAACGATAAATAAAGATTTTGAAGGCTACCCGGAGTCTGATATTGATTTTTGTAGGGATGTTATTTTAAGAGAGGTAGCTGGGATAAGGAATAGGATAAGTTTCTTGCTAGGGCCAGTTGGTTCTGGAAAAACGGCTTTTATTAACTCATTAATTACAAAATATGGTAGGGATTGGGTAAATATGCAAAATATATGGTTTGTTCGGATGGATGTTGATATCGAAGGAAATAATAGACTGTGTAGTGTTGATGAATTGGTCGATGGGTTAATCTCGAAAATAGTTCGAGTGATTGCAAAAAATCGATATTTATATAATGTTGAACATGATTCAAAATTATTTGAATGCTATAAAAACCTTCAAGCAGAGGAGCAAAGTGGCGAATTGAAAATGATGAGGTTGCAGGAGTTTGTAACAGCGTTTAGGCAGTATACAAATAGGCAGCTATTCTTGGTTATTGATAACTTGGATTACTTATATCATATAAATGATAGGGTGATTTTTGATTGTGATAATAACAAGGAGGAATCAAAGGCATTGCATAGTGTTTGTGATTTGGTAAGCGCATTTTTTCATTCTCATTTAAATAAGCTTGGTGCAAATGTTCTTTTTGTTTTGAGGACCGATAGTTATGCAATTTTAAAAGAATCTCAAAAGTTATTTTCAACTGTCCCGGCGTTTACTTCAAATATGAATGTTTATACTATTAACCCTCCAAGATGGACACAGGTTATTAGGCAAAGAGGTCATCTATTGCTGTTTTTGATCTCAAAAATAAAGAAAGACGGAAAGAAAATAGTTTTATCAAAAATTAGTAGACCTATTCTTGAAGATTTAAATTATGCGCCATCTGAGCAAAAGCCGCTTATAGAGCATCTCCAACATATAACAAATTTTGGGTTAAGAGATATTATGGAGTTTTTTTCCCAATACAGTTGGTTGGAAGGACAGTTGTATAAGGGTGAGCAGAAAGTTACTGGGATAGAGCGATTTATTCATCAATATCCTGTGGGTCTATTGGCTTTTATGTTGAAGGGTCATCGTAGATATAATCAATTTAAATCCGAATTTCCTAACATATATTTAGTGAATGTTAAAGATGAGTTCGGCGAAAAAGCGTATCAACACCCTCATACATATTGGTTGAAAAGATTGATACTCCACTATATAAGGCAAAAAATGATTGATGGGGAGGTGGTGACAACTACAAAAATTGTAAATACATTTGCTGCGCAAGATAAAAATCTGGCATTAACTGCTGGATTGACATCTGTTTATGATGAGGCGTTGGTAAGGAAGTGCTTGGGAAGTTTAGCTCAGGCAAAGGTTTCAAATATGATTTCTGTAAAGAGGAAAGTATCTGTTGATCTTGATAATTTAGATATCGAGGATGTTGAGTTGACTACAAGAGGTGTGTATTGTCTTGAGAATATATTTGATAGATTTTTTTATTTGCAGTTAATTGTTGAGGATTATATGTTGCCGCTTCCGCGATTGTTGCGAAAATATTATGATTATCCTAATGTTGATTATGGGTATATAATGGAGCCGGTATCTGAATATTGCCCAAAGGCGAAGCAAATGATCAAGAAAAAAGCTCTTCAAGTGTTGTTGTTGTTAGAGGTTCTTGAAATATCGTTTGAGTGTGAAATGTTAAAATATGAGACCGTATTTAAAAGTTTGTCTGGTCAAGGAGTAAAAATGCCTGATATCAATGCGATTAAGAATGGCGTAAGAGGTGAACTGGTGGCTCTCGTAAGAAGTCAGGGTGAGTTTATAAGTATTAAAAAATTATTTTCAGCAATTAAGGGACGGCGTAATTCGATAATGGAATATATATATGAGTCATATTCGGATTAGTAGTAAAATAATATATTTGTCGTTTGTTGGTTTAATTATATATTTATCTTTATTGTCGCAGAGTGCAAGGGGGGATAACGTTGTGCCGTTAGATGATAAGCCAAGAATTATTTTATCTGCAAAGGAGGTTGGAAAAGGTGATTTAATGAATATATACGTATATTCTCCTGGACTCAATAAGGTATACTATGGATGGGAGTTGTATTGTGATGGAGTAATATTTGGAAAGAGTACTTTTTATGGTCAAAAATCAAATATTATTTGTATAAGAAAAAAGATGGTAAGTAATGGTGATGCAATTGTTATGTTTATGGTATATGATAAATCTATGCAACCCATTCTTTTTCAAAAAGAAGATGTGAAGGTTTTAGGCTTTATGAGGTATTGGCAAATCACGTCTCTTCTTATACCGTTCATTTCTGCAATAATTGCATATATTATGTTTTATGCCCAAGAAAATATTAAGAAGAAAATTGAGGACGTGAGGGAAATGGATTCATTTATATATCAAATATCGGTTTATGTTGATGAGATTTCTAAAAATATAAAATTATCAAAAACTGAGAAGATAAAGTCTCCATTGTTTATTGAATATCCGTATGAGTCTAAGTGGGCCAAGATACTTGTTGATAAGAAGGTGTTGTTATTAATAGGAAAGATTAATAAAATAAAAAATCAGTGGGATGCTAATTTAATCGATAAAGACGATGCACTGAATATGATGGCGGCATGTGTTGGTGATATTGAGTTAATAAAAAAGAAAAGAAATATTAATACATTTAGCGTAAAGATGAGAAAAATTAAAGAAGTGTGGCTAGGGGACGTTCAGAAAGCGCCGATGAAAACCGGAAGAGAGTAGAGAATCAAAGATTCTTACATGAAAGGCCAAGCGTTTAATGTCAACATAGATGTCGGTGGTTTAGAATAAATCAGCGTTCTTTTTCGGGGTTCAGCACGACCTGTCGCGATGAGTCCCAATGTAATGCTGGCCGTGATCCCCATCGTTCATGATTTTCTGATTGAGCTTGCCTCATGACTACGTTCCTATGCTCGAAAATCAGTTCTGCTTCTCCGGTTCGCATTTGCTGCGGTGTTACATGGCCGATCGACGAATGCAGATGCTCCTGTATTTTACCAATTCACGAAACTCGCCATCCACTTCCTGGCGTGAATCAAATCACGAAAACGCAGCGGGTAGTTGACCCTGTACTTCAAGGTTTTAAAGAGCGATTCGATGAACGGGTTGTCGTTGCTGACCCCTGACCCTTGGCCGGCTATGTGAAACCTCAACGTTCAGATTTTTCATTTCATTTTAAGGAGAGACTAGGCGACATCCTGTAAGCGCCGATAAAAATCGGTAAAGAGTAGAGAATGGAAGTTTCTTACATGAAAGGCTTAGCCAGCCATCATGACCCCGAGTCATGCCTCGATAGCTAGCAATGGAATGGGGAAGCGTTGACAGGGGAAAGCACAGGCACCCTATTGAGCTCCGAAATCACCACAATTCGCAGGCAGACCTCATAGGATGAGGGGGAATGCAATATCACCCAGACCGTTATGGCAAGGAATGTATTGGCTACGGCGGAGTCTTAGAACAGTAGCATGTGTGGAAGCTCATTACACGGGAATCGGGAGACCCGGTAAGTACCCCTTTCACCAACGGCAAAAGTTAGAGGGCGGTATCAATGAAGGAGAGAACCCGACGGATTGATACTGATACAAGCCGGGAGTCGGACGGTGTCGTAGTACCAGAGAAACAGCCGAACAGAGGAACCCCTGTTTCGACGGAGGTTGTTGAGGGAAGGACACCGGCCAAGAAGAACGCTGGAGAGGAAGCCAACACCCGGAGACAGAGCCGGCACAGTTGGTGTCGTTCGGATTCGAAGGCGTGCGAACACGAGCCAAAACTGATAAGACATGCTGTTTTACCGCCTTGTTGCACCATATAACACCAGAGCTATTGCGTCAAAGCTTTTATGAGCTAAACCGCAAGGCTATGCCGGGAATCGATGGGGTGACATGGCAAGACTACGAAAAGCAGCTCGAAGAACGACTGCCGAACCTACATACAGAAATCCACAAAGGGAGCTATCGAGCAAAACCGGTACTGGGGGGACTAGGGTACGTTCATGTGAAGAGGATACCTACTTCCTTAAACTCGTCAGTTACATTCATCTCAATCCTTTACGGGCCAAACTTGTTAAGGCTAATCTCAAACTATATACATCATCGTGTAGCTACCAATTCACGTCACTTGACAAGCAACTTTATGGTAATGCACCAGTATTTTTTTCCTATCGGATTATTTCAATAGCCAAACTATTTCTCATATATAAAATGGATTATCTAACCATGACCTAATGACCTTTCCCTCTGCCGTATCAGCACTCCAGCGATATAGAGAATACTCGATATCAGTTGTTATCTCTGTTGAGCTACCATGAAATACTTTTAAAAAAAAATCAAATAACGCTTTTTCAGAAGAGGACCATGGCCAGCTGATATCTTTTTTATAATATGGCTTATTAGTAATTTCCCATTGCACATCAAAATTTAAACGCTCACCGCAACACGTAGCGTTCCACATCTCGCGAAAAACTGCTTCTTTAGTGCAATGGGCATATTTTGATAAAATCTCCCTTTCAATTGAAATTATTATATCCTCCGCAAGACCAGAAGCATAATGAATATAGGACTCATCTAATGGTATCTTTCCTTTACTGTTTGGTCTACGAGCTTTTTCTCCAGCTTTACGAGTATAAATATCATTCAACTTGCCATTACTGTGCACATATAAATCACGAGTTGCCTTTATTTCAATAAATGACTTTACCTGTTCCTCTTTAATACTTTGAAGTGGCGAAACAAATTTCTGCCATTCCTCCAAGTAATCTTTGAACGACCTATAGGATAGATCGTTCACCACAACGCTGGAAATACGTTTGAATGACGGCAGGAATGAACCAGATGAATTAAGATCTTGAATTGATATTTGTCTATTTCCTAACTTGAACGGATAGGATACAAAAACATCGAAAAGCACATCATTTAAAAGCACCTCCACAGCCGTTACCAAACCCAACAACCTTGCACTTAACAATAATTCTGACAATTCAACACCCAATGCAATCGTTTTTACTTCTGAATGTAGTTTTGACCAACGACTAAGGACAATTTTAGCATTATCAACATAACCCTCAAAACGACCAAGTAATCCGGCGCGATAAGCAATTGTATTTAGGGAATTTGTCATTTTTTATAATATTCATATGCTTTCCACATAAATAAAACGCTCTCATTTCTAATACACATAAACGCGTCAGAATAATTCTTAAGTCACCGATAACAGAAAGAAATTCAATCGCATACGTTCTTCTTATCCATATACAAGGTCTTGTGCAGTTCCGAATAAGGCTTCTCTTAGCACAACCATCCCAAAGAGTTACGCACGTCTAATCACCCCCGATCAGAACAATTACCTAATCGATGACCGCGCACAACAGAACAATACTGGCGTCGCCAGAATTTCATATTAAACAACAGATAATCCACATTAAATTACAAAAATAATATACATATAGTACCCTAATCGCAATAATCACAATGTAATTACTATCAAGTGACTGAGCGCACAAACTACAGAGAACGCCGAATGATCTGATTGTGAATTCAAATTGCAAGTGCACCACGAGCCATAGGCCAGAACACTTCATGAGGCGTCCGGTAACTGAGACACTTCCGTGGTCGATGGCTTAACCTTCTTACGGCTTCAGCAATATCGTCGTCATCCGCGTTACGAAAGTCGTATCCTTTGGGAAAATATTGACGCAGCAAACCGTTACTGTTTTCGTTAGCCCCTCGTTGCCAAGCCGCATAAGGATCGGCAAAATAGATGGTCAGGCGCGTCTTTTTTTCCAGTTTTTTGAAATTTGCAAACTCTGATCCGTTATCCAATGTCAACGTCTGACGCATCCGGCGAGGGATAGGGCCAAAGGCCTTGATGCCTCTTTTGCTGAGATGTTCAGCCTTCTTGCTTTCCAGCTTGGCGGCTACAAGGTAGCGACTCTTGCGCTCCACCAAGGTGAGAATGCCTCCAGTTCCCGGTTTTCCTTGAACGGTGTCGCCTTCCCAGTCGCCGAACCGATGCCTGCTTGCAACGATGGCAGGACGCTGATCAATGCCGATGCGGTCGTCTCGAAAACGATGCCCAGTGCCGTATCGACGCTGTTTTCTCCGCTTTTTGCGCTGTCGGCGGAGATGCCGATAGAGAGTCCCGTCGATACTGGCGTCTAAATAAATCCAGCGGTAAATCGTTTCGTGACTGATCCGCATTTGCGCATCATCGGGATAGTCAAGGAAGCAGAAGGGGACTAGGGGACGTTCATGACTGAGTGTACCAAAATGATAAAGTTGTATGTTGTCTTAGAGCTTCATGATCCATAGTTCTTCTAAATATAACCACAACGCAATACCTCGGGGACCAAGACTTGACTCGCCTGGAACGCTGCATCATGTTATGATAAGAGGGGGACTACGGGACGTTCATGACTGAGCGTACAAAATGATAAAGTTGTATATTGTCTTAGAGCTTCATGATCCTTGGTTCTTGAAAACAAAACCAAAATACCATGCCTCGGGGACCGAGACTTGACTCGCCTGGAACTCTGCATCATGTGATGGTGCGAGGTATCGAAAGAGGTTTTATCGTTTCGGACGATGAAGACCGACAATCGTTCATAAACCGTTTGGGAAAGGCGGCAGTATCAACAGGTACGACAATTTACGCCTGGGCTCTGATGAGCAATCATGCCCATATCCTGTTGAAAAGTGGTAAAGCTGGTCTTTCTACATTTATGAGAAAGTTTCTGACTGGCTATGCAACGCAGTTCAATGGTCGACACCGCCGGCATGGCCATTTGTTTCAGAATCGGTACAAGTCAATCGTATGTGAGGAGGATACCTATTTCCTTAAGCTGGTCAGTTACATCCATCTCAATCCTTTGCGGGCAGGGCTTGTCAGGTCGGTTGATGAACTGGAACATTATCCGTGGAGCGGCCACGCTGTGATCATGAAGCGTCTTGATCATGACTGGCAGGATAGAGATTATGTGCTTCAATATTTTGGTGACAAGGAAGGTGCGGCAAAACAGGCTTATCGGGTATTTGTGCGTGAGCAAAGCGATCTTGGTAATCAGCCTGAATTGACTGGTGGCGGCTTGATTCGTTCAGCAGGCGGTTGGTCGGAAGTGCTTTCAATGCGGCAGCGAGGCGAACGTCAGTTCAGTGATGAACGGATACTCGGTAGCGGCGAATTCGTCAAAGAGGTCATCGATGAGGCAGAAGAATCGATAAAAGATCGTTTGCCCTCTCAGTCGTGGTTGGAAGACGCGATGGATTTACTGGAGCAGCAGTGTCAGGTAAATGGGATATCCCTGATGGCGGTGAAGAGCGGGAGTCGTCGACATGAGTGCACGCAATTGAGGCGCGAACTTGCTCGTCAGTTTGTGCTCGAAATGGGATTGTCATATGCAGATGCGGCAAGGGTACTGGGCATTTCCGCATCGGCCGTGAACCAGATCATTCGTCGTTCTCGATAGTATGTATACTCAGTCATGAGCGTCCCTCTGATCCTTTTCCGGGTCCATCTCACATAGCCACCAGTTGTTCTTTGACCTGTTCAAGTGAAGACTAAGGGACGTTCATGACTGAGTGTACAAAAATGATAAAGTTGTATATTGTCTTAGAGCTTCATGATCCTTGGTTCTTCTAAACATAACCACAACACAATGCCTCGGGGACCGAGACTTGACTCGCCTGGAACGCTGCATCATGTGATGGTGCGAGGTATCGAAAGAGGTTTTATCGTTTTGGACGATGAAGACCGACAATCGTTCATAAACCGTTTGGGAAAGGCGGCAGTATCAACCGGTACGACAATTTACGCCTGGGCTCTTATGAGCAATCATGCCCATATCCTGTTGAAAAGCGGTAAAGCTGGCCTTTCTACATTTATGAGAAAGTTTCTGACCGGCTATGCCACGCAGTTCAATGGTCGACACCACCGGCATGGCCATTTGTTTCAGAACCGGTACAAGTCAATCGTATGTGAGGAGGATACCTATTTCCTTAAGCTGGTCAGTTACATCCATCTCAATCCTTTGCGGGTAGGGTTTGTCAGGTCGGTTGATGAACTGGAACATTATCCATGGAGCGGCCACGCTGAGATCATGAAGCATCTTGATCATGACTGGCAGGATAGAGATTATGTGCTTCAATATTTCGGTGACCGGGAAGGTTTGGCAAAACATGCTTATAGGGAGTTTGTGCGGGAGCAAAGCGATCTTGGCACTCAGCCTGAACTGACTGGTGGCGGCTTGATTCGTTCAGCAGGCGGTTGGTCGGAAGTGCTTTCAATGCGGCAGCGAGGCGAACGTCAGTTCAGTGATGAACGGATACTCGGTAGCGGCGAATTCGTCAAAGAGGTCATCGATGAGGCAGAAGAATCGATAAAAGATCGTTTGCCCTCTCAGTCGTGGTTGGAAGACGCGATGGATTTACTGGAGCAGCAGTGTCAGGTAAATGGGATATCCCTGATGGCGGTGAAGAGCGGGAGTCGTCGACATGAGTGCACGCAATTGAGGCGCGAACTTGCTCGTCAGTTTGTGCTCGAAATGGGATTGTCATATGCAGATGCGGCAAGGGTACTGGGCATTTCCGCATCGGCCGTGAACCAGATCATTCGTCGTTCTCGATAGTATGTATACTCAGTCATGAGCGTCCCTCTGATCCTTTTCCTCCCTAAAAGGGTTGCTAAAGGTTGCGATAAGTATTACCTTTTTTCAAAAGGAGATTTGGTTATGTCACAGACAAGAGGAGTCAAGTTAGACGATACCACACAGCAACGTCTTGCCGCTTTGGCTCGTATTCGCGATAGATCGCCACACTGGCTTATGTGCAAAGCAATCGAAACATTCCTGGAGCGCGAAGAGCAGTACGAGCGCGAAAAACGTGAGGATATGGAACGTTGGGAACGTTATCAATTAACCGGGGAGGCTATACCCCATGACAAAGTTGCTGATTGGCTTGAAAACCTGGGAAAGGGGAAGGTGATCTCTTGCCCCAAATAAAATGGCTTCCTGAGGCATTAGCCGATGTTGAGCGGCTTTATGCGTTCTTGTACGAAAAAAGCCCTGATGCGGCTGCACGAGCAGCAAAGGCAATTCTGGACGGGGCGGGTTTTCTGAAAACAATACCAGACATTGGACGTCCAATGGATGATGATACTGGCAGACGGGAATGGGTTGTATCTTTTGGGGCCGGGGCTTTCGTTCTTCGCTATATGCGGGCCGAAAACGATACGGTTGTTATTATTCGTGTATGGCACAGCAAAGAAAATAGAACTTAGAGCGTTTAACAGATTGAGGGTAAGGTTCGGGATATTCTGAATACGACTATGCGTCGCGTCTGAATCTGGTATGGCAGATACGATGGATATTCTTGAGCAAAAGTGTCAGGAAGCATGGATATCCCATATGGCGGTGACGAGCGGAAGTCGTCGTCATGAGTGCACGCAATTGAGGCGCGAACTTGCCCGTCGGTTCGTGCTAGAACTGGGATTGTCGTATGCAGACGCGGCAAGGGTATTGGGTATTTCCGCATCGGCCGTGAACCAGATCATTCGTCGTTCTTCATAGTTTGTACCCTCAGTCATGAGCGTCTCCTTTGCCTCAGCTTTCAAACTGCTCATGACTCGGATTGTCGTTGCCAGAATCTATAATTATCGGGAGTATATTCCATAATTTACAGCATTTAAGGAGGCAAGGGGGAAGAAAGTGACACCACAAGAGCCCTTCAGTTTATGGCTTTTCAGAATAAGAAAGGATATAGTCCAGGCCGGCGTAGACATTGTCTGCTGGCCGGTTCAGTGATAATTTTGCAAGGAATTTCGGAAGCGGATGCAGCTTGTTGACAAATGTCTGGGTTTTTGACAGATACTCATGCAGAGGCGTATAGACATCGTCACGTATCGATTTGATATCAATATTGACAAATCCGGCTTTGGAGAGTTTATCGTTGTAGGATGGGATTTCATAGTAGTTTTCATGCGGGATATTGAATTTTCCTGCGACAAGGTTCCATGAAATCCATTGCTCCATTCGCCTGAAGAGGTTATCGGAGTTTTTCGTTGGTAAAATGTCCGCTGTCACAAGCCTTCCGCCAGGTCGCAAAACGCGGAACGCCTCTTTGAAAAAATCCTCACGGGTTCTATAGTGGAAAGCACTCTCCACGGAAACAACCAGATCAATGGATTCATTTTCAATTGGCATCTCCGTTGCAGAACCTTCCCTTAAATCTATTGATTTCTCGAGTCCCGCATCGGCGACATTCATCCGGGCTCGCTTAACCTGGGATTTCGTAATGTTCAGCCCAATGATTTTTTCGGGTTTCATCTTCCTTGCCCAGAGGATGTCCTGATCGCCAAAACCATACCCGCAATCCAATACGGTATCATCTGGACCCATGCCGCCTCTTTTCGCCACGAGAAGCGCAAGTTCTTCACTGGCTTCATCAATGGTTTCCACATCCCGCCAATAGCCAAGATTCAGATACAGCGCATTCTCGGTAAGGGATGAGGTGCCGATCAGATCATAGACTTCCGTTGTCTTCAACCCATGGAATGGATTGAACAGCCAATTCAGATAGCGGAAAAAACGATCTATGGTGTTGTCTGACATGGTGATAATGTGTTTTCATCTGTAGATTCGCGAAACATTGTGCACCGTCCGTCGTTGGGTCAGAGTGATGAGGCAGTAACGGACTGTGCAACCTAATCAACGATCATTAGGCGCTGATCGTTTGATCGGGTAAGGAGGAGTGTGACATGAGCATCCCGTACGATGCCTGCGCGTATGATGGTTAAGCCGATTTGCCCATCTCATAAGCAATCGTCATGGCTTTGCTTTTTCTGATGTCCCCGATGTTCCATGCCCCAGTTCCATAGATGATTCCTTTCTCCCTCGGATTCTCAAGGCATGAGGTGAATCCCCGGAACTCTTCGATCGTTCGTTGCATGGCTGGCGTGCTGTCGACTGCTGCGGTGACGATGAAGTAGAACTCCTTGTCGCTGATCTCCGTGTACCTGGCGCATGTCCTGTCGATGAAGGTTTTCATCTGTCCGCACATGGTATAGAAATAGACGGGTGTCGCCATGACGATGACCTCTGCAGCAATCATCTTTTCCAGGATTTCGGCCATGTCGTCTTTCTGCGGGCAACTTTTGCTGCCGTTAAAACAGCTTCCGCATCCGGTGCAATAATTGATCTGTTTGTTTTTCAGGAAGATCTTTTCGACCTGATGTCCCGCTTCTTTAGCTCCTGAAACGAACTGGTCGCAGAGCAGATCCGAGTTGCCGCCTTTTCGGGGACTTGAGGAGATCACGAGGAGTGATTTGTCGGGGGTATTCATCAGTATGGTTCCTTTTTTCCTGAGAGCACTTCCGGCAGCCGAGTCACTGCCAGAAGTGCTCTATTGCATTTTATAGCCCGGTCATGCGGTTCAGCTCTTCCGGGTACCGCTCACCCTGCACCGTTATCTTTGATGCGGCGCTATCGATTTCACGCAGATCGTCCGGCGTAAGTTCAACGCCGACAGAGCCGATGTTCTCCTCCAGTCGCGACAGTTTGGTTGTGCCCGGGATCGGTGCGATCCACGGTTTCTGGGCAAGCAGCCAGGCGAGTGCGATCTGCGCCGGGGTGGCCTGTTTGCTTGCTGCTATCCTGCCAAGCAGGTCGACCATGGCCAGGTTCGCTTGACGGGCTTCGGCTGAAAAGCGCGGCAGGATATTGCGGAAGTCGGTGCTCTCGAATTTCGTGTTTTCGTTGATTTTGCCCGTCAGGAACCCTTTGCCCAGCGGGCTGTAGGGGACGAAGCCGATGCCGAGTTCTTCGAGGGTCGGCAGCAGTTCCTGTTCCGGGGTCCTCCACCAGATCGAATATTCGCTCTGGACTGCGGTTACGGGTTGGACGGCGTGTGCGCGGCGGATCGTCCTGATTCCGGCTTCCGAGAGCCCGAAATGGCGCACTTTTCCTTCCCGGATCAGCTCCTTCACAGCTCCGGCAACCTCTTCGATCGGTACGTTCGGGTCGACGCGGTGCTGATAGAACAGGTCGATGGTATCGATCCTCAGTCGTTTGAGCGAATCTTCGGCAACCTTTCTGATGTTTTCTGGCCTGCTGTCGAGCCCCAGCCATGCTCGTTTGCCTTCAGGATCGAGCCTGAAGCCGAATTTGGTTGCGATCACCACCTGGTCGCGCACGGAGGATATCGCTTCGCCCAGAAGTTCTTCATTGGTGAACGGGCCGTAGACTTCGGCGGTGTCGAAAAGGGTGATGCCACGGTCGACGGCTGCGTGAAGCAGCGAAATCATCTCCTGCCTGTCCGGGGGAGGCCCGTAGGAAAAGCTCATGCCCATGCAACCGAGGCCGAGCGCAGAGACTTCCAGTCCGCTATTTCCGAGTTTACGAAGTTTCATGTTTTTGCCTGCCTTGATGATTATTGATGAACAGATGACATTACAGTACCGACCGGAGAACTTCGACGATTTCCGCTTCGCTCATGGCCGGGCGGCCCGGGAGTCTTCCTTTGTCGTCATGGGCAAGGAGCAGGGCATCCTGGGCGTATTGCTGAAGCAGCCCGTCGCCGATGCCGAGTTCCGACAGCCGGGCGGGGCAGCCGATCGAGCGCAGGAACGCCTCGAACCGGTCGATTCCTTCCGCTGCAGCATCCGCATCTTCCGGATGTTTCAACGACAGGCCGAAGACGCGTTCTGCGAACTGTGCAAAGCGTGCCGGTCGGGTTCGGGCTGCGAAACGCATCCATGCGGTGTTGACTATCGACAGCCCGGCTCCATGCGGTATATCGTGATGGGCGGACAGCGAGTGCTCGATCATGTGCACCGGGAAGGGGGAGTTGGTGCCTACCTGCACCCATCCGTTAAGGGCCACGACGGACGCCCACTGGACCTGTGCGCGTGCTTCGAGGTCATTTCCGTCGACTACTGCCTTCGGCCCCCAATCCATGGCGGTGAGAATCACCCCTTCGGCAAAGCGGTCCTGCAGCGGAGTGCCGTCGACTCCGTTGAAGTATGACTCGGTCACGTGGGTGATCAGGTCGCAGATGCCGAACGCCGTCTGCTCCTTCGGGACGCTTACGGTCAGTTCTGGATCGACGATTGCGGTTTGCGGGTACATGCATCTGGATATGACGAATGATTTGACGGTCGTCTTTTCATCGGTGATTACCGCGCCGCCGTTCATTTCGGAACCTGTAGCCGCAAGGGTGGGAACGGTGATGACGGGGAGCGCACGATCCGGGGCCTTCCTGTTTTCCTCAACGTGAAACATCATGTCCCAAGGGTCTCCCTCGTAGTAGAATGCCGCCGCCATGACCTTGGCGGCGTCCATGGTGCTGCCCCCACCGAGGGCGACAACGACGTCGCAGCCTTCGCGCCGAGCGATTTCGGCGCCTCGCACAACGGTAGAGAGCCGGGGGTTGGGTTCCACGCCGGAACATTCAGCCACCGAGACCCCTGCGGCGTTCAGGCTTGCGATTGCCCGGTCGAAGGTGCCGTTGCGCCTGATGCTCCCGCCGCCCGTGACGAGCAGTGCCTTTTTCCCGTGTTTGCAAGCGACTTCGCCGAGTTGCGAAAGTGTTCCGGCCCCGAAGATCAGTTGTGTCGTGTTCTGGAAGGTGAATTTCATGGTTCTGCTCAATTATGGATGTTCTCTGCGTAAACAATCCTCTTTTTACGTCCGTCGGGGTGTTGCCCGTTTCAACATTTCCAATCGGTTCATTCGTGCTGATGCTGTATCTCGTCTTCCTGGTCAATCTACGCTCAGTCTCTTTGATCAGGATAGGTCGATCCTGTTTAATTCTTGCCTGATCCTCCAAAAGATTCCGGGATCAGGTTGTATGTTGCACTATGGGTCCGATATTGCCGGTGAAGATAACTACAGGGAGGATCGCAATGCGAATCAAGGAAGATATCATGGCGCAACAAACAACAGACAGAGCGCCCGGCGGTTCGAAGTTTGCCGAAACGATTGCCCGATTGACTGCCGACGGCAGCCGACCGACCACCGCCATTCCGGAATTGTCCCTGTACCGGAGAGATGCTCCAAGTGAGCCGACAAGCTATCTGCACGGCCCGAGCATTTGCCTGATCGCCCAGGGATCCAAGCGGGTGATGCTCGGAGAAGAGGCTTATGTTTATGATGCGCACCATTTCCTGATAACTTCGGTAGGCCTGCCGGTTGTGGCGCAGGTCATCGAAGCGAGTGCGGCGCAACCATACCTGGGGCTGACCTTAAGGCTTGATCTGCGTGTCATTGCCCAGTTGATCATGGATAGTAACCTTCCGTTGCCGCGGCCCCGGAAGTCCGGTCGGGGAATGTCCGTCAGCGAGGGGTCGATGCCTTTGCTCAACGCATTCCAGCGGTTGATCGATCTGCTTGACGAGCCGGAGGATATTCCGATTCTTGCGCCGCTTGTACAGCGTGAAATCTATTTCCGACTGCTTGTGGGAGATCAGGGTGAGCGCCTCAGGCAGATTGTGGAGTCGGGGAGCCAGAGTCACCAGATCGCTCGCGCGATCGAGTGGCTGAAGGAGAATTTCACCCGGCCGCTCAGGGTCGATGAGCTTGCTGCATATGCCAGCATGAGCACATCGAGCTTCCATCATCATTTCCGGGCGTTGACGGCGATGAGTCCGTTGCAGTTCCAGAAGTGGCTGCGACTGCAGGAGGCCAAGCAACTGATGTTCACCGAGCACCTCGACGCTGCGAGTGCTGCGCTTCGGGTGGGTTACGAGAGCCCTTCCCAGTTCAGCCGTGAATACAGCCGTCTTTTCGGCGCGCCTCCATTGCGGGATGTCAGGCATCTGCATAAGATAGCCGCAGGGGGTGTCGGGTGACGTCGCCCTGGAGCGCAATTTCATTTGACGTCATGCGCCCTGCCCGATAGGGTAGGGGAACTGAATATTGGTTAACGTAGGTAATCGGTGACCTGCACTTCAACGTTTCATGGAATATCAATCTCCTGAACATGGCGCACTCCTCATTGGTGAAACGGCTGGCACATATACTGTTTTTCTTGTCGCTCCAGCTTACAGCGGTTTTCCGTCCCCTTGTCGCTGCAGACTGGCAGGGCCTTGTCCAGCCTCTCGGGACGGAAAATGCGCCGTTCCTTGTTGATCCTTCAGTTCTGAACGCATCATACGGTGTGGGAAAAGGACCGTGGGAAACCGGTACGATGGTTACAAGCATCACGACGACCGTCCCGCAGTTTTTTGTGCGGTTCTATAACCCTACGGCTTCGGTCAATCCTTCAAATCAGGAGGGGGGCTGGGTCATGCGCGCGGGCACCGTTCGCGGACTGACGGCTGAACAGGTTCGTGACCTTTTCGCCCTTCCCAATCCCCCGACCATGATGACCCTGGGAGTTACCAATCCCGGAGAATCATTGTATACGGGTATCGCCGGCCCTATTGACGGATGGGGCAGCGGAGGAGGGCAGCAGTCCCAATCGAACGGCGGGCCCTATACGACCTTTTTCAATGGTCAGGCGATCATGGCGCCGGTACTCTGGTATCCCGCCCTGGCGAGCACCGACAACAACCGCGCTCTCGGCGCCTATCTTGTCGCGCACCAGCCAGCGCCTTATTCAGATATGGAGTCGGTTTTGAACAGCCTTGATGTGCTCTGTAACCCTGCGGGCAGCTATCTGTTCAACAGTGCGCTGGCCAGCATCACGCCTGCCCGATTCGACAACATCGCAACGCTGGGGAGTCGTGCGGTCTCCCTCCAGAGCCATGCGATTGACGACAGGATCGATCGCACGATGTTGCGTGAGGCAGGATCAGGCATCTGGGGCAAGGGCATAAAGGGCCTGCTGCGATACCCGTCTGAGGGATTTGACGGTGAGGTGTATGGGATAGTTATCGGAGGCGATGCCACAATCTCCGATAATGTCCGTTCAGGCGTCAGTTTCGGCTGGATGCAGGGGAGCCTCGACTGGAAGGAGTCCGGCGGAAGCGCGAGGGTTGATTATTATCGTTTCTCCGCATATTCCAGGGTGGCTATCGACCAGGCGTTTGTCCAACTGCAGGCGGGCGCAGGTTCATCGCAGGGAGACACGAAACGTAACCTTTCGGTCACTACGTTCTATCAGCGCTCGCCTCACGGGCCGACTGCCTCGCCGCTTTCTCCGCTATCGAGGGTCGCCGATGGGAGTTACGGAGGCTGGGATGCCAATGTCGACATCCGCGGAGGTGTGGTCGCCAATGCGGGGCCGGTGAAGCTCCTTCCCTCTGCAGGTGTGGGTTATCTCTACCAGTCGAGAGGCAGTTTCACGGAAACCGGTGCAGGCAGCTTGAACCTTGCGGTTGCTTCGGCCCAAAGCCGTACGTTGCTTTGTCATGCAGAACTGCACCTCGACAGGTCCATAAAGCTTGGCGGTCACCGGACGCTTACGCCCTACATGTCGGTCGGATGGATCTATGAGAGCCGTCTGGACAGCAGGAGGGTGTCGGCCTCGCTCAACGGTTGGAGCGATTCCTTTGTCACAACGCTCCCGGATCGGCGCAGGCATGCAATCGAAGGTTCTGCCGGCGTTGAGCTGGCTTTTGATAACAACCTGCGGCTTGATCTTTGTTACTCAGGCATGGGGGAGGATGATGGCGTCGGAGGGATTGCCCTTGGCGTGAGCCTTGGATTGTGATGATGAATTTTCGGCGTGTCTTTGGTGAGGAGGGTAACCTGTTGTTTCGGTATTCACGCTTTTGTGCCATGTCGGCGTTTCAGGCAGTGCAGGCCCTGTTTTTCAGCTTTCCAGAAGACGCAGGTCGGCAGATGGGAAGCGCAGATCTCCTGATATCGACCGGAAACCTTCGAGATGATGAGCGGGTGTCCGGAGTGCTGCTGCAGGGCAAGCACCGATTCATCGACTGTAGCAGGCCTTGCATGACCTGACCGGATCATCGCTTCTGCGAGTTCGTCGAGAAATACGGATTGGGTCGCTTCCGAATCCGGATGAAGCTCCCGGCATACCCGTTCACCGAGCGCGACGCTCCTTGAACTGCGAATGAGTTCCGATGCTTCAGCTATTGCGATGCATATGGGCTCGAAGGCGCGAATCTTTTCCATGACGCGCTCCAGGCGATCGTCTTGGATTGGCAGATCATTTGCGATGTCAAGAATGTCCAGCGCTTTCCTGATGCCGCAGAGGAGAGACCTGTTTTTGTAATCCTCTATTGTTCCCATCGCATTGCCTTTCCTGCTTGAGTTTCGTTCCGTTTCATCCTTGCCTGATCATCCCTGTCAAACAGAAAAATATATATATTTCACTTCAGGATTCGTCGCTATTGTAGCGGAGTCATGACAAGGGTCACCCAAAAAAACGTTTTGTTCTTTAACTCAAAAGGAAGGCGAACATGGATACCAGAGCGCTGATCGAATCGTATCACCATGCCTGGACGAACGGAGATTTTGCAACGGCACGAAGCCTGCTTGCCGATGATCTCGATTTCAGGGGGAGCGTCAGCACCTTTAGGAATGCGGATGATTTCATCGCAGTTCTGACCTCGTTCAAGGATATATTGCGTGGCGTCGCGATGTTACGGAGCTTTTTCGATGACAACGGGGGGGTCTTGCTCTACGATTGCGATACCGTCACTCCTGCGGGGGTAATCCGGACTGCGGAATTTTTTACGGTATCGAATAACCGGATCTCTGAAATCCGGCTTGTTTTCGACGCCACGGAGCTGCGCAAGGCCATACCGGATTGAACAATGTTTTTTTCTGTGACAAGTTATACGATTAATACAAGTATTGATGGGCAGGTGTGATCCGCACTTTCCCGAAAGATATTTTGTGGGCGTCAGGTTTATCCCTGGCTATTGTGTATTCATTAACAATCATATCCGGAGGGGGAAGATGAGGAAGCGTGTCGTAAGCCGGTTTTTTTCGGCAGTGTTGTTGATCCTGGCCATGCTCATTTCTGTTGGAGCGGCAGAGGTCAGGGCTGAATCCAGTGGGGAGTGGACGACAGGGGATGTGAAGGCATTTGTTGAAAAGGCGGCCGAGTATGCCCGGAGCCACAGCAAGGACGAATCGTTGAAGGTGTTTTCCGCCAAGGATGGAATGTTCCAGCAGGGCGGCCTTTACATCTTCGCCTATGATTTTTCAGGCAACGTCATCGCTCATGGCGGTGATCAGTCGCTGATCGGGAAAAACCTTATGGGAATGAAAGATCCCAACGGCGTAGAGGTGATCAAGGAGCTTGTTCGCCTTGCCAATGAGGGACGCGGATGGCTCTATTACACATGGCCGAACCCGGAACATGCTGCGCGCCAGGAGCCGAAACTGGGGTATGTCGAGAAGATAGACAACGGCTGGTTCATCGGATCCGGAACCTATGGCCCGGCAGCGGTCAAGCAATGAGTTGCACCTGAATTCCCGTCAGACAGCCAGCCGGATTGCAAGCGAATCAGTCCGGCTGGCTGATGGGTTCCCTCCCATATCCGATCTCCTGCAAGAGAAAAGATCATGAACTCCTCCTCCATCGATGGCCAAGAGAGTCCATTTACTTCCGATAAAGGGACCTGGTTGTCGCTGAGCCATTTATTCCTGAACCATAGCGAAACGTTCATCAGGAAGATGAGCGCGGGCACTTCGACCAGGGGCCGATGACCGCCGCGAAGGCCTCATCGGAGATGATGTCGAAGACAGCAACGCCCCAAAGCGATTGCAAGCTCGAAGCTGTTGGCTGCGGCACCGTGAAGGTGATCGTTGCTCTTCCGGGGTAGTTGGCTCCTGTCTCGCGGCCGATGATGAACGAAATGAAGGACATGAGCACGAAGTAGAAGGGTAACGGAATGGCGACGCGCACCACAACCATCGGAATCCTGGATATGCTCACCTTTGAGCGAGATCATCTTCATAATGGTAAAAGGCATAGCGATGAGCGTGAGCCTGCTGATAGGAGGTATGAAGGTATGTCATGCCAATTCCGGTTACCCCATGACAAGGATGGCGTTCGGGTACACCGAGGATGAATGCCTTATGCCAGCGAGAAGACTTTGAGATCTGGGTCGAACGATTGGAGAGACCCTTCCATCTGGCTGCGGCAGAAGTTCCCGGTACAGAGAATGAGGACAGACTGATTCATTATGTCACAAAATGTTGTTGAATGACAAAAATCAGAACACGGCGTTGAATACGAACCCCACCAGCATGATGCCGATGGCGACGACCCCGGCAAACAGGGCGATAAGTTGCGGTTTGAGCACCTTGCGCAGAATGATCATCTCTGGAGCCGACAGCGCGATCACGCTCATCATGAAGGCCAGTACGGTGCCCAACGCCGCCCCTTTGCCGAGCAGGGCCTGCACGACGGGAAGTATGCCTGCGGCGTTGGAGTACATGGGTACGCCGATGAGAACTGCGGCGGGAACCGACCACCATGCATCCCTTCCCATCAGCGATGCCATGAAGTTCTCCGGCACATAGCCGTGAATCCCTGCCCCCAGGCCTACGCCGAGCACGATGTAGAGCCAGACTTTTCCTACGATCTCCCGCACATGCTTGACTCCCTCCTGAAGCCGTTGCGACCAGCTTATCGCTTCGCCTTCAAATTCGGTTGAAACGGCGCTGTTCTGGAGTTGTCGAACCCACTCTTCCAGGTAGCGCTCCATACCGAGCTTTCCGATCACCATGCCGGCTATGATGGCGACAAGCAATCCCATTATCATGTAGAGCAGCGCGACGTTCCAGCCGAACATGCCGAACAGCAGCGCGAGGGCGACTTCGTTGATCATCGGCGCTGAAATGAGAAACGAGAAGGTGACGCCGAGCGGCACGCCTGCCTGCAGGAACCCGATGAAGAGCGGTATGGCAGAACAGGAGCAGAAGGGCGTCACGATGCCGAGTCCGGCTGCAAGCATGTTTCCGGCTCCGATGCGCCTGCCCGAAAGCATGGCTCGCGTCCATTCAGGGGAGACGAAGGTGTGGACGACTCCCATGACGAACACGACCCCGTTCAGCAGCATCAGCACCTTCGGCACCTCATAGATGAAGAAGTGCAGCGCTTCGCCTGAGCGGGTGGCTCGACTTTGCCCCGATACCCCGATCAGCAGGTCGGCGATCAGTTCGAGATTGATGTAGAGCAGCAGCCAGAGCACCGCCGCAGCAAACAGCGCGGCGCTTGCTTTCATGTTCTTTGCCGAAGCTGATGTTTGTTCATTGGTCGCCATGGCTGTAATGAGATATGGTTACTGGCCGTTCTGTCAGCGGTTTGCGTTCCCGTCCGCAAGTTTGCTGTTCGGGGAATCCAGAAGAGGGCGGACACGGAGACCCGCCCCAAAAGGTTGTTGTACCCCTGCTGTTTTTACCCGTATACGTGGATCTGGGAAATAAAGAGCGGCAATCCTGCCGACAGTCGCTGAAGTCAGCAGCAGCTTCCGCCGCTTTTTTCAGAGTGTCCTGCCGAACCGCCGCAACAGCAGCCGCATGTTTTGCTCTTCAGTTCACCTTTAATGGGCAGACCGTTCTCGACCCAGCCGACTATGCCGTCCTGCATGTTGACTGCTTTCTCATAACCGTGGTTCATGAGAAAAAAGGTTACCATCTGGCTGCGTTCTCCCACTTTGCATCCGATGATCACATCCCGGTCGACAGGAATTTCGCTGAAGCGGGCCTCGACTGTGCTGAATGGCACCAGCATCACGCCCTCAACGTCGAAGGATGCTTCGGCGACTTCATCCGGTTCGCGGACATCGACCAGCAACGCCCCGTTGCGGATCAGTTCAAAGGCCCTGGTTGAGTCGATCTCTTTGAAGTTGTTCATGGTTATGATTTATCTGGTTAAAAGATCTTTCAGCTCGGAATTGTCTGGAACTCTCCCTTTGCAGACGACCACTTCGTCGATCACGAGCGCAGGGAGTGAAAGGAGGTTATAGGCCATGATGCCCTGGATGTCGGTGACCTTTTCGAGCGATGCCTCGATGTTTTCAGCCGTAATGACTGTTTTGACTGCCTCGGCAAGCTGGTTGCACTTCGCACACCCGGAACCGAGAATTTTCACCTGTTTCATTGTTCTTGTGCTCTTTTTATTTGTTTATCGCAAATGAACGATACATGGATGCGTTTTATGTTCAGGTATTTTTTACGATTGTCTTGTCAGCACTTACAGTCGCTGACGCTTTCCTGAACAAAAAAAATCACCGAACAACGCCTGGGCGTGTTTCCAGTTTTCCCGATGGATGCAGTATTTCACTTTCGGGGGGTTGATCTCTCCCTGAATGAGACCCGATTCAAGCAACGCTTTCAGGTGTTGCGAGATCGTCGACTGCGCCATGGGGATGATCTCTGTCAGTTCTCCCGTGAAACAGCAGGCTTCTCCGGCAAGCAGATTGAGGATTTTGACCCTCACCGGATGGCTGAGCGCCTTGGCGATTATTGCCAGGGAGGTCTCTTTTTCGCTGTACTCTATCGCCGATAGTGATCGTTGCATGTCGATATCTTTATTGTTCATCGCAAATATACGATAATTGGGGCGGTATTTACAAATTGAGCTACCGGTAGTCTTAAAAAACTATGGGTGCTGTTACCCCGGAATATTGCGTTAAAATTTGTGAAAATTATTTAACCAATCGGTTTTCGGCGTTTCGACTGCAGTAAGAAGAGCATGAAAAAAAAAGTCCATACTTACTGAAAAAGCAGATCAGTCGAAAAGCGAAGTTTTGCGGCTTGCTGATACGAGTATTCCTGTCATCGCAATAGGCGCCTCGGCCAGTGGCCTTGAAGCCATCGAAATTTTTCTGCGTCACGCATCTGCCGAATGCGGCATGGCGTTTGTGATCATCCGGCATCTTGACCCGGTTCACAAGGGTTCCCTTGTGGAGCTTCTGCAACGAGTGACTCCAATGCCCGTGGTACAGGTTGCAGACCGGATGAGAATCAATCCAGGCCATGTCTTCGTTATTCCGCCGAACAAGGACTTGTCGATGTCAAACGGGGCAATGCATCTGCTTGAGCCTGCTGAACCTCACGGCTTGCGACTTCCGGTCGATACCATTTTCCGCTCGATGGCGAACGATATGGAGCAGCGCAGTATCAGGATCATCCTGTCCGGCATGGGTTCCGATGGTACGCTGGGTCTCAGGGCCATCAAGGAAAAGGGGGGTGGGGTTTTTGTACAGGATCCCTCAACTGCAACATTCGACGGCATGCCACGCAGCGCCATCGACGCTGGGCTGGCCGATGTTGTAGCCTCTCCGGAAGAGCTGATGGCAAGGATTACAGCCTATATCACCCACCAGCCCATGGGCTTGAAACCCGCTGTCCAATTGGATCAGAAAACGCTTGGCGGGCTTGAAAAGATGCTGCTCATTCTTCTCTCCAGAACGAGGCAGGATTTTTCCCTTTATAAAAGGAGCACCATCTATCGGCGGATCGAGAGACGGATGGGCATCCATCAGAATCTCGTGCTTGTTGTGTTCAGTGATCTGGACGTGTCGGAAATGACTGAAACCGGCGAGAAGGGTGCGAATGGAGATCGTGGCAAGGAGCGGACAGATATCCTCGAGCTTGAACTCAAGCATGCACGTGATGAAATATGTACCGTTCGTGAAGAGATGCAGTCTTCACAGGAGGAGCTCAAATCGGCCAATGAGCGGCCCACAGATCTGCCCGCCGGAGTCTATGTCAGACTTTCTGTCAGCGACAACGGGCGTGGAATGGACAGCGTAACCCTTGAAAACATTTTCGAGCCATTTTTAAAACAAAAAGTTTCCGGGGGTGGCTGATCAGGGCTTGCTACCGACTACGGAATCGTCAGGCAGAACAGGGGTTTTATCACTGTGTCGAGTGAGATCGGCATGGGTACGGGATTTGACGTCTATCTGCCATCCTGTGTCGCTGATGATGTCCATCCTGTACCAGAAGAGATCCCGGAAGTAGTGAGTGGTGGGAAAGAGACCATTCTGCTCGTTGAAGATGACCGTTCAGTGGGAAAAGTAACCTCAGATTTTCTGGGGAGGTGCGGATATACCGTCATCCAGCAGACACCAATGGAAGATACCATTATCGCCATGGAAGCTGCAGACATGCAGATTGACCTCCTTGTCGTCGCCGTTGTCAATCCTGAAATGACCGGCAACGACCAGGCTCTTCAACTGGGTCTGAAAAGACCCGGCGCCCGGGCCCTCATCATAACCGACTATCCCGCAACCATCAGCGAGCAGGATGTTCTCCATGCCCCGGCTATTTCCTTTATTCGAAAGCCCTATTCGCTACCACAGTTTGCCAGGAAGATTCGGGAGATTCTTGACGTCTGATGCCTCTTTTTCACCACCTGATTCCCTGTTCGACGGCAGCCGGATTATCATCGATGGTTTCCGTCGTTCAAAGATCGGGTTGCCGGATCTATTGTACCATTGCTCATGTTGACGGCTAATGGATAAAGGTTGATGCCTTCTCCGGATCTCAATCTTTTCCATTCAGTTTCCTGTAACTACTGGTACCCTGAAGATCCGAATGGCGTTTGGCTATTATCGATTGCGCTTTTCCGTGAACAATAAGCGACAAATCAACAAAAATGTTGATTGATTCGGCATAAAGCCTTAAACTTAGGGCCAATGGATCGAAAGAGTCTTCTTCGCATCGCCGGGCTGCAACAGCCTGAAACCTGAATGAACAGAGCTGTTTTTTCCGGATCTTAAAGCTCTCCATTTCGATCCTTCCAGTACAGGGATATCCTTTCTCAACGTTCAGCCTGCCGGATATGGATTTTTTCTCCACGCTATACTACAGGACGAAGAAGGTACTTAAGTCGCTCAAGATGTATCTGGCAATAGCGGGTCCAGGTCTTGTCGTCATGATAGCGGACAACGATGCGGGAGGCATTACCACCTATGCGGCGACAGGCGCAAAGTATGGCTATCATCTTATCTGGTTTCTTCTTCTTCTCATTCCTGTCGCCTATTACGTCCAGGAGATGACCGTGCGGCTTGGGGCAGTGACCAAGCGCGGTCATGCCGAGGCGATTTTTGAAAGTTTCGGTGCATTCTGGGGCTGGTTCTCGCTCCTTGACCTTATGGTTGTCGACTGGCTGACGCTGGTTACCGAGTTCGTGGGAATGACCTCGGCCCTGAACATATTCGGTGTGCCTCCGTGGCTGACCGTCGCCGGGGTTATAGGACTTATGGGTATCATCGTCCTGAATGGGCGTTACTGGACGTGGGAAAAGATCGCGCTCGGGTTCTGCCTGCTTAACCTCGTCTATGTCCCTGCGGCATTCATGGTCAATCCGTCCGTGAAAGAGATCCTTGGCAACGGCCTGATCCCGAACCTTCCGGGAGGCCTGAACAACGACCTGTTTTTTCTGCTCATGGCGAACATCGGCACCACGATAGCGCCATGGATGCTGTTTTTCCAGCAAAGCTCGGTCGTCGATAAAGGGTTGCACGAGAAAGACATCAAGATGGGCAAGGCCGATACGCTTTTCGGCGCCATTATCACTGTTTTCGTGGCGATATTTATCGTTGTCGTAACCGGGACGCTGCTGCACGGAGTGCCGATTGACGATGCTGCCACTGCCGCAAGGATGCTCATGAACATGAACCATTTTACCGGGGCGTTGCTTGCCATCGGCCTGTTCGATGCCGGCCTGCTCGGTGCGATATGCATATCGCTGGCCAGTTCCTGGGCTTTCGGTGAGATCTTCGGGTGGGCGCATTCGCTCAACACCAATGTCAAGCAGGCGCCCTGGTTCTACGCCAGCTATTTCTTTACCCTGATCACTGCCGGTATTGTGCCGCTCATCCCAGGAGCACCGCTCGTGCTGATCACCCTTTTCGTGCAGGTCATAGCGGTAACGCTGCTGCCCGCCGCACTGGTGTTTCTGATTCTATTGCTGAACGACAAAAAAACCATGGGTGAATATGCCAACACCCCGATGCAGAACTGGATCACCGGCGGTATTGTTGTCGCGATCATCATTTTGTCGACGATGTATGGGGTCAGCGCCATTTTTCCCAACCTGTTCAAGTAATTCACCGAGGGCCGGAAAATGAGGATATTCACACAGTTTTCAGAAAAGATCCGCGAGATCAATGCGCGCTATGCCAAGCCCAAGGTCGAGATGTCTCCTGCGATCAAGTTCTCCCTGACGGGTTTGAGGATATACCTGCTTGTACTGGTCGTATTGCTGCTCTACAAATTCATCACGTTAATACCGGCCGGCAATTAAGCTATCGGATAAAGGAGACAGCCAATGGTTGCGATACTCGAACAGGAATTTTTTCTCAGCGAATTCATCGGTCGCAAGGTGTACCTGACATCGAAAAAGATCGGTAAACTCAAGGATCTGGTCATTCAGGAACACGCCGGGAAAATTCCTGAGGTCACCCACCTGCTCGTTCATCGTCCTTATGGAGATTCGCTTCTCCTGTTGCCCTGGGAGAGGATTTCGCTGATTTCAAATACGGAGATTGTTTCCGATATCACCGAACCCGACGACTACAAGCTTGATCCCGAAGGGAGTTACATTTTTCTGAAGGACTATATTCTCGACAAGAAAATTCTCGACATGGAGGACCACGAGGTCGAGGTGGTTTACGATGTCAAGCTCGTCTATCAGAACGACAGGTTGTTTGCCAGCGAGGTGGATTTCAACCGTTTCAGAATCCTGCGCAGAATGGGTATGAACAAGCTTGCCGGCTTTCTCGGCCGATATACCGAGGACTCTTCAATTTCATGGGTTTATGTCCAGCCGTTGCCGGAATCGATCAACAGTTTCAATGGTAACGTCAAACTCAACGTCCTCAAGGAGAGCATCAGCGACATTCACCCTGTTGATCTCGCCGATATTCTGGAGGAGCTGGACAGCAACCAGAGAATGGCGGTTTTCAACGCACTTGATACCGGCTTGGCCTCCGATACCCTCGAAGAGGTGGAGCCAAGGGTGCAGCGCGAACTGATTGGCCTGATGGAGAAAGACAAGGCGGCCGAACTGCTCAATGAGATGAGCCCTGCCAAGGCTGCTGATATCCTTTCAGTGCTGCCGGCTTCCGACGCAGACGAGATCATTGAGCTTGTGGACCAGGAAAGCAAGGCCAAGGTTCAGCAGATCATCGATCAGGATGATGAGAACATCATGCTTTACGTGACGCAAAGCATCATCAGGCGATCGGCGGCCACCCGTGTGAATGAGATCATCAACCATTACCATGACATCGCCGCCAACATGGATGTCATCATGTATGTGTATGTGGTGGATCTGGAGGATACGCTGCACGGGGTGGTCGACCTGAGGGACCTGCTCAATGCGGAACCTGATCAGCCGCTTTCCGAGATAATGACCGACAGCCTGATCACGCTTGGCCCAGATGATACGCTGCATGATGCTGTGGAATTTTTCTCACGTTACTCTTTCAGGGCAATCCCTGTTACCAGCGACGAAGAGAAGCTTCTCGGCGTCGTTTCATTCCATCATATCAAAGGCATCAAACCTCGTCTGGATTAGCTTTCGCCCGAATCTCCTGACGGTGTCAGCTTCAACCGGTGCGAAAGCTGTCTGATCCCGTTTTGCATGATATTGTCTTTCATCTGTCGCACCCGTCGGTAAGTTGCCCTGTCGTTCGTCCCCTCCTCATAAAAAGAATATGTACCGATATGCCCCTCCCTTCAGTCCGACCATCCGGGTTACGACTTCGCACGTATGGAGATGTCTTGGGTGCTCGGCTTTTTTTTAAGCTGAATTTTAACAATCGTTAATACCGCCTTAAGAATGGAAGGCTATTATTAAACTGATTGGTTGAGTAATACGGTCGTCAGGGCAGGGAACATCTGTGGGCGCGTATATCATCTATACGCCATTTATTGACACCGTATATCAATTATTCGTATCGCATCCTGTCGTGCTCAGCCACCAGATGCAATAAATAATCACATGAAATGAAAAAGGAGATATCCCATGAACAAATTTGTGTCCGGTCTTTTCACGAAATCGTACAGATCACTCGTAAAATATGCGCTGGTTTGCACGGTTATTGCCCCCTCGGCAGTCTCTACTGTCTATGCCGCTGAGGCTCAGGCGGTCGCCCCTGCGGCGTCTACCCTGAAAATTGGTGAAAATTATGGCGGCGGCAAGGTGGCCTATATTTATCAGGTTGGAGACGAGGGGTATGTCGCAGGCCAGACCCATGGGCTTATCGCCGCAAAAGAGGACCTGGGTAGTGGCGCCTCCTGGGAGAAGGCCATAAAACTTTGCAGGGAGTATAACGGAGGCGGTTTCACCGACTGGCGGCTTCCGAACAAGGTTGAGTTGAACAGGCTTTTCGTTACGAGGGCAACTGTTGGTGGATTCGAGAATCACCACTATTACTGGAGTTCAACCGAAAGCGATAAAAACGATGCGTGGGACAAGAGTTTCCGTACCGGTGTTGAGAACCTCGGCTATAAACTGGACAATAACTATGTTCGCGCCGTCCGTACGTTTTAATTGCGAACCTGTCTGACAGGGAGGAGTTCTTTCCCTGGCCCGACAGACTGCTGGAGGCCTTTTGCCTGATGTCCCTAAAATTCTGCAACTGCGTTTTTCCCGGGGCCAGCCGTTATCGGTTCTTGTATCGAGCGCTTTGCCCTGAACCCTTGACTTCTCGATCACCCGGCGACACGTATGCCGGGGATAGAGATGGATTCCGCCCGTCTGATTGCGCTCCGGAATCGTTCGAAAGAAGGGTCGGTTCAGGTCATCTGGTTATTGGCGATTTTAAGTGATTTTTAAGTTTGGACTAAGAGCGCTTTAAGCGTTGCCAGACTATCTTGTTCTTTGTCGACAGTGATCGGGCATTGGTCCGACATGAATAATATTCAGCGAACATTGAACATTTGATTTAACTATGAACACATCCATGAAGTCTTTTGCTACTCCACTTGCCGGCGGAGCATTTTTCATCTCCGCTGTTACAGGTGTCCTGATTTTTTTTGATATTGAAATGGGTGCCGTCGAGCCTGTCCACAAATGGCTCAGCTGGCTTCTTCTTGCTGGAGTGGGAGTTCATATCGTTTCGAACTGGAAACAGTTTTCCGGATATTTGTCGAAAAAGCCGGCATTGGCCATTATCGGTGCAGCTTTTGTTGTTGCCGTCGGGTCGCTTTTACCAATGTTCAGCGAAGGCGAAGAGGGCGAAGAACGAGGCGCGGGTGTCGCCGCAAAGGCATTGGAATCCTCATCACTTGAAACCGTTGCCCTGGTGTTGAAAACGACTCCACAGGTGTTGGCTTCAAGGCTTGAAAAAGTCGGGATCGTTTCTGCCGAGCCCTCTTCAACCATCCGGGATATAGCGGCTCGAAACGGTAAACCAGGTGAATTTGTGCTTGGTGCAGTGCTTGGCGCATCTGGCGAGAAAAAAGGCGGAGATCGTGACGACCGTTAACCAAAAATGGCATGAGATTACTCGTTATTGAAGATGAGACGGGCATCGCCCGTTTTCTCAAGGAAGGGCTTGAAGAGGAGTACTTTGCCGTGGACGTGGCATACGATGGGAAAACCGGGCTCGATTTTGCCATGACCAATGATTATGACCTGATCATGGTTGACTGGATGATTCCCGGTATCAGCGGCATCGAAGTCTGCAGGCAGATCCGGCAATCCGGCAGCAGTGTGCCCATTCTGTTCCTGACAGCGAGGGACACGCTTGAAGACGTTGTGTTCGGCCTGGATTCCGGTGCCAACGATTATATCAAAAAACCGTTTGAATTCGAAGAGCTGCTTGCCCGTATCAGGGTTCAGCTCAGGAAAACAAACCATGATGCCGATGCATTGACTGTCGGGTCCCTGACGATCAATGTTTCGACCCACCAGGTGTTTTGCGGTACGAAAGAGTTGGCGTTGACCCCAAAAGAGTTCTCACTTCTTGAATACCTGATACGTAACAAAGACCGTCCCTGTTCCAGAAGCCGTATCATCGAACATGTGTGGGATATGCATTTCTATTCCGATACCTCCGTTATCGATGTCTATATCAATTTCCTGCGCAAGAAACTTGAGCAGGCGGGGTGCGACAATCTCATCCAGACTATCAGGGGCGTTGGTTATATCGTCCGTGAAACACGTCCAGATGCTGAATGACTAAATCCGGGACCAAAGCGACCGAACGGTTTGCGGATGGATGGAAGCGGTTTCCTGCCATGAGCCTGCGAAACCGGATGGCGTTCTATTATACCGTTACGACCGCATTTTTGCTGGCGGTGGTATTTACAGCCATTCTTCTTATTGTCGACCGTATCGTTTATATGCATTTCGATGAGGAGTTGAGGCACGAAGTTGCTGAAACCCTTGAAGAGGCTAATGTTAAAGGACAGGCGTTCACGGGCTTCGACAATTTCAGGTGCATTGACGGCACCCAGGAGGAGGACGACGAGGATAAATTGAGGTTGAAAAAGAAGGAGATCGATTCTGAATTCATTCAGATTGTCGACAGTTCAGGGCAGATGGTCAGAAAATCGACCAATCTTTCCCGAAACCTGCTCACGTTCAATCCAGTGTATTCGGGGGTACGTTACTTCAACAGCGTTGTCGCCGGCGAGCAGGTCAGGCAGGTGCAGGTGCCGCTGGTGAATCGTCAGGGTATAGCCGATGCCTACCTCATCATTGCCATTCCCATGAAGAGCGCCATGATTGTTCTGCTTGATCTGCAGAATATCATGCTGGTATCATTTCCCGCAGTCATCCTGATCCTGTTTATCCTGACCCGTGCGATTGCAGGCAGAAGCATACGGCCCATTGAGGAGGTCATTGCTACGGCTGAAACAATGACGCAGGCAAATCTTGACCAGCGCATTCCCCTTCCTCGCAACAATGACGAACTGTATCGGTTGTCGGCAACGATCAATGCCCTGCTCGATCGACTGCAGGACGCGTTCCAGCGGGAAAAGCAGTTTACAGCCGACGCTTCACATGAGCTCAAGACGCCTCTTGCCATAGTCAAAGGCACTCTTGACGTTCTGGTTCGAAAACCGCGGGAGACTGCCCATTATGAGGAACGTATCCGTTATTGTCTCGATGAACTGAATCGCATGGCACGGTTGATCGACCAATTGCTGATGCTTGCCAGATATGAGAACGACAGGATGAATCCTAACATCATGAAGATTGATATCGGGTCTCCTTTTCAATCCGTGATGTCAAGAATAGAGCATTTGGCTTCTGAAAAGCAGATATCGATCAGCAAGGAGCATTTCACATCGGGCGCTGTCGCTGCCGATCCGGCAATGCTTGAGATGATGATCGAGAACATCCTTTCCAACGCCATCAAATACTCTCCGGCAGGATCTGCCATAGAGGTCGCTACAAGTCGACGTTCCGGTCTGCTTGTGTGCTCCATTACCGATCACGGGGTTGGTATTCCCGCAGAAAAACTTCAGAACGTTTTTGACCGGTTCTATCGTGTCGATGAATCCAGAAGTTCGAGTACCGGCGGATTCGGGCTCGGGCTGTCGATTGTCAAAAAGCTTGCCGATCTTCAGCATATTGGCGTTTCAGTGTCGAGTCGGGAGAAGGAAGGCACCACATTTGATCTTACATTTCCGCCAGCCTGATTTTTCATGATTTTTTAAGGAATCATTCAGCTCCTTTTAAGCTTGTTGCGATATCTTTTTAGCCAATAGTCCATCAAAGGAAACAAGATATCTCTACATGTGGAATTCTGTCCTTGTAAAGCGTGCCTTACCGCTTTCGTTTTCATATCTGTTGCTCATTACGGCGGCGCTTGCACTTGATTATATCCTTCATGCTGCCGGTCTATATTGGACAGGCCGATATCTGGGCATTGCCGGGACCGTGCTAGTCGCGTTTTCCTTCGGCTATTCGGTTCGTAAAAAAAAGCTCATCAGGAACGGTCCGCTCAGCCTTTTTTTACGACTTCATTGTAATGCGGGCTGGGTCGGTACCCTGATGATTCTTGTGCATTCAGGAATCCATTTCAACGCCATACTTCCCTGGTCGGCAACTTTTTTAATGATGGTTGTGACGGCCAGCGGCCATGTCGGCCAATATCTCGTGAGGAAGCTCAGGGAAGAGGTGAAATTGAAAAAAAAACAGCTTGGAATCCAGGATGCCCATCTCGATGGCCTCGAGGAGCAGGGGTATTGGGACGCCATGACCGTCAAGGCTTTCGAGCAATGGAGGCACATGCATATGCCGATGGTCTCTTTTTTATCGGTATTGACCATTATCCATATTGTGTCCGTAATGTTTTTTATGAACTGGAGGTAATCAGTTGAGACCTTTTGCTGCGGTTGTTGCGTTTGCCGTTATCATTACGGCACTTGTGATTGCATATCCCGGGAAGTTGATCAATCCCGGGCCGCTTATGTCGGCCCATCAGGATCTGGGCAACAAATGCCTGAGTTGCCATAAGCCATTCGGAGGGACATCGCTTCAGTGTGTCAGTTGCCACAAACCGAACGATATCGGTGTCACGAACGTCGCTGGACAGGTGTTGCCGAAAAAAGGGGGGCAAACCTTTTTCCATAAGGGGTTTGATGCGAAATCCTGCGTTCAGTGTCATACGGATCACAAGGGGCTCAAGCCGAAACGTGCGGCAAGGAACTTCATGCATGACTCTCTCCCGGCAAATATCAAGAACAACTGCATTGCCTGTCACAGGGATCAGAAGCCAAAGGACAATCTGCACCTTCAGTCCGGCGAGGTTTGCGCATCGTGTCATGATACAAGAAGATGGAAAAATGCAGTTTTAGACCACTCTCAACTGGCAGCTGCAGGGCGCCAGTGCATCAGTTGCCACCGGGCGGAAATTCCTCGCAATGATCTGCATCGTCAGGCAGGGGAGAGCTGTGCATCATGTCATGACACCAAGGACTGGTCTAATGCCATCGTGGACCACAGCAAATCCTTTACGGCTGGAAAGTCATGCATAAGCTGCCATAAAAAGGATGTTCCTGTCGATGGCCTGCACCGTCAGGCAGGAGATAACTGTGCCACGTGTCACGACACAAGGAAATGGAAAAATGCGGTTGTTGACCACAGCAAGCTCTCTGCTGCCGGAAAGTCATGTGTCAGCTGCCACAAAAAGGATCTGCCAAACGACGGTCTGCATCGTCAGGCTGGAGACAACTGTGCGTCGTGTCACGATACGAAGAACTGGAAAAACGCTGTTGTCGACCACAGAAAGTTCACTACGGCAGGCAAGTCATGTATAAGCTGTCACAAGAAGGATGTGCCTGTTGATGGCCTGCATCGCCAGTCGGGTGCAAACTGTTCGTCATGCCACAAGACCACCGCATGGAAACCGGCGACATTCGATCATGACCGTTATTTCAGGCTTGACGGTGATCATCGTGCAAGTTGCGTTACCTGCCATACCGATTCGAAAAACTATAAGTCATACACCTGTTATAATTGCCATGAACACTCTCCGTCAAGAATCGCGGCAGAACACCTCAAAGAGGGGATCCGCAACTATGACAATTGTATCAAGTGCCACAGGAGTTCGAGTGGGGAGCATGAGGGCAGGGAAGGCGATGATGATTGACAGGGGAGAACCATGTCGTCATCACGTGATGGCGTGATGACGACTTTTCGGTACTGCAGGATTATTCGAACTCGATGAGGGCCTGTCCGCTTTTCACGGCCTCGCCGGGCGACGTCATGATTTTCTTGACGGTGCCGGCGGAATGAGCCGTGATGTTGGTCTCCATTTTCATCGCTTCCAGAACGACCAGCAGGTCGTTGACCTGGAGTTTCTGCCCGACCTGGACATTGACACGCTGTACGACTCCGGCGATAGGGCTGCGGCATACCTTGTCGTCAGGCAGGCCGTCTGACGGAGGTTGCACAACGACCGGGTGGGGAGCCGGCGCGACAACCTGCTTCGACTGGATCGTGGATGTCGGTTCCGGGAACGAGGCCGGCAAACGGACCTCTTCTCCTTCCACTACCTCAACGTCCACAACATATTTTTTCCCGTCTATGGTCAAAGTCAACTGCACGGCAAGGCTCCTTATTTTGAAATGCTGAATGTATGTGATGACTGTATCGAGACACGTCCCTGCTGGGACCATGAGCTTGTTCCCTGGTCACTGATGAAGCGGGCTCGACGGATACGGAAGTTCTTTCCGAGATAGGCGGCTATGGCGGCCGACATGAGGATCAGAAGTTCCGGTGTTATTTCCTGTTCAGACATGGTTGTTCCCGTTGGATATTGTTACAGTGGGATCAGGCCGTGTTTTTTCTGGGGCCTGAATTCCCGTTTGGTATGGAGGATATCGAGCGCCATGGCCAGATATCGGCGAGTATCAGCCGGTTCGATGACGTCATCAACCTTCATGTGGGCGGCTGCAACGTAAGGACTTGAGAAGGTTTCCCTGTACTCTTTGATGAGTTCCTGGCGACGTGTCACCGGGTCCTGTGCCTGCTTGACCTCATTCCTGAATACAACGTCAACGGCGCCTTCAGCACCCATGACCGCAATTTCCGCCATCGGCCAGGCAATGACGCGGTCGGCGTCAAGGTCCTTGCTGCACATGGCCAGATAGGCGCCTCCATAGGCCTTTCGGAGTATCACGGTGATTTTGGGCACGGTGGCAGCGGAGTATGCGAAGAGCATTTTTGCTCCGTGCCGGATGATACCGCCATACTCCTGCTGGACGCCGGGCAGGAAACCGGGGACATCGACAAAGGTGACGAGCGGTATGTTGAACGCGTTGCAGAAACGGATGAAGCGTGCCGATTTGTCGGAGGCGTTGATGTCAAGCACACCGGCCATGACACAGGGCTGGTTGGCGACGACTCCTACCGAACGCCCCTGAATCCTTGCAAATCCGATGACGATATTGGGCGCGAAGGATTCCTGCACCTCCATAAAGTCTCCTTCGTCCATGATATGCCGGATGACCTCCCTGATGTCGTAGCTCTGTTTGGGATCAACGGGGACGATCGAGTTCAGGCGTTTGTCCGGAAGGATGACATCTTCCGCATCGAGATGGGGCGGATCCTCCATGTTGTTGGAGGGCAGGAACGACAGAAGTCGCTTGCAGATGGACATCGCATCGAGATCGTTTTCGGCGATGAAATGGACGACTCCCGAATTGTTCATCTGTGCGACAGGTCCGCCAAGATCCTCTGCGCTTACCTCTTCGCCGGTGACTGCCTTGATGACCGAAGGGCCGGTGATGAACATCCGGGCCGCTTTTGTCTGTATGATAAAGTCCGTCAGGGCCGGGCTGTAGGCCGCTCCGCCTGCACATGGTCCGCAGATGAGCGAGATCTGGGGCACTACTCCCGAGAGCATGACGTTGTTGTAAAAGACTTTGCCATATCCGGACAGGCTGTCGATACCCTCCTGGATCCTGGCTCCGCCCGAGTCGTTGATGAAGACGAATGGAGAGCCGGTCTTCAGCGAACCCTGCATCATCTCAACGATTTTGTCAGAGTGGATCTCTCCTGCTGAACCGCCGGCCACGGTGAAGTCCTGGCTGGCAAGATGGACCAGTCGGCCGTTGATGCTTCCGGCGCCGGTGATCACACCGTCGGCAGGCAGCGTTTTGCAATCCATTTCAAAGTGGGTGCAGCGATGCTGGGCGAAAATTCCCGACTCCAGGAAACTGTCCTGGTCGACGAGGGCGTCGATCCGCTCCCGGGCGGAGAGACTTCCCGCCTTGTGCTGCTTGTCGATTCTCTCCTGGCCTCCACCGAGCTGCAGGTTCTCTTTTCTTTGGTTAAGCTCTTGTATTTTTTCGTCTATGTTCATATAAATCCCGGCGTGCGGTATGATCTTCGTGTTGTAATTACTGGTAGGGTGATACGGTTACCTTGTGATGCTGTCCGCTCAAAGTCACAGAGTAGGTGATAGGGCCGGTGATGGTTCCCTGATGTCCTTCTGCCGGGTGAGTCTCGGATACCCCTGTCAGAGGATCCTTGCCCAGGTTGCGAGGACCTTCATGGCGCTCGGCGAAGAATTTTGGAGCTACCTGGGGGAACATGGCGTAGGTCAGCACATCTTCATCCGTGCCGTTGCATCCAGTCAGGGCGAGGGCTTCGGAACGCAGCTTTTCCCACTCCGGTTTCAGCAGGTCTGCCGGTCGACAGGTGATCGGCTCTTTTTTCGCATGATCATGAGCCATCTTGACGACATCCGGATTTTTCTCGCCGGGTCCAGCCCCGTAATAGCCGAGCATGATGTCGGCGAATTCACCGGTCAGCACCTTGTATCTTCCCATCAGGACGTTAAGCACCGCCTGGGTGCCGACGATCTGGCTGCTGGGTGTCACAAGGGGGACGTATCCGGTATCCTTCCGCACCAGCGGGATCTCTTCCAGCACCTCTTTCATCCGGTCGCCGGCTCCCTGCTGTTTGAGCTGGCTTTCCATGTTCGAGAGCATTCCTCCGGGTATCTGGCTCTTGAATATCTCCGTTTCGACACCGGTCACTTTCGATTGGAACTCGCTGTATCGGCCAAGTACCGATACGAAATGGTTTTTGACATTCTGGACTCTTTCCATGTCCACTTTCGTCGTAAAGCCCGTGCCTTCCAGCATCTCGATGAAGCTTTCAGTAGGGTTGTGCCCCGGTCCGAGGCTCAGTGTGCTGATGGCGGTATCGACGCAATCCACTCCGGCCTCCACTGCCTTCATAAGACTGACCAGCGTGACTCCGGTGGTCGCATGCACATGGATATGGACCCGCATGTCCTTGCCGCAGGCCTCCTTTATTCCCTTGACCAGATCGTAAGCGGCCTGAGGCTTGATGAGGGCCGCCATGTCCTTGATGCAGATGGAGTCAACCCCCATGTCCTGGAGCCTTTTCGCCTGGTCGACAAAGAGTGCCGTGGTATGAATGGGGCTGACGGTGTACGAGATGGTTCCCTGGGCATGTGCGCCGGCTTTCCTGACTGCCCGGACAGATGTCTCTATGTTCCGGAGGTCGTTGAGCGCGTCGAAAATGCGGAATACGCCGATTCCGTTTTCTGCTGACTTGTCGCAGAACCTTTCCACGACTTCATCCTGATAGTGGCGATAGCCAAGAAGGTTCTGGCCGCGCAGCAGCATCTGAAGAGGGGTTTTCGGCATCAGGCTCTTGAAGGTGCGCAGCCGCTCCCAGGGGTCTTCGTTGAGGTAACGGATGCAGGCGTCGTATGTGGCGCCGCCCCAGCACTCGATAGACCAGTATCCGGCTTCGTCGAGATCTTTGCATGCGCCGGTCATGTCGTCGACGCCAAGCCGGGTCGCGATCAGGCTCTGGTGTGCATCGCGCAGGGCAAGTTCGGTTATGTCGATTATTCTGTTGATGATATCTCCACAGTCTGATTATAGGAAGTACGGCAAACTCGGGGTTTGCCCGGACCATTGACTACTTTTTGCCGCTTATCCGCATATGGCGTAACTCAATGGTGAAATTTTCGTACACAATGTGTAATATATTTGATGCGAAAGCAAATTAAAGCTGTCCAGGCTGGCAAACGGCTATTTTTTAACATGAACGTCACGATCAGTTCAATTGAAATACCGACGCAGGAACGAACATGCACAAGGCGGCGACTCCCATGACGACGGTCGCAATCCAGCCGAGAATGATGATCGGTCGGCTGACGGTGTACTTTCCCATGACCGATTTTTTTGAGGCCAGCAGGAGGATCACGACCATGAGCGGCACGGCAATGACCCCGTTGATTACCGCGCTCCAGAAAAGCGCTTTCATGGGACTGATCGGGGAGTACTGGATGACCAGTCCGACCAGTATGCTCAGCGAGATGATACCGTAGAATCCGCGAGCGTCGTCTGCTTTGCATTCCAGTCCCGAGGTCCAGCCCATCGCTTCTGAAAGGGCATAGGCTCCGGAACCGGCGAGCACTGGCACTCCGATGAGACCTACCCCGAGAATGCCTATGGCGAACAGGAGCGATGCGAACGATCCTGCGAGCGGTTTGAGGGCGCTTGCCGCTTCTGCAGCCGTATTGATGTCGGTTATCCCTGATACGTTGAGCGTGACCGCTGTGGCCAGGATAATGAAATAGGCTGTTATGTTGGAGTAGAACATGCCGCTCCAGGTGTCCCATCGTATCCTGGCAAGCTCTTCCTGCGCCTTTGTTCCATCCTTAAGCAACGGAACGGAGTTGCCGTTCGTGTGCATCTCCTCGACCTCTTCTGATGCCTGCCAGAAAAACAGGTACGGGCTGATCGTGGTGCCGAAAACTCCGACGATCACGGCGGCAGTATCAGTGTCCAGCCTGAGCCTTGGAAACAGGGTGCGCTGCGCCACCTCACCCCATGGCACCCGGACGGTGAAGAGCACGGCAGCATAGGCAAGCAGCGAGACAGTGAGCCATTTCAGGAAGTTCACGTACCGATGATAGGGAACGAACACCTGCAGCAGCAATGTCCCGAACACGAACAGGGCGGTCATGACGTGCCTGTCGAAACCCGTGATGAGTTCCGCGACTTCACCCATGGCGGCGACATCGGCGGCGATGTTGAGCGTGTTGGCTATGAGCAGGAGCGAAACGACGCTTTTGAGGACGATGGGCGGGAATGCCGACTTGATGTTGGCGGCAAGACCTTTTCCTGTGACGCGTCCGATGCGGGCGCAAATGGATTGGATCGCAGCCATCAACGGGTAAGCCAGCGGCATGGTCCAGAGCATGTCGAGACCAAACCGGGCTCCCGCCTGGGAGTATGTCGCTATGCCGCTCGGATCGTCGTCCGCAACACCGGTGATGAGTCCGGGGCCTACGCGGGACAGGGGATGCTCCTTGAGTCGGCTTTTGAAGAATTGGAAGATATTCACTCTATGGGTCCCATCGAAGGTCATTGGCCGGCTTTATGCATATCCAGACTTCGGTTATCGCTCAAAAGCTGAGCGCTTCGTCGTTGTTCTCAAAAAAAAATATCGATCTTTCCCCAAATGAGCAATTCGCAGCGGTTATGTCACTGGCCGTCTTCATCCAGTTGTGAATAGGGAAATACGGGTGGCGTCGAAAGCTTGTTGCCGAGGGTCATCCTTGATTTTCGGGGCTTGATCCGACCGGTTACGATCGATGAAATGCTATGAGGTAATCCTTGTTATATTGAATCAACGGAGTTGCCGTTCAGGTAGTATCAACAACAAACGCCAGCTGTATGATACCGCCATGTTCAAAACGCTCTATAATAATATAACAACATTTGCAGGCTTCAGGCCAGAAGCAGGCTCAGGTCGTACGCACACAGAAGATGAGCAATTCCTTCTGAAGCTTTGCGGAAAATCTGTAGAGCAGGCGCTTCAGGCCATGGAGAGCCGCACAGTCGGGCTCGATGACCTGCAGGTGTCGAAGCGGTTGGCCAGGTACGGGAAAAATGAGATATCCCAGGTAAAGCGCCCCTCTTTTCTGCAGGATATCGTGCATCGCCTTACCAGTCCCCTCGTCATTCAGCTGCTGATCATCGCCCTGGTTTCAGCCGTTATCGGCGAGTTGAAATCTTCGGCGATTGTCGGTATGATGATTCTTCTGAGCGTAGGGATATCCTACGTTCTGGACCGTCGCTCCGGCAATGCGGTGGCATCGCTTGGAAAACGTGTCCAGTCGAGGTCGCATGTCATCCGTAACGGTGTCGAGCGGGAGGTCCCCCAGGCGGACCTTGTTCCGGGGGATATCGTCCGGCTCCAGGCAGGATCAGTCATTCCTGCGGACCTCAGGCTCGTTTCGACAAAGGACTTTTTTGTGAGCCAGGCATCGCTGACCGGTGAAACCATGCCGGTGGAAAAAAATTCGTTGCCTTGCACCGCCGAAAATCTCACGATTCTGGAACTGGGTAACGCCTGCTTTCAGGGGAGCAGCGTAAGCAGCGGCTCTGCGCTGGCGGTGGTGGTCAATACCGGCAGCAGGTCATTTTTTGGCGCGATTGCCGAAAGCCTGAACGAAAAGCGGCAGGAAACCAGCTTCGACAAAGGCATCCGCTCTTTCACCTGGCTGATGATCCGCTTCATGGTCGTGCTGGTCTCGTCTGTGTTTCTGATCGTCGGGCTGAGCAAGGGAAACTGGATGGAGTCGCTTCTGTTCAGCCTTTCGGTCGCCGTGGGGCTGACGCCGGAAATGCTCCCGATGATCGTGACGGTGAACCTGGCTAAAGGGGCCCTGGTCATGGCGGGAAAAAAGGTGATCGTCAAGCATCTCTCATCGATACAGAATTTTGGGGCCATCGACATCCTCTGTACCGATAAAACAGGAACCCTCACCCAGGACCGCGTACTGCTTAAGATGGCTGTGGACCTCATGGGGGAGGAGAGCAACAACGTCCTGAAATATGCCTACCTGAACAGTTTTTTCCAGACCGGGCTGAGCAACCTCCTCGACAGGGCCGTTCTTGACCATCAGGAGTTCGCAGTTGACGGGAACTGCCTGCTGGTGGACGAACTTCCGTTTGATTTCCAGCGCCGGCGCATGTCAGTTGTGGTCAGTTACCGGAATGATCATGTGCTGATATGCAAAGGGGCTGTTGAAGAGATCTATGCCTGCTGCAACCGTTACCAGATCGCCGACGAGATCTATCCGTTGATCGGCATGATCCGGGACGACCTTTTTGAGGAGGTCGCCGGCCTGAACGGCAACGGTTACCGTGTGCTGGCGATTGCATACAACGAGTTCCCCCCTGACAGGACTCATTTTACACATGATGATGAAAAGGATCTGATTCTGCTCGGATATATCGCTTTCCTGGATCCGCCGAAAGATTCAACGGCCGCAGCGCTTGTAAGTCTCAGGGATGCAGGGGTAGGTGTCAAGATCCTTACCGGCGACAATGCGCTGGTGACAGGAAAGATATGCCGGGACGTCGGTTTTGAGGTGACGCGCGTGGCTACGGGTGATGAGCTGGACAGGTTGGCGGCCGATGATTTTGACTGTGTCGTGGAGGAGGCGGAAATCCTCGCCAAACTCTCCCCCATGCAGAAGGCGCAGGTCGTGAAGTCGTTGAGGAAGGGCGGGCATGTCGTCGGGTATATGGGTGACGGCATCAACGATGCGCCGGCTTTGCGTGCGGCTGATGTCGGCATTTCAGTCGATTCGGCTGTCGACGTCGCCAAGGAGTCTGCTGATATCGTCCTGCTCGAAAAAAGCCTGATGGTGCTTGGCGATGGCATTATGGAAGGCAGGCGCGTGTTTGCCAACATCATCAAATACGTCCGGATGAGCGCAAGTTCGAATTTCGGCAACATGTTCAGCGTCATCGGGGCGAGTTACCTGCTCCCGTTCCTGCCGATGCAGCCGATCCAGATATTGCTCAACAACCTGCTTTACGACCTTTCGCAGACCGGTATCCCTGCCGACAGCGTCGATGCGGAGCAGATCAGTAAGCCGAGAAAATGGGATATCGGTAACATCAAGTGGTTCATGATCGTCATCGGCCCTATCAGTTCCATTTTTGATTATGCCACCTTTGCGTTGATGTGGTTCTTTTTCGGCGCGAGCATCTTTTCAGATCCAACGGCTGGAGCTGTCGCGAAATCCAATGCAATGCAGCTATTCCAGACCGGCTGGTTTGTCGAGTCGCTTTTGACCCAGACCCTTATCGTCCATATCATCAGGACGGGAAAAATTCCGTTTCTGCAAAGTCAGGCCTCGATGCCCATGATGGTGACCACTCTGGCGGTGATGCTGGTCGCCGTCTGGCTTCCATATTCGCCGGTAGCTTCGCTCTTCGGCATGATCCCTCTGCCGATAGCCTATTTCGGCTGGATAGGCTTGTTCCTGCTCGCCTACGGCATGATGACCCATGTCGTGAAATCATGGTTTTTCAAACGATTTGGAGGAAACTGACATGTTGAAAAGCATTCTTGATGCGCTCCAGCACGGACGACTTGTCGAACTGCCGGACAACGACAAGGACAAGGCACTCCAGTTTCTTGCCACGATGCTCGAAGCCGTGCCGACAATTCCTTCAGGTACCGATATCGTCGAAATGGTGCTGGCCCACGAAAAAAAATCGAATACCTCCCTTGGTTTTGGCTGGGCATGTCCTCACGCCAGGGTCAATTTCGACGGTGAGCTGAGCTGCGCCATCGGTTGGAGTCCGCAGGGCCTCGATTACGGGGTGGCAGGAGAACCGTCGGTTCGCCTGATCGTCATGTTTTTTGTGCCGGGCAATCAGAGAAACGCTTACCTGATGGAGGTTTCTGATCTGGCCAGGGTCATCAAGAATAACCCGCAGTATCAGAATGTCGAGTCATTTGCAGGCCTGAACGCAGTCAGGAGCACGATGCTCGATGTCGTCCATCTTGCCATGAGCGGAGATATCCGCAACACCAGGGCGAGGATGATCGAGCTCGATACCCTGACCAGGGCGGCAGTGGCGGCCAGCGGATTCAGGCTTGAAGGAGTACACGTCGACGCCCTGATGATTGTTGCCGGTCCCGATATCAAGCCGGTTGTCCTTTCCCAGAACCTCGAACTCTCACATCTTGCCGAAAATGACAGCGCGCTTGTCGAGTCAATCGCATCCGGCGACAGTTATCAACTCGATGCCTGGCAGATTGTGCGCAGAAGCACCACGACCTATGTAGGAGAGCGCGTCATTCACGATTGCCTCGCCATAAAACCGCTTCAGTCTTAGGCCCTGACGTTCACGCCGATCTTTCCTCCTGATCTCCTTATCCGGCGAGACATGACCGCTCTCCGGCCATCGATCCCGTTATTTTCACCTACCGGGCTTGCGTTAACTGCAGATTCCCGATTTCAAGGGTGACACGCCGCAAAAAAGGATTTAGCGGCGTTTATGGCGGTATATCCCTCCCTTACTACCGCTGAATCCTCATGCGTTTTGTCTTTTGATAGTGGATGTCAAAAATATTTTGCAAAAACATCGAAAAGGCATAATAAATATTGCAAAAATGTATTTTTTATTAAATAATTAGTTTTACTTTTCATTTAAGCCTTAATGATTAAGATTCTGGCGCCTGGTCGCAGCCCAGACTCAAGGATGGTAAATGCTTGAAGATGCCAGTTTCAGAATAGCGATGAGAAATGACTCAATCATGTCCCTAATCAATTCTGATTCCTGCTGCCGACCGGATGGAAAATATTGCCGTGTTATCTGACAGGGTGAGATTTCCGGGACACAGTTGTCATCAATTTGTATCGTCAACCAAAAAAACAAGCCATGAAATCAGTAACCATAAGCCCCGGAAGAGGGGAGTATTTTTCCCGGATCAGGGAAAACATGTCAAAGAAGAAAAACTGGAAACTTGGGGCGACCATTTTTGCAGGGAAGTTGATCGGGCTGTTTCTTGTCCTGTTGTCCATGAACACGTTATCCGGAATAATCGGTACGCCTGCCATGGCGGCCATCACCTATACTCCGGCCGAAACGAACATGATCAACTCACTCAACACGCTGTGGACGATTATCGCAGCCGCCCTCGTGTTTGGCATGCAGGCTGGATTTGTGATGCTGGAAGCCGGTTTTGCAAGGAAGCGTGAGGCGGTTAACGTGCTGATCGAATGTGTTCTGGATACGGCTATCTGCGGTATCTCTTTCTGGGCTATCGGTTATGCGTTCATGTTCAGTGAAGGAAATGGTTTTATAGGGCAGAAGTGGTTTTTCCTTCAGGGAGCGCCTGAGACTTATGGCGCAACCGGCGTAGCGCTTCTTGCACATTGGGTATTCCAGTTTGCATTTGCCGATACGGCCTCGACCATTACATCAGGCGCCATGATCGGTCGTACCAGTTTCCGTGGCGATATCATCTACAGCATTTTTGTGACGGCCTTCATCTATCCGATCATCGGTCACTGGGCATGGGGGCCGGACGGTTTTCTGGTGACGATGGGTACTCCCGGACATTTCCTGCCTGAACTGGGCAATCCTTTCCGTGATTTCGCTGGTTCAACGGTTGTTCATACCATTGGCGGCGTGGTTTCATTGGCTGGTGCAATTGTCCTCGGACCACGTATCGGTCGTGTATTCCTGCGTGACGACAAACAGAGAGGCGGTCTGCCGGCAGCCCACAACTTGCCGGTTGCAGTTACAGGAGCTTTCCTTCTGTGGTTCGGATGGTACGGATTCAACCCTGGCAGCACGCTCTCTGCAATGGATGCCGTCGGTGTCGGTCGCGTGGCTGCAAATACGACCCTTGCCGCTTGTGCCGGTGCGTTGAGCGCCATGACCCTGGCCTATTATGCAGGTTCCTTCAAAGGTAAATTCGACGTCGGCTTTACGGTGAACGGGCTTCTGGGCGGGTTGGTTGCCATCACGGCTCCCTGTTACTGGGTTTCACCGCTTGGTGCCGTCATCATTGGCCTGATTGCCGGTGCAATTGTTTTCGGAGGTATCTACCTGCTTGAATATCTTCGTATTGATGATCCCGTTGGCGCGGTTCCGGTTCATGGATTGAACGGTATTTTCGGTACCTGGGCTATTGGTCTGTTTGCTACCGGAGAATATGGCTGTGCCACTCCATTGGGGCCTGACAACAGCGCTCCGGTGACCGGGCTGTTTTATGGTGGTGGCTGGAATGTGTTCCTCGCTCAGTTCGTGGGAAATGCGATCGTTGCTTTGAGCACTTTTGTGGTTGCCATTGTTGTGATGTGGGGAATCAGCAAGTTGCCTTACCCGTTCAAGCTGCGTGTTGAACCGGAAGGCGAAACCGGCGTTGGTGGATTGGATGTGTTCGAACACGGTGCAGAAGCCTATACCAACTGATTGCGGAACAACTGAGTGAAAACAGGACTGTTCATCTGCAGCTGTTTTCACCCGGTTGATTAACGGAAATGATGATCATCCATCCAGGCGTATGTGTTTTGGGACAATAGGTGCTCATTTATTGTTGTGAAAAGGTTAAATCACATAAAATTAATTCGTTATGAAAAAAATAGAGGCGATTATAAGACGCTCGAAATTTGAAGAGGTCAAGGCGGCTTTGCACGCCATTGATATCGACTTTTTCTCTTACACCGAATCATATGGAGTTGGCAACGAACGGAAATCGAAAGGCGTATTCAGGGGTTCCGCCGATACGGATTTTATTTCGCGCCTGACGTTATCGATCGTGGTTCGTGACATCAATCTTCGCAAGACAGTGGACTGTCTTCTGAAGTCGGCTTATACCGGTGAAATCGGAGATGGCAAGATTTTTGTGTGGACCATCGAAGAGTCCTATCGGATCCGTACCGGCGAGAGTGGAGATGACTCGATGTACAATAAGGATTAGCCGGTTTCCTGAATTTTGACAGGTTGTTAAAATTCCAGGAGCAAGACTCTGCCCTCATTTTTTTTGTACAGGAAACCCCGCGTGAGAACAGCGGGGTTTCTTCATTTGGCCAGGATTGGCTGCTTGATGAGAGTGGTCAGGATAAGAAGTTGGACGATGCCGTGACGCCAGGCAAAGTGCTCCAGACCTCTCAGGTCATGGCCGGATGATTGTTGCGATCAGGAACGTCTGTAGACAATGGACCGGACAATCATGATGCCAGCGAAGAGATGCCGGCAGATTGGCGAAATGGCAGGCCCGGTATCTCGGATTTCCTGAATTCGTCGTCCGTCCAGTTCGTTTCATGCGGGCAGCGTGAAGTGAAAAACGGTACCTTTTCCTTTTGTGCTTTTGACGCCGACGGATCCTCCGTGGGCATTGATGATTTCCTTGACTATCGAGAGGCCGAGTCCTATGCCCGATTTTTCATCCTGGCCGGGAACCCTGTAGAATTGTTCGAACACTCGCTTCATGTGCTCGGGAGCAATACCTTCGCCGGTATCTTCAACCGAGAACCTGATTCCCGAAAGCTCAGCTTCGGCCTTGACGGTTATGGTACTGCCAGGCTGCGAAAAACGCAGGGCATTCGAAAGAAGATTTGCAAATACATGTTTGATGCTTGCTTCATCGGCAATGACCTCCGGGAGATCGGGCGGGGTGTCTACGATTATGGCGATACCTTTTTCCTTCGATTCGGAGATAAAAGGTTCAATGCCGATTCTGATAAGGTTATCGGGTTTCTGTTGCTGCATCTTCAGTCGGGCTCGTCCTGACTCGATCCGGTTCAGGTCAAGCAGGTCGTCAAGCATCTCTGCAAGACGATCGCTGTCTTCACAGGCGGTGTTAAGCAATTCAGCCTGTTTTCCGTTAAGCGTGCCGATCCGTCGTTCCAGAAGCAGGTGAACGGCCATTCTCAGTGAGGTCAACGGCGTGCGGAGCTGGTGTGAAACTGTCGATACGACGCTTCTTTTCAACTCTTTCTGTTCGTGAACCTGGGTCACATCGTGGAGCAGCAGTATGGTGCCGTTGGTAGCCGTTGTGTTTGGGTTTTTCGTTATCGGAACGGCTGTGGGTTTGAAAAAAAACTCACGATTATCGATAAACTTCTGAAGGAACCCGTTGCCTTCAAATTCAACCGCCCGTCCCTCTGTTGTCGCGCGTTGAAGCATATCCGGCAACCACGGATAATCGACGCTCGTTGCGAAAGCTCCCGGATTAAGCCCGAAAAACCGGATCGCAGATTGCGTCGCCACATCTATCCGGCCTTCAGGATTGAAAATGGCTATCGGAGTCGGCAGAATGTTCATGACCTCCTGTGTAGCCTTTCGCGTGCGATGGAGCGTTTCCTCATCCCTTTTTCGTACCTCGCGCAGCGTCGAAGCCATTTCGTTGAAAGCTTCTGAAAGCTCGCCGATTTCGTCGTTGGACTCTGATTTGAGCACAAGGTCCAGGTTGCCGTTCCTGATTTCTTTGGCAGAGGCGATGAGTCTGCTGACAGGTCGCAATATCCATCGGCGTGACAGATAGCTGAAGAGTACGGCGAGTAAAGCGCATGAAATGATGGCTATCAATATTCGGTTATGCGCTGATGCGGCCAGTAGACGTGTCGCGTGGCTCGCCTGGTTCATGTTCGCCTGGTTCATGTCGAGTATCTGCTGGGCGAGGGTTTTGATCTCGATCAGCAACGGGAGGATAGTCGTGAAATAGGTCGCCCTTTTTTTTTCAAGGGTGATCGAGTCACTGGTGACGCTGCGGACAGCTTGGGCATAGTCGTCAAACAACTGGGCGATCCGTTCGGCTTTCTCCTTCTCTCCAGGCAGGGTGATGTTGCCGAGCTCAACTTTCAGCGCCTGCCTGAATTTCCTTTCGCTGTTGCCGATGTTGCCCGGGGTGGACTTATGCTGGTCGGTAAAGGAGAACAGGATGTCGCTGTCCATTCTTTCCAGCGCCTCTTTCATCTCCTGGCTTGCCGTGACACTTCGGTAGTTCTGTTTCAGGATGACGTCGATTGCACTGCCGAGCTGATCGATCTGGCTGATGGTCAGCATGCCGATGACCGCGATTATAGCCAGAAGGCCACCGAAGCCAAGGGCCAGCTTATGTCTCAGGCTGATCATCGATCGTTCTCCATGAGTTTCTTCATCATATGCCTGCAAATTAATTCATCCGGCGGTTTGGTTGTGCAGAATATCTCGTGATCGTCACCAAGAGTGCGTCAAACCCTTATCGGTAAAATCAGGAATGGAATGCCCTTGATGTAAAGGTTCTGTTGCACGGCAAACACGGTATAGTTGTGCAGCCAGCGGTCCATCAGCGATTCGTTTGTGAATACAAGCTGTCCACCGAAAAAGACGATATCAGGGAATCGACCTGTGATATCAGGTATAAGCTTGTTGATCTCTTCAACAACATCGGTACCGATCGAGGTGAACGCCTCGGCATAGTATCCGTGCTCTTTCATGTACTTGACGTACTTGCGGCTTTCGCTTTTGACATACTCATTGAGATGGCCTATTTCGTCAGCGCCTTTGAAATTTCCGGCATCGATCGGGCCGATTTCCACAAAAACGAAATTTTTATAAACACCGCTGAACAGGCGGGACACGCTGAACAGGGTATGCAGCCCGAGTCCGTTGAATCCGTTGACGAGGATGGCGGCAGTTTTGCCCTTTGGGTCAAAAACAGGTTCAGGGATATCCTTTTCGTTGAGGTCTCTGCCCGACATGACCGCTGCTTCAACAATGATATCAAGGCGCTTCAGTGTTTCATAGGTTTTGTTGTAGTGTCCCTTGATGAAGAAGGTGATCATCACCAGCACACCGGTAATCAGTATGGTTATCCAGCCGCCCTCATCAAATTTGAGGATAAGCACTGAAATGAGGATGAATGTCGTCAGCATAAGGCCGATGCCGTTGATCGCGATTTTTTTCAACCACTGCTTTTCGCTTCCCCGTTCCTGCCACCAGTGTTTCACCATGCCGAGCTGTGAAAGGCTGAAGGTGATGAATACGTTGATACTGTAAAGTACGATAAGGAAATCGACGGATCCTCGTGAGCCGATCATCATGAGCAGTGAGGCAGCACCCATGAAGATGATGCCTCGTTCGGTAACCAGACGGTCGCTGAGCATGGCGAACTTTTTTGGCAGCCAGTTGTCGAGCGCCATGTTGGCCAGTACCCTGGGGCCGTCGAGGAATCCGGTCTGGGCGGCGATGAACAGCAGGATCGCTTCGGAGAGCAGGGTGATCCAGACGAAGGTGATGCCGGTATAGCCGCCCCATGACGCGGTTATCGACTCGAAAAGCACCGCATTAAGCGTCTTGCCGGGAGTATCCCTGACGTTGAGGAAAATATAGGCGATCATCAGGCCCATGACGGTTATCGACAGCGACCATGCCATGTAACGCATCGTTTTCTTGGCCGTCTGGATTTTCGGGTCGCGCAGAACGGGCAAGCCATTGCTGATGGCCTCGATACCGGTGAAAGTGCCGGCGCCGAGACTGTATGCTTTCAGGATAAGGAACAGCGTGCCGAAAAGACCGAGGGAATTGAAAGATTGGGCAAGCTCCGTCCCTGTTTCATGATACACCACGCCTATGTTCATGACGTGAGAGCCTACCGCAACCGCGATGGCGATAATGTGCGTGACGACAAACAGCAGGAACACCGGCACAAGCGGCATGACTGCCTCCTTGATTCCCCTGAGGTTCAGGACGAGGAGCATGATGACTCCGGCCAGCGCGAACCATAGCTTGAACTGGATCATGCCGGGCGGAAGGAAGCTGAAGATGGCATCAGCGCCGCTGGCGATCGAGATGGTGATGGTCAGCACGTAATCGATGAGCAGGGCGCTGCCGGAGACGATGCCGATTTCAGGGGAGAGCAGCTTGCTTGCCACGAGGTACCCTCCACCGCCGGAAGGGAACAGCTCGATGATGTGGGAATAGCTTGCCGCGATGATGAGAATGGTGAGGCCGGTGGCGATGGCTACGAATATCCCAAGGGTTGGATGTGCCTGAAGGGCCTTGAATGCTTCAGCAGGGCCATAGCATGATGAGGATAGGCCGTCAGAACCAAGTCCGACCCAGGCGAGAAAGGCCGTAAGTGAGATAGAGTGGAAAATCCTGCTGTCCCGAAAATCACGGGAACCTCCGATAAAGAATCTTTTTGCCTGTCTCAGCCCGCTTCTGATCGTCATTTGTCAGTGATGATATTGATAAAGGTGCGGTTGTACAATCACATACGGTGCCATGGGTTTATTGCCATGATTCCATGCGCTCAATCCGCTTATCGATAGTCACGCATCTCTTTGTGCGACTGCTGTGACTTCGGTTTTCAACAGATGCCTTATCAAAAAGCAGGCCAGAATGGGAGATTATCTGCGACGCCTTTATCTGAAAGGGTTTAGGGAAAGCTTGGGGAGGGGATTATTTTCGGGGTTGTTGCAATACACAAAGGGTTTTCCGGATTGACTTTGCGTTTTGCAATGCGCAGGCTACAGGATGCCAAGGAGTTTGCGTTTCCTCCATAGCGTCGCCTGGTCGATTCCAAGAATGGCTGCTGCGTCCTGAAGGGAGGATGTTTCAGCCAGAATCCTGCGGATATGCTGTTCTTCGATAGTTTCCAGTGAAACCGGATCGCCGAGCCTGAGCGGTGTTTTTTTCGCAGCCATTGTATCTGGCAGCAGATCCATGCTGATCATGTCACTGTTGCAGAGTATTACCGCCCGTTCGATGACGTTGCGAAGTTCCCTGATGTTTCCTGGCCATGGGTATTCGCGAAACTTGCTGAGCACATCTTCGGTGAATCCATTGATGGTTTTACTATTTTCAGAACAGAAAAATGCAAGAGTGCTGTTGGCCAGCAGCTCAATGTCGTTGGGGCGTTCAGCCAGTGATGGCAGGACGATCTGCACCACGTTAAGCCTGTAATAAAGGTCTTCCCTGAACCGGCCCTCCCTGACCGCCTTTTCCAGATCAATGTTTGATGCCGCGATAATCCGGACGTCGGCTTTTCGGGTGTTATGGTCACCGACACGCTCGTATTCCCTCTCCTGGATGAATCGGAGCAGTTTCGGCTGGATAACGAGCGGCATATCTCCGATCTCGTCAAGGAACAGCGTCCCGCCTTCGCATGTGGCGACTCTGCCAGGATTGTCTTTGAGTGCTCCGGTAAATGCACCTTTCACATGCCCGAAAAGTTCGCTCTCAAGCAAATCCTGGCTCAGAGAAGGGCAGGAGATCACACCGAACGGCTTCTGCGCCCGGTTGCTCATTTGATGGATCGAACGGGCCAGCATTGTTTTCCCGGTGCCGCTCTGGCCACAAAGCATAACGACAGCTTCTGATGCAGCGACCTGTCGTGACAATTCCATGGTTTTTTGCATTGCGGGATCCCTGGATTCGATTGACTTTTCGGGATCAGGATCGTTCTGGGGGCCCTGTGGCGCTTTGATTTGCCTTTCTATTTCGCACAAAGCGGCAATATTTGCGGTAATGAGCTCAAGTTGGCCGGGAGCAAACGGTTTTGTGATATAGTCGGAGGCCCCTCGCTTCATGGCCTCTACGGCAGTATCGATGGATGCATAAGCGGTGATGACCACGATTTTCATCCAGGGATAAGCCTTGCGCATCGCAGGAATCAGATCAAGGCCGCTCTCTGTGCCAAGCCTTATATCTACCAGGGCCAGATTGAATCTTGACATTTCCGTCTCTTCCATGGCGCTTCGAACGCTGCCGGCGAGTTTGACAACATGTCCGCGAGATTCCATGAAGACCTTCAGAGTCTTCCTGATGTTTATCTCGTCGTCGACTATAAGGACGTTAAGAGGTGGCATGACTCACTTGATGATGGCATCGTACTTTTGATCAATATAGACAAGCTGAGAGTTTTTAGTTACGTGCGTTGGTTAAATCCGGTATGCGATAGTCGATCCGGGGCGTCGCTCTGAATTATTCTGGAATCGTCAGGCAAATTGAACATCGTGAAGTTCAACTGATCTGATACAACCGTACTCTTCCCGCGATTAAAAAAACAGAGCAGGAAAAATGCGACAAGTGCTTAGATTACTGTAAATAGCCATGAATCTGGCAATTCGGTACTGATCCTCACCGACAGGAAAGATATTCAGGTTCTGTTTCAATTGTAGCTTGTGTCAGCAGGGGTGCGGACCGATACACTCAAATTCCGGAAAAACAGAGGGTTTATTGATCAAGACAAAAAGCGGGCTCAGGGCTGTGGCGGTATTCGAAGCGGCAAAAGGGCTCCTTGTCCTCTCTGCCTCACTTTACATTTTTGTGCTTGTACATCAGGAAGTACAACCTTTTTCAGGGCATTTTTCGCGCACGGCGCTTTTCGATCCGTTCAGACATTTCCCGAGCATCTCAAAGATGCTGTTCCAGAACATGAGCGACGATCGTCTTCACTTTCTGGTTCTCATCGCATCTATCTACTCGATCATGAGATTTATCGAGTCTTACGGGTTATGGTTCGGAAGGCGATGGGCGGAATGGTTCGCGCTCCTGAGCGGAAGCGTTTATCTGCCTATTGAGTTGTATGAACTTGCGAAAGGGTTTACATGGCTGAAGATCGTGTTGCTGACGACCAATTTAGTGATTGTGCTGTATATGGCGATCGTGCTGATTCGGGGACGGTTCAGTTTGATAAAGGAGTCTTCTGCGTCAAGCCCCGGATGATTGCCGTCGCGGAACAAGAGCTTTTTCCTCGCCGGTTCCTGTTGGCTGTTTTCAGGTCTTCGGCTGTCATATCGCCCGGCATGTGTCGCTTTATGGTTCTCAGGATTGTTTTCGTGTTTGCGGGTTTTGCCGGAAAGGCCTTCCCAGTAGATGTCTTGCTGTCGAACACCAGGAATTTTCAGGAGTTATGGCCGGATTTTCTGTGAATCAGGAGAAACAGCAATGCAGCGATCAGGAACTTGTTGTCAAGACGCTTGACAACAAGCAGAAATTCGCTGCGATTGTCCGTCGTTACGAGGCACCGCTATTTCGATATATAGTCCGTCAGGGGTGCAAGGATACTGCAATGGCACAGGACCTGCTTCAGGAGGTATTCATCAAGGCGTATATTCATTTGAACGATTACGATCCAACCCTCTCCTTCTCATCCTGGATTTACCGGATAGCGCATAATGAAACAGTTAGCCACTTTCGAAAGGAAAAGAACCGCCCGTGCGTATTAGATAAGGGAGAGAACGATTACCATTTCGAAAAAATTGCCGACGACCTTGGATTGGCAGAGCCGGAAAACCAGAAACATCTCACCCTGGAGATTCAGTCGGCAGTTGATGGGCTTGAGTCCAAATATCGGGACGTCATTGTCCTGAAGTTTTTTGAAGAAAAATCCTATGAGGAGATTTCGGACATTCTGCAGATGCCCGAGGGCACTGTTGCTACGCTTATAAATCGCGCGAAGAAGAAAATTAAGGCTTGCTTAGAAAAGAAATAGTGGTGGATGATTATGCCAAAGATAAGTTCTGAATTGATACTTGATGAAATCGAAAAGAGACACGTCGTCCCTATACCTCGCTGGCATTTCATCCTGAAACGATCCATATTCTGGCTTCTTGCCGTCATTTCGGTCATAACCGGCAGCATCTCGATGGCTACGGCCATTTACGTTTTTCTCGATAACGATTTCATCGTTGACCGTGCCAACATCGAAAGGCTGTTTGCCCAGCGCCCATTCATCGAGGAGGTTGTCGAGAGCATTCCCTACGTATGGCTGATAGCGATGTTGTTGTTTATTTTCGCAGCCTATTACGGGTTCCGACATACGAAAAAGGGGTATCGTTATCCGACACTTCGAGTCATTGCCGGTTCAATGATGGTGAGTCTCCTGATCTGCGGGGTGTTGAACATTTTTGATGTCGGCAGGCATATACATCGCTATCTCATCGAAAATATTCAGGGATACGGGCAGTTGGTATTCACCAATGAAATCCGGTGGGCACAGATGGAAAAGGGGTATCTGGGCGGTAAGGTCGTAAGTGTTTCGATCCCTGAACATATCGCCGTGGTAAAGGATTACAAGAACCGTCTCTGGAGCGTAGACGTCGGCAAGGCGGAGCTTCGCCCGGGGGCGCAGATTGCACCTGGTCGATACCTCAAGGTAACTGGAGTAAAAACCGGGCCTCTTACATTTCAGGCGATATCCATAAGGCCTTGGGTGAGAAAGGTCAACAAGCAGCCATTGCCGGTCAATACCGTTGTTCCGAATAACCCGTTCAATCCTGTGCTCCCCGCTTTAAAGAAGGCTGACCCCCCTGCAAAGCCCGCGACTCAAAATCCTTGAAGGAGCGGTTTTTTCGTGATGGATTTTCTCTGTGGAAATGATGCTCAGGATCTGTTCAATTGACGCGGACTGTTTGATATTCATTAATTTTACTCAGGGAATTTGATTTTGAGGAATTGGAAAAAAAGTGAAAGAAAATCGAAAAGCGCGCGTAACAATAGATAGGAAGGGAACCTGAGAGCTTCCAAAAATGAAGAGTGCTTTGCTTAAAATCCAAATAAGGACAAAAATGAAAAAGAATTTCTTCGCCGGCGTAATCGTCGCCCTTGCCATCACCGGAATCTCTGGCATTTCTTTCGGTGCTGACGCACCTGCAGCTGCACCTGCAGCCGCTCCTGCCGCAGCTCCTGCAGCCGCAGCTCCTGCCGCTGACGCCAAGAAAGCTGAAGCTCCTAAAGAAGAAAAGAAAGCAACCAAGAAAGCTGTTAAAAAAGCTGCCAAGAAAGCTGCCAAGAAAACCGAAGACAAGAAAGCTGAAGCTCCGAAAGCAGAAGCCGGCAAGTAATAGAGGATATAGCCGCTGAATGGGAACGGATAGATGAATGCGATAGCTTGATGTAACTTGGTTGGGACTGATTTATCAGCGGTACTTTTCAGAAAAGCCCCTCACTTGACGGGGCTTTTCTGTTTTTATAAATGCCGGATATGAGTCGTTGGCTTTACAGAAATATTCCTGAATGTATGCATGGCGGAACCAACAGGGTCGTTTGTCGATTAATCATTAGGTGCCGGAATATATTTGCCAGTTTCTTTCCTTTTGTTTTCCCTGATATACTTGCAATATCCGCCAACTGCATGTATTTCATTATTTTTATGTCGGAAATGACGAATGATGGGCCTAAAGTGATTCCTGACTGAATACAGGCGATGAGAAAAAGCCGCTACACTGCACTGTTTGCAGGCATATTTCTTTTGTCTGCAATTATATTTTCAGTTACACACTACGGTGATCTGGCGCGTTTTGTGGATTTGCTCAGCCATATCAATCCTCGCTGGATAGCCATGGCTTCCGTTTTTCAGATTGGCACCTATATTTCGCTTGCCTTGATCTGGAACCGCGCCCTTTTATATAACGGGGTCATCTATCCGCTGAAGAGTCTTATTCCGCTGGCTGTCGCCAAACTTTTCGCCGATCAGGCCCTGCCCTCAGGAGGTTTGAGCGGCATAGCGTTTGTCGTCAACGCTTTCAGGCGGCGAAATGTCCCGGATTCGATCGGTACAGCAGTCATGCTTCTCAATGTATTTTCATTTTATATAGCATATGCTTTCGTCGCCGCTATCGCGTTTCTGATTTTGTGGATCTATCACGATATCCATCAGTGGACGCTGATAATCGGTGGAATATTTATTGTGTTTATTTTTGCCGTCCCGGGAGGGATGCTTTTTTTGAAGCAGTTGGGGCGGCAGGATCGCCTGCCTGAATGGCCACTGCGATTGCCGGTTGTTTCTGGTATCTTCAAAACGTTTGCCGGTGTATCCGAGGAATCAGAACTCTCGTTGAGAAACCCCATGCTTATGGTCGAAGCTGCCCTCTGCCAGGTTGCCATCTTTGTTCTTGACTCGGCAACCCTCTGGGCAATGCTCCATGCTCTCGGGGAGCCAGCCTCAGGGTTTCTGGCATTCCCTTGTTTCGTGGTCGCTTCGATTGTCGCGATGCTCAGCTTTATTCCCCTGGGGCTCGGTTCATTTGAGGCCACATGTATAGGATTGCTGGTCACGCTGGGTGTCAGGATTGAGTCTGCGTTGACGGCAACCCTTCTTTTACGGGGGTTCACACTTTGGGCTCCAATGCTTCCCGGGCTTGTGATGACCCGTCGGGAATTGAGATAAACCATTGAGATTCAATGTGCTATAGATCAGAAAACGTGTAGTGCGGACAGTTTTTTATGTTGAGTTTTTCCCCGGGGGTTCGGAATTATCCGGTTTGTTTAAACAGACATTTCCATGAAATCATTAATTCAATGGATCGCCGCCATTGTTTTTGGCTTGCTGATTCCAGCCTGGCTCATGAAGTTGATTTTTGAAAAAACCATTTTATTTCAAAGGCGGCTGAGGAACAGCGGAGAGAATCGAATGATATTCTATTGATACGGCTATACGTTAACAGGTGCCGTACCTTACCTGTCACAGTAAAAGACGGGAAAACAAAACGGTTTTATTAACTTGACACAACATGGCTTCAGACATATGTGCGGCCTTAAGTTGCGTTCATCAGGCGGCGGCTTCGCGTTCGTTGCTTCCTGTAGCCGACAGTCCAATGAATAGACGGTGGTAATGCCGGTCAATATTCTTAACTTCCAAGTACGTCAATCCTCCCGGAGTGAGCAGGTTTTGTGTGTCCTGAAATCAAGGCATGCCGGACGGTTTCCTTCTGAGAATCATCTTGAACGCATTCGTAACATTTCAACAGTAATTGAGTGGCAAGACAACGCAAGATTTCAAAATCACGCTTCCCGAATAAAAAGAAAACCAGACCGGCCAGGCAGGATGGCGGCGAGAAAGTCCGGGCGAATGATCATATCCTGATCAACGAATTCCTGTTTAAACGCGGCGAGACGTCGATGGCCGCGGAAATTATATCGTTTCTGACCGATCATGACGGCGAGCGTTTCAGGTCTGTAGAGCTGGCCAAGAAGATGGGTTACGGCGAATCACGACAACTTCCGGGATTCTGGTATGTCCTGCACAAACTGCAGGAGGATGGCGTCGTTGACAAGGACTCCGATCGTTGCTACGGTTGGGCCGGATTGGAAGCTGACACCTATGAGGAGCATCTTGTCGAGGCCCGTCAGTTCCCGTTGCCCGGCAAAGAGCGTTACAAGGTCGATCAAACCTATATTGGAAAGCTTTCCACCCATCCTAACGGTTATGGGTTCGTCGATGTCGAAGGATTCGATGACGACGTTTTCATCGGCGCCGAGAAATTGGGCCAGTCGCTGCATGGCGATGTGGTCGAGGTGCTGGTGACCAAGGTACCCGAAACCTACAAGTCGAGGCAGTCGCCCCATCAGCGTTGTGAGGGACTGGTGACGAACGTCGTCACAAGGAAACTCGCGAACATTGTCGGTACCCTGCATCGTGAGAACAGACGCTTTCTGCTCAAGCCGGACCAGCGCAAAATCATTCCTGAAATCCATATCCCCCTCAAGGCGGCAGCAAAGGCAAAAGCCGGAGACAAGGTGCTCGTGGGCGACCTGGAGTTCCTCAAAAACGGTACGATCCAGGCCAGGGTCATCGAGATACTCGGTGCAGCAGGCGAGTCGCAGGTAGAGGTGAGCGCCATCGCCAGGGGACTCGGTATCGACGAGACCTTCGATGAGGGAATTCTCAAATTTGCCGAAGATATCCGTGAGGAGATCACCGAAGCCGATCTTGAAGGCAGGCTTGACATCCGTGACAGGACGGTGTTCACGATCGATCCGGTCGACGCAAAGGATTTCGATGATGCGCTATCGATCGAACCCCTGTCAAAAGGGCTTTACAGGGTTGGTGTTCACATCGCCGACGTATCTCATTACGTGCCGGAGAATTCGGAGCTGGACAAGGAGGCTCTTAAACGAGCGACCTCTGTCTACCTTGTCGACAGGGTGATCCCGATGCTACCGTCGAGGCTTTCCGAGAAGGTCTGCAGCCTCAATCCGGGAGTTGACCGCATGGCTTTTTCGATCTTTTTCCAGATTACCGCCAAAGGAGAGGTCAAGAAGTTCGAGTTTAGCAAGACGGTCATTCACTCCAAACGCCGGTTTACCTACGAGGATGTCCAAGGTATCCTCAATGCCGGAAAAGGCGATTATGTCAAGGAGTTGATGCTGCTCGACAGCATCAGTACCGCTCTTCGTGAACAGCGCTTCGCACAGGGCGGTCTCGATTTCGAGACTGAAGAGGTCCGGTTCAAACTCGGCAGCAAGGGTGAGCCGATCGAGGTCATCAAGAAAGAGCGTCTTGGCAGCCATCGACTCATCGAAGAGTTCATGCTCCTTGCCAATCGCAAGGTGGCCGAATACCTGACGACGACCTTCCTTGAAAATCCCAAGTCTCCGCATCCGGTGATCTATCGTATCCACGGTGCGCCCCAGATGGAGAGAGTTACCGTCCTGGCGAATTTCGTCAGGAAGATCGGTTTCGATCTCAAGCTCGACCGCAAGGGAAAGGAGAGCGCGACAGTCTCTTCAAAGGCGCTCCGGGAATTGCTCCAGAAAGTACACGGCACCAATGTCGAGTTCCTTGTAAACGAACTCGTATTGCGTTCCATGTCCAAGGCGGTCTATTCAGGCGACAACCAGGGCCATTTCGGTCTCGGATTCGAACATTATACCCACTTCACCTCACCGATAAGACGTTATCCCGACCTTATCGTCCATCGTCTCCTCTTCGAGTATGAAGCTTCGCGCAAAAAGCGCAAAAAGCTTTCCGACAGCAGGATAGCGGAGGTTACAGCACGCATCGGATCCGTTTGCCAGATTTCGAACGAACGTGAAAAAATCGCTGTGGAGGCTGAAAGGGAATCGGTGAAGCTGAAACAGGTCGAGTATATGTCAACCCATCTCGGGAAAGTCTATTCCGGAATCATCTCCGGTGCGACCGAATATGGGATCTATGTCAGGATGGTCGATTTTGCCATCGAAGGACTGGTCCATATGCGGAACCTGACTGACGATTATTACGAATACGACGAGTCGACCTACTCGTTGGTCGGCAAGCGGAAGAAGCGCCGTCTGCAGGTCGGTCAGAGGCTGAAGGTCAAGGTGCACGAAGTCGATATGACCAGGCGTACCATCGACCTTACCCTTGAGTGAGTAACCCGGGGTAACCGGTACAAGTTGAGCCGGGCTATTTCCTGATCAGGGATAGCCCGGCTTTTTTTATTCCTGCATGAAACCCCTGAGAACTTCCGGGGGTTGGAATGTCTGTATGAAAATGTCAGGTTTTATGGGCCGATTCGATGTAGCGTCCAACATCGAATTTTCTCGCACATCCAGAGTCGTTCATATATCTGATTTTTCCGTAAACCGGTCGTTCGAACCAGGGCCGATCGTGCACGCCGCCTATCGACCATGCGATGCCAGTGTATCCGTTGGGGTCGCGTCCGTCGATGGCGTATCGATCGTTCAGCCAGAGGGCGATGTCGAATGCCGTTCCGGGGTTTGCGCTCCACTCAAGAATTTTTTTAGCCCAGTACATCCTCATGTATCCGTGAATCATGCCGGTTTCGACGAGTGATATCTGGGCGGCATTCCAAAGAGGATCATGCGTTTCCGCCCTTTCGAATTGCCCGACGGTGTAGTTGAAGTCCCTGTGATCTTCAGCGTGAGCCATCAGGCTGCTTTTCGACCAGTCGGGGAGGCCGTCGAAGGAGTCGTATCTGCTGTTATAGAAACAGTAGTTGTCAGCGAGTTCCTTTCGGATGAACAGCTCTTCGATGAAGGCTGCGCGGTTTTCTTCCGGAACGGGGCTCGTTGAGACCTCAAGGGCAATATGCTGGGCGCTCACCTGCCCGAAATGAAGATATGGCGAAAGAGCGGAAACGCATCCGGAGTTGGGGTCGTTGCGTTCTTTCGCATATCGGTGGAGAGTTTGATCCAGGAACTTGCGCAAACGCTCTTCAGCAGCTTTCTCACCGGGGTTCAGATGTTTGACTGGCCGGACGGACCTGTCGGCTTTGACCGTGTCAGCCAGGATATCCCAATTTACGACGGGTTGGTTCAGGGTGTCTGGCTGACAGGCAACCTCCGGATACGGGAATGCAGTAAGGAAGGTGTCGAGAAGGGCATTGAGCTTGGGCCTTATCGTTCTGGCTGCGAACTCCTGCCTGGGTGAGGCAATCCAGCAAGGGACGATATTGTGCGCATCGACTTCATAAAAGGCACACGATAGCGATGCGGCTGCTGAGCTTTTCCAGCTGCGTACCAGTCTCAAAGGGGAAAAGTCGGTTACGACTGCACCGGCGTTGAGCCCTGATGCATAGGCGGATATCGTCTTGTCCGGTTCGCCGGTAAGTACTGTCAGCGGGATTCCCGATTCCCTGAGTCTGCCCTCGACCTCGCGAAGTCCCCGGAACATGAAGTCGTAATGCCTGAAGGGAGCCCCGAGGAAGGAGGGGGCCAGCGTAAAGAGCACTTCGATGGGACGCTGGAGTTCGTTGGCTTTTCGGCATGCGAAAAGAAGGGCCCAATTGTGCCTGAAACGCTGGTCGCGGGACATCCAGTAAATGACCGGGCCTGTCCCGTCCTGTCTTGCGTTCAGAAGGCGCACGCGTCGATGGTCGATCATCGGTCGTATGTCCATCGTCCAGAAATCCTATTTGTTGACAAGGCCTGTAACGGCAAGGAAATTCAGCAGGATAGTCCTGCCTGTCGCCTCGTATTCATCTCTGATTGCATCAAATTCAGTGAGCAATTCCTCGCGGTCAAGGGCCATGAGATCCGGATCGATTTCCATCCAGCTTTTGAACATGACGTCTGTCATTTCAAAATGGCATTGCAATCCCCATGCATTCGAGCCGAGTCGTACAATCTGGTTTTCGCATCCTCTGCTTTTTGCAAGCAAGATCATTCCGTCACCCAGCATGACGGTTTCACCATGTAGCTGAAAAACGCGCAGATTTTCAGGAATGCCGTTAAACAGCGCATCCCGTTTTCCTTCGGATGTCAGTTGAACCATGAACGGAAAGCCATCAGGATCGCGGAAGCCGATCTCCTTGCGATGGCAGCGAACGACCCGGCCTCCTGCGGCTGCGACAAGGAGCTGGAGGCCCAGGCAGATGCCGAGAAACGGGACTCCAGCATCGAGTGTTTCACGAATACGCTGGAGTCCATGCCGGATCTGGGGGGTTGTATCGTTGGCGCTTTGGGGACCTCCCAGGACGACAACGCCTGCATAGTTTCGGGGATCCGGAATGGAATCGCCTTTAGAGAGATCGTACAGCTCGAACCCAAGGCTATATTCTTCCAGGAGTTCGGCAAGCATTCCCGGACCTTCATGAGCTATGTTCCGGACGATCAAAAGCTTTTTTCGCTTTTTGTTTTCCTCATTATTCATAATCTCACAGCCTGTTACGTTAAGTCAATCCTGGTTCGTCAGTCCTGAAATCAGAAGCAGGGAGGAGGAGGTGATGCGATAATTTTACAGATCGTACAATCATGACGGACACTCCTTCTGATATTCATCGGCTGTTATTTTGTAATGTCCGCCGATCAGGGAATATACAGATTTGAGCGTTCGCAGGCTCGTCATGCCCAGGGGTGATTGACAGGTCGTATTCTATGAGCCCACAAAGCATTGTTAACCGTGATTGTATTAAAGTCGGCAAGGATAGGTTCTGGTATAATGAATTTATGTTCTTACCTTGTAGTAGTACCTATCTGTTAATATCTTCTGATGAGCGGACTCTTCATAATATTTCGGTAAAATGCCATGAATATCAATTTACGGTTGTTGAAGGTTGCGTTACTGCTTGCTTCATCGGGTTGCTTTTCCTCAACCGCTTTTTGCAGCGGGAAAGTTACTGGCAAGATATCTGCGAGCTTAGCCAAGCATAATAAAGGTGTCGTTGTGTATCTGAAGGGAGGCCATGAAAAGATTAAAACCAAAACGGCGATCGTCGAACAAAAGAACCTTGAGTTTGTTCCTCATGTCACCGCAATCCCAGTAGGATCAACGGTTTCTTTCGTCAATCGTGACAAGGTGAATCACGATATATTTTCCTCTGATCGGAGCAAGTCATTGGATATTAACAACAGCACTCCGGGGGTATTCAAGAAAGTGGTATTCGATACAGTCGGGGAGGTGAACCTGTTGTGCACTATCCACCCTGAAATGTCGGGATTTATCGTTGTGGTGGACAGCAACCATTACGCAGTCACCGGTGAAGATGGAAAATTTTCAATCAGGGATGTTCCGGCCGGTCGATATGACCTCGTCGTCTGGAGCGAAAAGCTGAAGAAATACGAAAAAAAGACAGTTATTGTTAAAGATGGGCGGATATCAAATGTGGTCATCGGTATGGAGAGGTGAAGTAATAGCGCCATGAGTCATACGGGCAGCGTTAAGCATAAAAGGTCGTCTCATGATGTAATGTGAGTCGGCCTTTTTCATTCCGGAGCGAATGCCAGGTGTACTTCGGCTCCTTGGTATCGGGTCCGGTATATGTTTCTGTCTGTTCCTGTTCGCCTGTATTTTTACAAAACATTGTTATCCCCATCTTTTTCCTTATCCGTCAGATCATCCCTCCCAATGCCTTCCGGTCTTGACGAATAATGTTCGGCGACAATCACATCCCTCCGCTAATCCCGAGACTTTCGAGTATTCAGGACATCATGATGTGTGTCTGATTTAACTGATACCACACAGCGAGATGTCGGTACATTCATGGCTCATGTTTGCAGGTAGATAACGAAAATATTCAACGAGATCCATGATCTGCTGAATCCGCAACATTTTTGCTGATGGATTTGGTGGTTGTCAGCACTTGGGTAGCGATTTCTGGGTAGAAGTATTGTTGTTATTACTTTCTTGAAGGAGAGGCGAAGTTTTACTACTTTAAATGTGTATGATTTAATGTACGCGTATATAAAAAACGGCAATATAAGCTCTCATTTATTGGGCGCATATATATTTTCGGGTCGGGAATTAAGTGTTGACGTAAAAATAAAGAACTAATGTATATAAAGAATCTGGGGTTGAGTGTTGCGGTAACGATGTTTTCTGCAACATGTGGTTATGCGGTGACCTTGCCCGATGTGGGGCGACCGGACGCAGGCAGTATCCTTCGTGAACAGCAGCCGCAACGACAGCTTCTTCCTGATCAACTGCCAAAACCAGAAACGGAAAAAGCGCAGGCTCCTATTGATGAGAACGCCCTTCGGGTGCAGGTACGGGGATTCAAATTCAAGGGAAACGAGGGAGTCATAACTGAAGCCGAGCTAAAAGCCCTGGTGGCAGATTCCATTGGAAAAAGCGTTTCGATGGGAGACCTTCAGGCCTTGATCGAAAAGATTACTTCACGGCTGAAAAATAATGGCTGGTTTCTCTCAAGGGCATATCTGCCGAAGCAGGATATTACGTCCGGCATCGTTCTTATTCAGATTGAACAGGGCAAGAGCGATGGCCGCATCCAGTTCAGCAGGGATAAGGACGCCAGGATTCGACTGTCGGTTTTGCGCTCATATGGTGAACAGTCAGTTACCCCCGGTCAGCCTCTCAATGAACAGCAGCTGGAACGCTCGGTACTTATCATGAATGACATTCCCGGAGTCAATGCAAAAGCATCGCTCTCACCAGGCTTGTCGTCAGGCACCAGCAAGGTCGACGTAGCCGTTACCGAGGGCCCCCTGGTCTCAGGTACAGTATCCGGAGACAACCAGGGAAACCGCTATACAGGTACCTGGCGAGCCAATGCCATGGTTGCCGTTAACGATATTACCGGTTATGGTGATAAACTCACGGTTATGGGGACCGAATCGGTCAGGCTGAAACAGGGAAAAGTGACTTATGGGTTCCCTGTATTTTATGATGGTCTCAGGGGCACGGTCAGCTATACGGCAATGGACTATCAATTGGGCGAGCTCGATATTTCAGGTTTTGAAGGTAACAGTCAGGGTGTTGAAGCCGGATTGAACTATCCGATTATCCGAAGCCGCATCGGTAGTGTAATCTCCAGCTTGAATTACGGTTATCGGGAGCTGGAAGATCTCTTGAACGGAGTGACATACAGGGCGAAGCATAGTCGTTACCTTTCTCTGGGTATGACTGGGGATCGTTATGATACATTGCTTGGCAGCGGATACTTCTCATGGTCTGCAGGTATGACGGCAGGAAATCTGGAGCCTGTTGTCAACCTGACTCCTATAGCCTTGAACTCAGGTCAATACACTCGATTCAATTTTTCAATGTCTCGCCTCCAGCGTATTTCCGAGCGCTCCATGCTCAGCCTTTCATGGGCAGCCCAGATAGCCGCCCAGAACCTGGATTCCAGTGAACGATACTCCCTGGGCGGTCCATACGGCATTCGAGCTTACCCGGTAGGAGAGGCCTCAGGAGATCAGGCGCAGCTTATCAATATTGATTTACGATACAACATCCCTTTGGAGGCTTTAAAGGGGAACCTGCAGCTTTCAGGTTTCTTTGACGCAGGCCAGGTACAGATCGAAAAGAACAGGGTTACTGCAAACTTCGGTACGGCATCTAACCTTAACAGTTACTGGCTGCAGGGGGCCGGCCTGGGGTTAAGCTATGACTTGTCCGGCAGGTTTATGATAAAGGGCATCTGGGCGCATGTGATCGGGGATAATCCTGGCAGAACCGCATCAGTCGGAGCAAATTCTGATGGCAAGAGTGACCGGAGCCGTTACTGGCTTCAGGCCCTTATGTATTTTTAGGGTTCAGAACAGGATGCATTGAAGAGTCAAGGGGAGCCCTGGCGTCGTGACAACGGTAGACAGTCTTATTGCTGTCTGCCTTCATGATTGAGGACGCCTTGGATATTGATACCAGAATCGAAATCGTCATCGAACTCCATTGATGGCAACAACAGCGTCCAACAGTTCCGGAGATTGTACAGGAAACCGGCAATACCTGGATTTAAAGCCGGAATTACTCAGGAACAGGCTACCTGTACGTTTGGAGGTATTGATTGTGAACCCGATTGCGATTTCGATGCGGAGATTCACATGATGGTTTTTGCCAGTCTCCTGGTTGACAGTCATATCTGTCAATCCAGCGATGCGCTGATACATGGCGTCCCTTTAATGAGATGGGATTGTCGCATAATGATTGCATTACTGCGTTATGCATCGACTGAAAGGCGAGAGAGCTGCTGGTAGAACTTATCGCATTGCGACACCCTCATGGTAATTCGTAATGTTTTACCTCCGGAAATACAGTGTCAAGTTGTGTTCACGATCTTCTATTCCGGAAGATCATTACATGATATACTTGTCGAGGTAGCTTTTTGCAAGGTCGGCATCGATCTCTTTAAGTCGCACATAAAGGTTTCTGACAGTTTCCCGCTTGTTCTGGGATGCATAGTGCTGCCCAAGGTTGAACAATGCCTGAACATTTTTCGAATTGATGGATAGTGCCTGTTTATAGGCTTCGACAGCTTTATCCGTCTGGCCGCTACCATAATAATCGACACCGAGTCCCACCCATGCGTCGGCATTGTTGGGGTTGATGCTGATTGCCATGCAATAGGTCCTGAATTTCTCCGCATTCTTTCCGGCCAGGCCAAAAGTATATGCAAGATTCATCCAGCAGGCATCATAGTTGGGATTTATGTTGAGCGCCTGCTGAAATGCATCTATGGCCCTTGCTGAATCACCGATTTCCCTGTAGGCGACACCAATGTTATACCAGGCAAAGGCATTGTTCCTGTTGAGGCGGACAACCTGCTCGAAAGCATCGATAGCCTCGCTATTGCTTCCTTCATTCTTCAGGGTTACACCTAAATTGAACCAGGCAGAGATATAGTTCGGGTTGATTCTCAGGGCCTGCCGGAACGACTCTCCGGCAGCGACCCTGTCGTTGTTCTTTTGGTGCTGTATTCCAAGATTGTGCCAAGCCGATGCATTGTTGCGATTGGTCATGACAGCTTTCCTGTAAGCCTCGATCGCTTCGACTTTCATTCCTGAATACCCATAGGCAACGCCCAGGTCGTTCCATGCAGCCGAATTGCAGGGATGTATCTGCAACGCATATTTAAACGCCTTGATTGCATTGGGTATATCGCCGATTCTGGAATAGGCCAGACCGGAGCAATACCATGCATCGCTGCTTTTCGGGTGGGCCTTGATCCAGAGCGAGCACTCCCGCAGCATGCCAAGCCAATCTTTTTTCTGTTCGAGAATGATAGTCTTTTTTAGCCGTTCGGTGTTGCTTTGCGCTTTTATGGCGATTGAGTTCTGTCGTTTAGGTATCTCAAGAACCCATTCGACTGGGACCGCGAAATTGAGCTGTTGTCCTTCGGTCAGGAAAAACGTCGGTAATCCGATCAGGCAACCCTCTTCATCAAACAAGCCGCCGCCGCTTGAGCCGGATGAAATGGGTGCGGTAGTCTGAATGAAATATCCGCCATCGACTTCACGAAATCCTGAAATGATTCCATCAGAAAGCGTCAGTTCGAGTCCGCGAGGCGAGCCGATCGCGTAAACGCGAGAGCCGATCTTAAGCGCCCTCGAGTTACCGATGACGGCTCTCGGAGCCTTCAATCCGGGCACTTCGAGCATGCATATATCCCTTTCCTGATCGGAATACCTTGGTTTTGCAGAGAATGATTTCCCGTTGTAAACAACGGCAAGTCTCGCGGCCTTCTGGATGACATGATGATTCGTGGCAACATCGCCGTTCGGCATGATAACGCCGCTGGCGATTTGCTGCCGGTTCCCGTTATCGTCGAGATTGTAGACTACTACAACACTTTTGGATGCCTGTTCAAAAACTTCTACGGCAGATTTGGCTTCAAGTCGCCCCGGCGATGTCAGAACGACAAATAGTCCCAGAAAACAAAGAGTCAAAAAAAGATGCTTTATAAATAGAGCCCTTCGAATCGACTTTTCTGGATGTTTATACGCAGAAACGCTTGATAAGGCTTCTTGAATTCTACTGTTTTTCATGGCTCATCTCGTACAAAAACAAATCTTTTTTAGCATAACCCGTTCACTGCTTTCTTTAATCAAATATATATGAATATGAAATCGGTTCAAAATAAAATCGCATGAAAAATAGATTTATAAGTCATTATAAAATAATTACTTATTGGTATAAAATGATATATATTATTTGTATTTGTGGGCTGAAATAGTATACTAAATGTATATTATATATATGGCTCAGAAGCAGGCGCAATCCGAGATTTGAGGATTATTGATATGAAATAAAATCAGCTATGTGACAGATATTATTCGAGTTATGGCGTAATGTGCAAGAAGCTCTGAAAAGTGGATTTCCTTCACTCTTGTGCCTGGTGCCATGTCGTTTGCCGTGACGATGGCCAAGACCTGAAAAAGGAGCGCACTTCGTGATATTTGTCCATGAAATGAACGATAAGCTTGGCGATCAGGTAAATTGTAAAGTGGAGAGTCCGCTTTCTCTGCAGGACTTTTGATAGATCAGGATTGCGCATCCAGGTCATTATGATACAAGCAGGACACGCCATGATGAACAACCCAGACGCCGAATCTCTTTTGCTCATACTTGGTGACGTTGATGAGATTGACGGTCAATTCCTGTTTATTGATCTGGATGAAGAGATCGCGGATTATCTGAATCACAACGTTTCGGCACCCCATCGGCATGCATATTATGAGATCATCTGGATCCGTCAGGGTTCGGCATCGCATCTGCTCGACGGTGAACTTCTTGATTTGCCGATGAATACTGTTCTTGTAATCCCCAAAGGCCATATTCACCGGTTTGCCCCGACTCCCGACTGCCGTGGTTCTGTGATAAGGTTCAGGGAGGAATTTCTTCTGAACTCCTCGCTTCTGATATTTTCCCAGTTCGCAGGCCATACTGCCTTGCAGCTGACTGTTGAACAGGTTTCGTACATGGAGTCGTATCTGGAGCTGATTCACTCTGAATCCAGGAGGCAATCAGACCCTTATAACCTTCAGGCTCTCAGGTTTCTTCTGGCAGCGTTCATCGCAAGACTGGAAGAGCTGCGCCTGCTCGAATCAAGGGTGATGCCTCAGGACTTCTCCCGCACCCAGGGCATATGGAATCGCTTCAGTACAATGATCGAACAGAGGTTCAAGACCGAGCATGATGTAAGCTATTATGCTTCCGGGCTTGGCGTGTCACCGCGCAGGCTGGGGGGGATCGTAAGGATGTACACCGGCAAACATGTTTCAGAGATCATCGACGAGCGACTGATCATCGAAGCGAAGCGGATGATTCTGTTTTCTGACAGCACAATCAAGGAGATAGCATTCTCACTGGGCTTTGAGGAGCACTCATATTTTTCGAAGGTATTCAAAAAACTGACAGGGAAGAGCCCGGTTGAATTCAGGCAGAACAATCATCTTGCATAAAATTACCAGCCTTTTTGCTGAAAATATTATCGGTCCTGCCTGTTTGTTGAGTAAATAATAACAGGACAAAAATAGTCCTATAGTCTTTCATTCCGAACCAGGCTTTACTCTTTGCAGTTATGTTTAAGGGATGAGTGTCATACAGAAATAAACATCAAAAGCATGAAACACTTTATCAGAAGTATCACTGTCGGCCTGACGCTCCTGCTCCCTGCCATGGCGTCAGCTTCCACCTGGAGCATCGACCCTGATCATTCAAGCGTTGGATTCAAGGTCAAGCATCTCATGGTTTCAAACGTCAGGGGGAGTTTCGAGAAATACACAGGGGTGGTCGATATCGACGACAAGGACATTACGAAATCGAAAGTCGACGTCACCATCGACCCCAATTCCATAAACACGAATGTGCAGAAACGGGACGAACATTTGCGGAGCGCTGACTTCTTCGACGTAGCCAAATTCCCGATAATGACCTTTGTCTCAAAAAAATGGACAAATGCAGGGCAGGGCGCAATGAAGGTGACCGGAGACCTCACCATCCATGGCGTAACCAGATCAGTTGTGCTCAATGTGGCGCCATTCTCTAAGGAGAGCAAGGATCCATGGGGCAACATCAGGCGAGGAACCTCTGCAGGCACGAAAATCAATCGCAAGGATTTCGGCCTCACCTGGAACAAGTCACTGGAAACAGGGGGAGTGCTTGTTGGCGAAGAGGTCGACATTTCGCTTGAGGTTGAGATGATCAAAGCCCAGCCAAAATGATGACGCTCCGGTTCGATGGACTTGATATGAGCTTAGAAGAGGGGGATGACGGATCAGGTAGTCGATCAGCGAGTTTTGATGACAGTTAATTTGAGGATCACCAATGGGAAAGATTATGCCGGCTCTGTTTTTAGGCCATGGCAATCCCATGAATGCGCTGCAGTCCAACAAGTACAGCGAAGGCTGGCGCCAGTTGGGAGTGAGCCTGCCACGGCCAAAGGCGATACTGTCCGTATCGGCGCACTGGTATGTTGATGAAACCGCGGTAACGGGGAGCTCTTCGCCCGAGACCATACATGATTTCTACGGGTTTCCACGAGAGCTTTTCGAGTTCAGCTGGCCTGCTCCAGGCAGCCCGGAGCTTGCAGGGAGGGTCAGGACGCAACTGCTCCCGCTCAACGTTCGGCTTGATCAACAGCGAGGTCTGGACCACGGCACATGGTCAGTGCTCTGCCATATGTATCCGGCCGCAGACATCCCTGTCGTACAGCTCAGCATCGACGAAACGAAAGGGCCTGACTTTCATTATGAGATGGGGCGACTTTTACAACCGCTTCGGGATGAAGGCGTACTGATTGTCGGGAGCGGTAATATTGTCCACAATCTTCGTGCTTATGCATGGGGTGACGATCAGGTACAGCCATTTGACTGGGCGGTGCGCTTCGAGTCAGCGGCAAGGAAACTCATGCTTGAAGGGCGGGATCGTGATCTCGTTGATTACAGGAGTTTTGGAGAGGATGCGCGGCTTTCCGTGCCATCGCCGGACCATTTCCTGCCGCTGCTTTATGTCCTTGGACTCCGGATGGATGGAGATAAGGTCAGCTTTCCGGTAGAAGGCATCGAGGGCGGTTCGCTCTCGATGCTCTCCGTGCGCATTGGCTGACCGGGAGAGGGAACCTGGATCAGAATCAGATAACCTTAATTTAAGATCATTATGAGCACGTACCGGATTGCCGTTATTGTCGGCAGCCTCAGAAAGGATTCATTGAACAGACAGCTCGCGAATGCCCTCACCAGGCTTGCTCCTCCAGGGTTTTCGTTCAGCTTTTTGCAGATTGGCGATTTGCCGCTTTACAGCCAGGATGACGACGCTACCCCTGCTGAATCCGTCAGGCGGCTGAAGCAGCAGATCCGTGAGGCGCATGGGCTGCTCTTTGTTACGCCGGAATACAACCGTTCCGTACCAGGCGTCCTCAAGAACGCCATTGATCACGCTTCGCGTCCCTATGGAGAGAGTGCCTGGGCAGGGAAGCCAGCCGGAGTTCTCGGCATTTCACCGGGCGCCGCCGGTACCGCCCTGGCCCAGCAGCATCTGCGCAACATCCTCGCGTTTCTCGACGTGCCTGTGCTTGGTCAGCCTGAAGCGTTCATACAGGCAAAGGAGGGATTGTTCGACGAAGATGGCGGCATTGGCCCGGCGAGCCGTCAGTTCCTGCAATACTGGATGGAGCGTTACGTCGCATGGGTAAAACAACATACAGCCTGAATTGAAGGGAGCGGCAATGTTTCATGTCAGAAAAGCAAACGAGCGCGGACACTCCGATCAAGGATGGTTGAACAGCTGGCATGCATTTTCTTTCGCCGACTATTACGATCCGGATCATATGGGGTTTCGGACCCTTCGGGTTATCAATGATGACCGTGTTCAGCCCGGAATGGGGTTCGGGACTCATCCTCACCGGGACATGGAAATAATCTCTTATGTCCTGGAAGGGGCGCTCGAACACAAGGACAGTATTGGCAACGGCTCGGTCATGCGACCTGGGGATGTCCAGCGAATGAACGCAGGCACAGGGGTACCCCACTGTGAGTTCAACCATTCAGAGTCTGAACGGGTCATTTCCTGCAGATCTGGATATTGCCTGAAAGGCAGGGATTGTCTCCCGAATATGAACAGAAGTTTTTTCCCGAAGAGGAAAAACGCGGCTCATTCAGGCTGATAGCTTCACCTGATTGCCCAACGGTTCCGTTACCGTACATCAGGATGCAAATCTCTATGCAGCCCTGCTTGATAAAGGCGACGAGATGGTTCATGCCATGCCGTCTGACCGGTATTTCTGGCTTCAGGTAGCCCGAAGAAAGATTCTTGTAAACGGTCTACGCTTGAACAGGGTGATGGCGTTGCTGTCGTGGAAGAGAACCGTTTGAAAATAGAAGGTCTTGAAAATGCTGAAATCCTGCTTTTCGATATGGCCTGACCGATCATGGCCAGCAAAGCATTTCAGCACCATCTTTCCCATTCACAAACAAGGAGAACGTTCAGGAATGAAAAAGAATCCGGTTCGAGTGATTATGCTGCTTATGGTAGCATTGACGACATGCATCGCACAAGCGTTCGCCCAGGACGAAACGACTGCGCTCTCGATTCTCCGTCAGAAAGCCGAACAGGGAGATTCATGGGGACAGGATCTACTCGGGACTCTCTATTATTTCGGAGGTCTCGGACTGAAGCAGGACTATGTCGAAGCGGCGAAGTGGTTCAGGTTGTCTGCACGGCAAGGATATGCCGAAGCGGAATATTTTCTGGGGCGGGAGTATTATGGCGGACAGGCAGGGGAACAGAACTATGTTGAAGCGGCCAAGTGGTTTCGACTGGCTGCTGAGCAGGGTCATGCAGCGGCGCAATTCAACCTCGGGGTGATGTATTCCAACGGCCAGGGGGTTAAACAGGACTCTTTCGCGGCCGTGAAATGGTATCAGCAAGCCGCAGCGCAAGGTTCTGCGGAGGCACAATTCAACCTTGGTGTTGCCTGTACCAATGGCAACGGAGTTGAAAAGAATTTAAAGGCGGCAAAAGAGTGGTATCAAAAAGCCTGTGATAACGGACTGCAGCGAGGCTGTAGCCAGTACCGGATACTTGAGCAGAAAGGATTTTGAAAATGGGCGATGCGCCTGGATTGAAGGGCTACGTTCCTTGTATAGTTTTCAAATCTGATCAAAAGGATTCATCGCAGATGACCAAAGATGATCGATCAGGCTGCAGTTTCAATAATGTCTGCAGCCTGATGATTTTCAGGTCGCCAGGATATCCCTCTTAAGCTCCTAGAGGTTTTTCAGAATCGGGTGATTACCCCTATTCCGACGGTCGTCATACCTAAATTACCATAATGAGCTGAGGGAACTCCTCCGTCAGAATCAGCTCCCTGAAAATTGACGTATCCCACCTCTCCGAAAATCGAGGTTTTTTCGGAAACCATTCTTTCTCCCTGAAGTTTCAACTGTAAAGCCAGCCCGGCAGAGTCGGCGGCTTTCAGGCATCCACATGGCGTTGCATAAGATGCGTCGGGAAAGCTTGTCCATGCGTATCCTATTCCCGGTCCGAACCATAAGCGGCTGTTATCGCCTTTGGCAAGCCGGATGAACCCGTTGAGGAATAACGCACGCAGGTCTATCCTGTCATTGAGATTTACGCTTACCACACCCAGGTCCACATGTTTCCTGTGAACGCTTCCATCCCAATATTGCACTTCCACGCGCATGTTTGGTGAACGACGGGAGTCGTTGGAGAGGTTGAACTCCCTGCCCACAGCGATGTTCAAGGCCTGTTCTCCATCGTAACTGGAATTGCCCTTCACTGAAACCGAGTTTCCAAAATCAATGTCCGGCCCCGATCCGCTTGCATCAATGATCTGCTGGGCGCCAGCGGAGATATACCAGTTCGCCTCCTGTGAGGGGTTGGCCTGAACCTCCTGTGCGCTGGTCAGCATCGCAGCCGCAACTGCAAAAGGAGTGATTGCCTTCCAGGAGACAGAAGGCCTGAAGCCACGGGGAGGATGAATGTTGTTGTTCATGGAGACATATGGTTGATAATTATAAGAAGCCATGATTGCCGTTTAGAATACCAGCCAGGCAAGCAGGCCAAGTGCACCTGCCCCCCCAACGATAAGCCCATTGCTGTTGCCGGAATCAATGCTGCCGGCGGTAATGGCCATTTCTGCGTTGTGGATCGACTCTGTCCAGAAATCATACTCTGAAGAGCCTGGGTATCGATTTCCTGCAAGATCGACGACGGAACCATTTTCCAGGGTGACGAAATAATGGGTTCCTGCAGTGAGGTTGCCCGATGGATCGATGCTCAGTTTATTGCCTGAGAACAACAGGTGTGTTGTGTCTGTTGCCGCATTAAAGCTCTCCACCACCGATCCTGATGCCGAGCCATTGCGGATGGCAATCGTTCCTGTGCCTGGCAGTATCGCATCGCTGAAGGTCAGAACGATATTATCCTGAACCCCTGCGCCGGCAAAGCCGTCATCAGGGGTGAAATCGATAACAACCGGAGCGGCAGAGGCAAACAGCGCGCCCTTATCTCTGTAACCCTGTGAGGTCAATCCAAGGGCATTCGCTTCAGCTTCGCCCATGATCTGGGTGATGCCGTTGCTGTTGAGGTACAGGTGGACGTCGAATGCTCCTTTGCCTGTGGCCAGGGCAAGCCCCAGCGTTCCCGGCTGCTGGACATAGCAATCATAGGGTGGCGTGGTGCCTTCCGGTGCGTAGAACCAGTCGCCGGTTATCGTATTGTACCAGGCCTTGAGGACAACGGTGTCTCTGCTGCTATCAGTAACCCCATAGAAATCGATCGAAGGTGAGGTGCTGTGGGTAGCGGCGGTTATTTCTGCATCTGCAAGGCTTGCGTAAACCTTTCGGTCGTTCGATTCTACCTTGACGCTGTAGTAAGGGACAGCGGTCCGGGCGATGACGGGAAGTCCTGGATCACAGATTCTGTCGATGCTCATGTCATTATCACCTAAACCATTGTCCGTGATGGTCAGTTCTATTGCGGTGATGTATCCTCCGCTGGTGATGAAACGGGCGCCGTCCCCATGCGCAGTCCGCTGTGTGAAATCGTACCAGCCCGGCGTAGTAACCAGGTGGCCGTCAAGGTCTGTGACGCCTGCAGCAACAGCCTCTGCGTTCACAAACTTCTCATAACCGGTGAAACTGCCTTCCGGTGTTTTCGACTTCGAGATATCGATTATTACGCGAATCTGCGTTCCTTCCCGAGATGGATCTGCATCCAGAAGGCCCATACTCTGTAGCGGTTCAACATGGAAATTAATTGCATCCCATAGCGCATTCGAAGGCTTTGATCCTCCCGTGATATCGCTTGCAGGGTTGAGCACTTCCACACCATAGATCTGAGCGGTATCGTCGATCGTATTTCCGCTTGTGGATTGCATCACTTCAATGGCAATCACAGGCGTAGTATCTGTCAGCGTTCCGGTAATTGCAGCGATGAAATTGGCTTCGGTAATCCAGGCCAGTGTAGTAACTGCATTCTGGTTTGCATCAGGGATACCATCGTTGTTCAAGTCGCCAGCACTACCACCTGCAGGGTTGACCAAAGCAGCAAGCCCGCTTTCCACACTCGATGCAATTCCATCCCGGTCAAGCGTGTCATGTGCATCAAAGGTCAGGATTAGCCTGGAGCCGTTGCGTCCATCCGATGCATAGAGCGTGAACTGGTCAAGATCGGCGCTGGCGTTGGGATTATAGCTGTATGACCCGGTCCTTGTATTGAGGGTCAGTGTTGATCCACTGCTCAACGCAGAGACGGTTAGGCTCTCCGAAGGGAGAGCTTCCTGATCGAAAGTCGCAAGGCTGTTGAATGAGAATCGAATGACCTCACCGTCGGAATCAATCCAGTCGGTGCCGTTCCAGTAGGTGGGCAAACGATTCTGATCCATTCCGCCAACGGCTCCGATAGTGACACTCTCGGTTGTACTGCTGCTTACAATCCCACGCCTGCCGATAATGTCATAGAGGCCGGGGGTGCTGTCTATCGTGAACGTATTAGAGTAGATGCTTGCCGCATCGTTTTTGGTCAGTTGAACCACATAATCCCCATGAACGAGCGCATGGTTGCCGAAATCCAGGGTATAGATGCCCGCGTTTTCAGTGGTGGTAAAGATATTTCCCGTTACTGGAACCGGTGTTCCGTCATTGTTGAGCTTGAAAAGGGTTACGATACTGCCTGATTCTCCCGTCACCTTGACTACCTGCGTGGGATCGGCAGTAAGCAGATCATAAGGTGTCGGATCGGATGCCGTCTCTGTAACGTCTGTAATTACAGGATCAGACAATTGTTTCATATCTGTAATCGAAACGATGCCTGATGCACCTGCCGGATTTTGTACACCACCGGCTACTGAGCCCGTATTGACAATGAAGCGCTCCGTGCCTTCGCTAAAATTCAAATCCTGAACCAATGGTGTTCGGAGTTGGACAGAGAGGCTTCCCGCGGCAATGGTGACGCCGCCAGGCGGAATGGAAGCCCATATTGTACCGTTGAAATACTCAAGCGACGGGCCAAAGTCTGTAGTCAGTGTCGCAGTATCGCCTGCAAGTGATGGCGTGAATATCACATCTGTAGTAAGGGCGTTTGACAGGGACACAGAGAACACCGCATGTGAATGGGACTCGTTAACCGTTATGCTGCTGACAGAAATTACGGGCCTGTCGTTATTGGCTGAGCCCGTCGACGGGATGGAGGTCGTATTGTTTTCAGTAAATATGTTGTTGCTCGTTCCATCATCTTTTATGATGATAGTTCCGCTTGCTCCGGAAGTATTTGAAACCACACCATCAATTAATCCGGTGGCAACAGTCAAGGACTCGGAGCCTTCATAAACGGTATCGTTATTGATTGCAACCCTGAGCAGTACCGAAGCGGAACCTGCATTGATGACGGCGGATCCGGTAAGCGTTTCCCATGTGAGCCCGTTGAAATATTCAAGGGTGTCGCCCGTATCGGTACCCACCGTCGCAGTGCCACTGATGAGCGTTGGTGTGAACTTGATGTCAGTTGGACTTGCCTTGTCAAGGCCAACCGCAAAGACAGCATAAGGGGACGATTCGCTGACAGTGACGCCGGTTACCCTTAACGTGGGGGTGTCGATGCCTGTGATCGTAATGGTCAGCGTGCTTGTGTCAGTTGCACCATGGTCATCCGTCACGGTGTAACGGGCTACGATATCAAGCGTATCGCCTACGGTCAGATACCTGTAGGCAGGATCAGAAGGGTCAAAACTGTAATGGCCATCGTTGTTCAGTGTTAAACCTGCGATTGGAGCATTAAGCGTATATGTTGCAGTTTTGCCCAGGAGATCTGGATCGGTGGATGTGAGCAAACCAGATATCGGAGGAGCATTTTCAGTTGTATTTATTGTGGCCGGCAAAGCTACAGGGGCGTCGTTCACGCCTGTGATCGTTATTGTCGCCGTGTTAGGGGTTTTGATACGGCCGTCGTACACATTGTAGTTAACCGTGATTACTCGTGACTCACCCTGGGCCAGGAAGTCGAATCTTGTCGGGTCCACCGTCAGCGTACTTCCGTTCAGGCCAAGTGTCCCACCAGGAATAGTCTTGACGGCAGCGCTTCCGTCCACTGCCGCGGCACTGAAATCAGTTACGCTCAGCACATCCGTTGGGTCCAGGTCACTTGCTCCGCTCAGCAGGTTCAACGTGTAGCTCGAATCATTTTCTGTTTTGTTGCTCGTTATCACGCTTACCGTTGGCGCATCGTTGCCAGGTGTCACGTTCAGCGTAAGGGTATATGCACTGTCGCTGAATACGGTTCCGTCGCTGACCTTGAACCCGATGGTGGTATACGGTGCTCCATTTGCATTGGTAGCCGGAGTGAACCGAAGGTGATTGGCCGTTAGCTCTGAGGCGCTGATCTCCTGATTGGTCGACACCGCCGACCAGCTCGTACCGTCGCTGCTGTATTCCAGGATTCCCGCTGTCGGCAGAGAAGTGATCATGACCTTCGTCAGGACATTGCCAGCATCGATATCTGTGAACGTTCCGAAGTCGGAGATGCTCAACGTGACCGGAGAGTCTTCATTGATCGTGCGGCTGTCGTCAGTACTGGTCGGCGCATCGTTGCCAGGTGTCACGTTCAGCGTGAGGGTGTAAGCGCTGTCGCTGAATACGGTTCCGTCGCTGACCTTGAACCCGATGGTGGTATACGGTGCTCCATTTGCATTGGTAGCCGGAGTGAACCGAAGGTGATTGGCCGTTAACTCTGAGGCGCTGATCTCCTGATTGGTCGACACCGCCGACCAGCTCGTACCGTCGCTGCTGTATTCCAGGATTCCCGCTGTCGGCAGAGAAGTGATCATGACCTTCGTCAGGACATTGCCAGCATCGACATCTGTGAACGTTCCGAAGTCGGAGATGCTCAACGTGACCGGAGAGTCTTCGCTGATTGTGCGGCTGTCGTCGGTGCTGGTTGGGTTCTCGTTGACATCGGTGACGGAGATGGTCTTGGTGGTGACGTAGGTCAGCCCCTCGTTGTCGGTGACCCTGATGCGGATGCTGTAGCTCTGCCTGGCTTCGAAGTTTGCGGCGGCATTGATGTTGAGCTTGTCGCCGTCGATGGTGAACGCATCGTTGTCGGTATCGCCTGTGCCGGATACCAGTTCGTAGGTGAACGGCTCTGCGAACCCTGACGAAGAGCCGTCGGGATCGCCAGCCGTCAGTGTGGCGACGGTTGCGCCGGGAGCGTTGTTCTCGGCAACGGAGCTGTTCGACAGGTTGATCG
>JAAXWO010000019.1 GCA_013334965.1 Chlorobiaceae bacterium | reverse complement strand
CATTTGTATCTCCATCCCATTTTGTCGGTTGTCGAAGTTCAGGACTTGATCGGTACGACATACCCGGCGGCCAATGATCTGGTATCACGAATGGAGGTTGGTGGTATTCTGAGGGAAATTACTGGTCAGGTAAGGAACCGTAAATTCACGTATGAAAGCTACGTCAATCTTTTCCACGATAACGAGTCTGAGCCTGCATGATGATCGAGAGTCACTAATTTTATGATTCGTACAAGGTGTGTGGCGTCCCGAGGCTGGGGGTGATGCCCTTTGGGAGGTGCATCGCTAATGTTTTTGAAACAGGCAGTTAGCCGATACCCTGTTGGTCGACATTTCCTTCCGAACAACCATATCAAAACGTTGGCCTGCTTCGAAAGAGGGTGACCGTTTTCGTGCGAGGCCACGGTATGTGACGCCATCATAAAGGGGTATACATCCTGGGACGTGAGCCCGACAAATGGACTTCTTGGTTGCAGTAAATTGAACAAACACAACCCAGGAGGTTAAAGGGATGAAAATCAAGCGTTACAGCACAGAACAGATCATCGGCATCCTGAAGGAAGGCGAAGCCGGTATACCTGTAAAAGAGCTTTGTCGGAAGTACGGTATCAGCGATGCGACGATGTGCAACCGGAAAACGAAGTACGGCAACCTGTCGGTCAGCGAGGCACAACGTCTGAAGGAACTTGAGGATGAGAACCGAAGATTGAATAAGCTGGTCGCCGACCAGTCGCTCAATATCCAAATGTTAAGGAGATCAACTCAAAAAAAGTGGTAACGCCCGAAGCCAAGCGCAATGCAGTTAAGCAGTCGTATGAACGCTTGGGGCTAAGTCTTCGTCGGCGGGTGTGTTGGTTGGTCTGAACCGCTCAAGCTGGCATTACAGGCCTAAGTGGGATACGAATGACCCGATCAGGCAGCGGTTACGGGAATTGGTCGACGAACGGAAACGTTGGGGTTATCGGCACGTAGATTACCTGTTGAGGAGCGAAGGAATACTGATCAACCATAAGCGAACGGAACGGTCGTATCGGGAAGAACATCTGATGCTTCGTGTCAAACGTCGTCGTAAGATGGCCGCTGAAAGTCGTGTGGCACCGCCGCCAGAACGAAGCAGCCTGTGACGGGCGATGGACTTTATAAGCGATAACCAGAATAATGGCCGACGGTTCCGGGTGTTGAACGTCGTGGATAGTTACAGTCGTGATTTTCTGGGTTTTGAATCCGATACGTTAATAACTGGCAAGCGGGTATGTGGTGTTCTGGATTGTCTGGTCTGGTTCAATGGTCTGCCTGAGATAATTACCGTTGATAACGGCCCTGAATTCATCGGCAAGGCACTTGATGTCTGGGCATATCGCCATGGAGTGAAGCTGGTGTTCAATCGACCGGGCAAACCAGTCGACAACACATATATTGAAATCTTCAATGGCAGGCTGAGGGATGAATTCCTGAACATGAACCGGTTTATGAGTCTGGATCACGCACGGAAGCTTATCAATGAGCGGCGAGATGATTATCACTCGATCCGACCGCACACTGGATTAGGTCAGCTGACACCCGAAGAATTTCGGGTTAGGGAAACGGAGTTTTTCCAAAAACAAGCGGGGGCACCTCCGTTCCCGTCCCCAAAGCCGGGAGAGAATAAGGGAACGTTATTCAGTAGACGCAGACGAATTGGATTTCAGGCAGGTTCTTCCGGTTCTGGCTCCACTACATCAGCCTGCGCCATCGAACTTTTTTCCCATTCGAGGAATTTTTCGAGGTCGCGGCTGACAGATACGATGACGGCGGAAAGGACGGCGATATCGTCGGAAAAGCCGATGAGTGGCAATAAATCGGGAATGCCGTCGAGAGGCGTGACCAGGTAGATGAGCCCTGCGGTGACCAGTACCAGGGTCTGCCAGGGTACCTCCTTGTATTCACGGTTTACCCAGCACCTGACCATTCGTATCAGCGCCAGCACCCTGCCGCTCAGTCCTTTGGTGTCGAGCGGATCGACTCCGCGGGAAAGGAGATGCCTCGATGCGTCGAGCAGGCGCACGGTCTTGTCCCGGTCGCCCAGGAGGGCGGCGGCTTTGCTTTTCGCGTTGCCCAGTGTTTTGTTCAGCGATTTCATCGTCAGCCCAGGTATTGATGGGTATCTGTTGTATAGCCGGGAGCCTGGCGTTCCAACGGAGGGGACTCTGTTGAGCCTGCCTTCCAGGGAAAAATTATATATGCATCGGCGGGTTGCGGATGATCTGTTCGGCTCTCTTTCAGCGACGGCCGCCGGCGTTCAGAAGTTTGCGTTTCTCTTCTGCGGTGAGTGATTCGTATCCGCGGCTTGAGATCTTGTCAAGAATGGCGTCGATCTCCGCTTCGCTTGCATTGTCATTCTTTTTGTCGCCGCCTTTCCAGAGCTGCGGACCGCTCTTCTTTCGTCCCGCTCCCGAAATCTTGCGGAACAGCCTGCCGATCGACCATTCGTTACGCATGATGATGATGTAGACGAATCCGACGATCATGCCGCCGAGGTGCGCGAAATGGGCGATGTCGCTGCCGCTTCCCATGCCACGCCCGCCAAGGCCGGAGATGAACTCTATAAACGCATAGCCGGCGACGAAATATTTAGCCTTTACCGGTACCAGGAAATAGAGAAAGATGTACCGTTCTGGGAACATCATGCCGAATGCAAGGAGCACTCCGTAGATGGCGCCGGACGCCCCTACGGTAGGATACATCGTGCCTACCGTCGTCAGGAGGTTCAGCGCGGCAGCGCCGATGCCGCAGACAAGGTAATAGATGGTGAAATGCTTTGTCCCCCAGTAGTTTTCGATTTCGGCGCCGAAAATCCAGAGGGCGAACATATTGAAGAAAATGTGCGCAAATCCTCCATGCAGGAACATGTAGGTCAGCGGCTGCCAGATCTGGAAGGAGTACCCCTCGGGATTGTTGGTCCCGAGAGGCCAGAGCGCCCCGACAGTCGTCAGTACCTGGCCGAATGGAGTGTTCTGTAACAGGAACACCAGCACATTTACGAAAATGATCGTCTTGATGGCCGGAGGTATCACCTGAAATCCTCCTGGCATGAATGGCTGGTCGTTACGGTTCATTCAGCGTTTATTGGTTTTGTGCTGTCTGTATGGCTCAATGCTCCCTGAATCAATGCAAAGCCGATTCTAATCGTTCAATGCTGCGATGCCAGGCAGCTCCTTGCCTTCGAGGAATTCGAGGCTCGCGCCGCCGCCGGTTGATACGTGCGTCACCTTGTCAGACAGTCCTGCCTTGGCTATGGCCGCCGCCGAATCTCCGCCGCCGATGATCGTGACAGCGCCGGTTGCGGTCGTTTCGGCCAGCGCTTTCGCCATGGCGAAGGTGCCGGCTGCGAACTGATCGATTTCAAAGACGCCCATCGGGCCGTTCCACAGTACGGTCTTTGCCGCCAGGATCTCCCTGGAGAAGGTCTTGATGGTTTCAGGCCCGATATCGAGGCCGATCATGCCATCGGAGATGGCCGTTACCGGTTCGACGCATGAGGGCGCGTCAGCGGAGATCTCTCCAGCCACGACGACGTCCACGGGGAGAATCAGCCTGACGCCCATCTGTTTGGCTTTTTCGAGAAGCGAAAGGGCAAGGTCGAGCTTTTCGTTCTCGACGAGCGAATTGCCGATAGCCATGCCCTGGGCCTTGAAGAAGGTGAAGACCATAGCTCCGCCGATCAGGACGGTGTCGACTTTGCTGAAGAGGTTGTCGAGCACGTCGATTTTGCCGGAGATTTTCGATCCGCCGAGGATGGCGACGAACGGCCGCTGTGGAGTATTGAGCGCAGTCCCGAGGTATTGCAGCTCTTTTTCGATGAGGAAGCCTGCTACAGAGGTCGGGACGTAGTGGGTAATGCCTTCTGTGGATGCGTGGGCGCGGTGGGCCGTGCCGAATGCGTCGTTGACATAGACCTCACCGAGGGATGCGAGCTCCTTGGCGAAATCGGGATCGTTAGCCTCTTCCTGGGAGTGGAACCTCAGGTTTTCCAGCATGAGCACCTCTCCGTCCTGGAGCGCAAGAACCTGCTGCATGACTTCGTTGCCGATGCAATCCTTAGCCATGGTCACCGGGCAATCGATAAGCTCGGAGAGGCGTTTGGCGACGGGAGCCAGGGAGAACTCAGGGTTGACTTTTCCTTTGGGCCGGCCGAGGTGCGACATCAGAATGAGTCGTCCACCGTCATTGAGTACTTTCCTGATCGACGGCAGGGCTTCGACGATCCTTTTTTCGTCGGTTATTTTCCTGTCCTGATCGAGTGGTACGTTGAAGTCGACACGCATCAAGATCCGTTTTCCCTGTAACGATATGTCAGACAACGTCTTTTTCTGCATTTCCCTGGTGTGTTGGTTTATGAAATTGGTGAATCGCTGTGAATGAATATACATAATCTCTGATATCTCCGTCATAGCCGCCGGCGGTCAGCGCCGATTCTGCGGTGAGGAGTTTCCCGATTGTTCCTGTTTGGCTGAACGGTACCGCTGGATGTTTGCGGCATGGCCAGCAAGCGTCGAGGAGAACGCGTGCCCTCCCTGGCCGGTGGCGACGAAATAGATGAAGCCGGTCTTTGCCGGGTTCAGAACGGCACGGATCGATGCTGGCCCGGGGTTGCAGATCGGTCCGGGCGGCAGGCCTGCATGGCGATAGGTGTTGTAAGGCGAGTCGAACTCCAGGTCCTTGAAATAGAGTCGACGGGAATCTCCCGGAATCGCATACTGCACCGTCGGGTCGGCCTGAAGGCGCATGTTTTTGTTCAGGCGGTTGAGATAGACGCTGGCGATGGTCGGTTTTTCGTCATCCACCGGGGTTTCGGCCTCGACGATCGATGCGAGCGTCAGCAACTGGCGCTCACTCATGCCTGCCCTGGATGCGGCCTGTTTCAGGCTGTCCGAATAAAAAGCCTTGAATCGTCCGGCCAGGAACGCGATCACCTCCCTGGGAGTGCTTGCCCACGGGAAGTTGTAGGTTCCGGGAAAGAGGTAGCCTTCGGAGCTTTCAGCGTCGATGCCGATCGATGTGAGGAGTTTGCGGTCGCGCGATGCGGCCATGAAGGCGGTCGAATCGATATCGAGGTTCGCGGCGACGATGCCCGCGATTTTTCGTTGCTCGATTCCGTTGGGAATCATGAGCTGTACTTCGTCCTGCGGCCTTGAATGGAGATGCTGAAGCAGGCTGTATGTTGAGAGGTTCAGCGGGACGGTGTATCTGCCGGGCTTGATCTTGTGCAGTTCCGGGAAGATGGTCCCTGTGGCCAGCAGCGGCCAGCGGAACCGGATGACTTTCGCGTCCTGCAGCATATCCACGATCTGCCTGAACCCGGTTCCGCGATGGACGTTGATCGTCGCCGGATCGCCTGATGTGCGTTGTGAGTTGACGCCGGGCATGAAGATGACGAGCAGCATGAGCGCCAAGGCAGCCGCCACGGTTGCCCCTGCCATTGCTGATCGGAATAAGGAGAGCGGGCGGGTCATTGGGGACCGGATGTATTAACGGGAGGAAAGGCTTTGCTGTTCGCCTTTGCATTCGTGCTGGATCAGGCGGGATTCATTCAATATCGAGTTATAGATCCTTTCGAGCGCCTGGGCCATGATGGGGGATTCTGTCTGGCCGAGGACATTGCCGAGCACCTCTTTTTCTCGTTCAGGCTGGAGGACAGTTTCGCCGATCCTTGTCTTTACGGCGCTGATATTGCCGGCAAAAAGCAGTCGCTGGCAAAGAAGGGCGGCAAGCTGCCGGTCGATGGCATCGATTTTTCCTCGCCACTCTTCAAGTTCACGCCGGTGATCGTTATTCTGGGCACAGCTTTCGGACATGATTCGGTCGTCTGTTAAGGGTATCTGTAAATGAGGTTTTTTAATTATAAGAAATTGTCCGAAGAAATTGTCTGAGTTTGTGACGCTCATTTTTCCTTGCCGAAGAGGAGAAGCCATCGGGCGACTTCGTCGTCGCTGATCTGCATCGATCCGTTTTTCAGGGAGCCTGCAGCGGAACGGCGACTCTCCTTCCTGACGTCGTCCGGTTTCAATATACCCAGGACTGACAGCTCCTCGATGAACGCTTCAGAGCTTTTCCATTGCCCGCCCCATGCGATAACGTGACGGCGTATTTCATGATCGGAGCTGACGACGCTGATCAGGTCTGCGCGGGAGCCCATCGATCTGATATGGTCGATGATCCATCGGTCGGCGCTCAGGGCGGAGCCGCTGAACATGATTTCGATGGCGCCGCCGACTGACAGCGGTCTTGGGCCGGCCCCGCCGTCGTACACCATGGTCACATGACGGCGCGTTTTCCTGCGGTACGCGGAAAGGATCGCCTCCGTTCGTTCACGAAGGGAGATCATCGATTCGCCGTTTCCGGGATCCCACAGTTTGTGTATGAGGTTGTAGCCGTCTACGACGGTTTCCCGGCATGTTGTCGCCATCGTCGGCCTCAAGTAATTTTACTTCGTAATCTCTTTCCCGAACGAGAGTCTACTATTTTTTTTGAACATCCTATTGTATACATTTAAAATGGGGAAAAGTGGGAAAAAATGGGGAGATCATGTCCGGATTTATAGGAAGAGAACAACATACCATCGACGAAAAAGGCAGGCTTCTGATTCCTGCCCGGTTTCGCCGCAAAGTCCTTCTGCAGAGGGATGAGAACGGTACGGCTTCTCCGCTTCGGGAGCAGGTTCTCTACGTGCTGAAAGCCGAAGACGGTTCGCTTGAGCTTTACGAGCCTTCGGTCTGGGGCGAGAAGGAGCGGCAGTTGCTCAAACTTTCCGATTTCAATCCTGAGGAGCGTCTTCTGACCACCATGATCTATGCGCGGCTTGAGCAGGCAGAGCTGGATCGTTCCGGACGCATTCCCCTTTCACGGGAGATGCTTGATCATGCAGGAATCGACAGGGAGGCGGTCATTATAGGCGCCAATGTCAAGATGATCGTCTGGGAGCCGTCAAGGCTCGAAAAGCTGCTCAATGAAAATGCAGGCAGGTTTGCCCAGCTTGCCGGACGATATGTCTGAGGCCGTGGATTTCCATGGTTACCATGAGCCTGTCCTGGCTGAAGCATCCACCTCGCTTCTGGTAACCCGCCCTGGAATTTACGTGGACGGGACGCTCGGCGGCGGAGGGCATTCGTTGCTGCTGCTCAGGTTGCTCAGAAAGCTCGACGGCAAATCGCTTCTGGTCGGTATAGACCAGGACAGCAATGCCCTCGAAGCTGCGGGCGCCAGGCTTGAAGCATTCCGGGATATGAGTACCCTTGTCAGGGGAAATTTCAGTACGGTGAAAGAGGTCGTGACTTCGGTCAGCAATGGGCTCGGCAAGGGTCTGCCTGTCATGGGAGTGCTTCTCGATCTGGGGGTTTCGTCGTTTCAGATCGATACTCCGGGAAGGGGGTTCAGCTATCTCAGGGACGGACCGCTCGACATGAGGATGGATCCTGATGGTCCGGTTACTGCGGCGGATATCGTCAACGAATACGACGATCGGTCGCTTTCCCGTCTTTTCCTCAAGTATGGCGAGGAGCCGCTCGGCGGCCGGATCGCCAGGGCTATTGTCGCGGCAAGGAGTGCCGCGCCGATACTGACGACGGGTGCGCTCGCTGAGGTGGTCCGGCGCGCATGTCCGAGAAAAGATCTGGCAATCAAGACCCTGTCGAGGATATACCAGGCGTTGCGCATCGAAGTGAACGACGAGCTTGGCGTCCTGGAGCGGGCTCTCGAAGAGGGGTTTTCGGTTCTTTCACCCGGAGGCAGGTTCGCAGTGATCAGTTATCATTCACTCGAGGACAGGATCGTGAAGCGGTTTTTCGCAGCCAGGGCGGCGGCTGACTGGGGCCCGAAAGGGCTTGCGCTCCGCGAGCCGCTGACACCGGCTGAAGCTCTTCCCGTGACGAAGAAAGCGGTTCTCGCCACGGAGGATGAGATCAGGAGGAATCCGAGATCGAGAAGCGCCCGTCTGAGAATAGTCGAAAAATTGTAGAACCGGGAGGTGAAACGTGAGTCCAATAAAAGCTGTCGGAAGAACGTTTGCCGGTCTGGCCGGAAAGACCGGGAAGCTGTTCAGGCAGGGCGATGGAGGTGCTATCGCCGGTTATGAGCTTGCTGGCGTCGAGGTGCTCGGTGAGCGCTCTTTGCGCCGCTTTACCCCTGAGCCATCACCGTCTGCGACCTCAAAGGCTTCTGAGAAGCCGTTCAATATCTCCCAGATTTTGCACCCGAAGACTTTTTTATACATTATCGCCTTAACGGCGCTGTTACTGTTTCAGATACACAATACGCTTGCCATCAAGGAGCTTTCGAAGAGGAACGAGCAGCTTCGCGAGCAGCTCAGGATAAGCACCAGCATCAGTACCGCCCAGGAGCTGAAAGCAAGGGAGCTGCAGAGCATCCGCAACATCGCCGGTTCTGCCCTGGCTCTCGGCCTCAATTCGTCGGCAGTCCCGCCGGTGGACGTTGAACCTTGACGAACGGTTAACCCCCGATGATTTCATGAACGGAGATCCCTCAATAGAGCACGCCAAGGGCACCAGCGAGAGGGAATTCGGCCTGCGCCTCGGTTTGCTCGGGCTCTTCATGGCGCTTTTTTTTGTCGCTATCGTCCTGAAGCTGCTCGGTATCCAGGTTTTCGACGTCAAGAAGTACAGGGAAAAGGCGAGCCGGCAGTATGAGATCGTGGTTACTGAAAAGGCCAGAAGGGGAAGGATTTTCGACAGGAACGGCCGTCAGCTTGCCGAGAGCATCGAGAGCATCTCCTTTTTTGCCGATCCGCGTCATGTGGAGAACCCGGATGAGGTCGCGCAAAACTTTGCGACAACGTTCGGCAGGAACAAGCGCTATTACCTCGACCTGCTCAAACGCGAAAAACGGTTCGTCTGGCTTGAGCGGAACGTTCCTGTTTCCAGGGCTGCAGGACTGATGACCGCAAAGATCAAGGGACTTGGCTTCCGGCGCGAACAGCAGCGATCGTATCTGAACATCGCTTCCCAGATCATCGGGTTTACCGATCGCGACAACCGGGGCATAAGCGGTCTCGAACAGCAGCTCGACAGTGAGCTTCGCGGGCGCGACGGCATCAGGATATTCCAGCGTTCAGCGACCGGAGAGAGCTATCCCGCTCCAGATTCCGACCAGACTGAACCGCTGAGCGGTAACGACGTCGAGCTTACCATCGATGCGGATATCCAGGGAATCGTTGAGGACGAGATCATGCAGGCGGTCGGGAAATTCAACGCCAAGGCCGCAGTCGGCATCGTCATGGATGTCAGGAGCGGAGAGATTCTCGCCATGGCAAACTACCCCTCTTTCGACATGAACAGGCGGAGTACGGTCACCAGCGAGCAGATGCGCAACCGGGCGGTGACCGACATGTTCGAGCCGGGCTCCACCTTCAAGGTCGTCATGGCATCCGCGGCGACCGAGGCGCTGAACTGGACAGCTTCGCAGATGGTTGACGGACACCAGGGGCGGCTCCAGGTCTATGATCGCCAGATCGTCGATCACGAAGCTCTCGGGGTGATCACTTTCAAGGAGGCGATCACGAAGTCGAGCAACATCATAGCAGCGACCACCGCCATGCGGGAGGGGCCTGAAACCTTCTACAAATACGCAAGCGGTCTCGGTTTCGGAAAGAAGACCGGCGTCGGGTTGATCGGAGAGTCGGGCGGGTTACTCAAGGAGATTCCGAAGTGGGACAGGACCACGCTTCCCTGGATGGGGTATGGCTACCAGGTCATGGCTACTCCGCTTCAGGTGCTTCAGGCATATGCCACGGTCGCCAACGACGGGCTCCGGATGAAACCGTTCATCATCAAGCGCTTCATCGATCGTGACGGCCGACCTCGCAAGGCGACGGAACCCCAGAAGGTTTTGCAGGCCATAAAACCTGAAACGGCCAAATACATGGCAAAAGAGTATTTCCGCGCAGTGGTTGAAAGCGGCACCGGCGTCTCTGCCGCCGTCGAGGGGCTCAATGTCGCCGGCAAGACGGGCACGGCCCAGAAATTTACCGGCAGCTACCACGGCGAGCGCTCCTATCTGTCGACATTTGTCGGGTTTTTCCCTGCCGAAAACCCCCAGTATGCGACTATAATCGTTGTCGATGAACCGCAGACGGCTTATTATGCGGCAGCGGTTGCGGCCCCTGTATTTTCGAAGGTATGCGGACGATCGGTGGCCTGTTCCCGAGAGATGCAGCATCGGCTGAATATGAAGTCTGACGAAAAGGTCCGGCTGGCCGCGATTTCGACGGTCGCCGTCCCGGAACTCAAGGGGCTCAAGATGCGGGAAGCGGCGAGGTTGCTCGAATGGAACGGCCTTGTGATGGTGCATACGGGTGATGCGGACGGGGTCGTGATATCGCAAAGCGTCGCCCCGGGGACGAAGGTGCAGAAAGAGGCGAAGGTCAGCGTGAACCTTGGCAGGAAGGCCCAGGCAGAGTGAACATGAACAAGATGGCGGAACAGCCCATGGCGCATTTCAATGAGATCGTTGCCGGTATCGGCGGGCTCCTGGAAATCAGGGGCGGTGCCGTTGTGACGGAGATCACCGGGGTTACTTCCGATTCGAGGGAGGTAATGCCGGGGGCATTGTTCGTCGCTGTGCGCGGATTCAGTACCGACGGACATCTTCATATCGACGGAGCGATCGAGGCCGGTGCCGTTGCGGTGGTGTGCGAATCGTACCCGCAGCTTCTCCGCCCATCGGTGCGCTATATCCTCGTTGACGATGCCCGCAAGGCGCTTGCCGATGCCTCCAGGATATTTTTCGGAAACGCGTCCGACCGGCTGATGATCATCGGAGTGACCGGCACGAACGGAAAGACCACGACATCAAGGCTCATCACGGCGATGCTCAACAGGGCAGGAATACCCGCAGGATATATCGGGACGGGACTTTGCAGGATCGGCACCCGCGACATTCCCCTCGAACGGACCACCCCTGAAGCCTCCGGCCTTCATGCCCTGTTCCGCCAGATGCTCGATGAGGGATGCGTGGCTGCCGTCATGGAGGTTTCGTCCCATGCGCTCGTCCTTGACAGGGTGCACGGCATCCGGTTCCGGGCAGGGGTATTTACGAACCTGACTCCCGAGCACCTCGATTTCCACGAGACGATGCAGCAGTATGCCGAAGCCAAGCGCCTCCTGTTCGACCGGTTGACCGACGATGGGTTCGGGGTGGTCAACGCCGACGATCCCCAGGCGGAATTCATGGCTGGAAAGCTCCCCTCCGGGCGAATCTTCTGCTGTTCTGTCGCCGGCAACGGCTCCATCTGCGATCCCGACCGGCGTCTGGTCGCCGGGATTTCAGGAATGACGGTCGATGGAAGCGTGGCTACGGTCGAATTCCGCGGCAAGCGGATGCCCATGAAGGTCTCCCTGCCCGGTGCGTTCAACGTCATGAACATGCTTGAAGCCTTTGCGGTGGGCGTCGGGATCGGACTCGATCCAGATGTCGTCCTTGAGGGCCTTGCCGGCGCCGATGCCGTCGACGGGCGCATGGAACGGATCTGGAGCCCCGACAGGAGCCGGTGCGCGGTCGTCGATTACGCCCACACGCCGGATGCTCTCCAGAAGGCGCTTGAGACGCTCCGCGACATTACGCCCGAAGGATCGAATCTTGTCGTGGTGTTCGGCTGCGGAGGGAACCGCGACCGGCAGAAGCGCCCCGTGATGGGTCGGATAGCTGTAGAGCTGGCCGACAGGGTCATCCTGACATCCGACAATCCCCGGGACGAGGAGCCCGAATCGATCCTCGACGAGATCGAAGCCGGCATGGAAGGGCGCGCCCACCTCAGGATCGCAGACCGGGCGGAGGCGATCAGGCAGGCGGTCGCTGGCCTCGAAAAGGGCGATATCCTGCTCGTCGCAGGAAAGGGCCACGAACAATACCAGGAAATCGGCGGAAGGAAGCTGCACTTTTCCGACCGCGAGACACTCGCTGCCTGTCTTGAAAACCGGCAGACGGCAATGGACGTAAAGGAGAAATTATGAAGGGTGCGCTGACCTACAGCGATTTTCATCGGGCTGGCCTGATCAGGGCCGAAGATGTCGACGAGTGCTATGTGCTCATGGACCCGGTCGTGGTGATCGATTCGCGCCAGGTTGTCGAAGGTGCGATTTTTGTCGCCCTTCCGGGCGAGAGGACCGACGGCCATCGGTACGTCGGCGAGGTGTTCGCCAACGGGGCTTCATGGGCTGTCGTAGCCAGGGAGTGGTTCGATGCGAACGGAGACCGGTTCCTGGGCGACGGCCGCCGCTTCCTCGTGGCTGAAGATCCGGTCGCAGCCCTCCAGCAACTGGCCTCGTGCTATCGCGAGCGGTTCGACATCCCGGTCGTCGGCGTCGGTGGAAGCAACGGCAAGACCACCACCAAGGAGATGATCGCGGCGGTCCTTTCGACAGGATTCTCGGTCCATATGAGCAAGGGAAACCTGAACAACCATCTCGGTGTGCCGCTGACCCTGCTGCAGATGCGACACGATACGGATATCGCCGTCGTCGAAATGGGCATCAACCATCCGGGTGAGATGGAGCTTCTGGTATCGATCGCGCGGCCGACCCATGGCCTGTTGACCAATATCGGCCATGAACATCTCGAATTTTTCGGCAGCCTCGACGGCGTGGCCGAGGCCGAGGCCGAGCTCTACCGGTATCTCGACCGAACCGGAGGGACTGCCTTCGTAAATGTGGACGACGCCCGCCTCAAGGCAGCCGCCACGGGGCTTTCACGAAAGGAGTGCTACGGCGCGGCGCAGGGGCCTGAAACCTCATGGTGGGCCGAAGATGCAACGACCGACAGGGTTGGCCGGATAACCTTTACTCTCTGTTCCGCAGAGTGCCGCCAACCGGTTTCGATGAACTTCATCGGTCGCCACAATGTGGTCAACGCCGTGGCGTCGGCTACCGTCGGAAACCATTTCGCCCTCGGTGCCGAAAGCATCGCCAGAGGGCTCGAAACGCTCATGCCTGCAAAAGGGTGGAAGCGGATGGAGCTTCTCGAAGGGGGCGGGATCGTGGTGTTGAACGACACCTACAACGCCAACCCCGACTCAGTGCGCTTTGCACTCGATACGCTGGCCGGCCTGGAGTGCCGCGGCAGGAAAATCGCCGTGCTCGGCGATATGCTCGAACTCGGCGACACATCGGCGCTTGAACATGAAAATATCGGCAGGTATATTCGGCAGGTGCCTGTCGACGCATTCTGCACGTACGGGGATATCTCCCGCCTCTGCTGCGACCAGGCAGGCGATCTCTGCCATGGTCATTACGAACGGATGGATGAGCTGAACGATTTTCTCGCAGGATATGTCAGGCCCGGCGATGCAGTGCTCTTCAAAGGGTCGCGGGGCATGAGGCTCGAACTGGCCGCAGAAACGCTCATGAAGCTGAAAACACAAGAATAACCGGAAAAGGATGCTCTACTACCTTCTCAAGTACATCAACGAACTGTTCAATCCGCCCGGCATGGGCGTCATAGAGTACCTGACCTTTCGGGCCAGCGCGGCGGCAATTACGGCCCTGCTCATCACCCTTCTCGCCGGGCCTGGATTCATCCGTCTGCTCAAGTCGAGATTCATCGAGCCCGTAAAGGAGGAGGCTCCGCCGGAGCACCGCAAGAAAAAGGATGTCCCCACGATGGGCGGACTGCTTATCATCTTTGCCGTCGAAGTTTCCGCGCTGCTCTGGGCAAGGTTCGAGGATCCCCATGTCTGGCTGATCATGCTCGCCATGTTCTGGATGGGGCTCATCGGCTTCATCGACGATTACCGCAAGGTCGTGCTGAAGATCAAGGGTGGGCTTGCCGGTAAATACAAGCTGATCGGGCAGATAATCCTCGGCCTGATCATCGGGCTCTACACCTTCTCCGATCCTGCCTTTTCGATCCTGCTCTCCAAGACGACCGTGCCATTTTTCAAGAAGATCTCGCTCGATTACGGGGTCTTATACATTCCTGTCGTGATATTCATCATTACGGCGGTTTCAAATGCAGTCAACCTGACCGACGGCCTTGACGGGCTTGCCGCCGGAAGCTCGGCGATCGTGGTGTTCGCCCTCGGAGCCTTCGCCTACCTCGCCGGAAACGCCGTTTATGCGGGCTACCTGAGCATTCCGTTCATATCCGGGGCGGGTGAGATCATGATCGTCTGCATGGCCATCGTCATGGCCTGCGTAGGGTTTCTCTGGTTCAATTCGAACCCGGCCGAGGTGTTCATGGGCGATACCGGGTCGCTGGCCATAGGCAGCGCCATCGCGGTCATTGCGCTGATGATCAAGCAGGAGCTGCTGCTGCCGATCCTGGCGGGGGTGTTTTTCATTGAGACCCTCTCCGTGTCCATGCAGGTCGCCTGGTTCAAGTACACAAAGATAAGGTATGGCGAGGGGCGCCGGATTTTCCTGATGGCGCCGCTGCACCACCATTTCCAGTTGAAAGGATGGGCCGAGCAGAAAATCGTGATCCGGTTCTGGATCATTACCATCCTGCTGTTCCTGACAAGTTTAATGACCCTGAAACTCAGATAAGGTGAATCCCGAAGCACTATACGGAAAACCGGTGTCGGTACTCGGCGCTGGAAAAAGCGGGCTCGCCGCTGCAGAACTGCTCCTGAAAGCAGGGGCACGTCCCTTCGTGAGCGAGTTCGGAGCCATCGGCGTCGATGCGAAGGAGTTCCTCCTCGCGCTCGGCATCCCTTTCGAAGAGGGCGGCCATTCGCATCGGGTGCACGAAGCGGAGTTCTGCGTCGTGAGTCCCGGCATTCCACAGACAGCCCCGGTGCTTCACGACATGGATGCCGGTTACCTCCCGGTGTTCAGCGAAATAGAGCTGGCCTCATGGTTCTGCCGTGCGCGGATCATCGGCATCACGGGTACTGACGGAAAGACCACCACGGCGACCCTCATCCACCGGATCTGCGAAGCTGACGGGAAGCGGTGCGGATACCGTGCGTTCAGCGTCGGAAACATCGGAGTGCCCTTCTCGTCGAAGGTGTTCGAAATGGGGCCGCAGGACATCGCCGTGCTCGAACTCAGCAGTTACCAGCTTGAGCGATGCTACTCCTTCAGGCCCGACATCGCGGTGCTGACCAACATCACGCCGGATCACATGGATCGCTACGGCGGCGACATCAACGCCTATGCGGAGGCGAAGTTCCGGATCCATGCCACCCAGGGTGAAGATGACACGCTGATCTACAACCACGACGACCCTCTGCTTCGTGCCCATTTCGACCGGCAGGAGCCCTGGCCTTTCAAGGTTGTGCGATTCGGGCTGAACGCGGGCGACCTCGATGGCGTCAGGGAGGATTTCGTATCGGTGGCGAATGGTGAGATCATCACCCGGACAGCAGGAGTGCAGGATGGTGTCGTCCGGGTCGATTCCTTCATGAAGCCGAGTTTCCGCGGTGACCACAACCTCTACAATGCCCTCGCCGCTGTGGCTGCGTCCCGTTCGGCGGGGATCCCTTCGGAGGGGATCGCCAGGAGCCTCGTGCAGTTCAATGGGGTCGAGCATCGCCAGGAGTATGCCGGTGCGGCATGCGGGCTGGAGTGGATCAACGATTCGAAGGCGACCAACGTCAACGCCCTGCGCCAGGCGCTCCAGGCGACTCCGGCAGGGATGGTGCTGATTGCGGGCGGCCGCGACAAGGGCAACGACTACAGCGCCCTCGCTGACCTGGTCAGGGAGAAGGTCGCGTGTATCATCGCCATCGGCGAGTCCCGGCAGAAGATCGTCGACGCGTTCCGTGGGATCGTCAGCGTCCAGCCGGCGACCACTCTCAGGGAGGCGGTGAGCCTCGCCGCCCGGGCCGGGGAGCCCGGCAGTTGCGTGCTCTTTTCGCCCGCCTGTTCGAGCTTTGACATGTTCAGCAATTTCGAGGATCGGGGTATGCAATTCAAGCAACTTGTCAGGGAGCAGGCATCATGCTGAACTTCGACTTGACCGATTCACCAATCGAGGCTGATGAGCTGCTGGAGAGCCAGCAGAGCCGTGGGGAAAACATCGCAGGAAAACTTCTCCTGCTGATCGTTGCGCTCCTGATGTGCATCGGGATCATTGTCGTCTACAGCAGCGGAGCGGGCTGGGCGGAGCAGAAGTTCTCCGACCAGCAGTATTTCCTCTGGCGCCAGCTCAGCTTTGCCGTAGCGGGCATGGTGCTCATCGTGGCCGTCGGCAACATGGACTACCATTTTTTCAGGAAGATCAGCAAGCTTCTGCTGTTCGTCAGCATCGGGCTCCTGGCGGCCCTCCTTGTCCTCAAGTTCGTCGGCATTATCCATGGTGCGGCACGGTGGCTCGGGTTCGGCCCGCTGAAGTTCCAGGCATCCGATCTTGCCAAGTATGCGATCATTTTCCATTTTTCACGCCTGCTCGGTGAAAAGAGGGCCTACATCAAGGACCTGCATACAGGTTATTATCCGATGCTGATCCTCCTCCTGGCCGTCGTGGCCCTGGTCGCCCTCGAACCGAACTTCAGCACGGCTTCGCTCATCGCAATCATCGGGTTTACCCTGATGTTCATCGGCGGCATAAGGATCAAGCATCTCCTTGCCACCGGATCGCTGCTCATTCCTATCGCCGCAGTGTTCGCCATTGCAGCGCCCTACCGCGTCGCAAGGCTCGTCTCCTTCGGCGGCGGCGAAAACCAGCTGAGCTACCAGGTGCGCCAAGCGCTGTTGGGTCTCGGCAACGGCGGACTTTTCGGTCTCGGCATCGGCGCCAGCAAGCAACGCGAACTTTATCTGCCGCTTTCATACAACGATTTCGTCTTCGTCATCATCGGTGAAGAGTACGGGTTCATCGGCGCGCTGGTTATCCTGACGCTGTTCGCCGCCTTTTTTGTGTGCGGCATCATTATCGCAAAGCACGCCCCGGACATTTTCGGGCGCTACCTCGCATCCGGGATCTCGATCGCCATCGCGCTGTTCGCCTTCATCAACATCGCCGTGGCAAGCCATCTCCTGCCGACTACGGGTGTGGCTTTGCCGTTTATCAGTTATGGAGGTACGGCGCTCCTGTTCAACTCGCTCGGGGTCGGCATCCTGATCAGCATTTCGCGGTACAAGAAAAAAGCCGAAGTGCTGGCAAAGGCACAGGCACTCATCGAAGCCAAAGGGGGTGACGCATGAACGTACTGTTTGCCGGAGGCGGAACGGGCGGGCATCTGTATCCGGGAATCGCCATGGCCGCAGAGCTGAAGAAAGCAGATCCCGGGGTCGTGGTCTCCTTTGCAGGAACCGAAAGCGGGATCGAGGCGACGGAGGTGCCCCGCCTCGGCTACCGGCTTCATCTCCTGCCGGCGAGGGGGCTGAACCGTGGCCGATCGATCCGTGACATCATATCCAATGCAGGGGTTCTGGCCGATTTCGCTTCGGCCATGGCCCAGGCCTCGGCGATCATCCGGCGCGAGAATCCTGATGTGGTCGTCGGAACCGGCGGATACGTCAGCGCCCCGGTGCTGCTCGCCGCACAGCTGATGGGCAGGAAAACCCTCATCCAGGAACAGAACGCATTTCCGGGAGTGACGACAAAACTGCTTTCGCGCATGGCGACCGAGGTTCATCTCTCGTTCGCTGAAAGCAGGCGCTTCTTTAAACGAACATCGTCGATATTCATCACCGGAAACCCCGCGCGGGAGTTTCCTCCTGAAGACCCGCGGGAGTGCCGCAGCGACTTCGGGCTCGACCGGGACCGTCCCACGCTGCTGGTGTTCGGGGGAAGCCGTGGCGCACGTTCGATCAACAACGCCGTGCTCCGTTTTTACAGCCGCCTGTCGGGAAAGGTCAACCTGATCTGGCAGACCGGCTCGCTTGACTTTGATCGCGTCCGTGGCCAGCTCTCCCCCTCCTCAACGTTATGGGTTGCGCCCTATATTGAAGAGATGGGCCCGGCATACGCCGCCGCCGACCTCGTGGTCTGCAGGGCAGGCGCATCAACGCTGGCCGAACTGACCAACCTCGGCAAGCCGTCGGTGCTTATTCCCTACCCATATGCTGCCGCCGACCATCAGCGGCACAACGCCCGCGCCCTGGTCAATGCCGGGGCATCGCTCCTGATCGAAGACGACAAGCTCGGAGATGAGCCGTCGCTCGCCGCCATTCTCGCCCTTGTCGAAAACAGCGAAGCGCTTGGCCGCATGGGCGAAGCGAGCAGGAAACAGGGGCACCCCGGAGCTGCGGCCGAACTCGCAGCAAGAATCATTGCGCTATCAAAACAGTAAGGAGTCTATGTAATGGAACTTGGAAGAACGAAGAACGTTCATATCGTCGGCATCGGCGGAGCAGGAATGAGCGCGATAGCCGAACTGCTCCTGAAATCCGGTTTTTCAGTCAGCGGATCGGACCTGGCGTCCGGTGAGGTGATCGAAAAGCTCCGGGACCTCGGCGCGGTCATCCATCAGGGCCACCAGGCGGAGCATGTCGGTACGAGCGATGTGGTCGTCTACTCTTCCGCGGTTCGTCCCGATACCAACGTCGAGATCCTTGCAGCCGAAAAGCTCGGCATTCCGGTGATCAAGCGTGACGAGATGCTCGGTGAACTGATGCGTTACAAATATGGCGTCTGCGTTTCGGGCACCCACGGCAAGACGACCACCACGGCCATGATCGCCACCATGCTGCTCGATGCCGGAGAGTCTCCTACCGTCATGATCGGCGGGGTTTCCGACTTCCTGAAAGGCAGCACCGTGGTCGGCGAGGGCAAGCACATGGTGATCGAGGCCGACGAGTACGACCGGGCATTCCTGAAGCTGACCCCGACCATCGCCGTGGTCAACAGCCTCGAATCCGAGCACATGGACACTTACGGCACCATGGACGGACTGCGTGACAGCTTTGCACAGTTCGCAAACAAGGTCCCGTTCTACGGCCGCGTCATCTGCTGCGTTGACTGGCCCGAGATCAGGCGCCTCATTCCACGGCTGAACCGCAGGTACACCACCTTCGGGATCGAGGAGCCTGCCGATGTCATGGCAAGCGACATAGAACTCAACGAGTCGGGTTCGGTCTTTACCGTCCGCGCTTTTGGCGAAACGCACACGGGAGTCTCGCTCGGCGTTCCAGGCAGGCACAACGTGCTCAACGCCCTGGCTGCCTTTTCGACCGGCCTCGAGCTCGGCCTCCAGCCCGAACGGATCATTGCAGGCCTGGCCCGATACAGCGGCATGCGGCGTCGATTCCAGGTCAGGTACAAAGGGGCCGACGGCCTGCTCGTCATCGATGACTACGCCCATCACCCTTCGGAGGTCAAGGCGACGGTCAGGGCTGCCCGTGAGGGGTGGAAATCGCATCGTATCGTCGCGGTCTTCCAGCCGCACCTGTTTTCGCGGACAGCGGAGTTCGCCGACGAGTTCGGATGGGCGCTCTCCAGGGCCGACGTGGTCTATGTGGCCGGTATCTATCCGTCGCGGGAGCAGGCGTCCGATTTCCCTGGAGTGACCGGTGAGCTGGTCGCCGAGGCGGCACGGCGAGCCGGGGCAAAAAACGTCGTTTTCGCCGAGGGTCGGGATGAACTTCTTGCCGCGCTCAAACCTGAGGCTTCAGCCGGAACGCTGATCCTGTTCATGGGCGCCGGTGACATAACCCAGACCGCAACGCAGTTCGCCGGGCTTTGCCAGGACGGCAGATAAGGAGTTCGAGCACCGACTTACGATGCAATCGAATCGCGCAACAGACAAGCAGATGCGCCCAAAAGAATGTAACCGATGACCCGTTCAAACCATGACAAAGGGATAGGCGGTCCGCTTGAGGATCCGGTTCCGGAGTTCGGTCCCGAGCCATCCCTGGCCGACAGAGGCTCTCCGAAAGGAAAAGCGCGCCGCATTCTCGGCTCGACACCGGTCATCACCTCCATGGTGGTGTTGCTGCTCGTGGCCATAGCCGCGCTCTCATGGTATGCGGAACAGTGGAAAAAGAAGCTTGTCGTCAACCGTGTGGTGGTCAGCGGCACGACCCTCGTTTCCGCACAGCGGATCGAACGGCATCTGCAGGATTTCAAGGGACGGAACCTCGACGGGATCAGGATCGATGAGATCCGCAGGGCCCTCAGCTCGGAACCATACATCAGGGAGATGCAGCCCAGCAAGGAGCTGAACGGGATATTGAGGATAAGGATAACCGAGAGGCATCCTGCGGCGCTTGCCGTCAACGGCGAGTCGCGCCTTATTATCGATACGGAAGGGGCGCTTCTGCCGGACGAGGGAATTTCAGCCAGGTTTCACCGCCTTACGCCGGTCTACGGGGTGAGCGGAAACCCATATCCGTCGAACGGTGTACGCCGGATGAGAGCTGATGAACAGCGTTTGCTCGTCGAGATACTCAATGCTTTTGCCGGCTCTTCGCATGCCAGGTTGCTGCTTTCTGAAATCCATCTTTCACCGAACAATGAGTCGTGGTTTACCGTATCCGGTTCACCCATCCGATTTATTCTCGGCAATGACGGCAACTTCAAGGAAAAATTGAAAAAATTCGAGATATTCTGGCAAAAGGTTGTTGCAAAAAAGGGCTTTGATTGTTATGAGGCGGTTGACCTTCGTTTTCAGGATAGAGTGTTCGCAAGAGAGCCGGAAGCCCCGGTAGAGCCCGCAGCACCATCCACGCCAGGAGTTCCGCCGTCAGTGCAGCCGAATCCCCGATGAACGTCATTGAACAGTAAACATCTCATGCTGAAGAGCAATATTGTAATTGGGCTCGATATAGGTACTACAAAGGTTTGCGTCGTGGTTGCCGAAAAGGATGACGTAGGCAAACTCAACGTCCTTGGAAAGGGGCGCTCCAATTCAGAGGGGCTCCAGAGGGCGACCGTCGTCAATATCAATAAAACCGTCGATGCCATCAGGGCGGCGGTGGCTGATGCCGAACGCGAATCGTCGATCAGGATAAAGGGGGTAAACGTCGGGATCTCAGGCGCCCACGTCCACTGCATCTACAGTAATTCAGAAATCAGCGTCAACCAGTCCGGGATCGTCAACGATTCGGACGTAAGGCGCTTCCTCGAGAAGGCCAAGACCAACATTCGGTATCTCGACATCGATCACGAAATCATCCACGTCATTCCCCAGGAGTTCATCGTGGACGATCAGGAGGGGGTGCTCGATCCCATAGGAATGGCCGGTACGACCATGAGGGGCAGCGCCTATATCGTCGTCGGGCTTCGCACCAAGATCCGCAACATCAAGCAGTGCATCGAGAAGGCGGGGCTCGAGGTCAGCGCCATGACCTTCGAACCTGTGGCCTCCGGCCTTGCCGTCATGAAGGAGAGCGAGAAGAAGAGCGGAGTGGTGGTGATCGATATCGGCGGCGGCACGACGGAGGTCGCCATTTACATCGACGGCGCGATACGGTATTCGGAGGTGATCAAGGTCGCGGCCAACGACGTGACGCATGACGTCGCCTACGGTGTCAAGGCGCTCAACGACGTGGCAGAAGAGGTCAAGATCCGCTATGGCTGCGCCTATTCAAGAGCCCTTGGGCAGGACGAGGAGATCCTGGTCGACGGCATAGAGGGGCGCCCCCGGAAATCCTTCCAGAAAAGCTCGCTGACGGTGATCATCGAAGCCCGCATGATGGAGATCTTCGAACTCGCCCGCGATATCATCAAACGCTCGGGATACTACGAATACCTCAATGCCGGAGCCATCATCACCGGCGGAGGCTCGCTACTGCCCGGTACCGAGGAGCTCGCGAGGGACATTCTCGGACTCGATGTCCGCACCGGTTACCCCGAAGGCGTATCCGGCGGCATCAAGGAGACGATCAACAACCCGATGTACGCTACCGTCATGGGGCTTGTCGCCCACTCCCTGCAGAACAACCTTTACCAGGATTATGGCCTTGTAGCTCCCGCGACTCCGGAACCTGCTCCGGAACCGGCTTCGGAAGCCGTCACGGTGACCGGTCCGGAGCAGGCGACCGAAACACCGCAGGCCGGGAAAAAGCTGGTCGACAAGCTGAAGAAGTTCTGGGACCAGTTATAGAATAACGATACGATAATCAGGGGATAGAGAATCATGGCATTTGAAATAGATGCGGGACTGTTCGACAGCGACCAGGCACATGGGGTCAACATAAAGATCGTCGGGGTAGGCGGTTGCGGCGGCAATGCCGTGAACAACATGATCGACAGGAAGATCAGCGGGACGGAATTCGTCGTTTTCAATACCGATCGCCAGGCTCTCCTGAACTCGAAAGCCCCGATACGCGTGCAGATTGGCAAGAAGGCGACCAACGGGCTCGGCGCCGGCGCTGATCCCGCAAAAGGTCGTCAGGCAGCCGAAGATGACCGGGAGACCATTGCTACCCAGCTCAGGGGCGCCGATCTTGTCGTCATCGCCGCAGGAATGGGCAAAGGCACCGGTACCGGGGCAGCGCCTGTCGTCGCCTCGATCGCCAGGAACATGGGCATCCTCACCATCGGGGTCATTACCCGCCCCTTCAGCTTCGAAGGCCAGATCAAGGCGAAGATCGCCGACGGAGGTATCGCCGAACTCCGCAAATACATTGATACGCTCATTCTTGTCGAAAACGAAAAGATCCTGAGCATCGCAGAGGAAGGGGTGAGCGCAACCGAGGCCTACAACATGGCCAACGATGTGCTCTACAGGGCGGTGAAAGGGATCGCCGACATCATCACCCGTCACGGCCACGTCAATGTCGACTTCGCGGATGTGAGAAGCATCATGCAGGGAGCGGGCGACGCCGTCATGGGCTCCGCCGCAGCCGCCGGAGAGCGCCGGGCGCTCAAGGCCGCATCCGACGCCATCAACAGCCCGCTCATGGACGGGATCTCTGTTCGCGGCGCAAAGGGAGTGCTGGTGAACATCACGGGAGATGTCACCATGCGCGACATGTCCGACGCCATGAACTATATCGAAGAGCAGGTCGGCGAGGAGGCAAAAATCATCAACGGCTATGTCGATGAACCCCAGGTATCGGGAGAGATCCGCGTTACGGTCATTGTGACCGGCTTCAAGAGGAAAGAGCCGGGCGAAGAGCCGCGGAGCGTGCCCCAGGCAGGTGCCAGGGAGACCCGGACGTCCAAGCCCTCACCGGTTCAGGGGTTTGTACGCCCGATTCAGCCTGCCGGATATCCGGAACCGTCCATTGAGGACCTGAGGATTCCTGCCTATATCAGGAGAAGCCTCTCCATAAAAGAACCATTCGATATCGCACGCCCGGAAGGCGGAGCGGCATTCGGGCCGAAATCCCCCTGTGCCGATCCTGAAGACGACGAACAGATTCAGAAAGGACAGACCGACACCCCCGCTTACCTGCGCAGGAAGAACAACGGGCCATTGCAGTAATGATCTGCAGGAAAGGATCGTGGACAACCCCAAACCAGCGACTCCTCGCGAATGTTCATTGACGATGCCGCTGTTCATCTTTCATGCGATCCGATTCGCCCTTACGCCTCGCACGCAAACAGCTCACACCATAACAAGCGGTCCCGGGATGACTGTCGCAGAACATGGCGACCAGAGTGATTCCCGGGATCTTTTCGAACCCCCAACAAGTATAAGAAGGAGTTTTTCATGCGTTATCGGATGATATCAGCAGAAGAGGCCGTAATGTCCATCAAGTCCGGAAACAGGGTCTTCCTGCACACGGCTGCGGCAACACCACGGCGGCTGATCGACGCGATGGTAGGTCGTGCAGGGCAGTTGCGCAACGTCGAAATCGTCAGCCTCCATACGGAAGGCGGCGCCCCGTACGTCAGCCCCGAGTTTCAGCAGAGCTTCAGGCTCAATGCGTTTTTCGTCGGCAAAAACGTCCGCTCTGCCGTGCAGTGCGGTGACGCCGATGCGATTCCCATCTTTCTCAGCGACGTCCCGTCGATGTTCTACGACAACATCATGCCGCTCGACGTCGCCCTTGTCCACGTTTCCCCGCCTGACCGGCACGGATACTGCTCCCTCGGCGTGTCGGTGGACGCATCAAGGGCGGCCGTTCACACTGCAAAACATGTGATCGCCCAGGTGAACCCCAACATGCCGAGGACGCATGGCGAGGGGCTCCTCCATGTCAGCAAGATCGATTCAATGGTCGAGGTCGACGACCCACTGCCTGAAGTGCCTCGCCATGAACTGAGTGACGTGGAACGGCTGATCGGCCAGCATGTCGCCTCGATCGTCGAGGACGGAGCAACCCTGCAGATGGGTATCGGAGCGATCCCGGATGCCACGCTTGCGGCGCTTACCGACCACAAGGACCTCGGCATCCATTCCGAAATGTTTTCAGACGGGGTTGTGGAACTCGTCGAAAAAGGCGTCATAACCGGCCGCTACAAACAGACGCACAACGAAATCATCGTGGCCAGTTTCCTCATGGGCACCAAAAAGCTCTATGACTTCGTCGACGACAATCCGCAGGTTGAAATGATGGGCTCCGACTATGTCAACGACACGAGGGAGATCAGGAAAAATCCGAAAGTCACGGCAATCAACAGCGCCATCGAGATCGATATGACCGGCCAGGTGTGCGCCGATTCCATCGGCATCAAGCATTTTTCCGGCGTCGGCGGCCAGATGGATTTTATCCGCGGCGCAGCCCTTTCCCCGGGAGGCAAGCCCATTATCGCCCTGCCATCGACCACCGGCAGGGGCGAGTCGCGCATTGTGCCACAGCTCAAACCCGGAGCGGGTGTGGTGACGACCAGGGCGCATGTCCAGTACGTCGTGACCGAGTACGGTATCGTTAACCTCCATGGCAAAAACCTGCGACAGCGAGCAGAGGAGCTGGCATCGATCGCCCATCCCGATTTCCGCGAAGAGATACTCCGCCGGGCGCACGACCTCTTTGGCCGCAAAAGCGGCTGCGATTCCTGAAAAGAGCACCTGGATTGAACATCTACCTCTCAAAAGGGAGGTCGAAAAAAAGGGAAATGGCTGCCTGAAAAGGCGGCCATTTCCCTTTTTCATATCACGTGCACCTCAAACGGCATGAAGATAACGTCGGGCGTTGCCGGGTCCATCACTGTTTTCAGCATAACCAGTTTCACGTTGAGCGTAATGGTTCTGCAAGGTGGCTCTGTGTTGATACGCATCCCTGTTGCTGCTGAATAAATTGTGTAATAATGGTGTGTTTTTGTCTGGTGGTTTATATAAATTCAAAGGCACATCGACAGGATTGCTGTCAACGATCGGCGGGACCCCGGGGCGCGCTGCCTTATTGAGGAGCTCCCCTGTCGGATTACACAGCATGTAATGAGATGTGACGTTCAATACGGCTTACCCCTATAAGCCAACAATCAAAAGCTTGTTAAGCCTTTAGTCAGTTTTATCGAGGTCATTGAGTATCAGGAGGATACGTAATGCGACCGATCCGTTCAGGATGCGTTCGTATCCGCAATGGCATCAAGGTCATCACCAATTTCGGCGTCTCCCGGAACGCGGCTCTCCAGTTCGGCAATTTCATGCGGGCTGAATGTGTGAGCGATACGTGAGCAGGGGCTCTGTCCGGTGGCGAGAATGGAGAGTCAACCGGTCAGCCTGAAAGATAGCAGGGGTTGGAGCCTGCTGTTCCCGGGAGTACGGCAGGCGGCCTCATATGTGCGAAACAAATGAGTCGTGCGACAGGTCTGCAGCGTCGCTTAACCCGTTCAACGTGGAGTAAACTGAACAATGAACCGAATACATCGCATCATCTGGTCGAAGATCAGGGAAAAATGGATTGTCGTCTCCGAGAAATCGGGCGCAAGCGGTTGCCCAATGATGCTTGTCGGGGCGTTGAGCCTTGCAGCATTGCTGGCGGCTTCGACACCGGCGCTGGCGCTTGACCCCGGTGCCCTGCCGACAAACGGTCGGATAACCTTTGGTACCGGCAACATCAATGTCAGCGGCACCCGGATGACGGTCACGCAGAACACGGCAAAGATGATCG